>NZ_KN050684.1:390000-1756446 GCF_000745395.1 Thioalkalivibrio sp. ALJ1 | reverse complement strand
AATGTACACACTCGCGTTGGTACCCCAGGTTTTCCGAGACAAGGCGCGTCGCGTAGCGGGTAGTGGTTCTACCCGCCCGTTTCTGATGGATTTGGGGCGCAACGCAGGATCGGGGAACCTGGGGTGCCAACCCCGCAACCCATTGAAAGCAGGGGCTCGGCCGCCCGTTGTTAATCGAAAACGGGCGCGCGCACGGCGTTGCGGCTCCCTTGTGCAGAATGACTGCACGGCAGTCACCGCGCCTTGTTCGCACGCAAAAGCAACTCGAGCGCGAGCGTGTACATTAATCAGTGTTTCCTTAAACGTTACATAGTGAGATCTCGCGCGACGCGCGGGACAGGAGATCGAGATCATGATGAAAGGTGGCATGGGTGGCCTGATGAAGCAGGCCCAGAAGATGCAGGAAGACATGCAGAAGGTGCAGGCCGAACTGGCCGAGATGGAGATCGAGGGCCAGGCCGGCGGTGGGCTGGTCAGCGTGGTCATGACCGGCAAGCACGCCGTGCGCCGCGTGAAGATTGACCCGAGCCTGTTCGATGACGACCGCGACATGATCGAGGACCTGGTCGCTGCGGCCGTCAACGATGCCGTGCAAAAGGTCGAATCCACGACCCAGGAACGCATGGGCAGCCTGACCGAAGGTATGGGCCTGCCGGCGGGCATGAAGCTGCCGTTCTGACGCAGCGGATCGGGCGCGCCTGATGGATGCGGAACTGGACGAGCTGGTCCAGGCGCTACGTTGCCTCCCCGGTGTCGGGGCCAAATCGGCACGGCGCATGGCGCTGCACCTGCTGGAGCGTGACCGCGAGGGTGCGCGGCGCCTCTCGCGGGCAATGGACGAAGCCGTGGCCCGTATTGGCCACTGTTCGGTCTGCCGGACGCTGACCGCGGCCGAGACCTGCAGCCGTTGCGCGGACCCGGAGCGGGATTCGCGGGTGGTCTGTGTGGTGGAAAGCCCCGGCGATGTGATGGCTATCGAGTCGGCGACCGACTTTGGGGGGCGCTTTCATGTGCTGCTGGGTCGTCTGTCACCGCTGGATGGCATCGGTCCAGAGGAGTTGGGGCTGGACCGTCTGGAGGCGCGGCTGCAATCCGAGGGCGTCGAGGAATTGATCCTGGCCACCAACACCTCCGTCGAAGGCGAGGTGACCGCCCATTACCTGGCGGAGATGGCGGCGCGTCACGGGGTCCGCACCACGCGCATCGCTCAAGGCATCCCCAGTGGCGGGGAACTGGAATACATCGATGCGGGGACCCTGGCGCACGCGTTATCGGGTCGTCGGGACTATTGAGCGGCCTGCGCCAGCGGCGCATTGAATCCATTACCGTTCCCTGATATAACTCCGCTCCGTTCATGCGGGAGACGACAATGGCCGACTGCATCTTTTGCAAGATCGTGGCGGGCGAGATCCCGGCGAAGGTGGTGTTCGAGGACGAGGCCGTGCTGGCCTTTGAAGACCTCAACCCGCAGGCCCCGGAGCATGTGCTGGTCATCCCGAAAAAGCACATCGCCACGTTGAACGATTTGTCGGCCGAAGATGCCCCGGTGATCGGCGCGATGTCCCGCGCGGCTGCCCGGATTGCACACGATCGCGGTTTTGCTGAAATCGGTTATCGAACCGTGATGAATTGCAACGAACACGGTGGGCAAACGGTCTACCATATACACATGCATGTCCTTGCCGGACGTGCACTGAGCTGGCCACCAGGCTAGCCAGGACCGACAACACGGATTATCGGTGTGACGCGACACGGATTGAACGGTGCAGCCTTGAAGCGGCCGCAGGCGCAAAGCCCGCGGTCTCTGCCTGTTTGTGCCTCACGTTCGTCGCTGATGTTTGTTGTCCTGGCGGTGGCTGGGCTTGCGCTGGGCGCGGGCACGGCCAGTGCCGATGACCGTTTCTCGCTGCTTGAGGCGTCCTCGTCAGGCGTGATGCCGCAAGAGAATCCGGATGCGGCCCGCGATGCCGAGTCTCGCTACCGCTTGTCGGTGCGCAGCACTGGAGATGCCGCGGCCCTTGATGAAGCGGACAATGCGTTCAGTGGAGCGCGCCTGTTCGAGGCGGTGGGTGCCTATCACCAAGACCTGGGTGCTGGCTTCGGTTACGGCCTGAATCTAGGCCTGGGCATGGAAACCCGTCCGGACTGGAACGATCTCGGGCCGGCGAGTGAAACCACCGCCTACTTTACCGACTTCAGCTTTGGGCCGACCTTCGCCTCTGGCCGATTTGATAGCCAGTTCCGCGTGGGGGTGCGTCAGCCCCTGTCCAGCGACGATCGCGGCCTCGGCTTCGGTTATGGCGACCGCTATCGCGATACGGGCCGTACCGCGGGTTACCTGAGCCTGGACGGGCGTATGCGTCTGCAGAACCAGTCCGAGCTGTCCCTGAGCTTGTATTACGACGACTATTCGCTGAACTCTGCCGACAACTGGCTGGCCGACCGCCTCGAATTCGAAGGCGCAAGCCGCGAGCCGACTTCCTCGGTCATCGGCCTCGAAATGGGCCTGACCTTCTGATCCCGGCCCCCACCGCCACTCCCCCCACCGCTAGTTCGAAAAAACACTTCAAGAGCGTTAGCAGGAAGTTGGTAAGGCTGGAAGAAATGCTCGTTTTAATGCGCTGAGCGGCGCCGGGGTCGTTCGCAGGGCTTACTCGAACAAGCGTTTTTTGATCCCTTTCCCGTCCAGTCTACCCTTCTTCCTGTAAACCGATTTTTTGGTTTTCTTGTGCGCTACGTGGTGGAACCGTTACCCGCGGGCGCGGGTTTGGGCGGGGATTTCGGCAGCAAGGTCATGCCAGGCCTGGAGGCGGGCTGCGGGCAGTTCGCCTGAGTCGATTGCGGCCAGTACCGCGCAGCCGGGCTCGCGTTGATGGCGGCAATCGCGGAAACGGCAGTGATCGGCGCATTCCGCGATATCGGGAAAGCCCCGTTCCAGCGTGTCCAGTGACGGGATTTCGGGTGTGAAATCGCGTACCCCCGGGGAGTCGATCCAGGCGCCGCCATTGGCCAGCGGGAACCACTGGGCCGTGACCGTGGTATGACGGCCTTCCCCAGAAGCGGCAAGCTCGCCGGTGGCGGGTGCGGTGGCGTCCGTCAACCCGTACTGATCCAGCAGCGCGGCGACCAGCGAAGATTTCCCGACACCGGATTGCCCCACCAGGATATTGGTCTGGCCGGCGGCTGCCGCTGCCAGGTCATCGAGCCCATAGCCCGTCTTGGCACTGACGTACAGCGGCTCCAGGTCCAGCTGGCGGTAGGCATTCAGCCATTCGGGTGGGGCCGCGGGGCCCGTATCCTGTTTGTTGATGAGCAGGCGGGGTCGAGCTGGTAGGTTTAGCACTGCCACGAGGAAGCGGTCGATCAGGTTGCGCGAAGGCGCCGGTTCCGGGGCAATCACGATCCACACGCAATCGATATTGGCCGCGATCACTTTGCGCCGCCCGAAGCCGTCCCGGCGCACCAGTACATTGTCGCGCTCAAGCAGGTGGTCCACCTGCTCGCCGGTGGTGTCCAGCTCAACGCGGTCGCCGCAGGCGAGATCGCGGAAGCGCCTGTGCAGGCGCAAGCGGCGCGGGGGTTCATCGTCCCGCGCGATGTCGGCCATCTGGTTGTGGCGAGCGAAGACCCGGGCGAATGGGGTCAAGCCCGAGCCTCCGTCCGTCCAGGTCGATTATTCGAAAAGGGCATCAATACGCGCGGCACAAATGAAGTCGTTTTCGCTCAGGCCGCCGATGGCATGGGTGGAGAACTCCACCGCGCAGCGATTGAACCCGACCGCCATGTCGGGATGATGATCCTCGACGTGCGCGATCCAGGCGACTGCATTCACGAAGGCCATGGTTTCGTGATAATTCTTGAATTTGAAACTTCGTTGGATGCTCTTTCCGGCTTCGTCGATGCCCCAGGCTTCTTGCAGTTGTCCCAGCGCCCCCTCCGCGTCCGCGCGGGGCATCGGGGCGGTCATGCCCTCGCAGGATTGGCAATGCCGGGTCTTCAGATCACTCATCGAACTGGTAGTACTCCGCGTTGAGGTAGGCGACTACGGCATCAACCTCGTCGTCGAACCAGTTGGTGCCGAGGTTCGCGTTGCAGTTGTTGACCTGGGCCACCAAGTCGTCGTGCGAGCCGACCATGCGGTTCTCACGGGTGTACAGCTCAGAACCATCACCTCCGACCATGTCGGCGTGACAGCTAATGCAATTATCGCTGTGCAGTTCCTGCCCCTTGCGGATGTCGTCGGCCAGCGCGGTGCTTGCGCCACCCAGGCTCAGGGCCAGCACCGCGGTGCCGGCGGCAATGTGTGCGTTGTTGAATCGCATGAATCCCTCCTGTCATCGGGAGTTGTAGCGGGGCCACAGACCCCGCAACCATGATGATAGACTCCTGCGGCAGATGAAAGGGTCCCGGCCGTGACCGATGGCCTGCCCGCGAAGGAGTGCGCAATATGGCCGTGAACGCCGAAAACCTGATCTGGATCGATCTCGAGATGACCGGTCTCGAGCCGCAGACCGATCGTATCCTGGAGGTGGCGACGATCGTCACCGACAAAGAACTGAATGTGCTTGCCGAAGGACCCGTAATTGCGGTCTATCAGCCGTCCGAGGTGCTGGGGGCGATGGATGAGTGGAACCAGCGTACCCACGGAAATTCGGGGCTCATCGAACGGGTTCGCACCAGCTCGTCGGATGCGGCGGATGCCGAGCAGGCCACGCTGGAGTTTCTGGCGCAGTATGTGCCGAAGGGGGCCTCGCCGATGTGCGGGAATTCCATCTGCCAGGACCGGCGGTTCATGGCGCGCCTGATGCCGGAGCTGGAGCAGTATTTCCACTACCGCAACCTTGACGTCTCCACGCTGAAAGAGCTGGCGCGGCGCTGGGCGCCGGATGTGATCGCGCAGTTGCGCAAGAATGCGTCGCACCAGGCCCTGCAGGATATCCGGGACTCGATCGACGAGCTACGCCTGTACCGCGAGAAGTTCATCAAACTGCCGCCAGCGGCATCGCACGACTAGGGAGACGCTGATTGAATCGCATGTCCGCGCTCGAGTTGCTTTTGCGTGCGAACAAGGCGCGGTGACTGCCGTGCAGTCACTCTGCACAAGGGAACCGCAACGCCGTTCCCGCGCCCGTTTTTGATCAACAACGGGCGGCCGAGCCCGCTCTTTCAATCACTTGTCGGGTTGGTGCCCCCTGTTCCCCGATCCTGCGTTGCGCCCCGAACCCATCAGAAACGGGCGGGTAGAACCACTACCTGCTGCACGACGCGCCTTGTCTCGGAACGCTTTGTCTCGAAAAACTGGGGGGCGCCAACGCGGTCGTGCGATTCAATCAGCGTCTCCCTAACCGCAGCGATCGTTTGGTTCTCGGAGTGTCCGGCGCCTTCCTCAGGTCGCCCGCCAATCAGGTCTAGCCAATGGTGGCAGGTGGGATACCGGGCGATGTAATGGTGGCCGGCCTCGGGGCGGTTGGGTGTGCCCGGAGACTGAGGCAAGGACTGAAGAGCGGAGGGCGTGCGGCCGCCAAACGCGTTAGCGCGGTGAGCCGAGGCCTTTTTCGATGCGGTCGGCCAGATCGATCAGGCGCGCCGAGCTGGCGCCGGACTTCTGCTGCTGGCACTCCAGCATCTCGTGCGCCAGGTTGAGCGCGACCATCACCGCGATGCGCTCCGCGCCCACGATGCGGCCTCCATCGCGCAACTCACGCATGCGTTCGTCCACCAGGGTTGCCGAAGCAAACAGATCGGCGCGTTCCTCCGGTGGGCAGGCAATCTGGTACTCCTTGCCCATGATGGAGATGCGAACGGGTTCGGACTGGCTCATTCGCTGTGCTCCATCGATCTCAGGCGCGCGATCATGTTCTCGACCCGGTGGCGGGCTTGTTCGTTGCGTTCCTTGAAGGAGGCGCGTTCGCTTTTGAGCTGACGGACCTGTTCCTGCAGCAAATGATGCTCCTCACGCAGGGCCGCATGCTCTTCCAGGAGGCGCGTGATCGCGGCCTCAAGGCGCTCGGTCGGGTCAGGTGCGGAATCGTCGTTTGGCTGCATGGCCTTGAGTCCCGGTTGGCAAGGGCGGCGTCCGCCGCAGGTCATTCACTACTGGAGTCTAGGAGCCGTCCGCGCAAAGCGTCAACTTGCGTGATCTTCTTGCGGGAACACCTTCACTGTATGGGCCGGTAGCAAACCCTCGCAGCGGGGTTTGTTGCGGCCTGCGGCTCAGGCTGGCCACAATAAGTCGATTTCCCCTGATTGAGTATCTGCCGCCCATGACCCAGCCGCCCGAACCCGGCCCCGAGGCCACCGTAATCGAGGGTACGGCCCATAATGGAAAGCCGTGCCGGATTGTCGACAATACGGGCACCGTGCCGCACCCGGAATTGGAGCGGTTGTTGAACGCCTTGATCGAGGACAAGCGCTTCGGTCTCAACATGCTGTCCTCCACGGGTTCCAGCGCGATCAAACTGGGCGAGCCGCAGTTCACGCACCTGCAGGTGGGGGACGAGCTTTACCGCTTCCTGCTGTTCCCCTATGAAGCCCGCCTGGAGTCGTTTTGATGGCGCGGGAATCACATGCCGGCAATACGAAATCGCTGGACGGTCTGGAGCGCGACGTCGACGCCCTTCGAGAGCAGCTGGAGCATGGCCTGCGCAGCATGGGGTATGCGCAGACGCCGGCGTCGGCACATGGTTTGTTTACCGGCTGCCTGGTGGCGGACCCGGGCGCCAATGTCGACGCCCTGGAGCGCAGCCTGGGCGAGGCGTTCCCGCTAACTGAAGGGGCGGGCGATGCGTTCGGCAAGACGGTCGAGGCGATTCGCCGGGCGTTGCTGGCCCAGTTATACGACGTGGAGCTGGGGTTTGGCCCGCTGTTGCCGGACGACGAGGCCATCGAGGCCCAGGCCCAGGCGCTGTCCGAATGGGTGGACGGCTTCATCGCCGGGCTGGGGCAGACACCGCGGCTGGGTCATCTCAAGCCCTCGGCCGAGGCCAGCGAGATCCTGCGCGATTTCGCCGAGATTGCCCGCATCGAGCTGGAACCCGACGACGACGAGGAAAACCTGGCGGCCTTCGAAGAGCTGAACGAATACGTGCGCGTGGGCGTGCTGCTGATCGCCGACGAGTTGGCCCCGGACGACCCGAAACGGATCCCAATGCAATGACGCGAACGCGACAAGCCCCCCGGCCGGGCCGGATGCCCGAGATCCCCCAGGGCGAGTTCGCCCGGCGCCGCCAGCGACTGATGCGGGCGCTTGGCCAGGACTCGATAATCGTCGTCCCCGCTGCGCATGAGCGCACCCGCAACCGGGACGTCGAATACCCGTTCCGCCAGGACAGCGACTTCCTCTACCTGACCGGGTTCCCGGAGCCGGATGCGGTCGCCGTGCTGGTGCCGGGGCGACCGGCGGGTGAATACATCCTGTTCTGCCGTGATCGCGATCCCACCCTGGAAACCTGGCAGGGCCGCCGCGCCGGACCGGATGGCGCGATGGAGACCTATGGCGCCGAGTGTGCCTTCCCCATCGAGGACATCGACGAGATCCTGCCGGGGCTGATGGAGAACCGCGGTGTGATGGCCGCGCCGTTCGGACGCGACGAGCCGCTGGACCAGCGCCTGTTCGGCTGGGTCAACCAGGTGCGGGCCAAGGCGCGTAACGGCGTGCGTGCGCCGCACGAATTCGTCGCGGTCGAGCATCACCTGCATGAACAACGGCTGTTCAAGAAGGCGCCGGAGCTGAAACTGATGCGCCACGCCGCAGCCATCTCCACCCAGGCGCATGTGCGCGCGATGCAGGCCTGCCGTCCGGGCCTGACCGAGTTCGCGGTGGAGGCCGAGCTGCTGCACGAGTTTCACCGCTTTGGCACCGAGACCGCGTACCCCTCCATTGTCGGTGGCGGCGAAAACGGTTGCATCCTGCACTACATCGAGAACCAGGCTGAGTTGAACGACGGCGACCTGCTGCTGATCGACGCCGGCTGCGAGGTGCAGGGTTATGCCTCCGACATTACCCGAACCTTCCCGGTTTCCGGGCGCTTTGGCGAGCGTCAGCGCGAGGTCTACGAATGCGTACTGGCCGCGCAGCTCGCGGCGATCAAAGAGGTGCGCCCCGGCAACGACTGGGATACGCCACATAGCACAGCCGTGCGTGAACTGACCCGTGGGCTCAAGGACATGGGCGTGCTCAAGGGCCGTCTCGACAAGCTGATCCGCGATCAGGCCTTTCGACCGTTCTATATGCACCGCACTGGCCACTGGCTGGGGCTGGATGTGCATGACGTCGGCGACTACCGGGTCGGCGACGCCTGGCGCCAGCTCGAGTCGGGCATGGTGATGACCGTGGAACCGGGTCTGTACTTCGGGCCCTACAGCGAGGCACCCAAGGAGTTGCGGGGTATCGGCATCCGCATCGAGGACGACGTGGCCGTCACCCGCGACGGCCACGAGGTCCTGAGCGCCGACTGTCCCAAGAGCGTCGCCGACATCGAGGCCTGCATGGCCGGTGACCTTCCGGGTTGGGACTAACCATGCCCGCCCGCCGCGCCGTCCATTGCGATCAAAGGCCGAGGATTCGGTTCGGCGCCTTTTGCCTGCAAGCAGCCTCCTGCAGTGGGCAGCATGCACGATCCTCCGTGGGAGCCTGCTTGCAGGCGAATGGGGGAGCGACAATCCCGCTCCGCCCGTCAGGAACCGCAGGGTGCGTTGAGCTCCGCGAAACGTACCGCTCACCCCGGAGCCACGCGCCCCGTGCTGCCATTCGCTGCGCTTATCCGCATGCTACTCAGCGGTATTTTGCTAACGGTTCATCAGGAGCCTGCGTGTTTTGGAGTCGGCATGGCCATGGCTACCATTGGACGGGAACCCACCACTCCCGTCATCGCGAGGCGCACAGCGCCGTGGCGATCGCCTGCCGTTACCACCCGGTCCCGCCAATGTACAGGCATCCAGAGGTTTCCACGGCCCCTGCGGGGCCTCGCAACGACGGGATATCGGGCTGACATGACCGAACAGCGATCCGACATCGCCATCGTCGGCGGCGGGCCGGTAGGTGGCCTCGCCGCTTGCACTCTGGCGCGGGCGGGCTACGCGGTCACGCTGTTCGAGCGGGGTGTATCCCCGGTGCCGAATGCACACGCCAACGACACCCGTGGCTATGCCCTGGCCGCTGGCACTGTGCAGTTCCTGGACGACCTCGGGTACTGGGCGCCGCTGGCGGAACGGGCCACCGCGATCCGCTCCATCGTCGTCAGCCGCCGCGGGGGCCTCGGGCGCGTCCACCTGAACGCGGCCGATCACGGGCGCCACGCGCTCGGGCAGGTGGTGCCGGCCGTCGCGCTGGAACCGATGCTGGACGCCGCCTGCCGCGAAGCCGGCGTGGACGTGCGCTACGAATCGACGCTGGCGGGGGTTGGCGAGGTCACGGACGGCCGCCGCGAACTCTGTATCCACGGCACGGAAGGCGAAGGTGCCTGGTCGGCACGCCTTATTCTGGCCGCCGATGGCATCGGCTCGCCCACGCGCAAGGCCCTGGGGCTTCCGGTCAACCGGCATCGCTACGCGGCGGATGCCCTGGTGTTCGATGTCCAGCCCGCCCGGCCGCACAATGGCCAGGCCTTCGAGCGTTTCACCGATGAGGGCCCGCTGGCGCTTCTGCCGCAGGCGGATGGACGCATGAACGTCGTATGGGTTGCGCCACCGGAGGCCTGCGAGCGGCGATTGGAACTGAACGGAGCGGAACGACTGCAGGAGTTGCAGGCCCGCTTTGGCTGGACCCTGGGGCGGCTGCAGCCGGCGGGTCGCGTGGTGCGCTTCCCACTGGAGCGTGTGCATGCCCCGGAGCCGGTTGCGGAACGCGCGCTGCTTCTCGGCAACGCCGCGCACTCGGTGCACCCGGTGGCGGGGCAGGGGCTTAACCTGTCTCTGCGCGACGTGGCGACATTGCTGGGTGCACTCCGTGAACGTCACGGGCAGGGCGGGGCGCTGCGTTTTGTGGCCGATCCCGGCGCGTCCGATACCCTCGCGGCCTATGCCCAGGCCCGACGCAATGACGTTAACGGCGTCGTTGCGGCCACCGACTTCCTTGCGCGCGGCATGCTGCATGCCGCTGGGCTTCGCGGGCATGCCCTGGGCAGCGGGATGATGGCCGTAGACCGCCTGCGTCCCGCGCGCGATCGTCTGGCGCGCGCGGCGATGGGGCTGGGGGCATTGCCGCGACATACCGCGCGGCAGCTCACGCGCCCGGATGTCGGGAGCAAAGCATGAGCCAACACCCATCCAAAGACGTGCTGGACGTCCTGGTCGTCGGGGCCGGTGCCGTGGGCGGAGCGATTGCCCTGGGTGCGGCCCGTCAGGGCCTGCGTGTCGGCCTGCTGGAACGCAACACGGCTCCCACCTTCCATGAGGTCATGCCGGTTACCCGCGTCGCGACGCTCAATATCGCCTCCATGGAGTTTTTCGCCAGGCTTGGAGTGCAAGACGCCCTGGAGGCCCGCCGTGCTCACGCCTTCTCCGGCATGAGCGTCTGGGATGCCCATGGCCCCGGCCATATCCGTTTCGATGCCGACGAACTGGGTGTTCCGGCCCTGGGCTGGACCGTCGAGCACGCCGCACTGGAGGCGGTTCTGTGGGACGAGATGGAGGCTGCGGGGGTCGCCCTGTGGCCCGAGACCGAGTGGAAGACCGTAGACACCGGCCCGGATCGGGTCGACGTCTATGGCAACGGCCATGCGTTGCTTGCTTCTGCACGGCTGGTAGTCGCGGCCGACGGGGCGCAGTCCTCATTGCGCACCCGTATGGGCATTCCGGTGCACGAGCAGGACTACCACGCCCGCGGCGTAGTCGCGACCGTGACCACCGAGCGCCCGCACGAGGACACCGCCTGGCAGCGTTTCGTCGACGACCAGATCATCGCCTTCCTGCCGCTGGCGGACGGGCGCAGCTCCATTGTCTGGTCGCAGCCTGAACTGCAGGCCGAGGACACGCTGGCGCTGGACGATGCCGCGTTCTGCGAGGCGCTGGGTACCGTGATCGACCATCGACTTGGGGCGATCACCGCCACATCCAGGCGCGCGAGCTTCCCGCTGGTGGCCCGCCATGCCCAGTACTACCACGCTGGCCGCGTCGCCCTCGCGGGCGATGCCGCCCACACGATCCACCCCCTGGCGGGGCAGGGCCTGAACCTCGGCCTGGCCGATGCCTGTGCCCTGATCGAACGCCTGCACGGCCCCGCCCGTCGCGACCCCGGCGCCGAGACGGTTCTGCGCGCCTATACTCGCGACCGGCGTGCCGAGAACGCCTTCATGCAACGCGCGATGGATGGCTTCCGCCTGATCTTCGGCACCCACGCTGCCGGCCTCCCCGAGCTACGCGGCCTCGGCATTCGCCTGGTCGACCAGGCCACCCCGCTAAAACGCCGCCTCGCCTTGCGCGCCTTCGGCCTCGATTAGCGCTGGACTAACCAAGGTCGCGCGGGGGGCGTCCGCCTCTGCCCAGCATGACCCACCTCGGTGGGCAAGCGTGCGTCGAGCCTGCATCCCGCGCAGGCAAGGGCTTCGCCGCCAAGGCAGCTCCTACAGGAAGTGCGTGGTTTTTTTGCAACATCGTGTGGGCGGGATTGGTCCGAATCGCCCCTCGTTGCAAAAAAGCAACGCCAGTCTGCGGCGATTGTGACGTCTCATTCAGCCCGAAAACCGATAATTTTTCCCAACGCAGAAAAAATAAGTGAAATCTGATGAATTCCTCAATTTCAATGGACGCTGGCACATCAGAGAAATCTTATTGTCCCATATTTTCAGTGAGTTGAAGGTTTATTCGGACATTCCTCGAGCGTCTGCACGCAAGTGCTTGATCCTTCAAACGGGGGTATTGGGGCCAGAACCGGGGCGACTGTGGCAAATTTTTCCCGCTTGGGGGTTGAAACGCGACACCGTGGTGTATATAAAACACCTGTCATTCGCGGCATCGACCGTGGATGCTGGCGTAGAAACATCCAAAACACCTCTCCTGGGAGACACGCAACATGAAAAAACAGATTCTCGCAGTCGCCGTTGCCGGCGCCTTCGCAATCCCGGCCTTTGCCGCCGCCGACTCCAGCGTCACCCTGTTCGGTCAGCTGCAGACGCAGATCGTCCACCACAGCGCCTCCGGCGATGATGGTCAGTTCGACAGCGGTTTCCGTCAGCACGACGCCGGTCAGGCCGGTAGCCCGACCGACGGTCAGGGCCCGAACCGCATCGGCGTGATGGTCAACCACGACCTGGGCAACGGCATGACCGCGCTGGCCAAGTTCGAAAATGACTTCACCACCGGTGCCGGTGGCGGCGACAACGTTGGCTTCAACGGCCCGCAGCGCGACATCTACGTCGGTCTGCGTGGCGACTTCGGCCAGATCATCGCCGGTCGCATGACCTCCTCCTACAACACCGCCGGCAAGGACCCGCTGAACGGCACCTTCATGCAGGCGCGTGTCCAGGGCGGTCGCCAGGGCGGCCTGGGTGGCTTCGGTAACGGCGGCTACGTCGACCGTGGTGTTCGTTACAGCAACAGCTTCGGCATCGTGAGCATGGACGTCGGCATGTTCCTCGACAACAGCCAGGATGGCCGTGCGGCCTGGTCCGGCCGCTTGAACTTCGACCTGGATCCGGTCGAAGTCTACGTGGCTCATGTAGATGCTCGCCGTTACGAGAATAGCGACGCTGACACCTGGCGCACCACCAAGATCGGTGCCGACTGGTCTGCCGGTCCGTTCCGCCTGAATGCTGAAATCGAAGACTTCAAGCGCGACGCCGGAATTGCCGGTCCTGAGGCTGAAGGCAACACCTACTGGGCCGCCGGTACCTACTCCATGGGCCGCAACGACTTCGTGCTGAGCCTGGGTCACACCCGTCTTGACGATGCCAACAACAGCGACTTCGCCGCGCTGGCCATCAAGCACAGCTTCAGCAACCGTGTGATGGCCTATGCTGGCGTTGCCTACAACAGCACCGATGATGCTGGTGGCAACTTCGACGATACCACCTCGACCTACGACGGCAGCAGCGACCTGCGCTTCACCGGCGTCGGTGCCGGCATGCGGGTGTCCTTCTAAGCTCGAACGCTTATTGCAAGCGGTATAACAACAAGCATCAAGCTTGTTTTGCGGGGCCCCCAGGGGCCCCGTTTTTTGTTTGTGGAGGGCCCCGTTTGGGTCCTTTTTGCGTTTGGGGGACCGTTAGGGCGAGTACTGGTTGCCGGCCCGGTACGGCATCGCGTTGGTGGCGAGTCCGGCAAGCATCAATTACGTCCGCACTCTGATTTCGAGCACAACGCGCCAATCTACGGCCGGGTTGTAGGCCCTGCAGATCGCGACGGCGCCGTACGTCTCGCGCTGGGGACGATTGCGGTGTGTGGGGGCAAAGGGGCTGGTAATCAACGCCGGCGGGTTAGTCGAGGGCGTCTACGCGGATTTGGAGGGTCATGGCGTCGCGGTCTCGGGTGCTGCGGCGGGAAGCGAGACCACGTTCGTCGTGGGTGGTGGTCTGTGCGCTGCCGGCCAGATCGTGCCACTGGTCGGGTTCGAGGGTGAGGGCGGTCGTCACCGTCTCGCGGTGGATGTGGCCGCGGTAGGCGCCGGCGGGCTGTTCGTGCAGGTGTTCGATGGCGACGCGGATGCGTCCGTCCGGCTGGACTTGCGGGCGTACGCGGAAACCGCGGGCGGTGTCGCGGAAGATGGGTTCGGTGCCGAAACCCGCCGGGCCGACGAAGACGCGCAGGCCCTGGGCCTCGGTCTCGCCGACCAGAATCGTGGCTTCGGTGCCTTCGCGCAAACGTACCTGCTGGGTGCGGTCGTCGCGGCGGTTGGTGGTGCGGCGGGTCACGGTGCCGCGCCCGCGGGTGCCGTCCGGGCCGGTTTCGAAGTCGATGCCGGCGCCGCGCTGGCTGCCCGGTGCGTCAGCGGCGCGGCGTACGTAGAGCGTCAACTCACGGGCGGGTTGGTCAAGTTCGGCGACGACTTCGCGAATCTGTTGCAAAGTGCGCGCATCGGCGCGCACCAGCAGCCGGAAGCCATCGGCGCGCAGGGTGGCGGCCTCGCCGAACAGGCCCTGGAGTTCGGACAGGACCTCGCGGGCGGGCCGGTTGTTGAGTGGGAGCACGGCCACTTCGTCGTGGGCGTCGCGCGCGGATGTTGCGCCGGCGGGTAGTAGCAGCCCACATGCCAGGCCTCCGATCGTGCGGAGCAACCGGCGGCGTTCAGACGTGGAGGCGGCGGATTTCGACGGCTTCATCGCTGAGGCTCCAGTTGGCTTCGAAGTCCTGGGCGGCGCGATGGGTGCCGGGGCGATCGTCCGGATCGCCGCGCAGGACGCGGCGCCCACCGGCCTGGGTCAGCTGCATCCAGCCACTGTGGTCGGCGATGACCGTCAGGGTCAGGGGGCTTTCCTCGGAGGCGTCCAGGCGCCGGACCGTTACTGCCGTAGGCAGGCGCTTGATGCTCTCAACCAGTCCGGGCAGGCGCTCCTTGAGGGCGAGGTCATCATCTACCAGGAGGCGGATATCGGTATGCCGATGCCGTCGCGCGATATTGGCCAAGAGCGAACCAAGGTCGTCTCCGACGATCTCGGCCAGGAGGGCTACCCGCGCATGCAGCCAGAAACGTCTGCGGGTGGCGTCGACGAGATCGGCCATCAGGGCCTCGGCATCAATGAGGGTGGGATCCCTCTCGGGAGCGGTCATGGGCATGCGACCTTTGTTCGGGGGCCTGTTCCCAGCATAGGGCAAGGGCGTCGCGCCCGCACCCTGCGCCGTTCTGCGGCGGGAAGATGGTGCGAACCCGTGATTCAATCAGTGTTGACCTATGGGGCCGGGATTCCCTGATGAGCTTTGGTTGCGATGCATGACGGGCGATAGGCAGGCCCTGGATGGTGGATCCGGTGGAGCATGCGGCGATGGGGTATGCCGGCGTCCTCAAAGGTGTCCGAGATCACAAAGAAATCATGGCGGGCGTAGAAGCCAATGCGGGTGTCCTGTGCGTTCAGCCAGACTTCCCGCCAGCCGTGGCGCCGGGCGGCCTCCATGGCGCAGTCCAGCAGGCGGGAGCCGATGCCGTGGCCGCGCCAGGGTTTGCGCACGGCCATGCGGCCGATCTGGCCGGAGGGGAGCATGCGCAGGGTTGCGATCGGTTCGCGGTCGGGCCCGGTAGCCAGCCAGTGCAGGGCGGCCGGGTCCAGACCATCGAATTCCAGTGGCTCGGGTACCCCTTGCTCCTCGATGAAGACCTCGCGGCGGATCAGGGACAGCGCGGTGGCATCGGCGGGCCAGGTGGCCTCCCGAAAGGTAATACGACGTTGCATGAGTGGCCTCCTCCGGAACGCGCTTAAGCTGTCCTGGCTTCGGCCCCGGACGATTAAGTCTAGCCCAGGTTGGGGCATTCTTCCTGTGCGGCGTTTCGCGGATCGGGCGACTCGAGTGTCCCGGTTCGGAAGGGTCTTCCGTCATTGCGAGCGCAGCGCGGCAGTCCATGGGCGAGCGGAGGGGGTAGGCCCTTGGCGATCGCCACGGCGCTGCGGGCCTCGCGATGACGGTTTAGGCTAGGCTATGAGGCGTCTCCGGCGCTTGCCTCGGTGCAGCCGTGTCAGCGAGTTATGCGCGGAGGCGTTAGCTAGCGCCGATCAGGGCGTCACGGACGCGGGTGGACAGCGGGTTGTCGGGGTGCAGCCAGATGCCGAAGTAGGCCTCGGCAAAGTCCGCGCCGGGGACTTCCACCAGTTCGGTGCCATTTTGCAGCAGGCGCGTGCCACGTCCAGGACGATACTCCAGGGCGTAGCGATCACCCGCCTCCATATCGCGGTAGGCGGCGTTGAAGGTCTCCAGGCGATCGGCCAGGGCCGCGAGCGTGTCGCCGCTTTGCTGATCCTCGAGCAAGGTATTGCCGCTCTTGCGGAAGTCCTCGGCGCTGATGGAGCGCAGGTATTCCAGCTCAAGCCGCTTGGGGACGTCCGCGGTCAGCACATCCTGGGGCGCGACGTCTTCTGGGACATATAGAGCGCCGACATAGACGCGGAACACGGTGTAGCGATAAAGCCGCCCGCCGCGCAGCGGCACCGGGGTCTCGTCGATCGTGATGGTGTCGGCAAAGCGCACGCCGTTGATCTCGGTATCGGCTTGCGCCGGCACCAGGGCGGCGAATAGTGCCAGTACGAATGCGAACGTGGCAGCGGAACGTGACGAAGGGATCAAACGGCTCATGATGCAGGACCTCCGGGGGCCGGTGAGAGGCGGGCATGCTCGCGCGCTTGGATGCGCTCGCGCAGGTGGTGTTGTGTGGCGGCGTCGATCGGGAAGCGCCAGACCAGGGCCATCGCGGCCAGCTTGAACAGCACCGGGAGACCGGCGTAAGCCAGGCCCAGGGCGAGCAGAGCGGTCGAACCGTTGCCGCCGTTGGTGGAAAACCCGGCCAGGCCCAGTAGCGGGAAGCTGATCCCGACGGCCAGGGCGAGCGCCAGTTTCGTCGCCATTCCCCATAGCCCGAAGAACAGTCCGGCGCGTTCGCCGCCGCCGTCGGCCGTGTCCTGGTCGATCACGTCGGCCTGCATCGCAGCGGGCAGCGCGAGATCGACCCCGAGGCTGAGGCCGGTCAGCACGGTGATGGCATAGAAGGCCAGGATGTCGCCGGTGCCCAGGAACGGCACCCAGATGAAGAACGCCGAGGCCAGTAGCATGGACAGCGTCCAAACGCGGTGCTTCGGCAGATGGCGGGCCAGCCGCAGCCAAAGAGGCAAAGCCAGGATGCCGGTAGCGAAGTACACCAGCAGCAGCGGACCGGCGTGTTCCGGCGCTTCCAGCACATGGGTGATGAACAGCAGGAACAGGGTCGCGGGGATCGCATTCGCGGTCCCGTTGAACACCCAGGCGAGGACCAGACGACGGAACGGTCGGTTGTTTGCCAGCAGCGCCCAGCCGGCGCGCCAGGGCACCGGGGCCAGGCGGCCCGCCCCCTCGGGGACGCGCCAGAGCAGAACGAACAGTGCCGGTGGCATCAACACCCACAGCAGTACGGCGAGGGCGGCCAGGGCTGCGCCGGCGTCGTCCTCCAGCCCCAGTACCGCTGGCAATGCGGCGGCGATTACGGTGCCCAGCACCACGAAGCCTTCGCGGGCGGCGGTGACGCGGGACCGCTGGTGGTAGTCGCCGGAGAGTTCGGCCCCCCAGGCGGTATAGGGCAGCGTGACCAACGTCCAGCCGAGGTAGACCAGGCTGGCAAAGCCGAGCAGGTAGAGGGCACCGGCCTCCGCGGGCGGGCGGAACAGGAGGGGCGCCGAGACGAGCAGGACCGGCACCCCTGCCAGTAGCACGGCGCGTCGACGCCAGGCCCCGGGGATGCGGTCGGACAAATACCCGACCAGTGGGTCGGTGATCACGTCCAGCAGCCGAGCCAGCAGCAGGAGAACGCCCACCAGGGTGACACTCAGACCGGTGTGCTCGGCATAGTGCGCGGGCAGGAAGACGTACAGCGGCAGGCCGAGAATGGCCAGCGGGAGGCCCAGCCCGCCGTAGGCGAACAGCTGCGTGCGCGGGAGGGCGATCACCTCATAGAGACTCGTGCGTATGGGCGGGGGCATCGGCCGCGCCCAGCCCTTCTGCAGGTTGCGGGCTTTGCAGTACGGCCTGCATCAGGTTGACCCGCGCGGTATCGAAGCCGACCTCGCAGTAGGCGAGGTAGTAGCGCCACATGCGCAGGAAGGATTGCGAGTAGCCCAGGGCCTCGATCACAGGCTCTGCCTGGCGGACCTCGCGGTGCCAGTGGCGCAGGGTGCGGGCGTAGTCCTCGCCGAAGAAGGCCTGGTCCTCGATCGCCAACCCGGCGCGTTCGGCCTCTTTGTTGAAGCGCGGCACCGAGGGCAGCATGCCGCCGGGGAAGATGTAGAGCTGGATGAAGTCGGCATTGCGACGGTAGTAGTCGAAGGCCTGCTCGGCGATGGTGATGACCTGCAGCGCCGCCCGGCCGCCCGGGCGCAAGCAGTCGCGTACCTTGTCGAAAAAGGTCGGCCACCAGTGTTCGCCGACTGCTTCGAACATCTCGATGGAGACCACGTGGTCGTAGGTCCCCTGCAGGTCGCGGTAGTCCTGCAGGCGTAGCTCGACGCGGTCGGACAGGCCGGCGCGTTCAATGCGCGCGCGGGCGTAGTCGAGCTGCTCCTGCGACAGTGTCACGCCGGTGACGCGGTAGCCTCGTTGGGCGGCCATCTCCGCGAAGCCGCCCCAGCCGCAGCCGATCTCCAGGATGTGTGCGCCGGGTTCGGGGTTCAGTTGATCCAGCAGGCGCGCATATTTCTGCGCCTGGGCCTGCTCCAGAGCCTCGTCGCCTCGGGTAAACAGCGCCGACGAGTAGCTCATGGTGTGGTCCAGCCACAGGTCGTAGAAGTCGTTGCCGAGATCGTAGTGGAAGCGGATGTTGGCGCGGCTGCCGCGTCGGCTGTTGCGATGCATCCAGTGGCGCATGCGATCGACTGCGCGCTGCCAGGCCGGACGTTGCGCCAGGGCAGTGAGGGCCTGCTCGTTATCGGTGGCCAGGCGCAGCAGGGCCTGCAGGTCGGGGGTATTCCAGTCGCCGCTGATGAAGCCCTCGGCGAAGCCGATATCGCCATGGCGCAACAGGCGCAGGATGGCTCGCCACGGGCGGCGGAAGTGCCATATAGCCTCCACGCCGGGCTGGCGGCCCGCAACGACCACGCGTTGGCCGGAGGGTCCAATCAGCGTGATCTGCCCGTATTCGATGTCCTTCAGGGCACGGGCGATCAGGCGCAGGGCCCAGTCCGGTCGCGCGGTGCTTTCCTGTGGGGTGTCGAGGTGGTCGAGGGCCATTAGTCGATCTCCTGTGCCGGTGGCGCCGGGCGGGGGTGGTAACGCCCGCCACGCCACCAGATCTTCACGGCCTGCCAGTGGATCAGGGGCAGGACCTTGAGGGTCATCCAGGGCTGGCGCAGGAAGGCGCCCAGCAGCGTGCGGTCGGTGAAGGCCTGGAGGCGGCCGTGTTGCGTGGCCACCAGCATCGGGTCCTGGTCCTGGTATTCGTTGATCGCGATGCGCAGAGTCGCGCCGGGTTCCAGACGCGGCGGCGTCAGGGTGAAGGCGTAGCGCGCGTCCATGTCGATGAAGGGTGAGACGTGGAAGGCCTTGTCTTTCTCCTGGCGGACCGGCAGCTCCATGCGAGCGCCACCCTGGTGTAGTAGGTAGTGGTGGTGCTCGCCGAAGGTGTTGCGCACCTCCAGCAGGATCGCGCGCAGTTCGCCATCGGCATGCCAGGCGTACCAGATGCTGAGCGGGTTGAAAGCGTGTCCCAGAATGCGGGGCATGGCCAGCAGGTGGATGGCACCACCGGCCAGGTCAACGCCATGCTCGGCCAGGTGCGTCTCGATCCACGGGCGCCAGGGACGGCCGTCGCGAGGGCCATGGTCACGGGTGCGCAGGCTGAACAGGTTGAAGCGATCCAGCGAGAACAGTCGGCAGCGCCGCGCCGTTTCGGCCAGGCTGTCGATGTCGAACAGAGCGCTGATGACCGGGTAGCGAAAGCGGTATTGCTGCGGGAAGAACCGCTGGTGCATTACCTGGCTATGGACCAGTGCGGCGTCCATTAAGCGCTCCGGGACTGCGCGGCGGGCGCGCTGACCGGCGTGCGGCCCCCGCCGTGGATGCCCGGTTCCGGAATGCGTTCGGGTTGGGCCGGGGTGTGTGCCGGGTGCGACCAGGGGGGTTCGATGCCCATGGATTGCCCGACGGCCACCGCCGAGCGCAGCCCGTCTTCGTGAAACCCGTAGCCCATCCAGGCGCCGGCAAAGTAGAGGTTGTTTTCGCCCTGAGTGGTGACCAGGCGCTGGCGGGCGCGCTCGGCGGCGGCGTCCATGACCGGGTGCTTCCAGTGCTGTTCGCCGAGCACGGTGGTCGGGCGTGGTTCGCGCCAGGGATTCAGGCTGATGATGTAGTCCTGGCGTCGATCCAGGCGATGCAGGCGGTTCATCCAGTAGGACACGGACACGCGGTCTTCGGCCTGGGTGGTGCGACCGCTAAGATAGTTCCACGAGGACCATACGCGGCGCGAGCGGGGCATCAGTTGGGGGTCGGTGTGCAGGATGGCGTGGTTGGGCTGGAAGCGGCAGTCGCCGAGTAGCCGGTCGCGCTGGGCATCGGCCCCGTTGAGCAGCCAGCGGGCCGTGTCGGCGTGGCAGGCAAAGACCACGGCATCGAACCCGGCCGCCTGTTCATCGGTTAGCACACGCCATTGCCCTTCTTCCGGCAGCACGGCTCGCACCGGTTGATGAGCCACCGTATCCGGCTCAAGTCGGCGCGCCAGGCGCCGCACGTATTCGCGGCTGCCACCGACCACGGTGCGCCATTGCGGGCGGTCGCGCAGGTCCAGCAGGCCGTGGTTCTGGAAGAACTGCAGGAAGCTTGCGGCCGGAAATTCGCGAATCTCTTCGGGTGGGCAGGACCAGATCGCGGCCGCCATGGGCAGGAGGTAGTCCTCGGAGAAGCGCCGCCCCAGACGGTGTCGATCGAGGAAGGCGCCCAGGGTGCCGTCCGGGGTTTCGCCACGTTCGAACAGACCTTTGCCCAGCCGGTTGAAGCGCAGGATGTCGCCGGCCATGCGCAGGAAGCTTGGGCGCACCAGATTGCGGCGCTGGGCAAACAGGGTGTTCAGGTCGGAACCCGCGTACTCCACACCTTGCGGCTGGCGTGAGTAGGCGAAGGACATGTCCGTGTCCTGGGTGTCGACGCCAAGCTCTGCGAACAGGCGGGTTAGCAGCGGATAGTTACGCTCGTTGTACACGACGAAACCGGTGTCAATGGCGACCGGGCCCTGCGGGTCCGTAACCTCGACGGTGTGGGCGTGGCCACCGAGTTCGGGTTCCGATTCAAACAGCTGGACCTGGTGTCGGGATTGGAGGATCCAGGCGGCGGATAGACCAGAAATACCTCCGCCAATAATGGCGATACGCGAGCGATTCATGGCGGTGGTTCTCCGAACCTAAGAGGCGATGTACATCTTATACAATAGCTGTACAATATTTGTAAATGCTGGCGGCGAAAAGTTCCGTGCCCGGCAATGGGCAAAGTCCAGTGACAATGGCAGGTAACCGACGAAGATAGGGGCGATGAGTAATGGAACGTTCCAGTACAGGAGGGCCGGGAATGGAATGGCCGGAAGAAGTACGCGCGGCACTGGAGAACCACGATATCGTTGGCATTACCTCCGGACTGTCGGACTTTCGTGATGCCGAGGCGTTGCTGGAGGCCACGAGCCGGGGCCGGTGGGTCCGGCTGGAGTGGGGGATGGGTTCGGCCCACAATCGCGAGCAGTTCCATGCCCTGCAGCAGGCCACCGGCGCCTCGGTGCTGCCGTTCTTCATCGCGCGTGACGGGGTGATCGGGGGGCTTCCGGAGTTGCGCGAGTACCTTGGTGGTCAGGCGCTCAAGGCGCGCGGTGAACGTCTGCGGCCGGATGCGCCGGCATCCGTTTTACAGGTGCTCGGATACGGGGGCCTGATACCCTTCGCCTTCTTCGGCGCAGGCGTCTGGATGGCCCAGCCGGAATGGCAGGCTTTCGCGCTGGAGGCCCTGGCGCTCTATGGTGCGGTGATCCTGTCGTTCCTGGGGGCGATCCACTGGGGGATCTACCTGGCGGATCGGCAGCACCGGGTAGGCCCGCTGGCCGCCCCGGTCTGGGCGGTGGTGCCGTCGATTCTGGCGTGGCTGGCAGTGCTGCAGCCGTTGCCGGAGGCCCTGATGACCCTGGCGGCGTTATTCCTCGGGGTACTTTGGGTCGACCGGCTGAGTCTGTCGCGCCTGGCACTGCCGTGGGGATATCTAGGCCTGCGCCTGGTGCTGACCGTGGGGGCGATTCTGGCCCTGGCCTCCGGGCTTGCGGTTACGCTGGTAGCTTGACGATGACGAGCGCAAGAATGAGTGAACACAAAGACCTGACCATGGATGTAGACGCCCGTACGGCTGATGAGCCGACGACACGGGACGCCGCGGACCCGCCGCTGGCCGCGCCGGAACAGCTCGCCGAGCACTACCGCGCCGTTCTCGCGGGACTGGGTGAGAATCCGCAACGCGAGGGTTTGCTGGATACGCCGATGCGCGCCGCCAAGGCGATGCAGTACCTGACGCGCGGCTACCACCAGGACCTCGATTCGATCGTGAACGGGGCGTTGTTCTCCTCCGACAACGACGAGATGGTGCTGCTTCGCGATATTGAGTTGTATTCCCTGTGCGAGCACCACCTGTTGCCGATTATTGGCAAGGTGCATGTCGCCTACCTGCCGGATGGCAAGGTAATCGGCCTGTCGAAGATCGCCCGTATCGTGGACATGTTCGCCGCACGCCTGCAGATCCAGGAAAGCCTGACCCGCGAGATCGCCGAGGCCCTGATGCAGGTGACCCACGCCAAGGGCGTTGGTGTGGTGGTGGATGCCAAGCACATGTGCATGACCATGCGCGGGGTGGAGAAGCAGCATTCGTCCATGGCGACCTCGGTGATGCTGGGCGCCTTCCGCGAGGATGGCCGCACCCGCCGCGAGTTCCTGAACCTCATCCGCGGTAGCCGCGACTGAACCCCGACCGGGCGGCGTCGGGGGTGTTCAGCGCAGCGGGATGCTGAACGAGATGTAGTTGACCCCGGCCATGCGCATGTGGCGAACGTCCTGCGCCAGGCTGTTCAGCAGGTAAAGGCCCAGCTCGCGCAGCGATTGTTCGTCGCTGGCCGTCCACTGGCGTGCCTCGCGCAGTGCGGCCTCGTCGACCTCGGCCGCGGCGGTGCGATCGATCAATTCCACCGCCAGCGTCTCGCCCTCGCGTTCCAGACGTACATCGACCGGCCGGCTGCGTCCCGGCTCGCGGGCTGCCTGCTCGGACAGATGCATGAAGACCTCTTCCAGGGCGATCTGCAGTTTGACCGATTGCTTTTCCGGCAGGCTCAGGCTTTCGCCGAATTCCTGCGCCATGGCATGGACCTGTGGCAGGGAATCCGCCTCGGGCTCGAAGGTCGCGCGTCGATGCGGGCGAGGCCGCAGGTTGAAGATCATGCTGAGTGCCACCGCCACCGTGCCGCCGGTGGAGACGCCGTTATTCAGAAACGGGCTCAGCGCCTCCGGGATCAGGTGGTGGAAAAACAGTTCGTTCTGGAAGATGAAACCCGTCGAGAAGGCGACACCGATGATCAGGCCGCTCTGGTAGTTGAGGCCGTCCTGGGCGCACAGGCGTATCCCCGCGACGAACAACAGGGCCAGCAAAATGAGTAGGAACGCGCCGAAGACGGGGCCCGGCAGCGAGATCATCAGCATGTTGAGCTTGGGAATCAGCGCGATCAGCGCGAGAAAGGCGGCGAAGTAGTAGCCGACCCGGCGGGCGGCCATGCCGGTCAGTTCGATCGAGGAGACGCCAATGCCATAGGTCGTGTTGGGCAGTGTGCCCAGGCTGCCGGCGATCATGTTGCCCAGGCCGTCCGCATACAGCCCGCCGCGCACGCGGTCGTGGTCGATCTTGCGCGGGGTGCGGTAGGAGTTGCGCTGCGCGACCTGGGTATCGCCAATGGACTCTACCGCTCCGACCAGGGTCACGATCGCGAAGGTCAGAAGCAGCGTGAACCAGGTGGGTGAGAACTCGAAATAAAAGCCGGGCCATTCCAGCGGCGGCAGGCCAAACCAGGCGGCCTCGGTGACCTCCGAGAAATCCGTGACGCCGAAGATCATCGCGACCACGATGCCCGAGCCCAGTCCCATGATGGGCGCCCACAGCCGCAGCAGGCGGCCGCCGAAGACCGCAACGAGAATGGTGAACCCGAGGGTGAACAGGGCCACCACCAGCGCTCGCCAGGTCCCCTCGTAGTCTCCTTCACCCTGCATCATGTCGGCTGTGGTGGGGATCACGCCGAGCACCACCAGCATGATCACCACCCCACTGACCGTGGGCGTGATGATGCGGCGGAATAACCCGAGATAGCGCGCGAACAGAAATTGTACCGGGGCCGATAGCACGGCAAGTGTGCCGACCAGCGCCATGCCGCCGACCAGGGCGGCCTCGATGCCCACGGCCAGGTAGGCGGTCGAAGTCCCCATGAAGATCAGGTAGCCCGATCCGATCGGGCCGACGCGGCGGACCTGAATCAGTGTGGCAAGTGCGCTGCCGATCAGGGCGGCGAATACGGTCCACTGGGTCGCGGCCAGATCGAGACCGATGGCGCGGGCCAGGATCAGGGGGGCGATGATGATGGTCGGTGCGACCAACAACAGGCTCTGCAGCGCACTGATGGTGCATTTGACCGGAGGCGGGTGATCGTCCACCTCATAGAGGATCTTCGACTGGGAAGCTTCGGCCACGGTGCCCCTGTGCGCGGTTGGCGAAAGCGCGCAATCATAACAGCCACGTGCTGTCGGGAGCCCAGGACGTGTTGGTTGGGCGCTGCCCGTGAGTCGTTGGGGACGGACAACCAGGCAAAAAAAGACCCGGTTCAATGACCGGGTCGAAGATCGTCCAGACACCCGTGTGATGGAGGGTTGTGATCTGAACGGCGGGTCACCGGCTGCCGTTGCCACGAGCCGATGATTTCCGCAACTTGTATAAGTGGACAGGCGGTGTGGAAACAGGTTCCTGCCAGTGGCTGAAAGAGTGTGGTGGTGGTCACATTTTCAGATGAGCACGGCGATCCCGCCGAGGTTTATTTATTTTTCGGGTTCCTTGTGGAGGCGTGATGCGCGGTCTTGAACAGATCCCCTGGTTATACGACGCCCTGATGGCCAGTGCGGAGTGGCTGGGCTTTCGCCGCTGGCGGCGCCGCCTGGTTGCGGGCGCGACGGGCCGGGTGTTGGAGGTGGGTTGTGGGACGGGACGCGACTTGCCCCTGTATGACGACGCTTCCAGGGTGATCGGCATGGACCCCGACCTAGCGGCGTTGCGCCGCGCTCGCCAGCGGGCTCCGGGGGTGCCCCTGGTGGTTGCGCGGGCCGAGGCGCTTCCGTTTGCCGACAATGCCTTCGATACCGTGGTTTCCGGGCTGGTGTTCTGCAGCGTGCAGGATCCGCCGCGGGCCCTGGGCGAAGTGCGCCGGGTGCTGGAAACCGGCGGCCAGCTGCGAATGCTGGAGCATGTGCGTCACGCGCGGCCAGTCTTCGCCTACCTGCAGGATCGTGTGCAGCTGGCCTGGACCTGTGTGACCGGGGGCTGTCATCCGAATCGCGATACCGAGGCCGAGGTGGAACAGGCCGGGTTCTGCATCGAGCCGGACGATCGCGTGTCGCGCGGTGTGATGCGACGCTTTGCGGCGCGGGTCTGTGATGCAGCAGAGAGGCCTCGGGGCGCTGAAGGTCAAGGGCGTGATTGACCACGATGCGCACGAAGGGCACGAAGAAGGGCCAGGGCGGATTGCACTAAGGAGGACACAGAGCAGGAAATGTGGATTTGGAGGGGTCGTGGGAGTTTTGATCGGCGTGTGCAGCGTTTTGTGAAGGCAATCCGGGCAAAGTGAAAAAAGTTTTGTTCGAGGGCTCAAGTCTTGTCGGTAGAAGCCGTCAGCGGGGACAGGCCCGTTTGCGCGTTGAACGTCCACGGGCCTGAACATTCAGCGTTCGAGGAGTACCGTGATGGATGCAAGCGCGATTGCCGCAATGGCCACGCAGAACAGCCAGCAGCAGCTGGCGATGCAAAAGGATGTGGCCGTTCAGAAGAAGGCGATGGAATCGCAGGAAATGGCCGCCCAGTCCCTGCTGCAGGCGATGCCCGACATCGGCGAGATGCAGGCCGCCACACAGGGTCTGCCGGAAAACGTGGGTACCAACATCAACACCACGGCCTGATGTCCACAGCCTTTAGCCCCACAAGGCCCCGGCGCGCGAACGCACCGGGGCCTTTTCGTTTCCCGCCGCCCACAGCGGCCGTGGAAAACCCCTACCCATGTCACCCCAGCTCTCCGCGCCGCTATGGCCCGGATGACGACGGAGTCGCGATGCGCTCAGGATGGCACGTACCGGGCCCTGTCCCAGGCCATTCCATCAAGAGCCTTCACGCCCTTCCATCTTCCGGTGACCCGCCCCTTCCTTCCTCTGTGTCCTCCGTGCTCTCTGTGGTAACAAGCCCTTTGACCTTCTTCGTGCCTTCGTGCGCTTCGTGGTGAATCCTGCTATTGCCGCTGGGCCTCGAACTCGATGATCAGTTCAACCTCGTCCCCCACGATGTCGCGGGTCAGCCCGTAGGTCATGCCGAAGTCCGAGCGATTGAAGCTGCCGCGCATGGAGGCGCCCAGCACGTAGGGACGTCCAAACAGCCCGCCGAGCGGGAACGGGTAGCGCCCGACCTTGTTGATGGTCACGTCGAGATGGATGGTGCGGGTCTCGCCCAGCAGCTCCAGGCCACCACTCAGGCGCCCGGTGTTTTCCCCGGTGGGCTCGTAGCGGGTGGCGGTAAAGCGCATCTCCGGGTACTCCTCCACGTTCAGGAAGTCCTCGTTACGCAGGTGATCGTCGCGTTCCTCGTGGTTGGTGAACACACTGTCGGTCTGGATGACGAAATAGCCGTCGCCCAACTCGCCGGATTCCGGGTCGAACTGGAACTCGCCCTCGGCCTCCAGGAACATCCCCATGACCTTGGCGTAGCCGGCGTGATCGACCAGGAAGCCGACCGCGAAATGGTCGGGGTCGATCACCCAGCGATCGGCGTTGGCTTGGGCGGCGGTGCCCGACAAGGCGAGGGCGCCTGCGAGCAGAAAGGCCAGAAACGCCTGGTGCAGGTAAATGGTGGGGCGGGTGTAGCGGGCGTCAGTCATGACACACCTCCGGTCGGTGGCGATAAAGCCAGTGGATATCCACGGCAAAGGAGAGACTCAGGGCCAGCAGTCCGGCCAGGGCGATGGTGATTGCGGCGAACGCGGGCAGGCCAGGTATCAGCACCAGCAGCAGGACGACGGTCTGTACTACGCAGACGGTCTGGCGCCGCCGGCTGGGCGGCAGGTCGCCGGCCAGCCAGGCCCAGGGGCACGCGGCGAGCATGAAGGCATAGCGCATCAGCCCGATCAGGATCACCCAGGGGCCGACTACGGTCATCTGCCAGGTCAGCACCGACAGGGCGAGGATCATGGCCGCGTCCAGCTCCATGTCGAACCGGGCACCAAAGGCGGTCGTGTTGCCGGTGCTTCGAGCGATGGCACCGTCGACACCGTCCAGCAACAGCGCCAGGCCCGCAAGGCCGATCACCCAGAACGCCAGCAGCGGCTCGCCGGTGCCGGGGGCTACGAATGCCAGTGAGCCCAGCGGGGCAGTGAACGCAGCGCGCAACAGGGTGACTCGGTTGGCCGGACCGGGACCGCGGTGTCCGGGGGCGAGGGCCTCGGGGCGCGTCGTGATAACAAGTGCTGCGCCCAATGCGGCCCAGATCGCGGCATAGCCGATGAGTAGCAAGGCTCCCAGCCCGGCGTGCAGCATCAGCGCCACCGTGACGCCGATGCCGATCAGGCCCGACAGCAGCCAGTCGCCGCCCCAGACACGGGTTGCCCGCAGGACCTCTGGAGGTTGGCACGATTTGGCGGAGGAGGACTCCATGTTGCGATTGTAGCCTTCTGGTGTTGGTATCTCGGGTTTGCGACCGCGCCGCCCGGCTAGAGTTGCCGCCGATTGCGCGCTTCGCCCACACTGCGCGGATGATGATCTCGCTCTGTCCCGCCACGCTGGAGCGTTTCCGGTGAGCCGGCCCGATGCCGAACAGGCCTTCTGGGTCACGGGTCCAGGTCGTGGCGAACTGCGTTCGGAGCCGCTCGCGGAACCGAGGGATGGCGAGTTGCGGGTGCGCACCCACTTCTCGGCGATTAGCCGCGGGACTGAGTCTTTGGTGTTCCGCGGTCGCGTGCCCGAGAGCCAGTATCAGGCGATGCGGGCACCCTTCCAGGCGGGTGATTTCCCCTGGCCGGTGAAGTACGGCTATATCAGCGTAGGCGAGGTCGAGGCGGGGGGCGCGCCGGATCGGGTACCTGGGCAGCGGGTCTTCTGCCTGCATCCGCATCAAAGTACCTATGTCGTTCCGGTCACGGCGGCCGTTCCGATCCCGGAGTCGGTCCCCTCGGAACGCGCGGTGCTCGCGGCGAACATGGAGACCGCGATCAATGCGGTCTGGGATGCCCAGCCGGGCCCCGGGGACCTGATCGCGGTGGTCGGAGCCGGGGTGGTGGGTCTCTTGGCCGCGTGGCTTCTCCGTTCGATTCCCGGAACCGAAGTGGTGGTCATCGACCCGAATCCCGAGCGTGAGGCCGTGGCGGGTGCGCTTGGGCTCGCATGGGTCACGCCCGAAGCGGCCGCTGTCGAGCCGGCCCGGCAAGACCTGGATATCGTGCTGCATGCCAGCGGCCATCCGGACGGGCTCGTCCAGGCCCTGGCCCTGGCCGGGGTCGAGGCACGCGTGGTGGAGATGAGCTGGTATGGCGATCAGCAGGTACCCGCGCCACTGGGGGAAGCCTTCCACTCGCGCCGCCTCACCCTGCGCAGTTCGCAGGTGGGTCGCATCCCGCCGGAACGCGCCCCGCGCTGGGACTATCGCCGCCGCCTGACGCTGGCCCTCTCGCTGTTATCGGACCCGGCCCTGGATGCCCTGATCACTGGGGACGATGCGTTTACCGATCTGCCCGAGGTGATGGCCCGCGTCTCTGGTCCTGAGGCCGCGCGTACACTGTGCCATCGCATCCGTTACTGACGTCCGTCGCTCCACCCCTTCCACAGCAACCCTCAAGGACACCCGATGTACAGCCTGAATGTTCGCGACCACTTCATGATTGCCCACAGCTTTCAGGGCGAGACCTTCGGCCCGGCGCAAAAGCTGCACGGCGCGACCTATGTCGTCGATGTGACCTTCCGCCGTCAGGCCCTGGACACCGATGGGCTGGTGGTGGATATCGGCCGCGCCAGCGAGGTGGTCAAGGCGATCCTGGCCGACCTGAACTACCAGAACCTGGACGAGCGCGATGAATTCCGCGGCCAGAACACGACCACCGAGTTCTTGGCCCACGAACTGCACCAGCGGGTGTCGCGGTCTATTCATGCCGGTGAGCTGGGCGATTCGGCCCGTGATCTGGACGCCGTGTGCGTGACCCTCAATGAGTCGCATGTCGCCTGGGCCAGCTACGATGCGGCCCCGTAGTCGCGATGCGCGAACTGTTCCTGGTAGTGCCGGGTTCGCTGGAGCAACGCACCGGCGGGTATCGCTACGATGCGCGTATGGTCGCGGGCCTGCGGAACCGCGGCTGGGTGGTGCAGGTTTGCGAGCTCGATGGCGATTTTCCGGGCCCCAACGCCGCCGCCGAACGGGTGCTGGAGGCCGCGCTGGCGGGAATTCTCGACGGTCGTACAGTCCTGTTGGATGGCCTGGCTGCAGGGGGCTTCCCGGACGTTCTGGCCCGTCATGCATCGCGCCTGCGCCTGATCTATCTGTTGCATCACCCTTTAGGGTTGGAGACCGGGCTGGAACCTGCGCGGGCGGCGGAGCTGATCGAGAGCGAGCGCCGGGCGGTGCAGGAGGTCCTCGGGGTTGTGGCCACCAGCACCTTTACCGCCGGACAGTTGGTGGACTGGGGTGTTTCAGCTGAGCGGCGGCGAGCGGTGCCGCCCGGGGTGGAGTCACGGCCGCCAGCCAAGGGCCCCGACCCGGACGAGCCACCACGGATTCTTTGCGTCGGCTCCGTCGTGCCCCGCAAGGGTCAGCTGGAACTGGTGCAGGCACTCGCCCAGCTACAGGCGGACGACTGGCGCGCGGTCCTGGTGGGGTCGCGCAGCCGCGATCCGGGTTATGTACAACGCGTGGAGGATGCGGTCCTCGGGGCCGGGTTGGGAGATCGTATCGAGTGGGGCGGCGAGTGCGACGATGCCACGCTGGATGGATGGTATGAGCGGGCCTCGCTATTTGTGCTGGCCAGCGCCTACGAAGGTTTTGGGATCGCCTATACCGAGGCCATGGCGCGTGGTCTCCCGGTGATCGGTACCCACGGTGGAGCCATCCCGACGACCGTGCCGGAGCAAGCCGGCGTGCTGGTGCCACCGGGCGATGTCCAGGCCCTGGCCGCGGCTATCTCGCAGTTGCTGGCAGACCCGGATGCCCGGTGCCGTATGGGCCAGGCCGGCCGCGCATCGATGGCCGCCTGTCCGGACTGGCAGCAGGCGGTAGCGAGTCTGGAGCAGGCATTGCTCGGCTGGCGACCATGACGGAATCCTTCGATCGCGACTGGCTGGATCTGCGCGAACCGGCCGATCACGCCGCCCGTCCGCAGGCCTTGGTGGCGGACCTGTGTGAGGTGTTTGCCGGGCAGCGTCTGGACGCGCCACTGAGGATCACGGACCTCGGCAGCGGCACCGGCTCGAACTTACGCTATCTGGCCCTGAGGCTCGCAAATGTCCAGCACTGGCGCCTGCTGGATCATGATGCGGCATTGCTCGAACGGGCACAGGCGCCGCGCCCCGATGTGGTGGTCGAAACCTGCACGGTCGATTTTGGGGACAAGCCAGCGCGGATGCTGGATGGCACCGAAGCGTTGGTAACCGGTTCGGCGCTGCTGGACCTGGTATCGGAGGCGTGGCTCAGGCCATTACTCGAGTCCTGTGTCCAGCAGGGCGCCGCGGTGCTGTTTGCCCTTAGCTACGACGGCCGTATCCGCTGGTCGAAAACTGACCCGCTGGATGAAGAAGTCGAACAGCTAGTGAATCGGCATCAGCAATCCGACAAGGGGTTTGGCCGTGCCCTGGGACCTGCGGCGGCGACCTGCTGTGCGGTACGGCTCGAGGCCCTTGGGTACCGGGTTCGTCAGTGTGCGAGTGACTGGCACGTTGGTTCGACCCAGGCGTCACTCGGTCGTGCCTTGATTGAGGGCTGGGTGGTGGCCGCCACGGAGATGGCCCCGAAACGCGCGCAGGCCCTGCGCGAGTGGGGCGCAAGGCGCACGGTCGCGCTGACCGCCGGGGATGTCGAGCTGACCGTCGGGCACCAGGATGTGTTGGGGTATCCGTGAAGCTGTAATTGCATTGGCGCTTCGCAAGAGCGACGAATCGGTGCACGATAGCATTCGAGGATGAAGGCAAAGGAGGCGACGGGCCACGGTAAGGGATGTACCGGTGGTAGCTCTGGGGCCGGTCGCAGAACCAACAAAAAGGGGGAGTCATGGCACAGTCAGATAGCCGGCAGAGAAGCTTTGTGAGTCGTTACTGGATCTTGATCGTCATCGTGCTCTGGCTGGTCGCGTGGTCCGCGCGCGATCTCCTGCAACCCGGTGTCGATGAGGCGCCGCAGGAAGAGCAGGCCGATGCGGCGGCGGTTAAGGACGAGACCCCGGAGACGGCTGAGGGTCGCTTGTCGGAAGGTGATATGGACCCAATGACCGGCGAGGCCTACGAGCGTGATGACGAGACTGGAATGCACCGCGCGACCCCAGACTCGCAGGAGCCGGCCGACGCTCGTGCGCCCGAAGAACGGTCGAGCGAAGAACAGGTCGCGGGGCAGGTGCAGGAGGCGCTTGATGCCGGGCGGACCACGTACTGGCGTGATGGGCCGGGGGCCGCCGTGGAGGTCCTGCGCAAGGCGCTGGACGAGATCGATGCGACCTCGGCGCAACAGGCGGATCTCTACGGCGAACTGGGGAATGCCCTGTACGCCACGGGTGACGCCGAGGGTGCGATGCAGGCCTGGGATAGCGCTCTGGGGCTGCTGCCGTCGAGTGAACGGCGCAGGATGATCGAGCGCCTGACGCCGTTGTATGAACGTCATCATGCCGAGGGGGCGGGGCATCTGCGGCAGTACCGCTAGGACGCCACGGTTACGGTCCGGTCGAGCGGTATGAGGCGGGTCGTGTGAAGCCGCACAACAAAGGCCCCGGAGGTGAGTAACCTCCGGGGCCTTTGTCTTGGTGGGACGTAGGCTGCGCTACACCAGCTGGAAGCGATGCAGCTTGCGCCACAGCGTGGTGCGGTCCATTCCAAGAGCCCGTGCGGTTTGCGAGCGGTTGCCGGCGTTCTCGATCAGCGCCTGCCGCAGACGCCGGGCCTCGGGGTGCTCGCCAGGCGACCCATTAGTACCCGAGTCATGCCCGTTGGGCTCCCCCGACTGGATATGGTCAGCGGCCTCGGTATCCACCCGGATTGGCTGGGGCAGAGGGAAGTCGTCTACCTGGCCATTGCGAGCATGAAGCGTCAGGCATTCGAAGACGTTCTCCAGCTCACGGAAGTTACCCGGCCAGGGATGGTCCTGAAGGCGTTGTTTCAGGTGCGGGGCAATGCGGATGCCATGGCGCACCTCATAGCTTTGCAGCGTGGCGGAGAGATCCCTAGGACGCTCGCGCAGTGGCGGGATCTCGACCGTCGCGACCGCAAGCCGATAGAACAGGTCGGCCCGGAATTCACCGGCCTCCACACGGCTGCGCAGATCCTGGTTGGAGGCCGCAAGCACCCGGACATCGACCTGCCGGGTGGTGTTCTCCCCGACACGCTCGAAGGCACCATCCTGCACCGCGCGCAGCAGTTTGGCCTGCAGGCGCTGGCTCATCTCGCCAATCTCGTCCAGAAACAGCGTGCCGCCGTCGGCCGATTCGAAACGCCCCACGCGATCGCTAACCGCGCCGGAGAAGGCCCCTCGCGTGTGGCCGAAGAGTTCGGATTCGAGGAGTTCTTCGGGGATTGCGGCGCAGTTGATCTCGACAAACGGGGCACTGGCCCGCCGGCTGGACTGGTGGATGGCCCGTGCCAGGCGGGTCTTGCCGGTGCCGGACTCGCCCAGAAGCATCACGCGGACTTCGCTGGTGGCGACGCGCCGGGCGAACTGCAGCGTGGTCCTGCAGGGGGCATCGTGGGAATGGAAGTGGCTGTCGTCGAGGCCGTCGCGTCCATCTTCGCTGATGGTCTCCACCGCGGCAATGCGACGGCGCTGTGGCTGCAGGGTGATCAGGCGCAGGCCCCGGTCGTCGTCTTTCAGACGCAGCGGTTGGCTGATGACCTCCAGTGGCAGCGTTTCGTCCTCCAGCTCCGCCATCAGCGAAAAGTGCAGGGCGTGTCGGGTGTTGCCGGCATCGGCGTCGTCTTCGCCGGCCGCGATCGCGGCCTCGCGCAGGTGCTCCGCCAGGTTCAGCGGCCCGAGTCGCGCCAGGGTGAGGTGGGTTTCCGGGGGGATCTGCAGGGTTTGGTGTAAGGCCGGGTTGGCAAACAGGACGCGGCCCTGGGTGTCGCTGATGAGGTGTGGGTCCCGACTGTGTCGGATGCAGATCTCGGCCAGCTCGGTCGTGGTCATCCTGCCTCCTCGTGGTGATCTGGAGGGCAGCGAAGGCGGTGTGGTGTTGCAACGCCGCGCTCATCTGCAACACCTCGGAATTGCCCGTTTCGCCAACCCTTGTCTTGGTTATAGCGCGAAACGGGGGTGTTGCAACAGTCATCTATTAAATATCAGTACATCACAATTAAATGATTGAAAAATAAGAATGTCACAATACTGGCATATACGTTGCTTGTAGTTCGGCATGAGTTCTTCTACAAATGGGGTAATGAATACCCATCTCGGTTGTCACCCGGCATCTGTCCCCTGCCGAAAGGGTTTCAGCGCCGTACACCCCGGTCCCGGGATGTGTGCGGTCCGGTCGCTGCTGGCGGGTTCGTCCCGTCTCGCGCAGCGACCCGAATGTATGTGTGGGATCACCTCTCTCATCGCGGCTTTCGACGCGAGGTGCTGACGATCATGGTTAAGCGATTCTCTCGACTCTTCCTGAGTGCCTTGCTCACCCTGCCGCTGATCAGTCTGGGTTCAGGGGGGGTGGGGATGGCCCATGCCTCCGGGCCCGTCCTCACGGTGGAGCCGGACAAGGCCGCGACCCGCACCGTAAGCGGGACCGTGGTGCCCTACCGCGAGGTGACCCTGACCGCCCAGTCTGCCGGGCGGGTGGTGCAGGTAGCTGGCGCCGAGGGTGATCGCTTCGAGCAAGACTCGGTGCTGGTCTCGATCAGTGATGACCGGTTGCGGGCTCAGCGCCAGGCCGCCCAGGCCGAGATGCGCACTACCGAGGCTGCGATTCGCGAGGCGCAGATGCAGTACGGCCGCGAGGTGGTCTCACCGCAGTCGCGGAGCATTGGCCAAATGCCGGGCATGGGGATTCCGTCGATGTTCGACCAGATGTTCACCCAGCCGGCGGGACAGATGATGGGCATGGGCGACCCCGCACTGGACCGGCGTACGGACCTCTATTCCCGCTACATCGGCGTGGACCAGGCCCAGGCGCGTTGGGAGCAGGCGCGCGCCCGGGTGGCTGAACTCGATGCCGCGATCCGCGATACCCGCTCCGAGGCCCCGTTCGACGGGCTGGTGATGCACAAGCATGTGGAAGAGGGCGATACGGTCCAGCCGGGCCAGCCCCTGTTGACCTTCGGTCATGTCGAATACCTCCGCGTCGAGGCCCAGGTGCCGGTGAGGCTGGTCGCCGGCCTGCAGGAAGACGACTACGTGCACGTGCGCCTGGATACCGGTGACGAGGTCGAGGCCCGGGTTGCCCAGATCTTTCCGTTGGCCGATCCGCAACGTCATACCGTGACGGTCAAGTTTGATCTACCCCAGGGTGTGCGAGGCGGTCCGGGTATGCATGCGGCCGTACATCTGCCGCAGGGCGAGGCCTCGGGCAACCGGGTGGTGATTCCGCGCTCGGCCTTGATCCCCGGTGGGGCGCTGCCACGCGTGGCCGTGCTCGACGGCGAGGGCCACGTGCGTGTGCGCATGGTCCGTCTGGGCGGGTCTCGCGGAGATCAGGTGGTGGTGACCTCCGGTCTGGAGCCCGGGATGCAGATCCTGGCGCGGCCAGGTGCAGGTGTGCGCTCCGGGCAACCGGTCGGGAGCCGAGCGCCGGATTCGGGGGGTAGCGCCGACCCCTGGAGTCGCATGTAGAACATCACACCCGGCGGTGCGCCGGGGATAAAGGCCCCGGCCACGCCCCTGGCAGGCGAGCCGGTGCTCCACGCCGGAAACCCGGCGTTTGGGACGCCAGACTAACAATAGGACTGTTCAAGCTCGATGGCCGAAGACGACAGACAATCCAATACCGGTTTCCGGGAGAAGCACGGCGATCCTGGCATCGCCGGGCGTATGGCGGCGGCCTTTATCCACTCGCCGCTGTCGCCGTTGTTGCTCCTTGCCAGTATCGCGATTGGCATCCTTGGGCTGATGGTCACTCCGCGCCAGGAGGACCCGCAGATCTCTGTGCCCATGGTGGACATCATGGTGGCCTATCCGGGAGTCCCCTCGGAGCAGGTCGCCAGTCTCGCCGCGCGACCACTGGAGCGGTTGATGAGCGAGCTCTCCGGGGTGGACAACGTCTACTCCGTGTCGCATCGCGGTGAGGCGATGGTGACCGTGCAGTTCGACGTCGGCGAGGACATGGAGTCCTCCATAGTCAAGGTGCACGACAAGCTGATCGCCAATCGTGACTTGATGCCGCCGGGCGTCAGCGAGCCCCTGGTAAAGTCCAAGGGTGCCGACGATGTGCCGGTGGTCAGCCTGACATTCTGGTCGAACGAGGTGGACGATGCCCTTCTGCGGCAGATCGCACTCGATGCTCAGCAGCAACTGAACGAGGTTCCGGATACCAACCAGAGCTTCGTGGTCAGCGGGCGCGAGGAGCGCCTGCGCATTGAAGTATTGCCCGAACGGCTCGCGGGGTATGACGTCAGTCTGGATCAGATCGCCCAGGCAGTGCAGTCGGCGAATGTTGAGGGGTCTGCCGGACGCATCGAAAGCGATGGACTGAGTACCGCTGTGTACACCGGGCGTTTCTTCACCGGAGCGACGGATCTCGAGCAGCTATTGATTTCCGTCAATGACGGGCAACCCATCTATCTGCGCGATGTGGCCGAGGTCACCTATGGCCCGGGCGAGCTGGAACGCTTCGTGCGGCATTATTCCGGTCCCGCGGCCGTCGACGCGGACGCAGCGCCGGAGGGTGCGGCGGCAGTCACGCTAGCCATCGCCAAGAAGCCCGGCAGTAACGGCGTGACCGTTGCGAACGACATTCTCGAGCGCCTGGAACGCCTGAAAGGCAGCGTCATCCCGGATAACGTCGAGGTAGCGGTTTCACGGGACTATGGCAAGACTGCCAACGAGAAGGTCAACGAGCTGATCTTCAAGCTGTTCATCGCGACCTTCGCGGTGACCATCCTGGTTGGACTGTTCCTGGGGATTCGCGCCGCGCTGGTGGTGCTCATCGTGATCCCGGTGGTGATCCTGTTCACTGTATTCAGTGCCTGGGTGCTGGGCTATACCATTGATCGCGTCAGCCTGTTCGCGCTGATCTTCTCCATCGGCATCCTGGTTGACGACGCCATCGTGGTGGTCGAGAACATCTACCGACGCTGGTTAATGAAGCGCGGTATCGATACCGAGACCTCGGTGGATGCGGTGCGCGAGGTCGGTAACCCCACCATTCTCGCCACGTTTACGGTCATCGCAGCCCTGCTGCCGATGGGCTTTGTTTCCGGGATGATGGGTCCGTACATGCAGCCGATTCCGGTGCTAGGGTCGGTCGCCATGTTGTTCTCGCTGGTCGCGGCCTTCGTGTTCACCCCGTGGCTGACCCAGCGCTTGCGTCCGAGCATGGCGTATCTGGAAAAGGCGACGGACAAGGAGCACCGTCAGGCCGAGAAGCTCGGCCGCTTTTACCGCACGGTGATCCCAGGCCTGGCGGACAACAAGGTTCGGGGCTACGCCTTTCTGATCGGAGTCATCGTCGTCTTCTTCCTGACGGCCAGCCTGTTCATGACGACCGATGTCCGCGTGAAGATGCTGCCGCTGGACAACAAGCCCGAATTTCAGGTGATGGTGAATTTCCCCGAGGGCACGGCCCTGACCGAGACCGCGACCCTGAGCCATGACATGGCCAGCGTCCTGCGCGAGATGGACGAGGTCGTGGGGCTGCAGTCCTATGTCGGCACCGCTTCGCCGTTCAATTTCAACGGCCTGGTGCGTCACTACTACCTGCGCGACAAGCCCTGGCAGGGCGATATCCAGGTGCAGCTGGTGGACAAGGGTGACCGCCGCCGAACCTCGCACGAGATTGCTACCGAGGCGCGCAAGCTGCTCACACCGATGGCGCAGGCTGCTGGTGCCCGCATTCAGGTGGTCGAGATGCCGCCGGGCCCACCGGTTCTGCAATCGGTGGTCGCCGAGGTATACGGCCCCGATGCCCAGACCCGACGGGCTGTGGCTCGCGACCTTGAGGGCATGTTCGCCGGTGCTGAGCACGTGGCGGATGTGGACAGCTTCCTGCAAGCGCCGCACGAGGTCTGGCATTTCGACGTGGATCGCGACAAGGCCCTGCGGCGCGGTGTGACTGTAGAGACCATTAACCGCACCCTCGAGACTGCGATTGGCGGGCAGATCCTGGGTGACGTGAAGGCGCAATCCCTGGTCGAACCGCATCTGATCGAGATGCGCCTGCCAATGGCTACGCGCAATGACGTCCGGCAGCTGGAGATGCTGCCGGTGTTCACCCAACAGGGCGGATCGATCCCTCTGGCCGAATTGGGCGAATTTGTCCAGCGCCCGCAGGACGAGCCGATTTATCACAAGAATCTGCGGCCGGTGGAATATGTGACCGGCGAGGTGGTCGGTCGCCTGGCCGCACCGGTGTACGGTCAGCTCGAAGTCCAGGAGCAGCTGGCGGATTACCGCTTGCCGGATGGAAGCCAGGTGCAACCCCATTGGCTGGGGCCGCCGCCCAATGATGGCTCCACTGCGTTCGAGTGGGGCGGCGAGTGGACGGTGACCTACGAGACCTTCCGCGACATGGGCATCGCCTTCGCCATCGCATTGATCCTGATCTACATGCTGGTGGTCTGGGAGTTCGGGAACTTCGTGTTGCCGGGCATCATCATGGCGCCCATCCCGCTGACCCTGATCGGCATCATTCCCGGCCACTGGCTGATGAACGCCGAGTTCACCGCGACCTCGATGATCGGCTTCATAGCACTTGCGGGGATTATTGTCAGGAACTCGATCCTGCTGGTGGACTTCGGTCGCCAGGCGGTGGACGAGGGCCATGACGTACGCGACGCGATGATCATGGCCTGCCAGGCCCGCACCCGTCCGATCATTATCACCGCGCTGGCCCTGCTGGCCGGCTCCAGCGTGATCCTGTTTGACCCCATCTTCCAGGGCATGGCGATCTCGCTGATGTTCGGGACGGTGGTGGCCACGCTGCTGACCCTGGTGGTGATCCCGCTGGGCTGCATCTCCGGACGTCGTGCCTTCTGCCCGACCAGCCTGGATGAAAACGGCGAGGCGGCAGTGGGATGTGCGCCAGGTAATGGCAACGGTAACGGTAACGGCCATGGAGGTGCGGGCATGGCGGCCGCATCCGGCCCGGGCGCTGCAACCGAAGGCAAGGACATTTTCGGCCCCCGTGAAGGCGGCCCAGTGACTCAGGCCGTGCAATATGGCGGCTTGTACCTGAAATGCCTGGCCCTGGCCTTCCTGGAGGGACTGCGCGACCTGGCCCTGGCGGTGTGGCGCCTAATCCGTTCGTTTATCGAGCGCCGGCGCAACCGAGATGGCGGCGGCCCGCCCCCGGCCGGTCCGACGTCCACCGGAGGCCCAAGCAGTCCGGCCGGTGGTGGCAATGGTTCGCCACCCGCGGCGGGATCGGGCTCCGGCTCCGATGTGGTGGCGACCGAGCGCTCGGCAGACCCAGCACCGAAGCAGGATCCGAAACCGGCATCGCCACGTGACGCCAGCGCTGAATCCGCGAGTTCGGCCTCCGCCCAGAACCGCGCTTCGGCCCCGGCGGCTGCGGATAGTAGTGGTGTCCGCACCGCCACCTCCGCCCCCAAACCGAAACCAAACCGTGAGTCTGGGAAGGCGCCCGCAAAGACGAAGACGGCGACCCGGAAGAGCCCCTCCAAGAAATCGGCCGCTGCGACGAAATCGGACGCTGGCCACACGGGCTCCGGAACAGGTACCGCCTCTAGCGCTCCACCCAAGGCTACGGGTCAGGACAAGCCCTCGACTGCGAAAAAGCCCGCGGGTCGCTCCTCCGGGGCGACCGCCAGGAAGACGAGCGCTACCAACACCAAGGCGGCGGGCAAGGATGCGAGTCCGAAGTCTACGACTTCCGGTAGTGGTTCGCGGCGCGCAGCCGGCTCCAAGAGCGCGACCCAAACGAGTGCCGGGGCAGTGAACAAGCGCACTTCCACAGCATCCAACAAGAAGACCGGCGGAACCACCAAGCCCGCCACCACGAGCAGCAAGACCGACCGCAAGGACAGCGGTAGTTCCCCCAAGAGGGGAGGAAAGTCGGGGACGCCCGGCAAGGGCCGCGCCCGGCGCGGTATTCGACTTAAATGAACATGCAAGCAAGACCTCAAGGAGGTTCGTAATGAAGAAGCGATTCAATACACGAGCGATCGGTACGACGCTGGCGAGTGCCGCTGTGGTCTCGGTTCTGGCGTTGGGTGTGGCCCAGGCCGATGAACAGCAGGCTCAGGGTTACGGCCAGGGTCCGGCGATGGGCCAGCAGGGTCCGGTGCCGGGTCCGTACGGGCATGGCCCGTATGGCCAGCAGGGTATGGGTGCGCATCCCGGTGGCGGGATGATGCAGCAGCGCGAAGGCTCCGGTGACTTTAGTTTCGGCATGTCCGGGCGCGGCCATGGGCAAGGCTATGGTCGTGGCCACGGTGATGGGTACGGCCAGGGTTATGGCCGCGGTCATCAGGGCTATGGCCCCGGTCCCCAGCAGGGTGGTTTCGGTCATCCGGGGATGATGCAGCCGGGCTACGGCATGCAGCAGCGCCCGGGACCGGGTTACGGCCAGATGCCGGCGTTTGATCCGGACAACCTGCCGGAAGACATGCCGGAAGAGATGCGTGAGCGCATCAAGGCCCAGCACGCCGAGCGCCAGGAGCGCATGGAAGAGATGGAAGCCATGCGTGAGGCACGACAGAAAGCCATGGAGGCCGGGCGCAAGGCGTACGAGGAAGAGATGGAGCGCCAGCGTGAGCAGCGCATGGAGATGATGCAGGAGCGTCGTGAGTCCATGCAGGAAGGTGGTGATTACTGATCCTGGATCGGTAATTGATTCCCGGCCGACGCGGTTGTCGGCCGGCGTGGAAACCAGATGGAGGCGGTTCGCCATGCAAGGCAGGCAGTGCGGTCAACAGGAACACCAGCGGCGTAGGATCGCCCCGATTTTCGGGGTTGTGCTGGCTGCTGGCTGCCTCTTGCCGACCGCCGACCTGGTGGCGAGTGATCGCCAGAACCCCTGGGCCTCCGCAGCGCCGGAGGTTCAACGCTCGGCGCCGGAACGCTCGCATGGGCGTTTTCCCGACCGTGATTACGACCCGTCCCGACGGGCGGAATCACGCGAGGCGCCGACCGGGGGTTACCCGCCCGGCTTTGGCCCTGGGCCCTATGGGCCTCACGGGTCTCAAGGCGGGATGGGCTCTGTGCCTTTCCACGCCCCCGGCGGGATGCCGGGGGGTTATCCATACGGGTATCCGGGCCAATCCGGTTACCCGGGAATGGGCGGGCCGTTCTCGGCCTTCCCCTGGGGAATGGGCGGTTTCCCGTTCCCCTGACGGTTAAGCGTGCATTCGAGAAGCCCTCCCCGCGTGCACGCATTCAATATGAGGGCATGACTCCTTCAGGAGGTAGCACCATGAATAAGTTCGTTAAAGCAGCAGTTCTCGCCGTTTCCCTGGGTGGCCTGGCCGCCCCGATGATGGCCTCTGCCCAGTGGGGCGGCCCCGGTTACGGTGGTCCTGGTTACTATGGTCCGGGTTACGGCTACGGCCCGAGCATGCCGTTCTTTGGCGGCCCCGGTTACGGCCGTGGTCACGGCATGGGCGATATGATGAGCGACATGATGGGTGGCGGTGATTTTGACTTCTCCGCCCGCGGTCGCGGTCATGGCCACGGTTATGGCCATGGCTATGGTGACGGCTACGGTCGCGGCTATGGCCACGGTTATGGCCATCCGGGTTACGGCTATGGTCCGCAGCAGGGCTGGGGCCAGCAGGGCTGGGGCCCGCAGGGTCAGATGCCGCAGCAGCAACAGGGTCAGGGCAACTAAGTCCAAAACCCGTTGTAACTGGCCTGCCCGTATTTCGGGCAGGCCCTTTTTACTGAAAGTACTGACCAATGGATGGCTTATGAGTCCATTGGTCAGCACTCTCCCCGCAAGGAGCCGACATGCAGACCGTTGTAGCCAACCTGAAGGGCGGTACGGGCAAAAGTACAGTCGCCTTCAATCTGGCCTTATGGTTGCTGGAGGGGCGCCGTCGTGCGTTGACGGTGGATCTGGATCCGCAGGCCACCCTGAGCGATGTGTTGGCGGTGCGTCGGGAGGAAGGCTATCAGCCGGCGCTGGACGGCGTGGCCGACCTTGAAGCTGCGCGTGCGGGACAGGGCGACTATGACGAGTTGCTGATCGACGTCGGTGCGTCGGACATGGAGTCGCTACTGGAGGCCGTGAAAGGATCGGATCGGGTCCTGATTCCGGTGCCGCCCAGCCAGGCGGATGTCTGGTCCACGTATCGATTTGTGCAGCGTATTCAGAAGGCGCGAGGGTCCCGCAAGAAGCCGGAGATTCTGGTGTTCATCAACCGAGCGGATACCCACCAGGCCGTGCGCGAAACGGACGAGACCTGGGAGGCCCTGCAACAGATCGATGGAGTGCGTCTGCTGAAGCCGCGGCTGAAGCAGCGCATGGCCTTCCGCCGATCCTTTAGCGAGGGACTTTCGGTGCACGAACTGGAGCCGCGGGGCAAGGCGGCCTCGGAGCTGGATGCACTAGCGGCAGCCGTATTTGGGCGGCGCCGCCGGAAAAAACAATAGCCCATCGGTGTCCCGGCAACGACCGGGCCAGATGGGCAGGAGGGGTTTTCAATGCGCTTTATACGCAACGCACTGGTGGTGATCGGGCTGGTTTCGCTGATTGCTGTTGGGTACGCCATCTTCGCTTTTGAGCCGTATCTCAGTCAGGCGCGCTCGCTGGATTCCCAGGCGCCCAAGGTGTACGCGCAGATTGCGCGCACGGTGCTGGAGACGGGAGATGCCGCCGAGGCGATGGTCTACAAGCGCCAGGTGGATGAAGGCCTGAGTGTCGAGGAGGTCGAGGATGTCCTGCGTCTTGTGGCCAACGAGCTGAATATCCGCAACGTGGGCGAGTTGCCCATGGGCGAAGAGGTGCGCAGCGTCACGGGCGAGGATTTTCCGTTCCTCAAGATCTACATGTTCTGCGATGTCGCCATTGCTGCGCAGATGGTAGGCCACAGTCCGGCGATGGCCGCCTACCTGCCGTGCCGCATCGTTTTGCAGGAGGATGCCGACGGCAACCTGTGGCTGATGACTCTGGATCTGGACCCGATGATCCATGGAGGGCGCCCGCTGCCCGAGGAGTTGCACGAGCAGGCGGTGTTTGTGAAGGAATCACTGGAGGAGATTATTGATCGCGCCGCCGTTGGCGCCTTCTGATGGGGGTCTCGATACTGGTTTTCATGCATCTACAAAGGGCGTTCAATGAGTGACGAGAGTCGTGAAGAGTTTGAAAAGGTCCGAAGCGAGGCCGACAAGGCGGATGCCCGGTCCCACCGCTTGGAATTGATCGTTTACACCGCCCTGATCGCTTTCATTGTGTTGGCGATCTACGGCTTCTGGTTGATCACCAGCTTGACTCGGGATGTAGGACAGCTCACTCAGGAAATCACCCAGATGACCAAGGTGATGGATCGCGATATGTCGATTATCGCAGGCCACATGGCCTCGATGGATCAGCAGATGACGGACATCAACAACACTATGCGCGTGATGAACGAGGAGGTGGCCGTGATCGCCGGGAACACCCAGTCAATGGATTCCAATATCGGCTCGATGACACGCGACACCCGCGTCATGGCCGGTTCAATCACGGGTATGCAACAGGACATGTGGAGCCTGAATCGCAATGTCGGCGGTCCCATGGGTATGATGAACATGTTCAATCCATTCTCTGATCAGAGCGGTCCGGTCCGGGGTTCGCCGGGGCCGTATTACCCGCGCTGATCACGCCTTTCGTCCGACGGAGTCCCGAATGTTCAATCGACCTGGCCCCCGCGTGCGCAAGCAGCTCAAGCTGCTGAGTGATCGCCTTGCCGAAGAAAATCCGGTCCTGAAAGGGGTTGTAGATCCCTTCCGCGACCTAGATCGGGTTGGCTATGCCGCGGGTCTACTGGACCCGACCGAGGATTCGTTCGCCTTTACCATCTCCTGGTGGCCAATGATCGCCACCTTGGGCACATTCTCGGCGGGCAAGTCCACCTTCATTAACGAGTACGTCGGCACTACGGTGCAACGCAGTGGCTCTCAGGCGGTAGACGACAAATTCACCGTGATCAGCTACGGCGGCAGCGAACACGTGCAGGAACTGCCGGGGCTTGCCCTGGACGGCGACCCACGTTTCCCGTTCTATCGCGTCTCCGACGAGATCGAGCGCATCACCGATGGCGGTGGGCGCACGGTGGACCACTTCCTGGCGATGAAGACCGCGCGCTCCGAGCGTCTGCGCGGGCGCATCCTGATCGATTCCCCGGGGTTCGACGCGGACGAGCAGCGCACGACCATCCTGCAACTGACCGATCACATCATCGATCTGTCCGATCTGGTACTGGTGTTCTTTGACGCTCGCCACCCGGAGCCGGGTGCGATGCGCGACACGCTGGAGCACCTCGTCAATCGCGTTGCCGAACGTAACGACTTTACCAAGCTCGTGTTCATCCTCAATCAGATCGATACCACCTGGCGCGAGGACAACCTGGAAGAGGTGGTCTCCGCCTGGCAGCGCGCTGTCGTGCGCCAGGGCAATGCCACCGGGCGTTTCTACTGTCTGTACAACGAGAGTGCTGCGGTGGAGATCGGTGACTCGCAGGTGCGCGAACGCTACGAGGAAAAATCCCGGCGCGACCGCCAGGAGATCCACGCCAAGATCCAGGAGATCAGCTCCTCGCGTTCCTACCGCATTCTGGGCTCGCTGCAGGCCATTGCCGAATCCATCGAGATGGACGCGTTGCCCGCGTTGAAGAAGGCGTTGTACCAATGGCGCCGCCGCGTGGTGCAGTTCGACGTCGGAATGTTTGCCGTGGTGGCAGTTATCCTGGGCCTGGTCGCGTACCAGTCCACCGGGAGCCTCGCTCCCTGGACGGACGGCAGCGTCTGGCAGGCGTTGGGTGAACGCCCGCTAATGACTACCTTCGGCTTGGTGGTATTGGCGATCGCGCTGGGCGGGATTCACTTCTTTAACCGTCGCTGGATCGCGCGACGCATCGCGCGGACCCTGCCCACGGAGACTGCGGCCGGTAACTGGCGAGCTGCCTTCGAGAAGAACACGCGCCCCTGGCGTCCGATGCTGGGCCGTGCCCCGTTGGGGCTGGGGCGGCGCATGATCAGTCGTCTGCATCAGCTGCGCGACCGGGCCGAGTCCTACATCCAGCGCCTCAACAACCAGTTCGTCGATGCCAGCCCGGTTTCGCGTCAGGGCGGTCGGGCCTCGGCCGCGGATGTCTATCACCCGCCGGAGCCGGAAGCCACGGCCCCGGATTCGACGCGAGGCACGGATGCACCTCGCGATAACGTAGAGCCGGAGGCGCCGGAGAAGCGCTAGCCGTCCAGGACGATTCCCCACGATTCGAGCACAGCAGGGGGGCGGCTATATTAGCCGTAGGCGTTGTGCAGGAGGAGCACGATGACCATACTGGCGTGGCTCATGTTTGCGTTGGCCATGATTCTGGTCCCGATTTCGGTTTGGGCCAGCATGGCGGCGCTGGGGGTGTGTGCTGGTTGTGCACTGATTCGAGATTGGCGCAGGGGGCGTCAGGCATCGAGGCATTAGGCCGGCAGATAACCCACGGGCTTTCACTAATAGGAGACGGGCCGCGCAGGGGGCTGTGGCGGGTCCGAATCCTTTACGACTGTAAGAGAGAGTAGAAATGAGTGATCAAAAGAAGATGGCCATCATTGCCACTAAAGGTAGCCTGGACTGGGGGTATCCCCCGTTCATCCTGGCGTCCACGGCCGCTGCCCTGGGCTACGACTGCGAGGTGTTCTTTACCTTTTACGGCCTGCAGCTGCTGCGCAAGAAGCTGGACTTGCAGGTGACCTCGCTGGGCAACCCGGGCATGCCGATGCCGATGCCTATGCCAGTGATGTTGCAGGCCCTGCCGGGCATGCAGAAGATGATGACCGTGATGATGAAGAAGAAGATGGCGGCGAAGGGCGTCTCCGATCTGGGCGACCTGCGTGAGCTGTGCCTGGAGGCGGAGGTGCGCATGGTTGCCTGCCAGATGACGGTGGACCTGTTCGACATGGACACCAGCGAATTCATCGACGGTGTGGAATACGCCGGGGCGGCCGCGTTCTTCGAGTTCGCCGGCGAGTCCGACATCTGCCTGTTCATCTGAACCGGCCGCGCGCCTGACGCACCCTCAAGGCCCCGCAGCCCCGCGCTGCGGGGCCTTTTTCGTTTGTGGGGCTCGTCCGGCGAGATGAAGGGCCATTTTCATCACGAAGCACACGAAGGCGCGAAGGAGAGCCAGGGCGATTGAACCACAGAGAGCACGGAGTGCACTGAGAACACTGCAGTTGTTCGGGTGTTCAGGGCGCGTTGATCACAGCGAAACGCATCGCGGCCGGTTCGCCCCATAGGATGGACGCGCTTGGCTGCGATCATCGATGTCCTGCCCGCCCAAGAAGGGATTTCTCTGTGCCCTCCGTGGTAGCAACGCTTTTGACCTTGATCTTCTTCGTGCCTTCGTGTGCTTCGTGGTGAATCACCCAGGGCTCAGTCGTGGCCGGCGTACATGGCTTCGATGGCGTTGGCGTAGTGCTGGGAGATGACCGGGCGTTTCAGTTTCATCGTCGGGGTCAGCATGCCGTTGTCGACGGACCAGGGCTCGTGCACGACGTGCACGTGGCGGATCTTGGCGTAGCCCGGGAAGTCGCGCAGCTGGTATTGAATGCGCTGGAGCAGGGAACGTTCGGCGGCGCGCGGTAGACGCCCGGCGGTGCTCGGGTCCAGACCCTGGTCCTCGGCGAAGGTCGCCCAGGCCTCGGGCTCCGGCACGACCAGGGCGGTGAGGAAGGAGTGGCCATCACCGACCACCATGACTTGGTCGAACAGGGCATCCAGGGCGATGGCCATCTCCATGTCCGCCGGTGGGACCTTCTCGCCATTGGTCAGCACGAGGATATCCTTCAGGCGGCCTGTAATGAAAATGTGGCCATCATCATCAATTTGGGCTTGATCGCCGCTATGAAGCCAACGATCTTCGTCGATCGTGCTCGAAGTGGCCTCCTCGTTCTTCCAGTAGCCGAGCATGACGCAGCTGGAGCGGGTGAGGAGTTCGTCCATCTCGCCAATCTTGACCTCGATCCCGGGCAGCGTCTTGCCGATGGAGGCCGGCAGGTTGTCGTCTGGGGTGTTCACGCTGACCACGGGACTGGATTCGGTCATGCCGTAGCCGTGCAGCACGGGCAGGCCGAGCCCGATGAAGAAGCGCGCGATTGGGGGTGGTAGCGGCGCCCCGCCGCAGACGGCAAAGCGCAGCTTGCCGCCGAGGCGGTCCAGCACCTTTTTGGCCACGATGCGCTCCAGCAGCGGCCATAGCAGGAAGCCGAGGGACCAGGACGCGCGCCCCTGTTGGTACTCGAATCGGCGCCAGCCAATGCCCACGGTGGCCTTGAACAGGCCGCGGCCGATCGCGGATTTCTGTTTTAGCCCGGCCTGAATGCGGCCGTGCACGCGTTCGTAGATACGTGGAACCGAGATGAGCACGGTGGGCTGCACCGACATCAGGTCTTCGCCCAGCCCCTGGATGGAGCGGGCGAACGCGACCTCGGCGCCGATCAGCATGGGCATGTAGTAGCCGGCGGTGCGCTCCAGCATATGCGACAGCGGAAGGAAGGACAGGAAGCGGTCAGCATCCGACAGAGGGCCGGCGGTGGCGCAGGCGCAGGCATTGTCGAGGATGTTGCGGTGCGACAGCATCACGCCCTTGGGGCGCCCGGTCGTGCCAGAGGTGAACACAATGGTCGCCAGGCCATCCGGATCGAGGTCCGGGTGCTGTACGCGCTCCGGTTCGCCTCGTTCCAGCCAGGTCTCGATGCTCATGACCCGCTCGCCTTCCGGCTCGCCCTCGGTGTCGCCCAGGCAGACGATCCGCTTGAGCGACGGCATATTCCCGAAATGCTCGGAGAGGCGGCGGCTGTGTGCGCTCTCGCCCAACAGAAGCAGGCGTGCCTGGGTCTGACCAATGATGTAGGCCACATTGTCGGGCCGGTCGTCGGTGTACAGCGGTACGGTGACCAGGCCCAGCTCGGTCGCGGCCTGATCAAACGCCACCCATTCGCGGGAATTGCCGAGCATCATCGCCACACGTTCCCCAGGCTTGAAGCCCTCGTGGGCCAATGCGGCCTGCCACCGATCCACCATCGTGGCCATCTCGTTCCAGGTGGTCTGCTTCCAGGTCTCGTCGGTGGCGTCGAAATGACGATAGGCCGGTGCATCCGGGCTCATGGATACGCGGGTGCGGAACAGAGTCGGCAGGGTCGGTGCTTGGTCCGGGGTGATGGTGGTGGACGACATGAAGGCCTCGTGCGCTGGGAGCGATTGTCGGGGGTAGCGCTGCTCTGCGGGGCGCTCGCGATGCAGCGCCGTGCGGCAAAACGTTTCCTTGGGACGTTAGTGGACGCCTGCGCCTGGGGCAAGTCCCGGCCCATTCGGCCGCTAGGGAGACGCTGATTGAATCGCACGTCCGCGCTCGAGTCGCTTTTGCGTGCGAACAAGGCGCGGTGACTGCCGTGCAGTCACTCTGCACAAGGGAACCGCAACGCCGTGCGCATGCCCGTTTTCGACAACAACGGGCGGACGAGCCCCTGCTTTCAATGGCTTGTGGGGTTGGTGTCCCCTGTTCCCCGATCCTGCGTTGCGCCGCTTGCGGGTAGAACCACTACCCGCTGCACGACGTGCCTTGTCTCGGAACGCTTTGTCTCGAAAACTGGGGGGCACCAACGCGGACGTGCGATTCAATCAGCGTCTCCCTAGCGCACCCCTAAAGGGTGGGCGACGGGCTGGTAGGCGATGGCACCCAGCACCAGGCTGAGCCCGATCAGCGCGATCACGCCTCCTCCGGTCAGGCCCAGGGCGGGGCCGATATAGGTCAGGCGGCCCATGCGGGAGGGGCCCAGCCAGCGGCGCGTCCAGTCGCGTGCGGAAACGGCGAGGGTTGCCAGCACCGAGACCGTCGCCGCCGTCCCGAGTGACATCGCCAGTACGGCAGCGACGCCGGCCCAGGCGAGTCCCAAGGCAGTCGAGACGGCCATGATCAACACCGCGCCGGAGCAGGGCCGAATGCCCACCGCCAGCACGGTGGCCCACCAGGTACCTCGGTGGTTCGGATCGACGTGATGCGGGGTGCCACAGCCACAGTGCTCGTCCTGTGCATGCTTGTGCCCGTGGTCATGGTCATGGTCATGGTCATGCACATGTTCGGGGGCGTGCGCGGCGGCGACGGCCTGCCGGTGCGCACGATGCAGCCGCCAGGCGTGCCGCAGGGCGCGCACCATCAGCCACAACCCCAGCAGTGCGACGAGCGCAAAGCTGGCGATCTCCAGGGTTCGCACCTGGCCCAGGGTGTCGCGCGCAAGCCAGCCGAACAGGCCGATCAGCACGCCGACCAGGACGATAGCGGTCACGCCCTGGGCCAGTGCGGAGACGGTGGACAGCAGGATGCCGCGGCGCAGGTTCTGGGGCTGGGTCAGCAGGTAGGCACTGATGACTGCCTTGCCGTGGCCGGGCCCGGCCGCATGGAAGACGCCGTAGAGCAGGCTGACCAGGATTAGGGCGCCAGCGGTCTGTTTTGTAGGCCCATCGCGCAGGGCATGCAGGCCCTCGGTCAGGCCGCGATGCAGTTGGCGCTGGGTTTGCAGCATCCAGCCGGTCAGGCGCTCCAGGGCGCCGGGCGGTTCAGCCAGCGGGGCGGGTGCCCTGGTGGCGGTGGGCGAGCCAAGGTCATCGCGCTCGGCCGAGGATTCTGTGGGGGCTCCCAGCGGGTGGCTGCCCTCGGCCTGCAAGGGGCCCGCACCAACGACCATAAGGAGCAGCCACAGCAACCCCTGAAGGTTCGGGCGGGAAGGGTGTTGAGACAGGCGGCCTGTGCGCATAGCGTTATAATATAACACTTGAGTCGCGGTGTGGTGTGCGCGGTGTCCGGTTGTGGAGTTGCGCCGTGATCAATCGCATTCCAGCTTGGCCGTCTCCGCGAAGTGACGTCCAAGGTTGTCGACCGGACTGCGGTCCTGACGTTCCAGGGTGGCGGCGTAGCGAATCAGTTGCGGATCCGGGCGCGCCTCGGTGATGGCCACCTTGCAGCCGGTCTGGTTCTCGACGAATACGATATCGTCGGGGTCGTGCAGGATCTCGATCCAGTATTCGGGGTCGAAAACCCGGTAGTTGAAGGGGTCGCCGGCCGCGATGCCCAGTTCGTCCAACGGCAGTTCAAAGCGCAGATGCAGCCGTTGGTCTTCCAGCGTCAGGCGGGCGTTGCGGGCCTGCGGGACCTCCAGCTGCTGACCGTCTCCACGCAGTTCGGTGAAGTAGTCGTAGGCGGCCAGATTCTCCAGCATCCGTTCGGCTGCGTGCTCCAATGCCGCGTCGATTCCGGTGCCTCCATCCAGCTCATGCGTCAGATCCTCCAGCAGCATGTGGCTGTAGGTTGGATCAATGAGCCAGGCCTGTTCCATCCGCTCAAGCTCGCCGTCGTCGCTGAAGATCAGCCCTACGCGCAGGTCGATCCAGGCGTGTGGGTGGGCAAGCGCACCCGCCGGAATGAGCAGGCCAGCCAGCAGAAGGAGACGCATGAGCGAGGGACGGAGTCGCATGGCCTTCAGGTGGCGCGCTGCCAGCGGGTGCCGTCGGGGGTGTCCTCAAGCTCGATACCGCGCGCGATCAGTTCGTCTCGGATCGCATCGGCGCTGGCGAAATCACGATTCTTGCGGGCGGCCTGGCGCGCGGCGATGCGTTCTTCCACCCAGGCGCCCAGGTCGCCATCGTCCGTCGCACCCTGGAACCAGGTCGCCGGGTCTTGTTGCAGCAGGCCCAGCAGGGCAGCGCCGGCCAGGAGTTCACCCTTGCGGCGGGCGCGCTCGGCGTCGCTGTCGGCCTTTGCCAGGGCGTCACTCATCCGGTGCAATGCGGTGATCGCCGCCGGGGTGTTGAGATCGTCCAGCAAGGCCGTGAATACCGGCGTCTCGGCGGCTACGACCGGCTCGGGTTCAATTGCCGCCGCGTCGCGCAGTGCACGATAGAGCCCGTTCAGGCTGTTTCGGGACTGCGTCAGGGTCTCGTCCGAGAAATTCAGCGGTGCGCGGTAGTGGCGCGACAGCAGCGCTAGACGCAGGACCTCGCCGGGATAGTGCTGCAGCAGATCGTGCAAGAGCTGGAAGTTGCCCAGCGACTTGGACATCTTCTCGCCGTCGATGGTCAGGTGACCGTTGTGCATCCAGTAGCGTGCGTAATGGGTGCCGTGTTCGTGGCAGCCCTCGGCCGCGCAGCCCTGGGCGATCTCATTTTCGTGATGTGGAAACACCAGATCGTGGCCGCCGCCGTGGAGGTCAATCATCGGCCCCAGGTGGCTGCGGATCATGGCGGTGCATTCCAGGTGCCAGCCGGGGCGGCCGTGGCCCCAGGGGCTGTCCCAGCCGGGCTCGTCCGCCGTGGCGGGCTTCCACAGCACGAAGTCGCCGGGATGGCGCTTGTAGTCGGCGACATCGACGCGCGCGCCGGCCTGCATGTCGGCCAGCGAGCGTCCGGACAAGGCGCCATAGTCGGGATAGGAAGTCACATCGAACAACACGTGTCCGTCGGCCGCATAGGCGTGGCCGCGTTCGATCAGCCGTTCGATCAGCTCGATCATCGGCTGGATATGCTCGGTCGCGCGCGGTTCAATGGTGGGCTCCAGTGTGCCCAGGGCCGCGATGTCTTCGTGGAAGGCCTGGGTGAAGCGCTCGGTCAGAACGCTGATTGCCTCGCCATTGTCAGCGGCCGCCTTGTTGATCTTGTCATCCACGTCCGTGATGTTGCGGGCATAGATCACGTGTTCCGGGCCGTAGAGCTCGCGCAGCACCCGAAACAGCACGTCGAATACCACGACCGGGCGGCCGTTACCGATATGCACCCGGTTGTACACGGTGGGGCCGCAGACGTAGACCGTGACGCGTTTGGGGTCCTGCGGGACGAAGGGTTCGTCGCGCCCGCCCAGGGTGTTGTGCAGGGTGAGTGTGGGCGTCTCGCTCATTGCCCGCGATCCTTGCCGTAAAGAGTCTCGGGGTCGATCTCGGGATCGCTGGTGACGACGACGGTATCGCGCTCCACTTGCAGGTAAAAGCAGCTACGCCGTCCCGTATGGCAGGCCGGGCCGGTCTGATCGACCTTCAGTAGCAAGGTGTCGCCATCGCAGTCGATGTGAAGCGAATGCAGCCGCTGGACCTGTCCGGATTGTTCGCCCTTGCGCCACAGCGCCTGGCGTGAGCGCGAGTAGTAGCAGACCTGGCCGGTCGCCAGGGTCTCGTCCAGGGCCTCACGATTCATCCACGCCAGCATCAGCACCTCGCCGGTGTCGTGCTGCTGGGCAATTGCCGGGATCAGGCCGGCATCGTTGAGTTTTAGGCGCGTCAGGACCTCGCGGGCCGGGTGGCGCTCGCCAAGGGGGTCGCTTTCGAGTTGCTTGAACATGGCCGAAATTCGCTTGCGGTGGCGGCGCAGAATAGCATCTCCGGGCCCCACGCCGAAGCCTGGCCGCGCGTGCAAACCGTGGCGGCGGGCGACGCGGTTGCGCTGGCGCTCCGAGTGGTCAATGCTCAGGATGGGGCGTTTAGCGCTGCGCGCGGGACCGCGCCCCTCCGCGACGGCCGGGGAGGCGGAATGGCGCGAGGCAACACGGAAGGCAGGCGGGCGAGTGCAGGACGCACCGCGGCGACCATCGCGATCATCTACCTGGTGTTCGGCCTGGTATGGATCGCGTTGTCCGACCGCGCCTTGCTTTGGATGGTCGACGACGTCGTACTGCTGGCCCAGATGCAGACGCTCAAGGGCTGGGCCTATGTGGCGGTGACCGCGATAGGCCTCTTTCTTCTGGTGTACTACCCGCTAAGGGCTCGGGATCGCGCGTCCCGCGAGGCGTGCCGGCTGACCGGTATTGTCGAGCGCTCTCCCGTGGTGGCCGTCGAATGGGCCGCCACCCGGGGCTGGCCGGTCACGTACGTCTCGCCGAATATCGCCCGTTGGGGACTCGATCGCAGTTCCCTGTTGCGGGGCGATTTGAACTACGCCGATTTGATCCATCCCGATGACATCGAGCGTATCGTCGGCGAGGTGGCCGCGCATATTGACCGTGGCCCGGATCGCTATACCCAGGTTTATCGGCTGCGACGCGGCCATGGCGACTGGATCTGGCTGGAAGACCGCACCTGGCTGACTCGAGACGACCAGGGGCAGGTGATTCGAATCCACGGCTTGTTGCTGGACGTCACCGAACGCCTGCGGGCCGAACAGGATCTGCGTGACTCCGAGACGCGGTTCCGGGCCATTTTCGACAATGTGCAGGAGGCGATCCTCCTGCAAGACCTCGATACCGAGGCGCTGATCGAGGTCAACGCCGCTGCCGAGCAGATGTACGGATACAGCCGTAGCGAGCTGCTGGATTGCAACGTGGACGATCTGAGCGCCGACGAGACCGGCTTCGATGTCCAGCGCCAGAAGGCGCTGATGGAGCGTGCTCGGCGCGGCGAACAGCTGGTGTTCGAGTGGCGCGCGCGCCACCGTGATGGCCACGGCTTCTGGGTGGAGGCCAATCTGAAGGCGACCGAGATTGCCGGGGAAAGACTGCTGCTGGTGACCCTGCGCAATATCGAGGCGCGCAAGCAGGCCGAGACGGCCCTGGCACGGCAGGTGGATCGCCTGAGCCAGGCGGAGCGCCACGCCGGGCTGGGCAGCTGGGAATTCATCCTGGAGACCCGCGAGATGTGGTGGTCCGACCGTCTGTACGGGCTGCTGGGCCAGGAGGCCCACTATGGCACCCCTACGCTGGAGGCCTTCGCGCGCGACTTCTTCGACCTGGATTCGGAAGACGGGGCGAGCTTTTCCACCGCGATGGAGGCCTTGCTGGCGGGCGCCGAGCTGGGTCCCAGGCGGTTGCTTCTGCGCGCTCTGCCGGTAGTACGCGAGGGCGCCTGGTTTAGCCTCACCATCGAGGCGCCGGTCGAGCGTGCCGACGGGGTGCACTATGTCCAGGGTACGGTGCTGGAGGTCAGCGAGCTCAAGCGCAACGAGATGGAGCTGCGCAATCTGAACGCGACCCTGGAGCAACGGGTAGCCGAGCGCACTGCCTCCCTGCAGGCCTTGAACCAGGAGCTGGAATCCTTCTCCTATGCGGTATCGCATGACCTGAAGGCGCCCTTGCGCGGGATTGAGGGCTACAGCCAGTTGTTGGAGGCTGACTATGCCGACCAGCTGGAAGGCGAAGGCAAGGCCTTCATCCGCAACATCCGCAACGGTGTGGCGCAGATGCACGAGCTGATCTCGGATCTGCTGGCCTATTCGCGTATGGAACGTCGGCCCCTGGAGGAGCGTGAGGTTGGTGTGCGTGCGCTGGTGGAGGAGGTGCTGGCGTCGATGGATTCGGGATTGCGTAAGCGGGCTGAGGTGAAGCTGGAAATCGATCCGGATCTGCGTTTCGTCAGCGATCCTGATGGGCTGGCGCTGATCCTGCGCAATCTCCTGGAAAATGGCCTTAAATTCAGTGCCGAACGTGATCCACCCAAAGTAACGGTGCAGGCGGAATCCCGCAGTGCTACGCTCGGAATCTCGGTACGGGACAATGGGATTGGCTTTGACATGGCGTTTCAGGATCGCATCTTCGATATCTTCCAGCGCCTGAACCGCGCCGAGGCCTATCCCGGTACTGGGGTTGGGCTCGCGCTAGTGCGGCGCGCGGTCCATCGTCTGGGTGGCGAGATTCGCGCGGAAAGCGAGCCCGGGGAGGGCGCCACGTTCCATATCGAGTTCCCGCGATGAGCCCCGCCACGCGCCAGCCTTCGATCCTGGTGGTGGAGGACAACCCGGTTGATATCGACCTGATGCGGCGCGCCTTCGAGCGGCGCAACCTCACCAATCCTCTGGAAGTTGCGCGCGACGGTGTGGAAGCCCTGGCGCTCCTCGAGCGCTGGGAGCAGGGCGAACTGGCGCCGCCGGCGGTGATCCTGTTGGACATCAAGCTGCCCAAGGTGGACGGGCTGGAGGTGCTGCGCCGTATCCGTGAACACGAGCGCTTCCGCCGCATCCCGGTGGTGATGCTGACCTCCTCCAACGAAGACCGTGACATCGCCACCGCGTACGACTCCGGCGCCAATTCCTACATCGTCAAGCCGGTCGATTTTGCGAAGTTCCTGGAGGTGGCCGAACAGGTCGAGCTCTACTGGTGCCTGCTCAATCAGGCGCCGAGTTAACCCCTCCGCTACAACGTACGAGACCGCATGCGAATCCTGCTCGTAGAAGACAGCCTGGCGGACGCCGACCTGCAACGCCGGGTCCTCGAGCGTCAGGTGCCCGAGGCCGAGGTTGTCGTGTCCCGCACCCTGGGCGATGCACGCGCGACGCTTACGGCCGAGAAGCCGTTCGATTGCATGGTGGTGGACCTGCGCCTCCCGGATGGGAGCGGGCTTGATTTGCTCGGCGAACTGCGAGCCGCGGAGCGGGGAGAGGCGGTGCTGGTGCTGACCGGCCATGGTGAGCAGGAGACCGTGGTGGCGGCGTTCCGGGCCGGGGCCGACGACTATTTGACCAAGGCGGATGACTACCTGGAACGCTTGCCGCAACGGGTGGTGGATGCCTGTGCTCGCCGCGAGCTGCGTCTGACCGCAGGGCGCGAGCCCCTAAGGGTGCTCTATGCCGAGCACAACGAATTTGATATCGGTCTCACGCGGCGTGAGCTCGCGCGAACGGCCCCGCAGATTCATCTGGTGCCCGTACGCACGGCCGAGGAGGCGCTTGCGGCACTACCCGAGAACGCCACGGACGAGCTGGAGTTCGACCTGCTGCTGGTGGATTACCGTCTGCCCGGCATTGATGGCCTGGAGCTGGCGCGCCTCGTACGCGAGGAACGCGGGCTGGACCTGCCCACCATCCTGATCACCGGCCAGGGGACCGAGGACCTCGCGGTCCGGGCGCTGCGCATGGGGGTCGAGGACTACGCGATCAAGGCGGAAGGCTATCTGAAGACGCTGCCCACATTGCTGGACCAGGTCTATGCCCGCGCCGGTTTGCGCCGGGAGCGGGCGGCATTGGCGGAGTCCGAACGGCGCTATCGCCAGGTGATCGAACGCGCAGGCGACATTGTCTTCGAGATCGACGCGGCGGGTTGTTGGCAGTTCCTGAACCCGGCCTGGACAGCCATTACGGGCTTCTCGGTAGACGTGGCCCTTGGCGAGGAGATGCTGGCATTCATGCCCCTGGAGGACCGCGCGGCGGCGGCCCGTCTCCTGGTACAAGCGGCGGAGTCCGATGATGGTGCGCTGACGCAGGAGATCCGTCTGCGGACGGCGGATGGCTCGCTTTGTTGGCTGGAACTGCGCGGCCACGTGCATCTGGACCCTGCCGGGAACCCCGCGGGCCTGTCCGGAAGCCTGGTGGACGTGACCCGGCGCGTGTTGGGGCAGCGGGTGCAGGAAGTGCGCGCGGATGTTCTGGCGCGTCTGGCGACGGGTGAGCGCGATCCCCGGCTATTGGAGGATGTGGTCAGGGGGCTGGAATCGCTGGCGCCTGACCTGTATGGCTGCGTGATGCTGCTGGATGCGGACAGCCAGGAGCTCCACAGTGTTACGGCGTCGCGCATTCCCGATCCGCTGCGCAGTGCGACGCGCCGTCTTCGGGCGGACGAGGGCATGGGTTCGTGTGGCGAGGCCGCATGGAGCGGGACGCCGATGATTGTCGAGGACTGCGCCAGTCACCCGAACTGGGCGGGGTTCTGTGACCTGGTGAATAGAGCCGGTTTTCAGGCTTGCTGGTCATTTCCATTCCGGGACGCGGACGGTGGGGTCCTGGGAACCCTGGGTATCTATCTGAAGACCGCACGCGGGCCGAATCCGGGCGAACAGGTCCTGATTGACGAGTTCACCCAGATTGCCGGACTGGCGGCGCAGAAGCTGCGGACCGCACAGGCCCTGGGCGAACGCGAGCGGGCGCTGCGCACCGCGGCCGAGCTGACGGTGGAACTGCTGCGCGAGGACAATCCCGCCAGCGTAATCCATCGCCTGCTGGCGGAGCTGGGCCACGAGGCGCGGGCCGACCGCGCCTATGTGCTGGTCGCGGAACTCGATCATGCCGCACGCGAGGCGCTGGATATCCACCGCTATTACTGGGTGCGCTCGGATGCGGATCAGGCGATTCGGCCACCCCCCTTGCGCAACCTGAGCCTGGAATCGGTGCTGCCACGCTGGCATACGGTCCTGCAAGGCGGGGGCGCGGTGGATGTGCTGACCCGCGAGCTGCCGGATGCCGAGCGTGAGATCCTGGAGGCCTCGCAGAGCCAGGCGATCCTGCTGGTCCCCCTGTACGTCGAGGGGGAGTACCGTGGCTTTCTGGCACTGGACCGAGTTCTGCAGGCACAGCGCTGGACGGCCGCCGATCAAAGCCTTGCCCGCATTGTGGCGTCCAGCCTTGGGGCGGCTCTGGAACGACGTCAGGCTTTGTTGGGGCTGCGGCGCATGGCGGCGGTGTTCGAGAGTACCCGCGATGGCGTAGTCATTACGGACCTGACGCCGCGGATTGTTGCAGTCAATCCGGCCTTCGAGGAGATCACCGGCTACGCCGAGAGTGAGGCAATCGGTCGCAACCCCAGCTTCCTGCAATCCGGCCGCCACGACGCGGCCTTTTTCCAGTGCATGTGGGAGGCGTTGCAACGCGATGGACACTGGCAGGGCGAGATCTGGAATCGTCGCCGCAACGGGGAAGTGGGTCCGCAGTGGTTGAGTCTGAGTACGGTGCAGGACGAGCAGGGTCATGCGCTGCACTACGCCGGGGTGCTCACGGACATGTCCGCACTACGGCGTTCGGAGGAAGAGCTCCAGTACCTGGCGCAGCACGATGCCCTGACCGACTTGCCCAATCGTAGCCAGCTTCAAACCATGCTGGGCCAGGCGTTGGAGCGTGCACACATGCACGGGTACCGCGTCGCGGTGCTCAACCTGGACCTGGACCGGTTCAAGAACGTCAACGATTCGATGGGACACCCGGTGGGCGACCAGGTCCTGGTGGATGTCGCGCGTCGCTTGCGCGAGGCCGTGGGGCAGGCTCATGCCCTTGGGCGCCTGGGCGGCGACGAGTTCCTGGTGGTGGCGGAAAACCCGGCCAGTGATGACGCGGTTGCCCAGTGTGCTGACGATCTTTTGGCGAGTCTGGAAAAACCACTCGTCCTGGAAGATGGGCGTTCGGTCTACCTGAACGGCAGTATCGGCATCAGCTTGTTCCCGGATCATGGCGATACCGCCACCGCACTGATCCAGCACGCAGACACCGCCATGTATAAGGCCAAGGCCTCGGGCCGCCAGACCTGGAGTCTCTATACCCAGGCCCTGACGCGCGCGGCGGACGAACGTCTGGAGCTGGAAAACCGGCTGCGTCACGCCCTGGAGGCGAACAGCGGGGAGCTGCGACTGCATTTTCAGCCCCAGGTGAATTTGGTGGGTAGTCGGCCGTTCGGGATGGAGGCGTTGCTGCGCTGGCAGCCGGAAAACGGCGAGATGATTCCGCCCGACCGCTTCATCCCGGTTGCCGAAGATACCGGGCTGATCGTGGCGTTGGGTGAATGGGTACTGCGAGAGGCCTGTGATGCGGGGCGGCGGCTATTGGATCGTGGGGCTGGCAATTTCAGTATGGCGGTCAACCTCTCCCCGGTCCAGCTCCAGCGAGGTGATTTCGCGAGTCGGGTGGCCGAGATTCTTTCCCTGACCGACTTCCCGGCGGCTCAACTGGAGCTGGAGATCACCGAGACCGCGATCATGCAGCAGGGCGAACAAGGGGTGGCGCGACTGACGGCGTTGAAAGAGCTGGGGGTTCGGCTGGCCATCGATGACTTTGGTACCGGCTATTCCTCACTGGCGGCCCTGCGCACCTATCCCCTGGATGTGTTGAAGATTGACCGCAGTTTTGTCGACGGCGTGACCAACGATAACGCCGATCGCGAGATCGTGGCGACCATCATTGCGATGGGCCGCAACCTGAATATGCAGGTCATCGCGGAAGGGGTGGAGACGGCGGAACAGAGCGCCTTCCTGCTGGAGCGTGGCTGTGCCCTTGGCCAGGGTTACTACTTCAGCCACCCGCTGGAGTATGCGGCGCTGGAAGCCTGGATGGGCGAGCACATGGACCTTTCCTCCGCGAAGCGCTGATTCAAGGTCTAGGGCTTTGTTCACCACGAAGCTCACGAAGGCACGAAGAAGGGCCAGTGCAAGGGCTAGGTCAAGAACGGGTTACAGGAAGGTAAGGAACTCAGGAAGGTTTTGGGAGCGGCGATGGGTGGCTTTCCCGGCTGCTGTGAGTTCAACGAAGATTTTGATGCTGTCTCACAATCCGGCCGATTGAGTGGAACCTCTCAGGACGACGTCGGCCACATGTACCGTGGACCGTGAAGCCCGATTTGGCATGGCTTTCGTGGGGTGGCTCGAGTAGCCTTTCTTCCGCCATTCACTGTCTGGAGTTGCCCGATGCCCGACCCGGCTCATCCCACCGCGATGCGTTCCATTACCTTCCACGGCCTGGAGCCGGGGCCGCGTCTGGTTGTGCTGGGGGCGGTGCACGGCAACGAGACCTGCGGGACCCAGGCAACCGAGCGCCTGAACGAGGAGCTGGAATCGGGTGAACGTCGTCTGCTGCGCGGGCAGCTGACGCTGGTTCCACGCACCAACCCGCTGGCCTATCGGCTCGGTCAGCGTATGGGCGAGCGCAATCTGAACCGCAACCTGCGCGTGACGGACGACCCGCAAGATTTTGAGGACCGCATCGCCAATGTTCTGTGCCCGCTGTTGGCGGCGCATGACGTGTTGCTGGATCTGCACTCGTTCCACACTGGTGGGCAGCCGTTCATTATGCTCGGCCCGCGCAACAACGCGGGCGAGCTGGAGGGCTTTGCGCAGGCGCGCGAGGAAGAGGCGTTGGCTGCGTGTTTGGGGCCGCAGCGCATGGTCGAGGGGTGGTTGGACAGCTATGCTCGCGGTGTCGCGCGGCGGATGAAGAACCCGAATGCCAGTCAGCGGGCGCAGATGCTCTCCACCGACCCCAGTTACGGTATCGGCACGACCGAGTACATGCGCTCGCAGGGCGGCTATGGCGTGACGCTGGAGTGCGGTCAGCATGACGACCCCGGCGCGCCGATGGTGGCCTACAACGCGATCCTCAATACGCTGGCCCACCTGGGGATGCTGGACGCCCCGGCCACACCAGGCCAGGCGAACCCGGAGGTGCTGCGTCTGGTCGAGGTGGTCGATCGGGATCATCCGGACGACCGTTTCGCGCGGGAGTGGAAGAGCTTTGATCCGCTGGAGGCGGGCGACCTGATCGGTATCCGGGCCGATGGTGCCGAGGTGCGCGCCCCGGAGCCCGGGTTCATCGTGTTCCCCAACCCCAATTCGTTGCCGGGCAACGAGTGGTTCTATCGCGCCGAGTTCAGCGATCGCCAGGTCGTCTGATCCGGCATGGACTTTGATGTTTCCGGCCTGGCGCTGCTGCTCCTCGCCGCTGGATTCTTCGCCGGCCTGCTGAATGCCGTCGCTGGTGGCGGCAGTTTCCTGACCCTGCCGGCCTTGATGAGCGTCGGCGTGCCGCCCGTGGCCGCGAATGCCACGGGCACTGCGGCGCTTCTACCCGGCTATCTCGCCAGCGTGCTGGTGGATCGCCGGCGGTTGCGCGAAGCCTGGGTAGGCCTGGGTGGTCGATTGGCCTGGGCGCTGTTGCTGGCAGGCATGTTCGGTGGGGCCATCGGGGCCGCTATTCTGCTGCTGACCGGTGATGCCCGCTTCCGCGCACTGATCCCTTGGTTATTGTTGCTGGCGACGCTCTTGTTTGCGTTGGAGCCTTGGTTGCAGCGCCAGGCCGCGCGGGCCCAGCCCGGTCCACTGCGCGTAATGGGGGCCGGGCTGGGTTGCGCCTATGGCGGCTATTTCAACGGCGGGGTGGGCATCCTGTTGCTGGCGATCCTGCGTGGCCAGGGTGTCGTGGATCTTGCGCGGGCGAACGCGGTGAAGAATCTCCTGTCCTCCGTACTCACGCTGATGGCCGTGGTGGTGTACGTCGCGGGCGGTCAGGTCGTGGCGACCGGGTTGCTGGCGGTCGGGGCTGGCGCGATTCTGGGCGCGCGCCTCGGTATTGTCCTGGTGCGCCGTCTGCCCGAGGCGGGCTACCGCCACGCCGTGACTGCGATCGGCGCGGCGATCACGGTCCTGTTCTTCCTCGACCCCGCCTGGTTGGCACCACCTGGCTTGTAGGATGCATTGAGCGAAGCGGAATGCATCGGTCAGCGTTTGGTGTAATCGCCTTGGTGGGCGGTGTTGATGCCTTTCGCTGCGCTCAATTGCATCCTATGTTGGGTGGGTAGCGCGTTGGGCGTGCTCGAGCGTCTGCGCGAGGTGGTCCAGAGCGGCGGCATCGGACTCGGGCAGGATCGCTTCGATGCGAGGGCGCAGAGGCGTGCTGGGTGCCTTCATGGGCTCAAGGCCGCCCTGGACATCCACGCGATTGAGGCGGTGCCACCCTCGCTCGGTCTCGACGAGACCCTTCAGCCGATCGCCGGTAAAGCCGTCGACCAGGTTCGCCAAGGTCGCGTGGTCGATGGTCTGGCCTTCCGGGAGGAGCCAACTGCGGCCGATGTAGCCATCGCCGCGGGTGTCGATGGTGACCCATTCGTCCACTGTGGGCATGGCGTGGTCATGCCCGTGATCGTGCTCATGCTCATGATCGTGGGCATGGTCATGCCCGTGATCGGTCTGCTCGGTCACGGTGTCGAGAAACGCTCGGGCCTCGGGAAACAGGGCGCCACCCCGGTCCAGTCGCGGCCGGTCCAGCCACTCGCGCTCGATGCGCCCGTGGGTGGTTTCGACCACCACCGGTCGCGGCGCGGGCATGGCGGCGACAAAGGTCTGGAGTGCCTCGCGGTCGTCATCGCTGTAGAGGTCCGCCTTGTTGGCCAGCAGCACGTCCGCCAGGGCGATCTGATCCTGCCAGTTGGGGTGTTCGCGATGGCGGGGTGAGGCCAGGTGGCGTGCGTCCATCAAGGTCACGGTCGCGCGTAGGTCGAGTACACCGGCATAGGGCGGCTCGGTCAGGGTGCGGATGATCTGTGCCGGGTGGCCGAGGCCGGTGGGTTCGATCAGGATGCGGTCGGGCTTCTGGCTGCGGATCAGCCGGTTTAGCCCGACGGTGAACATCTGGGCGGAGACACAGCATAGGCAGCCGCCGGGGATCTCCTCCAGGGCGACGCCGGTATCGGCCAGCAGGCCGCCGTCCACGCCGATCTCGCCGAACTCGTTGACCAGCACGGCCCAGTGTTCGCCCTCCGGGCGCTGGGCGAGCAGGTGGCGGATGGCGGTGGTCTTGCCGACACCGAGAAACCCGGTGATCAGGTTGAGCGGGATGTCCTGGTGCCGCTGCATGCTAGGTAAACACTGATCCATGTACGCGCTCACGCTCGAGTCGCTTTTGCGTGCGAACAAGGCGCGGTGACCGCCGTGCAGTCATTCTGCACAAGGGAGCCGCAACGCCGTTCGCGCGCAAAAGAGGCCGAGCCCCTTCGTTGATTAAATTGTGGGGTTGGCACCCCAGGTTCTCCGATCCTGCGTTGCGGCCCGTTTTAGTCAAAAACGGGCCGGTAGAACCACTACCGGCTGCGCACCGCCCCTTGTCTCGGAAAACCTGGGGTACCAACGGGAGTGTGTACATGGATCAGTGTTTCCCTAGCCGGCCCCGTCGCCGGAGGGTTCCGGGCTGTCGCGGAGCGTTTCCGGGGCGGCCCCTTCGCTTTCGAGGCTGCGGTACATCGCCTCTTCCGCTTCCTGATTCAGCACAATCAGCGTGATCCGCCGGTTGATCGCGGCCTCCGGATCGTCGCGGTTGAAGGGCACGCTGGCGGCCAGGCCGACGACCCGCGCGATCTGGTCGGGTTCGGTGCCGCCGGCGATCAGGGCGCGGCGCGCGGCGTTGGCGCGGTCGGCCGAGAGCTCCCAGTTGGTGTAGTCCGGGCGCAGCAGGGGCCGGGCGTCGGTGTGGCCGGTGATCGAGACCCGATTGGGCACCTGATTAATCAGGCCGGCCAGCTCGCGCAAGATCGCGTCCGCGTGATCCAGCGGGCGCGCACTGGCGCTGTCGAACATCGGCCGGTTCTCGCGATCGATGATCTGGATGCGCAGGCCCTCGGGTGTGATGTCCAGCAGCAGCTGGTCCTTAAAGGGCTCGAGCGCCTGGCTCTGGTCCAGGGCCTCCTCCAGCGCTTCCTGCAGGGTCTCCAGGGCCTCGCGGTCGCGCGCCTCGGCCAGCTCGTCGAGGGTTTCTTCATCGATGCCCGTAGGGGCCTCCATGGCCTCCGGGTCCTGAATGAGTTCCGGCATGCCCTCGAAGTCGATGATCGATGGGTCCACGCCGGTTCCGTCGCCGGGCGCCTGGCCCGGTGCGGGAGCTTCGCCCACGAAGGCGGAGGGATTCTGGAAGTACTCCGAGATCCCGGCGCGCTGGTCGTCATCCAGCGCAACGAGCAGCCACATCACCAGGAAGAAGCCCATCATCGCGAGCGTGAAGTCGGCGAAAGCGATCTTCCACGCGCCGCCGTGGTGGCCGCCCTGGACCACCTTCTTCTTGACGATGATCGGCTGGGTCTTGTCTTCGACTCCCATGGTAGTGATCCGGAGGCCGTCAGGCCCCCTTCACGTACTCTTCCAGTTCGGAGAAGCTTGGGCGCATCGCGCTTTCCATGGTCTTGCGACCGAACTCCACCGCGACCTGAGGGCTATAGCCCTGGACATTGGCGAGGATGCAGGCCTTGATGCACTGCAGGAACTTGGCTTCCTCCTGTGCGCGGGATTCGAGAGCGGTCGAGGTCGGCCCGGCAAAGCCGTAGGCCAGCAGAATCCCGAGGAACGAGCCGACCAGGGCAGCCGCCACGCTGGAGCCGATCTCCGCGATGGAGCCGTCGAGTTTGCCCATTGTCATCACGATGCCCAGAACCGCAGCCACGATACCGAAGCCGGGGAGGGCCTCCGCCACGCGGTGAACCGCGTGGGCCGGTTGGTGCGATTCCTCGTGGTGGGTCTCGAGGTCCAGGTCCATCAGGGCATCGAGTTCATGCGGGTTCATGCTGCCGGAGATAATCAGGCGCATGTAGTCGGTGATGAACTCCATCGCATGGTGATCCTGCAGGACCCGGGGGTGGGCCTTGAAGACCTCGCTTTCTTCCGGCTCCTCGATGTCGGCTTCCACCGCCATCAGGCCCTCTTTTCGGGCCTTGGTGAACAGCTTGTACATCATGGCCAGCAGGTCGAGATAGTCGTCCGACTTGTACTTGCTGCCCTTCATCAGGCTGGGGATGGACTTGAAGACGGTGATGACGACTCGGGGCGGGTTGGCGATCAGGAATGCCCCGAGCGCCGCGCCCCCGATGATCCAGTACTCGTAGGGCTGCCACATGACCCGGAGGTCGCCGCCATGAAAGTAGTATCCACCGAAGACCGATGAAAAAACGATGACGATACCAAGCAAATACTTCACGGACCCTGACCCCACGTTGCTTAAGCGCCATGTCGGACAGGCCATCCGTCCGCATGCATTGCTATAGTTGACGGGCTTTACGATAACGACTCCCCTGCGCGAGGTACAGCATGTCCCTGGACAAGGACGCGCCCTACATGGAAGAGGCCGCGCGCCTGGCGGCGCTGGAATGGCCGATTCTGGAAGCCAGCGATGCGGTGTTTGCGGACCCGGATGCCCTGGTGAATCGTTCCCTGCGCGAACTGGCGCGCTACGCCGAGCGCGATCCCGGCCTGAGCCTGCGCCTGGTGCGCCGGGCCAACGCCTCGCGTCGCGGTCTGCGCCAGGAAGTGCACTCGGTGGGCGACGCGATTTCCATGCTGGGCCTGGAGAACGTGCACCGGGAGGCGGCCGAGGCCCCGCGCGTCGAGGATGTGGTCACGAGACCCCAGGCCTATCGCGAGCTGGCGGCGCAGTCGCGGCTGGCAGCAATGATCGCAGGCGAGATTGCGCACAAGCGCCACGACACCGAGCCAGGCGAGGTGGCCCTGGCGGCCCTGCTGAACCAGCTAGGCCTTCTGGCGTTGCTGTCCGAGGGCGAGCCGCGCCTAGATCGGCTGCTCGAGATGCTGGAGCTCAGTGCCCTGCCGGACGAGGCCAGCTACGCCGCGCTGGGGTATGCGACGGACGACCTGTCGCGCGCCATGGCGGAGCAGATGGCGCTGCCGGAACTGGTTCAGGGCACGCTGCGCGCGGTCAACGCGGCCCATCACCGGGCCTATGAGGTCATGGTCGCGAGTGCCGTGGCCTGGCAGGTCTTCCGCGGCATGGACACCGGACGCGGCGATCGGGACCTTGGGCTGCTGGCCGGTCTGATGGGGCTGACGGACAAGGAGGCCGCGGACCGGGTGGGCGCGATCATCGAGCGTTTTAACGTGGATGTCGCCGTTTATCAGCGGGCGCCGCTGGACCCGCAGATCCCCGGTCGCGTCTGGCTGAGCGAGCGCTATCGCCCGCGCCTGGCCCTGATGCCACGTGCAGACCTGCTGGAGACCGGACTTCGCGCGCTCGAGCAGGAGACGAATCGCGAGGCCCGAATCCGCAGAATGCTGCGGGTGATGCAGTTCGGCGTGGGGTTGAACCGGGTGGTGTTCGCCCGTCTGTCCCGCGATGGGGAGAGTCTACGCGCCGAGCACCTGGTCGGGACCCTGCACGAACCGGAGTTCAGCCACTTTGTGATCAACCGGTCCGCGCTCGGACCGCTGGGTCGGGTCCTGGAGGAGGACGCCGCCCAGTGGTGGGATCGCCAGCGCATCCATGACGAGATGCCCGCTGCCGTCCGCCGCCTGACCGGCGGGGTGGACTGTCTGGTGGCTCGGCTGTGCGACGGCGACCGCGTGCTGGGCATGGTCTATGCCGACCGGCGTGCGCGCGAGCTGGATCTGACCCCGGCCGCCTTCGAGGATTTTCGTCGCGTGCTGGCGGCGGCCGCGCGTCCCGTTGACCCCTGAGGGATCCTTGAGCCGGGCTTTTGGCTCAAGTCCTTCGCGGGGCGGCCGATACTGATAAACAGACGCATATGGGCGATCAAAATCCGCGCCTTTGTGAAGGTTGATCACGGCGTATGGCGGATTTCGCGGGTCTCGCGCCCGCAGCTAAATCTAAAGGACGTGCGACATGCGCAAGAACCTGCCCGTTACCCAGACGGAATACTCGATTGATCAGCACGGCGACCTGATCTCTGCCACCGACGAGAAGGGGCGTATCCGTTTTGCCAATGATGACTTCGTGGATGTCAGTGGCTTCGAGTGGTCGGAGTTGGAGGGCTCAGCTCATAACATCGTCCGCCACCCGGATATGCCCGAGGCTGCCTACGCGAATATGTGGGAGACCCTGAAGGCCGACCGGGCCTGGATGGGCATCGTCAAGAACCGCCGCAAGGACGGCGACCATTACTGGGTGGACGCCTTCGTGACCCCCGCCTACGAGCACGGCCGCAAGAACGGCTACGAGTCGGTGCGCGCGATCCCCGAGCGCGAGCATGTCGCCCGAGCGGAGAAGGTGTATGCCGCGATCCTGCGGGGTCGGAGCTTCGCCCGGCGCTGGTACCACGGCCTTACCTGGCGCCTCGCCGGGACCTGGATTGTCGGCTTCCTGCTGGCGCTTGCGGCGGTGTTTCTGGTGTCCTCGCCACTCGTGCAGGCGGGCCTGCTGGTATTGATTTTTGCCGCGGGCGGCATCGCGTCGCTGGCATTCACTTCCGGAATCCGCCAGGCGGTTAATCGGGCCCGGGAGCAGTTCGACAACCCGGTGATGGAGTCGATCTACACCGGACGCCGCGACGACAGCGCCTCGCTGGAACTGGTGCAGCAGTTCGGCGAGGCGAAGCTGCGCACCGTGTTGGGCCGGGTCGCGGACAAGGCCGACGAGGTGAACGATGATGCCCAATCCATGACCAGCAGCGTGGACCAGACCGCCTCTGGCGTGGAGCGCCAGCAAAACGAGATCGACCAGGTCGCCACCGCGATGAACGAGATGACCTCGACCATCCATGAGATGGCGAGCAACTCCGCCCGCGCCGCCGAGGCTGCCAACAACGCCGAGAAGGAGACCGGCGCCGGGCAGGACGTCGTGAACGATACGGTATCCGTGATCAACCGCATGGCGGCCGAGGTGGAGGCGACAGCCGAGAAGCTGGGCAAGCTGGAGGCCAGCACCGAGGAAATCGACAAGATTCTGAGCGTGATCCGCGAGATCGCCGAGCAGACCAATCTGCTGGCGCTCAACGCCGCGATCGAGGCCGCGCGCGCCGGCGAGCACGGCCGCGGCTTTGCGGTCGTGGCGGACGAGGTGCGTTCGTTGTCGCAGCGCACCGACGAGTCCACTGTGACCATCCGCAAAATGATCGAGACCCTGCAAAGTGGCGCCCGCGAGGCAATGTCCGCGATGCGGGCCAGTCAGGAGCAGGCCGCCGACGGGGTGGAAAAGGCGCAGGCGGCAGGCGAATCGCTGGCGACGATCCGCGAGGTCGTTGCCCAGATCACCGAGATGAATACCCAGATCGCCACGGCCGTCGAGGAACAAAGCGCGGTCTCCGAGGAGATTAACCGCAACGTGACCTCGATCCGCGATGTGGCCAGCGAGACCGGATCGGTTTCGGTACATGCGCGTGACGCCAGTGCCCGCTTGCAGGCCGAGGCCGCCGATCTGAAAGCGCTGATCCAGCGGTTTGAACAAAAGACTGGCTAGTATTTTACTTTTCAGGGTTGCGCCATTGAATATGCGAAGTTACAATTTTGACCATCTTAAGTAGCAGAGGTTTGTCAATGGACTGTTGTCGATGGATGCATGAGCGTAGGGCCGGTGGTCAGTGCGAGCGTGCATATCGTTGCCAGCGGGGTCCCGCCATCCGGTAATTCGGTGGTGTCTCCCCGGTGTCAGCGATATGCGTGATTCCGGGGGGGTGACAAGCCCTTTCCCCTCCCTGTCCGTTACGACGGGCGCCTCCCCAGCCTTAACCCCGTGCTGCGCCAGCCCTTGTGCGCGGCGCGCGGTTTCATGCCGTTCGATAATATTCCGCCTCTGCCCGTATCGGGGAACGCTCTGCGTGTCTCCGATGGAGCGGGGTGCGTATTGCTGTGCGCGTATCCGTTTTCTCTCAACCAGCCAACCAACAGGAGGCTGCCATGCCAGCACCTGAAGACGACGACCCCGGGTCTAGGCCCGAAGTAACACTGCAGGGCAGTGGAAAAAGTAAAAGTGTGTTCGTCTCGCTGATGGGGGTTTTGTAAAAGACCGCCGCCAGCGGTCACGGGATTCTTTGGTCTTTTTGTAATGCCCTGCGTGCTTTGTATGACTTTTACACGTACGAGGAGCATTACTGATGAACGACATCATTCAGAAAATGATTGACGCGGGTGAGCTGGAACGCGCCCGTTCTGAGCTGATCCACCCAGCCCCGGCCATCACGGCCGAACGTCTCGCCGAACTGGAGCCGGCCGCGCGCTGGACCGTGCTGGAAGGCGTGGACCTCAATGAGCGTCGCGCCATCTTCCTGGCCATGGACGACGAAGAGCAGGCCATCCTGCTCGAACAGATGCCGGCCCCCGCAGCGCGTGAACTGGTCCAGCGTCTGCCGGCCTACACCCTGGCGCGTGCCCTGAATCTCGTTGGCAAAGGGCGTTCCGAGGATTTCCTGAACGCCCTCCCGGGCGCCAAGCGTGACAAGGTCCGCACCCTGTGGCGTCAAGACGAGGACACGGTGGCCCGTTTCATGCGCCGCCCGGTGTTCTGGGTGACCCCGGAGGAGACCGTTGGCGAGGTTACCGCACGGCTGCGCGACAACTCGAAGATGCCCGAAGATGTCGGGGCGGCGCTGCTGATCACCGATCGCGACCAGCACTACCGCGGGCTTGTGCGCCTGGGCCGGCTGTTACGTGCCGAGCCGGAACAGCCGGTGGGTGAACTCCTCGAGATGGGGGACTTCTACACTACTCCGACCGGCGACAAGGTGGAGGCCGCACGGCTGCTGCAGCGGACGGACCTGCCCTGGTTGCCCGTGGTTGATGCGGACGGCCTGCTGGTGGGCGTGTTGCGCATCGATGATGCGATGGACGTGCTTGAGGAAGACACCTCGGAAGACTTCTACAAGAAGGCGGGCATTGGGGATCTGCTGCATCACAAGGATGTCGTTCGATCCGAAAAGCTGACCTCCGGTGGGATTGGCTATGCGGTCAAGGTGCGCATGGCCTTCCTGATGGTGACGCTGGCCGGTGGTCTGGCCGTAGGCGGGGTGATCGACTTCTTCGAGGACACCCTGGCGGCGGTGGTTGCGCTGGCCATATTTATCCCGCTGGTGATGGACATGGGCGGAAACGTGGGTACGCAGTCGACCACGATCTTCGCCCGCGGGCTTGCCCTGGGGCATATCAACCTGGGCCGATTTTTCCGTGGCCACATGGTGCGTGAGGCCGGTGTGGGTCTGGCCATGGGGGTCATCATGGCCGTGCTGGCCGGGACGATTGCCTATTTCTGGCAGGGTGCGCCGAATGACATCCCGCAACTGGGCGTCGTGGTCGGTGTTGCGCTGTTCATCTCCGTGTTCACCGCCTCCCTCCTTGGGTTCCTGTTGCCGTGGGTGCTGCTGAAGGTTGGTGTGGACCATGCGCCTGGTGCCGACCCGTTCATCACCACCATAAAGGATTTCACCGGCCTGGCCGTGTACTTCGGGATGGCCGCCTGGCTGCTGAGCGCGCACATGCCGGCCTGAATGACGGGAAAACCGAAGCGTGTTGCCGGAGATAAAATCCGGCAACACGCTTGCAAAATACATTTGATAGAAGAGGAATCGACATGAATCATCACAACTTCCATCGCGGCGTGCTGGGCGCCACCCTAGCCGGAGTCTTCGCCTTCGGCATCTCGGCGGCCCAGGCCGCCGAGGCCGAATTCAATATCGGCGTGTTCACCGACTACATCGACGACGGCGCCTCCAAATCCGATAACGACCCGGTGGTCCAGGGCGGCTTCGAGTTGGGTTTCCCCACCGGCGTGTTCACCGGTGTGCAGGCCTCCAGCCTCGGTAGTGGCCGTGGCACCGAGATCGTACCGTTCGTCGGCTACGGCTTCGACGCTGGCCCGATCGGCATCGAATTCGGCTACGAGTACTCCCACTATTCCAGCCTCGATGACGAAGACGAGGGTGAGCTGTTCCTGGGTGCGGACTGGGGGCCGCTGTTCGCCGAGGTGGCGTATGTCGCGCACGCCGACGATCGCGATGCCGAGGGCAGCCGCGTCTGGTTCGTCGGGGCCGGGCACGAAATGGCCCCGCGCACCGAGCTCTTCGGTGGGCTTGGCTATGACGATCCGGCCGATGACAACGGCGCGAAGTTCTGGGAACTGGGTGCGGCGCGCGCGACCGACTTCGGTACCTTCTCGCTGACCTATGCTTCGCGCGACGAGAGCGGTGCCCAGGACCTCTTCGTGGCCGGTTACACTCTGAGCTTCTGACGCGTCCGCCCAGGACACTAACGAGCGGGCCGTCTTCCGGGACTCCGGGCCGGGAAGTGGCCCGTTTTCTTTTCGAGGATTCGAGTCCGGAAAGGAGCAGTGTGACTGCCAAAGTGGGCTTAGCTGCCGCTCCGGTGGTGCTGCGATTTATGCTGCCCCATTGGCGCGCATATCACCCGCCGCTTGGCAATGGTGAGCGGGCCCGTTTCCCAACCCCGACGCTCCGGGACATGGCGCCCGGAGCCTGCAAGTACCCAAACTGAGCGCGAACCGCTGCACAGGTGCCGCGATGGAAATGATCAATCTCGTAGCAGGCGTCCTGCTGATCCTGTTCGGCCTGCGTTTCCTGCGCAAGGGTTTCGCGCGGGCGATGGGCGGTGATCTGATCGACTGGCTGCAGGGCTTTACCCGCACTCGCCCCCGCGCATGGGTCGGTGGTGTCGCGGGCGGGGTCGTGATGCCCTCGTCGACGGCCGCAGCCCTGCTTTCGGTGCAGATGACCCGCCGCGGGAATGTCGCCTGGGAGAACGTGCTCGCGGTTCTGCTGGGGGCGCAACTGGGCACGACGGCCCTGATCCAGGTGCTGTCCTTCGACCTGCAGGCGTTCGCTGGCCTGTTTGTTGCCTTGGGCGCGGCGTTGTTCCTATACGTCGAGGCCCCACGGCCGCGGGGTATCGGGCAGGCACTGCTGGCGTTCGGATTCATGCTACTGGGGATGGGGCTGCTGGGCGAGGCCGCGCGCGCGCTCGGCAGTGATCCTGCTGTTGTGAATCTGTTTGCCGCGCTAGGGCATCTGCCGCTGCTGTTCCTGATCGGCGCCGCGTTGCTGACACTGATGATGCAGAGTGCCACGGCGTCGATCGCGCTCGCACTTGCCCTGGTCGCCAGCGGCCAGGTGGATCTGACCATGCTGTTGTTGTGGGTCCTGGGCGCGAACATCGGCCTGGTGCTGACGGTACTGGTCGCCGGCTGGAACGATCGTCAGGGACGCAGGCTCGGTCTGGCGGGTTTGCTGGTGAAGGGCCCGCTGGTGGTGGTCCTGACCGCCGTGCTGCTGCATCTGCCACTGACATCGCTGGAAATGCTGCCCGGTACACTGCCGCAGCAGGCGGCCTGGGGGCACACGCTGTTCAACCTGGTCGCCTGCGCGGCGATCCTGTTCGCGGCCGTTCTGGGGCGCTGGGTTCGTATCCTGGTCCCCGAGCCGGCGATGACCGAGCCTTCCGGACCCACAAGCCTCGATCCGCTGCTCCTGCAGAATCCGGTGCTGGCGCTCAACGCCGTGCTGCGGGAGACATTGAAGATGTTTGACCAACTGCACCTGATTCGCGAACGGGCCATGCTCGCCCTTGCCGAGGGGCAGCTCCCTGCCGGGCTGAAGACGGAGATGGATCACCGGCGCTGGCAGATCCTGGAGGTTCGTGACGAACTGGTGGAGTTTCTGGACGGGATTCCGGACGACGCGCTGGACACAAACGATCAGATCCTGAAGGAGACCCTGGACGACTTTATGCGCGAACTGCCGGTCATCGTGCGCACGCTGGGAACGAACCTGCACGAGGACGTCGAGCGACTGTTGCAGGCGCATCCCGATGCGCTGGCGGCCGCACGCCCGGTGTTGTCCGAGGCCGCGACGCGACTCTCGCAGCAGATGAATACAGTCGCCCGGATGCTGATGCGCGAACGCCCCGAGTTGGGGCGCAAGATCCTGGAACGCAAGCAGGAGAACAGTAGCTGGCTGATCCAGGCGAAGCGCACGCAGATCGGTCTGCCGTACCCGGTCTGGGAGATCCTCGACGATTTCCAGCAGCTCAATCGCCGTCTGAGCGGCGTGGCATATGTCTACTGCCGTAACGAACCGGAGGTCGAGGCGCTGGACACGTAAGCATGCTTGTTACCGAGCTGATGCGATTCAGGCACCGAGGCACTGGCCAAACAGAAAGGAGAATCCGGATGACGCCGAACAGATTGCCTCCAATTCGGACCCCTGCGGTGCCCGAGTTTCGCTCTTTTACGGATGCCGACCAGGCGGTCGCCTGTCTCGAAGAGCTCTACACGGACGCAACACAATTTCTTGTCGAAGCATTTCAAGGTGTTTCCAGAGGTGAGCCGCCGGCTGCCCGTTTCAGGGCTTGCTATCCGGAAATCCGTTTTTCCACCGCGCGCTTTGATCCAATCGATGCGCGCCTGAGCTTCGGTCACGTGACGGAACCGGGTACCTACACAACCACGGTGACCCGCCCGGATCTTTTCAGAGATTACCTGTATCAGCAGATCACGTTGCTGATGCAGAACCATGGTGTCCCGGTCAGCGTGGGTCCCTCCACCACGCCGATACCCCTGCAGTTTGCCATGGCCGGCAGGGGTGGGGTGAAGCCGCCGGAGCATGACGGGCAGGAGCGCTCGCTGCGCGACAATTTCGATGTGCCGGATCTGGCCACCATGAATGACGAAGCGGCCAACGGCGATGCCGTGGCGCGCGAGGATGGCTCCCTGCCGCTGGCCCTGTTCAGCGCGCAGCGGGTGGATTACTCGCTGGCGCGGATTGCGCATTACACGGGCACTGCGCCCGAGCATTTCCAGAACCACGTCCTGTTCACCAATTACCAGTTCTACATGGACGAGTTCGAGGCCTTCGCCCGCGCACAGCTGCGCGATCCCGACAGCGGCTACAGTGCGCTGGTGGCGCCGGGGGACGTCGTAATCACCGACCCCGACGCGCCGATCCCCGCTCGGACCCGTTCGCCGCAGATGCCGGCCTTCCATCTGCAGCGACCGGGTTGCGCGGGAGTCACGCTGGTCAATATCGGCGTGGGGCCATCGAATGCGAAGACCGCCACCGACCACATCGCCGTCCTGCGTCCGCGTGCCTGGCTGATGGTCGGCCATTGCGCCGGGCTGCGCAGCTCCCAGGCGCTGGGGGATTTCGTACTCGCCCATGCCTATGTGCGCGAGGACCACGTGCTGGATGCTGATCTGCCCGTATGGGTCCCGATCCCGGCTTTGGCCGAGATTCAGATTGCGCTGCAGGATGCCGTGGCGGAGATCACGCAACTCGAAGGCTATGACCTCAAGCGGATCATGCGCACCGGCACGGTCGCCAGCATCGACAACCGGAACTGGGAGTTGCGGGAGCAGTCCGGCCCGGTGCGGCGACTCAGCCAGTCCCGAGCCATCGCTCTGGATATGGAAAGCGCCACCATCGCGGCCAACGGCTTTAGGTTTCGTGTGCCCTACGGAACGCTGCTGTGCGTCTCCGACAAGCCGCTCCACGGTGAACTGAAACTGCCGGGCATGGCGTCGAGCTTTTACCGAACACAGGTGTCCCGCCACCTGGAGATCGGGATTCGCGCGATGGAGTTGCTGCGCGAGATGCCCATCGAGGAGATCCACAGCCGCAAGCTGCGTTCCTTCAACGAAACGGCTTTTCTGTAGCACCAGGAAGAGGCGTAAAGCCGTCTGGTCGGGCCATCGTTCGGTATAGCCGACGCATGGCTGCCAGGCAAATGTTGGTCCGTGTTTTCCCGTGGCACGCCGGGCATGTGTGGTTTTTCTGAAATTCCGACGCAGGAGGGGTTTCAGGTAAAGGCAGCCGCAGATATAATTTTGCGTGTTCTCGGTTTGCGCCGGGGGCACTTCCGAAGCATCAGAGGCCATTGCATTAATGGAAAGTGACAGTAGTCGATCTAAACACGTGAAGGCCGGTGATGGCCTGAAGCGGTTTTGTCGCCTGTCGCGTCAGGAAGCACCAGGGACTCGGGTCATCTAGCTGCCCGCCCTTCACTGCCTCTTGCGCGCCGCGACATCCCCGATGGCACGCAAGTGGGTACGTACCTTTATCCCCCGCCACCGTTCAACCGTTTCATTCCCGCCACCGTCCTTCACGTTTCTGTTCCGCATGTTGAGTGCGGCCGTGTTGTTGCTGCGCGTCATGTTTGACGCCAGCTCATTGGCGAGGAGAAACGCGATGAACCCGATCTACGCAGAACACCTGAACAACAACCATTTTCCCGGGATGGATGCGGGCGCGGTGGCCCCCATCCTCTGGCGTGATGAGCGTCCGGATGCGGCGCTGGAGCTCGTAAGCCGTGCGCTGCAGGGGGGCGAGCCCGGCACTGCGCGGCTGCGCCTGATGCGGCTCACGGAGGATGCCCAGGCCCATGTGGTGCGGCAGCTGCCGGCAGAGGACGTCGGCCGCCTGGCGCGAGGGTTGAGTAACTACGCGCTGGCGCGGATCTGCGAACGCTTGCCGAATGCTGACGTCCACGGGATTCTCGAGTCGCTGCCCGCGTTCAAGCGCCGGGGTGTGGAAATGATCCTGGTGCATCGACGCAATCGTTGAACGGCGTCTCGGCGGGGTGAAGGGTGCCGAGATCGGCGTCGGCCTCCGGGCGCGGGGTGGTTTTTCAACACGAAGCCCACGAAAACACGAAGAAGGTCAAGGGCGTTTGCACCACAGAGGGCACGGAGAAAACAGAGCAATCTAAAGAAGGTTTCGATGCGGCTGAATGCCGCTGAGCAGAGAGCAACGCTTTACCCCCATCGACCTGTCTCCGTGTTCTCTGTGTCCTCTGTGGTGCAAACGCCTTTGTTCGTGCCATCGTGGGCTTCGTGGTGAGTGTGAGTTTTTCTAGCCGTAGCGGCGTTCGATGTAGGCCTCGACGCGGGCCTGGAATTCCTCGGCGATGTGTTCGCCCTTGAGCGTCACGGTCTTCTCGCCGTCTTCGTAGACCGGGGCCACCGGCTGCTCGCCGGTGCCGGGGAGGGAGATGCCGATGTTGGCGTGCTTGCTTTCGCCGGGGCCGTTGACCACGCAGCCCATCACCGCAACGGTCATCTCCTCCACCCCCGGATACTGCTGCTTCCAGCTCGGCATCTGATGACGGATGTAGGTCTGGATGTCCTGCGCCAGGTGCTGGAAGTACTCGCTGGAGGTGCGCCCGCAGCCGGGGCAGGCCACGACTGAGGGTAGAAAGCTGCGCAGCCCCATGCTCTGAAGGATCTCCTGGGCGACTAGCACCTCCTTGGTGCGGTCGCCGCCGGGCTCCGGGGTCAGCGAGATGCGGATGGTGTCGCCGATGCCCTGCTGCAGCAGCACGGCCAGCGCGGCGGTGGAGGCGACGATGCCCTTCGCACCCATGCCGGCCTCGGTCAGACCGAGGTGCAGCGGGTAGTCACAGCGCGAGGCCAAATCCTGGTAGACGCTAATCAGTGGCTGCACGCCACTGACTTTGGCGGACAGAATGATGCGGTCGTGGGGCAGGCCGATGCGTTCGGCCTCGGCGGCGCTCTCAAGCGCCGAGGTGATCAGCGCCTCCTGCATGATTACTTCCGGCTCCAACGGCTCGGCGCGCTGGCTGTTCTCGTCCATCATGCGCGCGAGCAGGGCCTGGTCCAGGCTGCCCCAGTTCACGCCGATACGCACCGGCTTGTCGAAGCGGCAGGCGGTCTCGATCATCGCCGCGTACTGGCTATCGCGCTTCGAGCCACGCCCGACGTTGCCCGGATTAATGCGCAGCTTGGCCAGCGCTTCGGCGCATTCGGGATGCTTCGTCAGCAGCTTGTGGCCGTTGAAGTGGAAGTCGCCCACCAGAGGTACCACGAGGCCCATGGCTTCCAGGCGCTCGCGGATCTCCGGCACCGCCTTGGCGGCATCTTCGGAGTTGACGGTAATGCGCACGACCTCGGAGCCGGCGCGGGCCAGCTCCGCGACCTGCACCGCGGTACGCAGGGCGTCGGCGGTGTCGGTATTGGTCATCGATTGCACCACGACCGGATGGTCGCCGCCGACGGTGACGTGGCCGACGCGGACGGGGACGGTCTTGTGGCGAATGGGGGTTGTCTTCATGGCGGTTCGGGGCGCGCGTCAAATCGGTGGCCGGAGTGTAACGCAGCCCCCGCTCGCTGCCGAGACGCCGCAGGCGAACCGGGGTTGGGGCTCATGGTTCCAGTTCCATTTGCCAGGGCTGGAAGGTGTTGCGGATGGACTCGCGGCTGGCAGTGTGGCGTGCCTCCACGCGGTCTTCAATGGCTTGCTGCCAGGACTGTCGGGTCTCGGCGTGCAGGGCGTCCAATGCCTCGTGCAAGGCGGTCTCCAGGTCGTCGCGGTGACGGCTCTCGTCCAGCCGCAGCAAGGCCCAGTCGGCGGCGACGATGGTGACCCCCGCGGCGGCGATGCCACAGCCCAGGGAGAACGGCCCGCTCCAGGCGCAGATCCCGAAGCCGGCCGCCCCGGCGCGGCCGGCCCGCCCGAGGCTGCGCGCAAGCCCTGCCTGTGTGGCCCGGGTGGCCAGCCGCGCTTGTACCGCCCGTGCGATCAGCGGGGTGGCCAGGCCCGTGCCGGCCGCGGCGGTTGCGGCCAGCCCGGTGCGGCGGTCGAAGCGTTCCAGATCGATATCCAGTGCGGCATGCAGGCTGTGACCGCGTTCGATCTCGTCCGTGACGGGTTGTCCGGCTCGTGGGGGAGGATCGGGGATGCGGGCATCCGCGAGGCGGTCGGTCAGTTCCAGGCGCCAGGCATCGCGGATCTGGCGCTGCTGCTCGTCCAGGCCCCATTCGATCGCGCTGGCCAGCTCCTGCAACGGCTGGTCCCACAGGCTTGCGGGCAGGAGTTGCTCCCGCAACACCCGGGCCGGTGCCTCCGGGTCCGTCTGACCCAGCCACTGGGTCCCGCGCAGCCACAGGCGGTGGTACTCGGCCTCCAGCGAGAAGTAATAATCGGCGACCTCGGGGATGCGCGCGCGCAGTTCTTCGAACAGACCGTCCAGTTCATGGTCCACACGCGCCTGCCAGTGGTCCCGAGCTTCGGCATCACCGGCCTCCAGCCATTCCAGGGAGAAGCGTTCCAGTCGGGTCAGCCGCTCGCGGTCGAGCTGGTAGCGCTGCTCGCCCAATTGCAGGGTCAGCGATTCGGCAGGCGCCCAGCTTCGGGGCTCGTATTCGGTAACGAGCCACAGCAGCAGCACGCTCGCGAGCAGGGTGAGGATCAGCCACCCCCAGCGCGCATAGGCGCCTGCGCGTCGCTGGGGCGCGGTAGTGGGGGCGGAGGTGTTGGGCTGGACCATCGCGCGGCCGGCGGCGCTACTCGATCACCGGGGCGTTACGTGAATCGCCCAGGGTATCGTCCACACGGCGCAGGGGCAGGAGCCCGTTGGTGAGCAGCAGGAAGCCGATGGCCAGGAAGGCCTGCTCCGCGAGCACCAGCAGCCAGCCGAGCAGGGCGGGCAGGGACTCGACCCCCTGGGGGAACCATTGCTGGCCCAGCCATAGGCGCAGGGCGTCCTGGGCTGCCGCCAGTTGCAGGCCGGCCTCCAGCAGGTGACTCCGCGCGGCCTCGTGCTGGACCAGGAACCACACCGCCTGTTCCAGCGTAGCCCCGGTCAGGTCGGGGTAGCGCGCCTGCAGGGCCAGGACCAGCAGGGCGATGACCAGCAGCATGGCGGCCACCAGCAGGCCGCCGCGGCGGGCCAGCTCCGGGGCGAACTGTGGGTGGGCATGGCCACGCAGACTGCGGGTGAACAGCGCCTCAACGGTCACCAGTACAAAGCCGCCGAGGAGCAATGCGGCCCAGGCCTCCTGGACCGGAATGCGGGCCAGGGCGATCAACAGCAGTCCGCCCAGAATGGCGCCGGTGATCAGGTGGCGCAGGGCCATCAGAGGGCCGCCGCGCAGGCGACGGGGCCAGTTACTGGTGGGCTCCAGGTAGCCGCGCAGGAAGGCCGCACGGCGAATCCGGTGACGGCGAAAGCCACCGAGCGCGATCAGCAGGGTCGCACCGATCCACAGCAGGACGATGACGGCTTCGGGCAGGACCCGCAGGTACATATGCAGCAGCCAGAGCCCGATCACCAGCACGGTGACGGTGAAGGCGTGACGCAACGCGACATGGGTGGTTGGGGCGGGATTGGACGAATCGGCGGACGGTTGGCGGGACACGGCAGCTCCACGCGGATGAGAATGACCCGATGGTAGCAGGCGCAGAGAAAAGCGCCTGTCACGGGCGTTTGGGTTTCGTTCAGCCGAACCCGGTATAAACAACCCATGGCTTGTTTATCGCATTCACCGGCTTCAGTGGTCGCCGCGACTCTTCGGCGGATCGGGTTCGTCGGAGTCCTCGTTTTCTGGCTGCCGCTCGGTGCTGCTGCGGACGAACTCCGGTTACATGCGGTGTTCGGGGATCGCGCCGTGGTATCGGTCGGCGACGAGCGGGCCGTCGTGTCCGCTGGAGAGACGGGGCCCGGTGGCTTGCGAATTCTGCGCACAAGCCCCGGGGCGGCGCTGGTGGAGTATCGCGGCAAGCGACAGGAGCTGCGGGTCGAACGGTCGGGTTCTATGCGGTCGGTGGATCCGGCACAGGGCGGTGCCGAGGTTCGGGTGCACCGGGATTCCCGGGGCGATCACGCGCTGACGGCGGGTATCAACGGCACCGCCATTACGCTCGTTGTGGATCCCGAGGCGGATTCGGTCCTGCTGCGTGCCTCGGATGCCGAGCGTGCAGGTCTGGACGGCACCGATGGACGCTCGGTGCGGATTCAGCGAGCGCAGGGGATGGTGCATGGGCAGCGGGTCGGGATTGAGTCCCTGCAAGTGGGCGTCCTGCGGCGCTCAGGGGTCAGCGCGATCATCCTTCCGGATGCGGAATTGCCCCGGTCGCGTCTGGGCCAGAGTTTCCTCGAGCATTTCGCGGTTGTGGCGGACGGTGAGGCGCTGGTGATCCGCGAACGCTGAGGTGCGTTAGCATGGCGGCCGATATGCCTATCGGGAACCCTGTATGCCGCTAATTCGGCGCTACCCCGAGACCGCGCCGGCCCCAAAGCGCGAGATCTTCGGGTGGGCGATGTTCGACTTCGCCAACCAGGCCTATACGTTGCTGATCATCACGGTGATCTTCGGCGACCTGTTTACCCGGGTGATCGTCGGGGATGCCCCGGACTATCGCCTGGGCAACCTGCTGTGGAGCCTGGCGCTGGCGATCAGCTACGCCATGGTGGTGATCGCGGCCCCGTTCGCCGGGGCGGTGATGGATGCAACGGCCTCGCGCAAGCGCTTCCTGATGGCCTCGTGGATCCTGACGGTGGTGACGACGGGGCTTTTGTATTTCGTCGAGCCGGGGCTGGTGCTGTTCGGCATGGCGCTGATCATTGCGTCCAACTTCGGCTACGCGATCGGCGAATCCTTCATCGCCAGCTTCCTGCCCAGCCTCGGGCCGCCGGAGAAGCTCGGCTGGATCTCGGGGCTGGGCTGGGGCATGGGCTATATCGGCGGGCTGATCGCCACCGCCTTTGCCCTGGGCCTGCTGGGCGAGGTCAGTGCCGAGAACTTCGAGCGTATTCGCTGGGTGGGGCCGTTTGCCGCGGTGTTCTTCCTGATCTCGGCGATCCCGACCTTCCTGTTCCTGAAGGAGCGCGGCACGCGTCGGCACATGCGTCGGCGGCTGCAGCTGGGGCTGGGCTGGCGGCGGGTGCGCGAGGCGCTGGTCACGCTGGGGCAGCGCCGCGAGCTGCGCGCGTTGTATGTGTCCATCTTCTTCATGATGGCCGGGATCTACATCATCATCTCCTTCACCTTCATCTACGGCTCGCAGGTGATCCAGTGGGACGAGCCGGTGCGCATTGCGATGTTCGTGATCACCCAGGTTACCGCGATTATCGGGGCCATCGGTTTCGGCTTTCTGCAGGACCGTGCCGGGCCGGTGCGGATCTATCGGCTGACCCTGGCGCTGTGGGCGCTGGCGGTCGTGGCGATCTTCGGCACCACGACCATCGCGCAGTGGCTGAGCGCACTGCTGGGCCGGCCGGTGGAGGCGCAGATGGTGTTCCTCGGCGTGGGGATTGTCGCCGGGCTGTGCCTGGGTTCGGCACAGTCGGCTGGCCGCGCGCTGGTCGGGATGATGGTGCCGGTGCGCGAGGCCGGGCGCTGGTTCGGTTTCTGGGCCCTGTCGGCGCGCGCGGCCGCGATCTTCGGGCTGGCCGGGATAGGGCTGCTGCAGGTCTGGCTCGGGCTGGCCAATGCCATCCTGTTCTGCCTGTTCCTGTTCCTCGCCGCGCTACTCGCCTCCATCCCCGTCCACCTCGTCGATCGCCGCCGCGCCAAGCCCGCTTGATTCACCACGAAGCACACGAAGGCACGAAGAAGGGCCAGGTTAAGGGCCGTCACAGGAAGGCTGGAAGACCGGAAGGATGATTGGAATGTGAGCCTTGGGTGGCGACTCGAGCCCCCGGTGCCTGCCATACCCTCAACGCTTTAACCCAGTCCCTCTTCCATTCTTCGCGTCTTCCTGTCGAGCGCTCTTGACCTTCTTCGTGCCTTCGTGTGCTTCGTGGTGAAAATAATGGGCCGGAGCCGGCTATTCGGTGACGTGGTGGGTGGTGGTAGCGCCGCGGTCGAACAGGCCCTCGTAGAGGCGTAGCAGGGCCGGGATCACAAACAGGACGAGGACGGTGGCGATGGCCAGGCCGAAGACGATGGAGATGGCCATCGGGATCAGGAACTGGGCCTGGACCGAGCGCTCGAACAGCAGCGGCGTCAAACCCGCAATGGTCGTTACCGATGTCAGGATCACCGCGCGCAGGCGCTGACAGGCGGCCTCGACGATCGCCTCCTGCAGCGCCAAACCGGCCGCGCGCAGGCCCTGGTAGAAGCTGACCAGGATGATGGAGTTGTTGACCACGATTCCGGTCAGGCCGAACAGGCCGAACAGCGACAGGATCGTCAGTTCTACGCCCATGATCCAGTGTCCGAGCAGGGCCCCGAGGATGCCGAAGGGGATGATCGCCATCACGATCAGCGGCCAGCCCCAGGAGGCGAACACCCAGGCGAGGGTGATGTACATCAGCCCCAGTGCCAGGATCAGGCCCGTGCGCATGTCGGCGAAGGTCTCGGCCTGGTCCGCCGCGCGACCCTCGAAGGAATATTCGATACCGTAACGTGCCGCCAGGTCATCCAGCGGACCGTCTTCGAGCGCCGCGCGGATGCGCGCGGCGTTGTTCACGCTACGGTCGACCTCGGTGGACACCTGGATCGCCAGGCGGGTGTCCGCATGGCGCAGGGTCTCGAAGCCCTGGCGCGAACGCAGGTCGACCACGCTGCCCAGTGGGGCGAATTCGCCACTGGGCAGGCGAAGGCTCAGGCGTTCCAGGCTCTCGCTGGAGTGCCGTTCGTGATCCGGTAGGCGAACGCGTACCTCCACCTCTTCCAGGCCGTCCTGGTAGAGCTGAGCCAGATGGCCGTCGTAAGCGTCGCGCAACTGGGCCCCGACCGACTCGGTGGTCAGTCCCAGGGCGCGGCCCTCCGCGTTGACCTGAAACACCAGCTGCTCGCGCCCGAACGGCGTGTCGTCGTTGGTGGCGTAGGTCCCGGCGAAATCGTCGAAAATCTCTGCCAGTTCCAGTGCCGCGTTCTTCAAGATGTGCGGGTCGTCACCGGTCAGGCGGACTTCCAGGTCGCGTCCGGGGGGTCCGGTTTGGCGCTCGTCGATACTGAAATTCTCGATCCCCGGCGCCTGGCGCACGCGGTCCTCCCAGGCCTGGATGAACTCGCGGTTGCGGACCTCACGCTGCTCCGGCGACACCAGTTCCACCTGGATGTTGCCAAACTGGTCGCCGCGTGGAGCGTTGCCGTCTCCAGGGTCGATGCCACGCCCAAGGCGGGTCACCGAGGCGCGCACCAGATTGCCTCCAAACGCCTCTTCGGTCTCGGCCAGCGCTTCTTCCGCGTGGATCAGAAAGGCCTCGACCCGTTCCGGTGGGGTGCCGGCGACAAAGTTGACGCCGGCATTCACGATGGTGCCCTCGGGGGAGGGGAAGAAGGTGAAGCCGATGCGCCCGCTGGCGGCCAGCCCAATCGCCAGGATCAGCGCCCCCACCGCCAGTGCAAGGGTGGCGCCGGAATGATTGACCGAAGTCGTGACCGCGCGGCGGAAGGGCCCGTTGCGGAAGTTTTCGAAGCCACTGTCGAAGCGCTCGCGCAGGCTGCCCGGGCGCGGCGGCTTGAGCCGGTGCATCACGCCCTTGAGGTGGGCGGGCAGGATCAGGAAGGCGATCAGCAAGGTGGCCACGATTACGCAGATCACCACCAGCGGAATATCGAACAGGATGTTTCCAATAACGCCCCCGATCAGCATCAGGGGCAGGAAGGCGGCCACCGTGGTCAGCGAGGCGGCGATTACCGGCCCGACCATACGCCGCGCCCCGTCGCGTGCCGCGCGGCTGGCCGAGAGTCCGCGCTGGTGCAGGCTGTAGGCGTGCTCGGAAACCACAATGGCGTTGTCGACGATGATCCCCAACGACATGATGAAGCCGAACAGCGAGATCATGTTGATCGAGCCGCCGACCACCCACAGCACCACGAAGGCGGCGGTAAAGGCGATCGGGATGCCCAGCGCAACGCGCAGGGCGATATGACGATTGAGGAACAGGAACAGGATGCCGAGCACCAGGAGCAATCCGCCCAGGCCGTTCTTCAGCAGCAGGGTGATGCGCTCGGACAACAGTTCCCAGAAGGCGTCGGTGACCTGCAGATCGACACCCGGCGGCAGGGTCGACCGGGTTTCTTCCAGCCACTCCTCCAGCACCTGTGCGGCTTCCAGCGAATCGCCGGTCTCCGAGCGCAGCAAACTCATCTCGATGGCGCGTTGACCGTTCGCACGGGCCCGCACCTGGCCGTCGCGATGGCGTAGGTCGATATCCGCGATATCGCCCAGGGTGAGTCGGCCTAGCTCGGCGTCGCCGCGCAAGATCAGGCGTTCGAAGGCGACGATGTCGCGGGCTTGTTCCAGGCTGCGGATCTGGCGTGCGGTGTCGTCGCGCCCCACCGAGCCGGCCGGCAGGTCCTGTGCCATCGCACGGATCTCTTCGCCGATGTCGGCCAGTGTCATGTCCAGGCGGTAGAGCGCGGAACTGGGCACCTGGATGGCCATTTCGTCTTCGGTCAGGCCGGTAAACTCGATGCGCGCGATGCCGGCATCCAGCAGTTCGCGTTCAAATTGCCGCGCAAGGATGCGCAGTTGCTGCGGGTCATCGGGGCCCGTCAGCAACATGCGGGCCACCGGTTCGTAGCGGATGATCCGGGTCACCACCGGGGTCTCGGCGGCTTCCGGCAGGTTGCGCTGCTGGTTGACGCGGTCGTTGACCTGTTCAAGGGCCAGGGTCATGTCGGTCCCGGCCTCGAACTCCATGGTCACGACGCCAATGCCCAGCGCCGACGTGGAGGTCATGTTGCGCAGGCCATCCACCGTGCGCAGGTCCTGTTCCAGCGGATCCACGATCGCGCGTTCGACATCCTCCGCACTGGCGCCCGTCCAGGGCACCTCGACGGTCACGAAGTCGAGCTCGAAATTAGGGAAGAACTGGGTGTTCAGCTTGGTCAGGGCAAAGGCCCCGGCCAGCAACATCAGCGCGATCAGCAGGTTGGCCGCGAGGCGATGATCCAGGAATAGCTGGATCGGGCCCCGCGGCGGGCGATCGTTGTCCTGCGCACCGCCACCGGGCATGGGCCGCCCGCTGTCGGGGGCGGCACCGGAAGGCTCGGACTCGCTCATCGCTCGGAATCCGGTTCTTCGACCTCGACGCGCAGGCCGTCGACCGCGTTGGGCAGGCGGGTGGCGATCAGGGTGTCACCGGCTTCGATCTCGGGGCTTCGGATCAGGGCCAGGGTGTTACCGTCGTCATCAATAAAGTCACCCAGGCGCTCCACTTGCAGCGATTCCAGACGCCCGTCGACTACGCGGAATACGCGGTCGCGGCCAAACAGTGATTCGAACGGGACCGCAAGGCTGTCGGGTTCCTCGGGCAGCAGCAGCCGCAGTTCGACGAAACGGTTCAGGGTCAGTCCGCGCCCACCGCTTCGAACCGTAAAGACCCCGCGCATTCCGGACTCGCCGGTGCGCGTTTCGCCCTCCAGACGTTCGAGCTCGGCCTCGACCGGGTGCCCGCCGCGCTCGGCTTTCGCTGGCAAGGCAGCGTCATTCTGTAACAGTTCTTCGATACGACCGATCAGGTGTTCGGGCAGGCTGGCACGGATCTCCAGGTCGTCGACCGCGAACAGTCGAAGCAGGGCGTCGCCGGGGCGAGCCCGTTCACCGGTCGCCACCTCGACCTCGACAATGCGGGCGTCGAAGGGGGCGCGGATCGTGGTGCGTTCCAGGTCGATGCGCGCCTGTTCCTCCGCAGCCCGGGCTCGGGTCAGGCGCGCCTCGGCCTCGGCCTGCCGCATGGGGGCATCGGCCACGGCCTGTTCCCGGCTGTCGACTGTGAGGCTGGCCTGCTGCAGGCGTTCGCGGGCGGCGTCGACATCCGATTCCGAACCGAGGTTGCGTTCACGCAAATCGCGCGCCCGCTCCAGGCCGCGTTCGGCGATCGCCATCAGATCGCGTTCGCGTTGCAGTGCCTCGCGGTCGAAGCGCGCGCGCAGGGTCTCCCGCTCGACGGCGCCCTCCATTTCGCGCCGTTCTGCTTCGCGCTGATCCAGCAGCAGCTGGGCCTCCCGCGGATCGATACGGATGAGTGCGTCGCCCTTGGCCACGCGCTGCCCGGCGCGTGCGGGAACCGCCTCGATCTCGCCTTCGACTGCTGCCCGCAGCAGAGCGTCCTGGGCGGATCGGACGCGTCCATTGAGGATGACCCCCGGGCGGTGGGTGCCGGGCTCGGCGGTCAGGCCCTGCACCGGCCAGGTGCGTTCACTGGCCTCCGGCGGTGGGGCCTCCGGGCCGGTGGCGCGCAAGATCATGAATCCCACTACCGCGATGGCGAGGATCAGGATGGGGATAATGGCTCGGCGTGGGGCGCTCGGCATGGAGGTCTCAATGTTGGCTAGTGCGGGCCTGCGAGAGCCCTCGACCCGTGGCTTGGAGCAGGGCCGGAGATAGAGGTTCCCCATTCCGGGTGGCTTATCCTACCACTGCATTTTTAGGGGAACCCACTGTGCCCTCGGGTGTCCCTCGTTGTGCCAATATTACAGTTTGCTTAACTGAGGATGAAGGCCATGAAGGGATCCCGAATGATGTTGCACGGGCTGGTGGCGGTAACCGTGCTGGCGGGCGGCTCCATGAGCCCGGTCGCGGCCGGGGAGCCGGAGCTGTGCGAATGCCGGGACGGACTCGAGATGGCCTCTGCGCCCTGGATTCGTCTGATGCCGGGTGATAGCACGGGCGGCTACTTCGAGCTGCGTAATACAGGCGATCGCGATTACCGCATCGTGGCGGCCGAGAGCCCGATCTCGGAGGTGGTGGAACTGCATGAACATGCGCATGTCGACGGCGTGATGCGAATGCGTCAGGTGGAGGGGCTGGATGTCCCGGCAGGCGCGACGCTGGTGCTGGAGCCTGGGGGGCTGCACCTGATGTTGATCGGCTTGCATGAGCCGTTGACGGCCGGCGACTGGATTCCCGTGGTGCTGGAGTTCGTGGATGGCGAGACCATGACCATCCATGCCCGCGTGCAGCGGGGCGAGGACGCCAGGGAGGGCACCCCGGAGTCCGGGCACGGGGGTATGCATCACGGGCACTGAGGCTGAGGACAGCCCGTGCTCCTTTAGTGAGCCGGGCCTAGTTCGCTGGGCCTAGTTCGCTGGGCGATTCGGGATCTCGATCTCGGCGTCGGCCCGCAGGCCTTCGAGGTACTCCTGGATAGCGCGGCTTTCCAGGATCTCGATCAGTTCGGCGCGGACATCTTCCAGTTCCGGGACCTGCGTGTCCCGTGTCTCTTCGAGCCGGATGATGTGCCAGCCGAAACGGCTCTCGACGGGTTCGGCGGTGGTTTCACCCGGTTCCAGGGCTACGGTGGCATCGCTGAATGCGGGGACCATCTGCTCGGGGCTGAACCAGCCCAGTTCGCCGCCGCGGGATCCCGAACCCGGATCGATGGAATGCGCCTCGGCGAGGGCCGCGAAGTCCGCGCCGTCGCCCAGTTCCACAAGCAGTTCGCGGGCGTGTTCCTCGTCCTCCAGCAGGATGTGCCGGGCGCGGTATTCGGTGCCGCGCATCATCTCCATTTGGCGCTCGTACTCCGCCTCCAGGTCGTCCTGGGTGATTTCCATCTCGGCGGTGATGCGCTCCATCAACTGCGAAGCCAGCAGGTTGGTTTCCACCATACGCAGGATGCGGCGCGTCTCGGCTTCGGTATCCAGCCCGCGTGCGACGGCTTCCTGGCGCAGTAGTTCGAGGCTGATCAGTTCTTCCAGGGTGCCCTCGCCTTCCGCCAGACCGGGGTCATCGTCCATGCCCGAGTAGGTGAACAGGTCGGCTCGGGTGATGGGCTCGCCGTTTACGGTGGCGACGGTGTCCGCATCCTGGGTGTCGGTCGCGATCCCGGCGGTGTCATCATCTGTGGAGGACGTGTCATTGTCCGTGCCGCAAGCGGCCAGGAGGCCGACAGCCGCCAGGGTTACGAGTATCGTGGACCAAGTACGGGGCCGCATCAGAAGACCTGCTTGAATGGGCGCACGTCGACGGCGGTGTAGACACCGGCGGCCACATAGGGGTCGGCATCGGCCCATTCCCGCGCGGCCTCCAGCGAAGGGAACTCCGCAACTATCAGGCTGCCGGTGAAGCCGGCCGGGCCGGGGTCATTGCTGTCAATGGCGGGGAAAGGGCCCGCAAGGATCAGCCGCCCGTCGTCACGCAGGGTTTGCAGCCGGGCCACGTGTTCGGGCCGCGCAGCCAGGCGCGCGTCCAGCGAGTCGGGGGCATCCTGGCCCTGAATCATGTAGAGCATGGGCGATCTCCTCGGATAGACCTGTATCGTAACCGATCATCGTCGAACGCTGGTGTTCGACGGCTCGCAGTTTGACCCGTGACCCGTTACGAGTACGTTCGCCGGCGTGGGCGACCCATCCGTATGGGAGAGCTGGCTTATGGGGGAGCTGGTGGATGCGCTACACTGCGCGGCCTGTAACCGTTCCGGCTGCGACCATGCTTTCGATCCACCCCGACAATCCCCAGCCCAGGCTGATCCAGCAAGTGGTGGATCGTCTGCAGGCAGGGGCGGTGATCGCGCTGCCGACCGATGCCTGCTATGCGCTGGCTTGCCTGCCGGGGGACAAGACCGGGGCGGATCGCATCCGCCGCATCCGCCAGGTGGACGAGACCCACCACCTGACGCTCCTGTGCCGCGACCTTTCCGAACTGGGGGTGTACGCCAAGGTGGACAACACGGCGTTTCGTCTGATGAAGACCCTGACGCCCGGACCTTATACCTTCATTCTTCCCGCCACTCGCGAGGTGCCGCGCCGGTTGCAGCATCCCAAGCGGCGCACGATTGGAATGCGCGTGCCGGCGAGCCCGATCGTATCGGCGTTGCTGGACGCACTGGGCTCGCCTTTAATGTCGGCGACCCTGGAGCTGCCCGGTGATGATCTGCCGCTGAGCGACCCCTGGGAGATCAATGATCGCCTGGGCAAGGTGGTGGATCTGGTCGTCGATGGGGGAGCGGGTACGCTGGAGGCCACCAGTGTGCTGGACCTCACGGACGACGTACCCACGGTCATTCGACATGGCCTGGGCGATGTGGGATTTCTGGATGAATAGGCTCACGGGCCGGTGGGTGTGCATTGGCCATCGGCAGGACCTGGAGTGCGGCATCGCCGCAGGGAGGCGCAGTGCGTAAATGGATCATTCTGGCCGTGGTGGTGCTGGTTGTGGCCGCTGTCTGGCCGGTGGTGGTCGGCACCCAGGTCGAGGGGACCGTCAATGCCACCCACGAGGCCCAGTTGGGCGAGGTGCATCTGCGCCACGAGATGCTCGAGTACGAGCGTGGCTACCTGGGGGCCAGTGGCCGCAGTCGGCTGACCCTGGAGGACGCGGATGGACGCTTCGAGATCCCGCTGGTACACGCTGTGCGGCATGGCCTCCAAGGCGCTCGCGGCGACTCGTTTGTCGACCTGGACACCCTGGCGGCGCCGGATGATTCGTTGATCGGCCACCTGTTGCGCTCATTGGATCTGCAGGTGCATTCCCGTGCCGGGCTGGGCGGGGGGGTGACCACCCGCGTCGCCTTCGATGAGCTGCGCATGGATCTGACTACGGTGCCCGAAGTGGCCGAGCATACCGGGACCGATGTGCCGGTATGGCTGGAGTTGGCTGCGGGACAGGGCCGGTTCGCCTGGTCCCGGGAACAGATCCTGGTGAGTCTGGATATCCCGGATCTGCAGTTGTCCGACGACGCGTTTCTCTGGCGCGCAAGTGATCTTCGCTACGCCACCGTTTTTGAGGCCGACGACGATGGCGTCTTCGGGCGTTTGCCCGATTACGAAGGTGGACTGGCCGCCTCGCGTATCGAGTTAAACGAGGGCGAGGCCGTTCGGCTGTTGCTGGAGCGTCCGCGCCTGGATGCCTTCCAGCACACGAGCAATGACCGCATGGATTCGCGTGTGCGTTTGCAGATGGACCATGCCCGCGTGGACGATGGCGAAGGGGATGCGCTGACGCTGGAGGCGCTGGACCTGCAGCTGGGGATCCTGCGCTGGGATCGGCCCAGCCTGCTGCAATTGCTCGGAGAACTGGAGGCGCTCGAGGCGCGTGGCGTCGAGGGCGATCAGCGCAATGCGCTGATTGGCGCGGCGATGATTGACGCCCTGGGCGGAATGATCGAGCACCGTCCCGGGATCCAGCTACAGGTCTCGCTTAACGAAGAGCCTTCGCGTCAGCTTGCGCTGGATGCCGAGCTGGGCCTGCGCGGGACGCAACAGGGTTTCGCGACCCGGCCGCTGGAGGTGCTGGTGCTGGACAGTGAGCTGCGACTCGGGCTGGAATGGGTGGCCGAATTCGATGCGGCCTATCCCGATATTGACCTGGATGCACAACTGCATGCATTGGCCGCGGACGGCTGGCTGCGACGGGATGCCGAAGCGGGCTACTGGCACGGCAACCTGGCGATGGCGGATGGTCGCGTGCACATCAACGATGTGGACCGCACTTCGATGTTGCTGGCCATGTTGTTCGCCTTCTCCGGCGGTATGTTCTGAGACGATAGACCGGGCGCGGATGCGCCCGCTTCTAAGAGGAAGGGATTGATTCCGTGAGCAGTAATCAGGGTAGCAACCAGCGTGTGCTCTCCGGCATGCGTCCCACTGGGCGCCTGCATCTGGGCCATTACCACGGTGTGTTGAAGAACTGGATCGAGTTGCAGCACAACTACGAGTGTTTCTTCTTCGTGGCCGACTGGCATGCGCTGACCACCCATTACGAAGACCCCGGTGACCTGCAGCAGCATGTGATCGAGATGGTCATCGACTGGCTGGCAGCAGGTGTAAGCCCAGGCTCCGCGACATTGTTCGTGCAGTCGCGCGTCCCGGAGCACGCCGAGCTGCACCTGCTGCTGTCGATGATCACACCACTCGGTTGGCTGGAACGGGTCCCAACGTACAAGGACCAGCAGGAGCAGCTGCGCGAGAAGGACCTGGCGACCTACGGCTTCCTCGGCTATCCGGTGCTGCAAAGCGCGGATGTGCTCGCCTATCGGGCCGGGATGGTCCCGGTGGGCGAGGATCAGGTGTCGCATCTGGAGGTGACGCGCGAGATCGCGCGGCGTTTCAACCATCTCTATGGCCGCGAGCCGGGCTTTGCCGAGAAGGCCGAGGCCGCCGTGGACAAGATGGGCAAGAAGGCCGCCAAGCGCTATCGCGATCTGCGCAAGCGGTACCAGGAGCAGGGCGAGGACGAGGCACTGGAAGTGGCGCGGGCGATGCTGGATTCTCAGCAGAACATCTCGCTGGGCGATCGCGAGCGGCTGTTCGGATATCTCGAGGGCGGTGGCAAGATCATCTTGCCGGAGCCGCAGGCGCGGCTGACCCCGGCCTCGAAGATGCCCGGACTGGATGGGCGCAAGATGTCCAAAAGCTATGGCAACACCATCAGTCTGCGTACCGAACCGGCCGAAGTGGAGACCTTGATCCGGACAATGCCGACGGATCCAGCACGCGTGCGTCGCACGGACCCAGGCGATCCGAACAAATGCCCGGTGTGGGAGTTGCACAAGGTCTACACCAGCGAGAGCCAGCGAGAAGAACTCTACGCCGGTTGTACCACGGCCGGGATCGGCTGCATCGACTGCAAGCGCCCACTGATCGAAGAGGTGCAGGCGGAGCTGGAGCCCATCCAGCAGCGGGCGAAGGAATATGCGGAGGACCCGGCCCTGGTGCGTTCCATTATCGTCGAGGGGTCCGAGGCCGCCCGCGAAGAGGCCCGTGAGACCCTGGAAGAGGTGCGCCGGGTGATGGGGCTGGACTACCTGCGATGAACGAGCGGCATGGATCCGCACGCTGAGGCTAGCGACGATCTCGACCTCCCCGCCACCGCCGAGACCGGGGCGGACGGGGAGGTGCTTTATCGTGTGCACGGCGAGCCGGTGGCGGAGCTGCCGGCCGATCTCTACATCCCGCCGGATGCGCTGGAGGTCTTTCTTGATTCCTTCGAGGGGCCGCTGGATCTGCTGCTGTACCTGATCCGCCGGCAAAACCTCGATATCCTGGCGATCCCCATTGCCGAGATCACACGCCAGTACATGGCCTACATCGAGGTGATGCGCGCCATGCGCCTGGAGCTGGCGGGGGAGTACCTGGTGATGGCCGCCCTGCTGGCCGAGATCAAGTCACGCATGTTGCTGCCGCGTCCGCGTGATGCCGAGGCGGACGAAGACGCCGATCCGCGCATGGCGTTGATCCGGCAGTTGCAGGAGTACGAGCAGTTCAAGACCGCCGCCGAGCGCCTGGACGCGCTGCCGCGGATGGATCGGGATGTGTTTGCCGCCGGTGCCAGTGTCGAGGCGTTGGAGGGCCCGCCGCCGCCCGCGCCATCGCTGGACGAACTGATGGAGGCGCTGGCGGCCGTTATGCACCGCGCGAGCCTGATGGCGCACCATCATGTGTCCACCGAGCAGCTGTCGGTGCGTGAGCGCATGTCCAGCATCCTCGACAGTTTGCACGCCGAGCGCTTCACGGACTTTGTCTCGTTGCTGATGGCGGCGGAGGGCCGTCAGGGGGTGGTGGTATCGTTTCTCGCGGTGTTGGAGCTGACCAAAGCCGGGCTGGTCGAGTGGGGCCAGAGCGAGCCGTACAGCCCCATCCAGTTACGCCGTCGCGGTACGCCCGTGGAGGACGAGGGAGGCGATTGGGCATGAACGATCAGGCCGAGAAGGCCCTGGCAGAGGCGGCACCCGATTCCGATCACGACCCGCTGCGGGCGGTCGAACTGGCGGTCGAGGCCGTATTGTTCGCGGCCGCGGAACCGGTACCTGCGCGGGATCTGAAGGCCGCCTGCGAGGAGCTGGGCGAGATCGACCAGGCCCTGCTGGAACAGGCGATTGGCCACTTGCAGGAGCGCTACAGCGACCGTGCCATCGAGCTGGTGCGCACCGCGGGAGGCTACCGTTTCCGCGTGCGCGCACGCTTTTCCGCCACCGTTCAGGCGGCCCAGCCGGAACGCCCGTCCCGTCTGTCACGCGCCCTGCTCGAGACCCTCGCCATCATTGCCTATCGCCAGCCGGTCACCCGCGCCGAGATTGAATCCGTGCGCGGGGTGGCGGTCAGTTCCGGGATCATGCGTACGCTGCAGGAGCGCGAGTGGGTTCGGGTGGTCGGGCACAAGGAGGTACCGGGCCGGCCGGCACTCTATGCCACAACGCGTGGCTTTCTGGATGACCTGGGTCTGAAGCGTCTGGAAGAGCTACCGTCACTGGATCAGATCCGCGATCTGGCAGATGTTGCCTCGGATGCCGGACTGAGTCTGACGCCCCCGGACACGGAAGAGGCCGAGGCGCCGGGTACCAGCCGGCGGCTGGATTTTGATGCCGACGCTGAAGGCGACTTCGCGGACCGGGAAGCCTGAAAAGGCTCTCTGATCAGGGCGTCTCGCCGCGGTAGAACGCCGCGGCATCGTCGAACAGGGCCTGGCTGGTATCCGCCCGCATGTAGAGCATGTGCCCACCGGGATAGGCGCGCGGGATGATGCGCGAGTCCGGGTCCTCGCCCACGGCGTGCGCGATCTGGCCGAGCAGCCACTCGGTGGCGAAATACGGTGTGATCAGATCCGCCTCTCCGTGCACGCTGAAGATGCGGAAGTTTCGGTCCAGCGCAAGGACGGTGGCCAGGTCATCCAGCGCGGAGAAGTGTCCTTCGCGGCCGGAGCCTTCCCAGTCCCAGCTGCGAAAGACCTCTCGACTGAGCAGGCGGTACTGATGCCCGTGCTCCCACTCCAGGGTGTTGCGCAGGTGATCCAGCATGGCGGTGGACAGCGGCGCGATCAGGCCTTCGAGGATCGCGTCCGATCCCTGTGGTCGGACGCGGGTGGGGACGGGGTCGGGGTTGTCGACGCCACCGTCGTAGAGGCTCACCAGGCGGCCCTCGTCGAGCAGCAGACCGCGCTGGGTCATGTCCAGCGGGATGCGCCCCCCGGTGGCCTTGAGGCGTTCCTGCCCCAGGCCGGTGAAGCGCGCGACTTGTGCGATCCATTCGTCATCGATTTCCCGTGGATGCATCAGGCCCTGCAGGTACGGGCCCAGGGCAAAGGACTCGGCTGCGGCCTGGTCCGGCGGGTCGTCGCCCAGCCGGTCCTGGGCTCGGGCCGCGGCGGTGATCGAGGGTAGGCCGAGCGCCCAGGCGAGCGGACGCCCTGTTCCGGGTTGCAGCATTGCGTAGTCCAGGGCGGGCGAAATCAGCACCGTACCGCTGACGCTAATGCCGGACTGGCGCATCAGGCGCGCCGGCAGGGCCGCCGCGCGGTAACCGCCATAGCTCTCGCCGGCCAGGTAGACCGGGTCTCCGCGGCGGCCGTTGCGGTCCAGCCAGCGTTCCAGAGTCTCCTCCATCGCCTCTAGGTCGCCGTCACGGCTGAAGTAAGTGTCGGCTTCGCCTTCCATCACACGGCTGAAGCCGGTGCCCACCGGGTCGATGAACACCAGGTCCGTGAATGCCAGCCAGGTCTTCGGGTTGTCGACCAGTCGCGGAGGCGTAGTGGTCGGCAGGCCCTTCGCGTCGGTTTCGAGCACCCGCGGCCCGAGGCCGCCAACGTTGAGGTAGGCGGAGGCGGCGCCGGGTCCACCGTTGACCATGAAGCTGACCGGTCGCGGCGTGTCGTCCTCCACCGTGTAGCTGGTGGTGAAGATGCGCGCCTGCGGGTGGTCACTGTCACCTAGCGGGATGTATCCCGCGGTGGCCGAGTAGTCCAGGCGTTCACCATTGGCCAGCTCGATCTGATGCTGGGTCGTCACCGATTCTGGCAGTTCGGTGCTGGCGGTCTTGTCGGTGTCGGCCATTGCTGGCCCGGCAAGCCACAGGGCTAGCAGTGCAAGGGCCAGGAGCTGTCGCATTAAGGGCATCAGCATTGGGCCGTTTCGGCTGTCTCTGGACAGTCGTGCTGAACGATGCGGTCGTCCTCCAGCCATTCCATGATGCCGTCGGTCACGTTGTAGATGTTCTCGTAGCCGAGCCCGTCGGCCAGGGCGCGCGCCAGGGCGGCTGTGCGGTTGCCGACACGGCAAATCAGGACCACCTCTTCATCCTGGCCGACCAGTTCGGTGAACTGCCGCCCGAAATCGGGATTCAGGCTGCCATCTTCCTCGAAGGCCGTGATGCGGTGGCTGCCTTCCACTACACCGGTTTCGGCCCATTCGTCCGGACGACGAATATCCACCAGGGTGACGCCTTCATCCAGCTTCGTGGCCAGTTCCTGATTGTCGATGTTGGTGAAGGGCGCGCGGTCCGTGATCTCCATCACCTCGATCTCGAACTTCAGCGTCGCGTTGCGCGGAATGATGTTACCCGCTCCGCGTTCTCCATAGGCGAGTTCCGGAGGGATGGTGACCTCGCGTTTGCCGCCTTCGCGCATGCCGAGGATCGCGCGCTCGAAGCCGGGGATGGTCTGACCGGTGCCCGGCGTGACCGACAGCGGCTGGCCGGCGTCGCGGCTGGAATCGAACTGAGAACCGTCTTCTTCCAGGGTGCCGACATAGTGGACGAGGGCGGTGTCATGTTGGGAAATCGCCTCGCCTTCACCTGCCTCGATGTCGCGGATTTCGATTTCCTGAGCAAGGGCAAAGGCGGGCAGAAAAAACAAAGAAAAGAGGACCCAGTTGCGCATTATTATATCCTAATTTGTTGCAAAAATATGATTTTTAACTGGCGTTATAACGACCACTAACGTCCGAGAAAAATTCCCGAAAAAATACTTTGAAATACATCTGAACTTAGTCTAAATCTCCAAGCGATCCCTACATGACAAGGACCGGCCATGGGGATCATAACTGCAAGGATTCGTGCGACGGAGGAGTATTCATGACTAAGAAGAACGATAACCAATTCTGGGACCGGCTACGTGGAAAAACGGAAGACGCTGGTGCCAGTCCTGAAACCCTGGAAGTTTTTGATGAGGCCGTTTCCCGCCGTCGTTTCATGGGCAGCATGGGCGTCGGCGGAGCGGCACTCACGCTGTTCGGCTTTGGTGCCGGTACCGATGCCGCGATGCGCGGCCTGTTCGGCCGTGGCCTGATTCCGGCGGCCTGGGCCGACGAAGCCAATGGCGTCGAAGACGATCAGGCGAAGGCCGCGATGTCGGATGCCAGCAAGGAAAGCGGCCTGATGGTGCACAACGACCGGCCGCTGAACGTGGAGACACCGCCGCACATGCTGGTGGACGAAGTCACACCGGCAAGCCGCCATTTTGTGCGTAACAACGACCTGATCCCGCAGCAGGCGCTGGACCGAGACGCCAGTGGCTGGTCATTGAAGATCGACGGTGAGGTACACGACGAACTCGAAGTCGGCCTGGACGATCTGAAGAGCATGGACAGCAAGGACCTGGTCCTCTCCATCGAGTGTGGTGGTAATGGCCGCGCCAATTTTGACCCGCAGCCGCGTGGCAATCCGTGGGATCGCGGCGCCATCGGCAACGCGCGCTGGACCGGTGTCCCGCTGAAGGATCTCCTCGAACGCGCCGGCGTCAAGGATAGCGCGGTGTACACCGCCCATGAGGGCTACGAGCCGATCCTTGGTGATCGCGGTCCGTTCTCTCGTGGCGTGCCGATCGAAAAGGCGATGGAAGAGCACACCATCGTGGCCTATCAGATGAACGGCGAGGACATCCCGGCGGCCCACGGCTTCCCGGTGCGTCTGGTGGTGCCGGGCTGGTATGGGTCCTGTTCGCACAAGTGGCTGACGAATATCACCCTGCGCGATCAGGAACACGACGGCCGCGGCATGACGGGCTATTCTTATCGGATGCCGAAATACCCGGTCGCTCCGGGCGAACGTCCGCCGGAAGAAGACATGAAAGTCGGCGGTCCGTGGCTTATCAAGTCCGTCATTACCGGCCCCGAGAAAGATACCGGTCTGGAGCGCGGTGAGACGGTCAAGGTCACGGGTCATGCCTGGGCGGGCGAGGACGAGGTTGCGGAGGTCTGGATCTCCACCGACTTCGGTCTGAACTGGGAAAAGGCCGATCTCAAGGGCGACCCGGTCAACAAGTACGCCTGGGTGCACTTCGAGAAGGAATTGTCCTTCGAGAATCGCGGCTACTACGAGATCTGGGCGCGTGCAGTGGACGACAAGGGTAATACCCAGCCCATCGTTCAGCCGTGGAACCCGCGTGGATATGACGGCAACGTCGTGCACCGCATCCCGGTGACCGTGGCGGCGTGATCAACCTCCATGCCCAGGGCACCTGCCCCGGGCCCTGAACTGAAAAATGGAGTACGCATGAAGCGTTTTGTTTTGCCACCGTTGATGGGGGTCGCATTGCTGGCCCTGGCCGTACCCGTTTGGGGCGATGCCATCTCGGAAGAAGAGCAACAAGCTCAGGAAGAAAAGGCCGAGGAGGTATCGGCAACCAAGCAACTGTTCGAGCAGACCTGCTCGGCCTGCCACGGTATTCGTCAGGCCACCAACCAGAACCTCAATCGTGCCGATTGGCACTGGGTGATGGATGACATGGAAGACTATGGCATGACGTGGCTTACGGACGAGCAGCGCGAGGACATCGTTGACTACTTGGTGGAAAACCACGGTTACGGCGACTGAGCGGGTCCAGCAAACATCCTGTTTGCGTGGTTGTGATGTTTCCGGGCGCCCCATGGGGCGCCCTTTTTTGTGGGGGGCGTTCGCGTTCTCGAGGCCATCTATGGCCGTTGGATAACCCAGCAGCGATGAGGGGGTGGTGGGCGGCGGAAGTCTTCGTCCAGGGTCTCACGTGTGATCTCGCGGATCGCCAGTGCTTCCAGTGGGTCGGCGTTCAGTTCGAAGCGGCGACGGTTGGTGGAGAAATACAGAACACCACCCTCCGTGAGCAGACGAACGGCATCCTGAATGAGCTGGACGTGATCACGCTGCACGTCGAACTCGTCGTCGGTGCGTTTGGAATTGGAAAAGGTCGGCGGGTCGAGAAAGATCCGATCGAAGCGCAGGGCGGGGTCCTCCACTGCATCGCGCAACCAGGCAACGCAATCCGCCCGCAGAAGGGCGTGCTCATCCGGTCGGCGGCGCCCGCGGCCGTCGCGCACCTGGGCGGAAAACCCATTCGCATGCAGGTTGTCCGCAGCCCACTCGAGATAGGTATTGGAAAGATCCACCGATACCGTTTGGCTGGCACCTCCCACGGCAGCGTGGACGCTGACGGCGGCGGTGTAGCAGAACAGGTTCAGGAAGCGCAGGCCCCGGCATTCCTGCTGCAGGCGTCGACGGATCGGACGGTGATCCAGAAACAACCCGCTGTCGAGATAGGTGTCGAGCTCGACCTTGAGCCGACATCCGTGCTCCTCAACCCAGAAGGGCTGGGGTTGCGTGGTCTCGGCGCGTTGGTACTGGGCGCGCCCTTTCTGCGACCGACGTTGCTTGTAGTGCAGGTTGGCGGGTTCCACGCCGGTCACCTCCAGAGTGGCGGCCAATGCCCCACGCAGGCGTGCCTCGGCGCGGGCCGGCTCGACACTGGCGGGGGCCGCGAACTCCTGCACGTGCAGGTGGAGGGTGCCGTCCTCGGACTTGTAGCGGTCGATCTGCAGTGGGTATTCGGCCAAGTCCGCGTCGTAGAGGCGGTAGCAGGTGATCCCCTGGCGTTTGGCCCAGCGCGTCAGATGGCGCAGGTTCTTCTGCAGGCGATTGGCGAAGTCCGGTGCCGGGGCGGCCGCTGGCTCCTCACGCTGGTGGATCTCGAACTGCAGCAGGTGACAGGCGAGGGTGCCGTTGTAGAAACGGTGCTTGTGGCTGGCGCGCAGGCCCAGGCGCTGCGAGTCGGTGGTGTCCGCCACCAGCAGGGCCACATGCCAGCCGCCAAAGGCGCTGCGCAGACGCTCACCCAGCAGGCTGTAGAGTTTGATCAGTTCCGGCGTGTTGCCGATGCGCTCCCCATAGGGCGGGTTGCTGACCAGCATGCCGCGGTTAGCGGGCGGAGCCAGAGTCAGGGCATCGGCCTGGTCGAAGCGGGTACAGCCGCTCACGCCAGCGGACTTGGCGGCTTTGCGTGCCGCCGCCACCGCACCCCGGTCGTGGTCGCTGCCCAGTAGTGGCGGGCCCTCCCAGGGGCGTATCGAAGATCGGGCTTCGGCCAGGCAGTCGGCCCAGAGGTCGGCATTGTGCCCGGACCAGCCACGGGCCCGGAAGCCCTCGCGCAGCAGGCCAGGGACGGTCCGGGTAGCCATCAGGGCGGCCTCGATCACCAGCGTGCCGCTGCCGCAGAAGGGGTCCAGGAACTGGGCCTCGGGCTCGGCCTCGACCCGTTCCGGCCAGCCGGCGCGCATGAGCAGGGCCGCGGCGAGGTTCTCGCGCAGCGGGGCCTGGCCGCCGCTGCCACGGTAGCCGCGACGGTGCAGCCCACCATTGCCGATATCCAGGCTGATCTGTGCCTGGTGGCCCTGGAGCTGCAACAGGACGCGCACGTCCGGGTCTTGGGCGTCCACGTCTGGGCGTTCCCCGAGGGTGGCACGGAAGGCATCGGCGATGCCGTCCTTCACGCGGACGCCAGCGAAGTGGGTATGGCCGATATGCGAGCTCTTGCCAGTGACGTCGACCGCGAAGGTGGCATCCAGGGCGAACAGGGCGGGCCAGTCCAGTGCCCGGCTGGCGGCGTGGCAGGCATCGCCGTCCGGCTCGTCAAAACGTGCCAGCGGCAACAGGATGCGGCTGGCCACGCGGCTGCCCAGCAGGCAGCGGTAGAGCGTGGTGAGGTCCGCGTGGAAGTGAATGCCGGCACGGTCCTCGCGCAGGTCCGTGGCTCCGAAGTCCTCCAGCTCCCGAGCGACCAGCGGGGCGAGTCCGCCGGCCGCGGTGGCCAGGTATTCACGGCGCTCGGCCAGCGGGTCGAAGGCGGGAATGGCATCGCCGGGAGAGGACTCGGTCATCGGGGGCTCGGGGAGGCTGGAAAGCCTTCTATTCTCTCACAGCCTGATGCGGGTACGCGGTTATCAGCGCAACAGACGGCGGCGAATCAGATACGTGGCGAGGATGATCGCGCTCAGGCCATAGGCGGCAATGACGGCCAGGTGTGGCAGCCAGGCAGTGGGCCAGGCGCCGGTCATCAGGGGGCGTACGATCTCCAGCACATGCGCCAGCGGCAGGGCGAGAGCCAGGCCCTGGACCCAACCGGGGAGCTCGGTCAGGGGGAAGAACACGCCGGAGAGCAGCAGCATGGGCGTGACCGCGAGGGTGAAGTAGTACAGGAAGAAGTCGTAGCTGCGCGCCAGGGCGGTGATGACCAGGGCCAGTGCGCCAAAGGTGAAGGCGGCCAGGAAGATCACCGGGAGCGCGAGCAATGCGCGCGCATCGCTCACCAGGCCCAGGAGGCTGGCCACCACCAGAATCGTCACAGCGCTGATCAGGCCCTTGGTCGCGGCCCAGGTGGCCTCGGCGAACACGATGTCGTCCAGGGTCAGCGGGGTCGCGAGCATCCCCAGCCACGTATTCTGCTCTGCCATGCGCGTGTAGGCGGAGTACATGCCTTCGAAGCTCGCGGTGAACATGGCCGACGAGCAGATGATGCCGGAGGCGATGAAGACCATGTAAGTCATGCCGTCGAGGTCGCCGACCAGACGGCCGAAGCCATAGCCAAAGGCCAGCAGATACAGGATCGGTTCGCCGAAATTGCCGAGCATGGAGGGCACGATCAGCTTGCGCCAGACCAGCGCGTTGCGCTTCCACACCGCGACGAAACGCAGGCTGGGGCGGGGTAGCAGAGGCATTGCGGGGTGGGCCATCAGTCGCGCAGCTCGTGTCCGGTGAGTTTCAGGAAGACATCTTCCAGATCCGCCTCGCGCAGGGTGGGTTCGTGCCCGAGCGCGCGCAGGCGTTCGCGCAGCCGGTCCGGCTCCGCGGTGTAGACCAGCCAGGTGTCGGCCACCTGGTGGGCGCGGTCCTTCGCGCCCAGCTCGCGTTGCAGGACCGCGCCGGCATCGGTGCCGCCGACGGTCAGCACCCAGGGCTCGATATGCTCCGCGATTAGGCGGCTGGGCGCGTCACAGGCGATGATTCGTCCATGGTCGATGATAGCGATACGGTCACACAGCTCCTCGGCCTCCTCCATGTAGTGCGTGGTCAGCACCAGGGTCACGCCGGAGGCGCGCAACGCGCGCAATTGGCGCCACAGGTGATGCCGCGCCTGCGGATCAAGGCCGGTGGTGGGTTCGTCCAGCACCACCACCTCGGGTTCATTGATCAACGCACGGGCCAGGGTCAGGCGGCGCTTCATGCCGCCGGACAGGGCATCGATACGGGCGCCGCGCTTGTCGTTCAGATTGACCTGCTCCAGCAGGCGATCGATACGTGCCTGCACCTCCGCACCGGACAGGCCGAAGTAGGCGGCGTAGGTGCGCATGTTCTCGATTACGGTGAAGTCCGGGTCCAGGGTATCGAACTGCGGCACGATGCCCAGACGCTCGCGCACCGCGCGTTCGCCCTCCGGCATCGGCAGGCCCAGCACCTCGACCTGGCCACCGTCGATCGGGGTCATACCCAGGAGCATGCGCAGGGTGGTGGTCTTGCCCGCGCCATTGGGTCCCAGCAGGCCGAAGAACTCACCCGGAGCGATCTCCAGATCAATGCCGTCCACGACCGCCTTGCCGTCGTACGCCTTGTACAGCTGCTGGATGCGGATGGCGGACACGGCGGGACTCGCGGCTGCGGGGGAGTGCATACCATACCGATTCACACTCGCACCCCCAATGTCCTGACGTGGTGCCATGAAAAAGGCCCGGATCCTGCGATCCGGGCCTCCCGTGGATGGAGTGCTTGGAGCCTTAGGGCTTGCTGTAGGTATAGCCCTGGTGCTGCAGGTAGGAGATGTGCGCCACGCCGCTGGGGATTACGTCTTCCTCGGCGGCATCGAACAGTTCCTCCAGCGTGATATTGCGACCGCGCAGGGTGTTGGCGCAGACCTGAAACTCCACGTTCTGCATCTTCAGATTCTCGATGCGGCCACGCAGGTTCTCGTTGGTATTGGCGGTCTGGAGCAGTCCGAGGCCGTCGCCATGCATCACGACCTTGATGTCCATGTTGTCAGCGCCGACGGCATTGATATGGTTCTGGATATTGCCCATCGCCGCCATGTAGCGCCCTTCGTCGTCGTAGTTCACGTGATAGACGACCTTGTGGTGGCCATAGTCGAAGTCCGCCGTGGCTACCAGACCGGGCAGGCTCAACAACAGCGCGAGCAGGGTCAGCGGGATCAGTTTCATCGTCTTCATTGCACAGGTTCCTCCAGGAAAAACCCAAGCCCGGGCGGGTTTTTGGTACGCCTTGGGGCCTTGCGCCGGGGTGGCGCCCTGTAACCGGGGACTTCGGGACGAATCCGGCGGACAGGTACGAATAAGACGTATGAGGTATGCGCCTATTCCCGTCAGTGGCCCAATAAAGAAAAGGGCCCGAGAAGTCTCGGGCCCGAAACGACGACCGGGAGATGGCGGTCGCCGGATTACAGCAAGCCGTCTTACTTACGGCTTGCTGTAGGTGAAGCCGTTGTTCTGCAGATAGGAGATGTGAGCTACGCCGCTCGGGATGACGTCATCCTCGGAGGCGTCGTAGAGGTCATCGTGCAGATCGATGTTGCGGCCGGCCAGGGTGTTGGCGCAGACCTGGAAATCGACGTCCTGCATCTTCAGGTTGTCGACGCGGGCTCGCAGGTCGTCATGCTCCTTTGCGGTCCTCAACAGATTGAGGCCGTCTCCGTGCATGACGACCTTGATGTCCATGTTGTCAGCGCCGACCGCATTGATATGGTTCTGGATGTTGCCCATCGCGGCCATGTAGCGGCCGGTGTCATCGTAGTTCACGTGGTAAACGACCTTATGTGTTCCGTAGTCGAAATCGTCGGCGGCAACGGTCCCCGGCAGAATCAGGGCCGCGGCGGCCAGGGCGAGTGGAAGGATGAAACGCTTTTTCATGATCGGTCTCCAGGATTGTTCCCGTGTGTCGCGTAGTCGAGGCGTATGTCGCGCTGAATTCAGCAGACTGGATCCGATGGCAGGCTTCCATGCTGATCATTTCCAGTTATGGGTAGGACGGGAACCGTTGGAGATTATTCCGATCAAATGTTGGTTAAGTGACTGATGTTGAGTGGAAAATTAAAATATTAGAAGGTGCGGTCCCTGTGTGGACCGGAGGCTGCATGGACACAGCCGGGGAGACGAGGACCAGCCCACCTGCCAGCAGCATGAGTGTGTCGGGGGCCTAGGACCGAAACAGCCAGACCCTGAGGGTCCCAATCGCGGCCTAGAGTACGAAAGACACGGCCACCTTGCCGGCTGGACGGAGGCGCGTGGACACGCAATCAGCGCCAGTGCCAGGGCCAGGGCCATCAGTAGGCCGCCGGCAGAAGACGATGTTCATTCCCGCCGTGTTGGCCCGGCGCACCAGCAGCCCGTCGAAACTTAGTGCCATCACGCTGGAAACGGCCAGAACCCGTGCAAGTGTTCGCGTTGCATGACCCTGTTTACCCTTCATGCGCCGTTTTTCGGGTGGGATTGCTACAGTGCCCGGATACCCTTTCAGGAGTGCCACATGTCCCAACCCATCATCCCGCCCGAGCTGCAGCCGATCGGGGCGGTCGGCCTCGGCATCATGGGTGCCCCCATGAATCGCAACCTCCTGGCTGCGGGAGCTGAGCTCCATGTGTGGGCTCGGCGGCCGGAGACCGCCCAAGCCCTGGAGGCCGATGGTGCCAAGGTGCACAACAGCCTGGCGGAACTGGTACGGGGTGTTCGTGTACTGGTTCTGAATGTCTCCGACACGCCGGATGTCGAGGCCTTGATGACGGGATCGGGCGGGATCCTGGAACATGCCCACCCCGGCCTGATTGTGGTTGACCACAGCACCATCGACCCAATGCGCACCCGTGCCCTGGCGCGGGCGGCGGCTGAGCATGAGGTCACGTTCGTGGATGCGCCGGTGTCGGGTGGCGAGCCGGGCGCGCGGGCCGGAACGCTCAGCCTGATGGTGGGCGGTCCGGCTGCGGCCGTTGAGTCGCTGCGACCGATTTTCGACGTGGTGGGGTCCACCTTGACGCATGTCGGGGACAGTGGCGCCGGCCAGATCGCCAAGGCCTGCAACCAGCTGGTGGTGGGCGAGACCCTGGTCGCGATCGGGGAGGCGTTTGCGTTGGCCGAACAGACCGGGGTGGACCCGGCACGCATGCGCGAGGCGTTAATGGGAGGCTTTGCCGGTTCGCGCATCCTGGAGGTACACGGCCAGCGACTACTGGATGGCGACTTCGAGCCCGGTTTCCAGACCGGTCTCTACCACAAGGATCTGGGCATTGTGGCCGGGCTGGGCGAGGAGGTGGGGCTGAGCCTCGACGGACTCATGCCGGTGCGACGCGCGGTGGACGAGGCGTTGGAGGCCGGGCAGGCCGATCACGATGTGGCCATCCTGGCGCGTTTTTGCCTTCACGCCCGTGACGATCAAGGGTGTTAAAGGCGGTTCTTGGCGTCGCGGGTTAGCCGAACAGGCGCCAGAGGATGTAGAGCACCGAAAACACCAGGCCGAATACGATCCCGGCCCAGGACAGTGCGCGCATGCCGCGCCCTGGTCGGTGTTGCTCCGGCATGTCCGGTGACATCACCACCTTGAAGGTGATCCAGGCCAGTACCGGGGCGGACAGGAACGACAGCAGCGTGGCGAAATCGACCAGGCGGGTGAAGTGTTCCCCGGCCTGCGAGATCAGCAGCACGGCCCCGCTGGCGACCACCAGCAGCGCGATCCGGTAGCCCCACCAGTCCAGGCCTCGCTCGCCCTTGCGCGAGGGATCCATGGTCTGTGGTGCGTGGCCGTCCTCGCGCAGGGTGCGGATGATCGCCACGATCACGCGGGGGTAGGCATCGGTCACGGCCAGGGTGGTCGAGAACATTGTGGTCAGGGCGGCCACGGCGATCAGGGTGCGGCTCCATTCGCCCAGACTCAGGGCGTACAGGTCTACCAGTTGAGCGGAGAAGGCGGCCGCCCCCGGGGCAAAGCCGATCCCGCTGCCATACATCAGCACCGCGCCCAGCAGCATGAACGCAAGGGCAATCACCACCGCGCCCAGGTAGCCCAGGCGGAAGTCGAAGATCGCCTCGCGTACCGTCGGGGCGTGGCCCGTCTGGCGGGCGCGCTCCTGGGTCCAGATCGAATGCCAGGCGGCCACATCGAGCGGGATGGGCATCCATCCCAGAAGGGCCAGCACGAACGCAAAGCCGGCCAGGGTCCAGAGGCTCGACCACTCTTGCGCGCCGGACAGGGTGACCAGGTCCGGAGCCTCGCGGAAGGCGAGTGCCACGGCGGCCACGGTGGAGACGCTGAGCGCCGCCATGATGATCTTCATGCCCAGATCCAGCCCGCGGTAGGCGCCGATCATCAGGAATGTAATGCATGCGGCCAGCACCAGTGCCGAGACCAGGGTGACCGACAGATCCAGGTCAAAGACCAGTGTGACCAGCCCGGCAGTGGTCAACGTGACCACTGCCTGGATGGTAAACAGGGTACCCACGGTCACCGCGATGTAGAGCCCGAGTGCCCAGTTGCCGAGCCGGTGGTAGCCGGTCAGCAGGTGATGTCCAGTGGCGGCCGCGTAGCGCGGGCCGAACTCTAGGAATGGATACTTGAACAGGCAGGCCAGAAGTACGATCGGGATGAGCAACAGCCCGTACTCGGCACCGCCTCGGGTCGCCTGGACCAGATGCGAAACGCCTACCGCAGCTCCAGCCATCAGAAGCCCGGGTCCGATGGCTGCGCACAGGGAGGCGCGGGTGGAAGCATTCATGGGCCAGGGTCCGGCGTCTTGGATTCGGGCCGGATTATAGGGGAATTGCACGGCCGCTCGCGCCCTTTTCTGCGCGCCGGTCTTGCGGTCAGAGCGTCAGGGGTACGCGCCGATAGGGGGTGGGCGGCGGTGGAAGTGGATCATTGCTGTCGGGGAAGCGTTGGATCAGCTTGTCGTAGTAGCTGCGGATGTTCTGTACGTAGACCACAGGTTCCCAGCCGCGGGCGTAGCCGTAGCGCGTCTGCTCATGCCATTCGCTTTCGGCCAGGCGGGGCAGCCATTGCATCACGTCCAGCCAGCGGTCGGGGTCGTCGCCGTTGGCTTCGGCTAGGCGGCGGGCATCAAACAGGTGTCCGAGACCCACGTTGTACGCGGCCAGGGTCATCCAGGTGCGGTCGGGTTCCGGGATGCGTTCGGGCAGACGCTCGCGCAGATCCAGCAGGTAACGGGTACCCCCGTCGACACTGGCTTCCGGGTCCGTACGGTCCTGGATGCCGAGGCCGGCTGCCGTGTTCTGGGTCAGCATCATCAGGCCGCGTACACCAGTGGGAGAGATGGCGTCGGCATCCCAATGAGATTCCTGGTAGGCGACTGCGGCGATGAAGCGCCAGTCCAGACCGTATTCCTCGCCCGCACGTTCGAACAGGTGGCGATACCGGTCCAGGCGGTTTTCGACACGGCGGGCAAAGGTCAGCGCATCCACCAGATCATGGATGTCCAGGTGACCGAGGTAGCGATCGAGCATCTGTTCCAGCTCGCGGTTGTCGCGCAAGCGCTGGATGTAGCGTTCGGCCGCATCAATGAGGCTGCGACCAAACCCGGCGGGGAATAGCCAGGCAACCGAAGCACCGTCCTCAAATTTGTAGGCCGTGCGTAGTTCGGGATGCAGACGCCGCAGGCGCCCGAATTCCAGAGAGTTCATCAAGGCATAGTCGATCTCGCCGGACTCGAGGGCTTGGCGTAATGTCTCCGCCGTCCCCTTGGGTACCAGCTCGACGGGTGGTTCGCCCGGCGCAAGGCCGACGGGTCCGAAGGCACCGGGATCTGGCGGCTCGGTCTCGCCGTTGTCCTCTGTGTCGACGGTGGGTTTGTCGGGGTCGCTGGCGTGGGCCAGGTGCAGGCGGAGATGTTCGGGCAGGGGAGACTGTGCGGTAAACCCCAGACGGGCCCCGACCGGAAGGTCGGTGATCCTCGGCAGCACGGAGGAGCGCGGGTTATCGTTCCAGAAGACCAGGACTTGCTGGATTGAAAGGATTTCCGGGCCGCGTTCAATGGCGGGTTCTTCAGGGTCCACCAGGAACCCGGCGGCCAGATCGACGCGCTGTTCGCGCAGGCGTCGGTGGGCCTCCGCGGCTGTCTCCACTCGGGTGACCCGAATGCGGGTACCCAATTCCTGAGCAAAGCCGTGCAGCAGGTCCAGTTCCAGCTGGCCGTGGCCAGTGGTTGTGGCGAGTTCGGAGCGTCCCAACGGGTGTTCGACCAGGACCACCTGGAACTCCTCGCGAAACGTGAGTAGTTCCAGGGCCGAGGGTGGCTGAAACCAGACCCGAAGCCCAATCATCACCAGCAGTACGATGAATACGCCCAGTTCGATTTGGCGCCAGGTGGTGCTGGGCGGGCGTAGGTGGGAGAGCGGGGCCATGCGTTCGATCATACCCAATCGTCCTCACGGGGACTTGCCGGGGAGGGGCGACCGATCGCTTATCGCCAGTTCAGGACTAGGCCCTGGGCACGGAGGATTTGCAGCGCGGGGTCGACGCAGGTGTCGATGAAGGCCGCCCGCCGCGGGTTGTCGCGTGCCAGGCGGCGGTAGTCCGGACCGACGGGCAGGCCCGCGAGCTGGTAGATGTCCGCCGTGGGGTAATAGAAGGCATGCACGAACTGGCGGAACACGCGACGCATCAGGGGACGGTAGGTCGCCTTTTGCCAGGCTGGGAGCGTGTCCAGGCAGCTTTCCAGCGTGTCGCGGGCATGGGCCATATGGCGGGCCTCGTCGATCATATGGGTGGTGACGACGTCGTGCACCGTGGGGCTGATCTGGTCGCGGCGTTGATGGATCAGGCGGTTCATCCGGTCGGGGACTTCTTCGCCGATCATCACCGCGATCCAGAAGATCGAGGACTCGAAGGGGGCGAACCGGCCGACCAGCGTAGCGAGTTTCGGCTTCGGGAAACGCCGTTCCGGCAGTTCCAGGCCGCTGCGGCGCATGAACTCGATGAACATCAGGCTATGACCCGCCTCTTCCCGCAGTTCGTGCAGGCGGTAATTCAATCGGTCCAGTCGACCGGTCGAGTGCATGGAGATGCGCGAGATGCGTTCCATGAACAAGCCTTCCAGCCACAGTGCGCCACTGATGAAGTAGAGGAACTCGTATTGCGAGAGGCGCCGTTTCTGCGCGCTGGAGAGCGCCGAATACTCCGGCGTGCCGAATAGGGAGATGGCCTCTTCGGGGATCCAGTAGTCCTCCGACGACAGCGCATCCCAGCGAATCCGCGTGAGCGGATCCTGATAGGGCGAGCTGTTGCGGCTCAGATGATCGAGCAGCTCCTGGGAGGAATTCATCGTTGGCGTGCCGGACCGATGCGGATAAAGGCCGGAATCATACCGGCTCTGAAGCGTGGGACCAACGCCAACCCGTTGCAATCTGCGGTTGCTGCCCCATCATGGAGCCCATGGACAAGAACATACGTTATCGAATCAGTTTCCTGAACAATGGCAAGACCTACGAATTGTTTGCCCGCGAGGTGTATCAGGACGAGCGTTACGGCTTCGTGACCATCGAAGGCTTGCTGTTCGGCGAGCGTTCGCAAGTGGTGGTAGATACGTCCGAGGAACGTCTGCGGAACGAATTTGAGGGTGTAGAGCGCTTCCATGTGCCGATGCACGCCCTCATCCGCATCGACGAGGTCACGGCGGCTGGCACGCCGCGTATCCACGATGCGGGTGCCTCGGGCGGGAATATCCATGCCTTCCCGGGGTTGCCGGGCAAGGGTGGCAGCTGAAGCTGCAAACGTCTGTTTTCCGCCCCGTCCATTGCGCCGGTGCGACGCCTGGTTTAGGATTTCGCGCTTCGTGACCGCCTGGCGGTTGCGGAAAACCGGAGAGGTGGCCGAGCGGTCGAAGGCGCACGCCTGGAAAGTGTGTATACGGTAACCCCGTATCGAGGGTTCGAATCCCTCCCTCTCCGCCAGATTGAAGCAAAGGGGCCCGAGTGGCCCCTTTTGCATGTCTGGCCCTGGACGTTTCGGGATTCGAACCCTCGATAATTCAAAACGATGGTTCGACCGGTGGCGCTCAGCGACACCACAACAGCCTTGCCGCGTGAAAGCCCCCAGCGCCCGCGCCGCAGGCGCGGCACGCAACGGCCCAAGGCCGAGCGTGCCCAAGATGTGTGAAGACCTAGCCATCCTCCACTGGTAGGACTGTCGGGATGGCCGTTGTCTTGACCTTGATCCCCCCGTTGTCGTCGCGCCGAGCGGAGAGGGTTTTCGCGGGACGATTCTAAATACAAACGGGGCGCTGGATGTCTGAGCGGAGCCGAAGGCGCAGCGAGTTCAGCGCCGCCCGCGAAAACCCTCGGAGCGAGGGAAACCCCGGCCCGCGCAGCGGGCCGGGGTCGCGGCAGTCGGGCGTGTTTCTTGGGTACTTCTTTGCACGAGCAAAGAAGTACCTCGCGGCGCGCTGGCGAGTCAGCGCCAGGCAGTATGCGGACCGAAAGCACCGTAAACACGGAGCCCAATCCAGGACCAGCCACAACATGGCAGGCGGCCAGGCGCATGCGCGCCCGGGGGCTATTCGTGGACGTAGTCCACGACCTCCAGGCCGAAGCCGCCGAGGCCATGGAAACGCTTGGGTGCGGACATTAGCTTCATGCGGCCAACGCCACAGTCGGCCAGGATCTGCGCCCCGATGCCGTACATACGCCATTCGGCGGAGTTCTCGCGCCCAGTGCGTTCTTCCTGCACCGGCGGCTGACCAATGGTCTCCAGCCGCTGGGCCAGAGCCTCCGCGCTTTCGTGCTTGCGCAGCACCACGACCACACCTTCACCCGCCTCGTCGATCCGGCGCAGGGCATCATCCAGCGGCCAGCCACGATCCGGCCCGGCATACCCCAGGGTGTCGTACAGCGTGCTTTCCAGATGCACGCGCACCAGGGTGTCCTTGTCCGGTTTCGGCTCACCACGCACCAAAGCGAAATGCAGCTCGTGGTCGACCTCGTCCTCGAAGGCCAGCAGTCGGAAGTCGCCAAACTCGGTGGGGAACGGACGCTCGGAGACCCGCCGCACGGTCTTCTCGTTCTCGATGCGGTAGCGGATCAGGTCTTCGATAGTCCCCATCTTGAGGTCATGCTCGGCACAGAAGCGTTCGAGATCCGAGCGGCGCGCCATACTGCCGTCCTCGTTCAGGATCTCGACGATGACCGCCGCCGGCTCGGCCCCGGCCAGGCGCGCCAAATCGCAGCCCGCCTCCGTATGGCCGGCGCGCACGATGACCCCACCTGGTTGCGCCATCAGCGGAAATACGTGACCCGGCTGAACGATATCCTCGGGGTTTGCGTTCGGTGCGACGGCCGTACGGATGGTATGCGCGCGGTCGTACGCCGAAATACCCGTGGTCACGCCCTCGGCGGCCTCGATGGACAGCGTGAAATTGGTGCCGTGCACATCATTCGTGTCGGTCACCATCAACGGCAGTGCCAACTGCTTGCAACGCTCGCGGGTCAGCGTCAGGCAGATCAGTCCGCGGCCGTACTTGGCCATGAAGTTGATATCTTCGGGCCGGGCGTGGGACGCCAGCATTAGCAGATCGCCCTCGTTCTCGCGGTCCTCGTCGTCGACGATGACCACCATGCGACCGGCCTGCAGTTCTTCCAGAATGGTTTCGGTATTGGAGAATTCCATAGATTCCTGCTTTCGGCTGCGCGGCTAGTCGCGCGGACCGGATTGATTGGGAAAGCCCTGCTCGGCCAGCCAGGCCTCGGACAGATCGGCCGCCCTGGCACCGGGCTCGGCCGCACGATCGCCCAGCATCAGTCGTTCCAGATAGCGTGCGATCAGGTCGACCTCCAGGTTGACCGGGGTCCCGACCGCATACACCGCAAAGCGGGTGAGCGACCAGGTGTGCGGGATGATATTCACCTCGAACTCGGCCCCGTCGACCCGATTCACCGTCAGGCTGGTGCCATCGATAGTGATCGAACCCTTGGCTGCAATGTAACGTGCCAGCGCCGCTGGCGCGCGGAATCGTACCCGCGTGGAGCGGGCATCCGGCTCCATCGTCACCACCTCGCCGACGCCGTCGACATGCCCGGACACCATGTGCCCGCCCAGGCGATCGCCCAACGCCAACGCCCGTTCGAGATTCACCCGATCTCCCGGGCCGAGATGTCCCAGCGTGGTCACATCCAGCGATTCACGCGAGACATCGGCGGCAAAGCCATCCGCGGCAAGATCCGTCACCGTAAGACAGACACCGTTGACGGCGATGGATTCTCCCAGGCGGGTATCGGACAGGTCCATACCCGCCGCATTCAAGTGCAGGCGCACATCCCCACTACTGGGGGTCAGGCGCTCCAGGCTGCCAAGGGTCTCGATGATTCCGGTAAACATGGATGTCCACTCGTTCAGATGCACCCGCAGGCTCAACGCCGGGCCGCAGGCGCCCCACTATAGGGAAACGCTAATAAATTCGCACCACGCCCCGCCCTTTTGCCCGGTTCTTGGTCGGAAAACCCTTATTCACCACGAAGCACACGAAGGCACGAAGAAGGGACAGGTCAAGGACGGTCTACAGGAAGATGGGAAGGCTGGAAGGATGATTGGGCTTGAAACGGAGTACACATCGGCCTCGCAGGGGCAGGCCATGACCACTCCCTATTTTCTTTACCGAAAGCCCCTTCCGATCTTCCCATCTTCCTGTGAATCGCTTTTGACCTTCTTCGTGTCTTCGTGTGCTTCGTGGTGAAATCGGCTTTCAGGAACGTGGGTGGGCGCGGAGGCGGAGGGTTTCGCCGACCCAGCGGGAGTCGACAATCTCGAGTTCGGCGCGCTCCGACATTCGGGCCAGGGGCCACTCCACCAGGGGACGGGCACTGGAACCCATCAGCAGGGGCGCCTGGTAGATCAGCCACTCGTCGACCCAGCCGCCACGGGCCAGCGCCCCGGCCAGGCCGGGGCCGGATTCTACGTGGAGCTCATTGACCTCGGCACGCGCCAACTCCGCCAGCACCGCGCCGAGATCGAGCCCACCCTCCGCCAATTCCTCCGCCAGCGGCACCGCTCGTACCTCGGCCCCCTTGCCACGCAATGCGTCGGCGGTCGGTGAATCCACTACATCGGGGCCGGTGAGGATCCAGACCGGCCCCTCGCGCAGGATCTGCGAACCCGGGGGGGTACGCAGACGGGCATCCAGGATCACCCGCAGGGGCTGGCGACTGGGCAGATCGTGATAGCGCGGGTCATCCGGAAAACCGGCATGGGCTGCCAGGTCGAACGGCTTCATGCGCACATTCATACGCGGGTCGTCGCTGACTACGGTGCCACTGCCCGTCAGGATGGCCCCGGCACGTGCCCGCCATAGCTGGACATCACGCCGTGCGGCCTCGTCGGTGATCCACTGCGACTCGCCAGACGCCATCGCGGTTCGACCATCCAGGCTCGCGGCTAGCTTGACCCGCACCCAGGGCCGTCCCTGTTCCATACGGTGTACGAACCCCGGGTTCAGCGCTCGGGCTTCTGCCTCCAAAACGCCGTTCTCGACCTGGACACCAGCCGCTTCCAGCGCCTGAACACCACCCCCGCAGACCTTCGGGTTCGGGTCCTGCATCGCGATCACCACACGCGCGACGCCCGCACGGATCAACGCCTCGGTGCACGGCGGGGTGCGCCCGTGATGACTGCAGGGCTCTAGCGTTACGTACACGGTCGCGCCGCGCGCCTGCTCGCCTGCAACCTGCAGCGCGTTGACCTCCGCATGGGCCTCACCCGCCTGCCAATGCAGGCCGGTGCCCACCTCGTGGCCATCGCGCACGATCACGCAACCCACCCGTGGGTTTGGGTCAGCAGTGAAACGCCCGTGGTCCGCCAGTTCCAGGGCATGTGCCATGTAGCGGCGGTCGGCGATCGCCTGCTGGGTGGTGGGCGCCTCCATTACTTCCCCTCCTGCGAGCCGTCGTCCGCATCCGGGAGGGCTCGTCCCTTCACCGCCGGATCCGGGACGGGGCCGGTTGCCTCCTCGTCGATCAGGCGCATCTGCGAGCGGCGCATCTCCGGACTGAGGTCTTCTTCCAGCCGTTCGATGGCCTCGCGGAAAGACTGCACGCTGGCGAAGCTGAGATAAATGGAGGCAAACCGGATATAGGCCACATGGTCGAGGCCATGCAAGGCCGCAAGCACCATTTCGCCAATCCGGTCCGACTTGACCTCGGGGGCGGTGAGGGCCGAAAGCTGACGCTTGATGTCGTCGATCACACGCTCGACATCATCGGTCTTCACCGGGCGCTTGTGCAGCGCCCGGCGCAGACCGCTGCGCAACTTTTCCTCGTCGAAGGCGACCCGTTCGCCGGAACGCTTGACCACCCGCGGCAGGCTGAACTCGGCGCGCTCGAAGGTGGTAAAGCGCGCACCGCAGGCGCGGCACTGGCGCCGCCGCCGGATCTGTTCCTGCTCCGGTCCGGCCACCCGCGAGTCGATCACGCGGGTGTCCTGGTCATGACAGGACGGACAGCGCATCGCGAGCCGTCAGCCCGGCGCTTCGACAGGCTTACTCGCTGACGCCGTAAACCGGGAAGCGCCGGCAGATCTCGACGACCTTGTCACGGGTCGCGTTGATCACCTGCTCGCTTTCGACGTCATCCAGCACGTCCGCAATCCAGCCGGCCAGCTCACGGGACTCGGCCTCGGTAAAGCCACGGGTCGTCAGCGCGGCGGTGCCGATGCGAATGCCGGAGGTGACAAACGGGGACTGCGGGTCGTTCGGCACCGCATTCTTGTTGACCGTGATGTTGGCGCGCCCCAAGGCGGCGTCCGCGGCCTTGCCGGTGATGCCCTTGGCGACCAGACTCAGCAGGAACAGATGGTTGTCGGTACCGCCGGAGACGATGTCGAAACCGCGCTCGACCAGCACTTCGGCCATCGCGCGGGCGTTGGCGATCACCTGCTTCTGGTAGGTCTTGAATTCCGGCTCCAGGGCTTCTTTGAACGCCACCGCCTTGCCGGCGATCACGTGCATCAGCGGACCGCCCTGGGTGCCGGGGAAGATCAGCGACTGGAACTTCTTGTTCAGCTCCGGCTGACCCTTGGTGATGATGAAGCCGCCACGCGGCCCGCGCAGGGACTTGTGCGTGGTGGAGGTGACCACGTGAGCGTGGTCGATCGGGTTCGGGTACTCGCCCGCAGCGATCAGTCCGGAGACGTGGGCCATGTCCACCATCAGGTAGGCGCCCACGGAATCGGCGATCTCGCGGAAGCGCTTCCAATCCACCACACGCGAATAGGCGGAGAAGCCGGCGACGATCATCTTCGGCTGGTGCTCGGTGGCCAGGCGCTGGACCTCGTCGTAGTCGATCAGCCCTTCGTCAGTGATGCCGTACTGCACCGCGTTGTAGATCTTGCCGGAGAAGTTCGGCTTGGCACCGTGAGTCAGGTGACCACCGGCGTCCAGGCTCATGCCGAGCACGGTGTCGTGCGGCTGCAGCAGGGCCATGTAGACGGCCGCGTTGGCCTGCGAGCCGGAGTGAGGCTGCACATTGGCGTAGTCGGCACCGTACAGCTCTTTGAGGCGGTCAATAGCCAGCTGCTCGACCACGTCGACGTGCTCACAACCACCGTAGTAACGCTTGCCCGGGTAGCCCTCGGCGTACTTGTTAGTCAGCACCGAACCCTGTGCCTCCATCACGCGCGGGCTGGTGTAGTTCTCCGACGCGATCAGCTCGATGTGCTCTTCCTGGCGCTGCGCTTCCTTGCTGATAGCGCCCCAGAGTTCGTCGTCGTAGCCGTGGATGCTCATGTTGATCGAAAACATTCGGTTCTCCCGTTCAAGCGTTGGATTCTGCGGATTTCGGCGCGCCAATCGTCGGGGAGACGCTGATCAACTTACCTCGCCACGCTTAGTCATCGAGCAAGTATTCACTCGGGCGAGGAGGTGCAAGTTGATCGGCGTCGCCCTAGGGGCACGGCCGTCAAAAAGGCCGCTTAGCATACGCCATCCGGCCCCTCTTTTCAGGCCGCACCGCGCCAGAAGGCTCGCCCTGCCCGTGCTCATGCCGAACGCGAGCGCCTGGATTTCGAAGTTAAATCAGTGACTTTCTCGACTACAGCCCCCTCCCTGCACAACCTCCTATATCCGGACGGCCGGAAAGGTCAGGCCGGCCCCTCAATGCGATGTACATCGACCTCGTGACGGGTCGGGTAAACCGGCAGGCCGAACTGGTTGTAGATCGCCACATCTGTCGCGTCACGCCCGTAACCGACAACGACATAGCCGCCGCGCAGTTCGGGCTGTGTCGGATCGAAGGTATACCAGCGCCCCCCGACAAAGGCCTCGAACCAGGCATGCATATCCATCGGCTGCAGCCCGTGCAGATACCCGACCACCAGGCGTGCCGGGATGCTGAGACTGCGGCAAAGCGCGATGCCGAGATGCGCCAGATCGCGGCACACGCCACTCCCGCGCTGGTTGACCTCCACCGCCGAGATCGGGATGTCACTGGTGCCCGGCAGATACTCGATCCGCTCGCGCAGCCACTGCTCGATCGCGGCCACCTGATCGTAGCCCAGCCACTGGCCGGCGGTAATCTCGGTTGCCATCAGGTTGAATCGATCCGACTCACAGAACCGACTGGGCAGGAGATATCCCAGCACGGCATCTGGCAAGGATTGCACCTCGACAAACGGCGCACCAGGCGCCCGGTCCAGGGCATCCGCCGTCTGCACCTCCGCGGCGGTATGGATGGAGAACGGACCCGGCGGCGCGATCAGGCGCTGACAAAGATTGCCGTAGATATCCACGAACTCGGAGATCGGGGCGCTCGGCACCAGGCGATACTCCTCGCGAGCAATCCATTGCAGCGGGCCGCTGCGCGGTCGCAGCATCAGCACAAACGGCGTGGGCGCGACGATCTCGAACTCGAAGTCACAGCGGGTCTCGAGCCACATAAGCGGGGCCTCTTTGGGTGAACCGCACACACTACGCCCTACCCCGCAGCCGAGCGACCCCTTTGACGCCCGTTCGGGAAGTCCCGAACGGTGTACATTGCCTCGCGATTCCCTAAACTTCCGAAACGACCCCTGTTGCCCGGAGCACGTATGCGAGCATCCCCTGACCGCTGCGCACCGACACGTCACCCCCGCCGATGGGCCGGCGGCCTGCTGGCGCTCGGACTGCTGCTGATCGCGCCACTGGCCCAGTCGGAACAGCGCTTCATCAACATCGGCACCGGCGGGGTCACCGGCGTCTATTACCCGGCTGGGCAACACCTGTGCCGGCTGTTCAACACCCGCCGCGACAGCCACGGGATGCGTTGCACTGCGGAGAGCACCGGCGGCTCGGTATTCAACCTCAACATGGTGCGCTCGGGGGACATGGACTTCGGCGTGGCCCAGTCCGACCTGCAATATCACGCCTATCATGGCAGCGGGCGCTTCGAGGACTTCGGTCCCGCGGACCACCTGCGCGCCATGTTCAGTCTGCATCCGGAACCGCTGACCCTGGTGGTCCGCCCCGATGCGGATATCGCGGGCATCGACGACCTCCCCGGCAAGCGCGTCAACATCGGCAACCCCGGCTCCGGCCAGCGCACGCTGATGGAGGAGCTGATGGAGGAACTGGGCTGGGACCATGACACCTTCCGTCGGGTCAGCGAACTGCCCTCGCGCGAGCAAGCCCAGGCCCTTTGCGACAACCGCATCGACGCCTTCGTGTTCTCGGTGGGGCACCCCTCCGCGGCCATCCAGGAACCCATCGCCACCTGTGACGCTCGCCTGGTCTCCATCGAGGGCCCGGCCATAGAGGCCCTGATCGACTCCACCCCCTACTACCTCACAGCCGTAATCCCGGCCGACACCTACCCCGGCCAGGACGAGGACGTCCACACCTACGGTGTCGGGGCCACCCTGGTGACCTCCAGCCGCACCTCCGACACCGCCGCCTATGAGCTGACCCGTGCGGTGTTCGAGAACTTCGACACGTTTCGCGGCCTGCACCCGGCCTTTAGCGCGCTCGAACGCGAAGGGATGGTGGACGAGGGTCTGTCCGCGCCGATGCACCCCGGTGCCCGGCGCTACTTCCGTGAGGCAGGGCTGATCAATGACTGATACCCGCACAGTGAATCCCGGCACCCCGGACCAAGAGGCGGTCGCCGAACTCGAGTCCGGCGGGCGTCACCCCAGTCGCGCCACCCGCAGCCTGATCTGGATCACGGCGGTGGCCTGGTCGCTGTTCCAGATCTGGATTGCCGCGCCGATCGCGGACTGGTTCGACCTGTTCACCGTGTCCGAGACCGAGGCGCGGTCGATCCATCTGGCCTTCGCGATCTTCCTCGGCTACCTGCTCTTTCCGGCAGTGCGGGCCACCGCCCGGGGCACGGGCTGGCAACACGCCTTCGGCATCCTCTACGCCCTCGGCGGGCTTGCGCTGATCGCACTGGGTCTGTGGCAGTTCCTCGGCCTGGAACGTTTGGGCGAGGTCTACCTCGCGCTCGGCATCGCCCTGGTTGTGGTCGCCTGGCCGCTGCTGCGCGGGAACGACCCCGTCCATCGCGTGCCGCTGGGCGACTGGGTATTCGCGGTGGTCGCCGCGTTTAGCGCGCTCTACCTGTACCTGTTCCACGAGGCCCTGGCGGCCCGACCCGGCGCGCCCACGGAACTGGACCTGATCATGGCCGGGATCGGGCTGATCCTGCTGCTGGAGGCCACCCGCCGGGTGCTCGGCCCGGCCCTGACCATCATCGCCGCGATCTTCCTGTTCTACACCTTTGCCGGGCCACTGATGCCGGACCTGATCGCCCACCGTGGCGCCAGCTATCCGCGTGCAATGGCCCAACAGTGGCTTTCCAACGAAGGCGTGTTCGGGATCGCGCTGGGGGTCTCCACCAGCTTCGTGTTCCTGTTTGTGCTGTTTGGCGCGTTGCTGGAACGCGCCGGGGCTGGCGACTACTTCATACGCGTGGCCTTCTCCCTGCTCGGCCACATGCGCGGCGGCCCAGCCAAGGCGGCGGTGATGGCCTCGGGGATGACCGGCGTGGTCTCCGGCTCGTCGATCGCCAACGTGGTCACCACCGGGACCTTCACCGTGCCGCTAATGAAGCGCGTCGGCTTCGCCCCGCACAAGGCCGGCGCGGTGGAGGTGGCCAGCTCGGTCAACGGCCAGCTGATGCCGCCGGTGATGGGCGCCGCCGCCTTCCTGATGGTCGAATACGTCGGCATCCCCTATGTCGAGGTGCTCAAGCACGCGATCCTGCCGGCACTGATCGCCTATATCGCACTGATCTACATCGTGCACCTGGAGGCCTGCAAGAACGGCATGGAAGGCCTGAAGCGCGCCACCGTCACCACCTGGCGCGGGCGCCTGATCAGCTTCGGTCTGACCGTCTCCAGCCTGATCATCCTGGCCGGAGCAGTGTACTGGGGACTGGGCTGGATCAAGACCGTCGCCGGAGATGCCGCCGCGTGGATCATCGCCGCGCTGCTGCTGTTCACCTACCTAGTCCTGGTCTGGATCGTGGCCCGGGAACCGGAACCCGAGGCGCTGGATACTGAGCAACCGTTGCCGCGTGTCGCTCCCACGGTTCTGAGCGGCCTGCACTACCTGCTGCCGCTGGTGGTGCTGGTCTGGGCGCTGGTCGTGGAACGCCTGTCGCCGGGGTTGGCGGCGTTCTGGGCGGTGGCCTTCATGATCTTCATCGTGCTGACCCAGCGCCCGCTGGTGGCACTGTTTCGGCGTCAGGGCCGTCTGCTCCAGGCGACCTGGGCCGGGGTCTGGGAGCTGTTCCAGGGGTTCGAGACCGGGGCACGCAACATGATCGGGATCGGCCTGGCCACCGCCGCGGCCGGGATCATCGTCGGGACGGTTGCGATGACCGGAGTCGGGCTGGTCCTGACCGATCTGGTGGACACCCTCTCCGGCGGCAACCTGCTGCTCGTGCTGGTGCTGACCGCGCTGATCAGCCTGGTGCTCGGGCTCGGTCTGCCAACCACCGCGAACTACATCATCGTGGCCACCCTGATGGCGCCGATCATCGTCGATCTGGGCGCCCAGCACGACATCCTGATCCCGCTGATCGCGGCCCACCTGTTCGTGTTCTATTTCGGGATCATGGCCGACGTCACGCCACCGGTGGGGCTGGCCTCATTCGCCGGCGCCGCGATCGCCAAGGCCGACCCAATCCGTACCGGGATCCAGGCCTTCGCCTACAGCCTGCGCACCATTGCGCTGCCGTTCTTCTTCATCTTCAACAGCCAGCTGCTGTTGATCGGCGTGGACAACGTATTCCAGCTGGCACTGGTGTTCTTCGCCTCGCTAGCCGGCATCCTCGCCTTTACCGCGGCCACCCAGGGCTGGTTCCTGACTCGCAGCCGCTACTGGGAGTCCGCCGCGCTACTGGTGGTCGCCTTCGTGCTACTAGTCCCCACGGTCCTGATGGACCGCATCGCCGCGCCCTATCAACACCAGCCGCCGGAGACCCTGCTGGAGGTTGTGGAGACCATCCCGGATCGTGACTCGCTGCGCGTGGAGGCCACCGGCATCGACCTGGAAGGGCGCGAGATTACCCGCACCGTTATGTTCCCGCTGGGCGATCCCGACCTCGCCCCACGCGAACGCCTGGCGGATGCCGGACTGGATGTGCGCTTCGACCCCGACGCACAGAAAGCGCAGATTCAGACGGTTGCTTTCGGCAGCCCGGCCGGCCGCGTAGGCTTGGAGGGTGGCTGGTCCATCACCGGCGTGCTGGTGCCGACCGACCGTCCGAGCCCCTACTGGTTCTATCTACCGGCTCTGGCCCTCGGACTGCTCGTGGCCTGGAACCAGCGGCGGCGGGCGCCGCCGTCGGGGCCGGGGCCCAGCGCGGATGCGCCCGCCCTGTCGGCATGACCGCAACGCGGAGGAGCAAGATATGGAACAACCCATCTACGGCTTCAATGTGATCGTGAAGGGCGATATCGACCGCGTGATCGAGCGCACCACGGCCGCCCTCGGCGAGGAAGGCTTCGGCATCCTCAGCGATATCGACGTAGCCGCGGCCTTCAAGAAGAAACTGGACCTCGATCATAGGGCCTACCGCATCCTCGGCGCCTGCAACCCGAATCTGGCCCGCCAGGCGATCGAGGCGGATCCGAACATCGGGCTGCTGCTGCCCTGCAACGTGCTGGTGCAGGACAACGAGAACGGCAGCTGCACGGTCGGGTTTATGGACCCCGTTGCGGTGATGGGCCTGGTCGACAAGCCCGGCGTCGAGGACCTGGCCAACGATGTGCGCCATCGCCTTGAGCGCGTCCGCCTGACCCTGGAGACCGGCTAACCCCGGCCACGATTCCACGCGATGCCATCCGATCACGACCAGTCCGCAACGCTGGCCGAGCGTATCCGCTCGGCCGCCATCGCCGGGCATCGACTCGCTCTCGTCGGGGGCGGCAGCCAGCGTGACCTGTCCTTCCCCGAAGGCTTCGAGGCGGATGTGCAACGTCTGGAGATCAGCGGCCACCATGGCATCGTCCATCTCGCCCCCAGCGAACTGGTCGTCACCGTTCGAGCGGGGACTCCCGTCAGCGAGTTACAGGCCGCACTCGACGCGGTCGACATGATGCTCCCCTTCGAGCCCGCCATGCCCACCCCCTCGAGCACCGTGGGGGGCATGGTAGCGCTTGGACTATCCGGCCCACGGCGGCCCTGGACGGCCTCATTGCGCGATGCTCTGCTCGGCATCCGCATCGTCAACGGACAGGGCGAGATCCTGCGCTTTGGTGGTGAGGTCATGAAGAACGTTGCCGGCTTCGATGTCTCGCGCCTGATGGCCGGCAGCCTGGGGGGACTGGGCCTGATCCTGGAGGCCAGCTTCAAGCTCCTCCCCGCCCCGCCCTATCAGGCATGGCTGCGTCAGACGACCCCCGCCGACGCATTCATTGAGCAGGCCCGCGACTGGGGCCGAACCGTCCTGCCATTCTCCGGGCTGGCCTGGGCCGAGGGGGTCACGCACATCCGGCTGGGCGGCGGTCAAGAGGCCGTGCAGGAGGCCGCCGAGCGCCTGGGCGCAGAACCGGATACGGAAGGCCCCGCGTTCTGGGCCGGGCTGCGCGACCGGCACCTGCCCTTTTTCACCAGCACCCTGGTTCCGGGAAAACGCCTGTGGCGGCTGAGCCTGCCACCGGCCACCCCACCCCTGGGCCTGCGCGGCGAGTGGCTGTTGAACTGGGGTGGCGGCGAACGCTGGCTGCGCTCCGACGCCACCCCGGAGGCCGTCCGTGCGGCCGTCGAGGCAGCGGGCGGGCACGCACGGCTATGGGCCGGCAATCCATCCGGCGCGGCCTGGCTACACCCCCGCCCCGCGGCCCATGCACGGCTGGAGGGCCAGGTCCGCGCGGCACTGGATCCGGACGGCGTGTTCTATGCCCCGCTGGTCACGCCGCCCACGCTCACCGACCGGGCAGGCTGATCGAATGGAAACCCGCCTCCACGAACGCTTCAAGGACGACCCCGCCGCCCGCATCGCGGAAGATGCCCTGCGTGCCTGCGTCCACTGCGGCTTCTGCAACGCGACCTGCCCCACTTACCAGGAACAGGGCGACGAGCTGGATGGCCCGCGCGGACGTATCTACCAGATCAAGCAGGTCCTGGAGAACGGCGAGGCGGATGTCACCACGCGTACCCATCTGGATCGCTGCCTGACCTGCCTTAACTGCATGACCACCTGCCCCTCTGGCGTGGACTACAACCACCTGGTCGCGTTTGGCCGCGAGGTCATCGAGGAAGACCTCCAGCGCCCCTGGCGCGAACGCCTGCTGCGCAGCCTGCTGGTGCGGACCCTGCCCGCACGCTGGCCGTTCCGTATGGCCCTCGGGCTGGGGCGTCTCGCGCGGCCGGCCCTCCCCCGAGCGCTGCGTCGCCGCGTACCCGAGCGACACCGGCCACGAGAGACCAATCCGGATGCCGGAGCACACAGACCCAAGGGCTTCCCCCACGGGCGCGTCCTGCTGCTGGGTGGCTGCGTGCACGATGTGATCGACGCCCGCATCAATGCCGCGCTCCGCCAGTTGCTGGGGCGCCTCGGCATCGAGGTAGTCGAGGCCGGCGCGGCCCGCTGCTGCGGCGCGGTGGAACACCACCTGGCGTTCGAGGAGCGCACCCGCCAACGGGTCCGAGCCAATCTGGATGCCTGGGAACCGCTGCTCGAGGATGGCGTGGACGCCGTCGTCAGCACCGCCAGCGGCTGCGGCGTGATGCTGCGCGACTATGGACATCTGCTGGCCGAAGACCCTGCGTATGCCGAACCCGCCACCCGCCTTGCGGCACTGGTGCGGGACCCGGTTGAACTGTTCGACACCGAGACCATCCGCCGCCTCGGCATCCAGGCGCCCGACGACCACCCATCCATCGTCTGGCACGCCCCTTGTACCCTGCAACATGGCCAGGGGCTTGCGGGTCGCGTGGAACCCCTGTTGCAGGCCGCCGGCTTCCATCTGCTTCCGGTCTCCGAACCGCACCTTTGTTGCGGCTCGGCCGGCACCTATTCGATCCTCCAGCCGGAAATGGCGGGCCGGCTGCGCCAGCGCAAACTGGACCACCTCGAGTCCGCGCGCCCTGCACGCATCGTCACCGCGAACATCGGCTGCCAGACGCATCTGCAGTCCGGGACCGAGACGCCGGTCGAGCACTGGCTCACACTGTTCGAACGTCACTGCCCCGCAACTCCCGCCAGTGCGTAGGGGCGCTTGCCCGCGCCCGGACGGCGATCTAGATTCCCTCTTTTCCAATCCGGTAGACGCATCCATGCAGGCAAAATCCTTTCTCCCCCCGCAGCGCACCCTGATGGGCCCTGGCCCCTCCGATGTGAACCCGCGTGTTCTGAGCGCGATGAGCCGCCCGATCATCGGCCACCTGGACCCGGTGTTTGTCGGCATGATGGAGGAGATGAAGGGCCTGCTGCAGTACGCCTTTCAGACCAACAACGCGCTGACCCTGCCGGTCTCCGCCCCCGGCTCCGCCGGCATGGAAACCTGTTTCGTCAACCTGGTCGAACCGGGTGACAAGGTCATCGTCTGCATCAACGGCGTGTTCGGCACGCGCATGAAGGAGAACGTCGAGCGCTGTGGCGCCACTGCCGTGGTCGTGGAGGACGACTGGGGCGCGCCGGTCTCCCCGCAAAAGGTCGAGGACGCGCTGAAGGGCAACCCGGATGCGAAGGTCCTGGCCTTCGTCCACGCCGAGACCTCCACCGGCGCACGCTCGGATGTCGAGACCCTCTGCAAGCTCGCACAGGACCACGACTGCCTGACCATCGTCGACTCCGTGACCGGCCTCGCCGGTAGCCCGCTGTACGTGGATAACTGGGGCGTGGACGCGATCTACTCCGGCTCGCAGAAGTGCCTCTCCTGCACCCCGGGCCTGTCCCCGGTCAGCTTTAGCGACCGAGCGGTGGAGCGCATCCAGGCCCGCAGCCATAAGGTGCAGAGCTGGTTCCTCGACCTGAACCTGGTCATGGGCTACTGGGGCGGCGGCGGCAAGCGCGCCTACCACCACACCGCGCCGATCAATGCCCTGTATGCCCTGCACGAATCGCTGGTGATCCTGGCCGAGGAAGGCCTGGAGAACAGCTGGTCACGCCACAACCAGCACCACGACGCACTGCGTGCCGGCCTCGAGGCGATGGGCCTCAGTTTCCTGGTGGATGCCGAGCATCGTCTGCCACAGCTGAACGCGGTGCACGTGCCGGAAGGCGTGGACGAGGCCGCAGTGCGCGGCGAACTCCTGCAGCGCTACGGCCTGGAGATCGGCGCGGGTCTTGGCCCGTACGCCGGCAAGGTCTGGCGCATCGGCCTGATGGGCTATGGCGCGAACGAGAAAAACGTACTGCTGTGTCTGTCCGCACTGGAGGCCGTGCTGGCCGACATGGGGGCCGTCACCCCCGGCCGCGCGATGCCCGCCGCCCGGGCCGCCTACGCGCAGCAGGGCTGAATCCACCGATCACCGGTAGTCGCCACGCCTGTGGGCGCTGGCGGCTCCTCGAGACCCAACGAGAGGCGCACCATGACGCTAAGTGAACTGCTGCAGTACCTGGACGAACACATGGACGGCGTGTTCCTGGACGGCGACCCCGCCGCGTCACTGGAAAAGGCGCGCAGCGGCGAACACCGCAACCCCATTGCGGCCGAGGTCCTGGTCGCCCTGATGGACGGCGCAGGTTCCGACAGCCCAGACGCCACCATGGAACGAGCCGAAGCGGTGAAGTCCATCGGCCCAACCCGACTGAAGTACATGGGCGACGACGCCCCGGTCGAGGGCTTCCGCCTGGTGGAAAAAACCATTGTCACCATCGACGCCGCCTACAACGAAGAGGCCCTCGCCTCGCGCGGCTAACCCCCGCATCTTCAATGAATGTCCTCCCGGAAACCGCGTAGCGGTCGTCCGGGATCGGGTCGCTTGTATCCCGGGTGTTCACGGAGATCCCGGCTCTTCGCTGCGCGGCGGCCGGGATGGCTGCATGAAGGCGGTTGCGCTCCGGCCGAGCTGACGTCGAGACCGATGGCGGTTTGGCTCAGAGCAGGCTGACCACTCCCAGGACAGTGGCGGCCATCGAGGCCCCGATCAGGGCACCCATTGCAACGTCGCTCGGATAATGCAGCGCCAGGACCAGCCGCGAGGCGGCGACCAGTAGCGCGAACGGCACGACCAGCCAGCCCCAGACTGGCAACCAGGCCACCAGGATCACGCTAAAGCCCACCGCATGCATGGTGTGTCCGGAGGGGAAGCTGAACTCGTCCAGGGGCGCAACTGTACGCGCGAAGGGCCGATCACGGTGGCAGGGGCGGCGGCGGCTGGTGCGCCGCTTGAGCCATTTGTACACCGGCAGCGAGGCCAGCCCCACTACCGCCATCTGCAGGCTCACCCAGGCCGCCTCCGGTCCGTGGATCATGGGCAGCGCGAGCATCAACGCGTACCACAATACCCCGTCGCCCAGGCGACTGACCGCACCGAAGAACCGGCTGATGGCCCGGCGGCGGTTGTAATGATTGAACTGCTGGCAGACCGCCAGCTCCAGCTCATCCATCCATTGCAGGACTCGCATCGGGCGCCTCCTTGAGGATGTCCATACAAACCGTTTCGAACTGCGCGACCACCTCGACCCAGTCGAGACCCCGGGCACGGGTCCGGGCATACCGCCCCATCTCGTCCCAAGCCTCCGGGGCCTGGGCGAGTTCCGCCGCGGCGGTCACGAACGCGGCCGCGTCGGTATTGGGATCTCCGGTGTAGGGGACGCGCGCGCCACTGACACCACTGAGGACATGCTCATGCGCCGCCGCAGTGTCAAAGGCCAGCACCGGGAGCCCGCTGGCCATGGCTTCAATCACCACGTTGCCAAAGGTCTCCGAGGTAGACGGAAACAGGAACAGATCCGCGCTGGCGTAATGTTGGGCCAGGGCCTGCCCAACCTGTTGCCCGGTAAAGATCAGGTCCGGATGGGCGCGCTGCAGTGCCACCCGCGACGGACCGTCGCCCACGAGCACCAGGCGGGCATCCGGCAGGCGGTCCTGCAACGAACGGAAGGCCTCCACCACCAAATCCAGATTCTTCTCCGGCGCGAGGCGGCCCACGTACAGCACGATCGGCCCCGCACCCCCTGCACGCCATTGCTTGTGCAGACGCGAGGAACGTCGTGCCGGGCTGAAGCGCCGGGTATCCACACCCCTTGCCATCACCCGAACCCGTTCGAACCCGTGCTCCGCAAGATGGGTCGCCAGCGCCTGCGTGGGCGCCAGGGTGACATCACAGCGATTATGGAAGCGCCGCAGAACGGCCCGCACCAGAGGCGTCAGCCAACCCACGCCGTAGTAGCGGGCATACCCGTCAAAATGGGTGTGAAATCCCGAGGCGACCGGAATCCCGAGTCGGCGCGCGACCCGCAAGGCCGAATGGCCAAGAGGGCCTTCGGTTGCGATATACACCGCATCGGGCCGGTCCTCGGTCCACCACGCCTTCAGGCGCCGCCCGGCCGGAAGCCCCAGACGCAACCCGCTGTAGCCCGGAAGCGGCAGACCCGGGAGGGCCCGCTCATCCATGGGCGCGTCCAGCTCCGCTGGATCCACGACAATGACTTGCGGGTTGCCCGGCTGGTGCGGCCGCAGCACCTGCACATGGTGACCGCGGCCGCGCATACCCTCGACGAGACGTGCGAGGGTATGCGCAACACCGTTCACCTCCGGCGGCCAGGTTTCGGTCACCAGAGCGACTTTGAGGTAAATGCGGGAGGGGCGGCGGGATTCCGTGTTCGGCTGTGACGACATGATGATCCCCGCCCCGGTCGCCGCTACGAGGCGCGGCGCGTTTGGCGTCCTGAAGGCGGGTCGACCGGAAGGCCCAACGTACCGACGATGGCATTGCGGGCCCCTTCAGCAAGGTCGCGCCGCTCCTGATCAGCGGTTTCCATCGGCGCCAGGAAGTGCAGTGTCACCGGCGTCTCACGGCGGCACAGCAGCTTCCAGACGCTCACCACCAGACGATCATCATCGGCATAGGATGCAGGCACCTGACCGCTGGGCGCGCGCTCGTAGTCCAGCGCCACCGGCTGCACTGGATGTCCACTTCCCGTGACCGCTGCAAACAGACGGGGGTGAAAGCGGCGCACGAACTCCCCACGACTGGTCGTCCCTTCGGGAAACACGACGAAATGGCGCCCATCATCGAGCCCCTGGCGCATGGCCTCGACATGGGCTGAGGCCTGATGAGCGCCACGCTCGATGAAACGGGTATCGTGCTGACGCGCCAACCAGCCGATGATCGGCCAGCGCGCGATCTCGGCCTTCGACAGGAAGCACGGGTCGACGGTAGACCCGATCAGCGGGATATCCAGCCAAGAGACATGGTTGGCCACCACCAGCGATGGGCGGGGCGGCAATTCGCCCTCGACGCGCACGCGGACTCCGGCGATCCACAGGGCGCGGTCATACCAGGCCCGACGCACCCGGCTGCGCTGCTCGAAGTCGTCGCCCCGGCGCGCCATTCGCCAGGTCAACCAGATCGCACTCAGCATGTGCAACGCGATACGCATCAGCCTAGCCAGTGCCCGCAGTGTTCCGATCATGCTCCGTTCCTCGGCTTACCGGCGCCGTAGCGCCCATGAAGTGCCGATGGTAACGGTCCGGCATGGTGCGCACATCCAGCAGAATGAGCACGTCGGCCACATTAAAGTCAGGATCAAAGCACGCCTCCCCGCACACGCGGGCCCCGAGACGCAGATAGGCCTTCAGCAATGGCGGCATGCCGGTGCGGCTGGGTGTGCCATGGCAGATGGTCAGGGAATTGGGCAGCGGTCGACGCGGTGTTACCCGCAGGCGTGACGGGGCCCGGTGAAACAGGCGCAACCAAGCCAGCTGAGACGGCGTCTGCTCGCTCAGTGGCAGACTCGCGCACCCGATCAAGTAGTCGTAGCGATGAGCGTTCATGAAGCGCGCCAACCCGGCCCACAGGGCATTGATCGCGGCGCCCTGGCGATGGCTCGACGCCACGCAGGTACGACCGATCTCGAGTGTCCGCCCCGGCAGATTCATCAGCGGTCCCAACTCGAACTCGGAGAGCGAGTAGAAGCCGCCAGCGGTGCTGGCGCTCTCTTCGGTCAGCAGGCGCGTGCAGGCCACGACATCGCCGGAATGGCGGTCGCGCACCAGGAGGTGATGGCAAAACGGGTCCAGCGGATCGCGATCCAGCCCCGTTTCGCCATCCGGGAGATTCGCACCCATCTCACCGGCAAAGACCTCGTGGCGCAGACGCTGGGCGGCTTCCAGGTCTGCGGGGCTGGAGGCCAGGTGGACACGGTAGGCACTTTCGGTGCCCGCGTCCGGGATCGGCGGGGCGAGATGCGGTGCGGTCATGGGGCGACCTCCGATTGAACTGTCCCGGAGACTACGCCGCCCGTTTGACCACCCCATGTAGAAATGATGACGACCGGATGAATCCTTCGTCCGATCGATGCCTGATGATCTTCACAACCAACGGCGGCACGGGCGCACTCATCGTCCCCGTGCCGCCGACAACACTATGGCAGCGGACCCGTATAGGCGCCGGACTCGACCGGCAGGTCTTCGCCTTCCCAGCTCTTGATGCCGCCCGCGATGTTGAACACCTGGGTGAAACCCATATCCTGCAAGCGCTGCACCGACATTGCCGCACGGCCACCGGTGGCGCACATCACGGCGACCGGCTTTTCGCGCGCATTCACCAGCGCGTCGATGCGGTGCGGGGTATTCGGATCGGCCGCGCCCTCGAGCAGACCACGCGGGACTAGGATGGAGTTCGGCACATGCATCTTTTCGTACTCGTAGGGCTCGCGCACGTCGACTACCAGCCAGTCCTCGCCGTGCTCCATCTTCTCGGCGAGGTCGTCCGGGGCGATCTCCTTCACGTTCTTCCGCGCCTCGGCGACGAAATCCATCAACTTCTTCTCGCTCATTCGAACCTTCCCTTCTGCAATAATCTGGATGTTTTTGTGGGAGCCTGCTTGCAGGCGAAGCCCCTGCCAGAGCCGGACATGGGCAGGAGCATTCGCCTGCAAGCAGGCTCCTACCACCCGACTCATTCTACCGTGGGTATGCGACCAGGCGTTTCAACCCTGTAAGAGCGCGCTGTCCAGCGCCGAAGGGTCAGTCACGGGCGCCTCGCATTGCAGGCCGCGGCAGAGATAGGCACGCACACCCGTCTCCGGGGCGGCCTTCTCCGCCAGCGCGGCGGGCAGGTTGCCGGCATCGGTCGGGATCGCGAACGCCCAGACCGGGGCAGCCTGCGCCCGCAGGCGCTGCTGCCACCCGGGCAGGTCACCAGTCGCCCCGCGCAGCACGACCAGGGCCGGCGGCTGGTAGTGGATGTCCAGCGCCATCAGCAGGCTCATGTGACCCACCGGGGCCTGTTCGATCATCGGGCCGGCATTGGCCAGGGTGCGCTCGGCCGCCTCGAGGTACCGTGGCTCGGCCAGCAGGAACCCGAGCTTCTGCAAGGCCTGCGCCGCGATACCGTTGCCGTTGGCCATGGCATCGTCGGCATACACCTTCGGTCGCTGGATCAGGGCCTCGTGATCGCGGGCGGTAAAGAAGAAACCGCCGTGGTCGCGGTCCTCGAATTCCGCCAGCAGGGTATCGGCCAGGGTGACGGCCCAGCCCAGCAGGTCGCTGTCCCATTCGGTCTCCAGCAACGCCAGTGTGGCCTCCAGCAACAGGGCGTGATCGTCGAGATAGGCGCGCGGCATCGCGCCGGTCGCCCCCTCGCGCACACTGGCGTACAGCCGCCCCCCGTCGCGCCACAGCTGCTCGCGCACGGCGGACATCGCATCACGCGCCAGGTGCAGCCATTCCGGTCGCTCCAGGGCGCGCGCCGCGCGCGCCAGACCGGTGATCATCAGGGCGTTCCAGGCGCCCAGGATCTTCTCGTCACGGTGCGGCCGCACGCGGCTCTCGCGCGCCACCAGCAACCGCGCCCGCGCACGGTCCAGACGCCGATCCGCCTCCACCTCGTCGATCCCCAGGGCATCGGCGACCGTTGCCAATGGCACCACTTCGTGCAGGTGCCAGCGCCCTTCGAAATTGGCCGGGCCGTTCAGGCCCCAAACCCGGCTGGCGACCCCCCACTCGTCCGCCGGCAACAGGCCTTCGACGGTCTCCGGATCCCAGACGTAGAACCGCCCTTCCTCACCTTCGGAATCTGCATCCAGGCTCGAATAGAAGGCACCGGAGGCGTCGCGCATCTCGCGCCCCAGCCAGCCAACCGTCTGCTCGACCACCCGCCGCGAGCGATCGTCGCCCCCAGCCGCGCGTTCAGCGTAAAGCCCCAGCAGCGGGCCGTTGTCGTAGAGCATCTTCTCGAAGTGCGGGATCATCCAGCGGGCGTCCACTGAATAGCGGCAGAAACCACCACCCACCTGATCGAAGATGCCCCCGGCCGCCATCGCGTCCAGGGTTCGATGCAACATGCGTTGCGCTTCGGTGTCGCCATGGCGCGCGCCATGCCAGGCCAGCCATTCAAGCGAGGCCGGGTGCGGGAACTTTGGGGCATCGCCGAATCCGCCGAAAGACTCATCAAAGGTCTGCGCGAGTTCGGCTCGCCCCTTGTCAACGACACTGAGCGCCGGGATCTCGCCACCCGCAGGGCGATAAATTCGCCCCAGGGCTTGTTGCAGTGAGTCGTTCTGGCGCTGGATTTCCTCCGGATGCTCCGTCAGGAAGTCCGAGATCCGGGTCATCAGATCCACGAACGACGGCAGCCCGTGGCGCGGCGTGCTGGGGAAATAGGTGCCCGCAAAAAACGGCACCTGGTCCGGAGTAAGAAAGACCGTCAGCGGCCAGCCCCCAGGGCGCTGCGACAACAGCATGTGCGCGTTCTGGTAGATGCGGTCGAGATCCGGGCGCTCCTCGCGGTCCACCTTGATGTTGATGAAGCGCGCGTTCATCACCTCGGCGGTGGCCGGGTCCTCGAAGGACTCGTGCGCCATCACGTGGCACCAGTGGCAGGCGGAATAGCCGATCGACAGCAGGATCGGCTTGTCCTCGCGGCGGGCACGCTCCAATGCCGCCTCGCCCCAGGGATACCAGTCCACGGGGTTGTCGGCGTGCTGCAGCAGATAGGGGCTGCTGGCCCCGGCCAGTCGGTTCATCGCGCGGCCTCCTTGCAAGTGAATCCGGCGAACAACATGCAGGTGCACAAGGTCGCCAGGCCGAGTAGCATGTGCAGCCGGTTTTTCATCCGCAAGCGCCCATGCCCACGCACCCGTTTATCGATCCGGTCGCCCTGTCCGTTGGCCCGCTGACGCTCTACTGGTATGGGCTGATGTACCTGGTCGGCTTCGCCGCGTTCTGGGGCCTCGGCGTATGGCGCACGCGCACCCGCAACTGGGACCCGCTACACCCCTGGCAGGTCGGCGATTTGCTCTTCTGGGGCGTGCTTGGGGTCATCATCGGCGGACGACTCGGCTACGCGCTGTTCTATAACCTGGATACCACCCTCGCCGACCCCTTGAGCCTGTTCCGCGTATGGGAAGGTGGCATGGCCTTCCACGGTGGACTCGCTGGGGTGCTGGTCACCTGTTGGCTGTATGCGCACAAGATCGGCCAGCCCTTCTTCCGGCTGACCGACTTCATCGCCCCACTAATCCCGATCGGCCTCGGGGCCGGACGCATCGGCAACTGGATCAACGGCGAACTTTGGGGCAAGCCCACCGAGTTGCCCTGGGCCATGGTCTTCCCGGCCGCGGACTACGTCCCGCGCCACCCCTCGCAGCTCTATCAGGCCTTCCTTGAGGGCCTGGTGCTGTTCGTGGTGCTGTGGTTGGTCTCGCGCCAGCCGCGCCGCACCGGCCTGATCTCGGGCCTGTTCCTGACGTTGTACGGCAGCTTCCGCTTCCTGGTCGAGTTCGTCCGAGTACCGGATGCGCATATCGGCTACCTCGCATTCGACTGGCTGACCATGGGGCAAGTCCTGAGCCTGCCAGTCATCCTGTTCGGCGTGATCCTGATCGTCTGGTCGCGGCGCAACCCGCTGCCGGCCGCGCGCCCTGCTCCGGAGACCCCCTGAGATGCAGCAATACCTGGACCTGGTGCGCCACATCCGCGACCACGGCTCGGATCGCCCGGACCGCACCGGAACCGGCACGCGCTCGGTGTTTGGCTACCAGATGCGCTTCGACCTGGCCGACGGCTTCCCGCTGGTCACCACCAAGCGCACTCACCTGCGCTCGGTAATCCATGAACTGCTGTGGTTCATCGCCGGCGACACCAACATCGACTACCTGCGCGAGCACAAGGTCCGCATCTGGGACGAGTGGGCCACCGACTCTGGGGACCTGGGTCCGATCTACGGCGCGCAATGGCGCAACTGGGCCGGCCATGACCAGCTGGTCGAACTGATCGACAATCTTAAAAACCGGCCGCATTCCCGGCGCCACATCATTAGTGCCTGGAACGTGGCGGACCTGCCCGACGAATCGGTTTCGCCCCAGGAAAACGCCCAGGCCGGGCGCATGGCGCTCGCGCCCTGCCACACCCTGTTCCAGTTCTACGTGGCGGACGACCGCCTGTCCTGCCAGCTCTACCAGCGCAGCGCGGATGTGTTCCTCGGGGTGCCGTTCAACATTGCCAGCTATGCCTTGCTGACCCACATGATTGCCCAGGTGGTCGGCCTGAAGCCTGGCGAGTTCGTGCACACCTTTGGCGATGCGCACCTCTACCGAAACCACCAGGAACAAGTGGAAGAGCTGCTCGGGCGCGAGCCCCTGCCCCTCCCCAGCCTGCACCTGAATCCGGACGTGACCGACCTGTTCGCCTTCACCTTCGACGACATCGAGGTCCGCGACTACCAGTCGCACCCCCCAATCAAGGCGCCCATCGCCATTTAAGGAGTCCCGCCTTGGCTCAACCCGAGATCCACCTGATGGTCGCGCTTGATCCGGATCATGTGATCGGGCGCGACAACGACCTGCCCTGGCATCTGCCGAAGGACCTGCAGCACTTCAAGCGCGTGACCGACGGCCACCCGATGATCATGGGACGGCGCACCTTCGAGTCCATCGGGCGGCCGCTACCGAAGCGGCGCAACCTGGTCCTGACCCGCCAGGCCGGCTGGCAGGCCGACGGGGTCGAGGTCTACAACGACCTGGACGCCGCCCTGGCCACCATCGAGACAGGCCCGGCCTTCGTGATCGGCGGCGCGGGTCTGTTCGAGGAGGCCCTGTCCCGGGCCGACGTGCTGCACCTGACGCGCGTGCACGAGTGCCACGCCGGGGATACGTACTTCCCCGCGATAGACCCCGCGGAATGGGACGTCGTCTGGTCCGAACACCACGAAGCCGACGACCGCCATGCCTGCCCCTTCACCTTCGAACGCCTCGAACGCCGCCGCTGACACAGTGTCCCGGCACCCTTTTTGTTCACCACGAAGCGCACGCAGGCACGAAGAAAACCAAGGTCAAAAGCAAAAAGCTTGGACAGGAAGAAAGGAAGTCAGGAAGGATTCTGAAATGGGTCTGTGCCTCCGGCACAGATTTTTGCACGCCGGTTCGCCCAGATTCATATCATCCTTCAAATCTTCTCATCTTCCTGTTAAGGAGACGCTGATTGAATCGCACGTCCGCGTCTCCCTAGCTTTTCTTCGTGCCTTCGTGTGCTTCGTGGTGAATAAGGGGTTTCAGCGTCCGCCAAACGGGGCGAAGAGGCGGCCGGGCAACAGGTGGATCAGGATGAAGCCAAGCATGGCGGCCACCACGATGGACGGCCCCGTCGGCGTGTCGTAGACAAACGAACCCCATAGTCCGGCTCCCACGGCCAGCATCCCAAGGACCGCCGCGAGTACAGCCATCTGCTCGGGGGTGGCCGCGAAGCGACGCGCACTAGCCGCCGGGATGATCATCAGCGCGGTAATCAGCAGCACCCCCACCACCTGCATCGCTGCCGCAATCACCAATGCGATCAGGAGCATCAAACCCAGACGCACGGCCACTACGGGAACCCCTTCGACGCGCGCCAGTTCTTCATGAACCGTCAGCGCGAGCAAGGGACGCCACAACAGCATCAGCATCACCAGCGCAATGCCTCCACCGATTGCAATCGCCAACAGGTCGTTCGTACCCACCGCGAGGATATCCCCGAACAAATAGGCCATCAGATCGACCCGCAAACCCTCGATGAACGTGACCGCAACAATCCCTAGCGACAGAGCGCTATGCGCCAGGATGCCGAGCAGGGTGTCCGAGGCCAGCTCCTGGCGCCGCTGAAGGAACACCAGCAATACCGCGATCAAGACGCAGACCAGCGTGACCATCAGGTTCAGGTTCAACCCGAGCAGGAAGCCAAGCGCCACGCCCAGTAAGGCGGAATGCGAGATCGTGTCACCAAAGTAGGCCATGCGCCGCCAGACCACGAACGCACCCAGCGGCCCGGCCACAGCAGCCACCATCAGCCCCGCCAGCACGGCGCGCACCAGGAAGTCGTCCAGCCACCCCTCGATCATCGTTTGGTTGTTCCATGTTCGTGATGGCAATCGTCCGTGCCATGTCCATGCAGGTCATGCACCTCGCCATGGAGGTCGTGGACATGGTTGTGCTCGTGCCTGTAGATCCCAATGCCCTGCACATCGCCCGTCGGGAAAAGGCGCTGGTACTCGGGATGGCGCGAAACTTCCTCCGGTCGCCCGGTACAGCAGACATGCTGGTTCAAGCAGATCACGGCATCGGCGCCGGCCATTACCAGGTGCAGGTCGTGCGAGACCATCAGGACCCCGCAGCCGGTCTCTCTGCGGATGTCATCAATCAGGCGGAAGACCTCCCCCTGGCCAACAACATCGACCCCTTGAGCCGGCTCGTCCAGCACCAACAGATTCGGTCGATTCAGCAGGGCGCGCGCCAGCAGAACTCGCTGCATTTCGCCACCGGAGAGCGATTGCACCGCCTTGCCTAACAGATGCGGGACGCCCACCTGCTCCAGGCGTGCAAGCAGCTCCTCCTTCGCGGCCCGCTGGCGCAGGGTTAAAAAGCGATGCACGGACAGTGGCAATACCGGCTCGATCTGCAAGCGCTGGGGCATATAGCCAATACGCAAACCGGATCGTCGCTGGACGCGACCCCGCGTCGGCGACCAGAGCCCCAGCAAGACGCGCAACAGCGAAGTCTTGCCCGCGCCGTTGGGACCAATCACCACCGCGACTTCGGCAGGCTGAATCTGCACCGAAACCCGGTCAAGGATCAGCTTGCCACCGAATTCCAGGGAGATATCGCGGGCGTCCAGCAGCGGCTTTTGGTCGAGTCCGGGCTTGGGCATGGTGACGGGGCTTCCCTTCTGCAAATTGATATACTATAACGTTCGGAACGTTGCTTCAGACACCCTTGGAGACCACACCATGCCATCGCGCCACCGCCGCCCCTTTGGGCTCGCGTTCCTGACCAGTCTGGTTACCGTGCTCGCCCTTACGGTCCCGGCCAGTGCCCTTGCGGACAAGCCGCGCATCGTGGCGACCATTCTACCGATTCACAGTATCGTTGCCGCGCTGGCCGGGGATGCCTACGAGGTCGAGCTGCTGGTCCCGGCCAACGCATCCCCCCATGGCTATTCCATGCGCCCCTCGGAGGCGCGCCGCCTGCAAAACGCGGACATGGTGGTCTGGGTTGGGCCGGACATGGAAACCTTCCTCGAACGCCCGTTACGTCGATCCGGGAACCGCGAGATCGTCAGCCTGATGGACGACCTCGATCTAGAACTCAAGCCCACCCGCGAAGGCGGTGTCTGGGAACATGATCACCATGATCACGGCCATGATGACGATCATGGGCACGAGGATGGCCATGGGCATGACCACAACGACCATGGATACGAGCACGACCACGGGCATGACCACAGCGACCATGGACACGAGCACGACCACGGGCATGACCACAGCGACCATGGACACGAGCACGACCATCATCACGGTCATTACGATGCTCACATTTGGCTGTCACCGGTGTTGGTGCGCTCGATTACGGAGCAACTCGCCGACCGCATGATGGGATGGGACCCGGAACGCGCAGACACTATCGCGTCCAACCGGGATGCCCTGCTTGAACGCATCAATGACCTGGATGATCAACTGGCTCAACAGCTCGAGCCGATACGCGATCGGGCCTTTATCGTCTTCCACGACGCCTACCAATACTTCGAACAACACTACGGGCTGACCGCCGCCGGCTCGATCAGTATCGACCCCTCGCGCAGCCCCGGCGCACGGCGCATTAGCGAGTTGCGCGAACGGGTCGCCGATGGCGACGTCGTTTGCCTGTTTACCGAACCTCAGTTCCGTCCGGCCCTGGCGGAGACCGTAGCCGAAGGCACCGATACGCGCCTGGGCATACTGGACCCCGTCGGCTCCGACCTGGAACCCGGCCCGGACGCCTGGTTCGAACTGATGCGTGGGATGGCCGATAGCCTTGAGGAATGCCTGACCGCCAACTGAGGTGTAAGTACGCCCCTGGTGGCCCGCCGGCCGCCGGGGGATCACCAAAGCACGAGCAACCAGACCACGCCGGCATTCACGAAACTGAGCAGCACCGCCGCCGAGGCCATGTCCTTGGCGCGGGCGGATAGCGGGTGGCGTTCGTCGCCGAAACGGTCAACCGCCGCCTCCACCGCAGAGTTCAGCAGCTCCACCACCAGAATCAACAACAGGCTCCCCACCAACAACGCCCGCTCCACCCCTGTCTCGCCCTGCCAAACGGCGACGGGCACCAGTACCGCCACCAACGCGAGCTCCTGACGGAACGCGGACTCATGACGGAAGGCCTCGCAAAGACCCCGCCAGGAATAGCCAAACGCATGCCACACGCGGCTGAACCCGCGCCGCCCGCTATCCGCCATACGGGTACTCCCGGGATCGCCGGCTCATGACGCGGGAGGCGCCGCCACCGCCACTCGGTTTCGGCCCTCGCGCTTGGCGCGGTACATGGCTTCGTCGAGCCTTCGGAGCAGTTCACTGCGCGGCTCTTCGGCATAAAACTCCGCCACGCCGAGACTGACGGTGACCTCACCCACACGAGGGAAGGCATGCCCGGCCACCCGCGCTCGGATTGCCTCGGCCACCCGAGCACCGGTCTCCGCCCCGTCACCTGGAAGCAGAACCATAAACTCCTCGCCGCCCCAGCGTCCGAGCACATCCGAGCTGCGCAGGCGCTCGCCTGCGACCCGCGTAACGTCCTGCAAAACGGCATCCCCTATGGCGTGTCCGTAGGTATCGTTCACGTCCTTGAAATGATCCAGATCGAACATTACCAGCGAAAAAACCTGGCCGTAGCGCTCGGCACGCTGGACCTCCCGATCCAGCAGGCTTTCGAAGTAGCGCCGGTTGGCGACCCCCGTCAGTCGGTCGTAGAAGGCCTGACGCTCGAGCTCGGCCTGGTTACGCTCCAGTGCCTGCTGGGTCGCCTTCAGTTCGGTGATATCGACCGCCGTCCCCGCCACACGCGTCACCTGCCCGTCGGCATCCGTGATCGGGTAGCGGCGGACCCGGACCCAGCGTTCTTCGCCGTCCGGCCGACGGATCCGGAAGGTCTCGTCGGCCGTGCCATCCCCGAAATCGGCAGACAGGAAAACCGCCTCCACCCGCGGTCGGTCGTCCGGGTGCACGGCCTCCAGCATCGCGGTCGTCCGGACAGACGTGCGCTTCCAGGGTGGCGCCGGCCAGATCCGCCGGATCACAGGCCAGCAGGGCCCCAAGGCAGGGATTAGCGCGCAGGATGCGCCCGTCGGTATCCATCTCGGCCAGCCCCACCGGCGCATGTTCGAACAGCGCCGCATAGCCGTGGATGGAACAAAGCTCACTCATTGTTTTCCTTGCCCGTCTTGCTGCCCCTCTATGTGGAGGCTTTGCCGGAAACGTAATGAGCGTTTCCCTTGCCCTCGGACCTGGCAATGGATTGGTAGAATGTATCCAGAAAATACCAGATAATCCGTTGGGTTGGGGCTTTTCCCTACAGAAACGCGCTTACTCCCCCTCAAAACGAAAACGCCCCCGATCTACGGGGGCGTTTTACCGGGCATATGCCCGGGATGTAGACAGACGTACCTCTAACCGTGGGTACCGGTCCGCGGGGCGTTGTCGTCCCCCTCGTCTACCGGCTGGAAGACCACATCCAGCGCCTTGGCCGCGGCCACTTCGTTGAAGCGGCGGTTCGGCAGGTTATGCGGCGCACTCTTGATGGTTTCCATGTCGTTCTCCGACTCGGCCAGGATGCAGGCCATCGCCTCGACGAAGCCGTCCAGCGTCTCCTTCGACTCGGTCTCGGTCGGCTCCACCAACAGGCACTCCGGGACCAGCAGCGGGAAGTAGGTGGTCGGCGCGTGGTAGCCGTGGTCGAGTAGCCGCTTGGCCACGTCCCCGGCCGTCAGGCCGCGCTCCTTGGCCTGTTTTTTCATCGTCACGATGAACTCGTGAGTGGCGCGGCGCTTGGGATAGGCCAGATCGAACCCGGCCGCCGCCAGTTCTCGCGCCAGGTAGTTGGCGTTCAGGGTCGAGAATTCAGAGACCCGCACCATGCCCTCGCGCCCCAGCATGCGCATGTAGACGTAGGCGCGCAGCAGCACGCCGGCGTTCCCGCCGAAGGCCGACAAGCGCCCGATGCTCTGCGGACGATCAGACTCCTCGGCGAGGCGATAACCACCCTGCTCCGCCTCGATCACGTGCGGGATCGGCATGAACGGCAGCAGACGCTCGGAGACGCCCACGGCACCAGAACCCGGCCCACCGCCGCCGTGCGGCGTGGAGAAGGTCTTGTGCAGGTTCATATGGATCACGTCGAAGCCCATGTCGCCCGGGCGCACCTTGCCGAGGATCGCGTTCAGGTTCGCGCCGTCGTAGTACAGCAGGCCGCCGGCGTCATGGACGATCTTCGCGATCTCGGAGATCCGCCGCTCGAACACGCCCACGGTTGACGGATTGGTCAGCATGATCCCAGCCGTCTGCGGGCCCACCGCGGCCTTCAGGGCCTCGATATCCACGTCGCCGGTCTCGTCGGTGGGGATCTCGCGCACCTCGTAGCCGCACATGATCGCGGTCGCCGGATTGGTGCCATGTGCGGCATCCGGGACGATGATCTCGCGGCGCTCGGTATCGCCGCGGGCGTCGTGGTAAGCCCGGATCATGGCCACGCCGGTGTACTCGCCCTGCGCACCTGCCATCGGCGCCAGCGACACGGCCTTCATGCCCGTCACTTCCTTCAGCATCTCCTGCAGCTCGAACATGGTCTGTAGGAAGCCCTGGCTGTGGCTGGCCGGGGCGTGTGGATGCCGGTTCAGGAATCCGGGCAGCATCGCCAGGCTGTTACAGGCGCGCGGGTTGTACTTCATCGTGCACGAGCCCAGCGGGTAGAACTCGGTGTCGATGGAGAAGTTCTTCTGCGACAACCGCGTGTAATGCCGCACCACGTCCAGTTCCGAGGCAGCCGGAAGACCCGGGGCTGACTTGCGCTGCAGGTTCGCGGGGATGCGGGTCGCCGCGTGGTCGCGCGGGGCCTGGGCCACGGCCGAGCGGCCGGCGCGGGAACGTTCGAAGATCAGATTGGCATCAGTGGTGCTCATAGCGGTTTCTCGCTTGCGTATTCGGGTAACGGTGACCGGGCACAAACCCGGGCACCGGCGGCGCGGATCCGGTCCGGCCGATTACTGGGTCGGACTCAGGTTGGCCCGGTCATCCAGGGCCGCGAACGCGGCGTCGTAGTCCGGCTCGTCGCCGATCTCGGAGACCAGCTCGGCGTGCATCACCAGGTTGTCTGTGTCCAGCACGACGACGCCACGCGCGGTGATCCCGGCCAGCGGGCCGTCCTGGATCAGCACGCCGTAGTCCTTGGCGAAATTGCGATCGCGCATCATCGACAGCACGGTCACGCGCTCCAGGCTCTCGGCGGCGCAGAAGCGGCTCATCGCGAACGGCAGGTCGGCGGAGACGATCAGGATCTCCAGGTCCGGACGGCTGGCCACCATCTCGTTGAACTTCTTGGTCGAGTCGGCACAGACCGGGGTGTCCAGGCTGGGTACGATGGAGATCAGCTTGCGCTTGTCACCAAAATCGCCCAGCGAGACGTCCTGCAGATCCTTGTTGGTCAGCTTGAAGTCCGGGGCCGGCGAGCCCACATGCGGCAGGTCGCCGTTGGTGTTGATCGGATTACCTTGCAGCTTGATTTCGGCCATGATTGCCTCCTAGGCGTTGTGTATATGGCACGTCAGGTCGGTGACCCTGGGGTTATGTATAGACTCAGGCGGCCTTCGCCTGCTCCCAGGTCGTCACGTACTGCTCCAGGTCGGATTCGGTCTTGGTCTCGGTGGCACAGGCCAGCACGCAGCCTTCCAGCTGGGCGTAGTCGCGACCCAGCTCGAAGCCCGGCAGTACGCCGGCGTCGGCCATGGCCTGCACCCGGGTTGCGGCATCGCCGCCGAAGTCCAGCGCAACCTCGTGGAAGTACTCGCCGGTAAAGCGCGGCTTGATCCCCTTCGCGGCCAGCTTCTCCACCAGGGCGTGAGTGTTCGCATAGCAGGCCTCGGCGACGCGGGTCAGGCCCTCGTCACCCAGCAACGACATGTGAATCGTCGCGGCCGTGACCACCAGGCCCTGGTTGGTGCAGATGTTCGAAGTCGCCTTGGAACGGCGGATATGCTGCTCACGCGCCTGCAAGGTCAGCACGAAGCCGGGCTTGCCGTCGGCATCCTCGGCACGACCAACGATACGCCCCGGCATCTGCCGGATGTGCTTCTTCAACGTGGTCATGAAGCCGAAGTACGGCCCGCCGGAGGACAGTGGTGCGCCCAGCGGCTGGCCCTCGCCGACCACGATATCCACGCCGTTGGTGCCCCACTCGCCCGGCGGCTTCAGCAGCGCCAGCGAGACCGGGTTCACCACGGCGATCACAGGGATGCCGCGTTCCTCGGCCCAGCCGGTGAGGGCATCCACGTCTTCCAGGATGCCGAAGAAGTTCGGCTGACTGATGACCATGGCGGTGACGTCCTCGTCCGCATGTGGCGCCAGAGCGTCCACCGGGGTCTGGCCAGTGGTCTCGTCGAACGGCAGTTCCACCAGATCGATGCCCTGGTTGCCGATCAGTGTCTTCACCACCTTGCGGTAATCCGGGTGCAGCGCCCCTGGCAGCAACACGCGCTTGGCCTTGGAACGGCGATTCACGCGCACCGCCATCAGCACGGCCTCGGCCAAAGCGGAGGCACCGTCATACAGCGAGGCATTGGAGACCTCCATCCCGGTCAGGCGGCTAATCATCGTCTGGTATTCGTAGATCAGCTGCAGCGTGCCCTGGCTGGCCTCCGCCTGGTACGGCGTGTAGGCGCTGTAGAACTCGCCGCGGGTGGCGATCTGCCACACGGCGGCCGGGATGTGGTGCTCGTATGCACCGGCCCCGATGAAATTCGATGGCATGCCGTCCAGCGCGGCCCGCTCCTGCATCAGGCGAGCAATGCCCATCTCGTTCTCGCCCTCGGGAATCCCGGTGAGCGGTGGCGAGCTCAGATCGGCCGGGATCTCGTCGAACAGGTCTTCGACGGAATCGGCACCGATGCGATCGAGCATGGCGCGGATGTCTTCTTCGGTATGCGGGATAAACGGCATGTCAGGTCTCGCTTTTGCCGGTTACGGCAACGTTCGGTTGGGTCCCGGCCGGACGCGGCCGGGACCGGTGATACGCGGCTACGCTCAGGATTCCGCCTCGACGTGCGCGGCATACGCATCCGCGTCCATCAGGGCATCCAGCTCGCCGGCATCGGACGGCTGCACCTTGAACAGCCAGCCGTCCTCGAAGGGCGACTCATTGACCTTCTCGGGGCTGTCGGCCAGCTCCTCGTTGATCTCGGTCACCTCGCCAGAGATCGGCGCATAGATATCGGAGGCGGCCTTGACCGATTCCACGGTCGCACAGGCGCTGCCGGCCTCGATGCTGCTGCCAGCCTCCGGGGCTTCGACAAACACCAGATCACCCAGCAGTTCCTGCGCGTGATCGGTAATCCCCACGGTCACGCTGCCATCCGCCTCGCTGCGCACCCACTCGTGGCTTTTGGTGTACTTCAGGTCCTTCGGTGCTTCGCTCATGACGTCTTCCTTTTGCTTGTTGGATCCCGCCTGCGCAGTGTAGTCCGGCGCAGGCGGGATGAGGCAATTCTAGTTAGCTCTTGAGTTCGATCTGCGGCTCGCCATTTCGGACAAACACCGGCTTCACCACCCGCACCGGCAGCTTGCGTCCGCGGATGTCCGCGTGCAGCTCCTCGGCCTCGACCCCGGCCGGGATTCGCGCAAAGGCGACCGACACACCGAGACTGGGGGAGAAACTACCGGAGGTCACCACGCCATCGCCGGCCTCGGTCTCGATGCGGGTGCCACCACGCAGCACCCCGCGACCGTCCAGCACCAGCCCAACCATGTGTTCCTTCACACCCTCGGCCTTTGACTGCTCGATCGGCTTGCGACCAATGAAATCGCGATCGGCATCCTTCAGGGCGATGGTCCAGCCAAGGTTGGCCGTCAGCGGATTGGTCTGGTCGTCCATATCCGTGCCGTAGAGATTCATGCCGGCCTCCAGGCGCAGGGTGTCGCGGGCGCCGAGGCCGATGGGGTGCACGCCAGCGTCCTTGAGCTTCTCCCAGAGACCGTCGGCCTCCTCCGCCGGCAGCATCACCTCGAAGCCATCTTCGCCGGTGTACCCGGTGCGGGCGACGAACCACTTGTCATTCCAGACCGCGGAAAAGGGCTTGAGATCCCCGGCCGAGCGCAGATCGGGTGGCAACAACGGCAGGGTCTTCTCCACTGCCTGCGGGCCCTGGATCGCGATCAACGCAAACTCCGGACGCGGCGCGACCGTGGCGTCGAAGTCCTGCGCCACCTTCTGCATGTGCGCGATATCACCCTCGGCGGTCGCCGCATTCACCACGGCGCGGTAGCTGGCGCCACCGGTCCAATAGATGATCAGGTCATCAATCACGCCGCCGGACTCATTCAGCATGCAGCTGTACAGGGCGCGGCCTTCGGTCTTCAACTTGGCCACGTCGTTCGCCAGCAGGTAACGCAGAAACGCCTGAGCCTGCGGGCCGTGGATATCCACGACCTGCATGTGCGAGACATCGAACATGCCAGCGGATTCGCGTACGCGCTTGTGCTCTTCCATCTGGGAGCCGTAGTGCAGAGGCATCTCCCAGCCGGCGAAATCGACCAGCTTGGCCCCCGCGCGCTGATGCGCGGCATGGAGCGGAGTTGTCTTCAACGTCGTCATCACATTCTCGCCTTGCGTCCGTATGGTGGTCAGTTCGCCGGCATCCGCCAGTGGAACCACGAGGCCCGGCCGCCGTGCTCCGGGCATAAAAAAAGGGGCGGCCGGCAGAGTGAATCTGCCAGCCGCCCCTCTGTCCTGAAACCTGAGAGTTTGCGCCGTGTCAGCTGCATCTGCGCTGCACGGCCGCCCCCTTCGGTGGACCGTTTCCGGCCGCTCTCCAGAGTGTGTCTCCTGCACCGTTCCGGTCCTGTAGCCTGAGCGATTCCGGGCGGATGTTGCGCCTTCGGCGTCTGCCAATCGACTCGCGATCGCAGATCTCTTCCAGAACGGTGTGCGGGCATTGTCGAGCACCCGCAGACGAAACTAATTGTAGACCAAAATACCCTCGCTGCGAAAGCCCGGACGGGCCGCGCCACTATTCCGCCGCCGCGGCCTGCCCCGTTACCTACCCCCTCATGCATCCAAAAAGCACCGTCATTGCGAGGAGCCGAAGGCGACGCGGCAACCTCCGTCCGAAACCACCGGATGCTGATCGTGACGCTCCGCCAGCTTTCGGAGGTTGCTTCGTCGCCTTCGGCTCCTCGCAATGACGGTGCCAGTGGCGACACTCTGCGCGCGCCCTACAACGCCATGTCGATCGCAAGCAGGACGACGAAGCCGACCAGGACCCCCACCGTGGCCTGGGCCTCATGCCCTTTCCGGTGCGACTCGGGAATGATTTCGTGGCTGATCACGAACAGCATCGCGCCGGCCGCAAACGCCAGTCCCCAGGGCAACAGGAACTCCATCAGCGTAACGGCACCCGCCCCGATCAGCCCCCCAATCGGCTGAACCAGTCCTGTCAGCAGCGTCACGCCGAAGGCCGCCCACTTGCTGTAGCCCAGCGACAAGAGGGCGATTGCCACCACCAGACCTTCGGGCATGTTCTGCAGACCAATCGCGATCGCCAGGGTGATCCCATCGCTGACATCATCCCCGCCGAAGCCCACACCCACGGCCAGACCCTCTGGCAGGTTGTGCAGGGCAATGGCAAAGATGAACAGCCAGACCCGGCGAATCTTCGCGGGGTCCGCCCCACTTTGCGGGCCAATGTGAAAATGCTCGTGCGGGACGCACTTGTGCAACGCGAGCAACGCACCACCGCCAAGGGCCATGCCCACTGACAGTACAACGATCGCCATGCCCACCCCACCGTACTGAAGCTCCGCCTGCTCCACCGATGGCAGGACCAGCTCGAAGGCCGTGGCGGAGAGCATTACACCCGCGCCAAAGCCCATCATTGCGTCCTCCACCGACTGACTGATGCGGCGCAGGAAGAAGATCGGGATGGCGCCCACCGCCGTCATCAGGCCGGCGACAAAACTCGCCAGAAGCCCAATTTGCAGCGTACTCATGTCCGCGGCCCGGTCTTCCAGCGTGGGCCAGACCAGGCTGATCAGCCAGATAAAGGCCGCCAGCGCGACCAGCGAGCCGACCAGGAAGATCCGGGGCACCGGCTTGGTGTGATCGTCCTCAGGCAAAGAATGGGGGGCGTCGCTCATGCTCGATCCTTGAACGTTGGCGTGGTGGGAGAGTACCCATCGACTTACTTCATGGAGCCCCGCCAGCCCATGGTGTTCCACAGCAAATTACTATCACTGAGGTACGCATAACCTATCGTAAACACGGGCGACGCGCGGTAGAGTTTTCAGACCATGCTGCAGCGGCACCAACGGACCACAAGGACCTCGTGATGCTCGACACCATCGACCAGTTCCTCGGCGACACCGCCGGCCTGCTCTGGGGCAACCCGATCACCCTGATCCTGCTTCTGGGCACCGGGCTCTATCTCACCATTCGCCTGGGTCTGGTCCAGGTGGTGGCATTCCGCGAAGGCTGGCGCGCCCTGCGCGGCACCGACGGGCGTGCCGGTGGCACCGGCCAGATATCGCCCTTCCAGGCGCTGTCGACCGCGCTGTCTGGCACTATCGGCACCGGGAACATCGCGGGCGTGGCCACAGCGATCGCCCTCGGCGGCCCCGGGGCCCTATTCTGGATGTGGGTGACCGCATTCTTCGGCATGGCAACCAAGTTCGCCGAAACCACCCTGGCGGTGCGCTACCGCGAGATTGCCCCGGACGGGAGCATCGCCGGCGGGCCGATGTTCACCCTGCTCCACGGACTCAAGATGAAGAAGCTGGCGATCCTGTTCGCCGCCTTCACCCTGATCGCCTCCTTCGGCATCGGCAACATGGTGCAGGCCAACTCGGTCGTCGACGGCCTGACCTTCATCGTGCCGGACCTGCGCGCCGACGACGACATCATGGGCTGGATGGCCCTGATCATCGGCCTCACCATGGCGGTGCTGGTGGCGTTGGTCATCATTGGTGGCGTCAAGCGCATCGCGATGATCGCCTCCACCATCGTCCCGTTCATGGCCGTGATCTACATGCTGGGCGCCTTCGTGGTGATCGTCGCCAACATCGAGGCCGTCCCGGCCGCGATTGGTACCATCTTGAACCTCGCGCTCAACCCCTGGGCTGCAGGCGGTGGCGCGATTGGTCTCGCCATCCAGTATGGGGTCGCGCGCGGCATGTTCTCCAACGAGGCGGGTCTGGGTTCGTCGGCCATGGCGCACGCCGCGGCCAAGAACGGTGATCCGCCGCGCGAGGGTTCGGTGGCCATGCTCGAGCCGTTCATCGACACCATCGTGGTCTGCACCCTGACCGGTCTGGCCATCGTCGTCACCGGCGCCTATATCGACCGTGCCGACGACGTCGTCGGGGCCTCGCTGACCGCGACCGCCTTTAGCTCCACGTTGGGTCCGTTTGGCGCCATGGTGGTCGGGATCAGTCTGATGCTATTCGCCTTTTCCACCATGATCGCCTGGTCCTACTATGGCGACCGCTCGGCCTACTTCCTGTTCGGCGAGAACGCGGTGATGCCATATCGCATCGTATTCGTCATCCTGATCGTGATCGGCGCGACCATCCCGCTGGGCGTAGTCTGGAACTTCTCCGACATCGCCAACATCGCGATGGCCGCCCCCAACCTGATTGCGCTCATCCTGTTGGCCGGCCTCGTCAAGAAACTGCGTGACGACTACGTGGCGCATCGCCCGATGCCGGATCGCCATGACGGATAGGGGGAACGGCACGGCCGCTGCCACCGATCCGTTCGCGCAAGGCCCTGCACGCCCGGATGCGGCAACGCTGGTGCGCGAGGTTGAGGCCGCCCTGAGCGAGGACCTGGGCCCTAATGGAATGGAGGGCGACCTCACCGCCGCTCTGGTCCCGGCCGACCACATGGCCCGTGCGACCCTGCTGCTCAAGGAGCCCACCATCGTCTGCGGCCAGGCCTGGTTCGAGCGCGCGTTCACCAGTCTCGCCCCGGAAACCCGGATCGCCTGGCTGGTCGCCGAGGGCAGCCACGTGGACATCCCCCATGGCCCGCAGACTATCGCGACTTTGGAAGGCCCGGCCCGCGCGGTGCTCGCTGCGGAACGCGCCGCACTGAACCTACTACAGACCTTGTCCGGAACGGCCACCGAGACCGCTCGCTGGGTCGCGCGCCTGGACGGCACGGGAAGTCGCATCCTCGATACCCGCAAGACCCTGCCCGGGCTGCGGCACGGACAGAAATACGCGGTGCGCTGCGGCGGCGGCTACAACCACCGCCTCGCCCTGTGGGATGCCGTCTTGATCAAGGAAAACCACATCGCCGCCTGCGGCTCCATCGCCGCAGCGGTCGAACGGGCACGCACACGGGGTGCCGGGCGCTGGGTGGAGGTGGAGACGGAGAATCTCGACGAGGTCGAGCAGGCCCTGGCGGCCGGGGCCGACGTGATCATGCTTGACGAGCTGTCCCCGGAAGACCTGGCCACCGCCGTGCAACACATCCGCGGCCGTGCGATCTCCGAGGCCTCCGGTGGGGTCACACCGGACACCCTGACGGCGATCGCGGCCACCGGCGTGGACTACATCTCGGTCGGCGCCCTGACCAAGCATCTCCACGCCATCGACTACTCCCTCCGCCTCGACTAACCCGCCCCTGCCCCCTCTCAGCGCCAGACGCCCCGGTGAGAAGGCCGCCGCGGCGCATCCAGTACTTGCGTGGCCTCGTCTAACGGCCTACCACTGGTGGCCAGGTTGGGTCCGATGTCCGTGTTTACGGTGTCTCCTCCGGTCCAGCTTACCGGTGGTCGTGGCTGGCACCCAGGACCAACGACCTCCAGATGTCCGCGTGGAAACGCGTGTTAGCGCTTGACGGTAGCTCGCAGGGCGAGACGGACCAGCGTCTCAACGGAGTCGGCCTCGCCGCGCACGGCGGCCACCATCTTCTCAGCGCTGGCGCGCGCGTAGCCAAGCGTTTCCAGGGCCGCCAGGGCCTCGCCCTCCATCGCGGCGGCGGGCGTCGGCTCGCTGCCGGGCACACCGCCGACGGGGCTACCGGTAAACCCCATCTCGGCGAGGCGTTCGCCGAGCTCCAGCACGATGCGTTCGGCGGTGCGCTTGCCGATGCCCGGCACCTTGGCCAGGCCGGTAACATCGCCCCCGCTAATGAGGCCCGCCAGCTCGTCGCCGGCGTAGGTGGACAGCATGGCCAGCGCCAGCTTCGCACCGATCCCGTTCACGCGAATCAGACGTCGGAACAGATCGCGGTCGCGCTTGTTCATGAACCCGAACAGCTGATGAGCGTCCTCACGCACAACCAGATGAGTGGCCAGCACCACGGTCTCGCCCGGCTCTGGCAGGGCCGCCAGCGTGGACAGTGAGACATCCACCTCGTAGCCCACACCACCAGCGTCAATCACGACGCCATTCACCTCACGGCTGATCAGCCGTCCCTCCAGCCGCGCGATCATGGGCGCCCTCCGATCATGGCAGAGGCCGCGCCCAGCAGGCGGGCCTCGTTTTGCTGGGTATGGGCGTGGCAAAGCGCGACCGCCAGGGCGTCGGCGGCATCGCTGCTGGCCGGTTCGGCCAGGCGTAACAGTTGCTGCATCATATGCTGGACCTGTTCCTTGTCCGCGCCACCGACACCAACCACGGCCAGCTTGATCGCGCGCGGGGCATATTCATGTACCGGGAGCCCGGCCTGAGTGGCCGCGCAGATGGCCGCTCCTCGGGCATGCCCCAGCTTGATCGCGGATTGGGCGTTGCGCGCCACGAACACCGATTCGATTGCCAGGACGTCGGGCTTCAACTCGTCGATCACCTCGACCACCCCGGCAAAGATCTCGCCCAGACGCTCGGGAAAGCCCTTGGCTTTGGGCCGGATGACGCCATGCCCGCAGGATCGGCCGCGGCTGCGATCGAACTCGATCACCGCAAAACCGGTGACCCGGGAGCCGGGATCAATCCCGAGGATTCGCATACTCGGCTACCGACCCGCGCGCAGAAGGCGATCAGTCACTACTGACCTCTTCGGGGAAATCGGCGTTGGTAAAGACGTTCTGCACGTCGTCGAGATCGTCCAGCATTTCCAGTAGCTTGAGGACCGACTCGGCGGTCTCCGCATCCAGCGGTGCCAGAGTGTCCGGTCGCCAGGTAACTTCGGCGTTCTCCGGTTCCATCCCGCGATCCAGCAGGGCCTGGCGCACGTCCTGATAGGTATCTGGTTCGGTGATCACCTCGATCGCGCCGTCATCCTCGACCTGCACATCCTCGGCACCACCCTCCAGGGCCGCCTCCATCACGGTCTCTTCGTCCAGCCCGGGGGCGAAACGAATCACGCCCTTGTTCTGGAACAGGTAGGCAACCGAGCCGTCGGTCCCCAGGTTGCCGCCCATCTTGGAGAAGGCATGACGCACCTCGGCAACCGTACGGTTGCGGTTGTCGGTCATGCAGTCGACCAGGACCGCTGCCCCGCCCGGACCATAGCCCTCGTAGCGGATCTCTTCGACGTTGTCGCCGTCGGATTCACCGGCGCCGCGCTTAGCCGCGCGTTCGATCGTGTCGCGGGTCATGTTGGCGCCCAGCGCCTTGTCGGTCGCCAGACGCAGGCGCGGGTTGGTCTCCGGGTCCGAGCCGCCCTGACGCGCCGCGACGGTGATCTCGCGGATCAACTTGGTAAAGAGTTTGCCGCGCTTGGCGTCCTGGGCGTTCTTGCGATGCTGGATGTTCGCCCACTTGCTGTGGCCTGCCATTCGGTCACGACTCCTTGGATTGGATTGAAGGCCCTGATGCACGCCAGGACCCATGAGATTCATACAGTCTAATCGCTGGGCCGGCGCTAATCACGGATGGGAGTGGCGCCGGCGTCGTTCGTCTCCACGCTCGGCGCGATAACGCGGCCACGCAGACCCCAATTACGGCAGGAACTCGCCTGTCTCCAGGAAATGCAGGGTCTCCTGCGCAACGGCGCGGTCGACCAGCATCCCCATGTGGGATTCCGGCAGGGTCAGATGGCGGAAGACATCCGGCCCCTGGGTCTCCTCCACCGCGACCATGCCGTCATGCGGATGCGGGAGGCGCGTGAACAGCGGACCCGGGCCCCGTGCGCGACTGCCGGCAATCATGCCGATATCGCGCCCACGCAGGATGGGGCTGCCACCCAGGAGACCGCGATCCAGGGCCGCGCCCAGCCACGAGCGACCAATCCGGTTCTGCGCCAGGCGCGCGGCCACCCGGCTGCCCTGAAGCGGCGACCCCAGCATTACGATACGGCCGGGGCGCTGCACTGGGGCGACCTCGAACAGGTGGCGGACGATCACTCCGCCCAGGCTGTGCGCGACCAGGTGCACCAGGTCCCCGGGGACGTCGTCAAGAAACGCGGCCAGGGCGCGGGCAGCCTGCTCCGGCGTCTGCCGGCGGGAGGCATAGCGAAACGGGTACACCTCGTGGCCACCTGCGCGCAGGCGGCGGCGCAGCAGGGCCATCTCCAGCCCCGTCATGTGCCAACCGTGGACGGTGACGACGCTGGTGCGCATACCGGCCATCGCGTGCGACCGGGCGCGGACTTACTCGGCCTGTTGCGTGGCGCTGGGGCGCAAGCGGATACCCAGCTCCCGCAACTGCTTCTCGCCCACCGGCGCCGGGGCGTCGGTCAGCAGGCAGGCTGCGGTCTGGGTCTTTGGGAAAGCCATGACGTCGCGGATGGAATGGGCGCCGCTCATCAGCATCACCAGGCGATCAAGACCAAAGGCCAGCCCGCCATGCGGCGGGGCGCCGAAGTTCAATGCATCCAACAGGAAGCCGAACTTCTCGCGCGCTTCCTCTTCACCGATGCCCAGGGCCTCGAACGCGGCCTGCTGCATCTCGGGGTTGTGGATACGGATGGAGCCGCCGCCCACCTCGGTGCCGTTGAGCACCATGTCGTAGGCACGCGAAAGCGCCTCGCGCGGATTGGCGCGCAGGGCCTCCGGGCTGTCCACCGCCGGGGCGGTGAACGGGTGATGCAGGGCGTACAGGCGCTTGTCGCCATCGTCGTACTCGAACATCGGGAAGTCGACCACCCACAGGGGCTGCCAGCCGGCTTCGACCAACTCCAGGTCATGCCCGATCTTCACGCGCAGCGCACCGATCGCCTCGTTGACCACCGAGGCCTTATCCGCGCCGAAGAAGATCAGGTCGCCGGCGGCGGCCGCGGTCTTCTCGAGGATCTGCCGGGTGACGTCCTCCGGCAGGAATTTCAGGATCGGCGACTGCAGGCCACCCTCGAGGTCGGTGGGGTCGTTGACCTTGATGTAGGCCAGGCCCTTCGCGCCGTAGCGGCCGACGTACTCGGTGTAGACGTCGATCTCCTTGCGCGTGAGCTTGGCCCCGCCCGGCACGCGCAACGCGGCCACGCGGCCCTCGGGGTCGTTCGCCGGGCCGTTGAACACCTTGAACTCCACCGCCTGCATCACCTCGGTCAACTCGGTGAACTCCAGCGGGATGCGCAGATCGGGCTTGTCCGACCCGAAGCGGGCCATCGCCTCGGCGTAGGCCATGCGCGGGAACGGATCGGGAAGCTCCACGCCCTGCACCTCGCGGAACAGGTGCCGGATCAGGCCCTCGGTCACATCCATCACGTCGGACTCGTCGACGAAGGCCATCTCCATGTCCAGCTGGGTGAACTCCGGCTGGCGATCGGCGCGCAGGTCCTCGTCGCGGAAGCAGCGGGTGATCTGGTAGTAGCGGTCCATGCCCGACATCATCAGCAGCTGCTTGAACAGCTGCGGGGACTGTGGCAGGGCAAAGAAGCTGCCCGGATGCGTGCGGCTGGGCACCAGGTAGTCGCGCGCGCCTTCTGGCGTCGCCTTGGTCAACATCGGGGTTTCCAGGTCGAGGAAGTCGCGCTCCTCGAGGAAACGACGCATGGCGGCGGTCACCTGCGCACGCAAACGCAGGCGTTGCTGCATCAGCGGACGGCGCAGGTCCATGTAGCGATACCGCAGGCGGGTGTCCTCGCCGACGTCTTCATCGTCCAGCGGGAACGGCGGAGTCTTCGCGACGTTCAGGACCTCCAGCTCCAGGCCCAGGATCTCGACGGCGCCGGTGGTCAGGTCCGGGTTCTCGGTGCCCTCGGGGCGTCGGCGCACGCGGCCCGTCATGCGGATCACATATTCGCTGCGCAACTGCTCGGCGCGGGCAAAGACCGCCTCGCGATCCGGGTCGAACACCACCTGCACCAAGCCCGCATGGTCACGCAGGTCGACGAAGATCACGCCACCATGATCCCGCCGGCGGTTCACCCAGCCGCACAGGGTCACCTCCGAGTCGAGTTCGTTCTCGGTGACACGTCCACACAGATGAGTTCGCATTGCGCTGTTCCAGCCGAAGGGCACGACCGCTTCCGGGTCGCACGCGGTTAGTCGGGAAAACGGGGCAAACGTCGCATCTGCGCCCGTGAAAAGGGCGGAAATCTTACGATTTGCCCTGCTCTTGCGCAACCGGAGCGGGCGCATCCTCGGGGCTTCGCAGAGGCGTGACCACGCCCATGGACATCACGAACTTGAGCCCGTCCTCCACCGTCATGTCGAGTTCTACGGCTTCGTCGCGTGGCACCATAATCACGAATCCGGAGGTCGGGTTCGGGGTCGTCGGGATAAAAACCGTGATGACTTCATGTTCGGTGCGGCGCTGCAGCTCCCCCATCCCGACGCCGGTCATAAAGCCCACCGACCACAGGCCACGGCGCGGGTACTCCACCATGACCACTTTGCGAAAAGCCTGCCCCCCGCCACTGAAGACCGTCTCGGTCACCTGCTTGACCGCCCCGTAGATCGAGCTGACCAACGGGATACGCCGCACGATGGACTCGCCCAGGTGCACCAGTCGTTTGCCCACGATGTTGGCGGCAATCACCCCGGTGACAAACACGACGATGACCGCCAGCACGATGCCGGCACCGGGAATGGAAAAACCCAGCAGTGCCTCCGGACGCCAGCCCGGCGGCAGGAGGAGGATCGTGAAGTCGAGCAGATCCACCAGCAGCTTGATAATGAAGCCGGTGACGATCAGCGGCAGCCAGACCAGCAGCCCTGCAATCAGATAGCGGCGCAGGGTGACCAGCATCGATCAGGTGCCGGTTGCGGCGGTACCGGTCTTGGCGCTGCCGGAAGACCCGGACTTCCCGGTGGATTCCGCTTTCGTCGAACTGCCACCACTGGAACGGGTCCCCGAACTGCTGCTGCCTTCTTTCAGATTGCGCTTGCCATCCTTCTTGAAGTCGGTCTCGTACCAGCCGCCGCCGGCCAAACGGAAGCCGGCCGCCGAGACCTGCTTGGTCAGGGCCTCGGCACCACAGGCCGGACAGGTGGTGGCCGGCGGATCGGAGACCTTTTGCAGGATCTCGCTCACCTCGCCGCACTGCTTGCACTGATATTCGTAAATGGGCATCCGTCGTCTCCAGGAACACACGCTTTGGCGGCTATTATGCGGCCGTTTCCAGGGAATAAAAGAGCGCTCGGCAGAATGTTCACGGTTTGCGCAAATCGTCCTCACCGTCGATCATTCGCGCGATACTCGACAGAACGAAGCACAAGGACCGAACCATGGCCGAAAAGATCGTGATCATGCTGCTGAACCTGGACCTGGATCGACCCGGCACCCTGGGGGCCCCGTTCTTCCAGGCCACCGTGGCCGCCGCCATGGATCTCGAGGTGGAGATCTACTTCGCCGCCGGGACCACTCGCCTGCTGCGGCAGGGCGTGGCGGATCAGATCTACCCCGGTGAGGCCAAAGAGAAATCCGTCTACAGTTTCATGCAGGACGCCCACGAGGCCGGCTGCGCCTTCTACGCCTGCGCCGGCGCCATGGACGAGAACGGCCTCACCCTGGACAACGCAGTGCCCGAGTTGGACGGCATGCGCGGCGGCGGTGCCTTCATTGGCGAGGTCGTCGAAGACGGCGTTGCCACGCTCACCTACTGACACCGACGCGATGAGCGAACCGTCCCAGCGCGCGGTCCTGATCACCGGCTGCTCCAGCGGCATCGGGGCCTGCACCGCGCAGATGCTGCGCGATCGCGGCTACCGCGTGTTTGCCACCGCGCGGCGCAGTGAAGATGTTGCGCGGCTGAAGAAAGACGGCTTCGAGGCCCTGCAGCTGGACCTGGACGATTCCGCCAGCATCCACAGCGCGGTCAACGAGATCCTGCACCGCACCGATGGCCATCTGTACGCGCTATTCAACAACGGCGCCTACGGCCAGCCCGGGGCGGTGGAGGACCTCAACCGCGCGACGCTGCGCGCACAGCTGGAGACCAACGTCCTCGGCTGGCTGGAGCTGACCAACGCCGTGCTGCCCGCGATGCGTCGCGCCGGCGAGGGTCGGATCATCCAGAACAGCTCGGTACTCGGCCTGGTGGCGCTGCGTCTGCGTGGCGCCTACGTGACCTCCAAGTTCGCCATCGAGGGCATGAGCGATACCCTCCGACAGGAGCTGCATGGGACCGGCATCCATGTCTCGCTGATCGAGCCGGGCCCCATCCGCAGCGAATTCCGCGCCAATGCGCTGAAGGCCTTTCGTTACCATATTCAGCGCCAGCACAGCCCCTGGGAAGAGACCTACCGGGCCGCCGAGGCGCGCATGGCGAACGCCGAGGCCGATGCCCCATTCACACTGGGCCCCGAGGCCGTGGCACGCTGTGTGATTCACGCCCTGGAGGCGCGCCGGCCCCGCGTGCGCTACCACGTGACCTTCCCCACCCGCCTGTTCGCCTTCCTCAAGTGGCTGCTGCCGGCCCGTGGCATGGATGCGGTCCTGCGCGGCGTGTCACGCGGCGAGAACCGTTGACCATGGCACACTCGCCCGCATGAATCTGATCTTTCTCGCGTTGATCGTGATCGCCGTGGCCACGGCCGCGATCCGCGAGATCCGTTCCACCGATCCCGACGAACAACCGATGCAGGCCCTGTCCGAGGGCGCGATCGACGCCGCCGGCTCGGCCGTGGAGCTGGCCCTGGGCCTGGTCGGGGTCATGGCCCTGTTTCTGGGGCTGATGAAGATCGCCGAAGCCGGCGGGTTGCTGACCGTGCTGGCCCGCCTGCTGCGCCCGCTGATGGTGCGTCTGTTCCCGTCGGTCCCGCCGGAACACCCGGCGATGGGCGCGATGATCCTGAACTTCTCCGCCAACATCCTGGGGCTGGGCAACGCGGCCACGCCGTTCGGCATCCGCGCGATGCAGGAGCTGGAGAAGCTGAACCCACATCCGGGCACGGCCACCAACGCGATGGCCCTGTTCCTGGCGATCAACACCTCCAGCATCACCCTGCTTCCGACCGGCGTCATTGCCCTGCGGGCTTCGCTGGGCTCCGAGGTACCCGCCGCGATCCTGCCGACCACGTTGTTCGCCACCCTGTTCGCGACCATCGCCGGCATCGCCAGCGCCTTGATCCTGCAGCGTTATTTCCTGCCGCCACCCGCGACTCGTTCGATCGACCCCAATGCAACGGGTCGGGCGGAGACCGACGCAGCAACGGACGCCCCATTGGGCGAAACGCAAGCGCAAGATCGCTCGACGGGCGAAATCCGCGACAGGGGAGCCGATGAAAAAGACGGCGAGCAGCAACCGATGAACATCGAGGTGCCCACCGAAGGGTACCCGACCTGGGTCTCGATCCTGGTCCTGCTGGGTGTGCTGGCGATCATCCCGCTAACGATCGTGTACGGCCAGGCGATTGCGCCCTGGATCATTCCCGGGCTGGTCGTCGGCTTCCTGTCCTACGGCGTGATCCGCGGCGTACCGGTATACGAGGTGTTTGTCGAGGGGGCCAAGGAGGGGTTTAACGTCGCGCTGCGCATCATCCCGTACCTGGTGGCCATCCTGGTAGCGGTAGGCATGCTGCGGGAAAGCGGGGCGCTGGGGATGTTCGTGGGCCTGGTCGGTCCGCTGACCACGCCGTTCGGGCTACCGGCCGAGGCCCTGCCCATGGCCCTGTTGCGACCGCTGTCCGGCTCGGGGGCCTACGGCATCATGGCCGGGATCATGCAGAACCCGGCCACCGGGCCGGACACCCACGTCGGCCTGCTGGTCTCCACCCTGCAAGGCTCCACCGAGACCACCTTCTACGTACTGGCGGTGTATTTCGGCGCCATTGGCATCAAGCGCGTGCGCCATACCCTGGCCGCCGCCCTGACCGCAGATGCCGTGGCCGTCATCGCCGCCGTCGCCATCGTCGGCTTCCTGTTCCTGTAACCACCTTGGCGGGTGGCGCCAGCGGAGCCAAACGCTATTCGGTGTCTCCTGCGGGTGTCGAACCCCGACACCTCGCTAGCACCCCGGCCAGCTCCGCCGCACCAATAGGCTTGAGCAGGAGTGCGCTGAAGCCAGCCTGCTCGACCCGTTCCCGGGTGGCATCGGTGGCGTCGGCCGTCACCGCAACCACCGGGATCGAGGCCAGAGCAGGTTCCGCCTGTAGTGCACTCATCACCTGGAAGCCATTCTTGATGGGCAGATTCAGGTCCAGCAGGATCAGATCGGGTGGGTCGCGCAGGGCCTGATCCAGTCCCTGTTCAGCCGACTCGGCCAGGCGGCATTCGGCTACCCCCTGTTGGCGCAGCATCTCGTCGACCAAATGGCGATTTGCGGCGTGGTCATCAATACACAGCACCCGACACCCCGGGGCCAAGGTCCGGGCCGGGGTGTCAAATGCATCCATGCATGCCGTCGATTCCTCAGCGGTACTCGGTCGTGCGGCGCCGACCGAGGTCGGCAACTCGAAGCAGAACCTCTACCCAGCCGCGTCAGACCGACGGCGCGCTTGCCGAGGGCCTCGACAAATTCGCTGCGCAGGCGCGACAGCGTCAGGGAACGCGGGTCATTCTGGCCGGGGGTACCCCGTGCGACTTGTGTCACGTGATCAGTTCGGCGGGCCGCCCGGATTGATGTCCTTGTCCTTCACAATGAAGTAGACCCCAACGGCCGCCAACCCCATCCACATGAGCAGGGCGAACACGCCAAGCACCTCCCAGAGGGTGACGAAAAAGAACAACATGACGGCGGCGGCGCCCAGAAAGATATTGCCGATCAGAAAATTGGACGGGCGACGGGATTCGTTGTCGGGCATGGAGGGCTCCGGTGCGAGCGCGCGGCGCTATTGCTTTTTGTAGGGGGCAAAATCGAACTGTCCGGCGGTCATGTCGTCCCACAGGTCACTCTGCAGGACGGCCAGCAGTTTGAACAGTTTGCGCAGCTCGGGATCGTCCATGAAGCGCTGATCTTCGCTGGCCTTCAACACCTCCACCAGGGTCGCACACTGTTCACGGCTGATCCCGAGGACATTCAGGCCCTCTTCTCCCATCTCGACATCCATCGAGCGTCTCCGGTTCGTTTGAGTGCCGCCGATTGTAGCCGCATGCCGGCGTACAGCGAAAACACCGGAACGGAACCCCGTCATTGCCAGGCCCCACGTGTTGGAATGAGGCAGCGCCCGCCCCCCACAACGTCATTGCGAGGAGCGCAGCGACGAAGCAATCCCCGCCCGGAACCACCGGATCGCTGACACTGGCACTCTGCCAGCTTCGGAAGGTTGCCGCGTCGCCTTCGGCTCCTCGCAATGACGGTGCCCGGCACGGCGCTCGTGCCACGGCCCCTTGCAGGGCCTCGCTAGGGAAACACTGATCAATGTACACGCTCGCGTTGGTACCCCAGGTTTTTCGAGACAAGGCGCGGTGCGCAGCCGGTAGTGGTTCTACCGGCAAGGGCCGCAACGCAAGATTGGGGAACCTGGGATGCCAACCCCGAAGGGGCTTGGCCGCTTTTGCCTGCGCACGACGTTGCGGTTCCCTTGTGCAGAATGACTGCACGGCAGTCACCACGCCTTGTTCGCACGTAAAAGCGACTCGAGCGCGAGCGTGTACATTGATCAGTGTTTCCCTAGGACGGGGTCGTGGCGTTACGCCGCCTGGGCGCGGATCAGTTCGGTGCGGTTGCGGACATACAGGTAGTACAGCACCGGAATGATCACCAGCGTCAGCAGCGTAGAGACGAATACGCCAAAGATCAGCGAGATTGCCAGGCCGGAGAAGATCGGGTCATCCAGGATGAATCCGGCACCCACCATCGCCGCCAGACCAGTCAGCACGATCGGCTTGGCGCGAACGGCTCCGGCGTGCACCACCGCCTCGATCACATCGACCCCGCGGCGGATCTCCTCGTTGATGAAATCCACCAGCAAGATGGAGTTACGCACAATGATCCCGGCCAAAGCGATCATCCCGATCATCGAGGTCGCGGTGAACTTGGCATCCATGAAGAAGGCGTCCATGAACGCATGCCCCGGCATCACCCCAATCACCGTCAGCGGGATGGGCGCCATGATGATCAACGGCACCATGTACGACCGGAACTGCGCGACCACCAGCAGGTAGATCAGGAGCAGACCCACGGAATAGGCAATGCCCATGTCACGGAAGGTCTCGTAGGTCACCTGCCATTCGCCGTCCCACTTCAACGAGAAGTTGTACGGGTTGTCCGGCTGACTGATGAACAGCTGCTCCAGCGGTTCGCCATAGGCCATCGGCTGGTCCCGCAGCCCGAAGAACATGTCGAACATGCCATACAGCGGGCTGTCCAGCCCACCGGCCAGGTCGCCCATTACGTAGACCACCGGCAGCAGGTTCTTGTGATGGATCGAGTGCTCAAGGGTCGAGTCCACCACATTGACCACCTCGGACAGCGGCACCAGGGTGCCGTCGCGCGAGCGCACCTTGAGCCCCAGCACCGGGTCCAGACTGCCCTTCTCGGCCTGCTCGAACTCGAGCCGCACGGGCACCGCGTACTTCACGTTGGAGCCGTAGAGGTAGGTCACGTCCTCGCCGGACAGCGCGGTCTCGATCGCCTGCACTACTGCCTGCTGCGACACGCCCAGACGCGCGGCCCGCTCGCGGTCCACCTGCAGGATCTTCTTCTGCCCCGGATATTCCACCGAGTCGTCAATATCGGTAATGCCGTCGGTGTTCTCGAAGCGCTCGCGCACCTGGCGAGCGATCTCGATCTGGCCGTCGTAGTCCGGACCGTAGATCTCGGCCACGATCGGCGACATCACCGGCGGGCCCGGCGGCACCTCGACCACCTTCACCGCGGCACCGTGACGATCCGCGATCTCGTTGATTGCCTCGCGCACACCGAGCGCCACCGCATGGCTCTGGCGCGAGCGCTCGGAGGCATCCACCAGATTCACCTGGATGTCGCCGACATGCGAACCCTCGCGCAGGTAGTACTGCCGCACCAGCCCGTTGAAATTAATGGGGGCCGCGGTGCCCGCGTAGGTCTGCACGTTATGCACCTCGGGCACCGTCTTCAGATAGTCGCCCATCTCCGCCAGCACCCGCGAGGTGCGCTCCAGGCTGGAGCCTTCTGGCATATCCAGCACCACCTGGAACTCCGACTTGTCGTCGAACGGCAACATCTTCATGACCACGAGCTGGAAGTAGGCCAGCGACACCGACGCCAGGATCAGCACCAGCGTTCCCGCCCACAGCGCCAGGCGGTTCATCTTCTTGCCACGACCATCACCGAGGAACGGGAGCAACAGGCGATTGAACAGCTTCATCAGCCCCTCGGAGGCCGCTTCGGAGTCGTGGCCATGATTTCCACCGACCGCCCCAGGGGCGGCGTGCTCGTGCTGCTCGGCCTGGCGTCGCAGGACCTTGTAGGTCAGCCATGGTGTAACGACATAGGCAACTGCCAGGGAGATGATCATCCCCATACTGGCGTTGATCGGGATTGGGCTCATGTACGGGCCCATCAGGCCGGTTACGAAGGCCATCGGCAACAACGCCGCGATGACCGCAAACGTCGCCAGAATCGTGGGCCCGCCCACCTCGTCCACCGCCAGCGGGATGGATTCCAGAAATTTCTTGCCGCCCTTGACCATATGTCGGTGGATGTTTTCCACCACCACGATGGCGTCATCCACCAGGATCCCGATGGAGAAAATCAGCGCGAACAGCGACACCCGGTTAAGCGTGAAACCGTAGGCCCATGAGGCGAACAACGTGATCGCCAACGTGATCACCACGGCCACACCGACGATGAAGGCTTCGCGCCAGCCGAGCGCGATCCAGACCAGGATCACCACCGAGGCGGATGCCAGAATCAGCTTCTGGATCAGCGTGTTGGCCTTGTCGTCAGCGGTCTCGCCGTAGTTGCGCGTAATGGTGGTCTCAATGCCGTCGGGGATGTAGGTTCCGCGCAGCTGATCCAGACGCTCGATCAGGGCGTCTGCGATATCCGGTGCGTTGGTGCCCGGTTGCTTGGCAATGGCCACGGTAACCGCCGGATGACTTTCGCCTGTCCGGGCGAGATCGCCGGCGGCAGCGCCATGGGCAAATCGCACATGCTCGGTCGCGTAGGCCGGCCCTTGCACGACCTCGGCGACATCCGAGAGGTAGACCGGTCGATCGTTGTGCAGCCCGACGACCAGGGCTGCGAAGGCCTCTGGCTCGGTGATGAAGTCACCGGCCTGGACCAGGATCTCTTCGTCGTCCTGGTACAAACGTCCGGCGTCTCGAGAGAAGTTGGAGGCCTGCAGGCTGTCACGCAGATCGTCCACCGAAAGATTGAAGGCGGCCAGCGTCTCCGGCTTGAAACGCACATGGACCACATGGTCCGGCCCGCCGACGGTGTAGATGTCCCGGGTGCCCGGCACACGCTTGAGCTCCGACTCGATCCCGTGGGCGACGCGCAGCAGGTCATGTCCGCCCCGCTCAGGGTCATCGGTCCACAGGGTCACGTTCACGATGGGGACGTCATCAATCCCCATCGGCTTGATGATCGGCTCACCCACCCCGAGGCCCTCGGGTAACCAGTCCTGGTTGGAGAACACCTGGTTGTACAGACGCACTAGTGCCGCGGTGCGGTCCTCGCCGACCTCGAACTGAATGGTGATCTGCGCCATGTTCGGGCGCGAAGTGGAGTAGATGTCGTCGATGCCCTCGATCTCGGAGAGCACCTGCTCGGCCGGGGTGGCGACCAGTTGTGCCACCTCCTGCGCGCTCGCCCCAGGGAACGGGATGAACACGTCGGCCATGGTCACATTGATCTGCGGCTCTTCCTCGCGCGGGGTCACCAGGATAGCGAACAGGCCCAGCAGCAGGCCCAACAAGGCCAGCAAGGGAGTGATCTGTGTGGTCAGGAAGGCCTTGGCAATGCGTCCCGAGATTCCCATGCGACCGGACGCCTCGTCCGAGCTGGCATCGCTCATCGGTTCACCTGCTGATGTTCTTTCAACCAGATCTGCGCGTGGATCGGATCCATCGCCACTCGCTCACCCTCGGTCAGGCCACCGTGGATCTCGATCATGCCGTCATGCTGACGCCCGACCCGAACCTGGCGGAAAGCGACCCGGTCATCCTCGTCCACCACATACACGGCCACCACTTCGCTGCGGTAGACAACCGCATCCACGGGGACCAGCAGGCGTTCGACGTCGTCGATCACAAAGGCGGTCTTCACGAACATGCCGGGGAACAGCCCCAGATCCTGTTGTTCCGGCAGGTTCACGCGGATGCGGAAAGTAGAGCTGGCGGGATCGGCGTAGGGGAAGATGGTCAAGCTTTCGGCGGCCACTCGGTCACCGTTCAGCAGCACCTCGGCCGTGCGCTTCTCGCGCACGCCCTGAATCAATCGCTGCGGAACATCCACAGCGACCCGAAGCTGATCAAGGCTGATACCGGAGAGCAGCGGCGAACCTGGACTTACGGACTCGCCCACCTCAACGTGACGCTCGGTCACGATGCCGGAGTACGGCGCGTACACCTCGGTGTAGCCCAGTTGTTCGCGGGCCTCTTCTACCCGGCCTTCCGCCGAACGCAAGCGCGCGCGGGCCGATTGCAGCTCGGCCTCGGCGCGTTCGAACTCGGACCGCGAGACCACTCCGCGCTCGAACACATCCTCGATCCGGTTGAATTCCGAACGGGCCTCGTTGAAGCGGGCGCGAGCCTCGGCCAAGTCGCCCTCGGCCTGGCTCACACGGGCCTGCTGCTCGGAATCGCTGACCCGCACGAGCAATTCGTCGGCCTCGACGAAATCATCCACGTCCACGTAGATCTCCCGGACGCGACCCGAAGTCTGCGCGGAGATAGTCGACCGCTGCACGGCCTCGACGCGGCCGTCCAGAATGCGCTCTTGAGTGATGGTCTGACGTTCGGCAGTGGCCGTCTCGAACGGCAGTTCGGCCTGGGCCGAGAACGGCACCAGTAGCAGGGCCCACAGGGTGTGGCGCATCCGGATTCGTGTCATGAGGCGTCTGTCCTTGCTTGGGGTCGGTCACGCGGGGCCCGTGCGGTCCAGCGCCTACCGATCTCATATATTAGCTTTTGCTAATTTATTACTTCCTGATAATGAACGCAATGCGGAATCCTTCCGCGGATCCAGAATAGCGCCCTCGCAGCGAGTATAGCGATGCGCGCTCGAGTTTCACGCGCGCCACCGGAAGCCGCAGCGCTGCACGCCTCCCGCGCTCCCCGTATCATACCCACCGTTCCCAAGCCATGAACGCCCCGGAGGACCCCATGCCGCTGCTGCGAGTCGAGACCAACACCGACCTGCCCGACGACACCGCAGGACTGTGCACCCGCCTCTCCGCTCAAGTTGCGGACTGGCTGGGCAAGCCGGAGGGCTACGTGATGGTGGCCTGCACGCACAACCCCGCGATGTGCTTCGGCGGCAGCACTGACCCCCTCGCCTACTGCGAGCTGAAGAGCATCGGCCTACCCGAGGGCCTGACTCGCGAGCTGTCGCGCAAGCTGTGTGACAGCCTGCAGACGGAGCTGGGCCTGGACCCGGCCCGTGTGTACATCGAGTTCGCCGACGCCCCGCGCCATTTCTGGGGCACCAACAGCACCACCTTCTGAACGTTCCAAGTACGACTGCCCGCCCTTTCACGCACTCAACAACGGACTGCCCCCGATGCGCGTCTCGCAATTCCCACTGAACACCCTGAAGGAAACCCCGGCCGACGCCGAAATCATCTCCCACCAGCTGATGCTGCGCGCCGGCTATATCCGGCGGCTGGCCTCCGGCCTGTACACCTGGCTGCCGCTGGGCCTGCGCGTGCTGCGCCGGGTGGAGGGCATCGTGCGGGAGGAAATGAACCGGGCGGGCGCACTGGAGGTGCTGATGCCGGCGGTGCAACCGGCCGAGCTGTGGCAGGAATCCGGGCGCTGGGACTTCTACGGCGCTGAGTTGCTGCGCATCAAGGACCGTCACGAGCGTGACTTCTGCTTTGGCCCGACCCACGAGGAGGTCATCACCGATCTGGTGCGCCGCGAGGTCCGCAGCTACCGCCAGCTACCGGTGAACTACTACCAGATCCAGACCAAGTTTCGTGACGAGCGCCGCCCGCGCTTCGGCGTCATGCGCGCCCGCGAATTCCTGATGAAGGACGCCTACTCCTTCCATATCGACGGCGACTCGCTGACCGACACCTACCAGCAGATGCACACGGCCTATACCCGCATCTTCGAACGCTGCGGCCTGGACTTCCGTGCGGTGGAGGCCGATACCGGCGCCATCGGAGGCAATGCCTCGCACGAATTCCACGTGCTGGCCAGCTCCGGCGAGGACGCCATCGCCTTCTCCCCAGCGGGTTTTGCCGCCAACGTGGAGCTCGCCCCCTGCCCGCAGCCCGCTCCGGCCCCGACCCCCGACGCGGCGATGGAAAAGATCGCGACGCCCAACGTGCATACCATCGACGAGCTGGCGGACTTCCTGGGCATCCCCACCGACCGGACCGTGAAGACCCTGGTGGTTGCCGCCTCGGAAGAGATCGACGCCGACCTGGTGGCCATTGTGCTGCGCGGCGACCACGAGCTGAACGCGGTCAAGGCCGAGAAGCACCCCTGGATCGCGGAGCCCCTGCGCATGGCCGAGGCGGCCGAGATCCGCACCGCATTCGGCGCCGAGCCGGGCTCGCTGGGCCCGGTGAACAGCCCGATCCCGGTGCTGGCCGATCACGCCATGCTCGGCATGGCCGACTTCGTGGTCGGTGCCAACGAGGACGGTCATCACCTGACCGGCGTCAACTGGGGCCGCGACCTGCCGCAGCCGAAGCACGCCGACCTGCGCAACATCACCGAGGGCGAACCCGCCCCGGACGGCTCCGGGCCAATCGAAATCCGCCGCGGCATCGAGGTCGGACACATCTTCCAGCTGGGCGACAAGTACTCCCAGGCCCTGGGCGCGCGCGTGCTGGACGAAGACGGCCGCGAACAGATCGTGACCATGGGCTGCTACGGCATCGGCGTGTCGCGCGTCGTGGCCGCGGCCATCGAACAGAATTTTGACGAGCGCGGCATCTGCTGGCCCACCGCCATCGCGCCCTTCGACATCGCCTTGTGCCCGATCGGCGCGAAGAAATCACAGCGCGTGCGCGAAGCGGCCGAGCAATTGCACGACGAGCTGCAGGCCGCCGGCTTCGAGGTCCTGCTGGACGACCGCGAACAGCGCCCCGGCGTAATGTTCGCGGACATGGAACTGATCGGCATCCCGCACCGCGTCGTAATCGGCGAACGCGGCCTCGACGCCGGCGAACTCGAATACCAGGCACGCACCGCGACCGAGGCCGAACACCTGTCCCTGGACAACCTGGTCGACACCCTCCGCGAACGCCTGCGCGGCTGACGAGAACGTCCACGATGGACGAGATCCATTTCACCCTGGAGATGGGGATCGTGTTTGGCCTGCTGGGGCTGACGATCCTGCTGTTCGTGACGGAGGTGATCCGGATCGACCTGGCCGCGCTGAGTGTGCTGTTCCTGTTGGGGATGGTGGCGCTGGTGCCCGGGGTTGCACCGATCGTGGAGGGCGAGGCGCTGTTCTCCGGCTTCGCATCGAACGCGGTGATCGCGATCATCGCGGTGATGATCATCGGCACGGGGTTGGACCGTTCCGGGGTCATGAACCGCCTGGCGGACCTGATCCTGCGCTTTGGCGGGCAAACCGAACGCCGGGTGATGGCCACCACCTCCGGCGCTGTGGGCATCATCACCAGTTTCATGCAGAACATCGGCGCCGCCGCGCTTTTCATGCCGGTCATCAACCGCATCGGGGCAGCCGCCCATATCCCCCGCTCACGGCTGCTGATGCCAATGGGTTTCGCGGCGATTGTCGGGGGCACCCTGACCCTGGTCGCCTCCAGCCCGCTGATCCTGCTAAACGACCTGCTACCCAGCGATGTCGAGGGCTTCGGCCTGTTCGACGTGACCCCGATCGGACTGGCCCTGCTGGCGATGGTCATCCTCTACTTCGCCCTATTCGGGAGATGGGTACTCCCCGCCAGGGACCCACTGGCCGAAGATCCCGACGAGAGCCGGGTGCAAACCACCTCGGCCTGGTTCCGCGATGTCTATGGCATGGATTTCGGGGTGCGCGAGGCACGCCTGGGCGAAGACAGCTCGCTGGCCGGGCGCAGCGTCGGCGACTTCGAGGCGGCCTTCGGCGTGCATGTGGTCGGGGTGACCACGGACGACGAGACCCGTATCGAACCCAACCGGGACATCGAGCTGGAACGCGGGGCCCACCTCGCCATCCTCGGCCCGGTCACCACCATCGAGAAGACCTGCGACACCACCGGCACGGTCCTGAAAGACGAACTGGACGTATTCGCTCGCGCCTTGTCCGCCCGCTACGGAGGGATCGCCGAGATCATCGTCCCGCCCGGCTCCGAGCTCATCGGCCAGACAGTGCGCGACAAGGGCATGCGCCGCACCTATGGGATCTCGGTGCTACGCATCCAGCGCGGGGATGATCTACTCATCGACGAGGTCCCGGACACCCTCCTCAAGGCGGGCGACACCCTGGTCGTGCACACCCCATGGGAGAACCTGCAGAGGCTGGAGGATGACCGTGACTTCGTGGTCATCACGAGCCGCTATCCGCGCCGCAAGCAGGAGACCTCGAAGACCCACCGACCACTGGCGGCGCTGGGCTCACTGGTACTGGGGCTGGGGCTCGTGCTGTTCACCGATCTGCCGCTCGCCCTGGCGCTGCTGGGCGGTGCACTAGGGATGATCCTGACCGGCGTGATCAACATGGACGAGGCCTATCGCGGCATCAGCTGGAAGACCGTGTTCCTGCTGGCCTCTCTGATCCCGCTGGGGCTGGCCGTGGAGAACTCGGGTGCTGGCGAGTGGATCGCCACCAACGGCATGCAACAGCTGCAAGGCATGCCGGTCTGGGTGCTGCAGGTCGCAGTATTCCTGTTGACCACCTTCTTCACCCTGGTCATGTCCAACGTCGGGGCGACTGTACTGCTGGTGCCACTGGCAGTCAGTTTCGCCAGCGTCGCCCAGGGCATGGGTATCGATGCCGACCCGCGAGTCTTCGCCCTGATCGTTGCGATCGCCGCATCGAATTCCTTCATCCTGCCCACCCACCAGGTCAACGCCCTAATCATGGATCCGGGCGGCTATCGCGTAGCCGATTACCTGCGCGCCGGTGCCGGCGTAACCCTTCTCTTCATGGTCGTCGCCCTTCTCGTCATCAATCTGATCTTCTGACGATTCAGGCCCGGTACAGCCTCGGCGGACAAACTGGCGCCCTACCGATTCCCGCCCCCCGGAGCCCGAGATGTTCCTAACGCTTCCCCGAGGTCTTGTCCCGCTGGTCATGATGTTCGCGCTGCTCCTAGCCGCCTGCAGCTCGCGGATCTACGGGGTAAGCGAAGAGCAATGGGATGCGATGGGCGAGGCCGAACGCATGGAGGCCATCCGGGCCTGGGAATCGGTCCAGAAGGCGCGCGAGGCGCGGCTACAGGCCGAGGCCGAACGGGAGGCAGCCCTGGCGGCCGAACAGGCCGAGCGAGTAGCGGCCATCCGCAGCGGCGCGGCGGGCCTCCCTGGTGATCTGATCCGCGTCAGTCTGCGCGCCGGCACCGTGCGAATTGGCGGTCGCGACCGAGACCTGGAGAGTACTTCGTTCACTCTGGCGAACGGCGAGACCCGCACGATCGAGATCCACGCCGATCGCTATCGAAGCGAGCTGGACGTCGCCTTCGATGACGGGCTGCTGCTAATCGACCTGCCGCGCCATTCCCGCGCCGGGGCCGCGCGCGTGCCCTGGGACGGGGCCTGGATGCAGGGCGCAGAGACCCGCATCCGCTCGGACGGACCCCACCGCCTGCGCGACGTCATAGCCTTCGTCCAGGTGATCCCGCCACCCGGGCGCCCGATTCGGCGGCACTAAGCCGCCCAAACCCTAAGGAGACGCTGATTTAATCGCGCGTCCGCGCTCGAGTCGCTTTTGCGTGGGAACAAGGCGCGGTGACTGCCGTGCAGTCACTCTGCACAAGGGAACCGCAACGCCGTTCCCGAGCAAAAGCGGCCGAGCCCCTGCCTTCAATAGCTTGTGGGGTTGGTGTCCCCTGTTCCCCGATCCTGCGTTGCGCCGCTTGCGGGTAGAACCACTACCCGCTACACGACGCGCCTTGTCTCGGAAAACAGGGGGCACCAACGCGGACGCGCGATTAAATCAGCGTCTCCCTAAGTTCAAGCCGTCGCGAAACCGACTGGACGCTGCGCGGGCACCGGGAGCTCTTCGGCCTCGACGGCGTCCACCCGTGCCATGCGCGGGCCATCGGCCAGCCATTCCTCCAGTGTGTCCAGGGCGGCCCTGGGCCCCACGGCCATGACCTCGACGCTGCCGTCTGACTCGTTGCGGGCATACCCGGCCAGGCCCAGACGTTGCGCCTCGTCGCGGGCGGATGCACGAAAGAACACACCCTGCACCCGTCCCCTGACACGCCAGCGGCGGGCATGGTTATCATTGGCCTCCGTCATTGCTGTCCTCCGGAGTGGATTCATGTCCGATACCCCTACGCTGTACCACAACCCGCGCTGCAGCAAGTCGCGCGCGACCCTGGAGCTGCTGCGTGCACAGGGTGTGGAGCCAGAGATCGTCGAGTATCTGAAGACGCCGCCGGATGCGGCCACCCTGCGCGCAATAGTCGACAAACTCGGCATCTCGCCGCGCGACCTGCTGCGAACCGGCGAGGCGGAGTACCGCGAACTGGGCCTGAAGGATGCGGAACTGGACGACGAGGCATTGATCCAGACCATGGTCCAGCACCCGAAACTGATCGAACGGCCGATCCTGGTCCGCGGTGACCGTGCCCGCATCGGGCGTCCTCCGGAACAGGTGCTGGAGATCCTGTCGTGAGCGCCGCCCCCGAGGTCCTGGTGTTGTATTACAGCCGCTACGGCGCCACAGCCGAGCTGGCACGCCACGTGGCCAGTGGCGTCGAGCGCGCCGGCGCGGTCGCCCGTGTCCGCACCGTGCCGCCCGTCAGTACCAACATCACGAGCGATGCCCCGGCGATCCCGGACGCTGGGGCACCCTATGCGGAGACCCGCGACCTGGAGGAATGCGCCGGACTGGTGATGGGTTCGCCCACCCGCTTCGGCAACATGGCCGCGCCCCTGAAGCACTTCCTCGATGGCACCAGTGGGCTGTGGGCCAGCGGTGGACTGGTGGATCGCCCGTTCGGGCTGTTCACCAGCACGGCGACCCAGCACGGCGGCCAGGAGACCACCCTGCTGACCATGGCCCTGCCGCTGATCCATCAGGGCATGCTGTGGGTGGGCGTGCCCTACACCGTGCCTGAACTGAGCACCACCACCTCGGGCGGGTCGCCCTATGGCGCCAGCCACGTGGCCGGCGGCCAGGGCGAACATCCAGTCACCCGCGAAGAGCAGCGCATCGCCGACGCACTGGGCGAGCGCGTCGGCCGCATCACGCGGCAATTGCAGGCCGGGAGTCCCGCATGATCTTCGCGGCTCGCGGCCTGGCACTGCTCGCCTACCTCGGCCTGATGGGTCTGATCCTGATCTGGACGACCTGGATCGCTCCGCCGGAGATCGTGCCCATCTCGGTGGCGCTGGTGATCCTGGTACTGCCCCTGCTCTTCCCACTGCGCGGCATGCTGCACGGTCGGCGCTACACCCACGCCTGGTCCAGCCTGCTGGCACTGGCCTACCTCACCCTCGGCATCACGCTGGCCGCCGCAGCCGATGCCCGCCTCTACGGCGTGCTGATGACCGCGGCCGCCTTCGCCTGGTTCGCCGGCTGCCTGCTCTACGTCAAACTCGACGCCCGCCACGCCCGCCAGATGACATCCTGATCGTTTCGTTCACCACGAAGCACACGAAGGCACAAAGAAGGGCCAGGTCAAGGGCGCTTAACAGGAAGACGGGAAGTACAGAAGAATATTGGATGGTGTGTCCGGGATATGTTCAGGCCTCGGAGGTACAGGCACAGCATCTCACTCCGACCGCGGAACGCCAGCGCATTGCGAAACGGGAGGGACTTCCCCGCAACACCGATAACCAATATCCCCCTTCCAGCCTTCCCATCTTCCTGTGAACGGTTTTTGACCTTATTCGTGCCTTCGTGGTGAAAATCAGGAGCGGGTGAGCTGATCGCGGACGAAGGGGATGGTCAGGCGGCGCTGTTCGGCCAGGGCGGCCAGGTCCAGGCGGTCCAGGAGCTCCAGTAGCGCCACCAGGTCGCGGCGGTAGTGGCGCAGCAGGTACTCGGCCACCGCCTCCGGCAGTTCCAGGCCGCGCAGTACTGCACGCTGAGCGAGGATGCGCTTGAGGTCGCCGTCCTCCGGGGTCTGCAGGCGAAACACCGGCCCCCAGGACAGGCGCGAGGTCAGATCCGGCAATCGACTGCCCAGGCCATCCGGCGCATGGGCCGACGCCATCAGCACTCGACATGCACCATCGCGCAGGCGGTTCAGCAGCCCGAACAGTGCTTCGTCCCAGTCGCCCTGTCCGACGACGGCATCGAGGTCGTCCAGCGCGACCAGACGCGAGCACTCCAGTCCATCCAGCACCGCCAGTGGCGGCGCGGACGCAACCTCGGCCAACGGCAGATAGGCCACCGGCTCGCCGCGTTCGTGGCCCTGATGACAGGCGGCCTGCAACAGGTGCGTCTTGCCCACGCCTGCCGGGCCATGCAGCAGGATCTGCGGCTCGGTCATCCCGACCCCGACCGCCAGGGCCTCCACCGCATCGCGCGCCAGATGGTTGCCCCCGGGGTAAAAGCCCGCAAAGCGCGAGGCGTCACGCAGCCGCAGGTCCAGCGGAAGCTGCCGATGGGGCACAGCGCTACCCGATTGCCCGGTGCTCACGATCGCTCCTCGTCGTCACCCGCGACTGCCGCGTCCGCATTCAAGCGCCGGTAATGGGCCAGCGCATGACGCACGGCCACGGCCAGCACCGCGGCGACCGGCAACGCCAACAGCACACCGAAGAACCCGAACAACTGACCACCCGCCAGCACGGCGAAGATCACTGCGACCGGATGCAATCCGGTACGGTCCCCTACCAACCACGGCGTCAGGATCATGGATTCAAGCACCTGGGCGACGGCGAAGATCGCCAGCACGATCAGCAGCAGGCTCCAGCCATCGCCTTGCACCAGGGCCGCCACCCCCGCCAGCAGCACACCTACGATTACGCCGACGTAGGGGATAAAGCTGACCAGCCCTGCGATCAGGCCGATCGCCAGACCCATCTCCACCCCGGCCACGGTCAGGGTCACGGCATAGAACAGGCTCAGCGCCAGCATGACCAGCAACTGTCCGCGCAGGAAAGCCCCCAGGGTTTCGTCCGATTCCTTGGCAAAGGTCAGCCCCGGTGGGCGCCAGGCCCGGGGCAACAGATCGCGCAGGCCGTCCAGCAGCCGCGGCCAGTCGCGCAGCAGGTAGAAGCTCACGACCGGGATCAGCACCAGATTCAGGACCGCCAGCACCAGGGCCCCAGTCGAACTACTCACCCATTGCAGCGCGCCACCCGCCAGGCCGCCGGCTTCCCGCCAGTGTTCGGTTACCAGGGCCTGGATGGCCCCCGCATCCAGCGGCGGCAAGGCCTCCCCGGCTCGTTCCTCCAGCCAGGGGCGCACCCGCTGGTCAAACCATTCCAGCAGTTCCGGCAAGGCCAGTGTGAGACGTTCAAACTGCGCGAGCGCCAGAGGAATGAGGATCAGAACCAGCGCCGCCAGCCCCAGCATCACCAACAGGAAGATCACGACCGTGGCCAGGGTCCGCGAGCCCCCGGCCCGTGGCGCAAGGCGCGTAACCAGTGGGTTGAACAGGTAGCCAATGAGCAACGCGACCACGAAGGGCGTCAGGATAGGCGCCAGCAGGTACAGCGCACCGCCCAGCACCAGCAACCCGACCAGGGCGGCCAGGGTTGCGGCCGATAGCGGCCCGACCTGCGCGTGGGCACCCTGGTTCACGGAGTCCTCCGGTTCGAGTCGGCCGCATCCCCTGGTCCATGCAGGTGACGCCAGGCATACAGACCCCATTGGGCGGTATAGGCGAGACCGCTGGCGAGCGTGGTAAAGGCCACCACGATCGCCAGCAGCTGCACCCAGATGGGATCAAGATCCAGCAGGCCCACCTTCACGATGGCAACCAGCACGAGGGTGATTTGCAGGAAGGTATTCACCTTGCTGATGAACAGCGGTCGGATCGCCAGCGGCCCCACGAATGCGCGGTAGAGCGCGGAGCCCACGGTCAGCCAGACATCCCGCCCCACGACCAGAAACAACAACCACAGCGGCAACAGGCCGGACAGCGTGACCGCTACGTAGATCCCCAGCATCAGCAGCTTGTCCGCCGCCGGGTCCAGCCAGGCCCCCAGACGCGTATGCCAGCCATAGCGCCGCACCAGCCAGCCATCCAGGGCGTCACTCAGCCCTGCAATCGCCAGCAGCACCACCGCTATCCAATAGTGTTCTTGCACCAATAGCCAGACGATCGGCGGGATCAACAGGATCCGGCCGATCGTGACCGCATTCGGGATCTGGTGACGGGGAAGCATCCGTGCGTGGCAACCGTCGATCAGCGCCGATCGAGCCAGGCGTCCGCCTCGGGCGCATCCTCCGGCACCTCGGCCCGCGCGAAGCCGGAGCCACGCAGCAGATCGACCAGGTCGTCCTGGTCCAGCCCACTGCGCACCTGCAGTACCACGGTATTGCCCGCCAGCGCGTCCAGGCGTGCCACCTCCACTGCCTGCAGACGCGTCAACTCCGCGCGCAAGCGTTCGAAGGCCGCATAGCCCTGCACCCCGGAAAAGCCCAGACGCACCCAGTCGGGCTCGGCGGGCACCCGGGCCAAGCGCTCGGCCACCTGATCCAGAACCAGGGCGACCGCCTCGCGAGCGGACCCCTCGGGAGCATCCCCGCGGGCGGAACCGCGGAACTCACGATCATCATGCACGGCAATGGCCCGCGCCTCGGTCTCGCCCGCCGTCTCGCGCACGTGCAACAAAATGACGCCGTCCGCCTCATAGCGGCGGGCGGCATCGACCAGGGGCTCGGTTACGCCCCCAACGATGTCGGATGGCTGCGCCGCACGTCGGTCCTCCAGGTCCCCTAGCGGGAACAGCAGGGGCATGTCGCGCGACTCGGCCAGATCCTGCAGCTCCCGCAGGACACCCGGGCCATCCACAGCATCGCCCAGCAGGTCGCGCTGCCCGCCCTGGTCGTAAACCGCCCAGACCAGGAGCCCTGGGCGTTCACCCAGCACCGCGGGCACGCCGGCATCACGCAGCGCGGTGCGCAGACGGAAGGGGTCAAACTCCAGGCGCCAGCGGTCATCCTCCACCTGCTGGCGCCGCTCGAGCGCGGCAATCCAACCTTCGTCATCGCGCTCGGCCAGGAGCGCCTCGACCAGTTCGTGGACCGACTCCGAACGCAGCCCGGCCAGGCGAACAAGCGCCTGTTCCAGCCCCTGCTCCAGCGCAGAGGCATCGTCTTCGGCCGCGACCGTCACGACCAGTGACTCCTGAGCCTGCGCCAGGGGGGCCAGAAGCAACAAAGCCAGGCTAAACAGGAACGCCGAGAACGAGTGCAATTTGCGATGCGTTGGCATGATGGTGATCGGTTGTTCGAAAGGCGCCCAAAATACCACAGGCGCGGCGCAAAACCCTGTCACAACACGCATGGATGGGCTTGTCGCTTTGCACGCCCGCATCCGGCTCGCTACCATGCCGGGTTCTGCGAGACCGCCGCAGCGTGCGGCCGTCCAACCGCGCTCATCCAACATCGGGGAACCCATGTCCGAATCCCGTTCAGGCCTGACCTACCGCGAGGCCGGTGTCGATATTGAGGCCGGCGCCGAGCTGGTCGAACGCATCAAGCCGCATGCAGCGCGCACCCAGCGTCCCGGCGTGATGGCCGGGCTGGGTGGCTTCGGTGCCCTGTTCGAGCTGCCGATGGACCGCTACAAGCAGCCCGTTCTGGTCTCCGGGACCGACGGGGTGGGTACTAAGTTGCGCCTGGCGCAGGAGACCGGCCGCCACGACAGCATCGGCATCGACCTGGTCGCAATGTGCGTGAACGACATCGTAGTCCAGGGGGCAGAACCGTTGTTCTTCCTCGACTACTACGCCACCGGCCATCTGGATGTGGATATTGCCGCGGACGTGGTCACCGGCATCGCCGAGGGCTGCGAACAGGCGGGCTGCGCGCTGATCGGCGGCGAGACCGCCGAGATGCCCGGGATGTACCAGGGCGAGGACTACGACGTGGCCGGCTTCGCGGTCGGCATCGCAGAAAAAGACGCCCTGATCGACGGTAGCCAGGTCGCGGCCGGAGACGTGGTTCTGGGCCTGGAAGCCACCGGACCGCATTCCAATGGCTATTCGCTGATCCGGCGCGTGTTGGAGCATTCCGGTGCGAGCCTGGACGACGCCCTGCCGGATGGCGACGGCAAGACCCTGGGCGACGCGCTGATGGCCCCCACCCGGATCTACGTTCGCCCGTTGCTGGAGCTCTTGCAGCATTTCCCGGTGCATGCGATGGCCCATATCACTGGCGGCGGTCTGACCGAGAACCTCCCCCGTGTTCTGCCGGACACTCTCGGCGCGCGCATCGACCCGAACAGCTGGGCACGCCCCTCGGTCTTCAACTGGCTGCAGCAGGCCGGCGACATCGCCGACGAAGAGATGCTGCGCACCTTCAACTGTGGCATCGGCATGACCGTGATCCTCCCGGAGGATCGAGTCGAGGCCGCCAGCACAGAACTCGCGCGAGCCGGCATCCGTAGCTGGCCGATCGGTGTGATCCGCGAACGCGACGACTTCCAACCCAGCGTGACCTACGCCACCGCATGACCGAAGCCCCCGGGCAAATCACCGCTGAAACGCCGCCACGCCTGGTGGTCCTGATCTCCGGACGCGGCAGCAACCTGGGCGCGCTGATCGAAGCCTGCGAGCAGGGCCAGATCCCGGCCCGGATCGTGGGTGTGGTCAGCAACCGTCCGGATGCCGGCGGGCTTGGCTTCGCCGAGCAACACGGCATCCCGTCCCAAGTGCTGAACCACCGCGACTACCCGACGCGCGAGGCCTTCGACGCCGATCTCGCCACCGCCATTGAAGGCTACGCCCCGGATTGGGTCATTCTCGCCGGGTTCATGCGCATCCTGACCCCGGGCTTTGTGGACCGATTTACCGGCCGCATGCTGAACATTCATCCCTCGCTACTGCCCAAGTATCGTGGTCTGGATACCCATGCCCGTGCCCTGGCCGACGGCGAGACCGAACACGGCGCCAGTGTGCATTTTGTGACGCCAGAGTTGGATGGCGGCCCGGTCATCATGCAGGCTCGTGTGCCGATCGTATCCGACGATACCGCCGACACCCTGGCCGCCCGGGTGCAGCGGGCCGAGCACCGACTGTATCCCGAGGTGGTTCGCCGAGTGTGTTCAGGCGAAATTCAGTGGTCCGGGCGGATCCTGCAGGCCGATGGCACGCCGCTGGGCGCGCCGCTGCAACTCGACGAGGACACGCACAATGCTTCACCGCCACAACCGGCTGGCTAGATCCACCATGTTCCGGCTCGCACCCACTATGGTTATGGCCATTCTGCTGGCCCTCCTCGCAGCCCCGGCGGCGGCGGATCGTGACCTGCGTCCGATCCCGCCGTACACCGCGAGCTATGAGGCCAGTGCGATGGGCAACACGCTCAAGGCGCGCATCACCCTCAATCACGAAGACGTGCAGACACGCATGGCGATGGACGCCCATGTGTCCGGTTTTTTGCGGGTCCTCGGTCGGTTCGAGCTGAGCCGCGAGGCGCTGATGACCAACCCGAACGGCGAGCTGCAGCTCGTGCATTCGCGCAGCAAGCAGATCACCCCGCGCCGCGAGCACAAGGTCGAAACCCGGTTCGACTGGGACGACAACCGCGCGATTGGCACCATCAACGGCGACCGCTTCGACCTAGAGGTGCCCCCGCAGACGTTGGACTTTCTCGGCTCCCTCTACCTGATGATGCAGCAACTGGAGAGCGGCGCGCTGAGCCAGGAAGGCGCCCGGAAGACCATCCAGTCACTGGAGCGGGACCGGCTGCGCGAATACCGCTTCGAAGTCGCCGGACGCGAGACCATGGACTCCCCGATCGGTCGCGTGGAGACCGTCCGCATCGATCGCCGCACCGATGACAGCGATGTTGCCCTGTCCGCCTGGTTCGCCCGCGAACTGCGCCACGTCCCGGTGCGTTTCGACTACGAGGCCGACGGCCGTGTGTTCGAGCTGAATCTCACCCAGCTCGAATGGCACGACCCGATCATTGATCTGAACGATTAGGGAAACACTGATGAATGGCATCCGCCCTCACTGTTCCCCTGGCCAGACGAGGAATTTTCCTCAGTCAGCCGTATAACCCCGACGCGCTGTACCCTGGGAGAATCCCCGTACAGCCAATATCCTGCGCGACCATCGAACAAACTCACGAACCATCCGGGCTAACCAACCATGAGCGAAACCTTTGACCTGGCCATCATCGGCAGTGGCCCCGGGGGCTATCGTGCCGCCGTCCTGGGCGCCCTGCGCGGCCTCAACGTCATCATCATCGAGAAGGGTGACTGGGGCGGCTGCTGCCTCAATCGTGGCTGCGTGCCCAAGAAAGACTGGTACCACACCGCCCGCACGGTCGCCGCCCAGCGCCACTTCGAGGGCCGTGGTATCAGCGGTAGCCTGAGTGCCGACATGGGCCAGGCCTGGGACCACCAGAACGACGTGGTCACCGAGGTACGCAACTCCTATCTCGGCTATATGAAACACCTCAAGATCCAGTATCGCCATGGCAACGCTAGCTTCCGCGATGCCGAGACCCTCGAGATCGTAAACGATGACGGCACCGAGACCGTCAGCGCACGGCACACGATCATCGCCACCGGTGCGACGGCCAGTGTACCGGCACCGTTCAAGGCCGAGGCCGGCCGCGTCCTCACCACCGACATGCTGTTCGACGACAAGCCCCCGACCGGCTCGCGCGTCGCCATCATCGGCTCCGGCGTGGTGGCCACCGAGTTCGCCTGGATCTTCCACCACCTCGGCAAGGAGGTGACCTGGTTGAGCCGTTCCAAGCCGCTCTCCGGCCAGAAGTTCAGCCCCCAGGCGCTGGGCACGCTGAAGGAACGCCTGTCAGAAGATGGCGTAGAGCCGATCCGGGTCAAGGGCTACGACAAGGTGGAGACCTCGGACAACGGCGTCACCATCACCGACAGCGAGGGCAATACCTTTGAGGTCGACTGGGTGCTGCTCGGCACCGGGCGCACCCCCCACACCGAAGGCCTCAACCTGGATGCCATCAGCGTCAAGACCGATGGCCGCGGATTCGTGAAGCGCCGCCCCACTCTGCAGACCGACGTCGACAATATCTACGCCATCGGCGACGTCGCCAGCGAATGGCAAACCGCCAACCATGCCCTGGCCGACGCCACCATCGCGGTCGAGAACATCCAGAACGGCAACACTCGAGAACAGGACGAGCGCTTCGTGCCGATCGCGATTTACACCGCGGTCGAGATGGCCCGCCTGGGGATGGACGAGGACGACGCCGAAGACGAAGAGCTGGAACCCGCAGTGGGCTTCGCCGCCTTCGAGACCTCCCCCCGTGCTCTGGGCCAGGACGAACCGGAAGGCTTCGTGCGCCTGATCGGCGACATGGATACTGGCGCCCTGCTGGGCGGTGAAGTCATCGGCAGTGATGCCGGCGAACTGATCCACATCCTGTCCCTGGCCCCCGACCGCGACACCGCGCTCGCCTGGCTCGCCAAGGGCCAGTGGAACCATCCGACCCGCGCCGAGGAATTCCTCAACGCCACCGAGACCCTCGCCTCCAAGTGGAACCTCAAGTCGGAAATCTTCGGGCTCTGAGCCATTAGCGGATGTAAGGAAGCAGGATCGCCGCCACTGGAAAACCGAAGGCTGACCGAACCACGCGGTTGCAACGTCAAACCAGCCCTACCCCAGCTTGCGTCCACGTTTAGCCGAAAGGACTTCGGCGTCAGCGCGCTGGACGAGCGTGTCGAGGTGATGATCGGCGGCAAGGTATCCGGCGGCGCCCAGGCTGATGGCCACCCCGGCCTCGGCCTGTACGCGGTTGCGCAGACGATCCCCCATCTGGCGAGCAGACGCCAAGGGCGTATCAGGAAGAAGCAGGACAAATTCGTCCCCGCCATAGCGGGCAAAGAGATCATTCGTCCGCAGCTCGGCCTGCACACTAGCTGCCACCCGCTGCAGCACAGCGTCGCCGGCCGCGTGGCCGTCCTGGTCGTTGATCTGCTTGAAGCCGTCAAGGTCGAACATCAACAGCGACAGCGCGCTGCCATGGCGCCGCGCGCGCTCCATCTCACGCTCGGCCCCAGCCTGAAAGTAACGGCGGTTACCGACGCCCGTGAGGCTATCCCTTGAAGCCAACAATTCCAGCTGCGTATTGGCCTCCTGCAGCTTCCGGTTCGCCTCGTTCAGGGCCTGGGTACGCACCTCGACGACGGCTTCAAGGTCCTGGTTATAACGCTCCAGATCGGCGCACGCGAGACGCAACTCGGTGACGTCCTGGGCGATCCCAAACACGTGCGAGACCGCCCCGTTCGTATCGTGCACAGGCACCAGCAGGGTCAACCAGTGCCCCGCGCGCTCCTCGCCATGGCCATCACGGAACGCCGCATGCTCTTCGTAACGAAGCGGTTTGTCCTGGCGCAGACAGTCCCGATAATGCCCAACCGTCGCCTCCGCGACAGACCACGGCAGGAAGTCGTGCAGCCGCTTTCCGATACAGTCCTGAGCAACCACTTCCGTCATTTTCGGATTGGCCGCCTCAACCACAAAATCTGGCCCCTCGACCCGCATCAGGAACATGTTCTCCGGGAAATGTTCCCAAATCTCGGTGAGCAGGCCAGTCTGGGCGATGGCTTCCATAAACCCTGGGGTTCTATCGTTCTCCATCTCGCCCTAACGCCCGGCATTATTCCCTTTTCATGGTGCATCCAGATTTTTCCCGGCACTTCCCTGCTCGCGATGGACCACGGCCTCGAAATCGGCAACGGGCATCGCGTGGTGGTACAGGTACCCCTGGAAGCGATTGCAGCCATGGCGTACCAGGAAATCACGCTGGATTTCGTTCTCCACACCCTCGGCAATGAGTAACAGGCCCATGTTGTGAGCTATAGCGGTGATGGTTGCGACGATGTTGGCGTCATCGGCGTCATGTTCGATGTCCTGTACGAATGAGCGATCAATCTTGAGCATATCCAGCGGTAGCCGTTTCAGATAACTCAATGACGAGTACCCGGTCCCGAAGTCATCCAGCGCCAATACAACACCCAGGGCTTGCAAGGCCTCCAGGTTGGCGATCAGTTGCGGCGAGGCATCGGCCATCACACTCTCGGTTACCTCGACATGCAGACGCTCGGCCGGTGCAGCCGTCTGTTCCAGAACACTCGTCACCTCGTCCATCAGGCGTCGCTGGCGCAGATGATGCGGCGACAGGTTGACCGATATCGGCAACGTCTCCAGCTCTGGCTGGCCCTGCCAGCGGGCAAGGACCTGGCAGGCCTGCAACAACGCCACGCGCCCGATATCCAGGATCTGACCGGTGTTCTCGGCCATTGGAATGAACTCGCCCGGGGAGATCCAGCCACCATCGGCTTGCGGCCAGCGCATTAGCGCCTCGCCACCCAGGATGTGACCGTGTGAATCCACCTGGGGCTGCAGGTGGATCACCAGCTCGTCGCGCTCCAGGGCCTGGCGCAGACTGCGTTCGAGCTCGGCCTCGCGCAGCAGCGTACGCTGCATCTCCGGATCATAAAAACGCACCGCGTTGCCGCGCTGGTGTTTCGCCTGATACATCGCGAAATCCGCCTGCTTGAGCAGCTCCTCGGCGGTATCAAAGCCCCGCGGGAACAGGGTGATGCCGATACTGCCCGACATCACGTGCTCGATCTCGTCGATGACGACGGGTTCGCGCATGGCCCGCAGGAGTTGCTCGGCTATCCGCCGGGCGTCCGCGCCGGCCTGGGAACGATCCGAACTCAACTCCTCAAGCAGGGCCACAAACTCGTCGCCACCCAGGCGGGCGACGATGTCCTGATCCCGCAACCGGTCGGTAAACCGCCGGGCCAGGGTCTGCAACAGACGATCACCCGCGGAGTGCCCGCAGGTATCGTTCAGCGTCTTGAAGTTGTCGAGGTCAATCAGCAAAAGCGCCGCATGGCGCCCGGTGCGATTGACCGTGTGGATCGCGTGCTCCAGGTGTTCCAGTAGGAGCCGCCGGTTGGGCAGATCGGTCAGTGCATCGCGAAAGGCCAGCCGGGCATTCTCCTCTTCCACCTCGAGGATGCGGCCCAGCCGCTGCGCCATGGTCTGCGTCACCTCCTGCAGCCGCGCAATCTCGCGGATGCGCGAATCGGCGCGTAGTTCGGTGGAAAACTCGCCATGGCCGATCCGATCCAATGTCTGCACGGCCTCTCGCATCGGCTTTAGGGTGCGACCCAGCCACAGATAAAGTCCGCCCGCGATCACCAGTAGTACCAGGAACGCGACGGTGTAGGTCGTCAGGTTGATCAGCTTCTGGGTGGCAACGGATTCGGTCAGATCGCGCGCCAGGACCACATTGGCGGTCGGGCGCTCGGCGGCATACGGGGTCAACGGCAGGTACACCAGCTGCGAATGCCGCCCGTCAAGGTCAACGCGAACGGCCGCCGGCTGTTCATGCAGCCGGCGGCCCACCGACAAATCCATCGCGAAGGGGGCAGTGAGCGCGAGTGGGCCCCGCTCGTCCAGTAGCGCGGCCCGACCACCAATGGCGTCCGCCATGGACTCCAGCGCGGAGGTCGACAGGTCACGCAGCTGCACGACACTGCCAATCGGGTTTCCGCTTCGATAGACCGGGACGGCCAGGCCCGCGTAGAACCGCTCGCCGGGGACATGATGCAGGCCTTCGTGAAAACGTCCATCAGCCAAGGCTGCAGCAGCCAATGGCACCCGTTCGCCGCGTGAACCGTCCGAGTCGTAGCGCACGGTGCCCTGGGCATCAAGCACGACGATACGGTCGGCAATTTCGCCCGCGCGCAAACGATTGTAGAGGGGATCGGCGTAATTCTGGATACCCCTGTCCGCTCGCATAGCACCGATCAGAGCATCGTTCCGGGTAACCGAGGGCACCTCCGCGCGCATGCGCTGCCACTCGTTCTCTAGCGTCTGGCGCCACGCGGCCGACTGGCCGTCCACGCCCAGACGGTCAAGACGCTGCTCCGCCTGATCGACTGCGAGGTGTGTCCCGAGGGCAAGGGTTCCCGCCAGCACCAGCAGGCCGGCGAACATAACCCCGGCAAGGATCGTCTGAAGCCGAATGCCCCGGCCGAGCTGGGCGGCGCCTGCGGAGTCCATCGGGTTATTCGAAAGGGTAGCCCGCGCGGATCCACTCCGGGAAGCCACCGGGGAAGTAATGGAGATTGGTGAAGCCCCACTCCTGCGCCCTATGAATTGCCGCTTCGGTGCGCCAGCAGTCCCGTTCGTTGCAATACAGGACAACCGGTTCATTCAGCCCACCGATAAACGCCAGCAGCTTCTCGCGGGTAAAGCGGTTCTGCTCATCGTCAGCGGCGCGCATGATCGTCAGGTTGCGCGCCTCGGGTATACGTCCGGCCTCGTAATCGGTTTGCAACCGGGTATCCACGAACGGCACGCCTTCGCGGAACAGCGCCCAGGCCTCGGACGCATCGATGGTCTGGGCACCGGGAATCTTGTCGGGGGCGCGATACGGCCCCCCGTTGGCGCTAAGGCTACCTGCGAACAGCGACAGCAAAACGCCCATGACGACCACCAATACACATCCAGAACGGCGCGCCCAGGCGGGATTCGGAGCAGGTTTACGGAGGCCTCCATGCATGTCGGAACCCTATCACGTCACGCCCAACCATCCAGCGTAAAACTTGTTTTTTATGCACATTTCTAGCGCGACTGACATGACGCCCGGACGACCGGGGCCAGAGGGCATCAGCACATACAAAAACCGCGCACAAAAAAAGTCCCGCACATGGCGGGACTTCTGCAACCTGGCGCTTACGCGCTGGCGGTTGTCTTACTGCGCTTCGACGTTCGCGGCGGCCGGACCCTTCTGGCCCTGCTCGACGTCAAACGAGACGCTCTGGCCTTCGGCCAGCGACTTGAAGCCGCTACCCTGGATGGCGCTGTGGTGGACGAAGACGTCCTTGGAGCCATCGGTCGGGGTAATAAAGCCAAAGCCTTTTTCGTCGCTAAACCACTTCACTGTACCTGTAGCCATTTCGGTTACCTCTGCTTGTTCATAGTAGATTGGGATTTCGAGGAGGAGAGACTGAAGGGCAACCGAACGACGGTGGGTCTTGATCGTGATTCTCTGCGGTCCCGAGCGGGGCCGGTACTGCGAATCTGTACGTCCATTTTCCTGGGTGTCGCCTGGTGCAATATGGAGCCTGTTACCGTTACCTCGCAGCCATTGTCCTCCTAAACGGCCGCGCATTGATAGTGTTTTTTGGGATTTTCTTTCCGGAAGGCGAGAAATACTTTGCTTATCCGCTGCTTGAACCACAATTTAATTTCGGCGAATACGCGTTATTTCTCCTAAAACGGCGCTCGGAGGCCGAGTTACAGGGCATCTCCCGCGATATCGACAAGGCCATCTGAAGCCAAGGGAAGGGGCACATGCAGCGAGGCAGCCATTACCCGCAGCAGCTCTGCCTCGGCGACCCCAACAGTGCCTCCGTGGTGGGCGGTCACGGCCATCGCGCGAATCAACCGATCCTTGTCGCGCAGACGCAACCCATCCAGCTGATCCAGCACACGATCCAGCACGTTCGCCCAGGCCCTCGCCCCACCGGCACCGGAGAGGGCCTCGGGAATCGTGGCATCCAGCGGCAAGGCCCCGGTGAGCTCACCCAGCCCGGCCGTCAGCGCCGCCCGCGCGGCGTCCGGATCATCCGGGTGGCCGTGGTGGGCCAACAACGCGAGCAGGTAATGCGCTCCCTCCTGATGTGCATCCAGCCGGGCATGCCGCGGACGGGACGCCGTGTAGGGGTCCTGCACGTCACCCAATTGCCGCGCCAATAGCCGGCCCAGGGCATATTCGAATACCGCCACCCGGCCATCGGCGTGAATCATGCGCTCCACCAGTGCCTCCAACCGCACCCGTTCCTCGGCGGCCAGCCGCCGCAAGGCTGGAAAGGCAAGCTCGAGCAGCGGCATACGCAGGTCCGCGCGCAAGGACGGTTCGGCGTCCAGCAGCCCACGCACTGCCTGCGCACGGGCCTCGCCCTCGGCCTCGGCGATCAAGCCCAGTTGCTGCTCACGCACCTCGAAATCGGGGTTCAATAGCAGGTACAAGACCACCTCGACCGCCCGGGCCTCGGAACGCGCGGTCCAGGCCAGCGGTCCCGGGATTGCGGCGAGCAACATCCCGGCCCCCAGGATGTGGGTCAGTGCAGGGTGGCCGCCCAGGGCATCCCCCACCGCTTCGCCCCCGGGTAGTGTGCCCTCCCGCTTGTGCTGCATCCCGTCCACGGCACGTTCCCGGGCGGCCTTGCGCACACGGGCATTCAACTGATCCCGCAGGCCTTCCAGTTCGTCCGGCTCGAAGTGGGGCTGCAGGACGCGGATACGGTCCAACAGCGGAGGGTGGGTCTCGTAGAGCTGGCCAATCGCATCGCTGGCGAACAGCATGTGGGTAATCTCTTCGGTATTGCCGTTGAGCCCCGCATAGCGCGCCGCGACCTTCTTCAACGCCCCGGCCAGACCTTCCGGCTCGCGGGTGAACTGCACCGCATGGGCATCTGCCAGATACTCGCGCTGACGCGAGATCCCGGCCCGAATCCAGCGCGCGAGCGCCAGCCCCATGTAGCCAACCACGATCAGGGTCACGCTCACGATCGCGCCACCGGTCTCGGCAATATCGCCCTTGTGTCGCCGCCGGCGCCGCGCCAGCCCGCCCTGCCCTAGCAGCGCCAGGATCTCGATCCCGTAGAGAATGCCAATCAGGCGCATGTTAAGCCGCATGTCGCCATTGAGGACGTGCCCGAACTCGTGCGCGATCACGCCCTTTAGCTCAGCTCGGTCCAGGCTGTCCAGAGCGCCACGGGTCACCGCCACCACCGCGTCACTCGGCGCAAAACCGGCAGCGAAGGCATTGATGCCCAGGTCCTGCTCCAGCACGTACACCTCGGGCACCGGAACCCCCGAGGCGATCGCCATCTCCTCCACCACGTTGCGCAGCTGGCGCCGCTGCGGGTCGGTGGGGTTGCCATCAACCTGCACTCCGCCCATCTCCCGGGCGATCAGCCGGCCGCCGCCGGCGCGCAGCTGCCAGGCCCGGTACAGGCTGGCCAGGGCGATCAGCCCCGCGGTCACCCCCATGGTCCAGGCAGCGGCCTCGGTCCCACCCCCGAAGGCCCAGACCATCAGCCCCAGGGACCCAACGATCACCAGCACGGACAGACCGAACAGGGCCAGCAACCAGCGAGTCCTGCGCTGCGCCTGATCCTGATGCTCAAAGAAGTTCATGGCCGCTCCTCGCCACAGGGGAGGAAACCGGCTGCTGGGTAACGACCGGTCGAGCCCCGAGAAAGCGCCGATCGTTCGGCGCCGCCGGAAGACAGGCTACAAGAAAAGTGCAGTACCGCGCCCTACCGAGAACCAGCGGGCTCCAGGCTACTCTCCGCAGTACGGACGGATTCAGTCGCCCGCGACCGTCATGGACTCGATGAGGATGGAGCCAGTGTGGATGTTGCCGCGGCGGTCAACGTCGGTGCCCACGGCCACCATGCGCTGGAACATGTCCTTCAGGTTGCCGGCAATGGTGATCTCCTCCACCGGGTACTGCAGTTCGCCATTCTCCACCCAGAAGCCGGCGGCACCACGCGAGTAGTCGCCCGTTACCTGGTTCACACCCTGGCCGATCAACTCGGTCACCAGGAAGCCGGTGCCCATCTCGCCCAGCAGGGCGGCGAAGTCCTTGTCGCCCGGGGCCACCGTCACGTTTCGTGCCCCGCCAGCATTACCGGTGGTTTCGAGGCCCAGGCGGCGGGCTGCGTAGCTGTCCAGGGTGTAGCTTTGCAATACGCCCCCCGCGATCAGCGGGCGATTGCGGGTCCGCACGCCCTCGCCGTCGAAGGGGGCCGAGCCCAGTGCCCGCGGGGTCAGCGGGCGTTCCTCGATCTGCATCCACTCGGGGAACACCGCCTCGCCGACCGCGCTCAGCAGGAACGAGCTCTCGCGGTACTGGGCCGGGCCGGAGATCGCGCGGGTGAAGCTGCCGATCAGGGTCCGCGCCATCTCCGGGGCGAACAGCACCGGGCAGCTGCGGGTGGAGAGTTTGCGCCCGCCCAGGCGGCGCACGGTGCGCTCGGCGGCCTCGTGGCCGATCTGCTCGGCCGCGGTGAGGTCTTCAGCGTGGCGGGCGACCGTGTAGGCATAGTCGCGCTGCATGCCAGCATCGTCACGTGCAACCAGGGCGCAGGACAGCGAATGCCGGGTGCTGCGGTATCCACCCATGAAGCCTTGGCTGTCGCCGAGAAAGGCGATGGCGCGACGGGTGCTGACACTGGCCCCTTCGGAGTTTTCGATCCGCGCATCGGTGGCAATACCGGCGGCCTCAATGGTGCGTGCCAGTTCCGAGGCCTCGACCGCGCTACAACCCCAGGGGTGGTCCAGATCGAGATCTTCCCACTCGGCCGCCTTGAACGCCGGGTCCGGCATCCCGGCATACGGGTCCGGCTCGGTATAACGGGCAATGCGACAGGCCGCCTCGACGGTATCGATCAGGGCCTGATCGCTGAAATCGGTCGTGGAGGCCGCACCCTTGGACTGACCAAAGTAGACGATCAGCGACAGGCTCTGGTCGCGTTCGTGTTCCAGGGTCTCGATCTCGCCCTTGCGCACGCCCAGCTCCAGACCCACGCTGTGACTCACCACCGCCTGGACATCCGAGGCCCCACGCGCCTGCGCGGCTTCCAGCGTGCGCTGCACGCGCGCCTGCAGCGAATCCGGCGAATGGGACAGGGCCTGGACTCCGTCTTCCTGGGACACGGGTTCCGGGATCGCGCGTTCGGGTGATGTGCTCATGCAGGGTTCCGTTACTCGGTAGCTGATCGGGATAGCGAAAGGTGGGCCGCGCCCCGGGGGCCAAACCCCGGGGCGCGGCTCGACTGAGGGGGCGGCGCGGGGCTAGTCGACCCGGGCACCGTGCTTATGAACCGCGCCGACGTTACCCCAGCGTTCCAGGTCATCGACGTGTACACCGACCCAATAGAGCATGCCGACGCTGTCACGCGTCCAGCCGCCGACCAGATCCTGGCCTTCGCCCAGCTCCACATGATGGGCGAACTGCTCGGCCTTCTCGCGTGCCCGGAAGACATGCCACTGGACAATCTTGTCATGGCCATGGCCTTCCGGAAGGGACCGTTCCTGCTCCAGAAAATCGAGATTCATCTGCTGCCTCCTTGGTTGCATTCCGTACCGCGAGCCTCGGGGAAACGCCCCTTCAGTCGCGTAGTCACGCTCAGGCCGCCTGGGTACCGCCCACGGTCATGCCGTCTATACGCAGCGTTGGCTGACCCACGCCAACCGGCACGCCCTGGCCCTCCTTGCCGCAAGTCCCGACGCCAGTATCGAGCTTCATGTCGTTACCGATCATCGACACCCGGGTCAGAACATCCGGGCCATTCCCGATCAGGGTCGCACCCTTGACCGGATAGGTCACTTTGCCCTTCTCCACCCTATAGGCCTCAGACGCCGAAAACACGAACTTGCCCGAAGTAATATCCACCTGGCCACCGCCGAAATTCACTGCGTACAGACCATCGTCCACCGAGGCCAGGATCTCCTCCGGATCGGCGTCACCGCCAAGCATGTAGGTATTCGTCATCCGCGGCATCGGCAGACGGGCGTAGGATTCGCGACGACCATTACCGGTGGAGTGCACGCCCATCAGGCGGGCATTCATCTCGTCCTGCATGTAACCGCGCAGCACGCCGTCCTCGATCAACACCGTCTGCTGGGTCGGGTTGCCCTCATCGTCCACGTTCAGCGAGCCACGCCGCCCCTCCAGAGTGCCGTCGTCGACAATGGTGATGCCCTTGGCCGCCACCTGCTCGCCGATGCGCCCGGAGAACGCGGAGGTCCCCTTGCGATTGAAGTCCCCCTCCAGCCCGTGACCGATGGCCTCGTGCAGCAGCACGCCCGGCCAGCCAGGGCCCAGCACCACTTTCATGGTCCCGGCCGGAGCCTCGCGCGCCTCCAGATTCACCAGCGCCTGACGTACCGCCTCGCGGGCATAACCGGCGGCGCGATCCGCCTCCAGGAAGTAACGGTAGCCGGAGCGCCCGCCGCCGCCGGAGGTACCGGATTCGCGGCGCCCGCCCTGCTCGACAATCACCTGGACGTTGAGACGCACCAGCGGGCGCACGTCGGTGGTCAGCTCGCCACGGGCGTTCAGGATCAGCACGACCTCGTGCACCCCGGCCAGCGAACACATCACCTGGGTCACGCGCGAGTCGGCGCCCCGGGCGACCGCATCCACTTCCTTGAGCAGATCGATCTTGGCCTGTTCGCCCAACGAATCCAGCGGGTTGTCCGGGGCGTACAGGGCCGGGCGCGAGGGCGCGCGCGAGGCAACCGCGATGCGCCCGCTCTGCCCGGCATCAGCAATGCTGCGGGCGGTCTTGGCCGCCTCCAGCATGGCCGGCATTGCGATGTCGTCGGAATACGCGAACCCGGTCTGCTCGCCGCGCACTACACGGATCCCGACGCCGCGCTCGATATTGAAGCTGGCGGATTTGACGATACCGTCCTCCAGCGACCAACCCTCCTGGCTGGAGAACTGGAAGTAGCAATCACCCCCATCAATGCCCCGTCCGAAGGTGGTGCCCAGGAGTGTGCTGAGCTCGCTGTCGCCAAGGCCGGCGGGGTCGAGCAGGGTTTGTTGCGCAAGGCTGTCGATCATGAAGTCCTCTCGGGTGCCGCGGTACCGACGCCCCGGGCCAGGTCCGGACGGGGCGCGTCGTGTTGATCGTCAGTATGGAGCTTGGGGCGCGGGCTTCGCTTTCAAGCGCGCGGGCGTTGCGGGTATATCGCGCGCCTGCCCACGGCCTGGGTATCCAATAAGCGAATCACGTGGTCCCGGGGCAAGGCAGGCGTCGATGTTCAACGGCCGGGAAGCTGTTGCGGATACGTTTCACCTGCGCGTGATCCAGCTTGGCCAGTAATACGCCGGGGTTGCGCTGCAACTGCCCCACAACCCGGCCCCACGGGTCCACCAGCGCGCTATGCCCGTAGGTCTCGCGCCCGTTGACATGGAACCCGCCCTGGGCAGCCGACAGCATGAAGCATTGATTCTCGATCGCACGGGCGCGCAGCAACACATCCCAGTGCGCCTGCCCCGTCTGCGCGGTGAAGGCGGCCGGCAGGGCGACCCATTCCGCATCCTGGTCCAGCAGGGCCCGGAACAGCTCCGGAAAACGCAGGTCGTAGCAGATCGCGAGGCCCATCCGCCCCACCGGGGTATCGACCACCACGACCTGGTCACCGCGCTCGAAGACCTTCGATTCGGTATAGGCCTCGGTACTGTCCGGCAGGCGTACGTCAAACAGGTGAATCTTGTCGTAGCGGGCCACTTGCTGCCCCTGATCGTCGAACACCAGGCAAGCCGAACGCACGCGTTCGCCGCCCTCGGTCTGCAGCGGGATGGTCCCGCCGACGATCCACAGCCCCAGGCGGCGGGCCTGTTCCGACAGGAATGCCTGTAGCGGACCCGCGCCATCGGCGACCTCCGCGATCCCGAGGATGTCGGTCTCCTGCATGCCCATAAAGGCGAAGTTCTCCGGCAGCACGGCCAGGCGTGCCCCCTTGTCCGCGGCCTCCTGCAGCAGGCGCTTGGCCTCCAGCAGATTGGCCTGGGGTTGGGGTCCGGAGGCCATTTGAATGGCCGCTACCTGATTCATATTGCTCCGATCATCCAGTCTACTGTGCGTCAGTCGTTGTCGCTTCCGTCCGTATCCGCGGCAGGTTGCACCAGCACGCGTATTTGCGGGTCGTCCCAGGCGCCTGTCACCGCGTACTCAACACGGGCCGCCTCTTCTATCTGATCACCAATCCCCAGTACTCGTTCCGCAATCAGGACCACCACTCCGGTCACCGGCCCACCCACCAGCGCGCCGACAATCGGCAACGCGGTGCGCAGGCTGGGTACCACCACGATCTCGTGGTCGTAGTCGCGCGCCACCAGGCCCGTTCGTCCGCTCAAACGCACCCGCGCCGAGGGGCCCTCCATCCGCAGGCCGGGCACATGCAGGTCGCCATCCTGCAGCACTGCATCCGCCGTCAGTTCGCTGAAGCTCAGACCCTCGGTGAATACGTCACGGAAGTCGAGGCGCAGCCGCCTTGGCAGCACATCCAGACTGACCAGGCCCAACAGGCGCCCGGCCCCCGGCTCGACATCGGCCAGGCGGCCATCCTCCAGCGCCAGTTCCATTGCGCCTGCCAAATGCGCAAGGCGGGGGGCATACAACGCCCCCGGCCAGGACAACGACAGCGTGCCGTCCCCGGAGCCACCCACCAGCGCTCGCGACAGGCCCGCCGATTGCAGCGCACCCCCCCAGTCATCCCCGACCAGGGTTACATCCAGCCGGGCCTCCGGCCGCCCCTCGGCATCCACCTGCCAGACGCCCGTAGCGTCCGCATGGAGGTCGCCTTCCGGGGCCCGAACCTCCAGACCGCGAACTACCAGTCCATTTGCCTGAGGCTCCAGCCCCAGCTGGATGTCCGCGAAACGGTAATCGCCCAGCGCCAGGCTGTCGAGTGCAAGGGCCACAGACGGCCAGACACGCGGGTCCTCGAAGGTTCCGGCCTCAACCGGTCTCGGGTCCGCCTGGGATTCCGGCTCACCGTCGCCCCAGTCAAGGTCCTCGATCAGCAGATGGCTCAGATTCGCCTCCAGGCGACCGCGTTCATCGGCCGCCAGCGGCCGCCATTGAGCCTCTCCTGCCAGCCAGTCAGAGGCCGCCTCCATATCCCAGCCGGAATCCGCACGCCGCGCCAGGAAGCGCAGTCCTGGGAACACCCGGTCGTCCCAGAGAATCCGGTCGCGTATATCCAGCTCCAGACGCGTCAGCGCCACTTCGCCGGTGCTTTCATCTTCGGTCGGCGCACCGATGTCGACCTCACGGCCCCACGGCGCCGATTCCAGGGCCGCCTGCCAGGGGTCCACTGCGAGCTCCGGCAAGCGCGCACGCACCGATACACCCGAACCTGGCAGGGCCAGGTCACTGGCCGCGGGCGCGCCGATCTCCAGCGCCATCGCCTGCAGCCCTACCCCGCGCCCGGCGGTATCCGGTTCGGCCCCGCGTGCCGCCGGGTCCTCCGGCGCAGCCGCGGGCGACAGGCGCATGTGCGCACGCAGCACCTGACCCAGGCTGATGCGCCCGATCCCGGCGCCGGAATGTCCCAGGGGCAGGGAGAGATTCAGCGCGCGGGCTTCCCCCGCCGGCTTTCCGATGGGCTCCGGCCAATCGATCGCCACCCCGACCAGGTCGGAGCGCAGTTCCAGTCGAACCCCATCCACGGCTTGCCCCAGCCGCAGCTGGGCGTCCCATTGGGCGGAGCCCTCGAGATAGGGTTCAAGCTCCGGAAACCCCGCCAACCAGGGCGCCAGTGGTTGGGGCCCTTGCGCGGTGATTCGGGCCTCATCGCCGTTCAGCGGCCAGTCCGCCCCGAAGGTCACGGTCTCGTCATGCACTCGGGCCGTCAGCCCCTCGGTGGTTACTCGGTCCGCGGTATCGAACCGCACCCGCCCCTCCACCGATCCGAGATCGGCGGGCCAACCCGCCACCTCGAAATCGACCCCGCGCAATTCGAGCTCGCCTTGTACGCGGGTCTCGTCCATCCGGCCTTCCTGCAACGGCAAACTGAGGGCGAGACTCAAGCGACTGCGTCCTTCCGCGGCGGCCTGGTCGCGAATCTCCGCGGCGGGCTCAAGCAGTTCGGCCTGACGCAGATACGTCAGCAGATCCGCGGCGTCGCCCTCGGATTGCCCTTCGAGCTCCAAGATCGCGTTCTCCATATCGGCGATACGGATCTGGGTATCACGCACCTCGGTGTCGAGGATGCGCCCGCCGGCGCCTTCAGCCCGGAAGCCCGCGTTATGGAACAAGAGCCGACCGCTCAACTCTTCAGCCCGCGGCCAGCCGTCCTGATAGTCCAGCACACCGGCCTCGACATCGGCCCAGAGGTCGAACACCCCCTCGTCATTGGCAAACGGGAAGTCCTGCCCGCGCCCCCGGTACGCCATGCCGCCACCGGAGGACTTCCCGGTACGGATACTGTCCACCAGCCACTGGTAGGTGTTTTCCGGCAAGTGATAAAGCGGCAGGTAGCGCGCCGTGTGGTCGCCGTCGGCACGCAGAATATCCATTGCGATATCGACCCGTGGCCCCGCCGCGTGACCGTCCAGGTAAACCTGCATGCGTCCCCGCACGGCGGCATGGGCATTGGCCGCATGCAAGGCGTCACCGCTCAAGCGCCAGTGCCCCTGCTGATCTCGCTCTGCCTGCAATCGCCCCCGAACCCGATCCAGCGACACCGGGTCCGCCAGCACCCGTGGCAGATCGACCTGCATCCCGCGGCTATCCAGCAGCCATTCCGCCGTATCGTCCCGCCACTGAAGGTAGCCCGACACGCCTTCCACCCCCGGGACCTGCTCAACCGCCCGCCATTCGAGATCGCGCAGGTCGGCCTCGGCCCAGACCGGCTGCAGGCGGTCGTCTTCGCGACGGGCCTCCACCCGGCCGAAATCCAGGCGGCCGCGAGGTCGCAGATCGCCAATGCGCTCCGCCAGCTTCGGCTCGGCCTGCTCCAGCAAGGTCAGTAGTGGCACGTACGGCGCGATGTCGAGGTCGCGCGCCGCCAGCTCTAACGCATCCACCACTAGCTGGCGTGGTTCGCCCTCCAGGTGATACCTCAAGCGCAGGTCGCCCGAACCGGGACGGGTCGCGGCCCAGGAAGAACGCTGCCAGTGGTCGGTAACCCGCCAATCGAAGCGGTGACCAATCGCCGATCCGGCGGGCTCGCCATCCAGGCTGAGGATGGTGTCATGTTCACCGCGCAGCCAGGCCATGCGCCCATCGTCCAGCCCCCCCCACAGGTGGAGTGAGGTCGTGCCCTGGGGGGCCGGCCAGCCCAGATAGGCCAGCCAGGGTTGCCAGGCCTCCAGCTCCACGGCATCGGCATGCAGGAAGAAACGCGCGTCGCGCAGGTCCGCCGCCGGGGCTTCCAACCCGACTTCCACCCGGCCACCGGGGCTGGAGGCCTCCAGCTCGCCGTTGACGTAGGCCCGCATCGATCCGTCATGGGCCGTGCGCAAGGCGGCCCGTTCCAGTTGTAGTGAGGATTCGAGACCCGCCTGACGATCGTCCCAGACCAGATGCACCTGCTCGGCGTCGACATCGGGCCACTGTGCAACCGGGATGGTTAGCAGACGTCCCTCGCCCAGACCGATCTCGCGGCCACTGAGGACGAATCGTCCGTCGGAATGGCGCACCAGGCGCAGTTCCACGCCTTGCACACGAAGAGCCAAGGCGGGGTGGCGGCTGCGCAGGCTGGCGCCGGCGCGAAGCGACACCCCCAACGAGTCAATCGCGATCGACTCGCCGGAGGGCATCGCAACCGAGACCTCTCGGATCATCAGCGCGGGCGACCACCCCACCCAGCCGAGCTCGATCCGGGACGCGGTGACCTCGTGCTCGAGTTGCTCGCTCGCCGTGGTTTCGACCCAGGAATGGAGACCGTTCCAGTGTGGCAGTGCGAGACGCAACGCCAACAGCGTGATCGCGGCGAGCAGAATCAGGAAGAGCAGCAGACGCAGTAGCACGCGCAGACTCTGTGACAGGGTGCTCATTTCGACCCCACGCGGTCGCAATCCAGCCTCCCCGGCCGACCGGGACCCGTATCCAGGATGGGTCCGCTTGTGCGAATCAACTGGGTGTCCTCTCCCCTGGGGAATGCCCGGCAACGACGGCATCCGCCGATCGTGCCGCACGGGTCGTCAGGTTCCGCGAATCACCGCGCCGCATTGGCCCTTGCGACGACGCATTGACGCGCATCACCCGGGCGGTAGCTGCGCGTTGGATGATCCACGCGCCCTTCAATTGTCAGACGAAGACCACATCGAACTGTTCCTGGGTATATAGCGTCTCCACTTGGAAACGAATCGGAATCCCCACGAAACTCTGCAACTCGGCAAGGCTGGCGGACTCCTCGTCCAGCAACAAATCGATCACGCTCTGCGAGGCCAGCACCCGCAACTCGCGAGCGTCATACTGGCGCACCTCGCGCAGGATCTCGCGGAACAGCTCGTAGCACACCGTCTCCGCCGACTTCAGATAGCCGCGCCCGCTGCATACCTGGCAAGGCTCGCACATCTGGTGCTCCAGGCTTTCGCGGGTGCGCTTGCGCGTCATTTCCACCAGACCCAGCGGGGAGACATCGCAGGTCTGGGTCTTCACGTGGTCGCGTTCCAGCGCCTTCTCCAGCGCGCGGATCACCTGGCGCTTGTGCTCGTCGTCCTGCATGTCGATGAAATCAATGATGATGATCCCACCGAGGTTACGCAGGCGCAGCTGGCGGCCGATCGCCTGGGCCGCCTCCAGATTCGTCTTGAAGATGGTCTCTTCGAGCTTGCGATGGCCGACGAATCCGCCGGTGTTGATGTCGACCGTGGTCATCGCCTCGGTCTGATCGAAGATCAGGTAGCCGCCCGATTTCAGCTCCACCTTGCGCTCCAGCGCGCGATGGATCTCTTCCTCGACATTGAACAGGTCGAAGATCGGACGCTCGCCCGGATAGTGCTCGATACGACCGATCAACTCCGGCAGATAGCGTTCCACAAACCCGCAGACCTTCTGATAGGTCTCGCGCGAGTCGATGCGGATGCGCTCGATATCCACCCCCACCATGTCGCGCAGGATGCGCTCCACCAGCGGCAGATCGGTATAGACCTCGGTCCCCGGAGGAGCGCCCGCAGCCTGCTCCTGCAGGGTGTCCCAGACCTTCTTCAGAAAGGCCGTGTCGTTGTACATGGCCTCGTAGTCGGCCAGCTCCGCGGCGGTACGCACGATGAAGCCATGCTGCGGGGCCAGCTCATCGCGCAGCTGCTCGATGGACTCGCGCAGCCGCGCACGCACGCCCTCGTCTTCGATCCGCGTGCTGACGCCCACGTTGGTCTGGTATGGCATCAGCACCAGATTGCGCGACGGCAAGGTGATGTACGTGGTCAGCCGAGCCCCTTTGGAGCCCAATGGATCCTTGACCGCCTGCACCAGGACTTCCTGACCCTCGCGCAGCAGTTCGCGGATACCTTCACGCGCCATGGGAGCGGGGGCACCGTTTCCGTGGCCATTGCCATTGCCATTCCCGTTGGCCGTGGACGCGGGGACCTCTGCGTCGGACAGGCCATTGCCATTGAATTCCTCGCGCTCCACCGGCGCCACGTCGGAGGCATGCAGAAAGGCCGTGCGTTCAAGACCGATGTCGACAAAGGCGGCATCCATGCCCGGGAGCACCCGGGCGACCCGGCCCTTGTAGATATTGCCCACGATCCCGCGGCGGCGGGTGCGCTCGAGGTGCAACTCGGTCAGGACGCCATTTTCCACCAGGGCCACGCGGCTCTCCTGGGGTGTCACGTTCATCAGGATCTCAGTACCGGTCATGCGTTCTTCTTGTTATTGATCGAGTAATGGGGCAGGCCGCCGCGCCCGCGAATCCGCGGTGCAGCGGCCTGGAGTATCGGCCTACTTCGAAGCGGGTTCGGATGCCTCGCGCTCGGCGTCGGTGATCGCTGCCTCGGGCGGGGGTCGGTCGACGCGCGGCCAGGACTTGATCACCGCATGCACCAGGGTCGCCAGCGGGATCGCAAAGAACACGCCCCACAGGCCCCAGATGCCACCGAACACGAATACCGCGGCGATGATCGCGACAGGATGCAAATTGACCACTTCGGAGAACAGCAACGGCACCAGCACATTGCCATCGAGGAATTGGATCACCCCGTAGGCGATCAGGATCCAGGCGAACTCGGGCCCGATGCCGAACTGGAAATACGCCACCGCCGCCACTGGGATCGTCACCACCGCCGCACCGATGTACGGGATGATGACCGATATCCCCACCATGAACGACAACAGCACCGCGTATTCCAGGCCAAACCAGTTGAAGGTGAGGAAGGTAACGGCCCAGACGATCAGGATCTCGATGAACTTGCCGCGCACGTAGCTGGCAATCTTGATGTTGACCTCGCGCCAGACCTCACTGGCCAGGTGCGTGTCCTGCGGCATAAAGCCGCGGATCCAGTTCAGGATCAGGTCGCGGTCCTTCAGCATGAAGAACACCATCAGCGGGACAACGATCAGGTAGATCACCACGTCCACGATATGCCGTGCCGAGGACAGCGAGAACGAAAGCACCCGCTGACCCAGCAGGGTCGCCTCGGCCTGGATCGCTCCCATCAGGTCCCGCACCTGTTCGTCGGTAATCAACTGGGGATAGTGCTCAGGAAGCTGTAGCAGCAGGGATTGCCCCTCACGGATCATCCCCGGAAGCTCGCGGACCAATTGCGTCACCTGGGCCGACAGCAGCGGCACGACGCTAAACAGTGCCGCCACCGTCAGCGCCAGGAACGCGATCAACACGAGGGTGACCGCCAGCAACCGCGGCACGTGGATCCGGGTCAATTTCTTGACCCCACCTTCCAGCAGGTAGGCGATGATCAGCGAGGCCAAAAGCGGCGCCAGGATGCGCCCGGCGAAGATGATGACCAGGAACCCCGCGAGCAGCAAAAACGCCAGGATCACGACCTGCGGGTCGGTGAAATGACGCTGGTACCATTGGCGCAGAACTTCGATCATCGCGCAGCGCCTCCCGCCGCGTCGTCATCACCACCGCCCGTCTGACGCGTCGGATCCTGAGCCACCGCCTTCTCGTAATGGGTCCGGAAGACCACTTCCAGCTCGTCGATCACCTCCACCGCCGGGCGCCCCTGCATCACGTGCTGCCCCATCAGGGCCGAGGTCTCGTTCAGCAACTTGGAGCGATCCAGCATGTGATACGTGGCCGATAGCCGACGCATCGCCTTGATCACCGACTCGTTCTCCGGACGCGGGATGGATTCCGGCTCGGGCACCGGCTCCGGTTCCGGAGCCGGCGACTGCTGTTCCAGGAAGCGGGCAAACTTCAGCAGGCTGGCCTGGTCCTCGGCGGACAGGCGCTGGGCGATCTCGGCAATCGCCTTGGCCGGGTCATCCCGATCCTTCTTGCGCGCGCCGCCAAGCACCGACCCGAGGTCACCCCCGGACAGGCCACCCTTCTGGCCCGGACCCAGGGGTGGAATCATCCCTCGTCCTCGACCTTCAGGCTGAACACCGGCATCTTGCGGCGCTCCTGCATCAGACCCAGCTCCTTGACCAGGGCCACGATCACGTCCTCGGTCACTTTCTGCATGTCGCCCCATTCCATGCGGGCCTCGCCCAGTAGCTCGCCCATGTTTGGCGGCGGATTGTGCTTGGCCTCCATGATGATGTCCTCGAGCATGCCTGGCTTCATTTCGGGCCGGAAAAGCACGCCATAGGTCAGTGCATCGGGACGCACGGCCAGCCAGTCACCTTCGTCATCGACCAGGATCGGTTCCAGGTCGTCCGGCAGTGCCACGCTGCCATTGACCAGCTGCAGCACACGCCGGCCGTCCAGGGCCTCGGCCAGGTCATCCCCTGTGCCCGCCGCAGTCTTGTGCGCAGTCACAAAGCGGGCCCGGTACATCGGGTCCTCGTGGGCCGTGCCACCAGCCTGCTCGGCCACCAGCAACCCGCCCATGCCGATGCCGACAACCGGGCGCTTCGAGCGGCGGAAGATATCGATCAGCGACAGCTCGTCCGGGACCTGCGGATTCTCTTCGTGATCCGCGGTCGGCCAGGCCCCGCCGAGCAGCCAGAGGCCATCGAACTGGGCCGCCGAGCCCGGCAGATCCTGGCCCACGAACGGGCGATAATAGGAGAAGCCAATATCGCGCTTTTCCAGCTGCGACTCGATCAGACCGAGAAACTCGGAATACGTATGCTGCACCACGCAGTAGTTCTTCATGTCGCGTCAATCCTGTTTGGGTTCTTTTGCGGGGCCGGGCGTCCGCTGGCCGGTGCAATAGCCATGCAGGAACTGCATCAGTACCTCCAGCGTCGGCACGCGGAACTTCTGCCGCGCGTGCACCAGCGAGATTGGCCTTTCCAGCGGCGGCGACAGCGGTAGCGCCACCAGTTCGCCCAGGGCCAGTTCCTTGGCCACCACCGCTTCGGACAGCACCGAGACCCCCATACCAGCTACCACTGCACCCTTGATCGCCTCCGGGCTGCCCAGTTCCATGCAGCCGCGCAGACTGTTGCGGTCGTAACCAGCACGCCCAAGGTACTCCATGATGACCTCGCGGGTCCCAGAACCCTCCTCGCGGCAAATGAATGGGCGTGCGATGAAATCGGCAACGGTCGCGGTCTCGCGGCCCGCCAATTCGTGCTCCGGCGGCACAATCAGCCGCAACTGATCCACCAGGCAGGGCTGAACTTGCAGGCTGCGATGGGTCACCGGTGCCTCGACGATGCCGAGATCGACACTGCCGTCCTCAACCATTACCACCACGTTCTCGGTGTTGCCGACCCGCAGCCGAATACCAATATCCGGGTGCTCGCGCCGGAAGGTCCCCAACAGGGCGGGCAGCATGTATTCGGCCACCGTGGTACTCGCCCCGATCACCAGCGCGCCTCCATCGGCGCCCTTCAACTCACGCAGGGCCGCCTCGAGCTCGCCGTAGGTGTCAAAGATGCGCTCGGCATATCGCTGAACGACACGCCCGGCATCGGTCAGGGTCACCCGATTGTGATTGCGATCAAACAACCGAGTATCCAGCTGCTCTTCTAGCTGCCGCACCTGAAAGGTGACCGCCGGCTGGGTCATATGCAGCATTTCGGCCGCCCGGGTGAACGACAACAGGCGTGCCACCGTAAGAAAGACCTGCAAGCGTCGATCAGCCATGCCACCCCATCCCTGAATATTGCCGTGCCCCGCAGGACGTACCGGAATGCTATCAAGCCCCCACCGTGGGCAACAGCGCCCCCGGCCAGCGCGCGCCCAACCTCATCACCCGCACCTGACACATCAACCGGATATAAGTGGTCCATAACCCAAGGCATAAGTAGCGGCGCAAGCCAAGGGATCCACAATTGCGCAGTCGCCGTTTGGCACCTGGCCCAACGCCCATTCACAACGGATTGGAAGAAGCGAGGGAGACACTGACTGAATCGCACGCCCGCTTACCATCGACTCGGCAGCACACCCAATCCAGGCGTCTGCGAGAGTCAGACACCTTCGTGCCTCCCTTGCACCGCCCCAATGCCTGCGCTATAGTCCGCCGTCTTTCTGGTAGACCCAAATTCCGGAGTCCCCCGATGGCCCGAGTATGTCAGGTGACCGGCAAACGCCCGGCGACCGGTAACAACGTTTCGCACGCACACCGCAAGACGCGGCGGCGCTTCCTGCCCAATTTGCACTCCCACCGTTTCTGGGTGGAGAGCGAAAACCGTTTCGTACGCCTGCGCGTTAGCAGCAAGGGCATGCGCATTATTGACAAGCGCGGTATCGACGCGGTCCTGGCGGACTGCCGATCCCGTGGTGAGAAGGTGTAAGGAGAGTACCCATGGCAGCGAAGAGCGCACGCGACAAGATCCGCCTGGTGTCCTCCGCCGGCACTGGCCACTTCTACACCACGTCGAAGAACAAGCGGAACATGCCCGAAAAGATGGAGATCAAGAAGTTTGATCCCGTCATCCGCAAGCACGTGATGTACAAGGAAGCCAAGATCAAGTAATCGCGCCTTGCGGCCCGATTGCCTGGTCGACAGGCGAGAAAAGCCCGGCCCGCTCACACGGTGCCGGGCTTTTTTGTGTCCGCGTGAACTCAGACCGGATCCGGCTGCTCGCCCTCCCCCGGGTGCGCGCTACCCTCGGCGGCTGTCTTGGCCCATTGCGTCATCACGCGGCCCCAACGGTGGGCCGTCGCAGGGTCCAGTTCGATCTTGGTATAACGCCCACCATCGCGGATAATAATCCGCAGGAGTGGTACCCCAGAGTCGTGCAGGATCTGCCGCAACTCCACGACTTCGCCGAAAGGCGCATCAATTGAATCCATGGTGCGTGTGTTCCTCCTGAGCCGGCCTTTCGCACACAGTCGTGGCCGCCCATCCGTTTATTTTATTGATCAAGGGAAACACTGGTTAATGTACACGCCCGCGTTGGTACCCCAGTTTTCCAGAGACAACGCGCGTCGTGCAGCTGGTAGTGGTTCTACCCGCCCGTTTCGGATGGAGTTGGGGCGCAACGCAGGATCGGGGAATCTGGGGCGCCAACCCTACAAACCATTGAAAGAAGGGGCTCGCCCGCTTTTTCATGGAAACGGCGTTGCGGCTCCCTTGTGCAGAATGACTGCACGGCAGTCACCGCGCATTAAACGCACGCAAAAGCGACTCGAGCGCGAACGTCTACATTAATCAGTGTTTCCCTGGCGCAAGCATGCAACCAATTTTTGTCGGCCGGCAACCTATATTCGACGAGCAGGAGAACCTGGTCGGATTCGAGCTCCTCTTTCGCGCCGGTCACCTGGACGCCGCCTCGGTCACCGACGGCGACCTGGCCACATCGGATCTCCTGCGCAGCGCCTTTATCGACATCGGCCTGGAACATCTGGTTGGAGACCATCTGGCCTTCGTCAACCTTACCCGTGGCTTTCTTGAACACGAGGTCATCACCAGCCTGCCACCGGAGCAGGTCGTGCTGGAGATCCTCGAGGATATAGAGATTGACGCCGAGGTCATCGCCGCCGTGCGCCGGCTGAAAGGGAGTGGCTTTCGCATCGCGCTAGACGACTACCAGTTCCAGGAGAGCCACGCCGAGCTGGTAGAACTCGCGGATCTGGTCAAGCTGGATGTGCTCACCCTCGGTCCCGAGCGCCTGGAACAGGAGGTCGCGAACCTGCGCGCCTTCGGCGTGGAACTCCTGGCCGAAAAGGTCGAGACCGCGGAAGAATACGCCCATTGCCGGAGCCTCGGCTTCAGCCTATTTCAGGGCTTTCATCTCTCCTTCCCCCACGTGATCGAGGGCCAGCGCCTGGAGAGCCTAGAGCTCGCCCTGCTGCGCCTGCTGAAGGCATTGCAGGCACCCGACCCCTCACCGGGAGAGCTGGAAGAATTGATCGCCGCCGAGCCAGGATTGGCGATTCAGCTGCTACGCGTCGCCAACAGCCCCGCCTACCGCGCAAACCGCCCGACTGACTCCCTGTACGGTGCGATCCTGCGCCTGGGACAGGGGCGCATCAAGCGCCTGGCCATGCTGATGGTGCTGCGCGGCTCCAGCGACCAGACCCAGGGACTCGAGCAGGTGATGATCCGCGCACGCATGGGCATGCTGGTGGCCCGCGCCCTGGGACTACCTGCCGAGGAATGCGAACGCTATTTCACACTAGGCATGCTCTCCGGGATGGATCGCGTCCTGGGCGTTCCCCTGCGTCGCATCCTGGGCGAGCTGCATCTCTCGCTCGAGATGGAGCAGGCGCTACTGGAGGGGACCGGCCCCCTCGCACCGCTACTAGCGACCATTGCGGCGTTTGAGGGTGCCAGTGCAGAACCCGACTCCGTCAAAGCCCCGGTCCCCGCCCCGGTCTCCAGCCGCCTGTACCTGGAGGCGGTACGCTGGACCGAGGATTTACTCGCCTCACTATCGGAGAATTAGAGCACCAATGGCCATCGCCCTGCGCAGCCAGCTAGCACCGGCCACCGCAATCGGACCGGACGCCGGGATGCGAATCCGCCTGCGCGAACCCGCCGGTATCGATGCTGGACCCGATTACCTGCAGGTCCAACCCGGACTGCTCCCATTGGCTCCCGATGACTATGTAGAACTCTGGACCACGAGCAGCGAGTCTCGGATGGCCAAACAAGGCCCCGTCCACCTGCTCGAGTCCGATGACGTCCTGTTCGCGAGCTGGACCGGCACCGACCACGGCCTGAAGGAACAAACAGAACAGGCCTACCGCGCACTGCTCGAGGCCTGCCGCGCGCGCGGGTTCACCCATCTGGTGCGGGTCTGGAACTTCTTTGGCGACATCCACGCCGAGGAGGAGGGTCTAGAACGCTATCAGGCCTTTTGCATCGGCCGCGCCGCCGCATTGGAGGCACTAGAGATCCCGCTGGCCAGCATGCCCGCCGCCACTGCCATCGGCAGCGACCAGCGCCAGTTGATCATCTACCTGATTGCCACTCGAACCCCGGCCGAACCACTTGAGAATCCGCGCCAGGTAAGTGCCTACCATTACCCCAAGCGCTACAGCCCCAAGAGTCCGACGTTTGCCCGCGCGACCCGTCTGGAAACGCGGGACGGTCTTCTGATCCTCCTCTCCGGGACCGCCAGCATCGTCGGCCATGAAAGCCGCCATCCAGACGACGTAACCGCCCAGGCGCGCGAGACCCTGGCCAACTTGCAAGCCCTGCACGACGCGGCCGGGCGTGAGCTTCCCTGGCCCTCCTGGCTGCGCGTGTATCTGCGCCGCCCGGAAGACCGGCCCAAGGTCGCGGCAGTGCTCGCGGAGCACTACAAAGCGGCCCACCCTGGCCCGATCGTGCAATGGGTTCGAGGCGACATCTGCCGCCAGGAGCTATTGCTGGAGATCGAGGGCGTCCATGCCTGAACTGCCGGAGGTCGAGACCATCCGACGCGGGCTGGAACCCCTGCTGGCAGGGCGCCGCATCACCACCTTCGAGACCCGCGAGCCACGCCTGCGCTGGCCGGTACCGACGGAGCTGGCGCAACAGCTAGCCGGTGCCCGAGTGCAAACCCTGTCCCGCCGCGCCAAATATCTGCTGTTGGAAACCGACCGCGCGGGCATCCTGCTACACCTGGGTATGTCCGGAAGCCTGCGCCATTGCACACCGGGGACGCCGCTGCGCCGGCACGATCACTTGATCCTGCATCTGGACAACGGCTACCAGATCCGCCTGCACGACCCACGCCGTTTTGGGTGCTGTCTGCCCTTACCTTCCGACGACACACTCCATCCGTTGCTGGCAGACCTGGGACCGGAACCGCTGGCCCCGGAATTCGACGCTGACTACCTGTTCCAGCGCAGCCGTGGACGCCGGAGCGCGGTGAAGGCCTTCATCATGGATCAGGCCATTGTGGTCGGGGTTGGCAACATCTACGCTACGGAGGCGCTGTTCCTCGCCGGCATCCGGCCCGGCCGCGCCGCCGGCCGGGTCACTCGAGCCGAATACGATCGCCTGGCGGTGCACATTCGCACTGTACTCGCCACAGCCATCGAACAGGGCGGCACCACCCTGCGCGACTTCCTGCGTGAAGATGGCACCCATGGTTACTTTCGTCAGTCCCTGCGCGTCTACGGCCGCGCGGGAGAGCCCTGCCACGTCTGCAACAGCGTGCTGCGCACCCGCCGCATCGGCCAGCGCGCCAGCAGCTACTGCCCCACCTGCCAGAAATAGCCGCCCGTCTTGCTACAAGGCCGCGCAGAGCTTTTCACCACAGAGGGCATCGAGGACACGGAGAAGGGCGAGTCACAGAAAGACCGGAAGCTCGTAAAGATTCCGGATGGAATGAATGTGATCCGTACCGATGCGGGCCCCCGCAGCTACAACGATCCACCCAGGCCCGTCGTCATCCCAGCCGCAGTGCCGCGAAGAGCCGAGATCTCCCAAGGCACCTTCGGCGCCTGGCGCTCTGCCCGTTTTGGGCCATTCCGGATAAACGCTGCGCGGTTTCCGAGATGGCGACGGTCCGTCACGTTTTCAGAATAATGAATGTCTCTTCCGATACTTACCGGGCAAGGCACACGGGAGCCGGAACCTGGGTCTTCTCCGTGCACTCCATGCCCTGTGTGGTGAAAACGCCCTTGGCCTTCTTCGTGCGCTTCGTTGTGAATCAAGACGACCTCACCAAGGCACAAAGCCGCCGGCTCGCCCGGTTCAGAGGTAGCGCGAGACACGGGGTACAGCATCCAGCAAGTGCCGGGTGTACTCCGCCTTGGGGTTAGCCAGCACCTCGGCGGTGGTGCCGATCTCTTCCATGCAGCCGTCATGCATCACCAGCATTCGATCCGAGAAATACTCGACCACGCCCATGTCGTGGGTGATGAAGATCATCGCCAGGCGCCGGTCCCGGCGCAGCCGCGCGAGGATCTGCAAGACCTCGGCCTGTACCGACACGTCCAGCGCGCTGGTCACCTCGTCGCAGATGATCACGTCCGGGTCCAGCACCAGCGCGCGGGCAATCGCGATGCGCTGGCGCTGACCGCCGGAGAACTCGTGTGGATATCGCCACAGGGTGTCCTCGGGGAGCGCGACCTGGTCCAGCACCTTCCCGGCCATCGCGATGCGCTCCTCCTGGTCAACGCCAATGCCGTGTACGGCCATTGGTTCCGTCAGCAGAGTCAGTACGTTCAGGCGCGGATTCAGCGACGACGCCGGGTCCTGGAACACCACCTGCAAGTGGCGTCGCAGCCGACGCAGGGGCTTGCGCGGCATGCGCGTCAGCGACTCGCCCCGGTAGCGGATCTCGCCACCGGTCGGTTCCACCAGGCGCAGAAGGGCCCGGCCCAGCGTGGTCTTGCCGCAACCGGACTCCCCGACCACGGCCAGAACCTCGCCGTTCTCCAAGGAAAACGAGACATCGTCCACCGCACGCACTACATCGACCTGGCGGCGTAGCAGACCCTTGAGCACCGGGAAGTGCACCTGCAGCCCGGAGACCTCGAGCAAGGCCTCGCGCCCGGCGCCCGGTACCGGTGGCAGCGGGGGCAGGTTCTCCGGCAGGGCCTGAATCAACTTGCGGGTGTAATCGTCCTGCGGATCGCGCAACAGCGGGAGGCATTCGCCCTCTTCCACCAGGCGCCCATTGCGCATCACGGCCACGCGGTCGGCGACCGAGGCCACGACGCCAAAGTCGTGGGTGATCAGCAGCACCGCCATGCCGTTCTTTTCGCGCAAGTGATCGATCAGCTTCAGGATCTCGGCCTGAATGGTTACGTCCAGTGCCGTGGTCGGCTCGTCCGCGATCAACAGGTCCGGCTCGGCCACCAGCGCCATGGCGATCATTACGCGCTGGCGCTGGCCGCCGGATAGCTTGTGCGGATACTCGTCGCGGCGCTGCTCGGGGTTCGGCAGCTGCACCTCGCGCAGCACCTCCAGCGTGCGTTCGGCCCGCTGCTCCGGGCTCATCTGCGGGCGGTGCAGGCGCAGGACCTCCTCGATCTGATCACCGACGGTCAGCACCGGGTTCAAGGAGGTCATCGGCTCCTGGAAGATCATACCGATGCGGTCGCCACGCACCTGCTGCATCACCGCATCGGGCAGGCCCAGCAATTCCTGGCGCCCGCCGCGACCGGCCAGCCAGATTTCACCGGTGCTGGCCCGGAACCCGGCATCCAGCAAGCGCATGATCGCCAGGGCGGTAATCGACTTGCCGGAGCCGGACTCCCCGACCAGGGCAAACAGCTCGCCCGCGCGGATGGAAAAGCTCGCTTCCGCCACCAGCGGCTGCTCGCTGTCGCGATGGCGGATCTGCAGGTTGCGCACATCCAGCATATTCAGCGCATCCCGCCGCTGGTCGCGCCGCCCGCACCCGCGGCCGGCCGTGCACCCTCGTCACGGTTGGCCGTGCGCGCGGCCGAACGGGCATGCGGGTCCACTGCGTCACGCAGGGCCTCGCCGATCAGGTTGTAGGCGAATACCGTCAGGAAGATCGCCCCGCCAGGGAAGGCCGCCATCCACCAGTTGAAGGTGGAGCTCTGCACTGCCTGGTTCAGCATCTGGCCCCAGGAGGGCTCATCCACCAGCCCCAGGCCCAGGAACGACAGGGTGGCCTCGGCCAGGATCGCCGAGGCGACACCGAAGCTGGCGGCCACCAGGATCGGCGCGATGCCATTGGGCAGCATGTGGCGGAACAGGATCGAAGGCAGTGACAACCCGGAGGCGATCGCCCCCTGTACGAAATCCTGCTGGCGCAGGCGCAGGAACTCCGCGCGCACATAGCGAGCATAACCCGACCACGAGGTCAGGCCGATGATCAGCATCATCAGGTACAACGAGCGCCCGAAGAAGGCGACAAAGGTCAGCAACAGGAACAGCGTCGGAATGGCCTCGAAGATCTCCACCAGACGCATCCCGATGATATCGACGATCCCGGAGAAGTAGCCCATCAAGCCGCCCAGGATCACGCCAATCCCCAGGGCGATCCCGGTGGCGATGAAACCGATGGACAACGCAATGCGCGAGGCATGGATCATGCGCGAGAGCACGTCCGCCCCGGTATCGTCGGTACCAAACCAGTGCACCCGCTCCAGTACCTCGCGCGGGGCCTCGAGCCCGGTATCGGCGTAGTCGCGCAGGTAGTCGCGCGGGGAATACGGGATCAGTGCACGCACCACCGTCTGGTACTCTCCCATGGCCTCGGCCTCGCGATACTGCTCATAGATCACCAGCGACGGCGGGGACACCGTCTGCCAGGCGACTGCCCCCAGGATTGCGCCTAACACGCCCCAAAGGGCGAAGCGCCGCCACGGCCGCCCGGGCAGACGCCAGAACACCAGCGCCAGCAGCAGCATACCGAGTAGTGTGACGTCGGCCGCGGTCAGGTAACGCAGGAACGGCATCGCCCACTCGCCGTCGGCCGTCTGCACCAGCAGCGGGTGCGAACTGGCCAGCAGTGGCGCCAGCACCGCAACCAGCGTCAGTAACGCGATCCAAGCGATTCCAAGCCGTGCGCCCCAGCGCAGCAGCACCTCGCCCACCACGCGACGCGACCAGGAGCGGCTGCGGCGCTGGTTCGCCGAACGTATGGCCTCAGTCATAGTTCACCCGCGGGTCGACGATCGCATAGGCCAGATCCGCCAGCAGATAGCCCACCAGCGTCAGCACACCGGAGATCAGCGTGATCGACAGCACCAACTCGCGGTCGCGGGTCTGCACCGCCTCCACCGCCAGCTTGCCCATCCCGTCGATGGAGAAGATCGCCTCCACGATGACCGAACCGGCCAGCAGCGATGGCAGCAGGGTCGCGGAAACGGTAATCAGCGGCAGCAACGAGTTGCGAAACACATGGCGCCACAGCACGTCGTGCTCGGCCACACCCTTGGCCCGGGCGGTACGGGCATAGTCCGAGGTCAGATTTTCGAGCACCGCCGAGCGCGACAGCTTGGCAAGAAAGGCCAGCCCGCCGTAGGACAGGCACAGCACGGGCAGGACCAGATGCCAGGCCCGGTCGAGCAGGAAGCCTGGCACCATGCTGCCGGGCGTGAGGCCAAGCGCCAGGACCAGTCCGGCCCCCAAACCCACCGTGCCCAGGTAGAACCCCCGCAGCACGCCCCAATCGCTGTGCGCCATCAGCCAGCCTGCCCCCAGGCCCACCAGAGCCGCAACGATGGTGCTGAAGGCACCGGCCGCAGCCAGATCCCGAAACATCAGCCAGCCACAGACCGCCCCGATCAGGGCCCCGAGGCCGCCTCGGATCAGGGCCGGTAGATGCCGCGCCAGATAAATTCCCAGCGCCGCACCCAGAAACGGCAGCACCAGCAACAGTGGCAATGCCCAGACCACCTCCACCGTCGGGAGAAAGGTCATGTCCAGCGCCGCGCGCTGGCTCAGCCCTCCGGTGGGGAACCACTGCCAGAACTGGTCCGAAGCGAAGAAGCCGATCAACAACACCCCCGCAAGCATGGTCGGCACCGACCACAGCGCCAGCAGCACCACACCGGACTGGGAGTCGAAGGCCTCGCCGTGACGCGTCGCCGCGCGCACCCCCACGGCCACCGCAATGATGTAAATCAGCGGGATGGAGAGGACATTCAGCAGCAACGTGATCGGCAATCGCTCGGCAATCAGGTCCATGACCGGACGGCCGTAGCGGAAGCTGGTCCCCAGGTTCGGTACCTTGAAGTGCGGCCACCCGGTCATTGAGCCATCCGCGTCCTGGGCAAAGCCGACCGGGGAGATGTTGTTCAGCCAGCGCCCGAACTGCACCGGCGCGGGCTGATCCAGGCCGTACAGGCGGTTGTAGTACTCCTCCATCGCCTTTTGCGCCTGCGGCTCCAGGCCCTGTCCCTCGACCAGGGTCAGGGCGCTGATCCCACCGGGCGCAGCGGCCATGACGGCAAACACGATCACGGTGATGCCGAACAGCGTCGGCACCATGAGGACCAGGCGGCGCAGGATATAGGTCAGCATGACACGCGCGGGCTCCTGGCGAACTCGGCTCCGGTTCGCATCCCGGCTACTGCCCGTGGCGCTGTTGTTCGAACGGCACGTAGACCTCCAGCGGCACGAACCCGAGGTTCAGGCCCAGCGCCGTCTGCTCCAGGTTCTGGATTCGGCGGTCGATGAAGGCCAGGGTCTGGCGCCGCATCAGGAAGGTATACGGCTGGTCCTCGTGCAGGATGCGTTCGGCCTCGCGCCAGTGCTCCATGCGCTCGGCCTCGTCCACCTCGCCGCGTGCGGCCTCGATCACCGCATCCATCTCCGGATTTTCGTAGTGGATGAAATTGTCTCCACCGGAGACGGTCTGGCTGGAATGGAACATCTGGTAGATATCCACCTCCACACCACTGGTCCAACCGAGCGTAATGGCATCGAAGTCCTGGCGACTTAGATTCTCCAGCATCACCGACCACTCGGTCGGCGTCGGCTTCATCTCGACCCCGGCGCGGGCATACAGATCACGCAGGAACAGCGCGATACGACGGGTGTCCTCGTTGTCCTGGAAATACACCAGTTCGAAGGAGAACGGTTCACCTTCCTCGTTGACCAGCACGCCATCGCGGTTCTTCTCCTCGTAGCCGGCCTCGGCCAACAGTTCGAGTGCCCGCTCGACGTTGTACGGAATCGGCTCCAGGTCTGGATTGTGCTGATCGCTGCGTGGGCTGAACGGGCTGATCGCACGTTCCGCGTAGCCCAGCATCACCTCTTCGATCAGGCGGTCGACATCGGTCAGATGGCTCATCGCCTTACGCACGCGTGGATCGGCGAAGCGGGTCGGCTCGCTCCCGCGCCGTTGGTTCCAGGCGATGTAGGAATACCCCGCGGTCGGACTCATGTACTCGTGGGTATCGGCCCGTTCGCGCAAAGCCTCGTCGTCGCGCAGCCGGGCGTACTCACGCGGACGGGCACCGTAGACGTCGATGTCCCGGTTGCGGAACGTGGTCAGACGCGCAGAATCGTTCTGGATCACCCGCCAGACCAGACGGTCGAACGACGGCTCCACCGGGCCCCAATAACGCGGATTGCGTTCCAGCTCGATGCGACCGGCGTCCGGGGTCCAACCGGTCGGGTCCTCCAGGCGGTAGGGCCCGGAACCAAGCAGGATTCCCCGCGATTCGTTGAAGTTCTCTGGCTCGTCCAGATAGCGCTCGTAGAAGTGCTTCGGCAACACACCCAGCCCGCCGGCCACCCGCATCGCATCGAAATACGGCTCCTCGAAAATGAACCGAACCGTGCGTTCGTCGAGCGCCTCCACGACCTCGACCTTCTCCAGAAACGCCCGCGCCCGCGGCACTGCAATGGCATCGACCATCAAAAAATCAAAGGTGAACTGCACATCCTCGGCGGTTAGCGGCTCGCCGTCGGAGAACTGGAGCCCCGGGCGCAGACGAAAGGTCAGCTCGGTCCCGCTGTCGTCGAATTCCCAGGACTCGGCGAGCAGACCCTGCCACTCCAGCGACTGTGGATCGCGCTGCACAAGGGATTCCAGCACGTAGTTCTGTACCTCGGAGGCATAGGCATCCGAAGAGACATAGGGCGTGATGGTCGCCAGCCCGGTGCCGAAGGCCTGGACCAGCCAGTCGCCCTCGGCATAGTCCTCGGTCCCCGCGGCTTCGGCGGCACGGCGGAAGGCCGAGGGGACCTCGTCCACCCGCGGCGCGCGCTCCGCATCCATCCCGGCAAAACGGCCGGACGCCAGGTCGGATTCCAGCCCCTGAAGGCTACGCCGCAAGGCCCGAAGGTCTCGGGCCTGTTCGGTCATGACGTTCTGCATGGAGGCCATGCGCTGCCACTGGCGGTCGATCTGAACCATTACCAGCAACAAAAGGATGCCCAGCACGATCAGGGTGGCGATCCAACCGAAATGACGATTCACAAGGCCTCCGAATTGCAGCGGTGGCGCGCCGTCGCCCCCGATTTCGGGACGCCGGGCGGGTGGTCGCGCGGACCGTAAGTGTTCGCACTATAGCAAGCCATTCCCTTCGACTCATTGGGTGGTGGCCGCACTTGCGGCACATCGGTATGATCCCGAAGACAGTCGCGCCCGACCACGGTTCCACAAACCGTCGGGCGCCGTCGAGACCGCCCGCCCGGGTGCGTCGGCACGGACCTGAGCCAAGGAGTTTCACATGGGTTTTCTGAAGGGCAAGCGCGCGTTGATTGTCGGCGTTGCCAGCAACCGCTCCATCGCCTACGGCATTGCCGCGGCCATGCATCGCGAAGGCGCCGAACTCGCCTTCACCTACCAGAACGAACGCCTGCGCGACCGCGTCGAAAAACTGGTTGCCGATTTTGATTCCGACATCCTGGTGCCCTGTAACGTCGAGGATGACCGCGAGATCGAGCAAGTGTTCGAACACCTGGACAACTACTGGGACGGGGTCGACATCCTCGTGCACTCGGTCGCCTTTGCCCCCAAGGAGCAGCTTGAGGGCGACTTTCTGGACAACATGACTCGCGAGGGCTTTCGCATTGCCCACGACGTCAGCTCCTACAGCCTGGCGGCCCTGGCCAAAGCCGGGCGCGGGATGATGAAGGACCGTGACGCCTCCATCCTGACGCTTAGCTACCTGGGTGCCGAACGCTCCATGCCCAACTACAACGTCATGGGTCTGGCCAAGGCCAGCCTCGAGGCCAACGTGCGTTACCTGGCCAGTACCCTGGGACCGGAAACCACGCGCGTAAACGCCATCTCTGCCGGTCCGATCCGCACCCTGGCGGCCGCCGGTATCGGCGACTTCCGCCGCATCCTGGACCACGTCGAGGCCAATGCCCCACTGCGGCGCAACGTGACCACCGAACAGGTTGGCAACGCCGGGGCCTTCCTTTGTTCCGATCTTGCCTCCGGGATCACCGGCGAGATCATGTACGTCGACTCGGGCTACAGCACGGTGGGACTGGGCGCGGCCGAGATCGGCCTCGAGAAGTAGTTCGCCGGCTAGCTGCCTCGCCCTCGCCCCACCCGTCAGGGGCAGGCACAGAAAAGCCCGGCCCGCGAAAGCGGAGCCGGGCTTTTCTGTCAGCGGACTTTGAGCCTCTCTCGACAATCAAACACGTTCGGCATTACCGACCGCCATACAAGAGCGCTTCGCCACGGCATGCAGCGGCCCTTGACCTCGTCCCTTAGTCGAGTGCTTCGGGGAAGCGCTTGATATCCGCCTGCTCCTCCAGCCAAGCCAGATAGGCCCGGAATTCGGCGCTGCCATAGGCATTGCCCATCTGATCCCGCGCCTGCTGGCGTGCGGCGCCGTCCGCCACGTCCTCACCCATGCGGACCGCCTCAAGAACCGTTACGGCAAAGTCACCGTCCCCGATCCGCGTCCCGGCGATCTCAACCGACCCCTCGCCTGGAGCCGGCATACGGAACAGGTAGTCCTGCAAGCCGGTTGGTAAGTCCGTAGCGCTCTCGCGAGTCACATCCACCGACCGGCTCCACTCGTCATTTTCGTCGGCCTCCGTGGTCCAATCCTCGGCCTCGCGCAGACGCTCAATCAGGGCCTCACCCTCGGCCTGCGCTGCATCGGCGGCGGCCTGGCGCTGCAGGCGCTCGCGGATTTCGTCCTCGACATCGGCCAGATCCCTCACCTCGGAAGGCTCGTGGGACTCGATGCGCAGGATCACTGTAGAGCCATCCTGCAGGTCGATTGCCTCACTGTTGTTGCCATCCTCCAGCACCCGAGGGTCGAAGGCCGCATCGCGGATAGACCGATGACGCGCGATGTCGTCACCGGAACCACGGGAGAACCAATCGCTCGTCTGGATCTCGAGTCCCGTCGCATCGGCAGCCGGCTCCAGGCTGTCGGAGAATTCGGCCGCCAGAGACATAAGGTCGTCCAGGGCATCGATCTGCATTTGTTCGGCGGTACGATCACGCAGATCCTGCTCCACGTCGTCGCGGACGTCCTCGAACGGTTGCGGCTGCGCCTCCTGGATCGAGGTGACCTCAAGGATGTACCAGCCACGATCGGTGCGCACCGGCTGACTGATCAGCCCCTCCGGAAGGGTGAAGATCACCGTCTCCAGGGTGGAGTCCAGATCGCCGCGCGCCACCTCGCCCATACGCCCACCACGATCGGCGGTCAGACTGTCCTCGGAGTATTCCTCGGCCAGCTCGGCGAAGTCTTCGCCCGATTCCAGGCGCTCGCGCAGCTCACGGATCTTGGCCTCGCCATCCTCGCCAGTCTCTTGAATACGGATCAGCTGGACATCGCGCACCTCTGGCTCTTCGTAGCGGCTGCGGTTGACGCGGTAATGCTCGCGGATCTCGTCCTCCGTCACATCGACCCCCGCTTCCAAGCCTTCCGGATCCAGGCGCAGGTAGCTCACGCGGACCCGCTCGGTGGTAGTGAACTCGTCGGGATTCGCCTCGTAGTACTCCCGAATCGCCTCGTCATCGACGACGTCGGGACGGTCGAAATCGTCGGCCTGAAAGACGCGCCAGCTCGCCACGCGCGTCTGGTTGCGCAGGCGGCTGTAATCTTCCACCAGGGCTTCCGGGACCACACCTGTGGCCTGGATACCGCGCTGAATTTGAGACATCACGATGCTGCGCGCGATGTCCTGCTCGAAATCCGCCGGGCTGATGCGCTGGGCATTGAGCAGCTGGCTGTAACGCTCGCGGCTGAATCGGCCCTGTTCCTGAAACACCTGCATGCCCCTAATCTCGCGCAGGACACTGTCACCTGAAGCCTTGAAGCCTGCCGAATCGGCCGCCTGACGCAGAAGCTCTTGTCGGATCAACGTCTCCAGGGCCTGCAGCCGAATGCCTTGCTCATCCAGCAAGTCATCGGGGATCTCGCCACCGAACATGCGTGCCATTTCATTGCGCTGGGTGCGCGCTTCCTGGTGCACATCACGGACGGCGATGTCCGTACCGTTCACCTCGGCTGCCACCAGGGGACCGGCGCCGCCGAAGTATTCCCCCAAGCCCCACAGAGCAAAGGGAATGGTAATCAGGCCGATGATCACATAGGCGAGCCAGCCGCTCGCCCGGTCACGAATCGCTTGTAGCATGTTGGTCTCTGCTCGCTCCGCAGTCGGGAGGAAATCGGGAATCAGCCGCCGATGGTAGCAGGCACGCTTGCGTACGTCTGCGCTTGCGGGTTCTCCACCAAGCACACGACACCCCGACGAAGGGCAAGGCCGATTCACAGGAAGATAGGAAGACGGGAAGATTCTCGTTGTCGAGAGCGGGCTTTGCGGAGACCTCCAGTCCGACCGACTGCGCGAACTCAGTCGCGCCCCCCTTCAAAACCCTTCCTGTCTTCCCATCTTCCTGTGAATGCTTTTGCGCCCCCAGCTACTCCGCGTCTTCGGGTGGCCAAAAAAGAAAAAGGCGCCGCAAGGGCGCCTTTTTCAGATGATGGCGGAGCGGACGGGACTCGAACCCGCGACCCCCGGCGTGACAGGCCGGTATTCTAACCAGCTGAACTACCGCTCCGTATTCTTTCAGCGCAACCAGGGTCCGGGCTGCACTTGGTGGGTGCTGACGGGTTCGAACCGCCGACATTCGCCGTGTAAAGGCGACGCTCTGCCAACTGAGCTAAGCACCCAATAAAGCGCGTTAGTTTACGCGATCCTTAAGGGCTTTACCAGCCTTGAAAGAAGGCGTTTTCGAAGCGGCGATCTGGATGGTCTGACCGGTACGGGGGTTACGGCCGGTGCGGGCTTCGCGTTCGCGCACCAGGAAGGTACCAAAGCCCACCAGGGAGACCTGGTCACCTTTGGCGAGGGTATCACCCACGACACTCACCATGGCATCCACGATCCGGCCGGCCTGGGCCTTCGGGACATCGGCTTCTGCGGCGATCGCGTCGATCAATTCGGATTTATTCATGAAGCGCTTCCTTATCTCAGTGGTGACTCAGGCTTTCTGCCGGATGGGAGGTAGCTTACACCAGGCGGGACCCTTTTCTCCATGGTCCCGCGACTGCCCTGCGGCACGAAATCAGATGATGCGGTTGGGGTTATAGCAAGCCGCCGGAAAAGGAGTCAAACACCCCGGCGGTCGGGGCCCCGGACCAGGGTGACTGCGGGCATAAAAAAACCGCGGGCTCCGGTTCAGTCGCGCCCGCGGTTTGTGCCCGATTACAGGGGCTTAGTGGTGGCGAACCCGTCGGCGACCGGATTCCTTGGCCGGCTTGACCACTTCCTCAACCTTTTCCGGGGTATCGGTCGTTTTGCCCTCCGGCATGTGTGTCAGCGCCACCTCAAGAACCTCGTCAATCCAGCGTACCGGACGGATATCGAGTTTCTGCTTGATGTTCTTCGGGATGTCGACGAGGTCCTTTTCGTTCTCCTCGGGGATCAGCACCGTACGGATACCCCCTCGGTGGGCCGCCAGAAGCTTCTCCTTAAGCCCACCGATCGGCAGGACCTGACCACGCAGGGTAATCTCGCCGGTCATCGCAACATCCGCACGTACCGGAATCCCGGTCAGCGCCGAGACGATCGCGGTGCACATGCCGATACCGGCAGACGGACCATCCTTGGGCGTCGCGCCCTCCGGCACGTGGATGTGCAAGTCCTTCTTCTCGTGGAAATTCTCTTCCAGGCCCAGGGCCTCGGCCCGCGACCGCACGACCGTCAGAGCGGCATGGATGGATTCCTGCATCACGTCACCCAGCTTCCCGGTTTGCTGGGTCTTGCCCTTGCCAGGAACCACGCTGGCCTCAATGGTCAGCAGCTCGCCACCCACCTCGGTCCATGCCAGTCCAGTCACCTGGCCAATCTGATCGTTCTCTTCGGCCAAACCGAAGCGGAAACGACGCACTCCCAGGTACTTCTCCAACGTCTTCGGCGTCACCGAGGTCGTACGCGCACGCTCCTTCTCGCTCGCCAGGAGGCGCTGCTTGGCCACCTTACGGCAGACCTTGGCAATCTCGCGCTCTAGCGAGCGTACGCCCGCCTCGCGGGTGTAATAACGCACCATGTCACGCACAGCGGCATCCGAGATGCTGATCTCCTCGGCTTTCAGGCCATTGGCCTTGATCTGCTTCGAGAGCAGGTAGTTGTGCGCGATGTTGACCTTTTCGTCCTCGGTATACCCGGACAGGCGGATGACCTCCATCCGATCCAGCAGCGGACCGGGGATGTGCATGCTGTTGGCCGTGGCCACGAACATCACATCGGACAGGTCAAAATCGACTTCCAGGTAGTGATCGCTGAAGGTGTGGTTCTGCTCCGGATCAAGCACCTCGAGCATGGCCGAGGCCGGATCGCCACGGAAATCCATTGCCATTTTGTCGATCTCGTCAAGCAAAAACAGCGGATTGCGCACCCCGACTTTGGCCAGGTTCTGGATGATCTTGCCAGGGAGCGAGCCGATATAGGTGCGCCGGTGGCCGCGGATTTCGGCCTCGTCGCGCACCCCGCCCAGGGCCATGCGCATAAACTTCCGATTGGTCGCACGGGCAATGGACTGGCCCAGCGAGGTCTTGCCGACGCCTGGGGGCCCCACCAGGCACAGGATCGGCCCCTTCAGCTTGCGCACACGGGACTGGACGGCGAGGTATTCGAGGATGCGCTCCTTCACCTCCTCCAGGCCGTAGTGGTCCTCGTTGAGGATCTTCTCGGCGCGCGCCAGGTCCTTGCTGACCCGGGTCTTCTTCTTCCACGGGACATTGACCAGCCAGTCGATGTAGCTGCGTACGACGGTGGCCTCGGCCGACATCGGCGACATCATCTTGAGCTTGTTCAACTCGGCGGTGGCCTTCTTCTTGGCCTCCTCCGGCATCCCGGCCTTCTCGATCTTCTCGGCCAGGTCTTCCTGCTCGTTGGGCGTGTCTTCCATGTCGCCCAGCTCTTTCTGAATGGCTTTCATCTGCTCATTCAGGTAGTACTCGCGCTGGGACTTCTCCATCTGCTGTTTTACGCGGCCGCGGATCTTCTTCTCGATCTGCAGCACGTCCATCTCGCCCTCGATCTTGCCAACCAGGTGCTCCAGACGCTCGCGCACGTTCGCGATCTCGAGGACCTGCTGTTTCTCCTCGAGCTTCAGCGACATGTGGGCGGCGATGGTGTCGGCCAGGCGCGAGGTATCGTCGATCCCGGCCAGCGAGGTGAGGATCTCCGGCGGGACCTTCTTGTTCAGCTTGATGTACTGCTCGAACTGATTCAGCGCGGAGCGGCCGAGGACTTCCAGCTCCTTGTCCTCGGTGTCGTATTCCTCGTCGATCAGGCGGATATCGGAGACGAAGTAGTCTTCCTCCTTCTCCGTGTCACCGGTCGTGGAGACGTCCATCACGCGGGCGCGCTGGGCCCCCTCGACCAGCACCTTGATGGTGCCGTCGGGCAAGCGCAGCAATTGCAGGATATTGCCGAGGGTACCGATCTCGTGCAGGTCTTCGGCCTCGGGCTCGTCCACCTCGGCGCTTTTCTGCGCAACCAGCAGGACCTGCTTGTTCTCCGCCATGGCCGAATCCAGCGCTCGGATCGACTTCTCGCGACCCACGAACAGCGGGATCACCATGTGCGGATACACCACGACGTCGCGCAGCGGCAGGACCGCTACACGCTTGACGGGGGAATCCACCTCGTTCTGGGAGGAATGGGTATCGGTCATGTGGCCCCCTCAGGGCTGGACGAATGTACAAAGGAAGTGGGGGCGACGGCGCCCATTTCAAGGGCGCCGCAACACTTCCGGTCAGGAATCCGCAGAGGCCTGCTTCTTGGCAAACGACTCGTTTTCGTAGACCAGATAGGGCTCCGCGTCGCCGCGAATTACTGCTTCGTCGATCACCACCTTGCTGACGCCCTCCATGGACGGCAGCTCGTACATGGTATCGAGCAGGATGTTCTCCATGATGGTGCGCAGGCCGCGCGCTCCGGTCTTGCGCTCCATCGCCTTGTGGGCGATGGCGGCCAGGGCATCGTCGCGGAACTCGAGCTCCACACCTTCCATGTCAAACAGGCGGGCATATTGCTTCACCAGCGCGTTCTTCGGCTGGGTCAGGATCGTGATCAGAGCGTCCTCATCCAGCTCGTCGAGCGTCGCCTGTACCGGCAGGCGCCCCACGAACTCGGGGATCAGCCCGTAACGCACCAGGTCATCGGCCTCCAGCTGCTTGAACCACTGGCCACCGGATTTGGCCGCCTCGGTGGTCCGCAGCTCGGCACCGAAGCCGATACCGCCTTTCTCGGCCCGCTGCTGAATCACCTTTTCCAGTCCGGAGAACGCCCCGCCACAGATGAACAGGATGTTGCTGGTGTCCACCTGCAGGAACTCCTGCTGCGGATGCTTGCGGCCACCCTGCGGCGGCACCGAAGCGGTGGTGCCCTCGATCAGCTTGAGGAGCGCCTGCTGCACACCCTCACCCGAGACATCACGGGTAATGGACGGGTTGTCCGACTTACGCGAGACCTTGTCGATCTCGTCGATGTAGACAATGCCATTTTCGGCCTTCTCTACGTCGTAATCGCACTTCTGCAACAGCTTCTGGATGATGTTTTCCACATCTTCGCCCACGTAACCGGCTTCAGTGAGCGTGGTCGCGTCGGCGATGGTAAACGGCACGTTGAGCACGCGCGCCAGGGTCTCGGCCAGGAGCGTCTTGCCGGAACCGGTCGGGCCGATCAGCATGATGTTCGACTTGGACAGCTCGACATCGTCCTTGCCGGCCTTGGCCTGCAGGCGCTTGTAGTGGTTGTACACCGCCACGGAAAGGATCTTCTTGGCGGAATTCTGCCCAATCACGTAGTCATCGAGGATCGCCCGGATCTCGTGCGGGGTCGGCAGGGAATCCCGTTCGGTGTGCCCGGCCTCCTGCATCTCCTCGCGGATGATGTCGTTGCACAGCTCGACGCACTCGTCGCAGATGAATACGGATGGCCCGGCGATCAGCTTGCGCACCTCGTGCTGACTCTTTCCGCAGAAAGAACAGTAAAGGAGTTTGCCGTCGGCGGAGGGGGTGGTTTCGTCGCTCATCCGTTTGCCTCGGTTGCGATTTCAGTGTTCCTCAAAACATGCCCCGTTTGCCGAATAGTTGCAAACGAGCCATCCCGGAGTCCGGTATTGAGGCCTCACCCCGAGCGATTGCCCGGGGCGTGGTTGCGGCAGTGGAGCGATCAGGTATCCGCGGAGCTACGGTGGGTCAGCACGTGGTCGACCAGGCCGTATTCCTTTGCATCGGTCGCGGTCAGGAAGCGGTCGCGGTCGGTGTCCTGCTCGATCTTCTCGATCGGCTGGCCTGTGTGATGGGCCAGCACCCGATTCAGCTCGTCGCGAATCTTCAGGATCTCGCGCGCGTGGATATCGATATCCGATGCCTGCCCCTGGAAACCGCCCAGCGGCTGGTGAATCATCACTCGCGAGTGCGGCAGGGTGTGGCGCTTGCCCGGGGCGCCGCCCGCCAGGAGCACCGCACCCATGCTGGCAGCCTGGCCTACGCACAGGGTGCTGACTTCAGGCTTGATGAACTGCATGGTGTCGTAGATCGCCATGCCGGCGGTGACCGCGCCACCCGGAGAATTGATATACAGGCTGATCTCCTTGTCCGGGTTCTCGGACTCGAGGAACAGCAGCTGGGCCACGATCACGTTGGCCATGTAATCCTCAACCGGGCCCACGCAAAAGATGACCCGGTCCTTCAGCAGCCGGGAATAGATGTCGTAGGCACGTTCGCCGCGGGCAGTCTGTTCGACCACCATCGGCACCAGGTTCAGACCCTGGGCGTGTTGCGCACCCTGATCGGCCATGTCGTGGCTCATTCAGTCGACTCCTTGTTCGGATTCATGATGTCCTGGAAGTTGGTCTTCTTCTCGCTGACCTTGGCCTGTTCGATGACCCAGTCAACGACCTGATCTTCCAGAACCAGTGACTCCAGGTTGCCCTTCGCCTGGGGGTTGGAACGGTAGTAGTTCTTGACCTCTTCCGGGTCTTCGTAGGTAGCCGCCATTTCCTCAAGATCGCGTTCGACCCGCTCGGCATCCACCTCGAAGCCCTTCTGCTCGATGATCGCCCGCAAGGCCAAGCCCAAGCGCACGCGGCGCTGAGCCTCTTCTTCGAAGAGGCTGTCGGGCAGCGGCTGGGTCTGCTGTGCGCCGCCGAAGCGTTTCTCGGCCTCCTCGCGCAGGCGGTTGATCTCGGACTTCACCAATGCGTCCGGCAGATCGAACCCGTGCTTTTCGACCACGGCCTCCAGGACCTGCTGCTTGACCCGACCCTTGAGGGCCTGGCGCAGCTCCCTCTCCATGTTGGACTGCACATCGGCGCGAAGTTTCTCAACCGAGCCATCCTCGATACCAAATTTCTTCGCGAATTCCTCGTCGACCTCCGGCAGCTTGGGCCCTTCAACCTTCTTGATGGTCAGGGCGAACTGCACCGTCTGGCCCTTCAGGTTTTCGGCCGGGTAGTCGTCCGGGAAGGTCACATCAATGGTCGGCTCCTCGCCGGTCTTCACGCCCTTGAGCTGCTTCTCGAAGTCCTCGATCAGGCGACCGGCACCGACTTCAATCTGGAAGTCTTCGGCCTTGCCACCTTCAAACTCTTCGCCATTCAGGCTGCCCACGAAGTCCAGGGTCACACGATCGCCCTTCTTGGCCTTGCGCTTGACGTCTGCCCACTCCTTGTTCTGCTCGCGCAGGGAGTCAATCACGCGATCGATGTCCTCGTCACCCACCTCGGCGACCGGTCGCTCGATCTCGACATCGGCGAAATCGGCCACTTCCACGTCGGGGAACACCTGGAAGCTGGCGGTGAACTCGATGGCGTCGCCGCCTTCGAGATTGGTCGGCTCGATGCTCGGATTGCCGGCCGGCTCCAGCCCTTCCTGCTGCACCGCCTCGCGGTAGCTCTCCTGCAGGACTTCGCTCAACACCTCCTGGTACACGCCGGTGCCGTAACGCTGGCGTACGACCTTCAGCGGGACCTTGCCGGGACGAAAACCGTCCAGCTTGACCCGTTTGGCCAGGGACTTCAGGCGATTGTCGACCTCGGTGTCGATCCGCTCGGAGGGGACCTGGATGGTCATCTTGCGTTCCAGGTTGCCGGTGGCTTCAACAGAAACTTGCATGGAGGGCCTCGTCAGTATTCGGAATATCGGTCATCCCTGCCGATGATCAGGCACCATCCGGTGCCTCGGTTCGGGACCAATTCTTGGGATTCATGGTGCGAAAGGAGAGACTCGAACTCTCACGGGTTTTACCCCACTGGGACCTAAACCCAGCGCGTCTACCAGTTCCGCCACTTTCGCTTCGCTTAAAAGGCGCGCATTTTAGCCTGTTCCGCCCCTGTAAACACAAAAAGCCCGCAAAAGCGGGCCTTCGCGCCGATCTGGACTGCCGACCGGATGAATATGGTGGGTCGTGTAGGATTCGAACCTACGACCAATTGGTTAAAAGCCAACTGCTCTACCAACTGAGCTAACGACCCGGTACTGGCACTACCGAAGACCCGGGGGTGCCGAGCCTTCGGCGCGTAGTGTACGAACCGCCGGGGAAAACGCAAGCGCACCCCCGGCAGCCAATCAGATGGCCTCAAGCTTGCGCAGACCACCCGGCAGCAGCTTCATGTCCACCAGCGAGGTGATCAGCGCCTTGCCGAAGCTGGCCTCCTCTTCGTAGACCATCTTGTAGTACTGGATCTTCATGGTCAGGGCAGAACCGAACACGATGAACGCAAACGTGAGGAAGCCACCCAGGGCCAGCGTGGAGATACCGGTCACGGCCTGCCCAATGGTGCAGCCCAGCGCCAGGATGCCGCCGACACCCATGAGGATCCCACCGAAGAAGTGGTTGACGAAATCGCGGAAGGAGGAGAACCACTCCACCCGGAAGCTACGGGAGACCAGAGCCCAGAAGAACGAACCCAAGATCACACCGGCCAGCGCCATCACACCGAAGTACAGCAGGGTGCGATCGAAGCCACTGGACACGTAGCCCACGCTCTGCCCCATCGGGTTGATAAACGTGAACGACTGGTTGGCCCAGGGAGCGGACAAGGCCGGGCGCTCGCCGTCATCGGCGTCGGAGACAAAGTCCCACTCCTGGATATATTCCTGGGCGCTGTAAACGCCGCCCATGCCATCGTCGACCTGCACGTTGCTGGTCAACCACCAGGCGCCGATCACGACCAGGCCGATCACCAGGCCGCCAAGGACATTGTCGAAGCTGCGGCGGAAGTCCGCGGCCTTGAAGATCAGTGCGAGCAGCAGCACACCGATCACCAGGCCCAGCACCAGGCGGGCGGTGTCCGCGCCGTCACCGGCGATGATCGAGCCCAGATCCTGACCGCCTTCCAGGCGGATGGCCGCGCTGTCCATCCAGCCGAACAGCAACTGGAACAGCGTCTGGCCGGTACCAAACACGGTTTCGCGGCTGGTCAGCCAGAAGGCGATGACCCCGATGATGATCATCACCATCACCGACTTGATATTGCCGCCACCGACACGCACCAGCGTCTTGTTACCGCAGCCGGAGGCATAGGTCATACCAATCCCGAACAGGAAGCCACCGATGACATGGCCCAGCCAGTTCAGGTTTTCACCGCGATAGGGAGGGAAGGAGCCCTCGGCGCTCAGAACCCCAAAGAACTCGAGCAGCGCGACGCCCAACATCGCAGTGGCAATCGCGAGCAGCCAGGAACGCATACGCCCGGTGTCGCCCATGTTGACCCAATCGGACACCGCACCCATGGTGCAGAAGTTGGTCTTGTTTGCGACGGCGCCCATGATAAAGGCGAGAATGAAGGTCCCGCCCAGGAACGCCAAAGCGGCCGTTGAAAAACTGGAGAATTCCATCACGTATCCTCTCGACGAAAGATTTCAGGGCAAGCCTGCACCCATGGGGTGCGCAGCATACATCGGACGCTAGACGAGATCGACCCCGAATTCATTCCGGAATTACCTGGGCCTGTGGCCCCAAGCCTCTGGCAAAATCTATGGTGTGGCGTAGCGGGTTGGATCGGTGACGCCGGCGGCGGCAAATCCCTCGCGGCGGATGCGGCAGCTGTCGCAGCGACCGCAAGCGCGACCCTCCGCGTCGGCCTGATAGCAGCTAATCGTCTGACTATAGTCCACGCCGAGACGCGCGCCGGCCTGGATAATCTCGGCCTTGCTTAAATGCATGAGCGGGGCACGCACCTCCCAGGGCACACCCTCTACGCCGCTTCGGGTTGCCACGCACGCCAGATCACGAAAGGCCTCGATAAAGGCTGGACGGCAATCCGGATACCCGGAATAGTCCACCGCATTGGCCCCCACATAGAGCAGGCGCGCATCCAGCGTCTCGGCCAGCCCCAGGGCCAGCGACAAAAAGACCGTGTTGCGGGCAGGTACGTAGGTGACGGGGATGCCTTCAGTCGGCGTGGTCGGGACATCGATCGCCGGGTCCGTCAGTGCCGACCCACCAATGGCGCTTAGGTCCACCGCGACCACGCGATGGTCCGTCACACCCTGAGCGGCGGCGACACGCCGGGCTGCATCCAGTTCTGAACGATGGCGCTGACCATAATCAATGGACAGGGCGTGGCACTCGAAACCCTCGGCCCGCGCCATTGCCAGACAGGTCGCCGAGTCAAGACCGCCCGAGAGCAGGACCACGGCCTTCTCCGCGGGTACGTGCATCCTAGCGCCCCGGCTGGTCGCCCCAGAGGAGCTTGTGTAGTTGTACCTGAAAGCGGACTGGAAGACGCTCGGCCACGATCCAGTCCGCGAGGCTACGCGGCTCCAGTTCGCCGAATACGGGCGAGAACAGCACCTCCACCTCGGGGTCCAGCCCCAGGCGCACCAGCTCAGTCCGGGCCCATTCGAAATCGTCGCGCCCGGCGAGCACAAACTTCAGCTGGTCGCCAGCCTTCAATCGTGGAAGGTTCGCCTCGCGGTTACGTTCGGCCTCGCCCGAACCGGGCGCTTTCCAATCCATCACCACCGCTACGCGCGGATCGACAGCCGATACGTCCATCGCCCCACTGGTCTCCAGCGAGACCGCAAAACCCGCGTCGCAAAGACCCGCCAACAGGGGAAGATAACCCGGCTGCGCCAAGGGCTCGCCCCCCGTCACGCAGACATGGCGCACCCCAGCGCGCCCGACCCAGTCGAGGATGGAGGTCAGCGGCAAGGCCTCTCCACCCTCGAACGCGTACTCACTGTCGCACCAACGGCAACGTAGTGGGCAACCGGTCAGGCGCACAAACGCAGTGGGCCAGCCGACCTGAGCCGCCTCGCCCTGTAGCGAGACGAACATCTCGGTGATGCGAAGGCGCTGACTGACCGGATCGACCAAGTCAGCGCTGCGGGCGTCCCGCAACGGTGTTTCGCTCATTGGGCCTCGTCGATCCGCCGCAGGCGTTCCCGGGCCAGGCGATCCAGGGTGGTCCCGCCGTAATCGGCGCGCACCGCCTCCAGCGCCTCGCGAGCTTCGTCGAAGTTTTCCAGCTCGTAGTGCGAATAGCCGATCTTTAACAGGGCATCTCCGCTCTTGTCACTTTCAGGGAAGTCCTCGCGCAGGCGCTCGAAGTCTTCCAGCGCGGCGTCGAATTCGCCGCTGGCATACTTCGCCTCAGCCAGCCAGTACCAGGCGTTGGCCGCAAAATTCCCATCCGGGTAATCCTCGATAAAGCGCTCCAGCTTCCGGATGGCGGTGGTGTAGTCACCGGACATCAGGTCGTCAAAGGCATCTTGATAGGCAGCCTGCTCGTCGGCCTCGGGAAGATCCAGCTGAACGACCTGCTCACTCGTGCCGTCATCGGCTACCACGGCCCCGCCCTCGACTGCCGCCACCCGCTCATCGAGATGTCGGAACTGGTCACGCTGGCGTGTACTGAGGCGATTCACCTCGTGGCGGAGCGTCTCCACCTCTCCGCGCATCTCGCGCAGATCGCGGTTGAGGGACTCGGAGACCTGCAACAGCTCATTCATCGCGCTGGAATCCAGGACCCGCTCGATGCGCTCCAGGCGCCGATCCAGCTGGCGGATCTGGGACTGCGTCGCGAACACCGTGTCGTCCTGGGCACCAGCGGGCCCCGGCACCAGCGGCGCCATGGTGACCAGGGCAAACAACGCGAACGCCAGAGCAATCGAGCGCCCCGACCACCGAAACAGAAATGCCCCCGAGGGGGCATTTCCGCAAGACTGTTCAACCACTAAAGGCATCGGACTTCCCGTAATCAGCGCCGGGATTCGTAGACCAGCTCAACCCGGCGATTCTTGGCCCAGGCCTCCTCGTTCTGCTGGAAGGCGACCGGCATCTCTTCACCATAACTGATGACCTCGAGTTGGTCATCCGAAGCGCCATTAAGGTTCAGCACCCGGCGTACCGACTGTGCGCGCCGCTCACCCAGCGCCAGGTTGTACTCGCGCGTGCCGCGCTCGTCGGTATGCCCTTCCAGACGCATCCGCGCACCCGGGTTCTGCGACAGATAGGCCGCGTGCGCCTCCAGCATCGGCATATGCTCGGACTTCACCTCATCGCGGTCGAAGTCGAAGTACACCATACGCTCAGCCAGCGGGCTGTCGGGATCGTCCAAAGCGGCCGCGTCAAACTCTCGATCGCGGCCAAGACCGCGAGCCTCGGCCGCTTCGCGCTCGGCACGTTCGGCGCGCTCTTGCTCGGCAGCCGCTTCACGCTCGGCTTCACGCTCGGCGTCTTCGGCATCACGGGTCGGGGTGGCACAAGCCGACAGGGCGGCCACCAAAACGGCTGCAAGGGTCAGGCGAAAAACGTTATTCATGGCTTTCGTTTCCTCGAAAGAAGATCACAATAAAAGGGGTCAACGTTCAATTCAGGGGCGACCAGGCAGGCTCGCGTACCTCGCCCTCACGGGCCGCCAACCGCTGGTGGACTTGCCCGTCCCGACTCACCGAACCCAGCACACCGCGACCCCGGTCTGTCATGGCATAGAGAATCATGCTGCCATTGGGGGCAAAGCTTGGCGATTCTGCATCCCGTCCGTCCGTGAGGCGCGTCACACGGCGATCATCCAGATCGAGACGCGCCAGCTGAAATCCACCATCACCCCCGTGCACATACACCAGTGAACGACCATCCGGAGAGATCGTAGCCGCGGCCGCGTAGCCGCTTTCGAACGTCAGACGCCGCGCGTTACCGCCACCCGCAGGCTGGGCGTAGATCTGCGGCGCACCCGCTCGGTCGGAGGTGAAGTAGATGGTCTCGCCATCCGGTGACCAGACCGGCTCGGTCTCGATAGCACTGGAACGCGTCAACTGCCGCAGGTAACCGGAGTCCAGATCCATTACGTAGATGTTCGGCGAGCCGTCGCGTGACAGACTCAACGCCAGATGTCGCCCGTCTGGCGACCAGGCCGGGGCGCTGTTGATGCCGGTAAAGCTGGCAATCCGCGAACGCTCGCCGGTCTCCACGTTCTGACGAAAGACCTCGGAGCGGCGGTTTTCGAACGACACGTACACCAGTTCGCGCCCGTCCGGCGACCAGTCCGGCGACATGATCGGGTCCTCGGAACGGAACAGGGTGCGCGGGTTGGCCCCGTCGGAATCGGCCACCTCCAGGCGAAACTCGCGGGAGTCGTTCTGACGCTCGACGCTGACGAATGCAATCCGTGCACTGAAGGCACCCGGATCACCGGTGATCTGCTCGTAGACGATATCCGAAACACGATGCGCGCCACGGCGCAGCATGTCGGCCGGCACGGGGATACGCCAACCGCCCAGGCGCTCCTCCGCCAGCACGTCGAATACGTGGAACTCCACGATCACGTTATCCCCGTCCGGGCGCTTGGAACCGACCACCAGATATTCCATACCGGCGTCCGCCCAGGGCTCGGCAAGGAAATCGGCCGGGCCCGAGGGCGCCGAGGGCAGACCCTCGCGCTCAACCTCGAACAGCCCGCTACGAGTCAGGTTCGCGGCCAGGATCGAGTCGACCTCCTCATCGGGGCTGCCCTCACCCTCCCAGGCAAACGGGGCCACCGCGACCGGGATCGCTCCAGTCACCCCTTCGGTCACCGTCACTTCCAGCACGGCCTGGGCCTGGGCCGACCAAAGCAGCGCCAGCCCCAGCAGCATTGCGTGAATCACTCGTTGCATGGTGTTCCTCATTGCCCGGCTTGTAACCGATCAGTCCGGCTCGAAACGAATCCGCACCCCGCCGCGCACGGCATCCGCATCCGGCGGGCGTGGCAGCGAGGACAGACGATCCATGGTCTGCTGAACCGAGCTGCAGAAGGCAGACCCACCGGAACAGCTCTCGATATCGAAATTGATGATACGCCCGGCCTCGTTCACACGCACGAGAACAATGGCACGGTCTGAACTATCCACCCCCGAGGGCTGACGCCAGCGCCGCTGCACCACCGACTGCACCTGTGAACGCCACTCGTCGATCTCTCGATCCAGCTGTGCCTGGCGTTCGGCGGCCTCACGCCGAGACTGGGCCTCGGCCATGCGCTCGCGCTCGCGCTCCATCTGTTCGCGGCGGCGCTGTTCCTCCAGCTCGCGCTCCTGCTCGGCCCGGCGCTCGGCCTCTTCCTGCTCCCGGCGTTCGGCCTCCTCACGCTCACGGCGCTCCGCCTCCTCCTGAGCCTGGCGCTCCGCCTCCTCGCGTTCCCGGCGTTCGGCTTCCTCGCGTTCGCGGGCCTCCTCGGCCTCACGCCGCTCCCGTTCCGCCGCCTCGCGTTCCTGACGAATCTGCTCCCGCTCAGCCTCAGCTTCTTCGCGCGCCCGCTGGCGCTCTTCCTCGGCTTCACGCCGAGCCTGTTCAGCCTCTTCCAGCGCCTGCTGGCGCGCGCGCTCTTCTTCCTCGCGGCGCCTTTGCTCCTCGGCCTGGCGCTCCTCTTCCTCGCGCCGGGCCTGTTCCTCGGCGCGCCGCTGCTGCTCTTGCTCTCGAAGTTGCTCGGCAACCTGTTCCTGTTCGGCCACTACACGCTCGTGTTCGATGCGATCGAAGGTCTCGGCATCCACGGCCACCGCATCGATCACCTCGATGTCCTCCTGCATGGCGATCTCCACCGCCGCGCGCGAGGATGAAGTCGAGGGCGAGATCAGGCTGACATTCAGCAATAACGCCGCGAACAACACCCCGTGCAGAAGCAGAACGAGGAGCAGACTAAACGGGTGGCGGCGCAGGAGCTCGAACACGGCAGCGTACGTCAGTCGCCGGTTTCGCGCGGCGGCTCGGTGATCAAGCCGACACGGCCACCCCCGGCACGCTGCAGGGCAACCATCGCGTCGATCACCCGGCCGTAATCCACATTGCGATCGCCGCGCACAAAGGTCTGGGTGCCCGGATTCTCGGCAAGGAAGTCGCGCACGATCTCGGTCATTTCCTGCGGCGCTAGCGGCTCGTTGACGTAAGGCCCCTGATTCAGGCTCATCGCCCCGGAGGCCGCCACGGTCACGACCAACGGCTCGGCTGCCTGCTGGTCCTGTTCCATGGATTCGGCATCCGCCTCCGGCAGGTCCACCTCCACGCCCTGCTGCAACATCGGGGCGGTGATCATGAAGATGATCAGCAGCACCAGCATCACGTCGATGAACGGCACGACGTTGATCTGCGACATGGGCCGCCGCAGGCGACGGCTACTACGACGAGACTCGGCCATGGCTTAGGCCGGCGCCCCGGCGGCACCCTCGGCGGGCTTGCCCGCACCCTGGCGGTTCAGCAGGGCCACGAACTCGTCGCTGAAGTTTTCCAGGCGGCCTGCTACCCGATCCACATCCCCGGCAAACCGGTTATAGGCAATCACCGCCGGGATGGCGGCAAACAGGCCCAGCGCAGTCGCGATCAGCGCCTCGGCAATCCCTGGGGCTACCATCGCAAGCGTCGCCTGCTGCACCCCGGAAAGACCGAGGAAGGCGTGCATGATCCCCCAGACAGTGCCGAACAAACCGATATACGGGCTGGTGGAGCCCACCGTGGCGAGGAACTGCAGGTAGCGCTCCATCTCGTCGGTCTCGCGCGCAATGGCCACCCGCATCGCGCGAAAAGCGGGTTCGCCAGCTGACATTCCGTGCTGGCGGGCACGCAGAAACTCCTTGAACCCGGAGGAGAATACGTGCTCCATACCGGACATCTCGGGCTTGCGGCGCACGCCCTCATACAGGTGCGACAGGTCCGCACCCGACCAAAAACGTTCCTCGAACTCGTCGCTGGCGCGATGAGCCGCGTTCAGGGAGCGCGCCTTGATGATAATCACCAGCCAGGAGAGCACCGAGGCGATCACCAGGATCACCATGACCAGCTGCACGATCAGGCTGGCATCCATGATCAGCTGGTACATCGAAAAATCGACTGTCACTTGTCCGTCTCCCGTTATGCCGTTGTTCCTTCCGCCGCACGCATCGCGCGCGCCACTTCGTCGGGGACCGCCACCGGCGCCTGCCGCGCCACATCCACACAGGCGATCCCCACCTGCCCGGTCGCCAGCACCGTCGTGTCACGTCGCACGACCTGCTCGAACTCGACGCTCGCGCGGCGTAAGCGCTGCACCCGGCAGGTGGAGACCAGCGCCTCGTTAAAATGCGCCGGGCGCTGCATCTCTACAGCCAGACGCCGCACGGCGAACACAATTCCGTATTCGGCGCGCAGCTGGTCCTGCTCAAAACCCAGGGCGCGCAGCCACTCGGTGCGGGCGCGCTCCATGAATTTGAGATAGTTCGCGTGATACACCACGCCACCGGCATCGGTGTCCTCGTAATACACGCGCACCGGCCATTCGAACTCCACCGTCATGAAGAGTTCGCGTCCCGGGCCACCGGCGTCAGCAGATCGCCCTCCTCCATGCGCGTCAGGCCAAACATGGCCAGCGTGCGCCGAGTCGCCTGGCGCCCGCGCGGGGTGCGCTGCAGATAGCCTTGCTGAATCAGAAACGGTTCGACCACATCCTCCAGCGTACCGCGGTCCTCGTTCATTGCCGTGGCGAGGCTCTCCACGCCCACCGGGCCACCATCGAATTTCTCGACCAGCACCTCCAGCAGGCGCCGGTCCTGGGCATCCAGACCCGAGGCGTCGATCGCCAGCAGGTCCAGCGCCTGGGAGGCGACCTCGTGCGTCACCACCCCATCGGCCCGCACCTGGGCAAAATCGCGCACCCGGCGCAGCAAGCGATTGGCCAGGCGTGGAGTGCCTCGCCCGCGGCGGGCGATCTCCGCCGCGCCCTCGGGCTCGATCCCCACACCCAGCAGCCCGGCCGCACGATTCACAATATGCGCGAGGTCCGTGACAGTGTAATGATCAAGACGCTGCACGATACCGAACCGGTCACGTAACGGACCCGAGAGCAGACCGGCCCGGGTCGTGGCCCCCACCAATGTGAACGGCGGCAGATCCACCTTGATCGAGCGCGCGGCCGGACCCTCGCCGATCACGATATCCAGTTGGCCGTCTTCCAGCGCCGGATACAGGATCTCCTCCACCACCGTCGGCAGGCGATGGATCTCGTCCACGAACAGCACATCTCGGGGTTCCAGCGCAGTCAGGATGGCCGCAAGGTCACCGGCGCGCTCTAGCACCGGACCGGAGGTCTGACGCAGCCCCACACCCAGCTCGTGGGCCACGATATGCGCAAGCGTGGTCTTGCCAAGCCCGGGCGGGCCGGCCACCAGGGTATGATCCAGGGCCTCGTCGCGCGCGCGCGCGGCCTCGATGAACAACCCCAGCTGCTCGACAACACGAGGCTGACCCGTGTAGTCCGCGAGCCGTTTCGGGCGCAGGCTGACCTCCGCCCGATCTTCTTCGGACCGACTCTGCATATCCACCAGGCGCGATTCCATAGCCCCGCAGTATGCAGTGCCAGCGGCCCCGTTTACAGGGTCCGGACGAGCAATTTCACCCCGTAGACCCTGAAGTACCCCTAAGGAGCTTCAGGCAGGTCGCGGGCATGGATCAGAAACACACCGTGCCCGCCCGCCTCGAATTCCAGCCAGATCAGCGGCAGCTCCGGGAAGGCGGCCTCCACTGCGGCCTGGCTATTGCCAACCTCCACGATCAACACACCCTCATCGGTCAGGTGCGCGCGCGCCTTATCCAGGATACGGCGCACGATATCTAGGCCGTCACCCCCGGCCGCCAGCCCCAGTGCCGGCTCGTGGCGATACTCGTCGGGGAGGGACGCCATGTCCTCGGCATCGACGTACGGCGGGTTGGACACGATCAGCTCGTAGCGATCCTCCGCCGCCAACCCGTCGAATACATCCGACTGCAGCGCCCGCACCTGATCGCCCATCTGGTGGCGCTCGATATTGATGCGCGCCACGGCCAGCGCATCCGCCGAAACATCCGCCAGATCCACGTGCGCCTGCGGCAAGGCCAGCGCCATCGCGATGCCGATGCAACCGCCGCCGGTGCAAAGATCCAGCGCCCGCGTGACCGTATCGGGATCCACCCAGGGCTCGAACCCGGCGGCAATCAGCTCCGCCAGCGGCGAACGCGGGACGAGGACACGCTCATCGACATAGAAGGGGAGCCCGGCAAACCAGGCCTCGCGAGTCAGGTACGCCGCCGGCTTGCGGGTGGCGACGCGTTCGCGCAGCACCGCCACGACCCGCGTGCGTTCGGCTTCGCTCAGGCGCGAGTCCCACCAGGATTCCGGCAGGTCCAGCGGCAAATGCAGGGTATGCAGCACCAGCCAGGCGGCCTCGTCGAAGGCGTTGTCCGTACCATGACCAAAGCTCAGCCCGGCACCACGAAACTGGCTGGCGCCGAAGCGGATGAAGTCGCGCAGGGTGCGCAATCCGGTGGTGGAATCCATACCCGGTCTTTCCGTTGCGTGCGAGGGCGGTCATCATACCGCCTCGAATCACCCGTGTACGCCCGAATGAGGCCCCATGAGCAAACTCGACCCCTGGCTCGCCCGCCTGTCGCATCTGCTGCCGCAGCACGCCCTGTCGCGCGTGGTGCATCGCCTGGCGCGCATCGAGTCGTCACGTCTGCAGCCGCTGCTGCGGGCCTTCGTACGCCGCTTCGGGCTCAACATGGACGAGGCCGCGGAGCCGGACCTGACCGCCTATTCCAGCTTCAACGCCCTGTTTACCCGCGCCCTGCGCGAGGATGCGCGGCCACTAGCGGGCGATGCCAATACCGTGGTCAGCCCGGCCGATTCCCGGGTCAGCGCCGCCGGGCGCATTGAGGCCGGACAGATCTTCCAGGCCAAGGGGCATCACTACACGGTCAGGGAACTGTTGGGCGGAGAAGAGAACCTCGCAGAGGCCTTCCAAAACGGTCACTTCGTCACCCTGTACCTGTCACCGCGCCACTACCACCGGCTGCACATGCCGCTGACCGGCACCCTGACCCACATGATTCACGTGCCTGGCCGCCTGTTCTCGGTTGCGCCGCGCATCGTGCGCCATGTCCCCCGACTGTACGCGCGCAACGAGCGCGTCGTGGCCTGTTTCGACACCCCGGTGGGTCCGATGGCCATGGCCCTGATCGGTGCCCAGAACGTCGGGTCCATCGAAACCGTCTGGGCCGGCGAGGTTACCCCGCCGCATGGCCGCGAGATCAGCGTCAGTGAATACCCAGATCGCACCGTCACCCTGGAGCGCGGCGCCGAGATGGGCCGCTTCAACCTGGGCTCTTCCGTGGTGCTGCTGCTCCCCGACCACCCCCTCAAGCTCGCCGACCACCTGAACCCTGAAACCGAGGTCCAGGTCCGCTCCGCACTCGGCCAGTTCTACTGACTCGATTCACCACGAAGCACACGAAGGCACGAAGAAGGTCAAGGTCAAGAGCGGGTTCACCACGGAGGACACAGAGGTCACGGAGAAAACTAAAGGGGGGCGGGGCGAGATACGGATGTTGATAGTGGCTCGCGTTGTTCAGGCGAACCGAAATTCTTCCGCCTTCGTACGCTTCGTGGTGCCTATTCCCCTGACACGCAACGCATCTGAAAAAGCCTTGCGACCTTCTCCGTGATCTCTGTGCCCTCTGTGGTCAAGCCGCCCTTGACCTTCTTCGTGCCTTCGTGCGCTTCGTGGTGAATAAAGAGGCTCAGGCGTGGGCGCGGGTCCCGGCGGGCTGGTTGAAATAGGCGGCCTTCCAGCTTTCGTAGTCGGCGACGAGTTGTTCGACGTCGCGGGCATCGAAGGGGCGCAGTCCGCTAAGGACCAGATGCTTGCTGCCGTCGGCGACTACGGACTGATCGATCACCAGTTCGTAGTCCAGGCGGATCTCGCCACGCTTGCCGTTGACGGTCATCACCGCGTCCTTCAGGCGCGGCGTGGGGATGCCGGCGCTGGCCGCCAGGGGCTCCGGCAGACGGAAGCCCATACGCTCGTACATCACCAACGGGCGTTTAGGATTTACCATCACGCCGTGCTCTTCCATCAACGGAACCAGCACATGCGGGAAGTTCTGCCCGGAGAAGCTCACATAACTGCGGATGAGGGATTCGATTGCGTTCGGCTCGTCGATCACCGCGCCGGAGCGCTCCACCTCGATCACGCTCTTGCCATTGTCATCCGTAATCGCAAAGGCATCGCCCGGTGCCTCGGGGAACACCAGGGGCACGTTGCCGCCGACCATCCCGGTAAAGCGAAAGTGCATGTTGCTACTCGCCCCATAGGTGTCCAGCACCAGCGCAAACAGAAGATCTCCCGGCACGCAGAACCGCCGATTATCGGCGTCATGTATCGGGTTGAAGTCGCCCGCGAGCGTCTTCGCAAAAACGCTGCCCTGCTCCGGGGTTACAACCAGCTGACCGTCGCGATGGCGGTAGAAGTCCTCAAGGAAGCTTTTGTCGGTCACTCGGTCTCCCCGAAATCATCGGTCGATATACAACATGGTTTTTCCGCCACTATAGCCCGAAATGTCCTTCGATGGTCCGGATAAAGGCGTCGCCGTAGCGCTCCAGCTTGTGCTGCCCCACCCCGGAAACCCCGGCCATCTCCTCGCGGCTGCGTGGAGCGGACGCCACCATCTCCAGGAGCGTGGCATCGCTGAAGATCACATAGGGCGGCACCCCCTGATCGCGGGCCAGGTCCGTGCGCAAACTGCGTAGCGCTTCCCACAACGCGCGATCCTCGCTGTCCATCGCCGCCACACTGCGTGCCGTGTCGCGGCGCGCCGGGCTGGCGCTGCGCGCCGCCCGTTCCGGGCGAGCCGCCTCCTCGCGCAGATGGACCGGTTCGGCACCCCGCAGGACTGGACGACAGGCCGGATCCAGCTTCAGCCCGCCGTAGCCCTCCTCGTCCAGCCGCAACAGGCCGCGCGCCAGAAGCTGCCGCACCACGCCCCGCCATTGCGCCTTGTCCAGCTCCTTGCCAATGCCAAAGGTGCTCAGACGGTCGTGGCCCAGTCGCGTCAGGCGCTCACTGGCGGAACCGCGCAGCACATCGATCACATGCCCGGCACCGAAACGCTCGCCAGTGCGATAGATACAGGACAGGAGCTTCTGCACGGGTACGCTGGCATCCCAGGTTGCCGGCGGCTCCATGCAGTTGTCGCAGGTACCGCAGGGCTCCGGCATGTGTTCATCGAAATAGGCAAGCAGGGCCTGGCGCCGGCAGCTGGTGATCTCGCAAAACCCCAGCATGGCCTCCAGTTTTTGCTGCTCGATGCGCTGGCGCTCGGCGCCGGCCTGCGAGCCCTCCAGCATCTGCCGCAGGGTGACGACATCCTGCAAGCCATAGACCATCCAGGCGTTCGCCGGCAAGCCATCGCGCCCGGCGCGGCCGGTCTCCTGGTAGTAGCCCTCCAGGCTCTTGGGCAGGTTCAGGTGGGCGACGAAGCGCACGTTCGGCTTGTCGATCCCCATGCCGAAGGCGATGGTAGCGACCATCACCACCCCCTCCTCGCGCAGGAACCGGGTCTGGTTGGCCGCTCGGGTCGCTGCGGGCAAACCGGCGTGATACGGCAAGGCCGTGATGCCCTGCTCCGCCAGCCATTCGGCCACCGCGTCCACCTTCTTGCGGGACAGGCAATAGACGATGCCCGCCTCACCGGCGTGTTCTTCGCGGATAAAGCGCAACAGGCGATCGCGCGCCGAGCCGCCCCGGCCACCATCCGCCTGGGCGATGCGGTATCGGATGTTCGGGCGATCGAAGGAGCTGACGAAGGCCCGTGCCTGCTCGAGGCGCAGGCGCTCACGGATTTCCTGGCGGGTCGGCCCATCCGCGGTGGCGGTCAGGGCCAGGCGAGGCACTTGAGGAAAACGCTCGGCCAACACCGCCAACTGGCTGTACTCGGGGCGGAAGTCATGCCCCCATTGCGAGACACAATGCGCCTCGTCAATCGCGAACAGGGCCAGGTCGATGCCTTCCAGACGCTCCAGCATGCCCGGCGCGAACAGCCGCTCCGGCGACATGTACAACAGATCCAGTTCACCGGCGTGCAGGGCCGCCAGAACGGAGCGCGCCTCATCCGCCTTCTGCCCGGAATCGAGGCTGGCCGCGGCCACCCCGTTCTGGCGCAGGGCCGCCACCTGATCCTGCATCAGCGCGATCAGCGGCGATATCACGATGCCACAGCCTGGACGCGCCAGGGCCGGGATCTGGAAGCAAAGCGACTTGCCGCCACCGGTGGGCATCAGCACCACAGCATCGCCACCGCCCGTCACGTGTTCGACGATGGCCTGCTGCTGGCCACGAAATTCCGTATAGCCGAAGGTCTCGCGCAAGATCTCCAGCGGCGCGGCCGCCGGAGCGCTTCCCTGCGCATGCCCGGCTGCAAGACCCGAGGGTTCCAATGGATGTACTCCCAACGAAAGGACAGGCCGGGAAGACTGCCGAATGCCCACCACCGCTGCAAGCTGCGCCAGGGCTCTTCACCGTCTGCCGCGGCGAGACCACATAATTTCAGGGCCCTACAGCGCGGCAAGGCCGGGTGCCGCACGCCTCATGGAGAGGGGTGACCGCACCCGCCGCTGACACAAGCCACACAGCAGGACCAAGGCCGAGTTACAGTAAGGCGCCATCTCAGCCCCGGATTCCTTCATGCGCGGTCACTCCAGCGTGCACGATGCGCCCGACGACGCGATCAACTGGCGCATCGTTCGCTCCCTGTTTCCCTATCTCGCGGAGTTCCGCGGCCGGCTGTTCCTGGCCCTGGGCCTGATGGGCCTGGCCAAGCTGGCCACCGTGCTGGTCCCGCTGGCGCTGAAGTACATCGTCGACCACTTCGAGGACTCCGGCACCGAGGGGCTGGTCGCGGTCCCAGTGGCGCTGGTGATCGCCTACGGCCTGCTGCGCTTCGGCAGTACCCTGTTCGGCGAACTGCGCGACGCGGTCTTCGTGAGAGTGGCCGAGCGAGCCATGCGGCGTGCGGCCCTGCGGGTATTCGAGCACCTCCACCGGCTCGAGCTGAGCTTCCACCTGGCGCGCGAGACCGGCGGCCTGGCACGCGACATCGAGCGCGGAACCAGCGGCATCAGCTTTCTGCTGCGCTTCATGGTGTTCAACATCCTGCCAACGATCATCGAGATCGCGCTGGTGGCGGTCATCCTGCTGGTGGCGGTGGGGCCGGTCTTCACTTTGACGGTGATCATCGCCGTGGCCGCCTACATCGCCTGGTCCGTGTGGATTACCGAGTGGCGCACCCGCTTCGTACGCGAGGCCAACCAGCGTGACAACGAATCCAACACCCGCGCCATCGACAGCCTGCTGAACTACGAGACGGTCAAATACTTCGGTAACGAGGGCTTCGAGGCGCAGCGCTACGACGAGGGGCTGGCCACCTGGGAACAGGCGCGCACCAAGAATGTACTGTCACTGGTCCTGCTGAACTCCGGCCAGGCCCTGATTATCGCCGCGGCCATCACCGTGATGATGCTGCTGGCCGCCAGCCGCGTCGCCTCCGGGGATATGTCCCTTGGCGACCTGGTCATGGTGAATGCCTACATGATCCAGCTGTTCATGCCGCTGAACTTCCTTGGCTTTGTCTACCGGGAGATCCGCCAGTCGCTGGCCAACATCGAGCGGCTGTTCGGCCTGTTGGAGAAGCCGGCTCAGGTCGAGGATCAACCAGACGCACCGGATCTGGAGGTCACCCGCGGTCAGGTTCGCTTCGAGAAGGTTTCGTTTCACTACCAACCGGAACGGCCTATTCTCGAAGACGTGTCGCTGGAAATTCCGGCCGGACACAAGCTTGCGGTAGTAGGCGCCAGTGGTGCCGGAAAATCCACCATCGCGCGTTTGCTATTCCGCTTCTACGACGTGACCGATGGCCGCATCACCATTGATGGTCAGGACATCCGCAAGGTCACCCAGCAGAGCCTGCGCCGCGCGATCGGGGTCGTGCCGCAGGACACGGTGCTGTTCAACGCCAGCATCCGCTACAACATCGCCTACGGCGATCCCGGTGCCTCCGAAGAGGCCATCCTGCGCACGGTACGCCTGGCGCACCTGGACGATTTCATTGCCCGCCTTCCGGACGGTCTGGACACGGTCGTCGGGGAACGCGGGCTCAAGGTCTCGGGCGGCGAGAAACAACGCATCGCGATCGCGCGCATGTTGTTGAAGGACCCGCCGATCCTGGTCTTCGACGAGGCGACCTCGTCCCTGGACTCGGGATCGGAGAAGGCGATCCTCCAGGCCTTGAACGAGGTTTCGGCCCGCCGCACCACGCTGGTCATCGCGCATCGGCTATCCACCGTCAAGGACGCCGAACAGATCGTGGTACTGGACCAGGGCCGCGTCGCCGAACACGGCACCCACCGCGAGCTCCTCGCCCACAACGGCGCCTACGCCCGCCTGTGGCAGCACCAGCAGGAACACGAGCCCGTCCCTGCCGACCCGAGCCCGAATGCCGGGGCCTGAACCCCTTGATTCACCACGAAGCACACGAAGGCACGAAGGAATTCAAGGGCGGTTAACAGGAAGGTACGAAGACGGGAAGATGATCAGGGTGCGTCTCCGAGAGCCCCTGATGCCCGGGCGCTCAGATGTGGCCAGCCGTTGCCCGGCGCCCCAACCAGAAATGCTTCCGACCTTCCCGTCTTCCTGTCCGCTTTTAAGCCGTTGACCTGGCCCTTCTTCGTGCCTTCGTGGTGAAAAAAGCCCTTAGCAATCAGTCAGGGGCGACGCGGCCGCGCAGGGCCTTCTTGCGGCCGCGGCGGGTCTTGGAGTCCAGCCGGCGGAGCTTGGAGCCACGCGTGGGGCGTGTCGGCTTGCGGGTCTTGATCGGGCGCCCAGCATCGCGTAGCAATTCCGCCAGGCGCTCGAGGGCGTCCTCGCGATTGGCCTCCTGGGTGCGGTATTGCTGCGCCTTGATCACCACGACACCATCCTTGCTGATGCGCTGGTCGCGGCGCCGCAGCAGGCGCTCCTTGTACACGTCGGGGAGACTGGAGGCACGGACATCGAAGCGCAGGTGGATCGCCGAGGCGACCTTGTTCACGTTCTGCCCACCCGCCCCCTGGGCCCGAATCGGAGTCAGCTCGATCTCCTGCTCGGGGAGGGTCACGCTATTGGAGATGCGAAGCCCCATGGACCGTCAGCGAAAGTCGCCGTCATGGATGCGGCCGTCGTCGTCCAGTTCGGCGAAGAAGCGGCTGTTATCCGTGCGGTATTCGTGGGTCGCGATGTCGCCGGGCAGCACCAGGGTCACGTCCGGATAAACGCGCTCGAACTCTTCGGGGCGGGGCCGGTTCTCCAGAAAGTGCAAAAACGGGTTCATCTGCTTGACCGTTCCCGGTCGCGGCTCCGGCCCGTCCCCGCGGGTCTCGGAATTGTGCACCGCGCAGCCGCTGACTGCCAGGGCCAGGACCACGCCGATCACAGACAAGAATCGAAACGCCATATTCTCCTCCTGCACTACACAATTGCACCGTCATTGCGAGGCGTCGCAGACGCCGTGGCAATCGCCTCAAGCTGGCATCAAGCCCGGGGCCGCTGGTTTCGGATGGAGTTCGCCACGTCGCTTCGCTCCTCGCGATGACGGTTCCAGTGCGCCCCGGAGCGGCGATCTACGCCATCGGTTGGCCGTGCTCACGAGTCGCCTCGAAGCGGATCTCCGGCCACTTCTCCTGCGCCATCTGCAGGTTCACCCGCGTCGGTGCGATGTAGACGAGATCCCCTCCGTGGTCGACCGCCAGATGGGTCGCCGCCTTCTCCTTGAACTCCTCGAACTTCTTCGGATCGCTGCTTTCGACCCAACGCGCCGTCTGGACGTTCACGTTCTCGAACTGCGCCTCGACTTTGTACTCGGTACGCAGGCGTTCGGCGACCACTTCGAACTGCAGCACGCCGACCGCGCCCAGGATCAGGTCGTTGTTGATCAAGGGCCGATAGAGCTGAGTTGCACCCTCCTCACAAAGCTCCTGCAGACCCTTCGCGAGCTGCTTCATCTTCAGTGGATCCTTCAACTGCGCGCGGCGGAACAGCTCCGGGGCAAAGTTCGGCACACCAGTAAAGGTCAGATCCTCGCCCTGGGTGAAAGTATCGCCGATGCGGATGGTGCCGTGGTTGTGGATACCGATGATATCGCCCGGATAAGCGGTCTCTACGTGCTCACGGTCGGAGGCCAGGAATGTCAGCGCGTCCGGGACCTTCACGTCGCGCCCGATGCGCACGTGGTGCAGCTTCGCACCCTTGTCGAAGGTGCCGGAGCAGATACGCATAAAGGCGATGCGGTCGCGATGCTTCGGGTCCATGTTCGCCTGGATCTTGAACACGAAGCCGGTAAACTTTTCCTCGGTCGGCTCCACCTGGCGTGAATGGGTCGGACGCGGCAGCGGGGCCGGGGCGTACTCGACAAAATCGTCTAGCAGCTCCTCAATACCGAAGTTGTTGATCGCGGAACCACAAAACACCGGTGTCTGCTCGCCCCGCATATAGGCCTCGGGGTCGAACTCGTGCGAGGCACCCTGCACCAGCTCCAGCTCCTCGCGCAGCTCCTGGGCCTGGTCACCCAGCACCTCGTCCAGGCGCGGATTGTTCAGGCCCTCAATGATCTCGCCGGTGGATTTCTTGCCGCCCTGCTCGGGGTCGTACAAGTGCACCGCATCGCGGCGGAGGTGGTACACCCCGCGAAAACGCTTGCCGGACCCAATCGGCCAGGTTACCGGAGCGCACTGAATCTTCAGCACCTCCTCGACCTCGTCCAACAGATCGATGGGATCGCGACCCTCCCGGTCCATCTTGTTGACGAAGGTCATGATCGGTGTGTCGCGCAGCCGGCAAACCTCCATCAGCTTGATGGTGCGCTCCTCCACCCCCTTGGCGGCGTCGATCACCATCAAGGCGGAGTCCACCGCTGTCAGCGTGCGGTAGGTGTCCTCGGAGAAATCGGCATGGCCTGGGGTGTCCAGAAGATTCACCATGCGTCCCTTGTAGGGGTACTGCATGACCGAGGAAGTCACGGAAATCCCGCGCGACTTCTCCATCTCCATCCAGTCGGAGGTCGCGTGACGCGAGGATTTACGCCCCTTGACCGTACCGGCGAGCTGGATCGCGCCGCCATACAGCAGGAGCTTTTCGGTCATGGTGGTCTTGCCGGCGTCCGGATGCGAGATGATCGCGAAGGTCCGGCGTCGGCGGGTTTCCTCAAGGAAAGACGACATGGATACGGGCCGCTTGGATAAGCCCGACAGTTTAACGTGAAAGCATTGGCCTTGCCCTCGTTTCCACTGCGCATCCCTCAACGCACACGGCCCTGGGGAATCCCCCGGGGCCGTGTGCGGCGACCATGGCGCGGAATACGCGCTTATCGGGCCGAGGCGGCCTGGATCGCAGCGCTTTGCTCTTCGAGGCGGCCCTTGGCCGTCACCAGATCCCGATTGTTCATCCGCGCCTCGAGGCTGGCGAGACGCTCCTGATCCTGAGCCAGGGTGTACCAGACATGCGCCTGCACCAGATCGCGCTCGACCCCGCGCCCGTTCTGGTGCAGACGTCCCATACCGACCTGGGCATGGCGGTAACCCTGCTCCGCCGCCTCGGTGTACCAACGCGCGGCCGCGGCCGGATCACGCGCCGTACCCTGGCCGTTCTCGTGCAGCAGACCGGCGTAATACTGGGCCGCGGGCAGACCCTGTTCCGCTGCCTTGACCAGCCATTTCAGGCCGGCCGCAGGGTCCTGTTCGCCACTCGCCAGATGGCTACCCAACCAGTACTGCGCTTGGGCATGGCCCAGTTCGGCGGCGCGGGTGTAGTGTTCGCGGCTACGCTCCGGGTCCGGCGCCGTGCCCTTGCCCGTCGCGAAGAGAAAACCCAGGTAGTAGTGAGCACCGGCATGGTCGGCATCCGCCGCGCGGGCGAACCAGCGAATCGACTCATCGTAGTCGACCGTGGTGCCACGACCGGAGTAGTTCGCCATGCCCACGTCGAACATCGCATCGGTATTGCCCTTCTGGGCATTGCTCTCGCGGATCTCATACCAGACTTCCAGCAATTCCTGCTGGCGATCAGCCTCGTCATAGCCGAAGGATTGCTGGGCCTGAGCCACCCCACCAGTAACCACCAACGGCAAGGCCAGAGGGAGCGAAATGAACAATGCACGCAGGGATCGGGACATGGGTTACCTCAACGGTTCCGGAACAAAGACCGGTCTTGATCATAGACCCAGGGGGTCCGCGCTACAACGCGAAGGGATCGAGGCGAGAACTGGAGGCGACAAAACCCCGCCAAAGTCCGGATTTTGCCCATATCCTGTGACCGGATTCACATCCTGGCATGGATCAGGCGCCCGCAGGTGCCGCGCAGCGGCGCGTGAGCACCCAGGCATCTTCGCGACCGCTAGGGAGCGGATAGTAGCGGGGCCGGGTACCGATATGTTCGAAACCCTCGGAACGGTAGAGCTGCACCGCCGCCACGTTCGAAGGCCGCACCTCGAGGCACACGGCCTCGGCCTCCTGCTGACAAACGTACTCGAACAATCGGCGGACCATGAACCGTCCCAGTCCGTTGCCCTGCCAGCGCGGGTCCACCGTCAGATTCAGGAGATGCGCCTCGTCCGCGGCCACGGTCAGGACGCAATGCCCCACCTGGCGCCCGTCCACCTCCAGAACCCAGCAGTCGTAACCGACCCGGATACAGTCCTCGAAAATGCGAGCGGTCCAGGGGTAGTCATAGGCCTCGCGCTCGATCCGCATCACACGCTCGACATCGGTCGCCTGCATGCGGCGCAATTCTGGCTGCACACGGGGCTCGGCACTCATGACAATGGGGTCTCCTGTGACAAGGGGGCAATTGCTCGTGGTTCCGATATTCCGAGCCTACCGGCGGCCGCGCAGTTCCCAAAACCCTAATACCAGAGGGCTTATGTCCGAAGACAAGCCCGGGCGCGCTGAAGGTCCTGCCAGGCGCGCGCCTTGTCCCCCGGCTTTCGCAGCAGGTAGGCGGGGTGGTAGGTCGCGATCAGTGGAACCCCTTGATAGCGATGTTCACTTCCCCGCAAACGGCCCAGCGGCTCCCCGGATTCGAGCAACCCCTGCGCCGCGATACGTCCCAGCGCCACGATGACCTCTGGCTGGATCAGATCAATCTGTCGATCCAGGAAGCTACGGCAGGCCCTCGCCTCCTCCGGTTTCGGGTCGCGATTTCCCGGTGGGCGGCACTTCAACACATTGGCGATAAAGACGTCGCGGGTTCGATCCAGCCCCAGCGCCGCCAGCATATTGTCCAGCAGTTGACCGGCGCGACCGACGAAAGGCTCGCCGCGGCGGTCTTCCTCGGCCCCCGGAGCCTCGCCCACGAACAGCCAGCGGGCACCACGATCTCCGACGCCGAATACGGTCTGTGTGCGTTCGCGGGCGAGTTCGGTGCAGGCGGTGCAGGTCCGGACCTGCGCTTGCAGCGCGTCCCAGTCAAGCAACGCGATCGACGCACGGGTGTCGTCCGTTGCGGACGCCGCCGCTTCATGCTCCGCCAGCGGGGCTGCTGCCGCGACGTCGGAAACCGCCGGTGCAATTCGCGAGCGCCACACCGGTATACCCATATCCGCCAGGATACGGCGCTGTCGCACCGACAGTGACACGCGACTACTCCCCCATGGGCGCGCGACGACGATGACGGCGCCAGCGCTCCAGTGTCAGCAGCGGGCCAGACAGGGCATAGATCACAAAGCCCGCCAGCAGAACCTTGGGCGGATCCAGGGCCAGCAGCATCAGGGCCACGACCACCCCGACAATCGCCAGGAAGGGCACGCGGTGTTTGAAGTCCATGTCCTTGAAGCTGAAGTAGGTCAAGTTGCTCACCATTGCGGCCCCCGCCAGCACGGTCACCACCAGGATGCCAACGACATAGGGATCGGCCAGTTCGGCCGGGATACCCCAGTCCTCCAATACCCAGACCATCCCTACCAACAACGCCGCACTCGCGGGGCTCGGCAATCCCTGGAAGAAACGCTTGTCGGTCACGGCAAGGCGGCTATTGAAACGCGCCAGGCGCAGCGCCGCCGCCGTCGCAAAGAAGAAGGCGGCCACCCAGCCAAAATTACCCAGATCGTGCAGCTGCCACAGGTAGACCACCAAGGCCGGGGCCACACCGAAAGACACGAGATCCGAAAGCGAGTCGTACTGCGCGCCAAACTCGCTCTGGGTATCGGTCATGCGCGCGACACGCCCATCCAGAGTATCCAGCACCATGGCCACAAAGATCGCGATGGACGCAGTGATGTACTCACCGTTGATCGCGGAGACGATGGCGAAAAATCCCGAGAACAGCACGCCCGTGGTAAACAGATTGGGCAGCAGGAACACCCCGCGCCGCCGACGGCGATGCGGTGACGAATCTTCCCCGAGGGCGCCCTCACCCTCGGCGGAGTCCGGATCGCGTCCCGTAGCGGCTCGCTGATCTTCGTCGCCTGCATTCATTCCAGCACCTCCACGGCACGTTCACTGTCGTTCTGCTGCCCTGCTGGGAGGCCACCCAGCAGGGTAGAACCGGCGAGAACATCCTGCCCTGGCTCCACCATCACCTGCGAACCAGCCGGCAACCATATCTCGAAGGTACCACCAAAGCCGGCGAACCCCATGCGCTTGCCGCGTCCCAGCCGGTTGCCGGGTACGTTGCTCTGCATGCGAACCATGCGCGGCCAGTGATCCACACTGAGTGCCAGGCTCAACCGGGTTCCCTCGTCCATCTCCAGCGAAAAGGCCAGGCGCCCCTCCAGCTGGACATCCGGTGGCTCGGCCGTCTCCTTCCCGGGCCAGACCCGTTCGCGGATTTCGCCCTCTTGCGGGGAATGAATGTTGTACTCGCCCAACCGCCGCTGACGTAGCCGGATACATACCGCTGGCTTGCGGGTAAAAGGATCACGGGCTTCGGTCACCGACTCGATGGTGCCGTCGGCCGGGGCAATCACACCCAAAGCCGGGGCTGGAGCCTTGCGCCGAAGATCACGGAAAACACCCATCAGGGCGACGGTGAGGATCACCATAAACAGCCCCAGCTCGGCCTCGCCCACCAACAGGGTAATCACCGCCATCCAGGCGGAGACAATGACGAAAACACGGCCTTCGGGGGCGAGCGGAAACAGCATTGGGCACTCGGGAGGGATTACGCCCCCGCAACGGGCCGAGTGGCCCGCCACGGGGAGACGAATCAGTTGCGGGACTTGTCGACCAGCTGGTTGGCCTTGATCCACGGCATCATGGAACGCAGGCGTTCGCCGACCTGCTCGATCTCGTGGGCCGCGTTCAGGCGGCGATTGGCGGTCATCGACGGATAGTTCATCGCGCCTTCCAGGATGAACTGCTTGGCGTACTCGCCATTCTGGATGTTCTTCAACGCCTCGCGCATGGCCCAGCGCGACTCTTCGTTGATGACCTGCGGGCCGGTTACGTACTCACCATACTCGGCGTTGTTGGAAATCGAGTAGTTCATGTTGGCGATGCCGCCCTCGTACATGAGATCAACAATCAGCTTCAGCTCGTGCAGGCACTCGAAATAGGCCATTTCCGGGGCGTATCCGGCCTCGGTCAGGGTCTCGAAACCGGCCTTGACCAGCTCCACCGCACCGCCACACAGCACGGCCTGCTCGCCGAACAGATCGGTCTCGGTCTCATCCTTGAAGGTGGTCTCGATGATGCCGGTGCGGCCGCCGCCGATCGCGGAGGCATAGGACATCGCGATGTCGCGCGCCTTGCCCGAGGCATCCTGCTGGATGGCGATCAGGTCGGGGATGCCACCACCGCGCACGAACTCGGAGCGCACGGTGTGACCCGGGGCCTTGGGCGCGATCATGATCACGTCCAGGTCCTTGCGCGGCTCGATCTGGTTGTAGTGGATCGCGAAACCGTGGGCAAAGGCCAGGGTCGCACCCTTCTTCAGGTTCGGCTCCAGCACGTCGCGGTACAGCGCAGCCTGGTATTCGTCCGGCGCCAGCACCATGATCAGGTCGGCAGCGGCGGTCGCGGCATCGACATCGGCCACCTTCAGGCCGGCCTCTTCGGCCTTGGCGCGGGAACCGGAGCCCTCGCGCAGGCCCACGGTCACGTCCACGCCGGAGTCCTTCAGGTTGTTCGCATGGGCGTGGCCCTGCGAGCCGTAGCCGATGATGGCCACCTTCATACCCTTGATGATGGAGAGATCGGCGTCTTTGTCGTAGTAGAGATTCATCACAATTTCCTTGATATCAGCCCCGCACGGGGCCCATGGCAAACAAACGGGTCCGGCGCAGCAGGCAGCGCCGGACCCGGGGATTCAGATTTGCAGGCTGACGTCGCCCCGAGCGATGCCCATGACGCCGGAGCGCACGACCTCCAGCACCGGGAAAGGCTGCAGCGCCTCGAGGAAGGCGTCCAGCTTGGAGCCCTCGCCGGTGATCTCGACGACATAGGTGTCGTTGGTCACGTCGATGATGCGGCCGCGGAAGATATCCGCCAGGCGCTTCGCCTCCTCGCGATCGGCGGCCTCCGGCACGCGGACCTTGACCAGCGCCATCTCGCGCTCGATATGCGGATAGGTGGTCAGGTCGATCAGCTTGATCACGTCGACCAGCTTGTTCAGCTGCTTGGTGATCTGTTCGACGATCTCGTCGGAACCACTGGTGACGATAGTCATGCGCGACAGCGACGGGTCGTCGGTCGGCGCGACCGTCAGCGACTCGATGTTGTAGCCACGCGCGGAGAACAGCCCGGCAACCCGCGAGAGGGCACCGGCTTCGTTTTCCAGCAGGACACTGATGATATGACGCATACGGCTTTTCCCTGTACCCGGTTTAGACCAGGATCATCTCGTTCTGGCCAGCACCGGCCGGGATCATCGGATAGACGTTCTCGGACTGATCGGTAATGAAGTCCAGGAACACCAGGCGCTCCTTCTGCGCCAGGGCCTCCTTGATCGCACCCTCGACGTCGCCTGGCTGAGTGATCTGGATACCGACGTGACCGTACGCCTCGGCCAGCTTCACGAAGTCCGGCAGCGCGTCCATGTAGGACATCGCATAGCGGCCCTGGTAGAAGAACTCCTGCCACTGCCGGACCATGCCCAGGTAGCGGTTGTTCAAGTTCAGGATCTTCAACGGCAACTGGTACTGGAAGCAGGTAGACAGCTCCTGGATACACATCTGGATACTAGCTTCGCCGGTAATGCAGCCGACGGTCGCATCCGGATGGGCGAACTGCACACCCATCGCAAACGGCAGGCCCACACCCATCGTCCCCAGTCCACCGGAGTTGATCCAGCGGTTCGGCTTGTCGAAACGGTAAAACTGCGCCGCCCACATCTGGTGCTGACCGACATCCGAGGTCACGAAGGCCTCGCCCTGGGTTAGCTCCCAGAACTTCTGCACCACGTACTGCGGCTTGATCAGCTCGGAGTTCTGGTCGTATTTGAGGCAGTCCTGCGCCTGCCATTCCTCGATCTGCTTCCACCAGGTCGCCAAGGCCTCGGCATCCGGCTTGCCGCCGTTCTCGTTCAGGCCCTTGATCAGCTCGCGCAGCACCGGTTCGACTTCGCCCACAATCGGCACATCCACCTTCACGTTCTTGGAGATGGAAGACGGGTCGACGTCCACGTGGACAATCTTCGCGTGCGGGCAGAATTTCTCGATATTGCCGGTCACGCGGTCATCGAAGCGCGCCCCGATCGCGATCAGCACGTCGGCGTGGTGCATGGCCATGTTGGCCTCGTAGGTCCCGTGCATACCGAGCATGCCGAGGTACTGCTTGTCCGACGCCGGATAGCCACCCAGCCCCATCAGGGTGTTGGTGATCGGGTAGCCCAACTTGCGGGTGAACTCCGTCAGCGCCTCGGAACCCTTGCCCAGGATCACGCCGCCGCCGGTGTAGATCATCGGCTGCTTGGCCGACAGGATCAGCTCGACCGCCTTGCGGATCTGCCCGGTGTGCCCCTTCGAGACCGGGTTGTAGGAGCGCATGTGGATGCTCTCCGGATACTCGAACTCGCAGGTATCCGCGGTCACATCCTTCGGGATATCCACGACCACCGGACCGGGACGGCCGGTGGTCGCCACGTAAAACGCCTTCTTGATGGTGGTCGCCAGGTCCTTCACGTCCTTGACCAGGAAGTTGTGCTTTACACAGGGACGGGTGATCCCCACGGTATCCACCTCCTGGAAGGCATCATTGCCGATCAGACTGGTCGGCACCTGGCCGGTAAAGACCACCAGCGGCACGGAATCCATATAGGCGTCGGCAATGCCGGTAATCGCGTTGGTCGCACCGGGGCCCGAGGTCACCAGCGCGACACCCGGCTTGTCCGAGGACTTGGCATAACCCTCGGCCGCGTGCACCGCACCCTGCTCATGGCGGACCAGTACGTGCGCGACCTTGTCCTGTCGGTACAGCGCATCGTAGATGTGCAGTACGGCGCCGCCGGGATACCCGAATACGACCTCGACGCCCTCGGCCTGCAGGCTGCGGCAGAAGATTTCGGCGCCGGTGATGGCGGTGGACGAACTTGAGGATTCGGACATGGTGGTCGACTTCCTTAACCAGGGGCTTGTGCGCGATCGTCAGGCGATCACACACCACAAATCAAAATAGCCCACCATCCTAATATGAAATCGCCCCCATTTCACACTGTAAAACGCTGGAACGGCCCCGTCATCGCGAGGAGCGCAGCGACGTGGCGATCTCCGTGGGCGGCTTCAGCGCCGGCCGGAACAGGCGTCGGGGTCCCACCCAAAGATTGCCACAGCCCCTGCGGGGCCTCGCAATGGCGGTGCAGCGGGGCAACCCCAAGGCTCAGCTGCGGTCGGCGTCGGCCCCGGCCTGGGCCGTGGGCAGTTCGGAGAAGTGCGCACGCGCCCGCTCGATCAATGTCGGCGGCAGGCCGTTCTTCTCGGCGATGGTGAGACCGAAAGAGACACCAGGCTCACCAACCAGCAGCCGATAGGTCGGCGACAGCGTGTCGGCATCAAACTGCATCGATGCATTCACGATCCCTGCGTGCTGCGCCGCGTAGTCCTTCAGCGGCGCGAGGTGGGTATTCACAATCCCGCGGGTACCGCGACTGCGCAGCTCGTCCAGCATCGCCATCGCCAGGGCCGCGCCCTCGTCCGGATCGGTACCAGTACCCAGTTCGTCCAGCAGGATCAGCGTCTCGGCCCCGGCATGGTCGAGGATGCGCTTCAGGACCTCGACATGCCCGGCGAAGGTGGACAAGTGATGGAACAGGCTCTGGTTGTCGCCCACGTCCACCATGACGCGATCAAAACGCCCAATGCGGCAATCCTGCTCGGCCGGGATATGCATTCCGCACCAGGCCATCGTGACCAACAGTCCCAGGGTCTTCAGCGCGACCGTCTTGCCACCGGTGTTCGGGCCGGTGATCAGCAACAGCGGCTGATCCTCGTCCAGGCGCATCGACAGCGGTACCGGCTGCGGCCCATTGCCTTCGGCAAACTGCAACAACAGCAGCGGGTGGTAGGCCTCGATTAGCTCCACCCCGGCGCTGTCCTCCAGCACCGGGGCATGGGCGTTCATCTGCGCCGAGAGCTGGGCGGCCGCCGAGGCCAGGTCAATCCAGGTCAGCGCAGTCAGCATGAGCTCGAGAGAGTCGCCGAACGAGCGCACGCTATCGGTGAGCTCGCGCAACAGCCGCTGCTGCTCGATATTGATCTGGCTATTGACGGTATCCAGTTGGTTATTCAGCGGAACCGCCTCAATGGGTTCCACGATCTGATCGCGCCCGCCCATCGCCGAGCCCCGGCGTACGCCTTTGACCGCATTGGCCATCTCGCCTCGCAGCACCATGACCGCCCGCTCCTGGTGCCACTGGACCTTCAGGGCGTCCTCGCCCTTCTGTGCCACATCGGAGGCCGCCAAGCGCCTCTTGACCACCGCCTCGACCTCCTCCCGCAAACGCCCACGCTCTCCGAAGGCCTCCACCAGCGACGGGCTGGCGTCCTCGCGCAGGGAACCCCCGGGATTCAGACAAGCGGCCAGGCGCTCTTCCAGCGCCTCGGGCGGGTAAAGCTTTTTCAGGTCCGCCGGATAGATCTCCGGCGTGTCCGCCAGCTGATCCGCCAACTCGCGAGCCTGACGCATGATCGTCTGCAGGTTGTGCAGGGCCTGAACCGGCAGCGCCGCCCCTGGGTTAGCGGCCTGACGCAGCGCCGCGCGCACATCCGGCAGCTGCCCAAGGCGCGGCAGCGTCCCTGCGTCCAGGCGTTGGCGCGCGACAGTCACCGCTTTCTGCAACGCCTGGGCCGCACCCAGGTTCGGCGCTGGCTCCAGCCCGCGCGCCGCATCGGCGCCGTAGGGCGTGGCCGTCAGGCGCTCCAGCAGGCGCTGGATCGCGGGGAATTCGAGGGCCTTCAGATCAACCTGCATTGACATACCCTTGTGCATGAAATCTTCACCCTGGCTTGGGCTTCGGGGCCTTAGTGGAAGCGTGCCTACGCGCGAAGCCCCTGCCAAAGTCGGACCCGGGCAAGGGCTGCGCCGGCAAGCCGGCTCCCACAGAGGCGTCAGTCCTCCTCGGCCTTCTTGAACATGCCGAGGAAGGCCTTCTTGTCCAGCATCGGCTCGCGCATTACCGCCAGCATGTCGTCCAGGTGCTCCGGCATGCTCATACCCACCAGCGAGGTGCCCAACCCCGGAGTGGACCGGTTGAACTGCATCGCGCGCTGCGCCGGATTGGGCAAATGCGCCAGTTGCTGATCGACCACCTCAACCGACTGCTGTGCCAGATGGCCCTTGAGCATGGAGTGCGACGCGAACATGAACACCTCCAGTTGGTGCGCGGCCTGCAATGGGCTCGCCACATTGCCCTGCCCAGTCGCGGTGTTGAAACGGGTAAAGCCCTCCAGCATCACTTGGTTGAACGGCAGCATCCCCACTTTGAAGTGATGTCGGGCGTGTTCGTCACCCGTAACCGTCTGCGCAGCACGCTCGGCCAGCCCCTGCATGGAGGTGAGTGACTGGAACACCGCGGCATCCGTCTCCTCACGAAAGCCCTCGAAGGTGGAAATCCCGTACGCGCGGATCTTCTTCTCCTGCGCCGCCCGCTCCAGCATCTCGAAGACCGGCTCCAGCTTACGATTGGTCGGCTCCTTGCCAATCTCGTGGATGTGCACCTCGGGCTGGTCGATGATGAAGGCATCCAGCGTCTCCACCCCCATCAGCGAGCGCGATAGCTCCATCTGGTAGTGAATATATTCCGGGGTCAGCAGGTGCGCGCCCTTGGCTAAGTCGTCCTTCGTGCCCATGCCCTGGGATTCGATCTCACGCTGAAACCAAGCTTCCATGTCCTCCGGCGGCCCACCGCGCAGGGTCAGAAACCCGCCCTTGGAGATCAGGAACATCGCCTCGCGCGGCACCCCGGCCTCCAACGCGGTACGCACACCCGCCCCAACCGCCGCCAGTGAACGGCCATAGCGATAATGAGCACCGGTATCGATCACGTTGATGCCCTCGGTCAGACCTCGGGCAACGATCGCGGAGATCTGCGCATCCACCTCCGCGTTGGCAGCGCCACCGAAGGTGCCTATACCGAGGCTGGACAGGCGCATCTTCGCGCGCGAGAACTCGCTGTAATGCCCTTCGGCGGCCTTGCCTTCGGACACAAACTGCTCCGCATAGCGGCGCGTGGCTTTCGCATTAGCGTAGCCAGGGATCAGTTTCTGGACGGCGTCCATGAAGCTCCTCGATCGTTTGCGGATCCTGAAATCGCGCCCTACCGGGATTGGCCACGCCAGCGCTTGGTATCACGCGGCCCGGCTCCAGCGGTCGAGCACAGGGAGACGAATCCTACTGCAGCGACAAGGATTTGCGAAAACCCGTAACAAGAGCATCGACTCGCGGGAGCCAGAATCGATGACCGGCATGACGTTTTCCCCATAAGGCCCCGAGCAACCCCGGAGAAGCCGGTTTGCCAAACCGGAGCACTGGATCTAAATAACACTAGTGAGACCCCACAAAGACAGGAGGGCTTCTCATGAAACTGCTACGACTAATTGTACCCACTGCCCTACTAGCGCTAACCGCCGGGCCCATCCAGGCCAGCGAGGGCACCTTCTCCACCCCCACCCTGATCCCGGAGATCGCCGTCAAGGCGGTGGAAGCCGCGATGGAGGCGTGCCGCGATCGCGATACACAAGTCGCCGTCGCGGTTGTGGATCGCCACGGGGTCTCGCAAGCCTTCAAACGGGATCGCTTCGCGGGCGCTCATACGGTGGACACCGCGATCAGCAAGGCCTACACCGCCGTCAGCTTCCGCACCGACACGCTCGAGCTGCGCGAAATGACCATGCCCGGCGAACTGGGCTACGGCATCCAGCACCTGCCCGGTGTCACGATCCTGGGCGGTGGCGTGCAAATCACTGCGGATGGACGCATCGTGGGTGGCATTGGTGTCTCCGGGGCACCCAGTGGCGAAGTCGACCACGAATGCGCAGCCGCGGGCATCGACGCCATCCAGGACGACTTGCTCTAGGGAGACGCTGATTTAATTGCACGTCCGCGCTCGAGTCGCTTTTGCGTGCGAACAAGGCGCGGTGACTGCCGTGCAGTCATTCTGCACAAGGGAGCCGCAACGCCGTTCCCGCGCCCGTTTTTGATAACAACGGGCGGCCGAGCCCCTGCTTTCAATGGCTTGTGGGGTTGGTGCCCCCTGTTCCCCGATCCTGCGTTGCGCCCCAATCCATCAAAAACGGGCGGGTAGAACCACTATCCGCTGCGCGACGCGCCTTGTCTCGGAAAACAGGGGGCGCCAACGCGGACGTGCAATTAAATCAGCGTCTCCCTATTCCCTGCCCGTCGATAGGACCATACCCCTTGCGGGGGATGGTCCTATCCAAGAACCAACAGACCGAAGCGTGTTCCAATCGCGCCACCCTGTGCAACTGGGCACCACCAGAGCCTAGTCGTGCAACCAGGGATGGACGGTCAGCAGCCGTTCGATCCGCTCCCACAGTTCTGCACGGACAGGCCCCGTGCGCTCGGCATCCAGCCGAGAGATAAACAGCGATTCGTACCAGTCCTCCTCCTCGTCCATGTCCCAATCGACGTCGCGCAACAGCGCCTGGCCCGAGGCGGGAACCTCGGCAGGCAGGTCGCGACCGCTGAGCATGGCCCAGACGCCGGTCCAGCAGCGGGCCAGCGCGAGGGGATGGTAGCCACCGCCGCCCAGGACCAGGAGTTTCGGTGTGCCGTCGGCGTGGCGCGGGCTGGTCTCGATCACGTCGTCGATGCACTGGAGGAAGCACTGAGTGGAGATGCCGAACTTGCCCAGCGGATCGGGCAGCAAGGCATCCGTACCGGCCTGGACGACGATGACGTCCGGCTGCCAGCGGGTGCGTACGGCATCCCAGATCGTGGTAAACGCGGCTCGGAATTCCGTGTCGTTGGTCTCTTTCGGCAACGGCATGTTGACCGCATTGCCGAGCGGACCGGTGTCTTCGATCCGCCCGCCCTCGAAGGGATAGCCGTATTCGGTATCCATGTGCAGAGAGACGGTCAGGACGTCGGGGTCGCCGACAAACGCGGCCTCGACGCCGTCGCCGTGGTGGGCATCAATGTCGAGATACAGCACGCGTTGACCGGCCTGGCGCAAGCGCAGAATCGCCAGCGCCGGGTCATTGAAGTAGCAGAAACCGCGCGCCTGGTCGGGAGCGGCGTGGTGCATGCCCCCCGCCGGGTTGAAGGCCATCTGACCACCCAACACGACCTCCGCACCCTGGATCGATCCCCAGGTCGCGGTCGCGGGCGTGAAGTAGAAGCCTGCGAAAAACGGGTTCTCGAAGTTGCCGATGTTGTGGCGGTCGCGGTAGCGCTGGAAGACCTTGCCCAGGGCCTCGGCACGCTGGATCGCGCTGACGTACTCGCGGGTGTGAAACCATTCGAGCTCGGCCGGCTGGGCCTTGCGCGACACGGCCATCTCCGCTGGTGTGATCGCGTCATAGGCCTCGATCAGGTCGATGGTCAGCGATACCCGCGGGATGCCCAGGGGGTGATTGTCGCCATAGCTGTGGCCACGATAGCGCGGGGCATGCAGCAGGGTCGCGTGGCGCCGAGCCGGGCCCCGCTCCAAGCCGTGGGCCTCGGCGTCGGTCTCGATCGCTTCAGGGGTGGCATTCACTGGCGCAGCCTCAAATAGATCTCGGGCAGACGGCGCGGCAGCTCGTCCACGTGATCGATGATGGTGTAGTGGCCAGGACCAAAGATCGCCGGCAGGTAATCGGAACCGGACGGGTCCAGGGTGATGCAGAACGGGTGCACCCCGGCGTCGATCGCCTCCTTCATCGCCATGCGCGTGTCCTCGTGCAGGTAGCGCTGGTCGCCGCCATCGTCATAGTCGGCCGGGCGGCCGTCGGACAGGATCAGCAGCAAACGGCGCTGGCTGGAGCTGCGCTTGAAGGCCTCCAGTGAGTGGCGGATGCCCGCCCCCATGCGCGAGGCGAGGCGCCCGGAGATCCCCGCAATGCGATTGCGGACAGTGTCGTCCAGGCCCTCGTTGAAGTCCTTCAGCCAGTAGTAATTGACCTGGTCACGCTGCTTGGAGGCGAAGCCAGCAATCGCGCAGGGGTCACCGACCTTGTCGATGGCCTCGATGAACAACATGATCCCCTCGCGCACGCGATCCACGATCTTGCCCTCGCCGCTCGGATGCCGCGCCATGATGGACGTGGACATGTCCGCCAGCAGCAGTACCGAGGTGTCACGGTGCTGCACCGCGCGGCGGCGATAAATGAAGGCCTTGGGCGAGAGCCCGGCCTTCTTGTCCGCGATGAAATCGATCACCGCCTCGGTATCCAGCTCGTCGCCATCCATCTGCTTGCGCAGTGGAGCCAGGCGCTGCGGCCGCTGCATCTCCAGGCCACGCTTGAGACGCTTCAGGGTGTCGCGGTTATCAGCGAGGATGCTGGCGGCCAATTCGGCGTTCTCGTCGTCCAGCACGCGCTCGTAGAGGTTCACCCACTCGGATATGTAACGCTGCTCGCGATAATCCCACTCGGGATATGCGATGCCATCCTTACGCGGCACGTAGGGTGCAGCGCGCTTGGCGACCTGGGCCGGCTGCGGGATGCCGGTACCGATGCGGCCTCCGGTCCCTGAGGTCTCCTGCTGCGGCGTCTGGATATCCGCGTCGGGATCCTTTTGCGCCTGCTCCGGAGCCTGCTGCGGCTGCTCCTCCTGCTTCTCACGCTCGAACTTGTGCTCGTCGTGCGCCTCGTGATCGCGGAAATCGGCCAGGCTGCCGTCCCGCTTTCTCTGCGGGTAGACCGGCAGCGACTGGTTCAGCGACAGTCCCGGCAGATAGGCCTCGGCACGCTCATGGATGGTGATCTCGGGGAAGGCCTCGTCCGCGAACAAGGTCTCGCCCACTGCCCAGGCGGTGACCACATCCGCGTCCGGCTCCAGCATCGGAGCCAGGCGCGGGTCCTGTTCCTCGCCATGCAGGAGCGCCTGATGGGCCTTAAGCGCAAAGTCGAAATAGACGGCGGCCGCTCCCTCCGGGCGTTCGTGCTGTTCGGCCAGCTCGACCAGACGCGGCAGAAAGTTCGGGATGCGCGTGGCGATGCGCGCGCTCACCCGCAGGTCCTCGGCCAAGTCGAACAGGACCTGGAAACGGAACATGCGTTCGGCATAGTTCGCGAACAGCGGACGCCAGGTGAAACGCGACTTGTCGTCCAGCGGCGGGTGCTCGGCCCCGGCGCGTTCAAACAGGCGCTGGACGTCGTCCTGTGCGTAGGTATCGAAGGCCAGGTGCGCGGCGGCATGCTGGGTCGCGACGATCGCCTCCTCACGCGAGTCCATCACTGCCGGCATGAACAGGCGCCGGCCGTCGGTCTCGAGCATCGGACGGCCTTCGCCCGGCTTCCAGCTGGAATCGGCCAGCGGGATGTCGGCATCCAGCCAGGCCAGCAGCACCAGCCGCAGGAAGCGCCCATTCATGCGCGGCCGGAAACCCGGCAAGGCCTCCAGCAACAGTTTCAGGCTCTCGTCACTTTCGAGACGGAAGTACGCCTCGCCACGCGAACGCCCAGCCTTCAGCAGGTCCGCGCCGCGACGCGCCCAGGACAACAGGCCCTGGTCACCGACCAGATTGCGGGCAATCGGCGCACCCTCGAGGTAGGCATCCAAGGTCAGGCCGCGCTCGTCGAACAGCGTCTCCGCCGGCTCGATCAGGGCGCGCAGGCCCTCGATGCCACGCCCGCCCGCCAGCTTCTCGAAATCGGTCTCGAAGTAGGCACGAGCATCCGGCAGGCTGCGCGCGCACCAGCGCAGGCCGATCTCGGCCCACTCGCGCTCACCGTCCTCGCCCCAGGTGGCATAGACCCGGTCGGCCTGGGCCATGAAGCCTTCCAGCGCGTAGTTGGAGTTGACCCATTCCTTGAAGCGAGCCGCCTGCTCCAGCCACAGTTCCACCGTCTGCATGTGCTCGGCCAGGCGCGCGGAGTGACGCATAAAGCTCTTGCCGGACTCGCGATCATGAAAGAACAGGCCGCGCGCGGTCTCGATCCAGCGCCGCGCGACGGTGGCGCCGAACGGGCGGATCGCCGGCAGTGCCTCCTTTGTGTCGCGATGGGCGACGAAGCTGATGTCCTCCAGGTGCTGGAGGATCTCCTCGATCTCGACGAGTTCTTCGGCCTCGGGCTTCGCGTCGCCGTTGGTCGTGGTATCGTTCACGCGGCTTCGGACTCGGGGAAGTGGGCGTCGAAGATCTCCTCCAGGGCCTGGATCAGCTCGGGGTCATCGGTGATCGGCGCAATCATCGCCGCGCGGCAGGCGACGCGCGGGCTCAGGCCCGCCTGCATCAGCTCGCCCGCGTAGGCCAGCGCGCGGGTCGAAGTGGCCTCTTCCAGACCGTGGTCCTTCAGTGCGCGTGCCTTGCGCCCGGCGGCGACCAGTTTCTCCACGCGGTCGGCGTCCAGGCCACCGGATTCCTTGGCCACGATCTCGCGCTCGACGTCTTCCGCCGGGTAGTCGAAGTGGATACCGACGAAGCGCTGCTTGGTGGAGGGCTTCAGGTCCTTCAGCACCGTCTGGTAACCGGGGTTGTAGGAGATCACCAGCATGAAGTCCTCGTGCGCATCGATGATCTGGGACTTCTTGTCCAGCGGCAGCTGGCGGCGATGGTCCGTCAGCGGGTGGATGACCACCGTGGTATCGGTGCGCGCCTCGACGATCTCGTCGAGGTAGCAGATCGCGCCCTCCTTCACCGAGCGGGTCAGCGGGCCGTCCTGCCAGACGGTCTCCTCGCCTTCCAGAAGGAAGCGGCCGACCAGGTCGGAACTGGTCAGGTCCTCGTGGCAGGACACGGTCACCAGCGGCTGGTCCAGGACATGGGCAATGTGCTCCAGGAAACGGGTCTTGCCGCAACCGGTCGGGCCCTTGAGCATCACCGGAAGACGCTTGGAATACGCCGCCCTGAAGATCTCGACCTCGTCGCCCTGGGGCTTGTAGAACGGGGCATCGCCTGCATCCCCCGGTTTCTCAATGACGTCGCGTTCCACACCGCGGATGCGGTTGATCAGGTTCTTCATGGGATCTCCGATGCCGGCCACTCGGGCCAGGGCTGGTGTATGCGCGGATGCGGCGTTAGGCTGCGCCGGTTCGAGCGGACTGTGCTTCTGGGTCCGTCGTGTTCCCGCAGGCTTTGTTGTATCATTCGCTGTTTATATTCTATCGAACCTGCGCCGTTGCATGAACCGAACGCCCGCTGGCGGCGGGGTTGTACGTGCGAAGGCGCGATCACTCGGATTCAGCGCGTTAATAGAGGACCCGGTATGAAACTTGTCAAGCTCGTCAAGCTGAACAACCTGCAGTACAACCCGAACCGCGACCCGGATTTCTACCGCCGCCCGATCAATGAGGAATTCCGGGTGCAGGCCGTGCTGAACGGATCCGGCACCGCCCAGTGCACCTTCTCGGTGGAAGGCGAGACCCTATGCGAGGGCAGCGTGTCCCTACCGGGCACCTTCGACTGCAAGTTCAGCTACGACACCGCCGGCACTCGCATTGGCGACCTGGTGATCGAGGGCAACGGCGAGACCTTCCACGAGAAGGTCCGTATCGACGTCCTGGAGCACGCCTGGATCGGCTGATCCTGGAGATTGCCCCACCCCGCGGCTTCGTCCCGGGGCGCACCACTCGAAGGCCCCGCGGCGACTCGCCCGGGGCCTTTCGCGTTTCCGGACCGGCCACAGCAGCGGCCCGCTCAAAACACCCGCCCCCCACCATCCCGAACGTGCACCCCTCCTCGTCATCCCGGCCGCTGCGCGGTTTCAGGGATGACGACGATTGGCGGGCGAATCTTCATCGTGACCGGAGAATGCCGGCAACGTGTTTCATTCGCCCCGTCGTCCGCCCCTGAACCGAACGTCTCCGCGCTGTTCGTGAACCCCGCTCCCTCCGTGGTGCCATCGCCCTTGCCCTTCTTCGTGCCTTCGTGCGCTTCGTGGTGAACAAGGAATCGCTGGCCTGAACGAAGAAAGCCCCGCGAGGGCGGGGCTTTCGGGTGCTGCGGGTAGTCCGCGCTGATCAGTCGATCACGCCGGTCACCCAGTACTGCACGTATTGCGGGTGATCTTCGATGAAGCGGTCCACGGCCTCGGCGTAGGAGTTCTCCTGGGCGTAGAACATCGCCTCTTCCAGCACGTCCAGGTTCAGATGCATGCGCGAGATCATCATCGCGACATCGTGATACTCCTCGGCGAAGCCCTCGCGGGCCAGAGCATGGATACGCTCGAAGCCACCCAAGGCCTCTTCCGGATCTTCCAGATAGCGCAGGTCATAGGCCCCAAACTTCCAGTGCGGGCTCCAGCCGGTAACTACGATCCATTCGTCGCGACGGATCGCGCGATCCAGGGCAGAGGTCATGCCGGCGCCGGAGGAGATCTGCAGGTCATAGCCGTCCAGGCCGTACGTCTCGATCGCATCTTCCGACAGACGCGTCAGGCCCGCACCCGGGTCAATGCCGGTAATGCGGCCATCCAGTTTATCCCGCACCGAATCTTTCTTGAGGTCCTCGATCGAACCCAGCTCGTCTTCGGGCACGTAGTTCGGGACGACCCAGCCGAGGCGGGCGTCACCGTACAAGGGCCCCAGATTGACGATGTCCTGGCCCACGCGCTCCATATAATCCTCGTGCGTACCCGGCAACCAGGCCATCAGCATCAGGTCGATGTCGCCAGCGGCCAGACCCTGGTACTGCGGAGCAATGTCGGTTTGAATCAGCTCGACCGAGTATCCCATTTCGTCCTCGATCACGCGTTCGGCCAGCTTGGTCACGAACTCGGCGTCGGACCACGCGGTCCAGCCAATCTGGATGTCGTCGGCCTGAACGGTCGACACAGTCATCGAGGCGGCCAGCACGCCACCCAACAGGGTTGAGGTCAGTGTCTTGTTCATCGTGCTACTCCTTGCTTCGAGTGAAATCGATGGCGCGACGCCCAAACCGGAGGTCAATGACTCCCCTTGCGCCGCCGCCCCACGCTCTGAGTAATGCGGTCGAGCAGGATGGCGAGGATCACGACCCCCAGGCCGCCTTCGAAACCCAGCCCGACATCAAGCCGCTGGATACCGGTGAGCACGGTGTTGCCCAGCCCGCCGGCCCCAATCATCGACGCGATCACCACCATGGAAAGTGCCAGCATGATGGTCTGGTTGATGCCGGCCATGATGGACGGCATTGCCAAGGGTAATTGAATCTTGGTCAGAAGCTGGCGTCGATTGCAACCGAAGGCCAGCCCGGCCTCGATCTGCTCGCGGTTCACCTGACGGATACCCAGATTGGTCAGACGCACGACCGGCGGCATACAGAAGACTACCGTGGCAATGGCGCCCGGGACGGTTCCCAGACCGAAGAAGATCGCCGCCGGGATCAGGTAGACGAAAGGCGGCATGGTCTGCATCAGATCAAGCACCGGGCGGATCGAGGCTTCGACCCAGTCACTGCGCGCCATCGCAACCCCAACCGGCATGCCGATCGCCAGGGCCACCGCAGTGGCGGCCAGCACCAGCGAGAGTGTCTTGATGGTGGGTTCCCAAAGGTCCATGCCGAGAATCAGACCGAGCGCCACGATCGCGAAGATCCCGAAGCGCCAGCTCACCCGCCACCAGCTAAGCCCCACCAGGATCAGCACCAACAACCAGGCGGGAATCGCCAGCAACGCGCCCTCGAAGGAGTTGGTCAACAGACCCAGGAACCAGGCGATGCCGTCCAGGCCCGGCTCGAGGTTGTCGAGGATCCAGTCGACCGCCGTCTCGATCCAATCGCCCACGGGGATATTGATGCGTCCTTCCATGTCAGCGATCTCCGTTCATGGCGGCCGCGGTCCGACTGCGATCCAGCGCTTCGACCAGTCGCGGCAACGTCACCAGACCACGGAAGCGGCCCTCAGAATCCACCACCGGGATGGATACCGGGCTTCGCGCAGCACGGGATGGAAGCTCCGCCAGAGCCATGTCCTCACCGACCGGCTCCAAGGTCACGGCCACCTCGCTGGCCGGGCGATCCACTGTCAGTTCGTTCAGACGCTTGGCCTGGACAATAGACCGAAAACGTCCTTCGGCATTGAGGATCACGGCCTCGCTACCCGGGACATGGGCGATGCGATTGCGTGCTTCGCCGGCGGTGGTGTCGGCATCCAGCACCGGGATATTCTCGCTATCCATGATGTCGCCGGCCTGAAACACCTGGGTGATGTCCACGCCGTGGAAGAACGAGCGGACGTACTCGTTGGCCGGGGCGGTGATGATCTCCTTCGGCGTACCGACCTGTACGACCTCGCCACCTTGCATGATGGCAATGCGGTCGCCGATACGAATGGCCTCGTCGAGGTCATGCGAGATAAACACCACGGTCCGGCGATGCTCGCGCTGCAGATCCAGGAGCCGATCCTGCATATCCGTGCGTATCAGCGGATCCAGCGCCGAGAAGGCCTCGTCCATCAGCATGATGGAGGGATCGGTCGCCAGCGCCCGGGCGAGACCCACACGCTGCTGCATCCCGCCCGACAGCTCGTCGGGATAGCTGCGGGCGTGCGCCTTCAGGCCCACCTGGTCCAGCGCCTCCAACGCCCGCTCGCGGCGCCGGGCACGGCCGACCCCGGCGATTTCCAACCCCAGTGCCGCATTGTCGATCACGGTCTTGTGCGGCATCAAAGCGAAGGATTGGAAGACCATTGCCAAATCCTCGCTGCGTAACCGGATCAGCTCGCGCTGGCTCATCCGCGTAACGTCGCGCCCGCGGACCTCCACCGTACCCGCAGTGGGCTCGATCAAGCGGTTCAGCAGCCGCACCAGGGTCGACTTGCCGGACCCGGACAGCCCCATCACCACGAAGATCTCGCCCTCGGCGATATCAAGATTGCAGGCCTTCACGCCCACCGTATTGCCGGTGCGCTCGAAGATGGTGTCCTTGTCCAGCCCGTCCTCGATCAGCCTCAGGCCTTCCTGCGGGTTCGGCCCGAACACCTTGTACAGCTCGCACACCCGGATGATGGGTTCCATTCCACGCTCTCCCTGCAATAACGCACCAGGTTGCCGAACTCCGGCGCAGGCAGCCGATTACCAGTCGTACTGGCGGATGAACTCGGGAAGCTTGGCGACCATTTCGTCCCGCCCGAAAAAGCGGTCGGCACGCGCCAGGCGCATTTCGTCCTGGATATCCTGGTCACCACCGAAACAGAATACCGGAAGATTGATCTGGTATTCCATGCGCAACATCCGAATGACATCCAGGGGGTCGAAGGCCTCGATCTCGTCCAGATCCAGCAACAGGAAGCGATACAGCAAGATCTCGTTCCAGGGCCCGAGGTCTTCGAGATCGGTCACTTGGTGCAAGTTCCAATCTGGCGTCAGTGGAGACTGGAGCCGCGCAATCATGTCCGCATCTTGCGTCATCAGGATGATGCGTTTCTCCAGGCGGCGCGCGATGGTCGGTTCAGACATAAAGGATCTCCGGGGTTTCGAAAAACGGACAGGCGCGGACGCTATCAGGCCGCCGCGATCCCGCGGTAGAGCCCGTCGATACGGGCACTGATCTCGTCCACTACCTGCGGCTCCAGTTGGCCATTCAAGCGCGACCGAACGCGCAGGCGCTCCGGTGACTCGCCGACCAGGCGCGCCTCGAGGATCGCGGTGGTCTCAGGGTCCTCGCACCAGACGCGAGCAATATGCGAGCCCTCTACATGCAGGCGCAGACGGCCACAGGGCCCTCGCGTCTCGAACACGTGATTGTCGCGATTCACCCGAATACCGTCGCGCACGGCCGGGGATCCCAGCCCGTCCGCCAGGTCCGCAAGTTCCTCGCGCCCCACCGCCAGCCACTGTTCGATGGTGGCCGAATCCGGTGACAGATTCCGAGCCGGCACACCAAAACGGCGTTCCAGAACCGTGCGTAGTGCACTTTCGATCTGAACCGGTTCGGGCACCTGCTGGCACTGGCGTGCACAGTCCGTCATACCCGTCTCCAGCGCCGGGCGCAGCCAATCCCGATACCCCTCACTGGGGGCATTCACACAGGCGAGAAAACGCTCGACCGGAAAATGGCGCAGGAAGCTCGCACCAAACACACAGCCTTCATCAAGCGTGGCCGCGCCGGTACCCATGATCTTGCGCCCCTGAACCCAGACATCCTGCCCCCGCGCCTCTACACCCTTGATTCCTAGCTCGCGCAGCACATCCATCGCAATCCCCAGGCCCATCGCGAACAGGTGGCGGTGGCCCTGAGCAAGGACATGGCGCGGCTGAATCAGGAAGAAACAGGCCTGGTCGGCATCCACCCATACGGAACCGCCCCCCAGGGGTCGGCGCACCACCGGAACACCCTGGGCGGCACAGGCCGCCAGGTCGAGGTCGGCTTCCGCATCCTGGCTGGCACCGATCGAGATGTGCGCCTCACGGGCATGCGCCCAGAGCAGACGCGGGGGAGCATCCGGCGAGGTAGTACCCGCCAGACCTGCGTAGAGCGCGTGGAGTTCTTCTGCGGAGCGGGCCCCGGCGTCGATCCACTCCGGGGTAACCGTCGATGCGACCAAATTTCAGCCCTCGGTATGATCCTGACCGGAACCGGCGTCACCGCCCTTGTCGTCCGCGCCGGGCTGGTAGAAGTAACGGAAGTAGAAGTCACTACGCGAGAGATCCTCGTACAGCTTGGCGCGTTCCTCAACCCCGCTACGCATGATCTCGACCATCGCCATGGCCTGCTCGCCATCAATGATGTGGATCCCCCCGGTCAACTCCTGATCGGTATCAAGGAAATGAGCGGCCAACTCCTCGGGCTCCTGGATGTACACCAGGAAGGACTTGCATTCGGGGTCCTCAAGGTCCAACGGCTGCATCACGATCTTGCCAAGCCACGCCAGACGCGCGACCTGGTTGAACTGGTGGATATCGAGCTTCTTGCCCTTCTTGTACTTGTTAAGTTCGTTGCGGATCTCGCCAATATTGGCGATCTTCATCGATTTCATGAGTGTGCATCCTGCCGCGGGTGTTGCGGGAGCATAAACAACTCCGCACCCCGGTCGTAAAAAAACCCCGGCGGACCGGGGTTCTTGAGTGGGGTACGCGGGAATTCCGCGCCCCTATTGCACCGTTCCCTGGCGCGTCCGATTTCTACCGGATTACCAGTCGAAGCCGTCGTCTTCCTCTTCTTCAAAGCCCCCGACTTCCCTCAGGGTCTCTTCCAGTGCCCCGGGAGAACTGCGCAGGCGCATGAAGCTGTGATCCCCCAGCATGCGCAGGTCCGGGAAGTGCACTGCCTTGCGGAAGCGCATGTGCAGCGCCTCGATCTCGCCGCCTCGGACCAGGATCTCGATCGGAACCGTTGCGGTATGACGAAACTCGCCAACATCGACAATCCCCAGCTGGTGAAGGTCCGCCGAATCCTGCGCCGCCCCGTCCTCTTCTCTGACCGCCACACCAATCACCGTGACGTCCTGGCCGGGAATATCCACCCGGTAAACCTCGCTAACTCCGGCCACCCGACTACTCAGGTTGCGGTCCAGCTCGTCGAGCGCGGCCTGCCGCGACCCGTGGCTACCCAACTCGTACGGCGCGTCAAAGCGCTCCATACCGAAGGTATAACGGTATCGGTTAAGGTCACGCTCGCTGAGGCCCTCCTCGGACCCGAAGTCACGCTCAGCACCCAGCGTGTTCGCCAAACGATTCGTCACATTGTCGACCGAGCTGTCCAGCCGGTAGGCGTGACGGAAATACTCCGGGTTGTTATAGCTCACCTGCAGTCCGCCATCGACGGCCGTCACGGCCACACGGATCGGGGCGATGTAACCGCCGCGTTCCTCGGAGCCGGCCACCGACAGCAGATCATCGTGGGTCACGACGACCACATGCCGGTCGTCACTGACCGGGTATTCGCCCAAGAACCGGAAATCGGCCCCCTCCAGACGCTCCCGCACACTGGCGGCCTCGGCGGAGACATCCGTCCCCGATTCGGTGTAGGCCAGCACGAACGGCCGGTAATTATCCGCCGCCACGGTCTGACTCGCCGCGAACAGCGCAACCACTGCGACCATTCCGGCCGCACGTACATAGCCGCGCAAAGCATGAATCGCTCGCATGGCATCCTCCTTTGATTCTTGATGATTTCGAACGCAACGCTCGACGGTCTAGAAGGGCCCGGAACGCGCCCCCTGCGCGTTACGACCTCCGAAGTCACGGCCCTTCCGGGGCCAACCGGCCTTCCCCCGAAGGCCGGCACGCCATCCGTGGCGCACGACTCCGAAGCCTGTAGCGGTCAACCGACCGCCCCGGGCCACCCCATCAGAAGCGGTACGCGTACCCGATCTCGAGCTCGTACTGACGCATCTCGATCTCAACATCTTGGCCGGGATCGAAAGCATTCGGGCCAGATACGCTCTGCCTCGGTGCATACATGGCAGCGAAGTTGATCTCGTGCTGCCCGAACTCCCGGGTGAATCCGGCTGTAAAGTGATCAGTCATCACGGCAGGCGCCAAGATATTCAGGGTCACTTCATTCGAGCTGATCGGATTCTCGCCGCGGTTATAGCCCACTCTCCAAACCCAGCCATTACCGCCGTCAATCTGAGCGCCGAACTTGAAGATATTCACATCATCCCAGCCGAAGCCTGCACCGCCATCGGCACCTAGCATACCGGCCGTATTCGAATTAGAGACCGCGTCAATCTCCGAATACCGAATCTTCTGGTAATCGGCCGACAATGTGACGTTCGGTGTGACATCCAAAGAAAAGCCGAGTCCGTAGGTAGACGGGATATCAAATTCCCCACCATTGGCGAATAACCCTGCGTACTCGTCGAAGTCTCCAGCACGGATCTTGGAGCGATAACTCGCCCCGACACGCGCGCCCTCTGCGAGCTCCGCTTGAAATCCGATCTGCGCGCCATAACCCCAGCTGGAATCCGTACGTCCACTGCTAAGGTTTTCAGGATCGTCGCTCATCCCTCCAAAGGTACTAATGCCCTCAGCGCTGAAACGCTGGTAGCTAATGATCGGGCTAAACCCAACGCTGACCCTTCCATCCGCAAATTTTTGCGCGTAAGTCGGGATGATGGCGATCTGCTCAAGGTTAATCCCCGCAGAACCATCACAGAATGGACCCGTGTTGGATGGAGTATTCGGGTCCATCTGGCAAACCTCATTCGAGAACGCCGGATAATCCGTATTCATGCCTCCGTTCCCAAGCAGGGCGATACCCCATGAACGGTTCTCATCAATCTGCTGGACAAACCCTAGCGAAGGGACAAAGAAGTCTTCGCTACCGCTGTCGACTTTCCCCGGTGCCAGGCCAAACGTACCCGGCTGGCCGGAAGGCATCCCCGAAACCTCGTACGAACGCTCGGGGCGGAAATAGGCGACAGATGCGTCAAATCGAGTTTCCATGCCGGCGATGCCAGCGGGGTTGATGCCCGGTGCGTAGGCGTCCTGGGAGATCGCCATACCGACGCCTCCCATACCCTTTGCCTTGGTGCCATAGCCGTGCGCGAAATAGCCGTTGGTGGCTTGCGCGACGCCAGCGGAACCCATCGCCAGGCCGACCGCGGCCGTCACCAGGCTGCGGCGAATGATGCGTGCTTCCATGTTGTATCTCCTTTGGTGGTCTTCTTGTTGTGATATGCGGACACCCCGGTTACGTGCGGCCCCCTTGTATATGCCGCCGGTCCGGTTTGTGCGGTGTCCCCACTACCCGCGTCACAGTGACCGACCGTGTCGCGAGTCTTTTCGGCAGGCGTGCTCACGGACACTCGGGCGAATGACCGTAAAAACCCTGCTCGAAACCTGAATATTCAAAACGCCTTATTGACCCCCTGACATACGAAAGCCCCGGGGGTGCCGGGGCTTTCGCGATACTACCACTATTAATTTCAGGCTGTCTTCTCGTCTTCCGCCTCGTCGGCGTCGAAGTCGAAGGTGCCGACATCCTCCCCGGCCATTTGCCGTTTGACGAACCCGACATCGGTCGAATTCAGTGCGAACGGGAAGGAGAGGATATCGGTCGGGCTAGAATCGCCATAGGGGCGGTTACAGGCCGAGACCTCCTCGTCCGACTTGCCCGGGCAGCCGGAGGTCTGGAACGGCTTGCCGGAGGCGATCAGCTCCTCGACTTCCGACTTCGGCAGACCGAAGTCCACCACCTGGCCATCCGCGTTGAACTTCATGTCGTCGATACGCCCCCCGGCGTAGTCGATCACGAAGCGGCCCAGCTGCACGCGGCGCCACTGGTCCCGCGGGACCGGATTCCAGTCTTCCATCAGCGAGCCTTCTTCCGGGAAGAAGGCGAACATGTGGTTGTGGCCGCCCAGATCACGAATGCGCTGGCAGACCTGCAGGATCTCTTCCTCGGTCTCGCCCATGCCGCAGATCAGGTGCGCGCCAAACTTCTCGGGACCGAAGATCTCGGCGGCCCACTCGATGGACTGCCAGTACTTGTCCCAGCTATGCGGACTTTCGACCGCCTTGCCACGGGTGCGCTCGAAGATCTCCGGGGTGACCGCGTCCAGCGCGACGGTGAAGATATCGGCACCCTTGTCGCGCAGGAGCTGGAGGTCTTCGTAGCTCATGGTGGTCGGGTTGGACAGGATCGACACCGGGATGTGGTTGACCTCGGCGACCCAGCGCTCCAGAAGCTCGACGGTGTCGGCATCGGAATTCGGGTGCGTGATCATGGAGATGCACATGCGTTCGAACTGGCCGGCATCGGCGTGGTTCTTCACGCGCTCGATCACCTCGTCGTACTTGGCTGTGGGCCAATCCACACGGATGAAATTGCGGTCGGCGTAGTCACGCGATTCCTCGCGATGACGCGCCAACCCGCAGTAGGAGCAGTTCGCACGGCAGCCTTCCGGATACGTAACCAGGAGGTTCAGGCAGTGCGTGCAGGAGGTGCGATGCATGGTCCCCGGTACCAGACCCAACGTGATCGCGGCGGCGGTGGACATCTGCACGTACTCCGGCGAACGCATGTCCGGGGTCTTGATGTGATAGTCCGGCCGATAAAAGTTGATCGGCGCGACCATCTCTTCTGCGCTTGCACTCATGAAAATTCCTCCAGCGTTGTCTCGGGGATGCCGGGCATCCGTCGACCGTGGCCGCCTACGCGGCCCGGTCACCATCGTTGAAATACTCGGAAAATGCAATCCATCCACGGCGCTGAGTGGCATCTTCCTGCGCCCGCGGGGTTCGCCAGTGTTCGTTGAGAAAGGCGCGGCGCTCGCAGGCCCGTTCCAGGGCCGGGCCATACTGGTCGCGCATCTCTTCGTCGTAGTCGGGAAAGGCCTCGTCGTCTCCTTCCAGATGAGCGATCGCAGCCTCACCCGCCGCCTCGCCCGAGACAACCGCCGCGGCAATACCCGCACCGGTGATGGGGTGCGTCAGGCCCGCCGCATCGCCCACGAACAGGACGTCGCCGGCCACCAGGGAATCCCTCAAACCGCCCACCGGGATCGCGCCCCCGGTACGGTAGCGGATCTCCTCGCCCAGCAGTCCCTGCTCCACCAACTGGGCGTGCAGCGATTCCAGGGGAGCCTTCAGGTCGCCCGCAATGTCCTTGTCTGCACCTAGCCCCAGATTGGCCCACTCCCCCTTGGGAAACAGCCAAGCGTAGCCGCCTGGGTAGTCGTCCGACAACCAGACGTCGGTCGCGGTGTAGGACTGTTTCAGGGGCACGGTGTATTGCCGCGTCTGGACCACCGGCAGCGCCGGCAGGCCCAGCGACTCGGCCACCGGGGAATGAGGACCATCGGCCGCGATCAACACGCGATACGCCACCTCGTGTTCACGGCCCGCATGCTTCACCCAGGCCATGTGCTTTTCAGCATCCACGGAAACCAGCGGAGTAGAGGTGACCAGTTGCGCCCCGTTGGCCTCGGCGGCGCGAATGATGGCACGGTCAAACTCGCCGCGGTCGACCATCAAACCCGGGAAATCCGAATGTTCTACCGCCCCGGACGGCAGGAAGCTCTGCATCGAATCGATGCGTTGCAGCAAGACTCCGTCGGGCCGTGCATAGGCGCCCATCGGATTGGGGATGAATTCGGCACACTGTACTGGCTCGCCGAAGGCTTTGTTGCGCTCGACCGCGAGCACAGAGAGGCCCGCCTCCGCGCAGACCCGCGCAGCGGATGCGCCGCCCGGACCCAGCCCCACAACCAGCACGTCGACAGAAGCGGGCAGCATCAGTAAAGGTTCCTGTCACGAATCATTATTGCGCCGCCTGCTCGACCTCGGCCTGCGCCAGGGCCGACTGGATCGCCGCGACAAAATCGTCTGCGGTCAGCTGCAGCATCTCGACGTCCCGCTCGGCGAAAAACGCCCGCACGCGGTCTTCCATCTCGGCTTGTGGCGTATCGCGCATGGCCGCTTCCAGATCGGCAATCGTGCGGGCCGGCTTCACGAAAACATCGCCGGTAATCCACAGCTGCTTGATGCGCCGACGCTCGGGGTCCAGCGCTACACCAACCCGCATCAGGCCACCGTCCGACTTGTAGATACTTTCGAGCATCGGGGCATCGGTCGCCGGACGGTTGCGCTGGTACACCCATTCCTCGGTATCGATCTCCGCCAGGGCTTCATCGAAGGCGCGCCGCTCTTCCGGCAACAGGTCGGCGGCCTCGGTGCGCACACCGAATTCCTCCGCGAAGGCGCGTGCGATGGCGTCCTTCACCACATCCAGGGCCGGCATGTCTTCCAACAGCGTCGCCAGGTTGACGACCCGGTCCCGCGCGGACTCGATTGCCTTGTTGGAGAGCTTCTCGGCCGGAATGCGCAGGATGCGCAGCATGTCCTCGACATCGAATTCGATCAGCAGCGTTCCCTGATACATGATCGACTCGCCATCGAAGGCGCCACCGGTACCGGATATCTTGCGGCCATCGACCTCGATGTCGTTACGCGGGCGGAATTGCGCGTCCACGCCCAGCGATCGCATGCCCGCGGCCGCCGCGTTGCAGATGCGCGAGGCGATTTGGCCCATCTCCGCCGTGCCGAGGAAGCGCCTGTCCAGGTACAGTTCCCAGCCGAGCTGCGTAGCATCGAAATAGATCGCGCCGCCGCCGGTAATGCGGCGCTGGATCGCGATCCCGTTCTCTTTGCAATACTCGGTGTTGATCTCCTGATCCACGTTCTGGTGGAAACCCACCAATGCGCAGGGCTGGAACTGAAGGAAACGCAGGGTATGCGGCGACACCCCCTCCTGATGACACTCCAGCAGGGAACGATTGAAGGCCATGTTCTCGGCAGCCGGACGCAGCCCGGTATCCAGGACGCGCAGGGTCGCTTGATCGCGCTCAGGCATGACAACCACCTCCCGCCGCAACCTCACCCCCTTCGGTGACGATCCGGATCCCACCGAGGCCCTGGCGCGCCTTGCGCTCCTGCTCGCGCCGCCGGGCCTCTTCCGCCACGATGGTGTCCAGATCCAGTTCGACGCCACTGCCAACGCCGGCATCCTCGGCCATCACTTCGTCGCCGACCGCGATAGAGCAGCAGGCCGGGGTCACACGAACCTTCTTGCCTAGCCGGGCCGCCAGCTCTACGACCCCCTCGGCCGGGTGCGCGATACCGGACAACCCGGCCATCACGGCGTAGCTGTCGATCTGACTCTTGGCCTGACCCGGCGGACGCGCACAGCCCAACAACAGCGAGGTGTCGCCGAGCCGCTCGCGCGCATCGTGGAAGAAGCGTCCCACTGCGTGCACGTCCGGGGTTTCGAACGGACGACTGGCCGGCGCATAGAACGGCATGACCACCACCAGAACCACGGCATCGGGCAAGTGCCGCGCCAGCATCTCCAGCGCGTTCCACTCGCCCAGCAACTTCCCGTAGTGCAGACCGATAACGATGTGCGGCACCACCTTCATGTTGGTGTTCACGAGACTCTCGAGGGTCTGCTCGAAGTCATCGACACTCCGGCGCAGGTGGTACACCTGCGTGATGGTGTCCTGGGCTCCGATCACATCCATCATCGCCGCATCGATCCCGGCCTGCTCCATGGACAACGCGATGTTGTCATCCACCAGGGCGGTGTGCATTGCGATACGGAACTCCGGAAACTCGTCCTTGATTCGACGAATGGTGGAGTAGTAGGGGTCGTACTCCACCTCGTTCCTGTGGTTCGAGCCACCCGTCAACAACATGCCCTGGGCGCCCGACTCGATGACGCTGTTCACCTGTCGCCAGAGATCGTCCGGGGTGCGCACGGCAATCATCGGCTCTAGGATCTTCGCCTTGCAGTGATCGCAGGCCAATTTGCAGTCGCCACCGGTAATCGACATCGCTGGCCAGGCGCTCTTGCCACAATCGGCCAATTCGCTGGACTGATAGGACTTGAAGGTCGGGGTGTAAAAGTGCACCGAACCCGGATCCGTCGGGTTTCGCAGGCTGTGCTGGAGGTCATCAACCAGCGACGGATCGACAGGGACGTCCTCGAGGGGCTCTACCCGCTGGATTACATCATTCCAGCTCGACATGGGCGTTCTCCGGGGTCGGCAGATTTCTTGAAGGTTTTACTCGGGTATTGCCGAAAAAAAGGGGCCGCCCACCTCGACAAGGCGGCGGCCCTTGCAGCAACGGGTATCAGCAGCCGCCGAAACCGTCCGCTTCCATCTTCGCTTCGAAGGCCGACATGGCATCGGAGCCGGCCTTCAGATCGCCGGCTTCGCCGTCCCAGTCTTCCGGCTTCAGCTTGATCAGCCAGCCTTCGCCGTAGGGATCTTCATTAATCAGGCCCGGATTGGCCGCGACCTTGTCGTTGGTCTCGGTGACTTCCCCGGTGACCGGGGTCTTCGCCGGACCCACCCACTTGCCGGATTCGACAGTGGTGCAGGACTTGTCCTTCTTGACCGTCTTGCCAACCTTCTTCGGGGTGTAGGACACGATCGTGCCCGCGAGCGAACAAGCGTAGGAAGTCAGGCCAACGGTGGCAGTACCGTCGCTTTCCTTGCGCACCCAAACGTTGTTTTCAACGTTGTACATCAGATCTTCCGGAATATCACAACCCCGTACTGCACCCATGTCTTCCTCCAGGAATAATCAAATAAAGCGGGAAATTAAAACGTTATCGTTTTGTCACTGCGTAGTATCAGGTCAGCGAGCTCGCTTGCCCGATTGACTGCATCGACTTCGTCGATGAGATCCGAAGACGCATCGATTCTATACCCCGGCAAAGCGGGCTGGCAAACGTGCAGCCGCACACCTGCGCGTTTTGCGTCCTGGATAAAATCCTTGATCAGCTTGCCATCCTCCATGGCACGCAAATCGTCCGCCACACCCTTCTCCATCAGGCGCACGCCCTCCATGGTGAAGAAGATGTAGACATCCACATCCATCGATGCCATCACCGCGCCCAAATAGAACGGCGTGGCACAGCGTCCCGGCGTGGACGGGCCGGAGGTCATGATGATCACGACCGTCTGCTCGTCGTTATCCAGGTAGTAATCGTCGTTGGAGTCGCCCATACAATCGCTCACCGCAGCTTGCGCTGGCACTGGATGTCGTCATCCTTGGCCCGTTTGCAGTAGCCCTCTTCCGCCTTGTCGCCGGTCACAAACGCCTCAAGCGCGGACTCGATACCGTTGGTGGGCTCGACCCGGGCGATCCAGGCATTGTAGGGATCGGAATTCAGAAGCACCGGGTTCTCCAGCACCTCTTCGTTCCCCTCCACAATCTTGCAGTCAATGAAGTTGGGGATCGGGCCGGCCCACTTGCCGCTCTCGATCGTCGCGACCGGCTTGCCGGGTGGTCGGCGGGTACCTGGTCGCCGCACCCGCACGTGGATGATCTTCCCCGCGATGGTCTGCGATAAATCGGTCATCCCCACGGTTAGGGTGTCGTCGTCCTCACGGCGCAGCCAGATCTGGAACTCGTCGTCGTAGAACAGCTCAGGGTGAAACTCGCAACCGTTGCAATCCATGTTTCGCCTCGTTCCCGGGACCGAGCGGACCCTTGCCTCCACAAAAAACGGGCGCCTCGCGCCCGTCTTCTGAACTCATCAATGGGCCATGCTGGGCATGGGTCCGGGGATCAGATGACCCCCTTCTCCTTCAGCAGACCAATCGAGTCACTCACATTCTCGTGAATGCCCAGCTTGCGCGGGGACAGACCCATGGCCAACCCAAGCAGCTGGGTGAAGTACAGCACCTTCACGTCCGTCTTGATCCCGAATTCGGTCTCGGCACGAACCTGGTGCATCTCCAGGCCAGAGTGGCAGGTCGGGCATTCGGTGGCAATCACTTCCGCACCGGAATCCTCGGCCGACTGCAGCAGGTTCAGCACCAGCTGGGTCGAGGTATCGGAATCGGACAGCGTATGCGCACCGCCACAGCAGGACGTCTTCAACGGATACTCGACATTCACGGCGCCGGCGGCACCCAGAAGGTCATCCATGAAGTGCGGCTGATAGCTGGACTCGGAGCCCGGGCCATTGTCCTTCTCGGGGAAGATCTGGCGCGGACGCGTGTACATACAGCCGTAGTAGTTGGCGACCTTGATGCCGTTCAGGCTCTTGGTCATCTTCTGCTTGATCCCTTCGGGACCCAGCTCTTCCATCAACCACTCGAGCAGATGCAGCGTGCGCACGTCACCGCTGTAGACCGGATCGTCCGACTTGCGCGCCAGATCCTGGACGGTGTTCATCGCGTCTTCAGAGGTGGCGGTTTCGAACTCGGCCTTCTTCAGGTTGTGGTAACAGCCGTTACACGGCGCCATCACGGTATCCATGCCCATCTGCTCGGAGGCAATCGCCATGTTTCGGGCGGAGAGATAGGTCTGCAGCATCGGATGGATGTTCTTCACCTCCATCGCGCCGCAGCAGTTGTAGTCGCGCAGGTTTTCCATCTCAAGCCCAAGCGCCTTGACCAGTACGCGGGTCGAGCGGTCGTACGGACCACCGGACCCTTCAAGTGCGCAACCCGGATAGTAAGCAACCTTAGCCATGAGCGGCCTCCTTCTGTTCGCGCACGTAATTCTTCAGCACATCCCCGGTCTTACCCCAGGACTTGGTACGCGGCGTATGAATCGTATTGAAGCCCATTGCCATCAGATGCTTCACCGGCAGGTGCTTCATCATGCGGAAGATGAATACCTTCAGCCATTCCTGAACCAGCGGCTGACCGGTCTTCTTGAAGAAATTCTGCATGACCTTGCCGTCTTCAATGCGGCCGGTCTTGTAGATCTGATCGGCGAACTCTTCGTCGAAGTGCGTGGACGGGGCCTTTTCGGTGATCCCTTCCTCTTCCATCCAGTGCGCGAGTGCCTTCATCACGCCCTCAGGCTTCACATCCTTCGGGCAGATATTGGTGCACTTGTTGCAGGACACGCACTGCCAGATGATGTCCTTGTCCTTGACCAGCTCTTCCTTCATGCCCAGGCGGGTCAGGTAGATCCAGTAGCGCGGATTGAACTGAACATTCTGCGCGTACATCGTGCAGGAGTTGGTGCAAGACCCGCACTGCCAGCAACGGTGAACGTTCTCACCGCCGGCAAAACCCTGGATCTTCGTCTCGAAATCGTCGTCGTAGTCGCGGACGGTGCGCGGGGAAATCATCGTGTTCCAGTGACCGGACACATCCACCCCATCCACCACCAGCTCGTCGTGCTGCTGGAGGCGCTCGTCCTCGATCAGTGCCTTTTCATGTATTGCCATGACGTCTCTCCGAAAACCTGTGTAGCCAGGCTCAAGTTCGTTCCGTTATTCAATGCAGCGACGCATCGGTTCCTTTCAGGCGACCTTCCGGGGAATCAATCCCCAGCATCTTCACCGCAAGCTCCAGCGGGTCCTGCTTGGTGCCAAACTGGTTGTCGATCATGCCAAGACTCATCGACAGGGCCCGGGCATAGTCCGAGTAGGCCTGCACCCAGACCAGATCCGTGACAAACGGCAAGTCCCGGTAAAACCCCTCCTCGGCCAACGCATCATAAAACCACCGACGCGCCCCTTCGATCGCCCCCACCGACTCCCCAATGGGAATGGATCGGAGCGTGTCATTGCCGCGGATGAACTCCCGCAATGAACCGGTCGTCGTCGACGTGTCCCAAACCCAACGACAGGCCATCGGCACTGCCTCCGGGTCCGCGAAGTGCAGGATTTCGGCTCCGAAATCCCACATCGCACGACGCAACTTCTTGTCGTCGGCTGCCAGATCGGCGAACGCCGCCAGGCGGGTATTCACGTCGACATCCGGCCGAACCAGCGCCCGTACACCATCCACCAAGGCCCCTTGGCGCTCGGCCATCAGGGTGGTGAGCTTCCGGCGAACCGAAAACACGAGACCACCGAGGGTTCGGACATCTTCCGCCTCGATGGCATCGCCTTTGGCCACCACTCCCGCAAACACCTCGTGCTTGGAGCGCAATGCTTCGATAAAGGTCTCCAGCCCGTCGACCCCACCCGCTTCGGCGATGGCCTCTCTCAGACTGGAAAGCTTCGTCGCGAGGATCTCCTTGTCAAAGGTGACCTCAAGCGGCTCCGGGGCGTGCCCCGACGCCACTTCGTCGCTGACGACCTCAGCCGGCTTTTTGAACCAGCGCATGCAGATCCGCAACCGCGCGGCCACCAGCGGCGGCACCCTGGGCGATCGAATCGTCGATCGTTTCGGGACCGTAGGCCGCACCGCAGGAGTAGATGCCCTTGCGGGTGGTTCCACAGGTGTTGGTGTACTGCTCGGCGCGCTCCAGGAAGCCGTGCTTCTCGAGACCCACCCCGAAGACCTGTGAGATCTCAGGGTTGTCGGCGTTCGGGTCCATGCCAATGGCATGCACGACGATGTCGAACGGAATCACGATAGGACGCTTGACCAGAGTGTCTTCGCCCTTAACCAACAGACGGCCATCGCCGGAGGCAGTGACTTCCGCGATACGGGCTTTGACGAACTTGGTCTTAAACTCTTCCTGGGACTTCCAGTAGAACTTGTCTTCGTAGAGGCCGAAGGTACGGATGTCCATGTAGTAGATGAACACATCCGTCTCGGGCGAGATCTCCTTGATCTCCATGGCCAGGTTCGCGGAAACGGTGCAGCAGATCTTGGAGCACCATTCGCGACCGATCTGGCGGTCACGGGAACCGACGCATAGCAGGATACAGACCCGTTCCGGCACTCGGCCATCGGACGGGCAGGCGATCTTGCCGCTGGCGACCATCTGTTCCATCTGGGTAGTGGTCAGGACGTCTTCATAGGTCCCGAAGCCCCACTCCGGCTTGTTGATGGAATCGAAATGGGTAAAGCCCGTGGCCAGCACGACGGCACCGGCCTGGACCGATTCGCCGTTGGTCAGGGTCGCGGTGAAGTTCCCCGCTTCGCCTTCCAGCTTCTCGACCTTGGCACCCTTGTGCACGGTGGAGTTGGCATCGTCTTCGACACGCTTGACCATACGGCCGATGGCGTCCTTCGCCCACTCGCCGGACGGTACCAGTTTGGCGTAGCCCGACAGGATCGGGGCGCCACCCAGGACGTCTTCCTTCTCGACGACCACCGCCTTGTAACCGGCGGAGTTCACATTCGCGGCGGCAGCCAGACCGGACGGGCCACCCCCCACTACTAGAACGGTATCTTGCTGCATCAGACCTTGCCCCCGTAAGCGAGTTCAGGATTGTAGAGGTATTCGATATTGCCGGCCTCGACCTCCTTCAGGTACTCCTGGAAGGTCTTCTTGGCCTCGGACCAGGACATGCCCATCTTCTCGACCAGGTCCTCGCAGGGCGAAGCGTGCCACTGCAGCTGGACGATCTTGAACGGGTCCGCACCGCAGGCCAGGGCCGCGAACTGGACTTCCGCCATGATCGGAATCTGGAAGTTCTGATTGTGGGCCTTGCCGATCCACTGGTTCTTGTCCATCGTCGTGACGCAGCCGGTGTCATTGGCGAGCATCACGTCGGCGTTGGCTTCTTCACGAGCCACACGAATCTTGCGGTCCATCGTGAACGAGCGGGTGAACTCGCGCTCGGAGATGATGTGACGGAAGCCGAAGCCGCAGCAGTCGTACCAGGTCGAGTAATCGATCACCTGGGCACCCAGCGCCTGGGCGGTGGAGGTGATGATCGCGGTACGGTTGCCACCGAGAACGGACGGATCGTAGACCGCATCTTCGTGGACCATCTTGTAGTAATGGCAGGCCACGTGAGCGGTGGTACGGATGTTGGACACGTCGATGGTCTGCAGCTCGGAAGCGATGCGGTTACGCATCACGTGTACCCACTCGGAGTAGTGGATGATCTCTTCCGGGATGACCAGCTTGCCGTCGACCAGGCGCCCTAGCTTGCCGAGGATCTTGGTGACCTTCTCGCGCAGCTCGGCGGATTCGACCAGATACTTGCGGATCTCCTTGTAGTTACCGAAGGAGGTGCCGCAATGCACCAGCGGGAAGAAGTGACCTAGCTCGTGACCGTGCTGCTTGCCGGAGACATAGGACTGGTGGAAGTTGCGCAGGAACACCGCCGCCAGCGACTCGACGTTGCCGATGCCCGAGCCGTGGTAGTTCCACGCGGTGCAGGACGTCTGGTCCGTCTCGTCGAGGTAGTCCTTGCCCGGTTCGAAGCCGAACTTGTTCATGAACCACAGCAGCGAAGTCGGGTAGCCCGGGATGTTGCCGCACTGACCACAGGACTTGTGGTGCCACAGCTGCTTGGTCGGGACCTTCTTCTCCCAGCCGAACAGGGTGTTCACCGAGATCGGCTCGTGCTGGTCCTCGATGCGGTGAATGATGATCTGGCCGTCTTTCTCGAGCTCGTACATATGCTCGCGGACGTCATCCATGCGATCACCAAGATCGATGGTGCGGCGGTCGACGTGCTTACGCACCCAGTCGGTAGCCTTGACGGCGTCTTCCTTCGACAGATCGGTCGACTGGAAGAAAGAACCGTGACCGGCAATGCCCTGGCCGTCGGTGTTGTGGTAGCCGGGCTTCATGGTGCCGGCACCGGCACCTTCACCATTCTGGTTGTGGTTGCCTGGGGTCTGTTCACTCATAACGCTTCTCCTGATGTCTTGGATGCGGGATTCGGGCGACGACGAATTACTCGTCGTCTTCCTCTTCCTGCTCCTCGAGCCAGTCTTCGTAGTCCTCGCGCTTCTCGTCGATGAAGTCTTCGATCACGTCGAAGAGGTTCTCGTCCATCAGCTCGAGGGACTTCAAGACGCCGGTCATTTCCCAGATGGTGTACATCTCGACCGAGGTCTTCAGGGACACCTCCCAGGCGGTCTCGACCGTCTGCAGCGTCTTCACCGGAATCGCCTTGCGCAGGATGCGCAGGTCGCCTTCCACCTTCTGGATGTTGGGGCCCCAGTCGGGGAAGTGATCGGGCTGGATCATGTCGGGAGACAGCTGGTTACCCGTGGTGATCAGCTTGAGCATCACGCGGCCGAACGGACGCAGAACGTCCTTGGCCGACTGCATCTCGTGCTTGATGGCCACTTCGCGCATAATCGCGACTAGGCCACCAGGAGAGTTCTTGAACGGGCAGCGCGCCGCGCAGGTCATGCACTGGGCGCAGGCCCAGATCTTTTCCTGCATCGCGTCGTAGATCTGTTCGACGTTTTCGGTCCAGAGCAGCTGGACGATCTCGCGCGGCGAGTAATCGTAGAACTGAGCGGACGGGCACGTTGCCGTGCAAATCCCGCAGTTCAGGCAGCCGTTGAGCTCGTGGTCGTAGCGAAAATCTCCACGGATATCGTCGAAGATTTGCTGCATCTCAGCGTATGTCGCCATATCTCACACCTCTTCGCTTTTGGCGATGCAGGTTTCTTGTGAACCTTGCGCAGCCAGCCTAGACCTCGTCCAGGCACCAATCCAGTTACCGCATGGCAACCATCGTTATTTAGGATTCGGGGCGGCAACCCTTGCGAATTGCCGCCCCGAATCAAGCACTTGAAGCGCCTTAGCCCTTCTTAATCAGGAAGTAGAACTTGCCGCCTTCTTCCTTGTGCTCCATCAGCTCGTTGCCGGTCTGCTTGGAAAACGCCTGGAAGTCCTTCACGGCGCCCGGGTCGGTCGCGATGATGTGCAGAACCTGGCCGGCGTCCATCGCGGCCAGCGCCTTCTTGGCGCGCAGGATCGGCAGCGGGCAGTTCAGGCCGGAAGCATCGAGTTCTTGGTCAAAGTTGGCCATCGTTTCTCTCCTTTGAGTGCGTTTTATCAGTCGTGTACTGCGGTCCGGTTGGGCCCCGTGCGCTGCAGCCATTACCGAACGGTAATCAACCGAATTCCCCCTTATAGGCGAATCGGCATCGGAATACAACCGAATTCTAATCTGGACTTACCACCGGTTTGCCGGTCTGGGCCCAGCCCACAATGCCACCACGAAGACTGCTCGCGCCCCCAATACCCTGCTGCGCGAGAAAGGCACAGGCCTGGGCCGAACGTGCTCCACTCTGGCAATAAATCACCAGAGGCATATCGGTACCGGACAGCTCATCCTTACGCATCGGCAAAGTGACCAGCGGCACCAGTTCCGCCCCGGGGATCACGCCGCGCCCGGTCTCACCGGGGGAGCGCACGTCGATCAGGCGAAACGCCTTGCCTTCGTTGCGCCACTGCTCCAGTTCATCCGGGGTGATCTCGCTAAATCCGTACACACTGTGCTCCGGGGTCGTTACAGGGAATCGAACTCTCAGCGCGAGCGTCACAATTTGAACGGACTCACGGAGGAGTGGGCGCGGAGCATAGCGAAACCCAGCGGAAATGCAAATCCGGGTTTCTCCAACCGGACAAGCGGTGGGTGGGTGGTCGCCCACGGCAAAAAGTTCTGCTATGGTCGCCCCCGCTTTAGAAAACGCTGATGCATAATGTCAGCTTCATTGCTTCGCGGAGGATACCCCGGTGGACAAGAGCGAATTCGAAGTGGACGGCCACTACGCCGTCACGCTGAAAGACGAAAATGGCAAGCTGCGCCCGGCCAACATTTACGTGCACGACATGCAGGACGGCTACATGATCGTGCGCCGGACCTCGGGCGGTGACGTTGGCCTGCTGTTCAAGCTGGGCTACGAAGACGTCATCAAGAAGGTCCGCACCCACAAGGTGCTGGATCGCAAGAAGTTCATGATCCCGGCTGCGATGCTCAAGCCAAAGCTGTGGGAAACCCGTGACAGCATGCGCACGTATTCATCGGCTCCGGGGCTTGGCAAGTAAGAGCCCCTCTCGGCATGTCCGCAGACGGGGGCTGGCGCCCGCCAGCCCCCGCGGCATGCCCTCCTTTGTCTGGTTTTTCCTCGCTGCATTCCTGGTCTTTGCCAGCGTAGGCGCTGGGCCCGCCCAGGGTAGCGGAGTCTCCCTGCCCGATCTTGGTGAGGCCTCCGGTGGGGTCCTCACCCCTGCGGAAGAACGCGAACTCGGCCGTTCGCTGTTACGCGAGGTCCGCCGTACCGCCCCGTTGGTGACCGATCCCGAGATCGTGTTCTATGTCGACTCGCTCGGGCGGCAGCTGCTGACCAATGCAGCCAATGCCGATGGCCCCTTCTATTTCCTGACGATCGACAACAGCCAGGTCAACGCCTTCGCCATGCCCGGCGGCATTATTGGCGTGCATGCAGGCCTGATGCTCGAAGTCCGCGACGAGGCGGAACTGGCAGCCGTCCTTGCGCACGAGATTGCCCACGTCACCCAACGTCACCTCGCACGCATGTTCGCGCGCGGACGCGATATCAACTTCACCACTGGGCTTGCGATCCTCGCCGGCATTCTCGCCTCCGCGGTAGACCCCACGCTGGGCTCCGCGGTCATCACCGGCGGTGTCGCCGGCGGCATCCAGCAACAGATTAACTTTACCCGCGCGAACGAAGCCGAAGCCGACCGTGCAGGGATGCAGATTTTGCAGGGTACCGGCTTCGACCCTCACGCCATGGCCGATTTCTTCGAACGCCTGCAGGAGCTCTCCCGCGGTGTCGGGACCCAGGTACCCGAATATCTGCGCACCCACCCGGTCACCCTTGACCGGATCACCGATGCCCGCAACCGCGCCAGCCAGATGGCAGCCAGCGACACCCGTGATCGGGGCCCCGAATTTAGCTGGATGCAGGCGCGCATGAAGGCCCTGAAAGATCCGCGGCGCGCGCTGGAACGTTTCCGCGCGACGAGCGAGCCCTCCGCAGCTCAACGCTATGGGGCGGCGGTGGCGTTTCTGGAACGCGGCGACCCCGGCGCAGCCCGCGAACAACTGGAACGCATTGAGACCTCGGAAGCCCCAAGCCTGACCCTGGAGCTGGCCTTCATCGCCGTGCTTCGCGCGGAGAGCGAACATAATGACGCACTCGAACGGCTTCAGGATCTGGATACGGTATACCCCGGCCACCCGGTCATTCGAGAGCAACTGGCGCGGGTTCATCGGGATCTGGACCAATCCGACCGCGCGATCCGCCTCCTGTCCGACATGATCCGACAGGAGTCTGCTCCCAATCCCGAGCTCCTGCGCCTGCAAGCCGACATTGCGGACGCAGCGGGGTATATTGCGATCAGCCGCGAGGCCATGGCCGAATACTTCTTCCACCGCGCACAGTACGAAGAGGCCGTACGCCAGTTCGAAGCCGCCATGGATGCCTCGGACGCCAGCGAGCGCGACCGTCAACGGATTGAGCACAAGCGCAATTCGGCCCGCGAGACCGCACGCGAGGCGCGTGAAGGAAGAAGATAAAAATACCCGCCCCCGGGAATGTTCCCGTGTGGCGGTCCGTCTTAAGCAGCGCCAAGATTACGGCTTCAAACCCACCGACGATCAATCCGGAATAGAGAGGTAGTCTTCCTCATGCACATCTCACGTCGAGAATTCATGCAGTTGCTGGCCGCCGCCAGCGCCGCTGGTTTCCCCCTGGCCACAGCTGCCTGCAGCAACAACAAGGCCGGTACTGCGGGCGACCCCTACGACACTCTGGATCGCTTCGGGAATGTGCATCTGCTGCATTACACCGACTGCCACGCTCAGTTGAAACCAATCTATTTCCGCGAGCCGAACGTGAATCTCGGTGTGGCCGATATGCGCAACCGCCCGCCCCATATCGTTAGTGAGCACTTCCTCAAGCACTACGATATCGAGCGCGACAGCATCTACGCGCACGCCTTCACCAATCTGAACTTCATGGAAGCCGCCGAACAATACGGGCGGGTGGGTGGTTTTGCACACCTGATGACCCTGATCAAGAAGCTGCGTGACTCGCGCCCCAACTCGCTACTGCTGGACGGCGGCGACACCTGGGGCGGCGGTTCCGGTTCCGCGCTGTGGACCAACGCGCAAGACATGGTCGATGCACAGAAAATGCTGGGCATCGACATCATGACCGGCCACTGGGAGTTCACCTACGGCGCCGACCGTGTCGAAGAGGTCGTCAATGGTGACTTCGCCAATGCCGGGATCGACTTCGTCGCCCAGAACGTACGCGATGTGGACTGGGGTGATCGCGTCTTCAAACCCTATGTGATCCGCGAGCTGAACGGCGTCAACGTCGCCGTGATCGGCCAGGCCTTCCCCTACACCCCGATTGCCAACCCGCGCTGGATGGTCGAGCAGTGGTCCTTCGGCATCCGTCCGGACGACATGCAGGAGCAGGTCACCGCGGCCCGTGCCGAGGGCGCCGAGATCGTGGTCGCTCTGTCGCACAACGGCATGGACGTGGACATCAAGATGGCCGGCATGGTCGAGGGTCTGGACGCCATTATGGGCGGCCACACGCACGACGCCGTCCCGCAGCCGCTGCCCGTGGATCGCCCCGACGGCGGGACTTGCCTGGTCACTAACGCCGGCTCCAACGCCAAGTTCGTCGGCGTGCTGGACTTCGACTTCCGCGACGGCGAGATCAAGGACTGGGAATACCGCCTGGTCCCGGTGTTTTCCGAACTGCTGCGGGAAGACCCGGGCATGGCGACTTACATCCACAACATGCGCAACAGCGAAGTCCGATACAACGGCGAGACCTTCAACATGGAGGAGAAGCTGTCGGAAGAACTGGCGGTTGCCGAGGACCTGCTGTTCCGCCGCGGCAACTTCAACGGCACCTTCGACCAGCTGATCTGCGATGCCCTGATGGACGTCCACGACGCCCAGATCGCATTCTCCCCGGGCTTCCGCTGGGGTACGACCGTGCTGCCGGGCATGCCGATCACCTTCGAGCACATCATGGACCAAACCGGCCTGACCTACCCGGAGACCACACGCAACGCGATGACCGGCTCCCAGATCAAGGACATTCTGGAAGACGTGGCCGACAACCTGTACAACGCCGACCCGTTCTACCAGCAAGGCGGTGACATGGTGCGTGTGGGTGGCCTGAAGTACGCCATCGAGCCCGAGGCCGAGATCGGTAACCGCATCTCCGAGATGGAGTTGGACGGCAAGAAGATCGACCCCGACAAGGAATACGTCGTGGTCGGCTGGGCGAGCGTTCAACGCGAGCCCGCGGGCGGCACCGGCGCCAACATCTGGGACAGCGTTGCGGACTACCTCCGGTCCAAGGACAGCGTCCGCATCAGCGACCTCAATGAGCCGAAGGTCAAGGGTATTAGCGAGGACAATCTTGGCTACGTCCCGACCACCGAAGACATGTACCGCAAGTCCTAATCAGCGGATAGCACCACCCTTCCGGGTCCGCCCGGAACGAGAAAGCCCCGCAATGCGGGGCTTTTTTGTGGCCACGTCACGAGAACCGCAGCCAGGTTTGGTCTTCAAACAGACGCTGATCAAACGTTCACCCAGCGTCCACTCGCATCACGGCAGGCGGTACCCGTGATGGTCTCGGGATATCCGTCCATCGTGGCCTCGACCTGGTACTCACGGCAATCCTGTCCGGAGGAACGATAGGTCCGGGTGGGCGTGGCCTGGTACTGATGCCCGGAATTCGGATTACGCCAGGTCGAACTCTGGCGATCCGGGACCGTCTCCAGCGTACGCGAGACACGCATCCGGTCGACATCATCCATGCTGCGCCCGACCGAGCCACCGACCGCAGCGCCGGCCAACGTACCGGCGATGATCGCCGCAGTCCGTCCGCGCCCACCGCCAATCTGGCTACCAATCGCGCCACCGGCCGCCCCGCCGATCAGGGCCCCGGTCTGCTGGTTGCTGATCGTCTGGCAGCCCGCCAGAAGAGCCACCGCACCCGCCAGCACCAGCGTCATCAGGATTCTGCCTGCCATTTCGAACCTCCTGACGGACACAACCGTCTTGATCGAAAACACGCAAACAGCTTATGCCCGCACGTATGAACGGCAGGTGAAGGAAGGGACGCACGGAGGGACCGGGGCACGATGCAGAAAGACGCCCGCAGCAAAAGCAGGGCACCAAGGCAGGATTAACGAATAGAAAATGGTGGGCCGTGTAGGAATCGAACCTACAACCAATGGATTAAGAGTCCACTGCTCTACCAATTGAGCTAACGGCCCCCGGTACAGAAAAGGGGGATGGGGTGACCGATGGGACTCGAACCCACGACAACCGGAGTCACAATCCGGGACTCTACCAACTGAGCTACGGTCACCACCGTGTCACTGTTCAGGCACTTGTTCGGAGCACGGGCTATGGCGCGCCCGGCAGGACTCGAACCTGCAACCGTCGGCTTAGAAGGCCGATGCTCTATCCGGTTGAGCTACGAGCGCGTTACCGCCGAGCATTAGGGCCATGGCACTTGGTTCGGGCATTGCTCGGGAGCCATGGTCGGGGTAGAGGGATTCGAACCCCCGACATCCTGCTCCCAAAGCAGGCGCGCTACCAGACTGCGCTATACCCCGTTGAGCCGTCCCCACTAAAGGGCCTACACAGCGAGCGCCGAATGTTAGCCCCGCTGACGGCTCCCGGTCAAGGTGAAACGCGAAATTGCGCCCCGGGTCAAGCCCACGCGGCGAACGCTCGTGGTACTGTTCACAAGGTCGCGCGAGGCTCTCGTCAAGGAGGACATGGATGCTCAACTGGGTCGCCAACACGGCCATCGTATTCGGGGCTGTGGGCCTCCTTTATGCTCAGTGGAAGCTCGCCCTGCTTTTGCGCGAACTCCCAGAAAGCCGAGTCCGGACCGGCTGGAAGATGATGTTCTTCTTAGTCCCAGTGTTTGCGCTGGGCTACTTCGGCTATATCCCGCTGAACTGGGGCCTATATCAGCGCCTTCCGGATCTACTTGTCCCCGCGATCTTTCTCCTGGGCGGCTGCTTCGTCTGCACCGTGGTGGCGCTGACCCACAGCTCGGTGGAAAAAATTCGGCACATCACGCGCCTGGAACACGAATCCATTACCGACCCACTGACCGGCTTATTCAATCGCCGACACATGGATCGCCGCCTAGAGGAGGAAGTCTCCCGTGCGCGCCGTTATGAGCAGCCGCTATCGGCGGTGATGCTGGACATCGACGGATTCAAGCCGATTAATGACCGCCTCGGGCACCTCGTGGGCGACTACATCCTGACCACCATCGCCCAGCGTCTACAGAAGGTATTGCGGCGCTCCGACCTCCCTGCGCGCTTCGGTGGCGAGGAGTTCGTTGTTATTGCGCCCCATACCGACCTTGACGCCGCGTTGACTCTGGGCGAGAAGCTTCGCGACGCCATCTCCAGCACCCCGATCACCCTAGCCGGACGCCAGGCCGCTCCGCCCTGCGCACCGGACGAACTGACCGTGACCGTCAGCGCCGGCATTGCCACCCTGGACACGCACCCACAATCCCGTGATACGGGCGAGACCCTGATTGGACGCGCTGACGACGCGCTCTATCGCGCCAAGCAGGACGGCCGCAACCGCTGCGAGGCCAGCCCCGCCGCTTCGGGTCTTTCGGCCGCCCTGTAGGCCAACTGGACGGCTCCGCAGTCACCCGCGCCGGGAACGATTGTCCGCCAACCCCGGCTTGAGCACCCGCCCCTGGCGTGGGAAGATCGCGGGCATTCCTTCCAAGGCGAGACCCCATGACGGCCCAGATCATCGACGGACGCGCAATTGGCCAGACTCATCGCGCCCGTATCGCGACCGAGATCGAATCCATGACGGCGCGGGATCTGCGGCCGCCGGGTCTAGCGGTGGTTCTGGTCGGGACCAACCCGGCCTCCGAGGTCTACGTGCGCAACAAGCGCAAGGCCTGCGAACAGGTGGGTGTCGTCTCGCACTCCTACGACCTGCCCGCCGGCACGCCCCAAACCGACCTGCTGGCGCTGATCGACCAGCTCAATGCCGACCGCACCATCGACGGCATCCTGGTCCAGCTTCCACTACCGGATCACATCGATCCCGAGACGGTGATCGAGCGCATCTCCCCGGCCAAGGACGTAGACGGCTTCCATCCGTACAACGTCGGCCGTCTGGTCGCCCGTGTGCCGCGCCTACGCCCCTGCACGCCCTGGGGCGTGATCCAGCTACTGCGACATATCGAGGAACCGTTCAAGGGGCGTACCGCCTGCGTGATCGGGGCCTCCAACATCGTCGGCCGCCCCATGGCCCTCGAGCTGTTGCTCGCTGGCGCCACGCCGACCATCTGCCACCGCTTCACCCCGGACACGGCGGCTATTGCCCGGCAGTCCGACATCATCGTGGCGGCCGTGGGCAAACCGGGGCTGGTCAAGGGGGACTGGATCAAGGAAGGTGCCACGGTGATCGACATCGGCATCAACCGCCGGGACGACGGCACGCTGACGGGCGACGTGGAATTCGATGCCGCGGCGGAAAAGGCCGCGTGGATCACGCCCGTGCCGGGCGGCGTGGGGCCCATGACTGTGGCCATGCTACTGGACAACACCCTGCGCGCCCGCGCCTTCGGGACCCACGAGGCCGCGTAACCGCGGCCCGCAGCGCCCACTCCGTTCAAGCCCGGCCGGTTTACACCTCTGCGGCGGCCTCCGCGGCCTGCTGCAGGCGGGCCCGAACCCGCTCACGCCCCAGATACTCCCAGATCCGCGGCAGCTCAGGCCCAAAAGTCTGGCCCGACAGCGCGGCCCGCAGCGGCATGAACAGCTTGCGCCCCTTACGTTCCGTGGCCTGCCCCACGGCCTTGGCCAGGGACGGAAACTCCTCCGCCGCGTCCAGTGCCTCCAAGGCCGCGCGGAAGAAAGCCTCCCCGGCATCCGCCAGCTCCGCTCGAGCACTGTCGCTGTAAGGGACCGGATCGTCCGCAAACGCGGCAACCCACAACGGGGCCTCCTCGGCGCGGGTGATGTTATCCCGCAGCAAGCGCGCCAGCACAGGCCGCTGCTCGGCCGCGACCACTTCCAGAACCCCGGCCTCTTCCAGGTACGTCTGCATCTCGGCATCTGTCAGTTCCCGCAAGGCCTCCGACTGCCAGTGGTCCAGCTGCTGCGGATCATGGCGTGCCGCGCTGTGGCCGATGCGCTCGGAACTGAACCCCGAGGCCAGGGCCTCCGCCGACATCAGTCCCTCGCTCTCGTAGCGATGACCCAGCCGGGCCAGATGATTCAGTATCGCGACCGTAAGATAGCCCTTCGTCCGCAACTCCTCGACACTGGCGGAGCCATTGCGCTTGGACAGCGGCGCCCCGTCCTGTCCCATTACCAGAGGCAAATGGTGGTAGGCCGGCGCCTCCAGCCCCAGCGCCTTCAGCAACAGCATCTGCCGGGGGGTATTGGCGATATGGTCCTCACCACGTACCACGTCGGTAACCCCCATCAGGGCATCGTCGATCGCGTTGGAGAAGAAAAAGGCCGGAGTCCCATCGGAACGACGGATCACAAAGTCCCCGATCTCGTCCGTACGAAAGCTGACCGGGCCGCGCACCCCATCCTCGAAGCGAATGGTCCGGCCCAGCGGAACTCGAAAACGCAGGGTGGGCTTTTGGCCCTCGGCCTCGCGGGCGGCGGCCTCTTCCCGACTCAGCCGCGCACAGGTTCCTGGATACCGCGGCGGCTTACCCTGTGCCCGCATGCGCTTGCGCCCACGCTCCAATTCCGCCGCCGAACAGAAACAGGGATAGGCGCGCTCGGCGTCGATCAGTTGCCGGTAATACCCGGCGTAGAGATCCGCACGTTCGGACTGGGCGTAAGGGCCGGCATCGCCCCCGGCACCAAAGCCTTCGTCCCAGTCCAGCCCCAGCCAGCGTAAATCGCGCTGCAGGGCATCGACGAACTCCGCGCGCGACCGCTCGGCGTCGGTATCCTCGATACGCAAGAGAAAGTGGCCGCCCCGGGACCGGGCGAGCAGAGCACTGAACAGGGCCGTGCGGACATTGCCCAGGTGCAGCAGGCCGGTCGGGCTGGGGGCGAAACGGGTTCGAGTCTTCATATTGCTCATCGCGCGCATGGTAGCGGAGCGCCCGCATGCTCACCAGCACCTCGCCCCCACACACGTTCGGTGCGCTGGCAGCCCCCGTCGGTGGCGGGTACCATTGTCGATCGTTTTTCCTCTGGAGGTCAGCCCCATGCAGCGCATCCGTATCCGCCTCGGCATCGTGCTGGCCACCCTGCTTGTTACCCTTTCTTTGTCAGGAGCCCTCATGGCCGATACCCACCCACAGGTCGCAATCGAAACCAACCATGGCCGCATCGTGCTGGAGCTGAATGCCGACGCCGCCCCGGAAACGGTCGCCAACTTCCTCTCCTATGTGGATGACGGCTTCTACGACGGCACCATCTTCCATCGCGTAATCCCCGGCTTCATGGTCCAGGGCGGCGGCTTCGACAAGGACATGAACCAGAAGTCCTCCGGCGAGCCGATTCGCAACGAGGCTGACAACGGCCTGAAGAACGAGGTCGGCGCGATCTCCATGGCCCGCACCCAGGATCCACACTCGGCCACCGCGCAGTTCTTCATCAACGTGAACGACAACGACTTCCTCAACCACACCGCGCCGAATGCGCAGGGCTGGGGCTACGCCGTGTTCGGCAAGGTCGCCGAAGGCATGGATGTCGTGCGCGAAATCGAGGGCGTTCAAACCGGTCGCGCCGGAATGCACCAGGACGTCCCCCAGGAACCCGTCGTAATGGAAAGCGTCAAGCGCGTCGAGGACTGACTCACCCGTGAGTGCCCGCGCACCGGCACTGGTCATATCTGACCTGCACCTGGATCGCGAGCCCGGCCCTCTGCTGGACGCCGTGCTCACCTTCCTCAAGGGGCCCGTGCGCAACGCCTCGGCGCTCTACATCCTGGGTGACCTGTTCGAATACTGGGTCGGCGACGACGCCGGATTCCCGGCCGCCGAACAGCTGGCCACTGCCCTGAAATCCCTGGAAATCCCGGTCGCCTTCATCCATGGCAACCGGGATTTTCTCGTGGGTCCCGACTTTGCGGCCCGCGCTGGGATGCAGATCGCCCCGGAGCCGCTGCACACCGCCCTCCCCTGTGGTCCGGCGGTGCTGTTGCACGGGGATTCGCTGTGCACCGACGACACCGAGCACATGGCCTTTCGCCAGCAGGTGCGTAGCGGGGAATGGCAGCGCGGGTTCCTGGCCCATCCACTGGAGGAGCGCATACGGCAGGCGGAGTCCATGCGCGCCACGAGCCGTGACAGCAGCCGGATGAAGGCCGACGCGATCATGGACGTGAATGCCGGCGCCGTGGCTGACACCTTCCGCGATGCCGATGTCCCGCTGATGATCCACGGCCATACCCACCGCCCCGCGATCCACGACCTGACGGTCGACAGCCAGCCCCGCCAGCGCTGCGTCCTCCCGGCCTGGGACGAGCATCCTGGCTATCTGGAGGTAGCGACGACCGGCCCCGTCCTGCGCGAGCTGGACGGCTCGCCCTACCCCGCGCACCTGCTGCACGCCTGAACCACATCCTTCGCGCTGTTGCCCGGCTCGCTCCGGTTCGGTGTCGGTGTTTCCGGTGGATTCGTTCGACCGCCAGCCTTGTTGTGGCTGGGCCTGGTTCTGCATCTGGTGTTTACGGTGCCTCCGGTCCACATACTGCCAGGCGCTGACTCGCCAGCGCACCCCGAGTGACTTCTTTGCTCGTGCAAAGAAGTTGCCAAGAAACACGCCCGACTGCCGCGACCCCGGCCCGCTGTGCGGGCCGGGGTTTCCCTCGCTCCGAGGGTTTTCGCGGGCGGCGCTGAACTCGCTACGCCTACGGCTTCGCTCAGACATCCAGCGCCTTTTCCCCCGCGAAAACCCTCTCCACTCGGCGCGACGACAACGGGGGGTCAAGGTCAAGACAACGGCGGTTCTGACCTTTGTACCAATGGATGGGGGCTGGGTCTTCCGACACCTGGGCACGCTCGGCCTTCGGCCGTTGCGTGCCGCGCCCGCGAGCGGGCGCCGGGGGCTTTCAGGCGGCAGGGCGCGTTGTAGTGCTTTAGGGGCGGCAACACCTTCTGTTTTGACCTTCGCTTCCCGTATGGAGCCCCTCGCGGAGGGCGTGATGGGCCGGCCCGTTTTCCATAAATTCGGGGCGCTGGATGTCTGAGCGGAGCCGAAGGCGCAGCGAGTTCAGCGCCGCCGGCCCAGCGCGTCCGGAGCGAGGTTCCCGGGCGAAATCCGGGTGCCTTTCTTTGGGTACTTTCTTGGGCAAGCAAGAAAGTGCCTCGGGGCGCGCTGGCGAGTCAGCGCCTGGCAGTATGTGGACCGGAGGCACCGTAAACACCAGATGCAGAACCAGGCCCAGCCACAGCAAGGCAAGCGGCTAAGCGAAGGCACCGCAAACACGAAAGCAGGTGAAAGGCCTGACCACAAAACGGCGCAGAGCCGATCAGATCGGGGCTATGGCGACGAATCGGCGGTGGCCTGGGCCTCCAGTTGCGCCATCTCGGAGTCGGTGAAGCCGGCGGCGCGGCGGGCCTCGTGGGCGAAAGGCGGGCGTACGCGGCCCGGCATGTACTCGGCCAGCAGCTCGAGGAACAGCGGCTCGGGGTCGAGTCCGCGCGCATGGGCCAGCTCGCGGAACCAGCGCGTGCCGATCGCCACGTGGGCGACCTCCTCGCGCTGGATGATCTCCAGCAGCGCGACGGTCGCGTGATCGCCCGCCGCCGTCAGGCGCTCGATCATGCCGGGGGTCACGTCCAGCCCGCGCGCCTCCAGCACACGCGGCACCAGAGCCATACGGATCATCACGTCGTGGTCAGTCGCAAGTGCGGCCTCCCACAGCCCATTGTGGGCCGGCAGGTCTCCGTAGTCCGCGCCCAGCTCGTTGAGCCGCGCGCGCAGCAGTTGGAAATGGCGCGCCTCCTCGGCCGCCACCTGCAGCCAGTCGCTGACAAAGGGCGCCGACATGTCGCGAAAGCGATAGACCGCATCCAGCGCCAGGTTGATCGCGTTGAACTCGATATGCGCGACCGCGTGCACCAGCGCCACCCGCCCGGCCGTCGTGCGCAATCCGCGCCGCGGCAGATCCTTCGGGTGCACCAGCACCGGCCGTTCCGGACGTCCGGGTATCTCCATACGCTCCGGACCGGAGCTGGCGACAGCCTCCACCTCATCGGCCCACCAGGCCTGCATCAGGCCCAGCACACGCTCGCACTTGGTCTCGGGATCGCACTCGCGCAGCGCCATTTCGGCCGCACGATAGAGATCGGGACCCCCAGGATTGTTGATCGGCTGGCTCATGGCGGCCAAGGATACCCGTTCATCGCTCGCCGGTCGGCAAGCTGCGGCGTAGCAGGATGGAGTTTCCGATCACCGAGAGCGAGCTGGCGGTCATCGCGATCACGCCGATCATTAGGTGCAGCAGGCCAACCGCGGCGGTGGTACTGGACATCCCCGAATGACCCTGAAGACGTCGAGTCAGAGCGCGTCCAGGCCACGGGCCAGGTCGCCCTGGATGTCGGCGATGGCCTCGAGCCCGACGGCGATACGCACCAGGCTTTCGGTAATGCCCTGGGCCTCGCGCTTGTCCGGGTCCACGCGGCTGTGAGTGGTGGTGGCCGGGTGGGTAATCGTCGTCTTGGTATCACCCAGATTTGCGGTGATCGAGAGAAAGCGCGTGGCATCGATCACCGACCAGGCGGCCTCGCGCCCGCCGGCAACCTCGAAGCTCAGCACGCCGCCAAAGCCGCTTTGCTGGCGCTTCGCGGTCGCGTGCTGCGGGTGGGATTCGAGCCCCGGGTAATGCACGGCGGTGACCTTCGGGTGGGCTTGCAGCCACTGCGCCAGGACCAGGGCGTTGTCGCTGTGGGCCCGCATGCGCAGGGCCAGCGTCTCCAGCCCCTTCAGGAAGACCCAGGCATTGAACGGTGAAAGCGTTGGTCCGGCGGTGCGCAGGAAGCCGTAGACGTCCTTGCCGACGCGCTCGGCATCGCCGACGACCGCGCCGCCCAGGCAGCGCCCCTGGCCATCGAGGAACTTGGTCGCCGAGTGGATGATGATGTCAGCCCCGAGATCCAGCGGGCGCTGAAGGATCGGGGTGCAAAAGCAGTTGTCCACGGCCAGCAAGACATCATGGCGATGCGCGATCTCGGCCAGCGCCGCGATGTCGACCACCTCACCCAGCGGGTTCGACGGCGTCTCGCAGAAGTACAGCCGCGTGTTTGGCTGCGTGGCCGCTTCCCAGGCCTCGAGATTCGACAGCTCGACGTAGGTCACCTCGACCCCAAAGCGCCCGAGGTAGTTGTTGAACAGCACCGTGGTGGTACCGAACACCGAGCGCGAACAGACCACGTGATCCCCGGCCTTCAGAAGCCCCATCATCGTGGCGAGGATCGCGGACATGCCCGAAGCGGTGGCCACGCACGCCTCCCCCCCCTCCAGTGCCGCCAGCCGATCCTGGAAGGTGCGCACGGTGGGGTTGGTAAAGCGCGAGTAGATGTTGCCCGGGCTCTCGCCGCCAAAACGGGCTGCGGCCTCCGCGGCCGAGCCAAACACGAAGCTGGAGGTCGGGAAAATGGCCTCGGAGTGCTCGCCCTCCGGCGTGCGCTGATAGCCATGACGGATGGCTACGGTCTGCGGGTCGTACTCGCCGGGGTTGAAGTCGCGTGGGTCAAAATCGGTCATCGGGACATCCTGAGCTGCGCAATACCACAGTGTACCGGGCTCAGCCGATTAACTGCAGGCGATCCGCGACGCGCGTCAGGAGCTCGTAGCTGATGGTCCCTGCCGCGCGCGCCACCCGCTCTACGGGCAGACCTCGACCCCACAGGGTCACCCAATCTCCAACCGCCGCCGAGGGGCAGTCGGTCAGGTCCACCGCGAGCATATCCATGGACACGCGCCCAACCAGGGGGCACAGAGTGCCGTTGACCAATACCGGCGTACCGGACGGGGCATGACGGGGATAACCATCGGCATAGCCCATCGCGACGATCCCGACCCGCCCAGGGCGCTCGGCACTCCACGTGGCCCCATAGCCAACGGTGCTACCCGGTTCCAGGGGCTGGGTCGCGACCAGGGGCGCCTGCACCGTCATCGCGGGATGCAGATCGGCATCCGGACCTTCCGGGGGTTGGACGGCCGGCACCGTCGCGGGATGGGCGCCGTACAGCATGATGCCCGGACGGGCCCAGCACTGCAGCGTCGGGCCGAGCCCATCGCCCTGCCCCCAGCCGGCGAACAATGCGGCTGAATTGGCCACACTCGCCTGCCCCGAGCGGCCGGCTACGGCCCCTCGGAAGGCGGTCAGTTGAAGGGCGTTCTGTGGATGGTCCGGCTCGTCGGCACAGGCCAGGTGGGTCATCCAGTGCAGCCCGTCGGCCCCATGGCCGGCAGCCTTGAGTCGGCTGGCGACGGGCTCTGCCAAATCGGGGGCAAACCCGAGCCGGTTCATACCCGTGTTCAGCTTCACCCAGACCACCGGAAGGGCCACGCTCAGCGTCTCGAGAAGGTCCAGCTGGGCGGCCTCGTGTACGACAGGCTGGAGATTGAACTCGGTGCAGGCTTGAAGTTCGCTTGCATCCCTTGGCCCCTGCAGCACCAGCAGCGGCCCCGGGTAGCCGGCCTTGCGCAGGACACGAGCCTCGCCGACCTGGGAGACCGCCAGACCATCACTGGCCTCCGCCAGGGCCTCGGCCGCCCACGTGAGGCCATGCCCGTAACCCTCGGCCTTGACCACGGACCACATCGGGACCGCTGGCGCGAGGTGACGCGCCACGGACAGGTTGTGCCGGAGGGCATCGGGATGGAGCTGGATGGTGGCCGCGCGTCTCACGCCGTGCCTCAGGCCTCGTGTCCGATCTCGCCGTAGACGTCGGGAGCGTAGTTCTCGAAGCGGGTGAACTGCCCGCGGAACGTCAGGCGCACGGTCCCGATAGGGCCGTTACGCTGTTTGGCGATAATGATCTCGGCCGTGCCCTTATCGGGCGATTCGTCGTTGTAGACCTCGTCACGGTAGACGAAGGCGATCACATCGGCGTCTTGCTCGATGGCCCCGGACTCGCGCAGGTCCGACATGACCGGACGTTTGTTGGGGCGCTGTTCCAGTGAGCGATTGAGCTGTGAAAGCGCAATCATCGGCACGCTCAACTCCTTGGCCAGGGCCTTCAGCCCGCGCGAGATCTCGGAGATCTCGTGGGCACGGCTCTCGCCGCTACCGGGAAACTGCATGAGCTGCAGATAGTCGACCACGATCAGCCCCAGGCCCTTGTGCTCGCGCATCAGACGGCGGGTCCGTGCCCGCAGCTCGGTTGGGCTGAGCGCCGGGCTGTCGTCGATGAACAGGGGCGCCTCGGACAGCATCTGCACCGCGCTGGTCAGCCGCGGCCAATCGCCATCATCCAGACGCCCCGAACGCAGCTTCTGCTGATTGATACGCCCCATGGAGGACAGCAGACGCATCGCCAGCTGTTCGCCAGGCATCTCCATGGAGAAGATCGCGACCGGGGCGGTGTTCTTCATCGCCACGTATTCGGCGATGTTCATCGCGAAACTGGTCTTGCCCATGGAAGGCCGCCCGGCGACGATCACCAAGTCCCCCGGATTCAGCCCGGACGTCAGGTTGTCGAGATCCTGATACCCGGTCGCCAGACCGGTGATCGGGTTTTTGCTCTCGTAGAGGTGCTCGATCTGATCGACGGCCGCGGTGAGCAACGGCTTCATGCCACGGAAACCCTGCGCACCCCGCGCGCCCTGCTCGGCGATGCGGAACACCTTCTGCTCCGCTACGTCCAGCAGTTCCTTGGAATCGCGGCCTTCGGGGGTAAACGCGGAATCGGCAATCTCGGTGCCTACCGAGATCAGCGAGCGCAGGATGGAACGCTCGCGAACGATGTCGGCATAGGCCACGATATTCGCGGCACTCGGGGTCTCGGATGCAAGACGTCCGAGGTAGGCCATGCCGCCCGCGGACTCCAGCTCGGCCATGCGGTCGAGCTGTTCCGAGACGGTGACCATGTCGAACGGGGCGTTACGATCCGCCAGCGACGACACCGCCCGAAAGATCAGGCGGTGGTCGTGGCGATAGAAGTCTTCTGCGGTGATGCGGTCGGCCACCCGATCCCAGGCGCCATTGTCCAGCATCAGCCCCCCGAGGACCGCCTGCTCGGCCTCCTCGGAATGCGGGGGTACCCGCGGATTCGGGGTCATGACCGGGCCGCTCCCGCGAACCCGCCCATGCGCCGGGTATCAGCGACCCGGTGGGGCCACCCTCCCGACATCCAGCCGATCACTCTTCGCCGATCACGACGACGCGGATGTCGACGTCCACGTCCGAATGCAGGTGCAGAGTCAGCTCGAACTCGCCGGTCGTCCGCAGCGGGCCTTCCGGCATGCGCACCTCGCGCTTCTCGACTTCGGTGCCCTTGGCGGTCAGGGCATCGGCGATATCGGCCGGGCCGATGGAGCCGAACAGCTTGCCTTCGCCACCGGACTTCGCGGTGATCTCGAGCACCGTGCCATCCAGCTTTTCCTTGCGGGCTTCCGCCTCGGCCAGGGCTTCGGCGGCGGCCTTCTCCAGTTCGGCGCGGCGCGCTTCGAACTCGGCAATGTTCTCCGCGGTGGCGAACTTGGCCTTGCCCTGCGGCAGCAGGTAATTACGGGCAAAACCGGGGCGCACGGTGACGCGGTCACCGAGGGTGCCCAGGTTATCGATCTTTTCCAGCAGAATGACTTCCATCTTAGGTATTCCTGTAACGTTGGGTCAGCCCCCAAAAGGGCTCAGTTTACACCGGTCGCGGACCGGTCTCACGAATTGTTGTCACCGTCCGGTCCGTCACCCGGACCCTTGCGCCCGCCCAGCGCACCAAGGCGCGAGCGGATGTCCGCCCAGGCATCGATCACCCCGATCGTCGCCAACAGCAGAAACATCTGCGGCAGCGCCAGTGCCATCAGCACATACATCCCGACCAGCCAGAAACTGCTCATTCCCTGGCGGAAGGTCAGCGCATGCATCAGCGCAACCCCCTGGAGGAAGAACAGCACCGCCAGGATGAACGCCAGCTCGGTCGCCAGCGGAACGGGTCCCAGGTGCCCGAGGCCCGCCAGCAACAAGGTGGCTGCGCTGGTCGTCCGGCCGAACTGCAACGCCCGGAATTCCTCGCCGAACGCCCCCGGGTTGTACAACAGCGCCTGCCAATAGCGGCCTAGCAACACCGCCAGCGTCAGACTCAGCAGCACGATCCCGGCGAACAGGCCCGTCAGATACGGGGCCATCCGACGAAGCGCGGCCTCCAGCTCCTGGGGGCCGGTATCCGCACCCTCAACCAGCGGGCCCAGCAGGGTCATGCCTACCCGCGCCCAGGTCGCTTCCAGATCCGGCACTAGCAGATGCACCAGCAGCACCCCGGCCCCGGAAACCCCGGCGGCCACCTGCAGCGTCACCGGCCAGGAGACCGTGCGCCGCAAGAGCTCGGCAAGCAACGCCACCGGAGCCCACTGCACAAAGCCGGCCATCACGCCGGCGAACAATGGCGCCTCGGGCACCAGAGCGAACATCGCCACGCCCAGCACCACAGACGACAGCGCCACCACCAGCACCGCCTGCCCGAGCCCGATACGCAGCCCGACCAGGGCTACCAATGCGCTACCCAGAATGGCGATCGGCGGCAGGAACAGCCCCACCACGCCAAAGCCGGAGACCGCGCCCACGGCGCGGCCCCGGCTCTTCATCGCAAAGTCGGCCAGTGCCCGCATAACGACGGCCCCGGCAAAACCGGCGCGAGGTTTAGTGGTTGTCGCTGTACGGCAGCAGGGCGAGGAAGCGCGCACGCTTCACGGCGGTAGCCAGCTGACGCTGATACTTGGCGCTGGTGCCAGTCACACGACTGGGCACGATCTTGCCGGTCTCGGTAACAAAACCCTTGAGCAGGTTCAGATCCTTGTAATCGATGTAATCGATGCCTTCGGCGGTGAACTTGCAGTACTTACGGCGACGCGGAAAACGGGCCATGTCAGATCTCCTTCAACAATTCGGTCAGTGAACGGGCAGGACTTACTCGGCGGCGGCCGAGTCGTCGAGAGCGGACTCGCCACCCTCGTCGTCGCGCTCGCGGCGACGGCCCTTGGCGTTCTCCTCTTCCTGGCCCTTGGCCAGCGGGGAGGTCTCGGTCACGGCCTCTTCCATGCGCATCGCCAGATGGCGCAGCACGGCATCGTTGAAACGGAATGCGCTGGCGAGCTCTTCCATCGCCTCTTCCGAGGCTTCGATGTTCATGAGCACGTAGTGCGCCTTAACCAGCTTCTGAATCGGGTAGGCCAGCTGACGGCGGCCCCAGTCTTCCAGGCGATGGATCTTGCCTTCATGGCCTTCGACCAGGCCCTTGTAGCGCTCGATCATCGCCGGGACCTGCTCGCTCTGGTCGGGGTGGACCAGGAACACAACTTCGTAATGACGCATTGGGAACTCCTTGCGGGTATCAGCCTCCCGTCCACGCGGTGAGGCAAGGGTTCGGCCGCGCGGGGTTCGCCCGCGGGGCAGAAAGGCGCGATACGATAACCGAAGCGCAGCTCGGCAACAAGCCTGGCCCTGGCCCCACTTCCGGTGCGGGGCCAGGACTGCGATGCAATCAGTCACCTCCTACGGGCCATTCGTGATCCGGGATGATGCCGTCATCCCGCTGCTCATGACGAACCCAGGCAACGATGTCGGCCACGTCCTCGTGCTCCAGCCCGGGGATCGGCGGCATGTCACCGTACTCCCAGTGATGCGCGCCGACCCCACGCTCCACGGCGATAAAGAAGGTAATGTCGGCGTGGTGCGACGGCTCGTAGATCCGATGGACGAGCGCCGGCCCCTGGTCCGTCCCGCGGGCATCCGCTCCATGACACTCCGCGCAACTCTGCTGGAAGCGCTCCTGACCCGCGCGTGGATCGCCATACAGCTCGACATTGGCAAGCCCCTGGATCGGATAGGGCGCGCGCTCCTTCGGCGCCTCCGGGGCCTGCTCGCCACATCCGGCGAGCAGGCCGGCAAGGGCCAGCGCGACCACCGACGCCCCGACAGACTTAATGCGCATGCCCATGATGGCCCCCGTTGTGGTGGTCGTGGTCGTCGTGCCGCTCAGGCGCGTGCTGGCCATCGTGGTCATCCGAGGGGTCGTCGCCGGCATCGGCCAGCTCGTAGCGGATGTAATTGACCACGTGCCAGATCTCGTCGTCGTCGAGCACACCGGCAAAGGCGGGCATCTCGCCCGAACCCTCGCGAATCATCCAGTGGTATTCGCCTGCGGTGTGCCCCCCGGCGTGTTCCCGCAAATCGGCTGGACGCGACTCCAGCGCACGCGCCTGCGGGCCGTCACCGGCGCCGGCCTCCCCGTGGCAGACCAGGCACTGGGCCTTGTAGGCATCCCGCCCCATGCGAATGGATGCCTCGTCCGCCGCGTGGGGGTTATCGCGCTCGGCCGCATCGGAAGGTGCCTCCCAGCGATGTTCATGCGCGTCGTGGTCGTGCATGGGGTCATCGTGGGCGTGATGGTCATGGCCGCGGTGGTCACCCTGGCCGGAATGGTCATGGTGATCATGGGTCGGCTCACCGTGATGGTGGTCGTGGCCCTCGCTCGCCGCGAGCGGCGTCGCCAGGGTCAGGCTAATGGCCAGCAGGGCGCCGACCGGAAAAACGGTTGCAGAAGACATCTCGATTCCTCGCTGTCGCAATCATCAAAACGGACGCGGCCAGGCCGCGTCCCGGGACAGGGGAATCAGGATCTCGGTGGAGGGCTCGGGGGCTCGACGGACAACCGGGTCGGCTGGACCAGGGGTTCGGCGGGCACCCGGGTCAGCTTCGTCGTAAGCGAGACAACAGTCGCCAGCGGGGCCATGCAACAGCCACCGTGGCTGGAACATTCATGCTCGGCGTGATGATCGCAGTGCGCGCCCTCGCAGTGCATGGAGGCGTCCATCTCCACGGGCTCGGTGTGCATAGTCGCCATGTCGGCCGCATGCGCGGTTTGTGCCATCACCAGCAGGGGCAACAGCAGCAACAGCCAGAGGAACGGTCGAGGACGTACGCGCATGTACCGAGTGTATCAGGGCCGGCGCCGTCAGGATTGGCGCTGGCGGCGGACCTCGAACAGCGTGATGCCCGTCGCCACCGAGACGTTCAGGCTCTCCACCGTGCCGCCCATCGGGATCCTGGCGAGATGATCGCAGGCCTCGCGGGTCAGACGGCGCAGCCCTTCGCCCTCGGCCCCCATCACGATGGCGGTGGGTACACGCAGGTCCACCTGGTAGAGGCTTTGCTCCGCCTCCCCGGCCAGCCCCACCGTCCACATCCCGGCGTCTTTCAGCCCCGACAGGGTGCGGGCAAGGTTCCCAACACTGACGACGGGAACCGTCTCGGCTGCACCGGAGGCGACCTTGATAGCCGCGGGGGTCAGAGCCGCACTGTGATGGCGCGGCATCACCACCGCACCGGCGCCGGCAGCATCCGCAGTGCGCAGGCAAGCCCCAAGGTTATGCGGGTCGGTCACGCCATCCAGCACCAGAATCAGATCAAGCCCGTCGCGGACGCGCCCCACCAGGGTCCGCTCGTCCACGACCGGCCGCGGTTTGCAATGCACGATTACACCCTGGTTCTGAAACCTGGGATGGTGCTGATCCAGGCGCTCGCGGCCAACGCGCTCGACCGATATCCCGCTCGCTTCGGCCAGCCGAAGCAGCCGCTCCAGCGCGGGCTCGATCGGGTCGGTCGCCAACTGCAGGCTTTTGACGCGCTCGGGCGCCTGCTGCAACACAGCCGCCACCGCATGGATGCCGCCAAACGTCTCGGCCCGGCTACCCTTGCCACCCTTGCTCATCGTGCGCTCCCGACCCGTCCAGCGGCAGTAGCGGACGCGGATCTTGCAAGATGGCTACGCGAAGTCGGCACGCGGCCCCTCAGGACGGGCGCCGGCGCCGTCCCCGGCGACGCGGAGACTTGGACGCCTCGTCGGTCGGACCGGGCTCGACAATCGTATTGCCATCCTTGTCGCTTTCTGGCTTCGGCGGGGGCACCGCCTCGTTGCCAGGCTCCGGAGCATCCGGGACGGCCTCGGCCTGGTGATCCGGCTGTGCGTCGGACGCACCGGAATCGCCACCACCACCACCGCCGCGACGGCGCCCCCCACGACGACGGCGTTTCTTCTTTGGCGCCGGTGTCTCATCGGCATCCGGTTTCCCGCCAGGCGCTTTCGGTGCTGACTCGACTGGAGCCGATTCGGCAGCAGACGCATCGGCATCCTGGCGCCGCTTGCCGCGCCGGTTGCGCTTCTTCGGCGCGGGTGCCGCTTCGTGCGACGGTTTCTCGGTGGTGGCTTCCGCTGTCGCTTCGGCCGCGGCGGACTCGGCACTGGGCGCGTCGGCGTCCTTGCGGCGTTTGCTGCGGCGACTGCGCTTCTTCGGCGGCGGATCCGACGACCGGGGTTTGCCGGCCTCTTCGGCCAGGGCCAGGTCGATCTTGCGATCGTCCAGGCTGACCCGTGCCACCTGCACCTTCAGCACATCACCAATACGGAACACGCGACCACCGCGCTCGCCGGTCAGCGAATGGCGCGAGGGATCGAAGTGATAGAAGTCGTTGTCCAGGCTGGTCACATGGACCAGCCCCTCGATATAGACATCCTTGATCTCGACGAACAAACCGAATCCGGTGACGCCCGAGACCACGCCCTCGAAGGTCTCCCCGACCTTGTCCTGCATGTACTCGGCCTTGAGCCAGGCGATGGCGTCACGGGTGGCATCGTCCGCACGCCGCTCGGCCATGGAGCAGTGTTCACCCAGCTGTTCCATCTCGGTGTGCGAATACGGGAAACCCTTGCGACTGCCCTTGCGCAGGACGTGGCGGATACCGCGATGCACCAGGAGATCCGGATAGCGACGGATCGGCGAGGTGAAGTGCGCGTAGTCATCCAGGGCCAGGCCAAAATGCCCATCGAGCTCCGGCGCATAGACCGCCTGACTCAGCGACCGCAGGAGGACGGTCTGGATCAGTTGCTGATCGGTGCGCTGGCGCGCGGCCTTCAGGACCGTCGTGTAGTCGGCCGGGGTCGGTTCGGCACCACCCCCCAGGTTCAGACCGGCACCATTCAGGAATTCTCGCAAGTCGTCGATCTTGTCCGACGGCGGCTGATCATGGATGCGGTACAAGGCCGGCACCTTGTGCTTCTTCAGGAAGCGTGCGGCGGCCACGTTCGCCATGATCATGCATTCCTCGACCAGGCGGTGCGCGTCGGTACGCTCGGTCGGGACGATCTTCTCGATCTTGCGGTCCTCACCGAAGACGATTTTTGTCTCGGTGGTATCAAAATCGATCGCCCCGCGCCGATTGCGCGACGCGTGCAGCACCTTGAACACCTGCTGCAGCGTCTCCAAGTGCGGCATCACGTGCGCATTCTTCTCACGCAGCGCGGAATCGCCCCGGAGCATCTGCGCCACATCGTCATAAATCAGTCGCGCATGCGAACGAATCAGGCCCTCGTGAAAACGGTAGCCCTTCAGTGCACCGCGGGCGCCGATTTCCATCTCGCACACCATACTGAGGCGGTCGACGTTCGGGTTCAGCGAGCACAGTCCGTTGGACAGGGCCTCCGGCAGCATCGGGATCACGTTGTTCGGGAAGTACACCGAGGTGCCACGAGTCCGTCCCTCGCGGTCCAGGGCCGAATCGCGTTCGACGTAATGCGATACGTCGGCAATCGCGACCCACAAACGCCAGCCCTTGCCTTCCGGCTCGCAGTACAGGGCGTCGTCGAAGTCGCGGGCATCGTCCCCGTCAATGGTCACGAAGGGCTTGTCGCGCAGATCCAGGCGCCCCTTCTTGTCCTTCGCCGCCACCTCGGCGCCAAGGGAATCAGCTGCGGCGATCACTTCGTCCGGCCACTCGTGCGGGAGACTGTGGGCACGGATGGCAATGTCGATCTCCATACCCGGCGCCATGTGCTCGCCGAGCACCTCGACGACGTCGCCCTTGAGGCGTGCGGTACGCGAAGCGGACTCGCGAATGCGCACGACCACGATCTGGTCGTCGTCGGCCTCGCCCAGACCATCCGGCGGCACCAGGATCTCGTGGGTAATGCGCTTGTTGTCCGGGGTCAGAAGACCCACGCCGTCCTCGATCTTGAGGCGCCCGACCACCTGGGTGGTATTGCGCTCGAGCACCTCGACAATCCCGCCCTCGCGGCGACCACGACGATCCACGCCCATGACACGAGCCAGCGCGCGGTCGCCATGAAACACGCCGCGCATCTGCTTGGGCGACAGGAACAGGTCATCGTCCTGCTCGTCCGGCACAAGGAAGCCAAAACCGTCCGGGTGACCGATCACGCGACCGCGGATCAGGTCTTCCTGGTTCACGGGCAGATAGGCACCACGCCGGTTGCAAAGGGCCTGGCCGTCTCGCTCCATTGCCTTCAGGCGGCGGCGCAGGGCCTCGAGACGATCGTCGTCTTCGATCTTCAGCCGTTCCGCGATCTCGTCGTAGGACAGCGGATTGTCGGCTTCCTGCAGGAGCCCGAGAATGAACTCGCGGCTGGGGATGGGGTTGTCGTACTTCTGCGCCTCGCGCTCGAAATTCGGATCGGCGGGGGTCTTGCGACGTTGTCTTGGCATTCAGTGAACTCTGTGGATGTTGCAATGGGCAGCCCCTTGCCGGGAATCCGGCCGGGCGCGCAAGTAAACGCCCATTATGAGGCATGCGGAATTTTGTTGCGCAGAACGGCATTTGCAGGGCGTCGACCGCCTACCCCGGGCGCGCAGATTTAAGGCCGCGGGGCGTTGACAGCCTCTCGGCCGCACACTATATTGCGCGCTCCTGAAGCGCAGGACCCCTCAAGGTCCAACCTCGTGCCGAGGTGGCGGAATTGGTAGACGCGCTAGCTTCAGGTGCTAGTGAGCGAAAGCTCGTGGAGGTTCAAGTCCTCTCCTCGGCACCATTTTTCAGCTTCACCAAAACCCTTCTGCTGATCTGGCTCGCGCGGCATCCGAACGGATGACGTCGATTTTTGCGTGTGCGATCCCGATTGAATCGCACATGGGACCCGCGAGGGCAGCCCCGGGCCGGAGGCGACACGCCCCGACCTCGCGGCCCCAAGAATCAGCTGTCGAAGGGATCGCGCAGGACCAGGGTTTCGTCCCGATCCGGCCCAGTGGAGATCATATCGATCGGCACCCCAACCACTTCGCTCAGACGCTCCAGATACGCCCGTGCATTCGCCGGCAGCTTCGCGTATTCGCGGACCCCTACGGTGGATTCCTTCCAGCCCGGCATCTCCTCGTAGATCGGGGTACAGGCGGCATAGGCCTCGGCACCGGACGGGGGCGCCTCGCGGGTCGCGCCGTCATCGCACTTGTAGCCCACGCAGATCTGCACGTTCTCCAGCCCGTCCAGCACGTCCAGCTTGGTCATGCAAAGACCGCTAATGCTGTTGATCTTGACCGCCCGTTTCAGGGCGACGGCATCGAACCAGCCGCACCGGCGCGCACGCCCGGTGGTAGAGCCAAATTCGTTGCCTTGGCGGGCCAGGTGTTCGCCCATGTTATCGAACAGTTCAGTCGGGAACGGCCCGGCGCCGACGCGGGTGGTGTACGCCTTGGTAATTCCCAACACGTAGTCGATATCGCGCGGGCCCACCCCGGAACCGGTCGAAGCCCCGCCAGCAGTGGTATTGGAGGAGGTCACGAACGGGTAGGTCCCGTGGTCGATATCCAGCAACGTCCCCTGGGCACCCTCGAACATCACGTCCTTGCCCTGCTCGCGCAGTTCGTGCAGGCGTCCGGCCACATCGGTGACCATCGGCTGCAGGCGTTCGGCATGGGCGAGGCACTGCTCGAGGACCTGTTGCTGATCTACGGTCGGCGCCTTGAAGTAATGCTTGAGCGCGAAGTTGTGATAGTCCATGACCTCGCCCAGCTTGGCGGCCAGGCGCTCACGATGGAACAGGTCGTCCAGGCGCAAACCCCGGCGGGCGACCTTGTCTTCGTACGCCGGGCCAATACCCCGACCGGTAGTGCCAATCGCCGCCTTCCCACGGGCCTTCTCACGCGCATGGTCCAGCGCCACGTGGTACGGCAGGATTACCTGGCAGGCATCGGACAACCGCAGGCGGTCCGCCACCGGCACACAACGCGCCTCCAGCTCTTCCATCTCGGTGATCAGCGCCTCGGGGGACAACACCACCCCGTTGCCAATCATGCACTCCACGCCTTCGCGCAGGATGCCCGAGGGAATCAGATGGAGCACGGTCTTTTCGCCATTGATGACCAGGGTGTGGCCGGCATTGTGGCCGCCCTGGAAGCGCACGACGGCCGCGGCATCCTCGGTCAGACGATCGACAATCTTGCCCTTGCCCTCGTCTCCCCACTGGCTTCCCAGTACGACTACAAAACGTCCCATCGCCTTCAATGCTCCACTACCGTCCATTGCCCATCACGCCGTTCAAGACGCGCATCCGTGGGAGATTCGTTGTTCTGGCCTTCCAGTTCACGCACCACACGCTGCCCTCGAGCACGCAGGTCCGCAATCGCGGCCTCAAGGTCCGCACCACCCGTAGCCGGCGCAGCGACCGTCTGGCGGGCCGGTCCTTTTTGACCGTTTTCGCGCCGCACAAATGCCCGCAGGTCCGTGCTAAAACCCGTGGCGGCGCGAGCGCGCCCGAAGACGCGCCCAATCTCGTTGTAGCGTCCGCCGCGCGCAATGGCCTGCCCCGAACCCGGCACAAAGGCCGCAAATACCAAGCCCGTATGATAGGCGTAGCCTCGCAACTCGGCCAGGTCCAGGTGCAGATCGAGCCCGGGCTCACTCGCCTCCAGACGGGCAACAACCGCCTGCAGGTGATCCAGCGCCGTGACGACCTCGGTCGGCGCACCTTCCAACGCCTTGCGTGCCGTATCCAGCACGGTAGCATCGCCATTCAAATCCGCCAGCCGCCGCAGCCGCGCACAGGCAGCCGCATCCATCCCGGTGTCCTGCCAACGCGCCAGCGTATCTTCGATCTCGGGCACACTCTTGCGTTGAAGCTGATCGAAGAAATCCTGCTCCTGACTTTCGTCCAGGCCCGCGTCGCGCGCCAGAGCACGATAGATCCCGACATGGCCCAGATCCAGGCTTGTGTGTTCGACACCGCAAACCGAAAGGGTGGCCAACATCAGTCGGATGATCTCGATATCGCTATCCAGCCCATCATGCCCAAACAGTTCGGCACCGGCTTGAAGCGGACTGCGCGAACCGGACCACTCGTCCGCTCGCGTGCGCAGTGCGCTACCGACGTAGCAAAGGCGGTTCGTTCCCTCGACCCGTAGACGGTGGGCATCGATGCGGGCGACCTGTGGCGTCAAATCTGCGCGCACACCCATCATGCGCCCCGTCATCTGATCGGTGAGCTTGAAGGTCTGCAGATCCAGGGCATGCCCCGCCCCGGTCAGCAAAGACTCCAGGTATTCGGCCAGCGGTGGCATGACCAGGTCATAGCCCCAGGTATCGAACTGATCCAGCACCCGGCGACGCAGGGCCTCCAGTCGACGCGCGGCATCCGGAAGCGCCTCTTCCAGCCCATCCGGCAGCAACCAGCGATTGATATCGGTCATCTCGTCCCTATTCGTGTCCTGTGGTGCATCACGCGCGGGCGCCCGGCAAAAGACGGGCCCGGAATGTTCCGGGCCCGATGCGAACGGCCTGCCTCAATGCGGCCGCGGCCGCTTGCTCTCGGAGGCCGAGCTAGCGAGTCGGCAACGGGGCCGGACGTTCACCGCCGGGCGCGTTGAAGAACTGGAAGAACTCGGAGTTCGGTTCCAGGATAAAGGTGCTGTTCTCGCCGCTCATGCTGTTGCGATAGGCAATCAGGCTGCGGTAGAAGCGGAAGAACTCTTCGTCCTCGCCGAACGACTGCCCGAGCGTTTCGGTGGCGCGGGCGTCACCCGCACCCCGGATCTCCTCGGAATCGCGATAGGCATTCGCCAGGATCACGGTGCGGTCGCGGTCAGCACGCGAACGAATGCGCTCGGCCTCTTCCTGCCCTCGGGCGCGGAAGTCCTGCGCCACACGCTGACGCTCGGCCCGCATACGCTCGTACACCGACTCGGAGACCTCCTCCGGCAGGTCCATCCGGCGGATACGCACATCGACCAGATCGATCCCCAACTCCTGCGCAGTCTCCAGCGCTGTCTGACGCACTGCACCCATGATGGTCAGGCGTTCGCCCGCCACAACATCCTGGAGCTCGAAACGGGCAAACTCGTTTCGCATCCCGTCACGCAGGATCTGCGCCAGACGCTCCTCGGCCAGGCGCTCGTCGCCGCGGGTTGCGCGGTAGAACTGGCCGACATCGTCAATCCGCCACTTGGCATAGAAATCGACAATGATGTTTTTCGCCTCGGAGGTCAGGAACCGATCCGGCGGGATGTTCAGCGTCATGATCCGGGCGTCGAATTTCTCGACGTTCTGGATCAGCGGGAACTTGAAATGCAGACCCGGGGCGGGATCCACCTCGCGGATCTCCCCCAGGGCAAACTTGATCACGCGATCACGCTCGTCGACGGTGTAGGTCGACAACGCGACCACGATACCGAGCACGACCACGGCAATACCGGCTATGCGGAACATTAGCGCACCTCCCGCGAACGCTGGGTGGCCGGGCTGCGATCACCCAGACGGCCCGTGCTCGTGCCACTGTTGGTAAAACTACCGCGACTGGTGTCCAGCGGCTGCGGCGTCGGGCCATCACTCGAACGGTTGCCGGTACGCCCGCCCTGGAACAACTGATCCAGCGGGAGCATCATCAGGTTATTGCTGCTCCCGACATCCAGCATCAGCTTGCGCGAATCCTCAAGCACGGCTTCGACCGCTTCCAGGTAGAGACGATCCCGGGTCACTTCCGGGTACTGCTGGTATTCGACCAGCAGCTGGTCGAAGCGGGATGCATCACCCTCGGCACGGGCAATGACCTGGTCACGATAGCCCTCGGCCTCTTCGATGATGCGCGCCGCCTGACCGCGAGCCCGCGGGATCACGCCATTGGCGTAGGCCTCGGCCTCGTTACGGAAACGAACCTCGTCCTCACGCGCGCGGATGGCGTCGGCGAAGGACTCCTGCACCGGTTCCGGCGGCTGCGCCTGCTGCATGGACACGGCGGTCACCACGATCCCGGCGCCATAGGCATCCAGATTCTCCTGCATCACCGTCCGCGCAGTCGAGGCGATCTCTCCACGCCCCTCACCGAGGATGAAATCGAGGTTCGACCGGCCCACTCGCTCACGAATCGCCGACTCCATCACCTGGTTCACGGTGGAGTCGGGGTTACGCACGTTGAACAGGAAGTCGACCAGATCAAGGATGCGGTACTGCACCGCGATATCCACATCAATGATGTTCTCGTCGCGAGTCAGCATCAGCGCGCGGTGTTCCAAAGTACGCACGTTGTCGACGTTCTCGATCTCGATGCGCTCGATGGGATAGGGCAGGTGCCAGCCCGGCCCCGGATTCTTCACTTGCTGGAATTCGCCGAACCGGAGCACGACGCCGCGCTCGCCTTCCGAGATGATATGAAAGCCGGAGGCCAGCCAGACGACCAGGGCGATGATCAAACCAAGGCTGACAAGCGCTTGGGTACCACGCCCCATGCCACCGGAACTGGAACCGTCGGAGCCGCCACTGCCGCCCCCGCCAAAGATCCCGTTCAGCTGACGCGACAGCTTGCGCATCATCTCTTCGAGATCAGGGGGCTGGTTGCCCCCGCCACCGCCACCGCTACCGCGCTGGCCGCCACCACCCCCACTCCAGGGGTCGCGGTTGTTGTTTCCCGGTTCATTCCAGGGCATGGACTGGACTCCGTCACTCACTCAGGGCTGCGCCCGACACGGAATCCAGAGACACCGTGGCAGGCATAAGGGACCACATTCTAGGGAGCCACCCCCGGCCCGGCAAGCGCGCCCGGCGGGGATTGCGGGTATAGGCCCTCAGCGGAGCGTCGATCAGGGTCTGGCGACGCCCGCGGACTCGATAATCACAAACGCCTGGGCGTATTCGCGTTCGTCACTGATACTCAGATGGATCACCCCCGCCCCAAGGCGCTCGGCGGTCGCCCCAGCACGGCCTTCCAGCAAAAACTCCGGGCGCCCTCGACTATCGTGCGTCACCGCCGCTTCCGCCAGGGCCATGTCCGCTCCCACCCCGCAGCCCAGCGCCTTGGAAAGGGCCTCCTTGGCGGCAAAGCGGCGCGCCAGGAACCCGGCGGGATTCTGCTCGGGCAACTCCAGGCGCTCCTGCGGATGCAGGATGCGCTCCGCCAGCCGGCGGCCGTGGCGCTCCCACATGCCCTGCATGCGTGCCACCTGCACCAGATCGGTCCCGATGCCGAGGATCATCGCGCGCTCAGACCGGATACTGTCCGGCCGGCAGCCCTTGCCGCGCGGCATCCATCAGACCACGCATATGACTGACCGCCTCCGGCAAGCCCGTGAACAGGGCGCGGGCCACGATTGAGTGGCCGATGTTCAGTTCGTGGAATACGGGATTCGTGGCAATGGGGCGCACGTTGTCGTAATCCAGACCGTGTCCGGCATTGATGATCAAGCCCATCTGTCGACCTGCCTCGGCCGCATCGTTAATCCCGGCCAGGAGACGTTCGCGCTCGCCCGCATCACGGGCATTGGCGTAGGCGCCCGTGTGCAGTTCCACAACCGGGGCGCCAATCGCCACGGCGGCCTCCAGCTGGCGAGCATCCGGCTCCACGAACAGCGAGACCTCGATCCCGGCGGCCGTCAGCGGCTCGACAAACGCGCGGAGCCGCTCGCGCTGCCCCACCGCATCCAGCCCACCCTCGGTGGTCAGCTCCTCGCGCTTTTCCGGCACGATGCAGCAGGCCTCCGGGCGCAGTTTCAGGGCAATGGCCTGCATCCCCTCGGTTGCCGCCATCTCCAGGTTCATCGGGACCTTGAGCCGGGGTTTGATCCCGAACACATCGTCATCCTGGATGTGGCGGCGGTCTTCGCGTAGATGCAGGGTGATCGAGTCCGCACCGCTCGCCTCGGCCAGGCGTACAGCCTGCATCAGGTCCGGGTACGGCGTATGCCGCGCCTGCCGAATCGTGGCGATATGATCGAGATTGACCCCGAGCTTCAACGGAGCTGGATGCGACATGATGCGGTGCCCTTGTGTGGCTGCGACGCGAGCGACTACAGCAGACCGCGGGTCCGCAGAGGCCGCCCGGCCAGATGGGTGTCGATCAACCAGCGCATGAAATCGCGGCTGACGCGGGCCTGATTATCCGGCACGTCGTGCCCGCTGACCAGCGCCCGCAAGGCGGCACCGGGTATGGTCGCCCCGCGACCGGCGGGTGCCGGTTCCAGACCGGCCTCGGGGTCGTAGCGATACCAGGCGTCCGGGTCGAGCTCTTCCGGATCCACGTGTTCCATCCCGGAATCGAGCGGCGCGAGCAATGCCCATTCGGCTCGCCGGAGCACGGTATCGGCCCGTTCCCCGGCGGCAAGTCGTGCGTACGCCCCCAACAGGGCCGGCAAGGCCTCCGGGATCGGCGCTTCGCGCGGATAAAGCCGGAGAATCAGTTCGTTCAGGTACAGGCCGCAGACCAGCGAACGTCCGGTGAGCGGGAACACGCGCTGCTGCTCGGCCACGCTCAGTGTTGGCAGCTCGCCACGCCCACGCCAGCCCAGATCCAGCAACACGAAGGGCTGCACCGAGCCCGCCTTGCCCCGCACCACGGCCGACAGGCGACCGGATTCGGCGGTCAACAAATCGAGTATGCGACTGTTCTCGCGCAGCGGACGTGCATGCAGTACCACCCCCTGGGTGACGCTGATACCTGCACTCATGGCGCGTCGCGGGACCCGCGCCTCAACGGGACTCTTCGATCCCAAGCTCGCGCAGGGCCCGCGGATTACGCGTCCAGTCCGCCTCTACGCGCACCGTCAAGCGCAGCATCACCTTGCGTCCGAGGAGTTCCTCGAGCTGGATGCGGGCGGCCTGCCCAATGCGCTTGAGCCGCTGCCCGCCCTTACCGATAACGATCCCCTTCTGGCTATCGCGCTCGACCAGGATCACCGCGTCGATATGCGTGGTGCGCGGCTCGTCGGCCCAGTCCTCCACGCGCACCGCCACCGAGTACGGCACCTCCTGCCCCAGGTGCTCCAGCATGGACTCACGGATCATCTCCCCGGCGCGGAAACGCTCGGGGCGATCCGAGAGTTGCTCCGGGTCATACAGAAATGGTCCCTCCGGGATGCGCGCGCGGATCTCGGCGATCAGGCCGTCCAGGTTGGAACCGGTCTTGGCCGACAGGGGCACCACGCCACCATAATCAAAGGCGGCCATGCGCTCTTCGATGAACGGCAGTATCGCCTCCTTGTCGCGGAACTGGTCAACCTTGTTGATTACCAGCAACGCCGGACGTCCGGACTGCCGTATGGTCTCCTCGATCCGCTCGTCCCCAACGCCAAACTGACCGGCCTCGACAATGAAACAAACCAGGTCCGCATCCGCCAGCGCCTGGCTGGCCGTGCGATTGAGGACGCGATTGACCAACCGGGTACGCTCGGTGTCGATCCCCGGGGTGTCCATCAGGACGACCTGATCCGAGCCCTCGGTCACGATCCCGAGGATACGGTTGCGGGTGGTGTGTGGACGTCGGGTTGTGGCCGCCAACTTCTCGCCAACCAGGCGATTCATCAGCGTGGTCTTGCCCACGTTGGGTCGACCGATCAGCGCGACCAGCCCGCAGCGCGTGGCGGCGGACTCGGATCCTTCAGTTTCGCTCATTGTTCCTGTACCTGTTGCAGGCGTTTCAGGGCGGCCTCGGCCGCGGCCTGCTCGGCGCGGCGCCGACTGGAACCCTGGCCCCGCTGCCCCCACCCTTGAGTAGGCAGATGCACGGCCACGGTGAATTGACGTTGGTGATCGGGACCGGCGACCTCCAGCACTTCATAGACCGGGAGATCGGCATTGCGCCCCTGAAGCTGTTCCTGCAGCCGGGTCTTCGGGTCCTTCAGCGATTCGGCCGAAGGAAGATCCTGCAAGCGCTCGGCATACAGGGCCAGGGTAAATTCGCGGGCTGCCTGCATGCCGGCCTCGCGGTAGGTCACCCCGATCAGGGCCTCCACCGCATCGGCCAGAATCGAGTCGCGTCGCTGCCCGCCACTCTTGCGTTCACCCTGCCCCAGATTCAGCGTGCCCTCCAGCCCGGTCTCACGCGCCAGGGCCGCCAGCGACTCGCGATTGACCAGCGCGGCGCGCAGACGGGTGAGGTCGCCCTCCGGCGCCTCGGGCAACTGCTCGTACAGGGCATCGGCGATCACCAGGCCCAACACCGCATCGCCCAGGAACTCCAGGCGCTCGTTGTTGCGCCCACCGGCACTGCGATGGGTCAGCGCCTGACCAATCCCCTCGCCATCGCGCACGGCGGGCGGCAATAGACTGCGGAAATCACGACTCACACAACAACCTGGCACCCGCTGCCGAGAACCCGAACGACCCCATCAGGGAGCAAGGGTCTCGGTATTCGAAAATCGGGCCACGACATCGACATTCCCGAGGAATTCACGACGCACCTCGTACTCCAGATGCAAACGGCGGGTATCACCATTCTCGGTCACACTGAAGTTGTCTTCGTCGATCCCGTCGTACACGGAATTGATCTGAAACCGTCGGTTAATCTCGCGCCACAGCTCTCGCTCGCTCTTCTCGGCGGCGCCGGTCTGGGTGGCCACATCCTGCATGATGGAGCGCACGGTCAGAAACTGGGTGTACTGCGTACCCATCTTGATCACGAAGGTCCCCACCAGCAGCGCCAGAAAGATCAGCGCCAGAATGGTGACCGCGCCAGCGCCCTGCATCGAGTGTTTGGAATGTCGCATCGTTGTCCCGCCCCTGTTGCCACGCCCTTGAGAACGGACTAGCGAATGGCCTGTCCGATCCGGGAAAAGTCCCGATAACCTTCATTGTAATCCCAATGCAGCCAGATGAAGAGCGCCCGACCTACCAGGAGCTCCTCGGCGACAAAGCCCCAAGAACGACTGTCGTTGGAATTGTCGCGATTGTCGCCGACCATAAAGTAATGGCCCTCGGGGACCGTCACGGAGCCGTCCAGGCTGGCCTGCTGCTCGCGCATCAGGGTGTTGTAGGTGCGCCCATCCAGGGTCTCCTCGAACATCGAGGCACCCGACATCACCTGCCCGGACCCCTCGCCTTCAAAGGTGCCCACACGCTCGGCCGGCTGCGGCTCGTCATTCACGTACAGCACGCGATCGCGGAACGCGATGGTGTCACCCGGAAGACCGACCACCCGCTTGATGTAGTCCTCTTGCGGGTTGCGCGGATACTTGAACACCGCGACCTCGCCACGCTCCGGCGCGCCCGTATCGAAAATCTTGGTGCGCGTGACCGGGAGGTGAATCCCGTAGGAAAACTTGCTGACCATAATGAAATCGCCCACCAGCAGCGTCGGCATCATCGAACCGGAGGGGATACGGAACGGCTCGGCCACGAACGAGCGCAGGATCAGTACGATCAGCAGCACCGGGAAGAACGAACGCGAGTAATCGACAAACCAGGGCATCGCCCGCTGACGCTCCGGGCTCCGGCGCCGCCGCAGGATCACCCAGCCCAGCCAGATCAGGCCGGTGACGGCGGTTGCCAGCACCAGGATCAGTTCAAGATTCGCCATGCCGTGTCCTCTGTTACCGGTATTACCGGCCCTGTCTGGCAGGCCGGTGGCCTGCCGACTCGATTGTGATTACTTGTCGTCGTCCACCGACAGTACCGCAAGAAAGGCCTCCTGCGGCACGTCCACCTTGCCGATGGACTTCATGCGCTTCTTGCCGGCCTTCTGCTTCTCCAACAGCTTGCGCTTGCGGCTCACGTCGCCGCCGTAGCACTTGGCCAGCACGTTCTTGCGCAACGCCTTGACGGTAGAACGCGCGATGATCTTGGAACCGATGGCCGCCTGGATCGCAACTTCGTACATCTGGCGCGGGATGATCTTGGCCATGCGCTCGATCATCTCGCGCCCACGGGACTCCGCGTGGTCGCGGTGGACGATCGCGGACAGCGCATCTACCCGGTCCCCATTGATCAGCACATCCACGCGCACCAACGGCGCGGCCTGGAAACGCAACGGCTGATAGTCGAAAGAGGCATACCCACGGGTCGCCGATTTCAGGCGATCAAAGAAATCCAGCATCACCTCGGACATCGGCAGCTCGTAGACCAATTGCACCTGGCGCCCCAGGTACACCATCTTGGTCTGCACACCGCGTTTCTCCACGCACAGGGTGATGACCGCACCCACGTACTCCTGCGGAACCAGGATGTTCGCCTCGATGATGGGCTCGCGAACCTCGGCAATCTCGTTGTTCGCCGGCAGTTCGGAGGGGTTGTGCACGGTGACGATCGCGCCATCGAGCCTTTCAACCTCGTAGACCACCGTGGGTGCCGTGTTGATCAGCTCCAACCCGTACTCGCGCTCCAGACGCTCCTGCACGATCTCCATGTGCAACATACCCAGGAAGCCGCAGCGAAACCCAAAGCCCAAAGCCTTGGAGGTCTCGGGCTCGAAGCTCAGAGCGGCATCGTTCAGGCGCAGCTTGTCCAGCGCATCGCGCAGGTCATTGAAGTCGTCCGAACTAATCGGGAACAAGCCCGAGAACACCCGTGGCTGGACCTCCTGAAACCCAGGCACCGCCTCGCTCGCCGGGTTATGGAAGTCGGTAAAGGTATCGCCGACCTTGGCCCCCGAAATATCCTTGATGGTGGCAATGAGGTAGCCGACCTCGCCCACTTCCAGGGTCTCGCGATCCACCGGTTTCGGCGTAAACACCCCGACCCGGCTCACCTCGTGCGCCCGCCCCACCGACATCGCCTTGATCTTCTGCTTGGCATAGAAGCGCCCAGCCTTGACGCGCACTAACGCCACCACACCCAAGTAATTGTCGTACCAGGAGTCGATCACCAGCGCCTTGGGCGCAGCCTCGGCATCCCCCTCCGGCGGCGGGATCCGGCGTACGATCTCTTCCAGAAGTTCGGCCATCCCCTCGCCGGTCTTGGCGGAGACCCGCAGGGCATCCGCCGCCTCAATACCGATCACGTCCTCGATCTCGGCCGCCACCCGGTCCGGCTCGGCAGCCGGCAGGTCAATCTTGTTCAGGACCGGCACGACTTCCAGGCCCTGATCGATCGCGGTGTAGCAGTTCGCCACACTCTGCGCCTCGACACCCTGGGAGGCATCGACCACCAGCAGCGCACCCTCGCAGGCATACAGCGAGCGCGAGACCTCGTACGAGAAGTCCACGTGCCCTGGGGTGTCGATGAGATTCAACTGATAGCGCTCACCGTCCTGGGCGTCGTAGAACAGCGACACGCTCTGCGCCTTGATGGTGATTCCGCGCTCGCGTTCCAGGTCCATCGAGTCCAGCACCTGCTCCGACATCTCGCGTTCGGTCAGGCCGTTGCAACCCTGGATCAGGCGGTCCGCCAGCGTGGACTTGCCGTGGTCGATATGCGCGATGATGGAGAAATTGCGGGTGAGGCGGGTTTCGGTCATGCAGGGGCCAGTTGGTCCAGCAGTGCCTTTCGGTCGAGGAAATGGCAGCAGAGAATGTCGCCGTCGACCGCAAGCACCGGGACCTTGACGTTAAAACGCGCCTGCAGCTCCGGGTCCTCATCGATATCGACGACCGTAAGCGCGAAAGTATAACGGCTTTTGAGCGCCATGATCTCCGCTAGCATGTCGTGGCAGAGACCACAGCTCTCCCGATGGTAGAGCGTCAGTTCAGTCATGCGGATGCCTGTGAGTCGGCCCAGGCAGGCCCATACGCAGTGGCCGCCGCCGCGAGCCTTCGCACCGGGCGCTGTCGACCCGGGCGAGGCCCGTCCGAAATCGGCTCAATCCCGAGGCACGCGCAAGGCGATGTAAGTCGGGTTGCCGCCGCGGTAGACCAGCACCGGCACCGTGCGGCGATCCCCAACCTCTTCAATCAGTCGCTCCAGGGTTTCTACCGAATCCACCGCGTCGCCGCCGAATTGGACGATCACGTCGCCGGAGCGCACCCCTGCCGAACGCGCCGGATTATCGGTGACCTCTCGCACGACGAGTCCGCTGTCGACATCCAGCTCCTCGGCCTGAGCCGCATCCAGCGGCTCCAGGACCATGCCCAGCAAGCTCTGCGGCTGGGTGGGCTCCGGCTCGCTCGGACGCTGCCCACCGCGCTCGGCGGAGATGTCCTCTGGCAGGCGCTCGATCTCGACGTTGATCGTGATGGTCTCGTCACCCCGACGCACCTCGACCTCGGCCTCGGTACCCACCGGCGTGCGCCCAACAATCGGCGGTAGCGCGGAGGAATTGGGGACCTCGATCCCGTTGAACGAAAGGATCACGTCCCCGGTCTCGAACCCGGCCTTCTTGGCCGGGCTGTCCGCCTGAACGCGCGCGACCAGGGCCCCGGTGGGCTTGTCCATGCCGAAGGAGTCGGCCAGCTCGCGCGTCACCTCCTGGATCAGGACGCCCAGCCAGCCACGTGTGACCTCGCCATGCTCACGCAGCTGCTGGACCACGTCCTCGACCATTTCGATCGGCACGGCGAAGGACAACCCCATGAAGCCGCCCGTGCGGCTGTAAATCTGGGCGTTCACCCCGATGACCTCTCCATCCATGTTCAGCAGGGGCCCACCGGAGTTCCCCGGGTTGATGGCGACGTCCGTCTGAATGAACGGGACATAGTTCTCGGTCGGCAGGTTGCGACCCTTGGCGCTGACGATACCGGCCGTGACCGAGTGATCGAATCCGAACGGCGAACCGATCGCCAGCACCCACTCGCCCACTTTCAGATCAGACGACGAGCCCAGCTTCAGGGTCGGGAGGTCTTCGGCGTCGATCTTGAGGAGCGCGACATCGCTTTGCGGGTCTTTGCCGACAATTTCGGCGTCATACACGCGCCGATCCGACAGATGCACCACCACCTCCGTGGCACCCTCCACCACGTGGTTCGCGGTGATGATGTAGCCGTCCTCGGTGTAAATGAAACCGGAGCCCAGGGAGTTGCGCTCGAAGCTCTCCGGTGCACCGCGACCTTCGCCGCCGGGACCCCCAAAGAAGCGTTCGAACAGGTCTTCGAAGGGGGAGCCCTCGAAGTCCGGCATCTGACTACGATGCGGATTCTCGCGCTCGCGGGTGGTCGCGATGTTCACCACCGCTGGGCTGTGTTCCTCCGCCAGCGGTACGAAATCCGGCAACATGCGTGCCGAGGCCGGCAGGGAAAGGGCCAGGAAGGTCAGGGCCACCAAGGCCCACTGCATCGGTTTCATCATTATCTAACCCACATTGGGAAGTCGTCGATTCATCGCTCTAGAAAGCCGCAGCCACCCACAAGTTCCCGTGGGCAGATGCAATAGAGTCAGGGACGGGGCGTGAGCATGGATCCAGCGGGACGATGGGCCCCGGACTGGGGGTGGCGTTCCAACAATACCGGGGCCAGATCCGGGGCACGGCGGCGTAACCAGGTGCGCACGCCCAACAATCCCAGGGCAAAGCCCAGGGCCCCGGCGAGCAGATGGAAACCTTCGCTCAGCCCCGGCGCCATCAGCATTAACAACGCGGGCGCTGCCACCAACCCCGCCAGCGGCAACAGGTACATGGCCAGCGCGCCCGAGACGAGCGCCTGGTCGCGAATCCCCAGGGTCACGGTATCCCCAGGCTTTAGCGTCCCGGGATGACCGATGGACACCTCTACAGCCTTGCGGCCAAGCACCTCGGACAACACCCCGCTGCCACAGCCGCTGCGGGCCGAACAGCTACCGCAGGTGGACTGGCGTTCAATGCGTACCCGCGCCTCGTAGCCGGTGACCGACAGAACCGTCCCCTGCTCGCGGATCCATTCGCTCATGGCATTCGCTTCGGGTAAGACACGGCAGTCAATCGCCGGCGTGATAGACCGCGGCATCGAGCACGGCCTGCACCGTGTCATGGGGTACGTCCCCCACCGCCGTCACTTGGTGGCCAGCGATCGAACGTGCCGCCCCATGAGTGGCACCCGCCCGGGTTGTACCTTCGAACATCTGCTCACCGCTGGTCTTTTCAATGTAGACCGACACCGAGGCCAGACCGTCGCTCAGCACGAAATGGCGCAGGGAAGACTCATCATCGCCCACGCGGCGATCGGTCGCCGCGATGGCGGTGAAGCCATCCGGAAGCCCCTCGAACAACCAGCCGTCTACGCCGGTGCGTTCGTCCCAGTCCGGCTTCTTGTGCCCGTGATCAGCACGCACTTCCACGCGCTCGGCATCCTCGCGGGTGGCTTGCAGATCAGACTCCGAAACGGTGTCAAGACGCTGGAGATCGGTGAAGGCCAGACGCTCCAGCAGCTTCCCATGGCCATCGTACAGCTCGCTCAGAAGCGGCAGAGCCGTGGACACATCAAGGCAGTAGCGATGACTGTAGCGCAGGGTGTCGCGGGCGCGAGCCAGGATCATGCGGCAATCGAGCCCGGCCACGCGATCCAGACCCATGTCTTTCAGGGCGTAGTGGTCATGACCTTCCAACAGGAAGACCGGCGCGCCCGCCGGCCAGTGCGGAGCACCGGACGAGCTCTCGCCCGCCGGGGCCCGGGCACCCTTCTGGGCGCTCACACGATCCACCGAGCGCAGGATTTCGCGGGCGGGTCCGGTCAACGTCTCGAGGCGTTCGCGATAGCCCCCGTTTTCGGCGGCATGCACAACCCGGATGGTGTCCAGCCGGTCGTCACGCTGGAGCACAAAGGTGCCCTTATAGCTCTGGGCATGCAGGCTGCTGGTCATCCTCTCCAGCCACTCGGCTGGAGACGAATCTCCAGCCAGTAGCGACGGCGGAAGACAGCTAAGCGCAGCGGCAATCAGGAAGAGCGGCAGGCCGCGGCGCATCACGCGTTACTCGTCACCAACCGTGTAGCGGACCCGGCCCAGGGCGGTGGAGCCCGGTCCGGTCAGTTCCGCATGGTTCTCGAGATAGCGGGCAAAGCGCGGGTCCAGCGACTCGCGCTCGACGGCGGGCGCCTCACCCGTGCTGGCGCGCTGCACGCCGTCGGCAATCTGTGCCGGGGCGCTGGTCTCGCTCGCCACCGGGGTCGCCTCGGGCGAACCCGACTCGGGACCGACCATCTGCATGCCGACCAGAGTGACCATGGCCACGGCAGCGGCTACGCCGGTACCCGCCACCGGCTTCAACCAGCGGGGCTGGGCCGGCTTGTCCGCGACGGCCAGCGGGGACTCGTTGGCCAGGGCGGCATGAATGCCGTCCATGAAATTCTCGGGGGCTGTGCGACGCAACCCGCCGCGCAAACTGTCGCCGATCAGGTGATAGCGTTCCCACTGGGCCCGGTCCTCCTCGGACTTGGCCAGTTCATCCATCAGGCGACGCGTCTCGAAGTCATCCGTTTCTCCGTCCACCAGGGCCGACAGACGTTCGTTCTTGGAGACTTGTTCTTTCATGGCGCTACTCGTTCAGTTGTCGTCTAACAACGGACGCAAGGTCCGATCGATGGCCTCGCGGGCCCGGAAGATGCGCGACCGGACCGTACCGATCGGACATCCCATCGTCTGCGCGATTTCCTCGTAACTCAGTCCTTCGATCTCGCGCAATGTGATGGCCATCCGAAGGTCGTCGGGCAATTCCTCGATGGTGCGACGCACCGCCCCTTCAATCTCTTCGGACAACAGCTCCCCCTCCGGGGTTGCACTGTCCTTCAGGGCGGAGTCACCGCCCATCTGTTCCGCATCCTGCGCATCGACCTCGGCCTCGGGCCGCCGCCGTCCCTGGGAGACAAGATGGTTCTTGGCCGTGTTGATGGCGATGCGGTAAAGCCACGTATAGAACGCGCTCTCGCCGCGAAAGTTCGCCAGCCCCCGGTAGGCCTTGATAAAAGCCTCCTGGGACACGTCCAGGGCCGCCGCATGGTCGTGGACATACCGCCCGACCAAGTTGACGATCTTGTGCTGGTATTTCAGCACCAGAATGTCGAACGCCGCCTTGTCGCCTTTCTGAACTCGCTTGACCAGGGCCTCGTCGGAAGCCTTCTCGCTCATGCGGGGACTCCCGCCAGCACACCGGTCTCCGGTAATCTATGGTGCATGGACCGCCTGACTCGCATTAAGTTCGCTTTGCGCACAACACTGTTGCGCAAGGGCCACAATTTGCTCTGGCAACAAGCGCAGCACGTTACCTGACCCATGGGGACAGTACAACAACCGCGCCTGTCGGACGTCCTCGTGATCGGAAGCGGCGCGGCGGGACTTTCCGCAGCCCTGCACCTGGCGCCGCACCGGCGTGTCACTGTAATCAGCAAGGGGCCGGTCGATGAGGGCTCCACCCGCTATGCTCAGGGCGGGATCTCCGCGGTCCTGGACCGCACCGACTCCTTTGATGCCCACATCCAGGACACCCTGGACGCCGGCGCCGGCCTGTGTGACCCGGACGCGGTACGCCGCGCCGTGGCGGCAGGCCCTGAGGCCATCCACTGGCTGCTGAATCTCGGGGTCCCCTTCACCCGCGAGCCCCTGGAGGGGCGCAGCCGGCTGCACCTGACCCGCGAGGGCGGCCACAGCGCCCGGCGCGTAGCGCATGCGGCGGATGCTACCGGGCGTGCAATCGAAGAGGCCCTGGTGCGCAACGCCTCCGGCCAGGTGAGCATCGAAGTCTTCGAACGCCACGTGGCGGTGGACCTAATCACCCAGGTGATCGACGGCCACCGCCGGGTCGTCGGCGCCTACGTGCAGGATGGCAAGACCCGCGAGGTGGAGACCTTCCTCGCCCCCACCGTGATCCTCGCAACCGGTGGCGCCAGCAAGGTCTATCTGTACAGCTCCAACCCGGACGGCTCCACCGGTGATGGGATCGCGATGGCCTGGCGCGCCGGCTGCCGAATCGCGAACATGGAGTTTATGCAGTTCCACCCAACCTGCCTGTTCCACCCCCGGGCCAAGTCGTTCCTGATCTCCGAGGCGGTGCGCGGCGAAGGCGGGGTCCTGGTGTTGCCGAGCGGCGAGCGCTTCATGCCGCGTTTCGATGAGCGTGCCGAGCTGGCCCCGCGCGACATCGTGGCACGCGCGGTCGACCACGAAATGAAGCGCCTGGGCATCGATCACGTGAATCTCGATATCAGCCACCAACCGGCCGAGTTCATCCGCGAGCACTTCCCCACGATTCACGAACGCTGCCTGGAATACGGCTTCGACATGACCCGAGAACCGCTGCCCGTGGTCCCAGCCGCGCACTACACCTGCGGTGGCGTGATGGTGAATCACTATGGCCAGACCGACCTGCCCGGACTGTATGCCGCTGGCGAGGTCTCCTACACGGGCCTGCACGGCGCCAATCGCATGGCCAGCAACTCTTTGCTGGAGTGCCTGGTGTACGCGCGTGCGGCCGCCGATCACATCCTGTCGCAGACCGACCTGCCCACCCCCGAAAAGCTGCCGGTCCCGCCGGCCTGGGACGAATCCCGGGTAACCGAGTCACAGGAAGAGGTGGTGGTCGCCCACGACTGGGACGAGCTGCGCCGGCTAATGTGGGACTACGTCGGCATCGTGCGCGCCCGAGAACGCCTGCATCGCGCCGAGCGCCGCATCCGTATCCTGCAGGAAGAGATCCACGAGTATTACAGCCACTTCCGCATCTCGCCGGACCTGCTGGAGCTGCGCAACCTGGCCATGGTCGCCGAGATCATCGTGAAGAGCGCCCTGTCGCGGAAGGAAAGCCGCGGGCTGCACTACATCCGCGACTACCCGGACACCGATCCGGCCCTGGACGGCCAGCCGACCATCCTGGCACCGGAAAACGCCCTGCGCCCGAGCGACAACCGCCGCCCGTAGGCCGCTCCGTCATTGCGAGTCGCCGCAGGCGACGAAGCACAAAAGCAGCGAAGCTGCGTTGAACGGCCACGGGCCGGCCCGAAGGGCGAGCGGAGCGAGCAATCTCCCAAAGCTGGCAGAGCACTGGGATGCGGTGGCTTGCGGATGCCGATTGCTTCGTCGCGATGCTCCTCGCAATGACGAATCCAGGGCGGCGCCTGGCGCGTTACCACCACTTCTCGTACTTCAGCTGGGCCTCGGGAATGCCCCATTCCGCCAGCAGGGCCGCCATGTCCTCGATGAACTCGCGCGAGCCACAAAAGTAGAACAGCGCATCGCGCGGCAGATCCAGCGACTCCAGCAGCGTGTGACTGATGCGACCCGTGTGGCCCAGCCAGTCCTCGGCCTCGCGGGTTACGGTCAGGCTGACATCGATATTCGGCGCCTCCGCCATAGCGGCGAGCTCCTGCGGGAAGAGCACCTCGTCCTGGTGCGCCACGCTGTACACCAGATGCGCATAGACCTCGGGCATATCGGCGTGGATCGCGCGCAGGATGCCGAACAGCGGGGTCACCCCGATGCCGGCCCCCAGCAACACCACGTTCTTCGCCATTCCAGGCTCGAAGTAGAAGCTGCCTTGACCTGGGGTGATATACACGGTGTCACCCTCTTGCGTGACGCTGTGCAGGTAATGGGTCGCGTGGTGATGGTCGGCGTACTTGATGGCCAGCTGCAGACGGCCATCGGCACGCGGTGGCGAAACCACCGAATAGCCACCGACAAACGGCTTGCCCTCCGGCTGCGGGACCACCAAGTCCAGCCACTGCCCGGCCCTGCTGGTAAACCGCTGCGGATCTGCGGCCAGGGTGAACACCTTGATCAGCGGGGTGACTTGTTCGATCGTCTCGATGCGGGCCGGCAGAAAGTGATCGGGCAATTCGACGGCGTGGCTCATCTCGGGTCCTTGGTCTCGTTTTCCGTTCGCCCACCACGTTCGCGGCGGCGCGCTTCCTGATAAAGGGCCTCCTGGGCATCAAAGTCCAGTTCCCCCAATCCCTGCCCGCGCTCGGCCGCCAGGGCCTCCATGTCCCGAAAGCGGGCCTCGAACTTGCGTGTACTCGCGCGCAACGCGCTTTCCGAATCCACCCCCAGGTGGCGCGCCCAGTTGCTAACGGCGAACAGCACGTCGCCCACTTCCTCGGCGACCCGTTCCGGGGGCTCTCCGTCATCCACTGCGGCCTGCACCTCAGCCAACTCCTCCTCGATCTTGTCGACCACCGGTGCCGGATCGTCCCAGTCAAAACCCAGACGCGCCGCGCGCCGCTGACTCTTCACCGCGCGCGCTAGTGCCGGCAGGGCCAACGGAATATCATCCATGGCACTGGTCTGGGCACGCTCTGCGCGTTCACTGGCCTTCCCCGCCTCCCAGGCGGCCTCGCGCTCCGCGTCCGAGCCGTGTTCGGCGTCGGCAAACACATGCGGATGCCGGCGAACAAGCTTGTCCACGATGGCACGCGCCACGTCGTCGAGATCGAAGCGTCCCCCCTCCTCGGCAATACGGGCCTGAAATACCACCTGGAACAACAAGTCACCCAGTTCGTCGCGCAGCTCGCGGGCATCCCCCGGCTCGCCCTGGTCGCGCGCGATCACGTCGGCCAGCTCGTAGGCTTCTTCCAGGGTAAAGGGGACGATGGTCCCGGCCGTCTGCGCCCGGTCCCAGGCGCAGCCAGAGTCAGGGTCACGCAGACGCGCCATGATCGCGCGCAGGCGATCCAGCGGGCCGAGCGCATCCAGGGAATCAAGCGGGGTGTTGTCGGCCATCGCGGGAGTGTACGAGGTCCGGCGGGCGGGAAAAACCGCCCGGCGGATGAACATTCACAACCCTCGGCCCTGCGGGTGGGTCGAGGGTCACGCCGGAATCAGCCCTGCTTATCGGTCTCGCAGAGACGTTGCTTGTCCTCGGGCAGGTTATCCGGGCAGCTGCCGCAGCCCTCGTTGCCGGGCAGGGCCCAGTCGATCTTCTTGGGATAGGGCAGGTCCATTTCGTCCATGATCTTTACGAACTCGTCTTCCGACTTGCCCTTGCCCAGACGCGGATTGCGCATCTTCTCCTGACCGATCGTCGTGATCTGACGCTCTTCGTAGTCGTGCGCGGGATAGACCAGGGTCTCGTCCGGAAGCGTAAAGAACTTGTCATGAATCGAGTGGTACAGAGTCTTCGCGTCTCCCGACTGGAAGTCCGTGCGGCCACAGGCTTCGATCAACAACGCATCGCCCGAGAACAGCATCTTCAGTCCCACGTGATCCATCAGATAGGCGTGGTGGGCATCGGTATGCCCCGGGGTGTACAGCGGATTGACCACCAGGTTGCCCACCTTGAAAGGCTCGCCCTCGCGCAGGCCGAAATCACGGCAGGGGAGCTCGTCCATCGCCGGCCCGCCGACCTTGCAGCCGGTCTTCTCGCGCAGCATCCGCGCACCGGTGATGTGGTCGGCGTGAATGTGCGTCTCGACCACGTAGTCCAGGCTCAGGCCCATCTCCTGCAGTACGCGCAGATCACGCTCCACGGTCTCGATGACCGGATCGATCAGCGCCGTCTTCCCGGTATCGGGGCAACTCAAGAGATAGGTATAGGTGGACGATTCGTCTTCGAACAGTTGCTTAAAGATCATCGTGTGTTCCTCCATGGCCCGGCGGGCCGCAATGACTTGGTTCAATGCTAGCGAGCCGCACAGGTTCAACCCAAACTACCCCGACTTTCCATGCAGGTGTTTATGGGGAGACGCATGCGCGGCGCGGGCACTTCTGTCCGGAAACCCATCCCGCTATCATGCCCCGATCACCGACACGCACCAACCAGGGGACGCATCATGGACGCCAATCAAGTGGCCAAACTCATCCGCGCCGGCCTGCCGGAGGCCGAAAAGGTCGAGGTCACCGGCGGCGAGGGCAAATTCGAGGCCCTGGTCGTAAGCCCGCAGTTTGCCGGCATGAACGCGGTGAAGAAGCACCAGACGGTCTACGCCACCGTGCGCAGCCAGATCGACTCCGGCGAGGTGCACGCCCTGTCCATCCGTGCCTTCACGCCTGAGGACGCCCCGAACGCCTAAGGCGTTCGCCACGAGCGCCGATGCTGTCACCCAAGGGCCGCGAGGAGATTGAGCGCCTGATCGAGGGCGGCCTGGTCCACGACTGGGGCGAGGCCGAGGCCACCCTGCGCAATGTCACGCGCATGCTGCTGACCACCCGACCGGACCTGCTGCGGCTGTATTTCACACCCGAGGCCTGGGAACAGATCACCGGCTGGCCACAGAAAAAGGCGGCCAATGCCATCATCGCGGCACTGCGCACGGGGGTCGCGGACACCCTCGGTCGCCCCGCTATCGCCAATCGCGAGCAGGCCCGCTTCTACCTGCTTTGCTTCCAGGACGACCTGACCGAACGCGTCGACGCCTGGTGTCGCGAGCATCCCGAGGAGTGCCCGCGCCGCACGCGCAAGCGCAGTACCGCCCTACCGAGCGAGCCCAAGCCGTGAGTAATGCCCCTGTCCTGACCTGCGGCGACCCGGGCATAGGCGATGCCCTCGCGGCCCTGCTCGACCGCTACGGTCTGCAGCTGAAACGGCACCCGGAACAGGCCCCGCTGCCCGGTAGCTGGTGGGGCGAGCCCGAGGCAGGGATCGTCGGCACCACCGTGCACGTACGCCCGGACACCCCACTCCACTCAGCCCTGCACGAGGCCGGTCACGTCATCTGCATGGATGCTGGACGGCGCGCCAAATTGCATACCAACGCCGGTGGCGATGACCTCGAGGAATGCGGCGTCTGTTACCTGCAGATCCTGCTGGCCGACGCGTTGCCGAACGTGGACCGCGAACGCCTGATGCGGGACATGGACGCCTGGGGCTACAGCTTCCGCCTGGGGAGCACGAAGGCCTGGTTCCTCGAGGATGCGGCGGATGCGCGTGCCTTCCTACTGGCCCATGGACTGCTCGACACCGACGACCGCCTGGGTTTCGCCTGCCGCCAGGCGCCGCCGCCAGTTTCCGCGGACGAATCGGATGCTACACTGGCGCCAATCAAATAATCGCCCCCAAGCCAGCAGGCTTCACTGCGCATCATGCGGCGCCGCAACAAGGGGGAATGGATTGGCACAGCACGGATCGGGAACCGCCCCATGGACAGCACCAGCATTGATGCCCTGCTAAAGGACCTGGACCTGACCTCCAGCCTATCGGAGCAAGCCCGCAACGAACTGGCCCAGGCCTGCGAATCCAGGGAACTGGACGCGGGCCGACGCCTGCGCCCGCAGGATGTCGACGACCGCTATCTGTTCCTGGTACAGGGCCAATTGGTCCGCGTCAGCGGCGGCAATCCGTCCCGCATCACCCTCGACGCGGCCGATCCGGACAGCCCGATGCAGATGTTCGATCACAACATTGGTCAGCAGGACTTCATCATCACCGAGAAGCCCTGCCACGTACTAGAGGTCCCGACAGCCGCGCTGGAAAAGGCCCACAGCGCTTCACTGGTGGTGCACGGCACCGATCTGGATGACACCGAAGGCGCCTTTTTCGGCGAGCTTTACGACCTGATCACCAGTAATCGGCTGGAGCTGCCGACCATGCCGGAGATCGCGTTGCGCATCCAGGAGCTGACTAACGATCCGGACGCCGACCTCGACAAGCTGACCGAGGTCATCCAGCGCGACGGCACCATCGCCGGTGCCCTTCTGCACGCCACCAACAGCCCGTTGTTCCGCGCCGCCAAGCAGATTCAGTCGGTGCGCGATGCAGTCAACCGACTGGGCTTTCGCAATACCCGCATGCTGGCGATGAACATGGCCCTCCGTCAGGCTTTCAAGGCCAGACACGCCAGCACCCGGGAGGCGATGGAGGCTAGCTGGAAATACGGTGCCCTGCAGTCGGCCTACAGCTACCTTATCGCCGACTCGCTGAAGCAGCTGGACCGCGAGCGCGCATTGTTGGCCGGCCTGGTCGCCGGCATCGGCGCAGTGCCCATCATTCAATTCGTCGAATTACGCGAGGATCACCCCGACACCGAACGCGTGCAGTCGCTGGTGCGACGCCTGCGCAACCTCGCGGGCGTGCTGGTCATCAACTACTGGGATCTCGGCGGGGATCTCGTCACCGTCGCCGAGCACGCTGGAGATTGGAGCTACCGCACGGATCAACCGGACTACACCAGCATCACACTGGTCGCCGAATGGGCCACCCGCTGCGCCGAGGGCGATACCGTCCCTGACGCTTCCGAGGTCGCTGCATTCGAGGTGCTGGGCATTAACCCACCCGCCCCCGGCGAGCCGATTGCCTTCCTTGAAGAGCGCGCCGAAGACCTGGCGGAACTCCGCGCCATGTTCAACGTCTGAGGTCGCGGTGATCGAGGAACGCCTTACCCAGCTACGACCGCTTGCCGAGCTCAGCGCACGAGCCCGGGAAAAGCTGCTGCAACATGCCCGCACCTTGACGGTGGACCCGGGCTTCAAGCTGCATGCACGCGACGAATTCCGCAGCATGATCTTCCTGCTGGAAGGCCGCCTGATCCTGGCCAGTGGCCGCAATTCCGTAATGTTGCGGGGCGGCAGCAGCGAGTCCCTCAGCCCGCTATTCGAGGCCAACGACTATCACAGCCATGCCATCGCGGCATCCCGGTCGACTCTGGCCATGCTGGACCGCAGGGTCTACGAAACACTGGTCGACGATGGCGATCAGGAGAGCGTCGAGGTCAGCGAAATCGAATTATCCGACCTCGAGGGCGAATTATTCAGCCGCATCTACACCCACGCCTATTCCGGCGAGCTGGCCCTGCCCCAGCTGCCCGAGGTCGCCTTGCATCTGCAGCAGGCCCTGAAGAAACCGGACGTCTCCATCGGTGAGGCCACCCGCATCATCGAGGAGGACCCAAGTGTCGCCGGTCGTTTGCTGAGTGTCGCCAACAGTCCCGCCATGGGCAGCCGCCGCGAGGTCGCACGGCTACAGGACGCGGTGGCGCGGCTCGGGCTGGAACGTACACGTCAGCTGGTCATGGCCCTGGCGATGCACCAGGTCTTCATCCACAGCGACAGTCCGTATCACGACCTTCTTGAGCGCCTGTGGCGCCGTTCAGCCCGCATTGCGGCAATCAGCTGCGTCCTGGCCGACCAATCCGAGGCCGCCGACCCTCAAACTGCCCTGCTGGCCGGCTTACTGCATCGTGTAGGCGCTCTGCCGGTGATTGCCGAAGTCGCCCGCGCCCACCCAGACCGCAGCCCGGAAGAAGTGGAGCGAGTACTGTTCCGTCTGGAAGGCCTGATCGGCGAACTGGTTGCCCAGCAATGGGACCTGGCATCCGATATCATAAGTGCCATTCGCGATTCTGGCGGCCCGGAGAACCCCGAGGCCCACGCCCTGACCGATATCGTGCGAATCGCCCGCGCCGCATGTCCGCGGGATGCCGAAGACGACCCGCTCGCCGACCGCATCCCGCTCACTGACCTGCACGCGGTGCAGCGCCTTGGCTTTGTCGTCGACGAAGACGGCAACCTGCCCGCCATCGATGCCGCACGGCAGGAAGTCGAAACGCTGATCCGCGAGATCGCCTGACTCCGGTTCCGCCCGATCGCCCATGCGTCCGGATGCCCTCCGGCCGCCAAGAGATTCAGGGAAGGTCCATGGACACTCGAGCCCGCCCACAGCCTGGTGAAAAGCAGCGCGCCGCCGACAAGGTCGCGCGCATCCCGGTCAAAATCAATCCCACGGAACGGCCACAGCGCAAGCCCAAGTGGATTCGCGCCCAGAGCCAGGCGCGTCCCGAGGTGCAACGCATCAAGGGCATTCTGCGCGAGCAAAAGCTGCACACCGTCTGTGAAGAGGCGAGCTGCCCGAACCTGGGAGAATGCTTCGCCCACGGCACCGCCACGTTCATGATCATGGGCGACATCTGCACCCGCCGCTGCCCGTTCTGCGACGTCGCACACGGCCGCCCGGAGGCACTGGACGCCGACGAACCACGCCATCTGGCCGAGACCATCCAGGCCCTGGGCCTGAAGTACGTGGTGATTACCTCGGTGGACCGCGACGATCTGCGTGATGGTGGCGCCGGACACTTCGCCGACTGCATCCGCGAGGTCCGCGCCCTGAATCCGAACACCAAGATCGAGATCCTGGTGCCGGACTTCCGCGGACGCATGGACCGTGCCCTGGACATCATGCATCAGGCCCCGCCGGACGTCTTCAACCACAACCTCGAGACCGTGCCGCGCCTGTATCGCGAGGCCCGGCCCGGCGCGGACTATGCCTGGTCGCTGGAGCTCCTCAGGAAATTCCAGGAACAGCACCCTGGCGTCCCGACCAAGTCCGGCCTGATGTTGGGTCTGGGCGAAACTCGTGACGAGCTGCTGGAGGTTTTGCAGGACCTGCGCGATCACGGCTGCGACATGCTGACCCTGGGACAGTATCTGCAGCCGTCGCGCCACCACCTGCCGGTCACACGCTTCCTCTCGCCCGAGGAGTTCGACGAACTGGGCGAGCGCGCCCGCGAGATGGGTTTCAAGCAGGTGGCCAGCGGTCCGATGGTCCGCTCGTCCTACCACGCCGACCTCCAGGCCCAAGGCCTCGAAACCGCTTGACCCACCCTGCCGTTCCCAGTCTCTGGGCCACCATCCCGCGCCCCGAGGCTGGCGCTGGCGCTTCGAGCCCCGGTGATTGCGATGGCTTCGTCCAGCCGCCTGCCATGATGTGGCTGGTCCTGGTTCGTCCTCCGGTGTTTTCGGTGGCTCCGGTCCACGTACCGCCGAGCGCTGACTCGCCAGCGCGCCCCGAGTGACTTCTTTGCTCGTGCAAAGAAGTCACCAAGAAACACGCCCGACTGCCGCGACCCCGGCCCGCTTTGCGGGCCGGGGTTTCCCTCGCTCCGAGGGTTTTCGCGGGCGGCGCTGAACTCGCTACGCCTTCGGCTCCGCTCAGACATCCAGCGCCTCTGATCCCGCGAAAACCCTCTCCACTCGGCGCGACGAAAACGGGGGGGTCAAGGTCAAGACAACGGCCGTACCGACGGTCTTGCCAGTGGATGGAGGCTGGGCCTTCCAACATCTGGGCACGCGCGGCCTTTGGCCGTTGCGTGCCGCGCCCGCGAGGCGGGCGCCGGGGGCTTTCAGGCGGTAGTGCGCGTTGTGGTGTCGTGGGGCTGAAATACCTTCTGTTTTGACCTTCCCCTCCCGTATGGAGCCCCTCGTGGAGGGCGTGATGGGCCGGGAGAAGGCGCTGGATGTCTGAGCGGAGCCAAAGGCGTAGCGAGTTCAGCGCCGCCGGCCCAGCACGTCCGGAGCGAGGTTCCCGGGCGAAATCCGGGTGCCCTTCTTTGGGTCCTTTCTTGGGCAAGCAAGAAAGGACCTCGGGGTGCGCTGGCGAGTCAGCGCTCGGCAGTATGCGGACCGAAAGCACGGTAAACACGGAGCCCAATCTAGGACCAGCCACAACATGGCAGGCGGCTGGGCGAAGCCACCGCAAACACCCGAGGTCAAACCAGTGGACAGCCTCACGGCGAAGGGCAACGCCCCAGCGCGAGAACGCGGACCAACTCGGGCGGCAACGCTGGCTCATGCCGGATGCTCGTAACCTCGGCAGGAAACAGCTGCGCGGTGAGATGTGCGAGCAACTGCTCGCGGACGCAGGCGGCGTCCAGCGGACCGAGCAGCTGCTGCATGGAGGTCGCGGCGAGCCCAGGATAGCCACAGGGATTCATACGCTGAAACGGGGCCAGGTCCGGGGCAATGTTCAGCGCCAGCCCATGGATGCTGCGCCCATGCCGGATACGCAGGCCCAGCGCCGCAACCTTGGCCCCATCGACGTACACCCCTGGCGCCTTGTCCCGACGTTGCGCATGAATTCCCCATTGCGCGAGCGTATCGATGACCGCCTGCTCCAGGCTCGCGACCAGGCGTCGAACCCCGATCCCCAGGCGCGGCAGATCCACCAGCGTGTAGACGACCAGTTGTCCGGGGCCATGCCAGGTCACCTGCCCCCCGCGATCAATCGCCACCACCGGCGTCGCGCCGGGACCCAGAAGATGCTCGGGTCGGCCATTGCGGCCCTGGGTGAAGACGGGGGGATGCTCGACGCACCAGAACGCATCCGGCCGGGCTGCATCGCGCTCCCGCGCCTGGAGTTGCATCGCCTGCCAGACCGGGACGTAGGGCTGCGCGCCCAGCAGGCGGACCTCCGGACCAGGCACGAGCGCGTCGGTCACAGGATCATGCGCACTCGATCGCAGCGGCCCAGCGAGCGGTAAAAGGCGTCCAACTGGTCCTGGCTGGTGGCGGTAAAAGTGATGGTGATACCGACATAGCGTCCCGCGCGTGAGGCACGCTGCTCGATCACCGCGTCATCGGGATCCAGATGTTCGGCGACACACCCTTCGACCGCCTCCATTAGCTCGGGATGAGCATCCCCCATCACCTTCACCGGGAATCGGCAGGGAAACTCGATCAGGGTTTCGCGGTCGCTCATACGGCACCTCCTGACTGCATTGGCTCGCTCGCTGGGGCACCCGGCTTGGCATTCTGATAGGCCGTATGCACCGCCTGCCAGACCGGACCGGGACGCCCGCCACCCACGGCCCGTTCATCCAGGCGAGTAACCGGCAGAATCTCGCGAGTGGAGCTAGTGAGCCAGATCTCCGCGGCCTGGGCCAGCTCATTTTCGCTGACCGGGCGTTCCGCGACTGGATAACCCAGTTCGCGCGCCAGATCGAGGACCCGCGAACGGGTCACTCCCGGCAGCACGGAAGGCTCCAACGGTGGCGTGACAAGCTGTCCGTCAAGAACCAGCAGCACGTTACTCGCGGCACCCTCGGTTAACTGGCCGTCGCGCAGCAGGATGGCCTCCGCGGCCCCTTGCTCGGTCGCGCTCTGACGCGCCAGGACATTGGCCAGCAGCGTGGTGGCCTTGATGTCGCAATGTCCCCAGCGGCGGTCCTCTCCGGTAATCGCGGCCACCCCTTCCGTACGAATGCGGTCCGGCAGGGGGCGAATCGGACTGACCATGGCCAGGATCGTGGGTTGTGCGTTCGCCGGGAAGGCGTGATCGCGCGGGGCCACGCCCCGGGTCACCTGCAGATAGACCCCCAGATCCGGGGTCGCAGGGTCGGCGTTGCAGGCCAGCAGTTCCGCGAGCAGCGCGGACCACGCTCCGGCGTCATAGGGATTGCGAATCCGGACGGCAGCGAGGGACCGCTGCAGGCGCTCCAGGTGTTCGGTCAGGAGAAAGAACTCGCCCGCGTAGCTGGGGATCACCTCGTAGACCGAATCCCCGAACAGGAACCCACGATCCAAGGGCGAGATCCGCACCTCTTCCAGTGGCAGGTAGGCGCCGTTGAAGTAGGCAATGCTCACGCGCAAACCCGAGGCTCAGAAAGGCCAGACTGCCTGAATCGACAATGCAGCGCCGTCCCACAGGCGACGGAAGATCCCACCTGACTCGACCGCCTGCAACGCCACCAGGGGCTGGGTGCTAAGAACCTCGCCATTCAGACGCACCACGACCTCGCCAACGGGATCACCCACGGCCAGCGGCGCTTCCAGAGGCTGGTGCACCTCCATCGAGGCGTCCAGATTCTCTTCGCGGCCAGGCGGCACCATCACCCAAAAATCTTCGGCAAGGCCCACGGCGACTTCAGTATCCGCACCACGATAAACCCGCGGCGTGCCGAGCGCGTTACCTCCGTCGAACAGCTTGCGCGTCGCGGTGAAGCGCATCCCCCAATTCACCAGCGCCTGGGATTCATTTGCGCGCCGCGTCCCGCCCTGCTGATGATCGGACGCCTCAATCCCCATGACCACCGCAACCAGGCGGCGGTCATTCCGCTTGGCCGACGAGACGAGGTTGTAACCGGCGCCCGAGGTCCAGCCGGTCTTCAGGCCGTCAAACCCGGCATCGCGCCAGAGCAGCATATTGCGATTGCTTTGCGAGATGTCGTTGTACTCGAAGGAGCGCTCGCTGTAATAGCCATAGAGGTCCGGGTAGTCCCGGATCAGGGCGCGGGCGAGGAGGGCCATATCCTGCGCGGTGGTGTGCTGCGACTCATCCGACGGCAAGCCATGAGGGTTGGCAAAGTAGGATTTGCGCATGCCCAGCTCGCGTGCCTGGGCATTCATCATGTCGACGAAGGCGCCTTCGGATCCAGCAACATGCTCGGCCAGAGCGGTGGAGGCATCATTACCGGACTGAACAATCATCCCGCGCAAAAGGTCCTCTACCTCGACCTCCTCACCCACCTCGATAAACATGCGCGACGCCCCACGCATGCCGGTACGCCAGGCCCGTTCGCTCACCGTCACGATGTCGTCCAGCGCCATCCGACCCTCCGTGATCTCTCCAAACACTACGTAAGCGGTCATCAGTTTGGTCAGGCTGGCCGGCTCGCGCTCCACCTCTGGATCACGGGTGGCCAGCATCAGGCCGGAATCGAAATCCATCAGCGCATAACTGGCCGCCGTCACATCCGAAGGCGGACTTGGAATCCCGCTAGGAGTCGTCGGCCCGGAACCGGCCACGGGCAAACGCTCCGCCTGTGCCGACCCCAGCATCAGAAAGGCCAGCAGGCACGTGATCACGAGCGGCAGAAAAGGCAAACGGGCGGACGATTTCATGGTGGGGCGGGGCCTCCTGAAGGGGTGGATACGATAGCAGAGTTCGAGGGCACGTCGAGGCACGACAAGAACGTCAACGCCGGCGCTATGGGGCGTCCCGGACCACGCGGTAATCCACATGCGCAGCACCCTGGAGACGATCCGTGATGGCTCGCACCGCGTAAGCGTCCTCCAATGGACCGATGCGCACGCGATGAAGCGCCGAATCATTGTCGCGCTCCACCGAGGAGATACGCACCGCCTCGAAGCCCAGCGCCCTCAGATCATCGCGGACCTGCTCGGCCGACTGGCGTTCCGCGAAGGCCCCGACCTGGACGAAGCGCCCATTGCCGGGTGTGGCACTATTGGCCTCAGGCGCAGCCGCTGCCAGCTCGATGGATTCACGTGTCTCTTGCCTGGATGGCTCCGAGTCTTCGACGGCATCTTCTTCGGCGGTCGACTCCGGTAAGGGTTCGATCGCCGCGATGCGCTGCGAGGACGTATCACCCGGCCCCACCGCGCGCACACGTACCCGTGCCACGCCGGCATCGGTCATATCGATGCGGTGGGCCGCGGCATAGGAAAGGTCGATGATCCGTTCGTCCACGAACGGGCCCCGGTCATTCACCCGCACGACCACGCGTTTATTGTTCTCCAGGTTGGTGACCTCCACGTAACTTGGCAGCGGCAGTGACTTGTGCGCGGCGGTCATCGCATACATGTCGTACGGCTCACCGCTGGAAGTACGCCGGCCATGGAACTTGGTGCCATACCAGGACGCGAGACCCTCTTCCTCGAAGCCATCGCTGGTCCGCAAGGTACGGTAGCGCTGCCCGAACACCTCGTACTCGGGCGGGTTGCCATAACGGCTCGGCGGCTCGTCGCGCGGCTCGGGCTCCGGGATCAGCGCCAAGTCCTGCGGGATATCGTCCGGATCGGGGTAGCTATCGTAGGCGGCGTCGCCCAGGGGGCGCGGGTCACGCTCCGGAGTGCCGGAACAGCCCACCAACGCCAGCAACACCGCCGCCAGCAGAATGGCCCCGGGCGCGAACCCGGGTGCTCGACTACTCGGCCAGTGCCTCGGCCAGTTGGTGCACGGCCATCGCATAGAGCGGGCTCCGGTTGTAGCGGGTAATCACGTAGAAGTTCGGATACCCAAGATAGTACTCGTAGCCGTCATCGCCCTCGAGACGGATGAAGGAATACTGACCATCCTCATCCACTGCCTCGTCGGGGTAGATACCGTGCTCGGCCAACTCATCCAGGTCGAAGCGCGCCTGGTAATTGCGGCTAATCAGGTCCTCGTGGGCATCGCCTTCAACCCGGGCCCGTGCCACCACCGGCTCGCCGTGGTTCCAGTGATGCTCGCGGAAATAGTTGGCCACCGATCCGATCGCGTCCGGCCAGGAGTTCAACAGGTCGCGGCGACCGCTCCCGTCGAAATCCACGGCATAGTGGCGGTAGCTGGAGGAGATGAACTGGCCACGCCCCATAGCCCCGGCGTAGGAGCCACGGGTCTCGCGCGGATCCAGGTCCTCCTCATCCACCAGGGTCAGAAACTCGCCGAGTTCACGGCGAAAGAAGTCCGACCGTGGCGGGTAGTCGAAACCCAGCGTCACCAGGGCATCCAACACACGGAAACCCCCGGTGTTACGACCGTAATAGGTCTCGATCCCGATGATGGAAGCGATGACGGTTTTCTCGACGCCAAACCGATCCTCCGCCCGCTTCAGCCAGAGGTCATGCTCTTCCATGAATTCGCGGCCGCGCTCGATACGCTCGTCGGTGATAAAGATCGGCCGGTAATCCTTCCATGGCCGCGCTTCGGCGGGACTGGAGATCAAGTCAAGGATACGCTGCTGGGGATCCGCCGCGGCAAACATCGACTCCAGCGCCTCGCGGTCGCGGCCGGCCTCCACCTGCTCGTCGATGAACGCCTGCACCTCGTCACGCTCCAGGTAGGGCGGGTCACCGGCGCGGAACTCGCTCTCGGCCATCAGTGGGAGGGAGATCACAGCAAGGGACAGGCCCAAGCCGGCCTGCAACAGAGCGGGTCGTACAAGGGAGGCCCACAGGGCACTCGGATTCGGGTTCATCGATTCACCAGGCGTTTCTGGGAGGCTATGCTCATGAGAATACCGAAGGCGACCATCAGGGTCACCAGCGAAGTCCCCCCGTAACTGACCAGGGGTAGCGGCACGCCAACGACCGGCAAGAGTCCGGTCACCATGCCGATATTGACCACCATGTAGACCGCAAAGGTCAGGCTGATACTCCCGCCCAGCAGCCGCGCGTAGCGGTCCTGTGCCAGCGCGGCGATCCAGAGCCCCCGCGCAACAATCGCAAAATACAGCAGCAGCAGCAGCGCGACACCAATAAAGCCAAATTCCTCGGCATACACCGCAAAAATAAAGTCGGTGGAGCGCTCCGGGAGAAAATCCAGCTGCGACTGGGTCCCGTTCAACCAGCCCTTGCCATAGAGCCCGCCGGACCCGATCGCGATCTTCGACTGGATGATGTGATAGCCCGCTCCCAACGGATCGGACTCCGGGTTGAACAGGGTCAGCACGCGCTGGCGCTGATAGTCGAGCATCTGCGACCACAGAATCGGGATGGCGGCCGCCACCACCACACCCAACCCCAGGAACCAGCGCCAACCCAGCCCCGCGAGGAAGATCACCATGAAACCGGCGGCCCCCACCAGCATCGAGGTACCCAGATCCGGCTGCTGCATGATCAAGTACACCGGCACCAAAATCAGGGTCACGGTGATCAGCAGATCCCGGATTCGCGGACAACCATGACGTTGCGACAGGTACCAAGCGACCATCATGGGCACTGCCAGCTTCATGATCTCGGAAGGCTGGAAGCGCATAAAACCGAGGTCCAGCCAGCGTTGTGCCCCCTTGCCCACATCCCCAACAAACATGACCGCCAGGAGCAGGAGGATCCCGGCCGCGAACAGCCAGGGCGAGATGGCGCGCAGGGTATGCATCGACACCTGGGCCACCAACAGCATCGCCGCCACACCCAGACCGATACGCATGACCTGACGCTCCACGGCCAGCACACTCTCGCCGGAGGCGCTGAACAAGACCGCCAGCCCCAACAACAGCAGGATCGACAGCAGGACCAGCAGCACACTATCCAGGCGCAGGCTGCGCAGCGCCCACTGGCTGACGGACATCTCGCGACCGGTCACGCTGATCATTCATCCTCCGGGACGTTGATCGTCATGCCGGCATCATCCAACAAATAGGCATCCATCACCTGGCGCGCTATCGGCGCGGCCACGCGCCCACCCGAACCACCGTGCTCCACCAGCACCGCCACCGCGATACGCGGATCCTCGGCCGGGGCATACCCCACGAACAAGGCATGGTCCCAAAGGCGACGGGCCAGCTCGTCCTCGTCATACTCTTCATCCTCGCCCAGGCTGAACACCTGGGAAGTCCCGGTCTTGCCGGCAATGGTGTACGCCGGTCGGGTACTACCCACACTGCCCCAGGCCGTGCCGTGGCGGGCGTGGACTGCCTCGATCAGAGAATCGTGTATCGAATCCCAATGCTTTTCGTCCACAGTCACCGGATCACGAGCCACCGGCAGCGGATACTCCGGTTCGCCGCTGCCGTTGTCCATGGCCCGCAACAAATGCGGCTGGTAGCGCTGTCCGCGGGTCGCAAGTGCGGCAGTGAAATCCGCCATCTGGAGTGGCGTCGACAGCATGTAGCCCTGGCCGATGGCGGTGATCAGGGTCTCGCCCGGAAACCACACCTGGTCATGGGTCGCGCGCTTCCAGTCCCGGCTGGGGAGGATACCCGGCCGCTCGCCAGTGGAGTCGATCCCGACGCGCTGGCCCAGCCCGAAGGCCCCGAGGATCGGCACCATGCGGTCGATCCCCATGGTGTGGGCCAAGTCGTAGAAATAGACGTCCGACGACACCGCGATGGCGCGCGACATATCCACCCGGCCATGACCCTCGCGGCGCCAGTCGCGGTAGCGCCGCTCGTGACCGGGGAGCTGGAAGTAACCACGAGCGAACATCTCACGCTCGGCGGTAGTGACCTCTTCATCCAGCGCTGCCAGGGCGACGAGCGGCTTGATCGTCGAGCCCGGCGGATACTGGCCGGTCAGGGCACGATTGAATAATGGCCGCCGCGAGTCATCGCGCACGGCCGCAAAGTCCGCCTGCGAGATCCCGTGAACGAAGGCCCCCGGATCAAAGCCTGGGGCACTCACCAGCGCCAGGACCTCCCCGTTTTTCGGGTCCAGGGCCACGATAGCACCATCCTGTCCGGCCAGCGCGCGATACGCCGCCTGTTGCAGGTTGACGTCCAGGGTCAGGGTCAAGTCCGTACCCGGTTGCGGCGGCGTCACCGACAGCTCGCGGATTACCCGACCCTGGGCATTCACTTCCACCTGGCGATAGCCCGGCCTGCCGTGAAGCAGGTCCTCGTAGAAGCGCTCGACCCCGCTCTTGCCAATATGCGTTGTACCGGCGTAGGCCCGCCGGTCGATGCGCTGCAGGTCCTGCTGATTGATACGCCCGACATAACCCACGGCATGGGACAGCGTGGAGCCCTGGGGATAGAAACGCTGTGGCCGTGCCTCAATCTCGACACCTGGGAGTTCATGCCGCGAGACGGCAATGCGGGCTACCGTCTCGTCATCCAGCCCCGCCTTCAATAACACCGGCTGGAAAGGCCGGCGCTGGCGAACACCGCGGCGGAAGCGCTCGACATCCGCCTCGCTCAATTCCACGTACCCCCGCAGGCGCGCAAGCAGCGAATCCAGATCGCGCACCTGCTCGACGGTCACTTCCAGCTGGTAGGAGGCTCGATTCCCCGCGAGCAACACACCATTGCGATCACGGATCACGCCGCGGGTGGGGGCAATGGGCTCTACTCGAAGGCGGTTATTCTCCGACAGCGTGGTGAAGTGGGAATGGGCGCCCACTTGCAGACCTGACAGCCGCCAGCCCAGTGCCAGAACGATCGCTAACAGGACCACCAGAGCCAGCAGGATGCGCACGACAAAGCGTTCACGATCCTGCTGTTCTTCACCGTAGGCGTCGCGTTCCGCCATCTCAGTGGTTCAGACCACCACGATGAGCGCGGCTGACGACCGCCCACACGGAAGCCGCGCCGGGCCACAGGTCCGGCCCGGCTTGCGTCGGCCACTGAATACAGCGGGGGGCGACGTCAGATCTTGCTCTTCTGGTAACGCTTGTAGCTGGCAACAATCTCCGCCTTGGCTTCCTCGGCGCCAACCCAGCCTTCTACTTTGACCCACTTGCCCTTCTCCAGCTCCTTGTAGCGCTCGAAGAAGTGCTTGATGGAGTCCAGCAATTCCTTCGGCACGTCTTCCGGGCCCTTGAATCGCTCGGACTGCGAACACAGCTTACTCACCGGTACCGCGAGAATCTTCGCATCCACCCCGGCCTCGTCGGTCATTCTCAGCATACCGATCGGGCGCGAACGCACGACCGAACCCGGCAGCAGCGGCACTGGGGTGATCACCAAAACGTCCACCGGGTCGTTGTCTTCCGACTCCGTGTTCGGGATGAATCCGTAGTTACACGGGTAGAACATCGCGACCGCCATAAAGCGATCGACCACCAGAGCCCCGCTATCCTTGTCCATCTCGTATTTGACGGGCTGGCCCTGGGTGGGGATCTCAATCACCACGTTGATGTCGTGGGGGAGATCCTTGCCGGCTTCGATCTGGTTGAGGTCCATGCTTGAGTACTTTCCGATTGCTTTGAAGAGCGGGCGATTATACAGGGGACCACGCCCGCAATGGCACCCATCATCAGGCAACCTAAGGAAACTCTGATAAATGCTTGCGGTTGCGGCGCATCGGCCCCAGGCGGTATAAGACCGCGCTCGGGAAACGGTTTGCACAGGGAGCCATCCGCGGTCTCCCTGGCTCGCGACAAACCGTTAACCAGGGCCATTCACCGCGCCGCTCGATACCCGGCTTGTGCTGCGGGTCGGCGGCGCACCGGGCAGCAGGAGTCAGTCATGCGTATCGTCCTGATGGGCGCCCCGGGTTCCGGCAAAGGCACCCAGGCCAAGAAGATGGTCGCCACCTTCGGCATTCCCCAGATCTCCACCGGGGATCTGCTCCGCGCCGCGATCGCCGCCGAGACCGAACTGGGTCTCAAGGTCAAAAGCGCGATGGATGCCGGCCAGTTGGTCCCGGACGACCTGGTTCTGGGGATGATCCGCGAACGCCTGCAGGAACCCGACGCACAACAGGGTTTCATCCTCGACGGATTCCCGCGCAATGTTGCGCAGGCCGAGGCGCTGGACGCCATGCTCGCCGATATCGAATCGCCCCTGGACCGCGCGATCCAGATCGACGTCCCGTTCGACGAGCTCAAACAACGCCTGACCGGCCGCGTTTCCTGCGGGGATTGCGGCGCCGTGTTCAACACACACTCCTTCCCGCCCCAGAAAGGAGGTGTGTGCGATCTCTGCGGCGGCGCCCTGATCCATCGCGCGGATGACAATGAAGAGACCGTCGTCAACCGCCTCAGGGTGTACGAAGAACAGACCCAGCCCCTGATCGAATACTACGATCGTCACGGCTTACTCAACCACGTCAACGGCACACGCGACATCGAGCTGATCTTCGACGAGATCCGCCAACTGCTGTACTGAACGCGGAATGAGCCACCGGCCTGCCCGCCCCGCGCCACTCCATCGTCCTGGCAGACGGAAGATCGCTGCGAACCTGGGCGTAGTGGCGGCTAGCCTGATGCCATTGGCCGCCCCCGCCATCGAGCGGCCCGCGGGCTGCGAGTTCTCCCCTGGGGTGGAGTGGCCGGAACTGCGCACCCTCGAAAGTGAACTCACCGAGATCGACGCCGACTATGTTCGCCGTGATGGCGAGCGCCTATCGGCCTCGGGTAATGTCCAGCTATTCGAGACCGGGCGGCGTCTGGACGCCGACTTCCTCGAATACGATCGAGCCTCTGGCACGGCCCGCACTGAAGGTGACACTCGCCTGTTCGATGGCGACCTGCTGCTGCACACCCAGGGCGGGGAATACCGCCTGGACGCTGAAACCGGCGAATTCGGCCAGATTGACTTCCTGGTGCAGTCCGTTCCCGCTCGCGGCAGCGCCGCGCGTGGAGTTCAGCACACCTCGAACCGGCATGATTTCGAGGATGCCGAATACACCACCTGCCCGGTCGGCAACGACGCCTGGTGGTTGCGTACGGGCAATCTGGAACTGGATCGCGAGAGTGGCGTGGGCGTAGCCCGCAACGCCACCATCCACTTCAAGGGTGTGCCCATCGCCTACACCCCGTACATCAACTTCCCACTGGACGACCGGCGCAAGAGTGGGTTCCTGTTGCCCAGCGCCGGCACCAGCAGCCGGACCGGAGTGGATGTCAGCACGCCCTGGTACTGGAATATCGCGCCCAACTACGACGCCACCTTCACCCCGCGCGTCATGTCCAATCGCGGGGTCATGCTGGGCACCGAGTTTCGCTACCTGCAACCGCGACACGAAGGCATCGCAGACGTCCGTTACCTACCGAATGATCGCGAGTTTGGTGATGATCGGCACTACATACAGTGGGATCATCGCACCCGTATCACCTCGAACCTCAACTTTCGCCTCGATGTCGCCGATGCATCCGACGGCGACTATTTCCGCGATTTCGGCGGCGCCGACCGCTATTCCGGCAGCACCCCGTATCTACGTCGGCGCGCAGATCTGACCTGGAACCAACCCGCCTATCGCCTGCGCACCCGGATCGAGGACTACCAGATCATCGACCCTGACCTGAGCGCCAGCGGCGAGCCGTATCAACGCCTGCCGCAAGTCACACTGGAAGCCGGCGAGTACCTCGGTCACGGCCTGTCCTGGGACCTGGACACCGAACTCGTACGCTTTGACCTCGACGAGGCCCGCTCGGATCGCCCGGTGGGCACCCGCGTGGATATCAATCCAGAGGTCTCCTGGCGTTACGATTCCGGCGGATTCTTCTTCTCGCCCAGCGCTGGCGTGCGCCATACACATTACGAACTCGACCGTCGCGGCCTGGACACCGGCCCGGAATCGATCAGTCGCACAGTGCCGCGTGCCTCCATCGACACCGGGTTGATCTTCGAACGTCCGATCGCCGACGGCCGCCGCCTGCAAACCCTGGAGCCGCGCATCTTCTACGGCTACGTGCCCTACCGGGATCAGGACAACATCCCGATCTTCGATACCGGCGAGGCCGACTTCAGCTTTGACAACCTGTTCAGTCTGGACCGCTTTGTCGGCGCCGACCGCGTGGGTGACACCCACCAGGTCACCACCGCCCTGACCACGCGCACCTTCGACCAGCAGACAGGCCGGGAACGCCTGAGCCTCTCCGCCGGACAGATCCATTACTTCGCCGACCGCGAAGTGCGTCGCGACCCCGATGCCCCGGCCCTGGATGCCTCCACCTCCGACCTGGCACTAGAAGGCCGAGTCCGCATCGGCGACGCCTGGGACGGACGCGGCTCGATCCTCTACAACATCGACCGGGACGAAACGACCCTGGTAGCCGTTTCGGTCGGCTACAGCCCCCATGACAGGGCGCGGATCAATGTGGGTTATCGCCAACGCGAAGCGGGCGCCCGCTCCATCGACCAGACCGATGTCTCGGTGATGTGGCCAGTGACCGAGCGCATCGACGCCATCGGACGCTGGAACTACAGCCTGCAAGAGGAACGCGATCTCGAACTTCTGGCCGGGCTTCAGTATCGTAGTTGCTGCTATGGTATCCGCGTGGTTGCGCGCCGCGCGTATTCCTTCGACGAGACCTACGACAATTCGATCTATTTCCAACTCACGCTGGACGGCCTGGCACGGTTCGATTCCGGCGTGGATTCGCTATTACGCGAGGGTATTGCCGGATATGACGCACGCTACTAACTGCCGCCGCGGTGCCCGCGCCCTGCTGCCGCTTCTGGCCGCCCTGGTCTACGGGTTCGGGCTCCCAGCCCTGGCCCAGGCCCCCGGCCCAGCCGCCGGCGAGCTCTCGCAGGGCGCGGTGGAGGCCCCGGTGACGCCGGGGGCCGCCACCGAGGGCGGCGCGCCGGCCGCCCCGATCACGCCCGAGGGCGATCGCTTCACCGACCGCATCCTGGCCGTGGTCGGCGACGACGTGATCACCCAGCGCGAGTTGGTGGAACGCATGAATCTGGTCGCCCAGCAGATGATCGAACGCGGCAACCGTCCGCCGGACCAGGACACGCTGGCGCGCCAGGTCATGGAACGTCTCATTGTCGAGCGCGTGCAACTGCAGGAGGCCGACCGGGTCGGCATCAACATCGATGAGATGACCCTGAACCGGGCGATGGAAAACATCGCCCGCGAGAATCGCATGAACCTCCCGCAACTGCGCCAGGCCCTGATGCAGGATGGCGTCGACTTCAACGCCTTCCGCGAACAGATCCGCCACGAGTTGACCGTCAACCAACTTCAGCGGCGGCAGGTCGACCAGCGCATCCGCGTCTCCGACCAGGAGATCGCCGACCTGATTGCCTCGGAAAGCGGCGCCATTGACCGCGGCGTGCGCTACCGCATTGCACAGATCATGGTCGCACTGCCCCAGGGGGCCGATGCTCGCCAGATCGCCGAGGCCCGCGAAAAGGCCACCGCGATCCGCGAGCGGGTGCGTGAAGGTGAAGATTTCGCCACCGTGGCGATCAGCGAGTCGGAAGGGCCACAAGCCCTGGAAGGTGGCGACCTGGGCTGGCGTTCGGCGGGCGAAATTCCGACCGTGTTCGCCCGCGAGGCGGTACTGATGCGCACCGGCGAAGTCAGCGACGTTCTACGTTCGCCCAGCGGCTTCCACATCATGAAGCTGCTGGACCGCGAAGGCGGCGACCAGACCCGCGTACAACAGACGCGCGTACGCCACATCCTGATCAGCCCGGACCAGGTCCGCAGCGAACAGGACGCCCAACGCCAGGCGCAGTCGCTGTACAACCGTATCCGCGAAGGGGCGAGCTTCGAAGACCTGGCGCGCGCCAACTCGGATGACCCCGGTTCGGCCGCTCAAGGCGGCGCCCTCGGCTGGGTCAGCCCGGGCGAGCTGGTACCCGGCTTCGAAGAGGCTATGGACGCATTGGAACCTGGCGTGGTCAGCGAACCGGTGGAGAGCCAGTTCGGCTGGCACATCATCGAGGTCCTGGAACGCCGCGAGGTCGATACCTCGAGAGAACAGATCCGGGCCCGTGCCCGAGAAATCCTGCAAAATCGCAAGCGCGACGAAGAGCTCGAGCTATGGCTGCGCCGCCTGCGGGACGAGGCCTATGTCGAATACCGGGTCGACGGCTTCGAATCCTGATCGACGCGGGGCCCACTCGGTCCCTCGCCTGGCTCTAACCGCGGGCGATCCGGCCGGGATCGGCCCCGACCTGCTGATCGCCATGGCCCGGAAACCGGGGCAGGCACAGCGTGTTGCGATCGCGGACCCAAGCGTCCTCGCGGCCCGCTCACGGCAGCTCGGCGAACCCCTGCATCTGGTTTACTTCGACCCCAATCGCCCGCGTCAGGCCACCCCGGCCCACACCCTGGAGATTCTTCCAATCCCGGTGGCAGCACCCGTCGTCCCCGGCAGCCTGGAGCCGGCCAACGCCGAACATGTGCTGGCCCTACTCGCCACCGCCGCTGATGGCTGCCTCGATGGCACCTTCGAGGCGATGGTCACCGGGCCAGTGCACAAGGGGGTGATCAACCGCGCCGGCTTGGCGTTCAGTGGCCATACCGAATGGCTCGCCGAGCGGGCGGAAGCACTCATGCCGGTCATGATGCTGGCGACCGAGCACCTGCGGGTCGCGCTGGTGACCACCCACCTCTCGTTGCGCGCGGTTCCCGATGCCATCACGGTCGAACGTCTTGAGACCGTGACCCGCGTCCTGCACCACGACCTGCGGCGTGACTTCGGGATCGAGGACCCCGTCATCTCGGTCTGCGGGCTGAATCCACATGCCGGTGAAGACGGCGTTCTCGGACGCGAGGAAATCGAGATCATCACCCCCACGCTCGACCGCCTACGGGATGCCGGCATGCGCCTGCGCGGCCCGCTGCCGGCCGATACCGCGTTCACTCCGCGTGCCCTGGAAGAGGTCGATGCCGTGCTCGCCATGTATCACGACCAAGGCCTGCCGGTGCTCAAACATGCCGGCTTCGGTAGCGCAATCAACGTAACCCTGGGCCTGCCCTTCATCCGCACCTCGGTCGACCATGGAACGGCCCTGGACCTAGCCGGCACCGGACGTGCCGAGGTCGGCAGTTTCCTGGCCGCCGAACGCCTGGCCGAAACCCTCGCGGCGCGGGCCGCCGCTTGTCGGAGCTTCCTCAGGGCATGACCCAAATCAAGACCGCGTCTCCAATCCGCAAGCGTTTCGGCCAGAATTTTCTCCACGACTCGAGCATCCTCGAACGCATCGGGTTCGCCATCGACCCGCAACCGGGGGATGCAGTGTTGGAGATCGGGCCAGGCCGCGGCGCATTGACGGCCGCTCTACTGCAACGCCTGGAACGTTTGGTTGCCGTGGAGATCGACCGCGACCTGGCCGCGGGGCTGCGCGCCGGATTTTCACCCGAACAGCTGGAGTTGCACGTGGGCGACGCCCTGGATGTGCGCCTGGCGGACCTCGGCGCACTGCCCGAACGCGGCTGGCGCGTAGTCGGCAACCTGCCTTACAACATCTCCACCCCATTGATGTTCCATCTGCTGGGGCAGGTTGACGCTATCCACGACATGCATTTCCTGCTGCAACGCGAAGTCGTGGAACGCATGACCGCAACCCCTGGCAGCAAGCGCTATGGGCGCCTGACCGTCATGCTGGCGGCCCGTGCCAAGGCCCAGGCACTGTTCACGGTGCCCCCTGGGGCCTTCCACCCCCCACCAAAGGTCTATTCCAGCGTCGTCCGCATTACGCCTCTGGCCGAACCGCTTGTCTCGGAAGCCCTCTACCCCACCTTCGCACGCGTGGTGAATCAAGCGTTCTCCAACCGCCGCAAGACCTTGCGGCGCGGGCTCTCGGGACTGGCGGAGATCGCCGACCTTGAGGCAGCCGGACTGGACCCAGGTGAACGCCCCGAGAACATCGACATCACGGGCTTCGAGGCCCTCGCCCGACGCATCCACCACACAGAGGCCTGAGCCGCCCGACGCCGCGATCCGTTACCATGACTTCATGGATCTGATCGTTGCCGATGTTGGCGGGACCAACACTCGCGTCGCCCGCGCCTGCCACGATGCGGGCGGCTGGGCTTTGCACGACGCGCAACGCTACCCGAGCCGGGAATATCCCGACCTAGCCAGCATCCTCGAACGCTGGCGCAGTGAACAATCCTCCGTGGATCGCTTTTCCGGGGCGGGCCTCGCCGTCGCCGGCCCCGTGCGACAGGGCCGGGCACGCGTCACTAACCTGGCCTGGCCGCCACTGGAAACGACCCACCTGAGCGAACGACTCGGCGTACCGGTCACGCTATTGAACGACTTCGCAGCCATTGGCTCCAGCCTGGACGCCCTGCAGCCCGAGGACTACGAGATACTGCAGACAGCCCCTCAGGATCCCGCCGGATTACGCCTGGTTGCGGGTGCTGGAACCGGACTCGGGACCTGTCTGGTGGGCCCACCCGGCGCGGCCACCATCTATCCCGGCGAGGGCGGGCACGCCCGATTTTCGCCCTGCGGCACGGAGGAGTCCGCACTGGCGGACTTCGTCAGCCGCGAGACCGGATACTGCACGCGGGAACATCTTCTCAGTGGCCGGGGAATTGCTCGTATTGGCCATTTCGAACTCGAACGTCGACCGGATCCAGACCTGCAACAAGCCTTGGCCACTGCGGACCCAGCCGCCGCCATTGCTCAGCTGGCCCACGCCGAGCATCCGGCGGCCAAGGCCGTGATCGATCGCTTCGTGAGTGTGTACGCCGGTCAACTGGCCGACATGGCCCTAACCGCACTCCCCACCGGCGGCGTATTTCTGGCCGGTGGCATCGCCCCGCGCTGGATCGAAACCTTCCGCGAACCACGCTTTCGCAGCGCGTTTCGTAATCGCCCACCAATGACCCACCTGCTTGAGCAATTGCCCGTGGCCCTTATCATGCACCCTGAACCGGGCCTGCTTGGCGCTGCTGTTTGCGCCAGTCGGTCCGTGAAACCCTGATGCCGGATTGGCCCCGTGCGCAGGCGTTTCCCGCTCACGAACCTGGAGCCGCAACCGCATGAACCAGCCCCAAGAGCACGACCCCGAGGCCCACACCATCGAGATCGAGGTCTCGACGGCCTACGTGGAAGACCAATCCGAGCCCGATGACGACCGCTACGTCTTCGCCTACCACGTGGTGATCCGTAACGCGGGCGCCCTGACCGTGCAGCTGATCAATCGTCACTGGATTATCCGTGACGGTCGCGACCAGACCCAGGAGGTCCGTGGCGAGGGGGTGGTCGGTGAACAGCCCAGCATCGAACCCGGGGACAGCTTCGAATACACCAGTGGCACCGTGATCGAGACCCCGGTCGGAACGATGGAGGGCTCCTACGGCATGCGCGACGAACGCGGCAACAGCTTCGACGCACCCATCCCGCCGTTCACCCTCTCCGTCCCGCGCACCCTTCACTAGGGGGACAAGCAAAGATGGCGCTCTACGCCGTCGGCGACCTCCAAGGTTGCCTGGACCCTCTGGACCGCCTACTGGAACAGGTCCACTTCGATCCTGCCAACGATCATCTGTGGCTAGTGGGCGACTTGGTCAACCGTGGGCCGGATTCACTCGGCTGCCTGCGCCGGGTCCGCGCGCTAGGCGCTGACGCGACTTCGGTACTGGGTAACCATGACCTGCACCTACTGGCGACCGCCGCGGGCGTCCGCGAGCCCGGCGGCAAGGACACCCTGCGCCCGGTACTGGATGCCCCAGACGCTGGCGACCTGCTGGACTGGCTGGCGCAGCGCCCTCTGCTGCATTCCGACCCGGCCACCGGATGGACGATGGTGCACGCCGGCATCCCGCCAGCGTGGGACCTGGAGGCAGCGCAAGCTGAGGCACGACAGGTCGAGACCGAGCTGAGCGAGCCAAAGCGCCGTCACGCCTTCCTGGAAGTAATGTTTGGCAACGAGCCAGCGCAATGGCATCCCGATCTCGCCGGCTACGACCGCCTGCGCTACACCGTCAACGCCCTAACGCGCATGCGCTATCTCACCGCCAATGGAGCCCTGGAGTTCGCTGGAAACGGTCCGCCCGAAGAGGCCTCGCCGGACCTGACCCCCTGGTTCCGCATGCCCGACCGCGCGGCGGCCGGCCAGGCGATCGTGTTCGGTCACTGGGCCGCGCTTGGGCACCGGGTCGGGCCGGACTGGTTGGCACTCGACAGTGGCTGCGTCTGGGGTAATTGCATGACACTTGCGCGCCTCGACGAGGCCGAAGGCGATCCCGCGCGCGTGACGACATGGCAGGCTCCCTGTCCTCGCTAACCCGGCACCGCCATCCCCACGCCTGCCCGCGCCGCACCACCACCTTCGTCACCTGACGATTGCGATCGCTTCGTCCAGCCGCCTGCCAAAATTGGCTGGACGAAGCGATCGGAAACGTCGAAGCGAGGCCCACCGCTCACTCGGCGGCTTTCAGCGCCTGTACGCGGTCGAGCTGCTGCAGGCGCCGCCAGGCGAGGAAGGCGGTCAGACTGGCCGCGACCAGGATGCCGAGTGCGGCGAAGCCGTAGGCCTGCGGCGTAATCACCAGCGGCACGCGGAACAGATCCATCGCAAAGGCCTGGTTCAGCAGCCAGGCGAAGCCCGCACCGGTCAGCCAGGCGACCGGGATCGCAGCGAGGGTGAGCACCGCGATCTCGCCGAGCAGGATCCAGCTGACCTGACCCCGCGAGTAGCCGAGCACCTCCAGCGTGGCCAGGTCGCGGGCGCGCTCGGCATAGGTGATGCGCGCGTTGTTGTAGGTCACGGCAAAGGCGATGGACACGGCCAGCGCGACGAACACCATCGCGAAGACGATGACGGTCTCGCCGATGTATTCGCGGATGTTGCGCTCGGCCTCGGCGATCAGTCCGACGCTGGCGACCCGCGGGCGGTCGGACAGGCTGCGGAACAGCGCATCCTCCTGCGCGCGGTCGGTCAGCAACCAGGCCCCGGAGACCGCGGGCCCCTCGCCGATCATGCGGTTCAGGGCCGGACGGTACATATAGGCGCCGACGCCGATGGGCTCTTCCACCACACCGGCCAGCGGCACCGTGACCGTGCGGCGGCGGCCCTCCAGGATCTCAACCTCCACCGGGTCGCCCACGCGCAGCCCGAGCTGTTCCGCCAAGTAGTCGGTCAGGAGGATGCCCTCGTCCGGCAGTCGGCCACGCCCGCCGCCCATCGGCAGTTGCCGCAGGCGCGGTTCGGCGTCCAGCCCCAGCAGGCGCACGCGCTCCTCGCGGTTCACGCCGACCAGCCGCACCGGCACCGCCCGGAAGGTCTCCACCGCCAGCACGCCCGGCTCGTGGCGCAGCTCGCCGGCCGCGCGCGCCGGCACCGGGTCGGTGAACTGCAGGTCGATGTCCATCTGAAGCACCTGCCCGTACTGGGTGTCCAGCATCTGGGTCACCGCGTTCAGCTGGTAGGCGCCCATCAGCAGCAGCCCGCCGGAGAGGCCGATGCCGATCACCGACAGGACGGACTTGAGCCGGTGGCGCGCGAGGTTGCGCAGGATGATCCGGGTCGGCTGATCGAACGCGGCCCAGGCCGACGAGCGCTCCAGCCAGCCGCGGTGAAAGCGCTCCGGCGCCGGCGGGCGCATGGCCTCGGCCGGCTGCATGCGCACCGCCTGCCAGACCGCGCGGAAGGTGCCAAGCATGGCCGCGCCCATGGCCACGCCCACCGCCAGCACCATCACCCAGCCCTGCAGGCGAAAGCTCATCTCCGGGAAGCGGAAGTACTCGGCGTAGATCCCGGCCAGCCCCTGCGCGGCCCAGGCCCCGAATGCGAGCCCCAGCGCACAGCCCACCAGCACGATGCCGCCGGTCAGCAGGGCGTAGTGCCCGGCGATCGCGCCGTTGCCGTAGCCGAAGGCCTTGAGCACGGCGATCGGCTCGCGCTGGGAACGGATGATGCGGCCGACGACAACGTTCAGCAGAAAGGCCGCGACGGCCAGGAAGATGGTCGGAAGGATCGCCGCCTGCGCCCGCAGCTGGGTCAGCTCCTCGGACAGAAAGCGATGCGAGAACTGGTCATCGCGGCCATAGGCCCCCATGCCGCCGTAGCGCGCGAGCTCCCGGTCCATTGCCTCGATCACGGGGGCCGGGTCTGCACCCGCCTCCAGGCTTACGGCCACCGAGTTGAACGCCCCCTCCATCCCGTAGGCGGCGGCCAGCGCGCGGCGGTTCATCCACAGGATGCCGTAGCGTTCGTAGTCCGGCAGCAGGTCGGTGGGGCTGATCTGATAGACAAACTCCGGCGACAGTGCGATGCCGCTAATCTGCAGATCGGTCAGGCGCCCGTCGATGATCGCGCGCAGGGAATCGCCGGCCCGCAGCTCGTGGGCCTCCGCGAAGGCCTCGCTGACAACCACCTCGCGCTCGCGCCCGGCCTCCGGCAGCCGTCCCTCGCGCAGGTAGAGCCGGTTCAGCAGTGGCTCGCCCCCGTCGGGTATGGAGAGCACGGTGCCACGGATCGGCTCGTCAAAATCGGCGACCTCCAGGCGAACCGGGGCCTGCACCCGGGTCTCGATCTGGTTGATCCCCGGCGTATCGCGAAAGCGCTCCACCGCGCTCTCCGGCGCGCGCTTGATCTCCGCGAACACGTCGGCGAACTGGTACTCCGAGTAGAAGCGGTCCTTGGTGATCGTGAGGGCATCGAGGCTCGTCACGGCGATCACCAGCGTCATCACGCCGCTCGCGATGACCAGCGCGATCGCGGCGGCTTGCCCTTTCAGGTGGCCGAGATCACGCAGGATCTTGCGGTTCAGCGCGCGCATGGTCAGACGCCGTCGCTACCAGTGCAGCTCGGCCGGCGACTGGCGCGTGGCGTTCTCGTGGATCTCGCTCACACGTCCGTCGCTCAGTTGAATGACCCGATCCGCCATTTCGCCGATCACCGCGTTGTGGGTGATGATCGCCACCGTCGTGTCCAGGCGCTCGTTGATGTGCTGCAGGACCTCCAGCACGCGGATGCCGGTCTTCGAGTCCAGCGCACCGGTCGGTTCGTCGCACAACAGCACCGCCGGCTGCTTGGCGATGGCCCGGGCAATCGCCACCCGCTGCTGCTCGCCGCCGGAGAGCTGCGAGGGGAAGTGGTCCATGCGGTCCTCCAGCCCGACCAGCGCGAGCGCCTCCTCCGGTGGCATCGGGTCGCGCGAGATCTCGGTGACGATCGCCACGTTCTCGCGCGCGGTCAGGCTGGCGATCAGGTTGTAGAACTGGAACACGAAGCCGACATGGTCGCGGCGAAAGGCCGTCAGCGTGCGCTCGGAGGCCTGCGCCAGGTCCTGGTCGCGATAACGCACCTCACCCTCGGTCGCGGTGTCCAGCCCGCCCATGATGTTCAACAACGTCGACTTGCCGGAGCCCGAGGCCCCCAGCATCACCACCAGCTCGCCGGTGTAGAGCTCCAGGTCCACCCCGCGCAGGGCGTGGATGGTCACCTCGCCCATGCGGTAGACCTTGGTCACCCCCGCCGCGCGGAAGATCACCTCCCGCGTGGCCACAGGAGCCGGGGACGCGCTCATACGGGGGCGGCTACCAGGTGCGTGGTCGGCGGCGTCGCGGCCCCCGGCTCGGGCGCGCTTGGCAGGATGCCGCCCTCACCGTCCAGGCTCATGGACCACAGGCTCAGCAGCAACAGCAGGATGATCAGGATCGGGATCAAGATGCGCGGTTTCATCGGACGGGCCCTCGCTCGCGGCAATACCTCCATGCTGCCACAAAGCCTCCGGCACGGCCTCGCCCCGGCCGGGCCAACGTCGGGGTTGCGCCCGGAGATCGCCACGTCGCCTTCGGCTCCTCGCGATGACGTTGCTTTTGCCCCCATCATTGCGAGGAGCGCAGCGACGAAGCAGCCTCCGAAAGCTGGCAGGGCATCCACGATTCACCTTCGGGGACAGCGTCGGGAAATGACTCGCTTCGCTCTCCCTGCGGGCCGGCCTGCGGCCGTTCAACCCTCTGCGCGCTTTTGTGCCACGGCCCCTGAAGGGGCCTCGCAATGGCAGGACAGCAAGCAACGTCATTGCGAGGAGCCGAAGGCGACGTGGCAATCGGCCAAGGCTGTCTGCACGCAGGAACAGGCGGCTTCGGATGGAGATCGCCACATCGCTTCGCGACTCGCGATGACGGGGGGGGTACGAACGACGTCGCGCGAACCCCCGATTTGTTGTTTTGCGCCCAAATATTTACCCTATGCGCACCGTCCGGCCTGCCGCAGACGCGCCGAGCACCCCGAAATCGCGCGCCGCAGAGCCGCTTTGGCACCACAAGCGGTGCCATGCCAACCCGTTTCATCAACGCAAGGAGTCAACATGTCCGCACTCATCTGTGGGTCCATCGCCTACGACACCATCATGGTGTTCCCCGACCGCTTCAAGAACCACATCCTCCCGGACAAGGTGCACATGCTGAATGTGTCCTTCCTGGTCCCGGATATGCGTCGTGAGTTCGGCGGCTGCGCCGGCAACATCGCCTACAACATGAAGCTGCTGGGCGCGGACCCGACCATCATGGCCACCGTGGGCGGCGATTTCGCGCCTTATGGGGACTGGATGGACAAGCACGGCATCTCGCGCACGTTCGTCAAGGAGCTGAAGGACACCTACACCGGTCAGGCCTTCATCACCACTGACCAGGACGACAACCAGATCACCGCATTCCACCCGGGCGCGATGGGCTTCTCGCACCAGCAGAAGGTCACCGACGCCAGCGGCATCAAGGTCGGCATCGTGTCCCCGGACGGCCGTGACGGCATGATCGAGCACGCCCAGCAGTTTGCCGACGCCGGCATCCCGTTCATGTTCGACCCGGGCCAGGGTCTGCCGATGTTCGACGGCGACGATCTCAAGCGCTTCATGGAGAACGCTACCTACGCCGCGTTCAACGACTACGAGGCGCAGCTCACCGCCGATCGCACCGGCCTGAGCCTGGAACAGCTGGCCGAGATGGTCGACGCAATGATCGTCACCCGCGGCGGCGAAGGCTCCGACATCTACACCGGCGGCAAGAAGATCACCATTCCGTCAGTCGAGCCGGCCGCGATCAAGGACCCGACCGGCTGTGGCGACTCTTACCGCGCCGGCATCCTGTTCGGCCTGGAAAAGGGCTTTGATTGGGAAACCACCGGCCGCATCGCCTCGCTGATCGGCTCAATCAAGATCGCCCATTCCGGCACCCAGAACCACCACTTCACGCCGGAGGCGTTCGCCGACCAGTTCGAGAAGGCCTTCGGCTACCGCTACTAAGCACCCCCCGCCGCCCTGGGTACCCACCCGGGAACGCAAAAGGCCCGGCCCGAGCCCCCTCGGTCCGGGCCTTTTTGTGGGTGGCACTCACTCCGCCCCCTGCCCCCTGCCCCCTGCCCCCTGCCCCCTGCCCCCTGCCCCCTGCCCCCTGCCCCCGTGGGAGCGTGCTTGCACGCGAAGCCCCTGCCCGCGCCCGACTCTAGGGAAACACTGATTTATCAGCGTTTCCCGGCGGCACAGGGATGTGCTGCCGGAATCGGCCACCGCAGGTGGTTGATTCCGAAGCAAGCTGCAAACCGCGTTTGAAGCGCCGCGCGCGCTGAGAAAGCCAGGATGGCTTTATTCAGCGCTTCCCTAACAGGGGCTTCGCCGCCAAGGCGGCTCCTGTAACAAGAATTGTGAGCCTAGGGCTAGCCGCGCTGGTAGGTGCCAACCAGACGGTTCATGCCGATCACGTGCGATTCAGCGCGTTCCAGGAACTGCCCCAGCGTCAGGCCGGGCGGCAGCTGCAGATCGGCGTCCAGCGCCAGCAACCAGAAAAAGTAGTGGTGTTTGCCGTGGCCCTCGGGTGGCATTGGTCCGCCATAGCCGGTACGGCCAAAATCCGTCTGCCCGGTCGCGCCGAGGTCGGTGCCTTCGGGCAGGCCGCCCAGGTCCGGCGGCAGGTTGTACAGCACCCAGTGCACGAAACCATAGGTGCCCGGCTGGATTAGAGGGGCATCCGGGTCATGGCAGATCACGGCCAGACCCTTGGTGCCCTGCGGCAGGTCTCGCCACTGCAGGGCCGGCGAGGTGTCCTCGCCTTCTCCGCTATGGCGCTTCGGAATCGGCTGGCCCGGGCCAAAGGCGGAACTCGACAGCTGCAAATCGGATAGCGCAAAACCCATGACTCGCTCCTCGTCATCTCCAATACCCGCACCGTAACGCGGCGAGGCACCGGCATCCAAGCCGGGGCGCGATCGCCGCCGCTTGCGTGCAGGCGGGCAGATACGGATGATCGCGCCATGCGTGCGAAACTGAAAAAGTGGCTCGGTCGCCGGGATCCGGCGGAGCGTGCGGCCCAGGCGGTCGACCGCGGACGTTCCGGTATCGAAACGGTCCTGGGGCTCCCCCACCGGCTTTCGGTACCCCTGCTCCGCCGCCACTTCGGCGATGCCGCACAACCTTCCGACGAGGCCTTTCGCGAGACCGGATGCGATGGCTACTGGGAACTGCCCGCGCCTGGCCCCGAGTTCGAGGTAAGGCTGCACGGGAACGCCGAAGGCCGCCTGATGCTGGGGACCATTACCGGACTTGGTCCGTACACCGGCCTGTTGGTGTTCAGCGAGTGGTCTCCGGATCACCCGTCTGCCGTCTGGCAACTACGCGTGGAGGAGCCGGCCGGCGAGTCCGCCCGGGCGTTGCACGACCACCTGCTCGACCCGGAGCGCGCATAGCAAACCCCTGGAATAAGCATCGACCTCGGCTACGAACTCGCCGACCGTAAGCTGGGCCACCAGAGGCCCTAGACCTCTGTTCGCCCCTGTGGGAGCCTGCTCGCAGGCGAAGCCCCTGCCAGATCTGGACGCAGGCAAGGGTGCTCGCCTGCAAGCAGGCTCCCACGTCCAGACCGCAGGAGGCGGCCGGCGCAGGGGTCAGTGTTTGAAATGCACGAACAGTCGTCCGTGGTTCTTGGAATCCTTCTCCACGCGGTGATAGCGCGCTTTGATTTCCGGCTGATCGAGAAAGCGCAGCACGCGCTTCTTCAGCTGCCCGCTGCCCTTGCCGTGGATAATCTCCACGGTCTTGATGCGCTTGTCGCAGGCCTGCTCAATCACACCGTTCAACTCGGCGTCGATCTGACGGCCATTGCGGAAACACTCGTGCAGGTCAATCGACAAGCGCGACATCGCTGGTCGGTCAGTTCACCGTGACCACGATGCAGCGCGCCAGCTGCTGCACCTTGTGCGACACACTGCCGGACAGCAGCCCCTGAAGACCTCCAAGTCCACGCGAGCCCATCACCACCATATCCACGTCGTGGTACTCGGCCTGCTGCAGGATCACCTTGGCCGGAGAGCCATCTTCGACGTGGTGCTCGATATCGCTCACACCCAGCTCGGTGAAATACGCCTCGGCCTGTTCGATCAGCTTCTTCGCGATATCCCGCAGCACCTTGGGCGGCACCGACGAACTCACCGCGGCTCCCCCGACCGCCAGCGGCGGATCATCCGGGTCCGTCAGGTCGGACAGTTTGCGGATATGCGGCGGGACCTCGCCCTGCAGCAGGACGCTGACCAGCACCACCCGGGCGTGATACTTGGATGCCAGATCCGCGGCCACCTCCACCGCGCGCCAGGCGTTGGCGGATCCATCCACCGGCACCAACATGGTCTTCAGTTCCATACCGCGCTCCTTGTCTCTTCCCCGTGGGACCCGCTGGCGGCCGGCCCGTTCAATCGCCGTCCAGACTGCCAGACTCGTATCCCGCGCGCACCACTTTTCGCGCCCCTATACTGAGCGGAAAACCGGCATGGAAACCGCGATGACCCGCCTATTCGAAAAGACCTACCTGAAGCCCGGGGCCGCACCCGGCCACGGGGCCCACACCACGGAACATCCGCACGTCGGTGATGCCACCGTCTCCGCCTGGCACTACCACCGCGAGGAGCTGCTAGAGCTCGACCCGCAGCGCACCCTGCGCGAAGGCGTGCCGGATCTCGACGGCGGCTTTGTCTGGCTGCACCTGCAAGGGGCGCCCGGCCCACGCCAGCTGCACGAGCTGGGCGAGGCCTTCGACCTGCACCCACTGGCCCTGGAAGACGTGCGCCACCAGGGCCAGCGCCCCAAGGTCGACTTCTTCGACGAACAACTGGTGGCGATCCTGCGCCAGCCCCGCCACCACAACGGTGGCATCGAGCTCGATCAGATCAACCTGTTCGTGGGTAGCCACCTGGTCATCAGCATCCATAGCGGCGAGACCGACCCCTTCGATCCGGTCCGCGAGCGCATGCGCGGCGCCAATCGTAACTTCAACCGGCTCGGTGCCGCATACCTGGCCTATGCCTTGATGGACAGCGTGATCGACCAGGCCTTCCCGGTACTGGAGCAAATCAGCGAACGCCTGGAGACGCTGGAAGAACGCGTCCTCGAACGGCCCGACCGCCACACCCTCGGCGAAATCCACGTGCTGCGCCGCGAACTCCTGGTTCTGCGTCGCCAGCTATGGCCCACGCGCGACGTGGTCGCCCGGCTGATGCGCGACGACATGGAGCCCTTCACCCCCGAGCTCTTTCCGTATCTGCGCGACGCCCACGACCATACGATCCAGATCATGGACCTCCTCGAGTCCTACCGCGAGATGGCCGCCTCCCTGATCGAGGCCTACATGTCCGCCATCAACCAGCGTTCCAACGACGTGATGCGCGTGCTGACCATCATCGCCACCATATTCATACCGCTGACCTTCATCGTCGGCATCTACGGCATGAACTTCGACCACCCGGACAGCCCCTGGTCCATGCCCGAGCTCTATACCTACTATGGCTACCCCGTTGTCTGGCTGGTCATGCTCAGCGTCATCGCCGGCATGCTCTACTTCTTCCGCCGTCGCGGCTGGCTATAAGCCCCGACCGCGAGGGAAGCAAACAGGCCGCGTCCAGCGGCATCAGGCGAACCCGCGCAGTCAGTCGTCCTTGAGCTCATCGTGCCAGCCGCGGTCCAGCCCGAATTCGAAGCTGTAGATCCGCAGCCCCTCCGGGAAGGCGGCCTGCATGCGCCGCTCGAACTCCGCGTACACCTCCGCCTTGTGCTGCTGCACGTCCCAGTCCCTGTCGGGGTCGATCCCTTCGACCTCGAGTTCCATCTTCATTTCCATCTCGGGTGTCATCTGCAATCGAATTTTCGGCATGATCTTCGTCCTTATGGTCGGATGCGAAAATAGACCCGGTCTCGGCTAGGGAGACGCTGATTGAATCGCACGTCCGCGCTCGAGTCGCTTTTGCGTGCGAACAAGGCGCGGTGACTGCCGTGCAGTCACTCTGCACAAGGGAACCGCAACGCCGTTCCCACGCCCGTTTTTGATCAACAACGGGCGGCCGAGCCCCTGCTTTCAATGGCTTGTGGGGTTGGTGCCCCCCCCCCGATTCTGAATGAATATGGTCCGATCCTGCGTTGCGCCCCGAATCCATCAGAAACGGGCGGGTAGAACCACTGCCCGCTCCACGACGCGCCTTGTCTCGGAACGCCTTGTCTCGGAAAACAGGGGGCACCAACGCGGACGTGCGATTCAATCAGCGTCTCCCTAGAGGACCGGAATGATCAGCAGCGCCATGATGTTGATCACCTTGATCAACGGATTGATCGCAGGCCCGGAGGTGTCCTTGTAGGGATCGCCCACGGTATCGCCGGTCACCGCGGCCTTGTGCGCCTCGGAGCCCTTGCCCCCGTGGTTGTCGTCCTCGATGTATTTCTTGGCGTTGTCCCAGGCACCACCGCCCGTGGTCATCGAGATCGCGACGAACAGGCCGGTCACAATGGTGCCGATCAGCAGACCGCCGAGGGCCTCCTTGCCGAGAAACACGCCCACCAGGATCGGTACCAGCACCGGCAGCAACGACGGGATGATCATTTCCCGGATCGCCCGCTTGGTCAGCATGTCGACCGCAAGGGTGTAGTCCGGCTTGGCGGTGCGATCCATGATGCCGGGGATCTCGCGGAACTGGCGGCGAACCTCGTTCACGATGCCCGCGGCCGCACGCCCCACAGATTCCATCGTCATGGATGCGAACAGGTAGGGCACCAGCCCGCCGATAAACAGGCCGACAATCACCCGTGGATCACTCAACTCGAACACGTGACCGATACCCGTATGGGCGGCCAAACCGTGGGTGTAGTCGGAGAACAGCACCAGCGCCGCGAGGCCCGCAGATCCAATCGCATAGCCCTTGGTGACCGCCTTGGTGGTATTGCCGACCGCATCCAGAGCATCGGTCACCTCTCGCACTTCGGACGGCAGGTCGCTCATCTCGGCGATGCCACCGGCGTTATCGGTGACCGGCCCGTACGAATCCATCGCGACGATGATGCCGGTCATCGACAGCATCGCGGTCGCGGCAATGGCAATGCCGTAGAGCCCGCCCAGTGCATACGACACCAGGATTGCCACGCAGACCGCCAGTACTGGAGCAGCGGTTGCCTTCATCGAAATCGCCAGGCCCGCAATGATGTTGGTGGCGTGCCCCGTGGTGGAGGCCGCCGCCAGATGCCGTACGGGTCGGTACGAGGTGGAGGTGTAGTAATCCGTGACCATCATAATCACGGCGGTCAGTCCAAGACCGACGAGGGCCGCCCCGAACAACCGCAACGCGGCGCCGCTTTCCACGCCCATACTGCCGGCGAGTGCGTCATCCGGGATGATCAGCATAGTGATCGGCAGGAACGCGATTGCGGCCAGACCGCCCGATACCGCCAGCCCCATGTACAGGGCCTTCATGATCTCGCCACCGTGGCGCGCGCGAACAAAGAACGTCCCCACGATGGAAGCCAGGATCGCTGCACCCCCGAGCACCAGCGGGTAGACCGCCGCCATCACGCCCAGGTCTCGCACCAACAATGTTCCAAGCATCATCGTAGCGATAATCGTGACGGCGTAGGTCTCGAACAGGTCCGCGGCCATCCCGGCGCAGTCACCCACGTTGTCGCCCACGTTATCGGCGATCACTGCCGGGTTACGCGGATCGTCCTCGGGGATGCCGGCCTCGACCTTGCCGACTAGGTCAGCACCCACATCCGCGCCCTTGGTAAAAATGCCACCGCCCACACGCGCGAAGATCGAGATCAGGGAACCACCAAGCGCAAGCCCCACCAGCGGAAACAGATCGACCGTCTCGCCGCTGGGCGTGAACATCCAAAGAATGGCGAAATAGCCGGCGACGCCCAGCAGCCCTAGGCCCACCACCAGCAGACCGGTCACCGCGCCACTGCGGAACGAGACCTTCATCGCGGGTTCGAGCCCATCCATCGCGGCTGCTGCCGTGCGGACGTTCGCACGCACGGCGACATGCATGCCGATGTAGCCTGCCGCACCGGACAGCACCGCCCCAATCAAGAAACCGATTGCAGAAGCAATACTGATAAAGATCCAGATCAGTAGGAAGACCACCACCCCAACGATTGCGATGGTGATGTACTGGCGCTTCATATAGGCGGAGGCACCTTCCTGGATGGCCCGCGCGATCCGGCGCATCTCGTCGTTGCCCTCGGACATTCCGAGCACCCAGCGTATGGACCACACGCCGTAGATCAGTGCCAACGCGCCGCATACCAACGCGAACACGAGCCCTACCTCTGACATCGTCATTGCTGCCTCCCCTCGTACTGCTACTGGTCGGTGTCGGGGAAGCACGGCGTCACCGACGGCTTGCCCGGGGTCACCGGTCATCCCGGCCACCCAGCCCGAGGACGGCCGTCGTAGAGCGATCGGCATCCTCTTGTGTCTTGTTGTTGCCTCTGCTGCCTGCCTTTCTGCTGACGTTCTCGGTCGGCTCACTCGTCCGCGCGATCGTTCGCGGCGCGGCGCGGGAAGTTCCCGTTCGGCATTACCCCCTTTGCCACGTACGGCCCCAGAAACGTGGCGGGACCTAGCCGATCTCCTCACTGCCCGTCGGGGTCCGGAGGGCCGACTGATACGCAGGAAAGCCCCCTACCTGCACCGGCTCGCCGGGACCAGAGGACCATCGCCCAGGCGCGTCTCGCGCCCGGAACCGGAACCCAATGGGCATCGAAGCTACTCCCCGCTCCAGAGCGAGTCAATACCATATAAACAGTATGTGTTAATGCGCAAATTGCTGTTATTATTATGTTTTAATTTAATTAACTTTACTGAAACGATGCCGACCTCTCGATCGCCAAAAACCGACTATGTTGGTAACCAGAACGGAACCAAACTGCCAAGAGGTACGGGATGACAACGATCGCAAGGCGCGCGATTTGCGGGCGACGGGTTCCAGCAATCGCCTTGGCCGGACTACTCATCGTGTCCGCAGGCGGCTGCGCACCCACGATGACGATGCAGGAAGAACGCGAACTGGGCGACGAACTGGCGCAGGAGTTGAACGAAGACCTGCCGATCGTCGAAGCGTCCGCCGTCCGTGACTACATCAACCGCCTCGGTCGTTCGATCGCGGACGTCGCAGATGATCGCGACTCGATCGATTACACCTTCTATGTGGTTAACGGCCCGGATGTGAACGCCTTTGCGGTGCCGGGTGGACACATCTACGTCTACCGCGGCTTGATCGAGCGTGCGGACGAGATGTCCGAGTTGGCCGGAGTACTGGCGCACGAGGTGGGCCATGTGGTGAAGCGCCACGGCATCGAACAATGGCAGCGCGCCCAGCAGGCGCAAATGGGCCTCGCCGTGGTCTATGGCGTGATCCTCGGGCGCGACCCAGGCGCGGCAGAGCAGGTGGCGGTGCAGGTCGGAGCCGCTGGCGTATTTGCCGGCTACAGCCGCGAAGCGGAGCGCGAGGCGGATGCCGTCGCCATCGGCTACCTGGTGGATGCCGGCATCCACCCCATCGGGCTGGTGTCGTTCTTCGAGACACTGCTGGACGAACGCGACCGAGATCCAAGCCAGGTGGAACAATTCTTCGCCACCCACCCCACCACCCGGGAACGCATCGCGAACACCCGCGACCGGATCGACTCGCTCCCGAACGACACGCTCGAAGGGCTGACCGGCGACACCCAGGAGTTCCAGCAATTTCGCCGCGAGGTCGAGGCCCTGCCCGCCGCCGAATCCGATTAACCACAGAGAGCGCCTTCCGGGCGGGTCGCCCGGGTAGCCCCGATCATTCGGGAGTTGCTCGTGGCGGGCAGAGGCGCGCGGCATAATGGCCACGCGGCATCCGGACCGACCCCGAACAAGGCCTCCCCCCTATGAACACCGTAAAAAGCACCTGTTACGAGTGCGATGCCAACTGCGCGATCGACGTGCACCTCGATGCAGGCGGCGAGCCAGTCAGGATCGACGGCCCCGATTGTCCCCGCTGCTACGTGCAACTCGACCGGCGCAATCACCCGGAGCGCCTGTTGTATCCGATGCGGCGCACCGGGCCGCGCGGCAGCGGCCAATTCGAGCGCATCACCTGGGATGAGGCGCTGGATACCATCGCCGCACGCCTTAGCGCCACCCGCGAGGCACATGGCGCCCCGGCGGCCGCCTTCTTCGCCGGCTACACCAAAGAGGCCCGTCCGCAGCTCCAGCGCCTGGCACATGCCTTCGGCTCGCCCAACTACCTGACCGAGAGCGGCTGCTGCTTCTCGGCCACCAAGGTGGCGGAGGAGGTGACCTTCGGCACCAGGATCAAGACCTCCTCCACCGTAGCCTCGGATGCGACGCGCTGCCTGCTGGTGTGGTCCACCAACCCACGCGGCTCGATCCCGCCGTTTCACCAGCATGCGCTGGCGGCGGCACGTCCCGGCTGCGCCACCGTGGTCGTGGACCCGCGGGTGACCCCGCTGGCGGAGCAGGCCGAGGTGCACCTGCAGATCCGCCCGGGCACGGATGGCGCGCTGGCGCTGGGCATGCACCACCTCATCTTCGCCAACGGCTGGCAGGACCAGGCCTTCCTCGACGAATGGGGCAGCGGTGTGGAGACCTTTCGCGACTACGTGGCGGAATTCCCGCCGGAGCGCGTCGCCGCGACCTGCGGTATCGACGCCGCCGACCTGAAGCGCGCCACCGAGCTCTATGCCACCCAAGCCCCGGCGCAGATCATGCTCTCGCCCACCGCGACCGTGCAGCACAGCAACGGTTTCCAGAACCACCGTGCGGTGATCCTGCTCGCGGCCGTTACCGGCAATATCGACCGTGAGGGTGGCAACCGCTTCTTCAACGACAAGGTCACGCCGAAGCCCATCGACCTGTTCGACCACTGCAAGCAGAATCTGCCGCCGCGCATCGGCGACGAGACCTTCCCGGTATGGACGGCCCACTGGCCGGCCGCGCAGAGCATGCTGTTGCCGGATGCGATCCTCGACGGCCGGCCGCAGCGGGTGCACGCGCTGCTGGCGATGGGCATCAACACCGCGATGTGGCCGAATTCAGAACGCATGGAGGAGGCGCTGGGCGCGCTGGATTTCTTCGCTGCATCGGACTTTTTCCACAACCCGGCTACGCGCATAGCGGACATCGTGCTGCCGGCCGCCACCAGTCTGGAGCGCCCGGCGCTGATCGCCTATCCCGGCTGCAACTTCCGCGGCGAGCTGCGTTACCGGCATCAGGCGGTGGCCCCGCGCGGCGAGGCGCGCGCCGACGGTGAGGTGTTCCTGGAGCTGGGCGTGCGCCTGGGGATGGGCGAGCAGTTCTGGAACGGCGACCTGGAGGCCAGCTGGGCCGAGGCCGCCGAGGGTATCCCCGAGACCATCCGCGAGCAGGTGTACAACGACCCGGACGGGGTCACCGTATTCGCCAAGGCGCTGGACGACATGGTCGAGCACGGCTTCGAGGAGGGCGACCGCCAGTACCGCCTGCATGGCTTCCGCACCGTCAGCGGCAAGGTGGAATTCGATGCCGCCGAACTGCGCGCGGCCGGGCACGACGGCCTGCCAGTCTGGCGCGAGCCGGCCGAGAGTCCGGTTTCCACGCCGGAGCTGGCGCGCGACTACCCGCTGGTCCTGACCAGCGGCGCGCGCCACAAGCACGCCACCCACTCGGAGCACCAGTACCTGGAGCGCATGCGCCGGGCAATGCCGGAGCCGCTGGTGGAGCTGCACCCCGAGGATGCCGCCGCGCGCGGCATCACCGACGGTGACACCGTGGAGGTGCGCTCGCCGCGCGGGCGGGTCGCCTTCGTGGCGAAGGTCACCGAGCGCATCAAGCCCGGTGTCGCGCACTGCCAGCACGGCTGGAACCATGCCAACGTCAACGAGCTGACCGACGACCGCAATCTCGACCCGATCAGCGGCTTCCCCGCGTTCAAGTCGCTGCTGTGCGAGGTGGAACGCCTGCACGCCGGGCACGAACAACGCCTGCCGGAGGCGGGCTGACCGTGCCCTTCGTCGGCGTCCTGCCCGAGCGCCGGCACCTGTTCCGGCCGCAGCCGCGGCGGGAGGTGGCGGTGTCGGACGCCGCCGCCTGGCGGCTAAATCCCGCGCATCGTCACGTCTACGACAAGCTGCGCCTGGCCCTGGATGCGGGCCTGACGGCCGCGCCCTGCGGCGTCGCGCCCACGGACCTGGGGCTAGGCGCGGCGGACACGGTGTTCGTGAAGCCGATCACCAACCTCGCCGGCATGGGGCTGGATGCGCGTGCCGTCGCCGCCGGCGAGGTGCCCGCCGAGCCCGGCAGCTTCTGGTGCCAGCGCCTGGAGGGCGCCCACACCAGCACTGACTGCCTGGTGGAAAACGGCGCGGTGCGCTGGTTCGCCCACACCCGCGGCTCGGACGAGAAGGACGCCGCGCGCCCGATCTACTGGGAGATCGGCGCCGCCGTGCCCGAGGTGGAGCCGTGGATCGCCGACTGGGTGCGGCGCAACCTGACCGGCTACAGCGGCATCTGCAACATCGAGCTGATTGGCGGGCGACCGATCGAGGCCCACCTGCGCGGCTCCAACGGCTTCTTTGACTTCTACGGCCCGGCCTTCATCCCGGCCTGGGTGGCGCTGGCAGACGGCGAACCCTTCACCCCGCCCCCACCGATCCCCGGCGGTTTCGTCATCTCGGTATTCGGCGAGATCGAACTGCAGGACGCCGACTTCCGAGCCGCCGAGGCAGCCGGCGTGAATCTGCAGCCGGACCTATCCACCCCCGGCCGCGCCGCCATCCTGCGCTGCCAGGATCGGGACGCCGGCTTCGCCCTCTACCAGCACCTCACCGGCCACACGCTGTAACCCCTGACTTCAGACCCATGACCGCCGCCAGCCCGGGCGGGACAGTAACAACGTCGTGATCTGCTTGCGGCTGCACCGGCAACAGTCGCCAGCTGCGCATGGCGTCGGTATGTTGGCGCCATGGAGATTGACCCCGTGATCCGCGAGTGGCTGTGCCTGGCCGGGCAGGCGCCCTCCTCGCACAACACCCAGCCCTGGCGGTTCCGTGTGGACCGCGCAGGGGTCGAGGTCTGGACCGATCCGGCGCGCTCGCTGCCCGTGAACGACCCGACCGGGCGCGAGCGCATCATCAGCTGTGGCTGCGCGGTGCTGAACCTGCGCGTGGCCGCCGCCGCGGACGGCCAGGGCCTGAACGTGCGCCCGGAACAGGCGGGCGACGGGCCATTCGTGCGCCTGCTGACCGGGCACCACGGCGGGCCGGACCGGCAGAAACTGGCACCCCTGCGGGACTGGATCGGTGCGCGCCACTCCTGGCGCGGCCGGTTTCGCCCGGACCCACCCTCTGCAGACATCATCACCACCCTCGTGCAGACCGCCCGCCAGGAAGGGGTCTGGCTGCGTCCGGTCACGGAGCCCGAACAGCGCAGGGAGGTCGCCGAACTGATCCGATCGGCGACGGCGGCGCAGTGGAAAAATCCGGCCTGGCGGCGCGAGCTGGCGCACTGGATGCGCGCAGCCTCGCGCGGCGACGGCCTGCCAGTCGGTCGGTTTAGTGGCGGTCTGACGCGCTGGAGCGTGCGCCACCTCGTATCCGCCCGGGCAATGGCCCGGGGCGAGGCCCGCGCGGCCCGGGCCACCCCGGTGCTGCTGGCACTGGGCACCGGGATCGAGGGCCCGATGCAGTGGCTGACAGCCGGGCAGGCCCTGCAGCGCGTACTGCTCGAGGCCGCGCGCCACGGGCTCTGCGCGCGTTATCTGAATCAGCCGATCCAGCAGGCCGAATGGCGCCCCAAACTGGCCGAACGGCTCGGCGGGGGCCAGCCACAGATGCTGTTCGCGCTGGGCCGTCCGGAAGGCACACCCCGGCCCACGCCGCGACGCCCGCTGGAGGCGCTGCTGAAGCGCTGAGGCCAGCACCCTCACGCGCCCATTCGAGACGCCACGCGGCAGGGGCATGAATGGTGTGCGCTACACTGAGTCCCCGCCCAGATCACGTCCGACACCACCACCCGTCATGCTGCTCACCCTGCTCATCATGTTCGCCCTGCTGGGCCTTGGCCTCGCGCTGATGCTCTGGCATGCACGGCAGGTGTTCGCGGTGGAGCTGCGCGATGGCGCAGCCCGCGTGCGGCGCGGCAAGCCGCCGGCCGCGTTCCTGCGCGGCTGCGAGGACGTCGCGCGCCAGTTCCAGCTGCAGCGCGGCCGCATCACCGCCGTGCGCACCGACGCCGGCGTGCAGCTGCGCTTCTCCCGCGATCTCCCGAAGAAGACACACCAGGCCTTTCGCAACGTCTGGACGCCGCCGCCGGGCGGCGGGGGTGGCGGCGGCATGCGCGCGACGGGATAACGCACACCGACTTGCGGGCGCCCGGAACCTGCTCGGAGGCATGTGACTGTGGCCCTCTAGGATGCAGCGACGCGGGATTCGCCCCAAGGGGTCGCCTCGGGGGAACGACAGGGCGATCACGCGGGTGGACACTCATCCGAACATTTCCTGATGGAATGCGAAATCCGATAGTCTCGCCCCCGGCGAACAGGCCCGGGGGGCTACACAGCACCGGGATACATGACCCGCGCATGGGTTCACCACGAGCATGCCGCCTGCCTCCGAGACGCCCTCGGCTGCGCAAGGAATGCGGCCACCCTGACATCGAATGGAGCGAATGACATGAATGGATGCCACCCCTTTCCCCTAATGCGATTTACCCTGGTGCGACTTGCCCTCGCGCTGGCGGCCCTCGCGATGCTTGCGGGCTGCGCCACGCTGGATGTGGACTCGGGTGACCCCGAGCGACTGGCGGCCGCCGAGCGGTTCTATGTGGAAAAGCTGCCGGCGGATGAACGCGGGATCGAGCACGTGATCGCCCAGGAACTGCGAGCAATGAACTACGACGCGACCTCGGGCCCGCGCCGCGACGCGCTGGACAATGTCGATGTGCTGGTGACCTACCAGGACCGCTGGGCGTGGGACATCACGATGTACATGCGCCGGCTCGACATCCAGTTCCGCGACCCGGAGACCCGAGAGGCGTGGGCGACCGGCACGGCCGAGCGCGGCTCGCTGAACCGCAAGCAACCAGGCGAGTTTGCCCGCGAAATCCTGGAACCGATGACCGGCCAGTCGGCGGACGCGAACGCCTCGGGTGAATAGCCGGGCACCGGCCGGGTCTGGGTGATGGTCGCGAGCGTAGTGGAAGCCGTGCACGAGGGAGCGGCAAAAGGGCCGCTCATCCGCATGCATCGCCAAGCGATCCCAGGCCCGAAAGGACCCTAGCGCCCGCCCAGACGCTCAGCCAGGAAGTCGATCAGTGCGCGGGTCTTGGGCAGGAGGTAGCGGCGGCTGGGGTAGACGGCGTGGATGCCGAGCGTGGCGGTTTCCCAATCCGGGAGCAGCGCCTGCAGGGCGCCGGTTTGCAGATGCGGCTGCAGCAGGAATTCCGGCTGGTAGACGATGCCCTGCCCGGCCAGGGCCGCGGCGACGCAGGTCTCGCCGTTGTTGCTGCGCAGCACGGGGCGGGTCGTGACCGCGATCGGCCCGTCCGGGCCCGTTAGGGTCCAGTCGTCGCCGGTCGCGTGGTAGCTGTAGGCGATGGTGGCGTGGTCCGCCAGCTCGCGCGGGTGTGCGGGCAGACCGCTGGCCGCCAGGTAGTCCGGCGCGGCACAGATGCGCATGCGCGTGGTCGCCAGGCGGCGCGCGACCAGGCTGGAGCTGTCGAGCGTGCCGATGCGCACGGCCAGGTCGAAGCCTTCGTCTACCAGATCCACCGAGCGGTCGTTCAGGGTGACGTCCAGTTCCACCCGGGGATGCCGCGCCGTGAAGGCGCCCCACAGCGGCGCCAGGTGCTGGATGCCGTAGCTCACCGGGACGTTGATCCGCAGCCGCCCGCTGACGGCGGTGCCGCGCTCGCTGATCTCGCCCTCGGCGGCGGCCAGTTCCTCGAGCAGCAGCGTGCTGCGCCCAAAGAAGGTCTCGCCCTCGCTGGTCAGCGACAGTCGTCTTGTCGTGCGGTGCAGCAGCCGCGCGCCCAGCCGTTCCTCCAGGCCGTTCACCGCGCGCGAGACGGCCGCCTTGGACAGGCCCAGCGCCTCCGCCGCATGCACGAAGTGCCCGGCCTCGACCACGGCCACGAAGATCTGCATCTGCTGGAAACGATCCATTGTTTCTCTATATGCAACTATATGTGCCTTTTATAGCCGTTTATTGCTCATAAAGAAATACCCAGACTCTCCCTGACCGGCCAGAAAGCCGGCCCTCGCAAACCATCCAGGAGAGTCAAAATGAATTCGTCCTTCATGCAGCAGCTGTTTGGCACCAACGCCGGCTGGGCCGCCCTTGCCCTGCGCATCCCGGTCGGGATCATCTTCATGGCGCATGGCGCGCAGAAACTGTTCGGCTGGTTTGGCGGTCACGGTCTGGAGGGGACCGGCCAGTGGATGGCCTCGATCGGGCTGGAGCCGGGCTTTCTGATGGCCCTGCTGGCCGGCGGCGCGGAGTTCTTCGGCGGCCTGGCCCTGATCATCGGCCTGCTGGTGCGCCCGGCGGCGGCCGTGCTGGCCTTCACCATGGTCGTGGCGATCTTCGCCGTGCACTTCGAACATGGCCTGTTCATGAGCAACAACGGCTACGAGTTTGCGCTGTCGCTGCTGGCCGTCTCCGTGGCACTGGCGATCAGCGGCGCCGGGCGGGCCTCGGTCGACAACCGCCTCGCCGGGGCGTACCGCGGCTAGCCGCATTATCCCATGCCGGGCCATCTGGACCGGCATGGGTCACCTGATGGGTAGCACCCGGGAGGAGGACACCATGATCACCCTGCGCCCTAGTGCCGAACGCGGCCATGCCCTGCACGGCTGGCTGGATTCGCGCCACAGCTTCTCGTTTGCCAGTTACTTCGACCCGGAGCACATGGGGGTCTCCGACCTGCGCGTGCTGAACGAGGACCAGGTCGCCCCGGGTGCCGGCTTCGGCGCCCACCCGCATCGGGACATGGAGATCATCACCTGTGTGCTGGACGGGGCCATCGAGCACCGGGACACGATGGATCACCAGACGCGGCTGCGCGCCGGCGAGGTCCAGGTGATGAGTGCGGGCACGGGCATCCGGCACAGCGAGTTCAACGCCTCGACCACCGATCCGCTGCATTTCCTGCAGATCTGGATCATCCCGAATCGCAAGGGTGGCGAACCGCGCTATGCCCAGAAGGATTTTTCGGGTGCCGGCGGGATCGCCCTGCTGGTCTCGCCCGATGGCCGGGACGGCTCCCTGCCCATCCGGCAGGACGCCTGCATCCACAGGCTCCGGCTGGCACACGAGACCACGCGGTTTCCGGCGGACCCGGGCCGGGTCTATTACGTACAGATCACCCGGGGCGAACTGGCCCTGAACGGCCAGACGATGGCCGCCGGCGACGGCGCCACGGTCCGTCAAGAACACGGGCTCGAATTCACCACCGACGGCAAGGCCGAGGCCTTGCTGTTCGATCTGCGCGGCGGCTGATGCCGCCCTCTCCAGAGGAGAAACCCATGTCACTGCAGCTTCAGACCATCATCGCCAGCACCCGCCCGGGCCGTATCGGCCCCTCGGTGGGCGACTGGTTTCATGCCCTGGCCATCGAGCACGGCGCGTTCCAGAGTGAGCGGGTCGACCTGGCGGACTTCCAGCTGCCAGTCTATGACGAACCTCAGCATCCGCGCACACAGCAGTACGAACACGAACATACCCGGGCCTGGTCGCGCAGCGTCGCGCGCGCCGACGCCTACGTGTTCGTGATTCCCGAGTACAACTACGCGGCGCCGCCGGCGCTGATCAACGCCCTCGACTACGTCTATACCGAGTGGAACTACAAGCCCTGCGCGTTCGTGAGCTACGGCGGCGCCTCCGGCGGGCTGCGTTCGGCACAGATGGCCCGGCAAATGGTGACGGCGCTCAAAATGATGCCGATCCCGGAGGGCGTGATGATCCAGATGCCCTGGAACCACCTGGACGACGAGCGGCGATTCGTCCCTGAACCGATGCATGATGACTCCGCCCGGGGCATGCTGGAAGAACTGGCGAGATGGGCCCGCGCCCTCCAGCCCATGCGCGACACGACACCCGGAGCCCCCTGATGAGCAACACCCTGGAGACCACCGAACAGCCCTGCACCGCCTCGCCTGCCCCCTGCGCGGCCATCGAGACCGTGCTGCAGCCCCGCGAGCGCGACCTGGGCGGCTTCTCCGTGCGCCGGGTGCTGCCCACCGCACAGCGCCGGATGGTCGGACCGTGGATCTTCTTCGATCACATGGGCCCGGCGCGCTTCCCCGCGGGCGAGGGGATCAACGTGCGCCCGCATCCGCATATCGGGATCGCGACGGTCACCTATCTGTTCGAGGGCGAGATCCTGCACCGCGATTCGCTGGGTTCACTGCAGGCGATTCGACCCGGGGATCTCAACCTGATGGTCGCCGGCCGCGGCATCGTCCATTCCGAGCGCGAACGCCCGGAGATCAGCGCCAGGGAACACACCCAGCACGGGCTGCAGCTCTGGCTCGCCCTGCCGGAGGCCGACGAGGAAACCGACCCCGCGTTTCATCACTATCCGGAGCAAACGATCCCGACCGTCACCGTCGACGAGGTCCCCGTGCGCGTGATGATGGGCAGCACCTACGGCGTGCAGTCGCCGGTGCGGGTGTTCTCCGAGACGCTCTATCTGGAGGCCCGCCTGCAGCCCGGCCAGACCCTGACTCTGCCCGATGCCGACGAACGCGCGGTCTACGTAGTATCCGGCGAGCTGCGCGCGCAGGACACCGCAATGCCGACCCACTCGATGACGATCTTCTCCGACCAGCCCGGCATTGCCGTCACCGCCACCACGGCCACGACCATCGCCCTGGTCGGCGGCGCCCCCGTGGGTGAGCGCCACATCGAATGGAACTTCGTCTCCAGCCGCCGCGAGCGCATCGAAACGGCGAAAAGGGACTGGCAGGACGGCCGCTTCCCGAAGGTCCCGGGCGACGATCACGAGTTCATCCCACTGCCCTGAGCGCCGCGGGGCAGGCATGCTCTGTGCCGATCGGGGTACGGGGAAAGTGCTCAGGCCGGAAGCGGCAGGCGGCCCTGATAGAGGAACTGGCTCAAAGGAAAATCGTACAGGGCGCCGTCGCGGGGCTTGAGGAAGCGGACGTGTTCGGCACTGAGCTGGCACAGCCAGGCGTCCTGGCGGGTGGGCCGCAGGCGGGTGAACGGGCGCGGATTAAACAGCGCCAGATTGAGGCCGCCATGCGAATCGCGGGCGGAGGAGTACTCGAACAGGTCGATGCCGCTCTTGCGCAGGGCCGCGCCCAGGGACTGGGTCGCCTGGTAGTCCGCGGGATGGCGCAACGGCTCCGCATGGACGGCGAAAGGCGGCTGGTGGAGCCGCAGGCCGTTGGAGCTCTGATAGCGCGCGGCGAACAGGGTGTGCTGGGTATCGAGCTTACCCGGCGGCGGGCTCGCCATACCATGCCAGAACACGAAGCGGTAGTAGGCGGCCTCGGCCAGGACGGTACGCTCGCGCAGGGCACCGTAGAACAGACTGGGCTCGTGGCGACGGCCGAAGCGCGACCCACGACGCAGCGGCGGGTAGCGAAACGGGGTCGCCAACAGGTAATGCAGCCGTTCGGTGCCCGGACGTCGGGACGGCTTCGTGGCCTCCAGCATTTCCTCCAGTACGGCCTGACGGTCAAGCGTGGCCACCAGCTGGTTGGTCGCCACCTGCTCCTGGCTCTCGACCAGGCGCAGGGCCTCACCTCTCAGGGTAACGCGCGGCGCCGCACGGACCAGGGCCTCCCAGTCTGGCAAATCAAGCATCTTTCATAGCTTTCCGCGGATCGCGTCGAGATACTCGAGCACCGCCACCAGCCCCTGGACCGTGCGCACCTGCTCGGCTGGCACACCCCCGGTATGGTCGTTCTGCGTGTGCATCCAGTGCTTCATCGCGGCAGCATCCCCGCCGGTCAGGACATACAGGGCGCGATAGCAACGGATCAGGAGCAGAGCCAGCTCGCCGGGTTTGCTGGCCGGATCGATGTTGCCACGGCTGATGTCCGTGCGGCCACGACCGATCACCTCGCCCAGGACCGCCTGGGTCAAACCCAACGCCTTGCCGGCATTGACCAGCGCCTCGCGCAGAACATCGGCACGTTCCGGGGCCAGGACTTCTGCAGTACTCATGGCTCACCTCCGGACAAGCTCACTTTCGAACACTCTATCACCTATTGTGCATATTGCACATCATTACCTGGCGATGTTCTGGTTGCATCCCAACCGATGTGCGGACGTCCATCCAGCCAGATCACCGCGGCCGCATGCTGCAATGCTACGATCGGCGCAATGGATTCACGCTGCCCGGCCGGGCCACCAACGGAGAGGAATCGATGCTGATCTCGCTGCTTTTGATGATTGCGCTGCTACTCATCGCGGGCGCCCTGCTGATCTGGCAGGCGAGCATCATCTTCAGCCTGGACATCAATGGCGGGAAGCTGCGAGTACGGCGCGGCGATCCACCGATGAACTTTGAACATGCGGCGCGGGATGTCGTCCGCCGCTACGGCATCGAGAAAGGCCGTCTAACGGCTACGCGCACCAGCAAAGGCCTGAAGCTGCGCAGCTCGCCCTCCGTCCCGAAGGAGGCGCACGCGGAGTTGCAGACTGCACTTCAGCGCGTGAAGGTGGGCCGCAAACGGCGCAAGAAACGCCGGTGACCCGGCCCCGCCTCGCAACACCCTTTACCGCCGCCCTCGGCGCGGACAACGCCCGCCACTGCGACACCTGGTACGTCTATCTGCTGGAGTGCCAGGGCGGGCGCATCTACACCGGAATCACACCCCATCTGGCGGCACGGATGGCCGCCCACGCCGCCGGGCAAGGCGCACGTTTCACCCGCATGCACAAGCCGGTGCAACTACTGGCGTCTCGCGGCTTTGCCTCTCGCAACGAGGCCCTGCGGGAGGAATACCGAATTAAACAAACGCCACCGCATACCAAACGCACGCTGGCTCGCCAATGGGCCGCCGAGAACATGATCGACTGGCGTCCGGACCGATCCTGATCAACGACTCTCCTACAGCCATCAGTGGTGGTGCCCGCCGTGCCCGTGATGGTCGCCATGATGGCCGCCACCAGAATGCCCGTCGGCATCACCGTGATAGCCCCGGGCGTGCCGGTAGCGGGCCTTCTGTTCCTCGTTGAGCAGCTCGTCCGTCTGCAAGTGGTAGGACAGGTGCAGATGACGCAAGCGGCCCTGTAACTCGCCAATCTCGACGGTCAATGCCTCAATGACATCGCTGGTGATGCCGCCTTCGGCAAAGCGCTCGTCCAACTCCCGCTCACGATCCACGATACGTTGCCCGAGCTCGCGGGCCTGCTCGCGCATGGTCTCGAACAGTTCTTCGGTCTCTTGCCGCTGTTCATCCGAAAGGTCCAGCTGCTCGGCGACCTCCAGCACGTGCAGCGGTCCCGGGTAACCATGCAACTCAGCCGGTAGGGCCATACCCATGCCACGCCCTTTCAGAAGATCCTCGGTTTCCTGCGCCGACAGTGCCTTGATCTCGCGCTCCTGCAGCTCCGCATAGGGGTTGGCCGCGACTGCCCCGGCACACGTGAACGCTAGAACAACACCGGCGAACCAGAAAAAAACGACTGAACGCTGCATCTCGGGAACCTCAGTAGGAAGGTGACGCTCGCATTGTAGGCGGGCCCAGGTGAGAGCACATACAAACCGGCTGGGTCCGCACATGGGAGCGATGTCGGTCCAAGCGCACCGTCGCTGGAAAACCCGTCCCCCAAATCGCGATCGGACGTCTAGACTCCGGGACGATACCCACAACAATAAAAGGACGCGTCATGCTGATTATCGGATTGATTGTGGTCGTGGCCGCGCTGGTTTTCGCCACTGCAAAACTGCGCGTGCATCCATTCCTGGCCCTGCTAATCGCCGCGTTCGTGATGGCCATCATCGGTGGCATTGCCCCGCGCGAGGCCATCAGCGCCATCAACGATGGCTTCGGCAACACCCTCGGCTACATCGGTATCGTGATCGCCCTGGGCACGATCATCGGGGTCATCCTGGATCGCACGGGCGCCGCCGTGGTGATGGCCGAGGCCATCATCCGGGCGCTATCCGATCGCTTCCCCAACCTGACGGTCTCGATCATCGGCTACATCGTGTCCATCCCTGTATTCTGCGACTCGGGCTATGTGATCCTGAACTCGCTGAAGAATGCTCTGGCCAAGACCGCCGGCATCTCGGTGGTCGCCATGAGTGTGGCTTTGGCGACCGGGCTTTTCGCCACCCACAACTTCGTGCCGCCCACCCCCGGCCCAATCGCAGCGGCCAGCAATGTCGGCATCGCCGATGCCCTGGGTCTGGTGATCCTGGTCGGTCTGTTCGTCTCGGCCGTGGCGGCTGCCGTGGGCTGGCTGTGGGCCAGTCGCTACACCCACGCCAATGACGATGAACTCCTGGAACAGGACCCGATTAGCGAGGCCACCGGCCAGGAGATCCAGAAGGAAGAGATCAAACTGGAGCACCGGCCGACCACCCTCGGGGCCTTCATGCCCATCCTCGCCCCCATCGTGCTGATCTCAATTGGCTCTATTGCTTCGCTTGCGACCCGCGAAACCGAACCCGGGTTGTTCGCCGACGTGCTGATTTTCCTCGGCACCCCCGTGGTGGCCCTGGCAGTCGGTGTGATCTTCGCACTGCTGCTGATCAAAGGGGCCGGTATCAAGGACCGCTTCCACCAGATGACGGTCGACGCGATTCTGCTGGCCGCTCCGATCATCCTGATCACCGGCGCTGGCGGGGCCTTCGGCAACGTGTTGAGCGAGACCCCGATCGGTGACCAGCTCGGCGACATGCTGAGCGGTCTGGGCCTGGGTCTGCTAGTGCCGTTCCTGATCGCGGCCGCACTCAAGTCCGCGCAGGGTTCCTCCACCGTGGCCCTGGTGACCGCGTCCAGCATGATTGCGCCGATGCTGGCGTCGCTGGGCCTGGACTCCACCATGGGCATGGTCCTGGCCGTGATGGCGGTGGGTGCCGGTGCGATGACCGTCTCGCACGCGAATGACAGCTTCTTCTGGGTGGTTACCCAATTCAGCCGCATGAAGGTGTCGACCGCGTACAAGGCCTTCACCACGGCCACCCTGCTGCAGGGCATCAGCGCCATGATCACCATCTACATCCTGGGGTTGATCTTTGTCTGACACCCTCCGGGTCGTCGTTTGCCCGGACAGCTACAAGGGGAGCCTGGAGGCCGAGGAAGTGGCAGCCGCGATGGCCCGTGGCATCCACGCGGCTCGGCCCGATGCCCGGGTGCGCTCGCTGCCGATGGCCGATGGCGGTGAAGGCACCGCGCGGCTGGTCAGTCACACCCTGGGCTGGGCCTGGCATCTGTCGGACGTGACCGGCCCCACTGGCGCACACCTGAGCGCCGGCTGGGGCTGCGATCACCGCGATCGCCGCGCGGTGATTGATGTCGCCTCCGCCTGCGGCCTGGACCGTATACCCGACGACCGGCACGACCCCTGGCAACTCCACACCGTGGGGGTTGGCGAACTGATCCAGGCGGCCCTGGACGCCGGTGCAGGACATCTACTGATTGGCCTCGGCGGCAGCGGCACGGTGGATGGCGGCGCGGGCCTCCTCGCTGCCCTGGGCGTACGCTTTCTGGATGCCGATGGCCAGCCGCTTCCGCCTCATCCGGCAGGGCTAGCAGCACTGGACCGGGTGGACTTCGAGGGTCTCGACCCGCGCCTGGCAGAGGTCGACATCACCGTGTTGAACGACGTGGACAACCCGCTAACCGGGCCGCATGGCGCAGCGGCCGTGTTCGGGCCCCAAAAGGGCCTCAAGGCCGAGGACATCCCGGCGATGGATGCCTACATGGAACGCCTCGCCGGGGCCATCGAGGCCGCCGGACATCTTCTCCGTCCAATCGACACGCCAGGTGCCGGGGCGGCCGGTGGCCTCGGGTTCGCGCTGGACTGCGTACTCGACGGCCGCGCGCGCATGGGCGCGGCCTACCTGGCCGATCTGATCGGGCTGGACGCGGCCATCCATGAGGCGGACCTGGTGATTACTGGTGAAGGCCAACTGGACGGTCAGACCTCGCATGGCAAGGTCGTCGCCGAGGTCGTCGCCCACGCCCGAGCACTGCAGGTGCCGGTGGTAGCCGTGGCCGGTTCCATCGCCTGCGATGAAGCCGAGATGGCCGCCTTTGGCCTGCACGACGCGCGGGCCCTGTGCGACGGCAGCATCACCCTGGAAGAGGCCCTGGCCCGCCCTACGCACTTTGTTGCCGAACGCACCCGCGCCCTGATCCAGGCCTTTACGGACAGGGCCGACTAAGTACCCACCCCCCACGACCAGGCGGAACATGTGAGTGTGTCTCCGGTCCGACTGCCTGCACGGACCCACCCCACATGGAGATACCCCAATGACCCAACAGGATGACGCCCTTTTCCGCCCCTACACCCTGGGCCCGCTGGAGTTGCCGAACCGGGTATTGATGTCCCCGTTGACCCGCTCGCGCGCCGCGCAACCGGGTGACATCCCCACCGACCTGAACGCGGAGTATTACGCCCAGCGGGCAGGTGCTGGCCTGATCATCGGCGAGGCCACCCAAGTCTCGCCGCAGGGCAAGGGGTATGCGTTCACTCCGGGCATCCACTCGCCCGAACAGGTGGATGGCTGGCGCAAGGTCACCGACGCAGTGCATGCTGCGGGCGGGCGGATTCAGGCACAGTTGTGGCACGTCGGCCGGATCTCGCGCCCGGAGCTGCAGCCGGGCGGTGCACAACCCGTGGCTCCCTCCGCCGTCCAGCCCGAAGGCGCCTATACCTTTATCAGCGCGGAATCCGGCATGGTCGAGGTCCAAGAACCGCGCGCACTGGAGCTCGACGAGCTACCCGGTATCGTGGAGCAGTACCGGCAGGGCGCACAGAACGCGAAGGCCGCCGGTTTCGACGGCGTGCAGATCCACGCGGCCAACGGCTACCTGCTGGACCAGTTCCTCCGCAGCGGCAGCAACCACCGCAGCGATGCCTACGGCGGCTCGGTGGAAAACCGCATCCGCCTGCCGCTCGAGGTGGTCCAGGCCGTGATCGAGGTCTGGGGCCCGGAGCGGGTCGGCATCCGCGTCAGCCCCACCGGCAGCTTCAACGGCATGCACGACGACGACCCGCTGGCCACCTACAGCGCCTTCGCCCAAGCCCTGGACGCCACCGGCATTGCCTACATCGAGGTGGTAGAAGACTCCTTCCAGGGCAACCACGAGACGGGCCGCCCGGAGTCCATCATCGACGCGATCCGCTCGCGCTTCAGCCGCACCTACATCGGCAACGGCGCCTACACCGCCGACGAGGCCCGCCGGCGCATCGCGGCCGGGCGCTGCGACCTGGTCACCTTCGGCCGACCATTCATCGCCAACCCCGACCTTGCCGAACGCTTCCGCCAGGACGCCCCGCTCAACGAATGGGACGAGTCCACCTTCTACGGCGGCGACCAGCACGGCTACACCGACTACCCCACGCTAAGCTAATCGACGGGCCCCGAACCAATTTGCGCGCCCCCTTCAGCGGCCCATTTTCGATGGCCTCATCGTGGAGCAACCCGCGGACGGCCGCCACAGTCGGAAGAAGAGCGGCTGCTCGTCACAATGGTAAGGGTCGGCCACCGCCGTGAGGTCGATCGCTGAACCGCTGTTGTCAGACTTCGACGTCGGCCAGGTGGCCCTTGCCTTCGAGCCAGGCGCGGCGTTCGGAGGCGCGTTTCTTGCCGAGCAGCATGTCCATCAGCTGGAGGGTGTCGTCACTGGCATCCAGCGTGAGCTGTACCAGCCGCCGCGTGTCCGGATTCATGGTGGTCTCGCGCAGTTGCAGTGGGTTCATCTCGCCCAGACCCTTGAAACGGGTCACGGAGACCTTGCCCTTCAACTTCTCCGCCTCGATGCGTTCCAGTACGCCGGCCTTCTCGTCGTCGTCCAGGGCGTAGAAGGTCTGCTTGCCGACATCGACGCGATACAGCGGCGGCATGGCGATGTAGACATGCCCGCGCTCCACCAGCGGGCGGAAGTGCTTGAGGAACAGTGCACACAGCAACGTGGCGATATGGGCGCCGTCGGAGTCGGCATCCGCCAGGATGCAGACCTTGCCGTAGCGCAGTCCGTCCAGGCTGGCCTGCCCCGGGTCCACGCCCAGCGCCACGGAGATGTCGTGGATCTCCTGCGAGCCTAGCACCTGGTCGGGATCGACCTCCCAAGAGTTCAGGATCTTGCCGCGCAGCGGCATGATCGCCTGAAAGTCGCGGTCGCGCGCCTGCTTGGCGGAGCCGCCGGCCGAGTCACCCTCGACCAGGAACAGCTCGGTGCGTTCTAGATCCTGGCTGGCACAATCCGCCAGCTTGCCCGGCAGGGTCGGGCCCTGGGTGACCTTCTTGCGCACCACCTTGCGCCCGGCGCGGCTGCGCTTTTGCGCGTTCTGGATCGCCAGTTCGGCAATGCGCTCACCCTGCTGCGGGTGCTGGTTGAGCCAAAGGCTGAAGGCGTCCTTGACCACGCCGGAGACGAACGGTGCGGCCTGACGCGAAGACAGGCGCTCCTTGGTCTGCCCGGCAAACTGCGGGTCCTGCATCTTGAACGACAGCACGCTGGCGACCCGCTCCCAGACATCCTCCGGCGCCAGCTTGATCCCGCGCGGCAGCAAGCTGCGAAACTCGCAGAACTCGCGCACCGCGTCGGTGAGACCGGTGCGCAGGCCGTTCACGTGCGTTCCACCCTGAGTGGTGGGGATCAGGTTCACGTAGCTCTCGCTGACGACCTCGCCGCCCTCCGGCAGCCAGGTCACGGCCCAGTCGGCAGCCTCGGTGGCCCCGGAGATCGACCCCATGAACGGCTCCTCCGGGACGCGCTCCAGGCCGTCCAGTGCCTCCACCAGGTAGTCGCGAAGCCCCGCCTGGTAGCACCATTCGCAGGCCTCGCCGGTGGTCTCATCGCGGAAGGTGACGGTCAGGCCCGGGCACAGCACGGCCTTGGCGCGCAGGATGTGCTTGAGTTTTGGCACCGAAAACCGGGATGAATCGAAGTACTGCGGGTCGGGCCAGAAGTGCAGCGTGGTCCCGGTATTGCGCTTGCCGACCTCGCCGACGACCTCCAGATCCTGCGTCTTGTGCCCACCCGCAAAGGCCATGTGGTATTCGCGCCCGTCGCGCTTGATCTGGATCTCGAGCTTTTGCGACAGGGCGTTGACCACCGACACGCCCACCCCGTGCAGGCCGCCGGAGAACTGGTAGTTCTTGTCCGAAAACTTCCCGCCCGCATGCAGCGTGGAGAGGATCACCTCGACGCCGGGCCGCTTCTCGCGCGGGTGCAGGTCCACTGGCATGCCACGCCCGTCGTCGCTGACCGAGACCGAGTCGTCTTTGTGAAGGATCACGTCGATGCGCTTGGCATGGCCACTGATCGCTTCGTCTACCGAGTTGTCGATCACCTCCTGGGCCAGGTGATTCGGACGGGTGGTGTCGGTGTACATGCCCGGGCGCTTGCGCACGGGGTCCAGCCCCTCAAGGACCTCGATATCGGATGCGGAATAGCTCACGTAGGGTTCCTTTATTGATCGCGCCTCTTGGCGGCACGGCCTGCTCAACATCCCCCGTCATTGCGAGGAGCGAAGCGACGAAGCAATCTCCCCAGACTGCCCGCTCGTCGGACTGTGCGCAGCGTACCAAAGCCTGCAGGGGAAGGGCTGCTTGCAATCCCGGGGACGATCCCAACAATGCAGTCCAGATTCCGTATTCACGTGTTTCAGGAGGGTTCCCATGGCAGAAGCCGCAAGCGCGACCGGCGACGACATCCTCGACGTCACTCAGGACAGCTTCCAGCAGGCGGTGCTGGACGAATCCCACCAGCGGCCGGTGGTCGTGGACTTCTGGGCCGCCTGGTGCGGCCCCTGCCAGCAACTGATGCCGCTATTACAGCAGCTTGCCGCGCAGTACGCCGGCAAGTTTCGTCTCGCCAAGGTCAACAGCGACGAGCAACAGGCGCTGGCGCAACAGTACGGCGTCCGCAGCCTGCCCACGGTGATGATCTTCCGCCACGGCAAACCGGCCGACCAGTTCATGGGCGTGCAGCCGGAATCGAACATCCGCGCGATGATCGACCAGCACCTGGAGAAGCCCTCTGACAAGCTGATCGAACAGGCGCGCGAACAGGCCAAGGGCGGCGATGTCGACGGCGCACTGGCGACACTAAAGGCCGCGCTAGAGCAAGATCCCGACAACGGCGACCTGCGCATTGAACTCGCCCGGGCCCTGGCCCAGTCCGGAGACCCCGACGCGGCCGAGTCCGAGCTCGCCAAGCTGCCGCTGGACCAGAGCGAGAAGGAAGAGGCCAAGGCCCTAAAGGCCCGCTTGGTGTTTGCCAAGACGGCCGCCGGCATCGACCCGCAGGCCGTCGCCCAGGAACTGAAGGGCGACAGCCCGCGGCCCGAGGCGCTGGAACAGATGGCGGCCTACGCGATGCTCTCGGGCCGGGCTGAAGAGGCACTGGCGCTGTACCTGCAGCTTATGAAACAGCACCGCAGCTACAACGACGGTGCCGGCCAGAAGGGCCTGCTCGCCGCCTTCGAGGTACTCGGCAACGATCACCCGCTGGTCGGGCAGTTCCGCCGGCAGATGGCCTCGCTGCTGTATTGACCGGGCTCCGGTTGCCGCCACAGCTCCTCGCAAACGGGTACGGCTTCGAAGTCGCCCCATCGGCCAGAGGGCTGGCCTCCTGCAACACGCGGCAAGCCCAACCCCGTAGGAGCCGAGCCCTCTCGGCGATCGAGCGCTGGTCAACCACCATCGATCCAAGCTTCCCCTGCGACGGGAACCGCGGCGTGCAGGTCAAGCACGGGCAGGGGCTTCGCGAGCAAGCTCGCTCCCACAGAGGGCGCCCCGGCGGCAGCGCCTATTGACTGGCGACGACCTCGCCAGTCAATTCGGTGCCGGCGGCGAGGGTCGGGTAGATCGTGCCCTTTTGCACGTTGCGGTGCAGGATCTCGAGCATCTCCTCGTCGGCATCGGTGTCGACTTCGACGCGATACTCGATCTTCGCCATCGCAGGCGGATCGTCCTGACGCCAGCCGCGTAACTGAATGGAAAGGCTGCCCACCTCGATGCGCAGCATCGGCAGGGCACGCTGAATCCCGCGCACCATGCAGGCGCCCAGTGATGCCAGCAGCAGCTCCGGTGGACTCAGCGCGTCGGCGCGCCCATCCATGTCGGTATCCAGCGTAATCTCGGCCTGCTTGGCACGTGCCAGGCTGCCGTGGGCATCCACCCGGTCGACGTTGAGTTGATATTCCAGCATGTCGTCTCCACCCGCGACCCGGATCGCACTGCGGTCCGGCGGGGCACGGGGAATCAGTTGCTGCCGAGGATGCGCTCGATCACGGCCTGCGGTTCCTGATAACCGGAGAGCTGCTGACCACCCTCGGTGATCAGGGCCGGGGTACCGCGCAGCCCGAGCTGCTGGCCCATGGCCATGTGCTGATCCTGCGGCGTGGTGCAGCTGCCGTCGATGTCGTTCAGCTTGTCGCCCTCCTTGGCCCGGTCCATGGCCTCTTCGCGATCATCCGCGCACCAGATCCGGTCCATGATCTCGGGCGAGTCGCGGCCCAGTACCGGGAACATCAGGTAGCGGACCTTGATCCCGGCCGACAGGTACTCCGGGAGATCCTGGTGGATTTCGCGGCAATAGGGGCAATTCGGGTCGGTGAAGATGTTCAGAACGCCCTTGGTGTCGCCGTTCGGCGAATAGGTCACCAGCTCGTTGTCCTCGATCGCGGCGAACATATCGGCGCGCACACCGCTCAAGGCAGACTGCGTCAGGTTTTCGCGGGTCTCCAGATCAACGAGATTGCCCTGCATCAGGTAACGGCCGTCTTCCGAGACATAAAAGATATCGGTGCCGTAACGCACCTCGTAGATACCGTCCATCGGGGTCGACTGGATGCTGTCGAACTCGGCATCCGGGATCACCCGGGCCATGTATTCCTCAATGGCGTCCGTGGCCAGGACTGGGGTGCTGATGACGGCCAGGGCCGCGGCGAGGGGAAGAGCGCGTTTCAGAAACATGGATTCTCTCGTGGCTGTAGAACAAAACGGGGGCAGTTTAGCAGGCCCGCAGGACGGCCCTGTGACCGCTGACCGGGAGACACCGGCGAACCCGTGTCTCCCGGGATCGGAGTAATAGACGTCAGCCGCGGGGATGATGTTCCGCGTGCAGGCTTTGCAGGCGGGCGCGTGCGACGTGGGTATAGATTTGAGTGGTCGACAGGCTGCTGTGCCCCAGCAGCATCTGCACCACGCGAAGGTCCGCGCCGTGATCCAGCAGGTGGGTCGCGAACGCATGGCGCAGCGTATGTGGCGACAGCGGTGATTCGATGCCCGCACGCTGCGCATGGGCCTTGATACGGTACCAGAAGGCCTGGCGGGTGAGCCCGCGCCCGCGCCGGGTCACGAACACCGCCTCGCAAGGCGGGTGTCCGTCCAGCAGGTCAGGGCGCGCCTCGCGCTGGTAACGGGCCAGCCAGTGGCCCGCCTCCTCGCCCAGTGGCACCAGGCGCTCCTTGTGACCCTTGCCGGTGATGCGCACCACGCCCTGACGGGCATTTACTTCCGACTGCTCCAGGCCCACCAGCTCCGAGACCCGCAAGCCGGTGGCGTACATCAGCTCCAGCATCGCGCGGTCGCGCAGGCCCACCGCATCCTCGAGATCGGGCGCCTGCAGCAGCGCCTCCACCTGTGCCTCGGACAGGCTATCCGGCAATGGGCGCCCGGCACGGGGCGACTCGATCCCGGCGCTGGGGTCGTCCTCGCGCTCGCCCTGCTGGACCAGGTAGCGATAGAAACGCCGGATACTGGAAAGCGCCCGGGTAATAGACTTCGGCCGCGCACCGGCCTGCATACGACTGCTCACGAAGCCCAACAGGTCGGCCGCCTCGGCCGTCTCCAGGGCCGTGTCCCGCTGCTCCAGCCAGTGTGCCAGCGCTGCCAGATCGCGCCGATAAGCGACAAGGGTGTAATCGGAAAGACCCTCGACCGCCCAGAGTTCGTCCAGGAAGCGGTCGAGGGTGGGTGATGTCGCCGTAGCGGCGGTCACGCCCTACTGGCCATCCGGCTTCCCGGTATTGCCCGGGGCTTCCGGGTTCTCCGCGCGGAACTTGCCCGCCAGGTTTTCGAACACCTTGGTCAGTTCCAGCGGCAGCGGGAAGAAGATGGTGTTCGCATGGCCGTTGGAGGACATGTCGGACATGGTCTGCATGTAGCGAAGTTGCAGCGAGGACGGGCTGGCCTCCATCTGCTGGGCGGCCTGCACCAGCTTCTCCGCCGCCTGCAGCTCGCCCTCGGCGTGGATCACCTTCGCGCGGCGTTCGCGCTCGGCTTCCGCCTGCCGCGCGATGGCGCGGATCATCGAATCGTCCAGATCGACATGCTTGATCTCGACGTTGGTGACCTTGATCCCCCAAGCATCGGTCTGCGCGTCGAGGATCTCCTGGATGTCACTGTTGAGCTTGTCGCGCTCGGAGAGCATCTCGTCAAGGTCGTGCTTGCCCAGTACCGAACGCAGTGTGGTCTGCGCCAGCTGGCTGGTGGCGGCGTAGTAGTCCTCGACCTGGATCACCGACTTGGCCGAATCCACTACGCGGAAGTACAACACGGCGTTGACCCGAACAGTCACGTTGTCCTGAGAGATCACGTCCTGGCTAGGCACATCCAGGGTGATGATGCGCAGGTCGATCCGAACCATCTGCTGAATGCCCGGGATGATGATGATCAGACCGGGGCCCTTGACCGACTGGAAGCGACCCAGAAAGAAGACCACACCGCGCTCGTACTCACGCAGCACCTTGATCGACATCACGAGGATGGCAACCAGGATGACTAGCGGGACGACAAAGAAACCGAGATCGTTCATGTCCTGCTCCTCTTACGTTGTGAGTTTCGCGTGACCGTTCAACCGGCCGAAGCGGAACCCTGTGTGTCCTCTGCAGTCGCGGGTTCGACCTGCAGCTTGAGCCCTTCGATGGCGGTGACGCGCACCTTCTGCCCCTGGCGCAACGGAACCGATGTTTCGGCGTTCCACTGTTCGCTGTGGACCCAGACCCGGCCGCTGCGCTCAAAGTCTTCGCGCGCCTCGCCGATCATGCCGATCATCTCTTCATAACCCGTGGCCGGCTTCTTGCCCCGCAGGCTGAACAGGCGCCCCAGCACCCAGACAGAAAGGATGCCGATGGCGATGGCCGTGCCGATCACCAGCGGTAGGGCCACGTTCAGGTTGGGGTCGTCCCACAGAATGATCGAACCGGTCGTAAACGCCACGATACCTCCTATGCCCAACGCCCCGAAACTGGGCACAAAGGCCTCTGCAATCATGAAAATCATGCCCAGCAGCATCAGTGCCAGACCGGCGTAGTTCACTGGCATCACCTGCAAGGCAAAGAAGGCCAGGATCAGCGCAATCGAACCAATCACACCGGGATAGATCGCACCCGGGTTGGCCAGCTCGAAGATGATGCCGTAGATCCCCAGCAGCATCAGGATGTAGGCGATGTTCGGGTTGGTGATGACGGACAGCAACTGGGTGCGCCAGTCCGGATCCATGCGTTCTATGCGCAGCCCCTCGGTAGACAGCGTACGCTCGCCGTCGTGCATGCGCACCGTGTGCCCGTCGATCTGCACAAGCAAGTCGTCCAGGTTGTCCGCCACGAAGTCGATGACGTTCTGCTCCAATGCGGCGGTTGCGGTCAGGTTGGAGCCTTCACGGACGGTCTCCTCCGCCCAGTCGGCATTGCGCCCATAGCGCTCGGCCAGGCCGCGGATATAGGACACCGCGTCCTCCAGCACCTTGCGTTCCATCGCATCGTCGCCGCGGCGCGGGGCCGGGTCGTCCTCCAGCAGTTCCTCCTCGCTAGCGGGTTCGACCTCGCCGTTGGCGGCTCCATTTTCATCCGCGGGCTCGTCCGCCGCGTCCGTTTCGTCGTCGAGCGCCTCGCCATCGGCCTCATCGGTTTCCGTATCGTCGCGCGCGTCCTCGTCCGGCTCCGGCGGGTCCATGCCCGGGAGCCCGCCGCCGCCCATCTGCACCGGGGTGGCCGAGCCTAGGTTAGTGGCCGGAGTCATGGCAGCGACATGCGATCCATACAGCATGTAGGTGCCCGCACTGGCCGCCCGCGACCCGGACGGATAGACGTAGGTCACCACCGGCACATCAGACTGCAGGATATTCTTGATAATACTGCGCATGCTGGAGTCCAACCCCCCGGGGGTATCCAGCATCAGGATCATGATCTCTGCGTCTTCCGCCTCGGCGCGCTCGATACCGCGACGGATGTAATCGCCGGTGGCCGGGCCGATCGCATCCTCCACCGTTAGCAGCAGACCATGGCGATCGCTGGTGTCGGCCATGCTGGCCGCCACCAGCGATCCCGCGCCGAGCAGCAGGCAGGCCAACCACAAGCAATGCCGCCAGAAACGCCAGCCTTTCCACGTTGCCTTGGGCCCAGATGAAACCCGCATGGGCATCCTCTCCCGTCAGGGTGGATTCGTCGTACACTGCGTGCGCACACGCGATGAGCGTTCTATACCGACCACGATAAACCAAAGGCCAGCCCGGCGCCGAAGCCCGCAAACCGCATGTCCGCGCAGCCCATGAAGACCCCGCTCGCATCCGTAACCGCTGTCATCCTGGCGGGCGGCCAGGGCCGCCGCATGGGTGGCTGCAACAAGGGTTGGGTCGACTATCGCGGTCGCCCGCTAGTCGCACATGCGATCGAGCGCCTCCAGCCTCAGGCCGAACAGCTGGTCATCAGCACTAATACCAATATCGACCGCTATCGGGCGCTGGGGTTTCCCGCGCTGACCGACTCCCACCCCGACTACCGCGGCCCGATGGCGGGAATTGCTGCGGCCTTTGCCTCCTGCCCCGGGCAAACGCTCCTGTGCGCACCGGTGGATGCCCCCGAGCTTCCCCTTGATCTGGGCCAGCGACTGCACCATGCGCTGGAAGCGAACCCGGTTCCCGCCGCCATCGCCCACGACGGTGAACGTCTACAGCCCCTGTTTGCCCTGCTGCGCCCCACCCTGGCCGAACGCCTGCAAGATGATCTCGCTCAGGGCTCGCTCGCGGTCGGGCGCTGGTTCCGCGATATCGGCGCGCTGACCGTCGACTTTTCCGATCAACCGCAGGCGTTCGCCAACATCAACACGCCGGATGATCTCGACACCGCGAGACCAAAACCATGATCGCTATACTGCGGGCCATCCAATGCACCATGCCGGTAGGACATCCATGATCGACGTATCCAGCCCTGCAGATCTGCCCCGCATCGGCTTCGCCGCCTGGAGCGGCAGTGGCAAGACCACCCTGCTCAAGGGCGTAATACCGGCCCTGCGAGCGCGCGGCCTGCGCCCGGCGATAATCAAGCACGCCCATCACGAATTCGACGTCGACAAGCCAGGCAAGGACAGCTTTGAGCTGCGTCATGCCGGGGCCGACCAGATGCTGGTGGCCTCCGGCCGACGCTATGCCCTGATGGTCGAGACCCCGGAGACCGACGACGGCCGGGTGCCGGACCTCGACATGCTGTGTTCACGACTGGATCCACAGCGCTCGGATCTGATCCTGGTCGAGGGCTTCAAGCAATGGGAGCTGCCCAAGATCGAGGTGCATCGCCCATCGCTGGGTAAGACCCCGCTTTATCGCGAGATCGACGGCGTGATCGCGGTGGCCACTGACGCCGCGACCCTGGACTTCGACGGCCCGTTGCTGCCAATCAATGACCCGGATGCCATAGCGGCCTTTATCATTGACTATCTGAACATCCACCCCTGAAGCGGAGACACCCGATGCCTAAGGCTGCCCCCGGCTGCGACGAGTTCGACCCCAACGCCAAGACCCTGGAACAGGCGCGCGCCGCGATTCTCGAGGCCTGCCAGGCGATCACGCAGAAGGAGCAGATCCCTCTGGAGGAAGCCGTCGGGCGAACCTTGGCCCAGCCGATTCACGCACGCATCGATGTGCCCCCGGCGGCGGTCTCGGCCATGGACGGCTATGCGCTGCAGGCCGCCGACGCGACCGAAGGTGCCACGCTCACCATGGTAGGGACATCCGCCGCCGGACACCCCTGGGACGCCACCCTTAAGGCCGGACAGTGCGTACGCATCCTGACCGGCGCGGTGGTCCCGGCCGGGGCCGAAGTGGTGATCATGCAGGAACAGGTCGAGCGCGATGGCAACTCCATCACCCTGCAAAATGGCGGCCTGTCCGCAGGCCACAACATCCGCAACGCGGGGAGCGATACCGCCTCCGGAAGCCCGCTGTACGCCATCGGCCAGCCTATCGGCGCGGCCGAGATCGGGGTCCTGGCGAGCCAGGGGATCGCCCGCGTCAGCGTGCTGCGTCGACCCCGCGTTGCGTTCTTCTCCACCGGGGACGAACTGATCCCGATCGATCAGCCCCTGGGCCCGGGCCATATCCACGACAGCAACCGCCACACCCTGCGTGCCCTGTTGCAGAGTTATCCAGTGGAGGCCCTGGACTACGGTGTGATCCGGGATACCGATGCGGCCGTGTGCGAAGCCCTGACGCGGGCCGGCGCCGAGGCCGACCTGATCATCACGACGGGCGGCGTGTCGGTCGGCGACGCCGACCATGTCACCCGTGTGCTGGAGTCCTCGGGGCAGGTGAACTTCTGGAAGCTGGCGATCAAGCCGGGGCGGCCTCTGGCCTTTGGCCACTTCGGGCAGGCCCATTTCTTTGGGCTGCCGGGCAACCCGGTCGCCGTAATCACCACCTTTGGCCTGCTGGTACGCCCGGCGCTCCAGCAGCTGGCCGGGCGTGACGCGACTGCCCCACAGACCCTGAACGCCCGCCTGCTGGAAGACCTGCAGAAGACACCCGGCCGCGCGGATTTTCAGCGCGCCATACTGGAAACGGATGACCGTGGCTGGGTGGTGCGCACATCGGGGGGCCAGAACTCGCACCAGCTGCGCGCGATGAGCGAGGCCAACGCCTACGTGGTGCTGCCACGCGAATCGACCGGGGCACGAGCGGGGGACTGGGTGGAGGTCCTGCCGTTTCGGGAGATCTTCCCGGAGGTGTGACGCGCTCCGGGGTCAGCGTGCCTCGATCAGCGCAGCGAATTCCCGTTCCAGTAAGGCCTCGTCGCCCAGATTGAGCTCGACCAGGCGGCGCAAATGCGAGGCGGACTCCAGCGGCATGGCCTCAATCTCCACGCCCAGCCAAAGCCCCTCGTGCCAGCACACACGGCCCTCGAAGATAATACGGGCCTCCTCGCTGAGCGGGACGTCGACGCTGACCTGGTCACCGTCGGTCATGGCCGGGAGATGCGCGCCCTCCAGCAATACCCCCTTCAGCGAGATATCCTCAACGCGAACCGAACACCCCCCGCCATCGGTCAGCAAGGTAGCCGGAAATTCCAGGGGGATACGTTGAAAGCGTCGCTCCATGCAGCAAGACTACGCCCACTCCGCGCCTGCGGCCAAATCGAGAACCCTCGGAAACCCCATGACCGATACCGCCGCCTCCTCCGTCGACGGCCAGCCGACCAGCCTGCTCCGCCGCCTGGCCGCCATCATCTACGACGCCCTTCTCCTGATCGCAATATGGATGGTCCTCGGGCTTCTGGTGGTCATCGTCGGCAATACCACCGGGCTGTACTCGCCACGGGCGCACTTCGTACTTAATTTAATCGTGGCTTGGGGCTTCTTTTACTGGTTCTGGACCCGCACCGGACAGACGCTCGGCATGCAAGCCTGGAACATCCAGCTACGCACAGAGGCCGGCCACGCCGTCAACGCCTGGCAGGCGACCCTGCGCTACCTGGTCGCGGTCGCCCAGTGGCTAGTGATCCTGATGGCCATCTGGGTGGTACGCGAATATGGCGCGGTGGCCATCATCCTGGTCACCGCCGCGGCGCTTTTCACGCTCGGCCTGTCACAGTTCCACCCGCGGCGCTGGATGCTGCACGATTGGCTCTCCAGCACCGAACTCGTCCGCATCAAGGGCCTCGCCAAACCCCGCTGGAAACAAAACCAAAAGACCTGACCTCTACTGCCTGCCTGTTTGTTTCACCACGAAGCACACGAAGGCACGAAGAAGGGCAAGGTCAAGAACGATTGGACCACAGAGGACACGGAGAAAACCGGTGTTTGTTTGGCAGCAGGCAGTGTGCCGACGTGCGCAACGGATCGCATCAAGCCTGCGGACCGACTACCCCCGGTAAATTTTGCATGTCCCCCGTCCCGACGACGTTCGACCCGAAAGCCTTTCGGTTTTCTCCGCGCCCTCTGTGTTCTCCGTGCTGAACCCGCTCTTTGCCCTTCTTGGTGCCTTCGTGTGCTTCGTGGTGCACAAAAATCAAGGCGCGAGCCAGAAACCGAGGTCGTCCAGGGCCTCGGCGATCTCGGTGGCGATGCGGCGGTAGCCGCGGGCGTTGGGATGGACCGGGTCCGCCCGCAGCTCGCTCGCGGACAGCACCCCCGAGAGCACGCCCTCGATCAGGGGCACCTGTTCCTCGCGCGCCAGTTCGCGGTAGATCGGGTCGTCCCGCAGGCGTCCGGTGGCGGCCCCCAGGGCCGAGGCCCGCGGCACCCCCAACAGCACCGGCTGGGCGCTGTGCTCGCGCGCCATCTCCACCAGCGCGCGCAGGTCTTCCTTCACCACGGCGGGGTCGCGCTGGCGCAGGAAGTCGTTGCCACCCAGCCAGATCAGCACCAGGTCGGGCTCGTGTGTGCGCAGGCTCGGGGGGAGACGCTTGCGTGCGCTGCTGGCGCGATCGCCGGGTACCCCGTCGTTGATGATCGTCCAGCCAGTGATCGCCGCCAGGCGCGTCGGGTAGTCCTCGCCCGCGCCCGCCCCGGTCCCGTGGGTCACGCTGTCGCCAAAGGCGAGCACCGTGGCCTGGCGCGGGAGGGGATCGAAGCCGTCCGGCCCGGCGCCGCCACAGCCCGCCAGCATGGCCATCAGCCCCAGCAGGAACCCCGTGCGCAGCCAGGCCATCATGTCTGCCGCCCCATGCGCTGGAGGGCATACAACGCCAGGATCAGGAACAACACCAAGGGCAAGCTGGCCGCCATCACTGGCGGCAGGTTGTAAACCAGGCCCAGATGAGTCATCGCGCGCATCACGATCACGAACGACACGCCAATGGCGATCCCGATGAACAAACGTTTCCCGGCCCCACCCTCGCGCTGCGAGCCGAACAGGAACGGGATCGCCAGCAGCAGCATCACGAAGGTGCTCGCCGGCAGGGTCAGACGCTGCCAGAAGGCGACCTCGTAGGGCGCCGAGTCCAGGCGATTCTCCTGCAGATAAGCGACATAGCGAGCGAGATCATGGGCCGCCATCTGACTTGGTTCCACCACCAGCACATCGAAATACTCCGGCGCGATCAAGCGCTCGATGGTCTCCTCCTCCACGCGTTCGGGCTCAACGCGATCCAGCGACAGCCGCGACCGTTCCACCCCCTGCAAGCGCCAGGCACCGTCTACATACTGGGCACTCTCCGCGCGCGTGATCTCTCGCGGCTCGCGGTGTTGGTCCAGCTCGATGATGCGAACACCAAGCAGTTGGTTACCCGGCAGCACGGCATCCGCCTGCACCATGCGCCGACCGTCGCGCGCCCACAGTCCGATCGAGCTCACGCTCAATTGCTCATCGAAAGCGGTGGCCTTCAGGTTTTGCGCACGGCTCTCGGCGGCAGGGGCAAAGAACTCGCCCACGACCACCATCACCACCACGACCACCAGGCCGGCCTGCATCACCCAGGCGATGAATCGGCCCAGGGTCGTACCCGCCGCGCGCATTGCGGTCAGCTCACTGTTGGCCGCCAGGTTACCCAGCCACAGTAGGCCTCCCAGCAGGGCCGCCGAGGGCAACATGTCATACATCCGCCGCGGCAGGGTGAGGGCCACATAGAGCAAGGCCTCACGCAAACCGTAGTCACCGCGACCGGTATCACGCAGCTCGTCGATCAAGGCGAATACCGCATCCAGCGCCACCAGCAACATCACGGCCAGCGCAGTCCCGATCAGCACCTGGCGCATCACGTAGCGCCCCAGCACCGTCGTCACGACGTCACCTCTTCGCGGTCCAATCTACGGGCGCCCCGGCCAAGGCCCAGCAACCCCTTGCGCCAGGCCAGCAAGAGCCACAGAACCAGCATCAGCCCGTGCGTCCACCATAGCCCCAGGGCCAGGGGTGTGCGCCCGTCGGCCAGCTGCCCCTGCCCCAGGATCAGGAAGTTCGCGTACAGCACGTAGACCCCGATCGCCGCCGGGATACGAGCATAGCGTCCCGAGCGGGGCGGCACCTGAGCCAGAGGCAAGGCAATCAAAGTCAACACCAGGATGGAAAGTGGCATGGCGAGGCGCCACTCCAACTCCGCGCGGGCTCGGGAGTCATCACGCCGGTCCCACAACTCACGGTTGGACATGGCGTCAAAACCCCGGCTTCCCGCCCCCGCATCCGGTTCCGTAATCTGGGTGCGCAGGCGTTCGAACTCGAGCATGCGGAAACTGCCCTCGCCCGGCACACCGACGTGGCGATAGCCGTTTTCGAGGACCAAGAAGCCGCTGCCTTCGGCGCTGGGGTCCGGAATCGCCCGTTCGGCCACCGTCACCTGCGCCTCGCCGTCCACCTCGCGGTAAATGAACACCTCCAGCAGGGCCTCGCGGTCCTCGCTCAGGCGTTCGGCAAAGAAGACCTGCTCCCCCACCCGTGAGCGCAAAAACCGCCCCGGTGTAATCCCGACCAGATCCGAACGTTGTTCGGCGAGATCGCGCATCGAGTCGATCTGGGCCTCGGTACGCGGCACCACCAGTGTCATCAGTGCCAGCAGCAGGAGGGAGGCGGGCGCAGCGACCCAGAACAGCGCACGATAAAGCGCGGCGAAGGACATGCCGCTGGCCTGAAGCGCCACCAGTTCGCTGTCACGTTGCAACCGACCCAGCACCAGCATAAAGGCCAGGAAGAGCGCCACCGGCCACAGAAACACGATCCCCTTGAACGCACCAAAGGCAACCATGCCGGGCAGAAAATCCACCGGGATGCTGCCTTCGGCGACGTCGCTCAGGACCCGCGCCAACACGCCGCCAACGATCACCAGCAACAGCACGATGGTGACCGCGGTCTGCGTGACCAACAGTTCGCGGGCAATAAAACGCTCGGTGCGGCGCAGGATCATGCGCGTATTACCCCGCCGCCCTTACGGCGCGTGGTCGGGCGCGGCTTGGCGCTGGTACCATGATCGAACTCATTTTTGGGAGGCATTCATGCAATTCTCCGTCACTACCTCGACCCTCGACAAACCCCGCGCCGGGATCCGCGCCGCCGGGATCGCCCACAAGCGCAAGCCGGCCGCGGGCGCCGCGGCCTTGGATGTCGCGCGCGACGGCGAAATCACCGCCCTGTTGAAGGCCGGCGAGATGGACGGCGACGCCGGCAGTCGGCTGCTGCTCCCCGGCAGTGGAAGCAAGGGTAGCGCACTCCTGATCGGCCTGGGGGCGAAGAAGGACTTCGACGCCCGCGCCGCGCGCAAGGCGGCGCAGGCCCTGGCCGCCGCACTGGTCGAGCGCCCGGCCACCAGCGCGGCGATCGCAGTCGCGGACTTCCAGCCGCGCGGCAAGGACATCGCCTGGGTGGTGCACACCCTGGTCGCGGCGATCTCGGATGCCGCCTACCGCTTCACCCCGTTCAAGGGCAAGGAGAAGGCCACCCCGGTGAAGCTGGAAAAGATCCAGCTCAGTGTGGAGCGCAAGGACGCCGAAGCGGCGAAGAAAGCCTGCGGCGAGGCTGTGGCCATCGCCACCGGCGTGAACCGCGCGAAGGACCTGGGCAACACCCCGCCGAATGTCTGCTACCCGGAGAGCCTGGCGGATACCGCCCGCGAGATGGCGAAACAGTACAAGTCGCTGAAGGCCACGGTGCTGGATGAAAAGGACCTGGAAAAAATCGGCGCCGGTGCCATCCTGGCCGTTGGCAAGGGCTCCGAGCGCCCGCCGCGGCTGATCGCCATGGAATACAACGGCGGCAAGAAGGGTGACGCGCCGGTGGTGCTGGTCGGCAAGGGCATCACCTTCGACACCGGCGGCATCTCGCTCAAGCCCGGCGCCGAGATGGACGAGATGAAGTACGACATGTGCGGCGCGGCCAGCGTGTTCGGCGTGATCGAGGCCTGCTGCGAACTGGGCCTGCCGATCAACGTGGTCGGCGTGGTCACCAGCGCGGAGAACATGCCCGATGGTCGCGCGACCCGTCCAGGCGACATCATCACCACCCTGTCCGGGCAGACCGTAGAGGTCCTCAATACGGACGCCGAGGGCCGCCTGGTGCTCGCCGATGCCCTGACCTGGGCCGAACGCTTCAAGCCGAAAGCGGTGATCGACATAGCCACCCTGACCGGGGCCTGCATCATTGCCCTGGGCCACCAGGGCGCAGCGATCCTCGGCAACAACGAGCGCCTGACGAAGAACCTGCTGGCCGCCGGAGAGGAGAGCGGCGATCGCGGCTGGCAACTCCCGCTGTGGCCGGAGTACCAGGAACAGCTGAAGAGCAATTTCGCCGACATGGCCAATATCGGCGGGCGCCCGGCCGGCACCATCACCGCCGCCTGCTTCCTGTCGCGCTACACCGAGGACTACACCTGGGCGCATGTCGACATCGCCGGCGTGGCCTGGAAGAGCGGCAAGGAGAAAGGCGCGACCGGCCGCCCGGTACCGATGCTGATGCGCTACCTGCTCGACCAGGCCTGATCCGGGTCGGGCGCGGATGACCCACGTCAGCTTCTACCTGCTGCAGGACCCGGCTCCGGAGGCACGCCTGCGCTTCACCTGCCGCCTGGCGAAGAAGGCCAGCGGCCAGGGCCATCGCGTGCATATCCACACCGGCTCGCCGGAGCTGACCCGCACGCTGGACGAGTGGCTGTGGACCTTCGAGGACACCGCCTTTTTGCCGCACAGCACCGACGTGCGCGATGCGGACGTCGCGGTCTCCCTGCACGAGGCCCATGCCCCGTCGGATCGCTGCGACGTACTGATCAATCTCGCCGCCGAGGTCCCGGAGTACTGCGGGCGCTTCGAGCGGGTCGCCGACATCGTCGGCGGCGACGAGACGGGCCGCGAGGCCGGGCGCACCCGTTACCGTTTCTTCAAGGAACGCGGCTACCCGCTGGAGCACCACAACATTCCGTAAAGGCCCGGGTTCGGCCAGAGTCTCGATTCAACCAGGGTCTCGGGGCACGAATCAGACGCGCGGTGGCGGGTCGGGGATCTCCTGCAGCCAGGCCTCCAGCTCGAACAGCGGTAGCCCGACCACGTTGGTATAGGAGCCCTCGATCCATTCGACAAAGGCCGCACCACGGCCCTGGATGGCGTAGGCCCCGGCCTTGCCACGCGGCTCGCCGGTGGCCCAGTAGGCCGCGATATGGCCTTCGGTCAGGTCACGCATGCGCACCCGGGTCGTCACGTGGCGGGCGCGCATCGGCTCGCCCGGGCGCCACAAGGCCATGCCGGAGACCACCCGGTGCTCGCCGCCCGAGAGGCGCCGGAGCATTGCCGCGGCCTCGGCGAAATCTGCCGGCTTGCCCAGCGCGTCGCCGTCGGCAGCAACCACGGTGTCGGCCGCCAGCGCCCACTGTCCCGCCGCCAGGCACTCCCGGGCCGCATCGGCCTTGGCAATCGCCAGGCGCTCGACCAGCGCCTCCGGCGTTTCGCCCGGCTGCGGGGTCTCGTCCACGTCCATCGGGGCCACCTCGAATGCAAGCTGGATCTGTTCCAGCAGTTCGCGGCGGCGCGGAGAGGCGGAGGCCAGCAGCAGCGGATGCGCCACGGACGTCACGCGCGATGGTAAGGGTGGTTGTTCAGCAGCGACCAGGCGCGGTAGATCTGCTCGGCAACCAGCACCCGCACCAGCATGTGCGGGAAGGTCAGCGGCGACAGCGACCACGCCCATTCAGCGCGAGCGCGTACGGCATCATCCAGTCCGGCGGCACCCCCGATTACCAGCGCCACGTCACGACCATCCTGCTGCCAGGCTTCCAGGCGTTTGGCCACGCCCCGGGTGTCCACGCCCTTGCCGCGTTCGTCGAGCAGAATCACGCGGGCGCCCTCGGGGATCGCCTTCAGCAGGATCTCGCCCTCGCGGCGCAACAGCGTGGTGGTATCCATCGACTTCGCGCCGGAGGGCCCGGAGAGGGCCTGCAGGTTCAGCTCCAGCTCGCGCGGCAGGCGCCCGGCGTATTCAGCGAACCCGGCCGCCAGCCAGTCGGGCATGCGCTTGCCGATCGCGATCAGGTCCAGGCGCATGGCAACGCGCCCCCGCTCAGCCGCGCAGCCGGCGGACGCGCTCCAGACTCGGGTCCTCGGGCGCGGCCTTTTCGGTGTCCGCGGCCTCCTCTGCCAGCCAGAGCTTTTCCAGGTTATAGAAGTCGCGGGTCTCCGGGAGCATCACGTGAACGATCACGTCGTTCAGGTCCACCAGGACCCATTCCTGGCCTTCCTGACCCTCAATCCCCAACGGCTGGATACCGGACTGTTTGGCCTCGGCGGCCACCAGCTCGGCAGTGGATTGCACGTGACGCCCGGAGGTCCCGGAGGCGATCACCATGAAATCGGCCAGCGTGGTCTTGCCGCGCACATCGATCGTGCGGATGTTTTGCGCCTTGCGGTCTTCCAGAGCCGTGGTCACCAGCTCCAGGAGTTGTTCGCTATTCATTGTGTTGGTCATGTCCCGTGATTGCGGTTCGACCCGGCCCGGTACAGGCCGCGGTCCTGGATGTAACGATTGACGCTCCCCGGGAGCAGGAAGCGCGGGCTGCGCCCGGCCTGCAGTTCGTCCCGGATCGCGGTGGCGGAGATGTCGAGTTGGGTCACCGGCTGGAAGTACACCAGCCCCCCGGGGGCCTTGCACAACGCCTTTGCATCGTGGGTCGCAGCATTCCCCAGCCAGCCCCCCAGGTCATGGGAGGCCGGGCTCCCGGGGCGGTGCGAGACCACGATGTGCGCGAGGTCGAAGATCTGCTGCCAGCGGTTCCACGACGACAGGCCAGCAAAGGCATCCATGCCCATGATGAGCACCAATGGCGCATCCCTCCCTAGCTCCTCGCGGAAGCTGAGCAAGGTGTCCACCGTGTAGGACGGTCCCTGGCGATCCAGCTCGCGACGATCGGCGACAAAGCCGGGTACGTCGGCGATCGCCCGCTCCACCATCGCCAGGCGGTCGTCGCTGCCGGTGCCCGGGCTCGCGCGATGCGGCGGCACATGACAGGGGATGAAGTGCACCCGCTCCAGGCCCAGGTGCTGCTGGATCTCCAGGGCCGGGCGCAGGTGGCCGAAGTGGATCGGGTCGAAGGTGCCGCCGAGAATCCCGATCACACCGGGACTGCCTCAGGGAGACGCTGACTCCATCGCGCGCAGCAGATCATCCCCAAACCCGGTAGGCCCCTAGCGACGCACATGACCATCGCCGAACACCACGTACTTGAGTGTGGTCAACCCATGCAGGCCCACTGGGCCCCGGGCGTGCAGCTTGTCGGTGGAGATGCCGATCTCCGCGCCGAGGCCATATTCGAAGCCATCGGCGAAGCGGGTGGAGGCGTTCACCATCACCGAACTGGAATCCACAGCGCGCAGGAAGCGCCGGGCGCGCGTATAGTCCTCGGTCACGATGCTGTCGGTGTGGTGAGAGCCATAGGTGTTGATATGATCGATCGCCATGTCCAGGTCGTCGACGACACGGATCGCGAGGATCGGCCCCAGGTACTCCGCCACCCAGTCCTCCTCCGTGGCCTCGGCGATGTCCGACCCGCTGTGGGATAGGATCGCACGCGTTCGGGCACAGCCGCGCAGGCTGACCTGGTGTTCGCCCAGGGCCACAGCCAGGCGCGGCAAAAAGGCCTCGGCCTGGTCCGCGTGCACCAGCAACGTCTCCATGGTGTTACAGGTGCCATAGCGCTGGGTCTTGGCGTTCACCGCGACGGCCAGGGCCTTGTCGGCGTCCGCGCCCCCGTCCACATAGACATGGCAGACGCCGTCCAGGTGTTTAATGACCGGGATCTGCGACTCGTTGCTAACCCGTTCGGTCAGGCCCTTGCCGCCACGCGGCACAATGACATCCACGTACTGCGGCATGCGCAGCAACGCACCCACCGCGGCACGGTCGGTGGTCGCTACCACCTGCACCGCCTCGCGCGGCAGGCCGGCCTGCTCCAGCCCGGCCTGGATGATCGCGGCCAACGCCTGGTTGGAGTGCATCGCCTCCGAGCCACCGCGCAGGATCGCGGCGTTACCGGACTTCAGACACAGCGCGGCCGCGTCGATGGTCACATTCGGGCGCGATTCGTAGATGATCCCGATCACGCCCAGCGGCACGCGCATCTGGCCAACCTGAATGCCGCTCGGCTGATAGGCCATGTCGGAGATCGTGCCCACCGGGTCGGGCAACCCGGCTACCTGACGGCAGCCCTCGATCATGCTGTCGATGCGTGCATCAGTGAGCGCCAGTCGATCCAGCATCGCGGCGTCCAGACCACGCTCGCGTCCGGCATCCAGATCGCGGCTGTTGGCGGCCGCCAGCTCGGCACGGCGTGCCGCAATGCCCTCGGCAATCGCGTGCAGCGCCGCATTCTTCGCGCCCGGCTCGGCCTCGGCCATGCGCCGGGAGGCCACGCGCGCGGCACGCCCCAGGCCTTCGACCTGGGCAATCACGGCATCGGCGCTATCGGTCGGATGTACAGCAGCGTTCATGCAGTCCACTCATTGTAGATTCAGGGCAGGGTCCGCCACGGTCAGCGGACGCCCCGCCATACGGGCCACCAAGTCTAGCAACCCCTGCCGGGCGTTGCCGTTTTCCTGACCCTTGATGATCCGGTCAACCCGCGCGGCCTCGGCCAGCAGACCTCGCGCCATCTTCAAGTCCAGACGTGACATCGCCTGGCGCAAGGCCTTTTGGCCGTCGCCGAAAATGCCCTGAAAGGCCTCGCGGTCGGGGGCACCGACGGCCTTGCGTTCCATCGCCTGCACCAGCAGCCGGCACTCGCGTGCCAGGGCCCACAGGATCAGCGGCTCCGCCTGCCCCTCGTCCAGCAGCCCCTCCAGCATGCGGAGCGCGTGATGAACATCGCCGCGCAATGCAGTCGGGGCCAGGCCGAACAATTCGAAACGGGCACTGTCGGTGGTGGCCTCCGCCAGCACGGTCTCGTCGATCTCGGTGACACCGGCCAGGGCCAGTTTCTCGATCTCCTGGCGCGCCGCCAGCAGGTTGCCCTCGACCCGGGCCACCAGCAGGGCCAGCGCCGGGTCGGTAATGCGCAGGCCGTTTTTCTGCAATCGCGCGCGAACCCAGCCGCCCAGTAGCGCCGGCGGGACCGGGCGTGCGTGGATCACCACCGCACGCCCTTCTATGGCCTTGAACCAGGCAGCCCGGCGCATGTCCCGATCCGGTCGCGGCAGCTGAAGCATCATCACCAGGTCCGCCTGCGGGTCGCCAGCGTAGGCCTTCAGGTGATCGCCGCCGGTCTTGCCCGGCTTGCCGGTGGCCAGGCGCAGATCCAGCACGCTGCGCTCGGCGAACAGCGAACGGTCACGGATCGCGGCCTCGAAGGGCCCCCAGTCCGACTGTGCGGTCAGGTCCAGCACCGTACGCTCTAGAAAGCCCTGTTCGCGCGCGGCCGCTCGGATTGCATCGGCCGCCTCGATCGCCTGCAGCGGTTCCTCGGCAAGCAGCAAGTAGATCGGCGCGAGCCCGCGCGTCAGGTCCTGCTCCAGGCGGGCGATATCCAGCGCCATTACGGGGCCGCGTCCTCCACGCTCGGTTGCAGGGTGCCGTCCGCGTCGAGCAATGCGGCAACCCGTCGCTGCAACTGGGCGACGATGTCACGGTTCATCGCGTCGCGCAGGGTCTCCTCGCGCTCGCTGCGGCTAAGCACCGCGCTGCCATCGAACAGGTAGATGCGCGATGCACGCAACGGACCCAGATCCACCGCCTCCCCATCCAACGGACGCAGGCGGACGTCCACCGTGCGAGTCAGTTCGTATTCCGACACCCGTGCGGCGTCGGTCACCGACAGGGTGCGCCGTTGGTCATCCACTGAGCGGATCTCCAGGATCGCGCCCTGGCCCTCGGGGCGTTGACTCACCACCTCCACCCCGGAAGAACCCAGCGTCACAGCCAACTCCCGGTACAGCGAATCGCGGGTATTGATCCCGGTAATCTGGACCGGATCCATTCCCTCCGGCCACTCCCCGCTGCCACGCAACTGGAAACCGCATGCCGCCAGCGCGGCCACCAGCACCAGCACCAGTCCTGAGCGCAGCAGGCCGGTCATTGTGGCTTCACCACGAAGTTAACCAGACGCCCGGGAACCACGATCACCTTGATCACGTTCTGCCCCTCGATATGGCGCTGGACGTTTTCGTCGTTGCGCGCCGTGATCTCGATGGCCTCCTTGTCGGCGCCGGATGCGACCGCGATCTCGGCGCGGCGCTTGCCGTTGACCTGCACCGCCAAGGTCTCCTGCGCAGCTTGGCGCGCGGCCTCGTCGACCGATGGCCAGTGCGTGCCGGCTATCAGTTCGTCATGACCCAGAACCTGCCACAACGTCTCGGTGACATGCGGGATGATCGGCGCCAGCATGCGCACGATGCCCTCCAGGGCCTCCTGGCGCACGGCCGCGGCCAGAGCAGCATCCTTCGGGAATCGGCCGAGGTCGTTCAGCAGCTCCATGTTCGCGGCCACGGCCGTGTTGAAGGTCTGGCGGCGGCCGATGTCGTCGGTCACCTTGGCGATGGTGTCGTGCAGCTTGCGCCGCAGCTCGCGCCCGGCGTCGTCCAGTGCGCCCACGTCCAGCGCAGCCGGGGCATCGCCGTTCACGTGCTCGTGCACCGCGCGCCACAGGCGCTTGATGAAACGGTGGGCGCCCTCCACCCCGGAGTCAGACCACTCCAGCGACAGATCCGGCGGGGCCGCGAACATGGTGAACAGCCGCGCGGTATCGGCACCGAAGCGCTCGATCAGGGCCTGCGGGTCCACGCCGTTGTTCTTCGACTTGGACATCTTCTCCATGCCGCCCACGACGACCGGCTGGCCGTCCTCGCGGTGACGCGCGGTCTTCACCGAGCCGTCCTCCGCGCGCTCCAGCTCGACATCGGCCGGGTTGATCCAGTCCTTCCCGCCGTCACCGCGTTCGCGGTAGAAGGTCGGCGCGATCACCATGCCCTGGGTCAGCAGCCGGGTGAATGGCTCGTCGGAGGCCACCAGGCCCTCGTCGCGCAGCAGCTTGTGGAAGAAGCGCGCATACAGCAGGTGCAGTACCGCGTGCTCGATGCCGCCCACGTACTGATCCACCGGCAGCCAGTGGTCGGCGCGCGCATCCAGCATCGCGTCGTCGTTGTCGGCACAGGCATAGCGGGCGAAGTACCAGGATGACTCGAAGAAAGTGTCGAAGGTATCGGTCTCGCGCCGCGCCGGCTTGCCGCATTCCGGGCAAGTGGCTTCAAAGAACTCGGGCATGCGCGCCAGCGGCGAGCCGGCGCCGTCCGGGATCACGTCCTCTGGCAGGCGCACCGGCAGGTCCGCCTCCGGCACCGGCACCGCGCCGCAGTCGTCGCAGTGAATCACCGGGATCGGGCAGCCCCAGTAGCGCTGGCGCGAGATGCCCCAGTCGCGCAGGCGATAGTTACGCCGGCGCCGGCCCAGCCCGGCCTGCTCCAGGTGTTCGGCGATCGCGGCCTTGGCCGCCTCGGAGGCCTGCCCGCCGAAGTCGCCGGAGTTCACCAACACGCCGGGATCGGTAAAGGCCGCGGCCTGCACGTCGCACTCGGCGCCGTCGGCGGGGGCGATCACCTGCCGGACCGGCAGACCGTATTTTGTCGCGAACTCGTGGTCGCGTTCGTCGTGTGCCGGCACCGCCATCACTGCGCCGGTGCCGTATTCCATCAGCACGAAGTTGGCGACCCAGACCGGGACCTCCGCTCCGGTCAGCGGGTGGCGGGCGGTAAAGCCCAGCGACCTGCCCTTCTTCTCCATGGTCGCCAGATCGGCCTCGGCCACCCTGCCCTGCGCGCAGTCGGCGACGAACGCGGCCAGTTCGGCGTCATGTTCCGCCAGCGCCTGCACCCGCGGGTGCTCCGGGGCCAGCGCCATGTAGGAGACGCCGAACAGAGTGTCCGGGCGCGTGGTGTAGACGGTCAGCGGCTCGCCGCCATCCACCGCGAATTCCAGCTCCACGCCCTCGGAACGCCCGATCCAGTTGCGCTGCATGGTGCGCACCTGATCCGGCCAGCCGTCCAGCCCGTCCAGGGCCTCCAGCAGCTCGTCGGCGTAGTCGGTGATGCGCAGGAACCACTGCGGCATCTCGCGGCGCTCGACCAGCGCGCCGGAGCGCCAGCCACGGCCCTCGATCACCTGCTCGTTGGCGAGCACGGTCTGGTCCACCGGGTCCCAGTTCACGGTCGCCTTCTTGCGGTAGACCAGGCCCTTCTTCAGCAGGCGCACGAACAGCCACTGTTCCCAGCGGTAGTAGTCGGCATCGCAGGTCGCGAACTCGCGCGACCAGTCATAGGCAAAGCCCAGGCGCTTGAGCTGGGTGCGCATCTGCTCGATGTTCTGGCGCGTCCACGCGGCCGGTGGCACGTGGTTTTGCATCGCCGCGTTCTCCGCGGGCAGACCGAAGGCATCCCAGCCCATTGGCTGCAGCACGCTCCTGCCCTGCATGCGCTGGAAGCGCGCGATGACGTCACCGATGGTGTAGTTGCGCACATGCCCCATGTGCAGCTTGCCCGAGGGGTAGGGGAACATGGACAGGCAGTAGAACGGCTCGCCGGGGGCGTCCTCGCGCGCGCGAAAGGAGTCGGCGGCCTCCCAGCGCTGCTGAACCTCCGCCTCGACCTGTTCCGGGGAATAATGCTCCTGCATGCGCCTCACCTGTTCCTTGCCACTGCGACGGAAGAACCGCGCAGAATACCAGTCGCCCCCACCCCCTCCAAGCAAGACATGCCACTGGACATCGCCGGGGCGGCACGGATGCGGACAAGCATTCGTCCCGGCCTTCATGAGAACTGGATCACAACAGGGGCTGAACAATTTTTGTTCGTAGCGGCCCAAGTAACTGAACACACGAGGTACGTTCAGAACGTCATCCAAGGAGGCAGGAAGTGAGCCACGAGAAGGACGAGATCCCCGTTGTCCAACGCGCTTACCCCGAAGACCTGGGCGAAGTCGCCCCCGAACACACCCCCGAGACCGATTCCCCCGCCATCCGCACGGTACACCCCGAAGACCTGGGTACCTGGCTAGGCAAGGGCTGGCGCGACCTGTGGCAGATGCCAGTCGCACTGGTGCATGGCTTGGTTATCGCCCTGACGACACTGATCCTGCTGGGCCTCAGTTGGCAACAACCGTGGATGGCGTTCTCCTTCCTGGCCGGCATCCTGCTGTTGGGGCCTGTGCTTGCCGTAGGCGTAAACTATCTGGCCCTGCAAAACGAACGCGGCGAGCCTGGGGGCGCCGGCCTTGGCTGGTTGGGCGCCCTGGGCGGCTCGGTCTGGGCCTTTGCCGTGCTGCTGGCGTTCCTGTTCGTGATCTGGGCCAGCTTTGTGTGGATGTGGATTGCCGTCCTCAACATCGGCGAACTCGCCGTCATGGGACAACTGCACCACCTGCTGGGCGCGATGCTCAGTAGCGGCAGCGGCATCATCTCCCTGGTGGGCGTTGTGGTCGCGGCGATCGCATTCGGCCTGCTGGTGTTCGCCCTCAGTCTGGCAACGGTCCCGGCACTACTCGATCACCGTCTGCGCGATGATGCGCCGCAGAAAAGCCTGGTGGAATCGATTGGCGTCAGCCTGAAGGCCTTCAGCCACAACCCGGGCACTCTGATCCTGTGGGGCCTGATCATCACCGCCTTGTTCATGGTGTCGGTGGCGACGGCGCTACTGGCCCTGGTCGTCATCTTCCCCTGGCTTGGCTTTGCCATGTGGCACGGCTACCGGGATCTGGTCGCGGCCAACTGATCCTTCCGCGCCACTGGCCCCGCGCCCACACCCGAAGTCCGAGCACGCCGGGTGCGGGCGCTCGTGCTAACGTAAAACTCCAGCCACGTAACACCGCGACCTAAAGGACAGGAGAGGTTAATGAGCGAGGAATCCAAGGACCAGCCCCAGGATCAGGAGCGCGAATCGCGCCTGAGCGAGGCCTATCATCGCATGCTCCACGAGGTCACCGACGACCTGGAAAAGCTCGAAGACAAGACCAGCAAGGCGATCACCGAAGCGCTGGAGAACGCCCGCGACCGCGTACAAAAAGCCAGTGACCTGACCCGCGAAGAAGCCCATGAAGTCATGGACTATCTGCGCCGTGATCTGCAGGACCTGGGTGCCTACCTCGACAGCCGCAGTGCCGACTGGCGTGGCTGGCTACAGATTGACCTCGGCCTGATCGAAGCCGGCATCAAAAGCGCTCTGGAACGCATCGCGGACCGCACCCGGATCGAGATCACCGAGCTCACCGCACGCGCCCAGGTCATGGGCGAGTGGCATACGGGCGAGATCACCGGGCCCGGCGAACTGCTGTGCAAGAAATGCGAACACCCGTTACACATGACCCGGGTGGGGCGCATCCCGCCCTGCTCCAACTGCCACAACACCACGTTCCGCCGCGGCCCTGGGGGAACCCAGGCCGAATAGGCATTCAGCGCGCTCGGCGACGGATTGCGGCGCCCGCTATCAGCAGGACCAAGGCCGCCAGTACCGCCGGCCCCATCCCGGTGGCGGTCGCCGGCGTCACGCCCTGACGGGGCTGTACCGAACCCGTGACCACCTCGCGGGTGAACAGCCCCGAGCGTTCCAGCAACCGGCCATCCGCATCGATCAGGGCAGAGATCCCGGTGTTCGTGGCACGGATCATTGGACGCCCGGCCTCCACCGCGCGCACCCGCGCAATCTGCAGGTGCTGGGCCGGGGCCAGGCTGTCGCCAAACCAGGCGTCATTGGAAACGTTCACCAGAAAGCCGGCCTCCGGCAATGCCGCGCGAATGTGCCGAGAATACGCCGACTCGTAGCAGATACTCACCCCGGCCATCTGCCCGGCAATCTGCATACGACCATCTCCCTCACCAGGACTGAGGTCGGACATGGGGATCGCCAGCAATCGATCCAGCCAGTCGAGTTGCCCGCGCAACGGGATATATTCACCAAAGGGGACTAGCTGCCGCTTGTTGTAGCCGGCCCCAGTGGTCACATTGACCACCGAGTTGTATACATGGCGACCCGCCGCCTGATGATCGAAGACCCCTACCAGAAGCTCGCCATCGTGCTCCGCCAGCGACTGGGCGAGCTGCCCCAGCGGACCTTGTACCTCGACATACAGCGCAGGGATGGCGGTCTCCGGCCAAACAACCAGATCCACGTCGCCCGCCTCATGGGTCAGGTCCTCGTAGATGCCCAGTGAGTACTCAATGCCGTCGGCATCCCATTTTCGAGCCTGGTCGATATTGCCCTGCACCATGGCCACCGAGATTGGCGCGCCACCGGGCTCCACCCACCGCACCAGCCCCAGTGCTACCGAGGCGATCACCAGCATCCCCGCCAGGCCCGCACCCAGCCAGCGCTGTCCGGGCCGGAACACGGTGACCATCGCCACCGCCAGCAGGGCCACCACCAGACCCACTCCGAGCTCGCCGACTAGCGGCAACCAGGACTGCAGGGGCGTATCCAGCACGGTGTGACCGAACAGCAGCCAGGGGAAGCCCGAGAACAACCAGGAACGGGCGAGTTCCATCAGCACCAACCCGCCGGCCAGTGCCAGCATCCCGGCGGGTCGTGCCAGTGGCAGGAAACGCGCGGCCAATCCGGCCAGCAGCGCCGGATAGGCCGCCATCACCAGCACGAACAACACGGTAATGAGCGAGGCGACCACCAGTGGGGCCTGCCCGAACACCAGGAGACTGTTGAAGATCCAGGTAACCCCAACCCCGAAGAAGCCGAGGCCGAAGGCATAACCCAACACGGTGGCCTGCCGCAGCGTGGCACCGGGCAACAGGGCAAACCAGACGGCCAGGGCCAGGGGTGCAGCCAGAAACCAGCTGACGGGGGCAAAGGCCAGGGTGGCGGCGCCGCCGGCCAGCAGTGCCACCAAGGCCGAGGCCCAGGGCGGCAGACGTTCAAAAAGAGGCTGCATGCGTGTCAGGGGCTGCGTCCGTCGTCCGGTTCCCGGGGCGGCCCGTCAAACGGCTGCGCGCCCTCGCTAGCCGCGACCGCGGCATCCGGCTCCGGAAGCCGCATCTCCAGTAGGTGCAGACGCCGGTTGTCGGCACGCAGCACGCGAAACTGCATGCCATCCACCACGATCTGCTCGCCGCGCCGCGGGACATGCCCGAAGTGCGACAGCAGCAGGCCACCGATGGTGTCGAAATCGGCCTCGCTGTACGCGCTCTGGAAGTAGGCGTTGAACTCCTCCATTGGGGTCAGCGCCTTGATGGTGTAGCGCCCGCCAGGGTGCTGCATGATCTGGGTCAGGTAGTCTTCGACGTCGTGCTCGTCTTCGATCTCGCCCACGATCTGTTCCAGCACATCCTCGATGGTCACCAGCCCGGCCACGCCGCCGTATTCGTCCACCACGATCGCCATATGATTGCGACTCAGGCGGAACTCCTTCAGCAATACGTTCAGGCGCTTACTTTCGGGCACGAAGACCGCCGGACGCAGGATCTCCTGCATATCAAAGGCGGCATCGTCGGGTTCACCAAAGAAGCGCAGCAGGTCCTTGGCCAGCAATACGCCGACCACCTCGTCGCGATGATCGCCGACCACCGGCAGGCGCGAATGCGCGGAAGCCACCACATCGGGGAGAAAATCGGAGAGCCCGGCATCACGCCGCACCACTTCCATCTGGGCGCGCGGGATCATGATGTCCCGCACCTGCATGTCGGCGACGTTCAGCACGCCCTCCAGCATGGTCAGGGCCTCGGAGTCGACCAGCTCGCGGGCATGGGCACCGCGCAGGGTCTCGATCAGTTCACGGCGGGTCGTCGGTTCGCGGAGCGGGCGCAGGATCTTGCAGGCCCGGGTCAGCCAGTGACGCCAGATCGGTTGCTCGTCGGGTTCGGGTTCAGGCATCAGGGACGGTTCCGGCAGGATGCGACGACAGGGTGCGGTCCGGATGCTCGGCAGCGTAAGGGTCGGAATAGCCTAACCCGGCCAGGATCGAGGACTCAATTTCCTCCATCCGCTTGGCCTCGTCCGAGGTCTGATGGTCCAGGCCCTGCAGGTGCAGCATCCCGTGCACCACCATGTGATGGTAATGGGCCGCCAGCGTCTTGCCCTGCTCGGCCGCCTCTCGCGCCAACACCGGTGCGCACAACACGACGTCACCCAGATAGGCGCCCGCCTCGGGGGGCAAACCGGGCGGCAGCGACGGGACCGGGAATGACAGCACATTGGTCGCGTAGTCGCGCCCACGGAACGCATGATTCAGTGCCAGGCCCTCCTCGGCGTCCACCAAGCGCAGGGTCACCGCCGCCACGCCTGACCCTCGCCAGGCGGCACGGGCGGCGCGGTGCAAGGTGGCGGCGGCGGGCACGCCCGCACGCGGCACGGCGTACTGCACCGCCACCTCAAGCGCCATGTTCGTTGGGTTCGGGCGCGGGACCTGGGGTCCCGGACTCCTGCTCGTGCGCGTCATAGGCTTCGACAATACGCTGCACCAGCGGGTGACGAACCACGTCACCCGCCTGGAAGCGAGTGATATGCACGCCTTCCACATCGGTCAGGATTTGCATGGCGTGCTTGAGGCCGGAGCGCTGACCGCGCGGCAGGTCCACCTGGGTAATGTCGCCATTGACGACGGCCGTGGATCCGAAGCCGATACGGGTCAGGAACATCTTCATCTGCTCAACGGTGGTGTTCTGTGCCTCGTCGAGGATGATGAAGGACTCGTTCAGGGTTCGGCCACGCATATAGGCCAGCGGCGCGACCTCGATCACCTGGCGCTCCATCAGGCGCGCGGTCTGGTCGAAGCCCATCAGTTCATACAATGCGTCGTACATCGGCCGCAGGTAGGGGTCGATCTTCTGCGCCAGATCGCCGGGCAGGAAGCCCAGGCGTTCGCCCGCCTCCACTGCCGGGCGCACTAGCACCAGGCGCTGTACGCGATCCTGCTCCAGCGCGGCCACCGCCGCCGCAACCGCGAGGAAGGTCTTGCCTGTACCGGCCGGTCCGATCCCGAAGCTGAGGTCGTGCTTTGCGATCGCGGCCAGGTACTTGGCCTGACGCGGTCCACGCCCGCGGATCACTGCGCGCTTGAGCCGCAGCGACGGGTCGCTGCCATTCGCCCCGCCCCCATCATCGGCCAACCCCTCGACGTGGGCCGTCTGCAATGCGGTATGCACCTGCTCCAGACTGACCGGTTCCTCCTGCGCCATGCGGTGCAGGTCATGGATCAAGGCCCCGGCGGCCTGTACCGCAGACTTCGGACCGGTCAGGTTGAAACGCGGCCCGCGATTGTGCACCGCCACACCCAGGTGCGACTCGATCAGGCGCAGATGCGCATCCAGTGGCCCGGAGATCCGCGCGAGCGTCTCCTGGTCACCGGGTTCCAGGGTGAAATCCAGACGATTGGCCATTCAGTTCAGGCGCCGACGGCAGCGGGGATGTCCCGCGCGACCGTCTGCCCGCGCAAGGAGTGCGCAAGGGCCTCGGTAATCTCGACCGGAACCATCTGCCCGATCAGGCTGGGGTCACCGGCAAAGTTGACGATACGGTTGTTCGCTGTGCGACCGGCCAGCTCGCCTGGATTGCGCTTGGCCGGACCCTCGACCAGCACCCACTCCACATTACCCACCATGGTCTGGTTACGCTCGCGGCCGTGCTGTTCGATCATGGCCTGCAACTCGGCGAGGCGCGCCTTCTTGGTCGCCATCGGTACGTCGTCCGGCAAGGCCGCAGCCGGGGTGCCCGGACGGGCGCTATAGATGAAGCTGAACGAGAAATCAAAGTGCAGTTCCTCGATCAACTTCATGGTCGCAGCGTGATCGGCGTCGGTCTCGCCGGGGAAGCCGATGATGAAATCGGAAGAGAGATCCAGATCCGGGCGTGCCTCGCGCAGACGCCGGATCTTGGACTTGTATTCGAGCACCGTGTGGCCCCGCTTCATCTGCGCCAGGATGCGGTCGGAACCACTCTGGATCGGCAGGTGCAGGTGGCTGACCAGCTTCGGCTCGTCGGCATAGGCCTGAATCAGCGAGTCGGAAAATTCAACCGGGTGCGAGGTGGTGAAGCGGATGCGCTCGATCCCGTCGACTGCGGCCACATAGTGAATCAGCAGGGCCAGGTCGGCGGTATCGCCGTCGTCCATCGGCCCGCGATAGGCGTTCACGTTCTGGCCCAGCAGATTGACCTCCTTGACTCCCTGCGCCGCCAACGCCGCAACCTCGGCGATCACGTCGTCGAACGGACGGCTGATCTCGTCCCCTCGGGTATACGGAACGACGCAGAAGGAACAGTACTTGGAGCACCCCTCCATCACCGACACAAACGCGGTCGGACCATCGGCCTTCGGCTCCGGAAGACGATCGAACTTCTCGATCTCGGGGAAGGAGATATCCACCACGGGTGCGCGCTCGCGGCGCACGGACTGGATCATGGCCGGCAAACGATGCAGAGTCTGCGGTCCGAACACAAGATCCACATACGGGGCGCGGGCACGCAGGGCATCGCCCTCCTGGCTGGCGACACAGCCACCCACGCCGATGATCACCTCCGGCCGACGTTCCTTGATCTGACGCCAGCGCCCCAGCAGCGAGAACACCTTTTCCTGTGCCTTCTCGCGAATGGAGCACGTATTCATCAGTAGGACATCGGCCTGCTCCGGGTCGTCGGTACGCTCCGCCCCGTGCAGCTCGCGCAGGGCGTCGAGCATGCGATCGGAGTCGTACTCGTTCATCTGGCAGCCGTGCGTCTGGATATAGACCTTGCGGATCATGCTTCGGTACTTCGCTGCTTTGGTTTCAGGACGCGAGCCTCAAAATGGAAAGAGGGACCTGCCCTCACTTTCGATGTCCGTAACCATTTGTTGCAAAAAGTTAACTTGGATCATGTGCACGAGTTCCGTCAAGATAAATGGAAAGAACGAGGCGCTTTCGGCCCTGACTTGGCAGTCGTTCTTTACAGGGCCTCGTGCTCGCTCGGGCACCCCACGCTGATGCGCTTCGAGTCGCCCTTTGCGGCACCTAGTCCAATAGTGTAACGCTGATAGCGTTTGAGATGGGCCGGTTAGCAGGAAACGGGTCGCCTTTAAGGCGTCTGCACCTGGCCAATTCCTTCCAGCACGCTACCACCGGGGACGGATTCACAGCGCACGAGTTCGCGCGCACCAGGCGTCGCGTGTGCGCGCGATCGCGGACCCCGCAGCGCCGGGCCGGGCGCCCAGGCGCTTCTCAGCATGAAGCGCTGCTGCGCAACGCACGCCCGCAGCAATCGCTCCAAACTGCTCCGTGGGCGCCCTCAGGCTCTCTTCCGATCCCCACCCTAGGCCGGAGAAATTGCGCTCCGATAATCACCCTCACCCCCGACCAAAAAAAGCTGGACGCCATGATCCTAAACCCGCTCGCAGCACGAGAGCAGCGACGGATTGAATCAGCGTTCCCCCAACACGGCCTGCATCTGATTTAAGGCGACTTGGCTCACAGAAACCGTCCGGATCGGTCCTGAATTGATGAGTTTTCTGAACTCGACGCTGCAACTCGTGCTCTTCCCCGTAGCCAAGGTGCGATTTACGTCTCGTGTGATGAAGTTTAAGCACAAGCCGTGAGGAAGCGTCGGCTGGAAGGGGGAACGCAATATATTACTCGCGCCTAAATCCACCCTCGCAGGACGCCACAAGCTCGGTGTCGATTTTTCATAGAGACCACAAGGAGTAAGGAATCATGAACCGTTACGTACATTCCACACTTTCCGTTACCATATCGATCGCGCTAGGGACCGTCGTCATCGGGGCCAGCAGCAGTTCCGCTGATTCGGGTGCAGATCTGGACGCCACCGACATCTTTGCAGTGACCGACGCGAATGACTTGATTCGCTTTTCGTCGGAAGCACCCGAAGATTTCGAGGTACTTGGCTCCCTGAACGGCATGGATGTTGTCGGCTTGGATTTCCGTCCTGATGACGGCGACCTGTTTGCATTGACCGCGGGCGGTGAGCTGGTGATTCTGGATCCGGAGTCAGGCGCTATCAAGTCCACAGTCTCGGCCGAGATTGCGGACCCGGCACTGGATGGCAAAATCGACATGGACTTCAACCCGGCGGCCAACGCGCTGCGCATTACCGGCTCGACCGACGGTCGAAATCTGCGCGTGGGCCCGGGCAACCTGGAGCCGGACGCGAACGAGACAGCGATCGAGGATGGAAAGTTCGGTTATCGACAGGGCGTGTCCGGCACGTCGTATTCGAACAATGATCCAGACACTGACGACACGACGCACTATACGATCGATGATGAGGTCAAAACGTTGTTCACACAGGCCTCGAACCCGGGTCTCCTAAACGAGGTCGGCGAGCTGTTCCCTGGCGATGACACGCCGAACAAGCTGCTCGGCTATGACATCTTCCAAAATGCAGATGGCGTCAACGAGCACTGGCTTGCACTGGAACGCGACGGCAAAGCGGCGCTCTATAAAATCGATGCGGAAACAGGTGCAGCGGGCGACCCGGTGGCGAAGCTGGAGCCAGCACAGGGCACCTACATCGACATGACCGTTGAGGGGGATGCTGACGACGCCAGCCAGCGCGAGTTCATGATGCTGGACCAGCGCGACGGAATGGCGCCGCAGATCGTAGTGTTCACCAGAGGCGAAACCTCGACTTCTAGATCCCTGGACATCCACGGACTGGATGATGAAGACCTGATCGGCATGGATCTGCGCCGTGCTTCGGAGGATCCGGACAATCCCAACGGCTTGTATGCTTTCGGCACGGACGGCGGCATCTTTTACCTTGAGGAGGGAAGCAGCTCGGTAACGGCGAAGCAGATCGCCGAGCTGGCCCTGGCGGATGACGTCAGCATGCAGGGCGACCGGTTCTCGGTAGACTTCAACCCAGCGGTAGACTTGGTGCGCATCCTGAGCAGTAGCGGGCAGAACCTGCGCGTCAACCTGCAGGACGGCCGCGAATTGGAAGACGAAGCTCGCGACGCGGGATTTGGTTTTGTCGATGGCACGGTGCGTCTCGGCGACACAATGGTCCCAGACGTGGTGGCAGTTGGCTATCGACCCGCACCGGAGGAACTGGAAGGCGAAGTTCCATCGTTGGACTTCCAGTATGTGGTCGACAACCAAGGTGATGAAGCAAGCCTAGCGCGGGTGGTAGTGCCGAACGACGGAGCACTGGTGGATGTCGGGAGTCTGGGTGTCGGTGCGCTTGCGGGCACCAGTCAGCACAGCATCGACATCACGCAGGGCAATTCCGGGATTGCGGCACTGGTGCGGGACGAGGAAAAAGTCTCGCGGCTCTACCATCTGGATCTGATCGAAGGCACGGCCAAGGAGGTCGGCATGATCGGTGATGGCACGTTTACCGTGACGGCCATTTCAGCCACTTTGGGCGACGACTAAGCCAGCAATGCCTGGCTTCGGACAGGCAAGGGCGCATCCGGCAGGTTCCGGATGCGCCCTCTCGCCAGCTAACGAACCATCGGAACGTCACGCGTCTGCCTCGCGGGCCGCGAGACGGGAACCGGAGTAGCGTGCATCACGCTAGTGACCGAGTCGATGGACGACGACAGCCCTCAAATAGATGCTCGTTCGGCGTCCACCGTCTTGGTTCTCTACATCCGATTGCGGGCACAAAAAAGCGAGACCCCCCGAATAGCGGGGAAAGTCTCGCCTTGAATACGCACTACTCTTTACACCTTAACCAAGGTACTTCTCAGAAGGGGACGTCATCGTCATCGAAGGCGCCACCCGAGGCCGGCGCAGGGCTGCGGTTGCCACTCTGCTGGCCGCCACCACCGTAGGCGCTGCCACCACCATAACCCGGATCCTGGTCGAAACCGCCACCGCCGCCGCTACCCCCGCGCGCGCCGATCAGCTGCATCTCGTTGGCGACGATCTCGGTGCTGTAGCGGTCATTGCCGGACTGATCCTGCCACTTGCGCGTCTGGATCTTGCCTTCGACATAGACCTGCGATCCCTTGGACAGGTACTGCGCGGCGATATCCGCCAGGCGTCCGAACATCACCACCCGGTGCCATTCGGTATTCTCGCGCTTTTCGCCGGAATTCTTGTCGGTCCACTGCTCCGACGTCGCCAGACGCAGATTGGTGACGGTCACCCCGTTCGGGGTTTCGCGCTTTTCCGGGTCGGCCCCGAGGTTGCCGAGCAGGATGACTTTATTGACGCCGCGGGCCATGGGGCCTCCTTCAGTCGGGCATGGAGAGACAGACCCGCTAGTGTAGCAGCCTGCCCCGTCGACGACAGTGCGGCCCCGCACAAGGGCAGCCTCCATCGCTTGCCGGCTACCCACATCACAGTGGCACTAGGTCCCGGGCGATCGTGCCAGCCAGAGCGTGAGCTCGGGAGTATCCGGACCGTTCGGCTCCACCTTCAGGTACAAGGAGCCAGCATCCGGTGACAACGCCGCCTCGTGCACACCCGGCCACTGCGCAAGTGTTTGCCGCAGCTCCTCCTCGCGCCCGCGCCAGTGAGCAGGCACGGCCATCACCCGGTTGGACCGATAACGCGGTTGCAACCCGCGCGCGCTCCACCACCAGATCACGAGCAGCGGCACTCCGGCGAGAAACACCCCAACCGGCCCCGCAAGCGTAAGCAGTCCGCCCCCCAGTACGCCGCCGGCAAAGATGCCGAGAAACTGCGCTGTGGCAAAACCGCCCATTGCGGTGCCTTTGTGGGCCACCGGCGCCACGCGGGCGACCAGCGACGGCAAGCCAGCCTCCAATAGGTTGAATGCGGCGAAGAACAGGATCATCAGCGCCGCCAGCGTCCACAGGCCACCGCCATCCAGCACCAGAAGCGCCAACAGGATCTGCACCCCGACCAACAGGGCGATGGCGGCACGCATCACGCTGTGTAGCCGGCGGCGGCGCTCACCAAAGAGAATCCCCGGCAGCATCAATACGAATCCCGCCAACAGCACCGGCACGTAGAACTTCCAGTGGCTCGCGCCTGGCAGCGCGAGCGTCTCGACCAATAACACGGGTATCACCAGGAAATTGGCCGCCAGGACCAGGTGCAGCACGAAGATGCCAAGGTTTAAGCGCAGCAGATCGGGGGTCCGCAAGATCCGCGGCAGGGCCGACCATGCCGGGACCATGTCCGGGTGGGCCCGTGTATGCGAAGGGTCAGGCACCCATAGAAACAGGATCACAATGGCGACCAGCCCGAGCAGGCCCGAAAGGCCAAAGATCCCGGGCAGCCCTGCGGCCTGATCCACCACGGGTCCCAGGGCCATCGCAGCCGTGAAGGTCAGACCAATGGTCAGACCAATCACGGCCAGGGCCCGCATCCGCCGCTCCTCGCCCACGAGATCCGCAGTGAGCGCGAGGATCACCGCCGCCACTGCGCCTGCGCCCTGCAGGGCGCGCCCCAGGATGATCCCGTGGATGGACTCGGCGAGAGCCGCCACCAGACTTCCCGCCACGAACAACAGGAGGCCCGCAAGGATTAATGGCTTGCGCCCAACTCGGTCCGAGAGAAGCCCGAACGGGACCTGCAGCAGGGCCTGGGTGAGTCCATAGACCCCAAGCGCCAGCCCCATCAGCAGGGGAGTCGCTCCGGGAATGCGGTCGGCATGCAGCATAAACACGGGCAAGACCATAAACAGGCCGGCCATGCGCACGCCGTAGATGGCCGCCAGACCGCTGGTGGCGCGCAGCTCGCGCGAGTTCATGGCGCCCGGGACCGGAACGAAGCAGGGAAGGTAGTCATGTCCGCGGAGTTTACCGGCAACCCTGGCGCGGAAACCATGGCGCTTGCGGCCCGGGTGTTACCATGAACGGTTTGCGGCGTCCCGGGAATTTCCCCGGCCGCGCCGCCGGACGCAAACCACTGGAGTCGACCCAGCCCCATGGACAGCATCAGCATACGCGGCGCCCGCACCCATAATCTGAAGAACGTGGACCTCGACCTGCCGCGCGAGCGGCTCATCGTGATCACCGGCGTCTCCGGGTCGGGCAAGTCGTCACTGGCCTTCGACACCCTGTTTGCCGAAGGCCAGCGACGTTACGTGGAAAGCCTGTCCACCTACGCCCGCCAGTTCCTGTCGATGATGGAAAAGCCCGACGTGGACCAGATCGAGGGCCTGTCGCCGGCCATCTCCATCGAGCAGAAGAGCACCTCGCACAACCCGCGCTCCACGGTCGGCACCATCACCGAGATCTACGACTACCTGCGCCTGCTGTTCGCGCGGGCGGGCGAGCCACGCTGCCCGGAACACGGCGAGACGCTGGCGGCCCAGACCATCTCGCAGATGGTCGATCAGGTACTGGCTCTCCCCGAAGGCGACAAGGTGATGCTCCTGGCGCCGGTGGTCCGGGGCCGCAAGGGCGAACACCACAAGATGCTGGAGGCGATGCGCTCGCAGGGTTATCTGCGCGCACGCATCAATGGCGAGATCCATGACCTCGACGCGCTGCCGGCGCTGGACCCCAAGCGCAAGCACAACATCGAGATCGTAATCGACCGTTTCCGTGTCCGCGAGGATTTGCGCCAGCGCCTGGCCGAGTCCTTCGAAACCGCCACGGAACTTGCCGACGGCCTGGCCCTAGTCGCGTGGATGGACGAGCCGGAACGCGAGCCGATGATCTTCTCCGCGCGCTATGCGTGCCCCGTCTGTGGCTATGCGTTGCGCGAGCTGGAGCCTCGGCTGTTCTCGTTCAACAACCCGGCCGGCGCCTGCCCCACCTGTGATGGCCTCGGCGTGCGCCAGTACTTCGACCCGGAGCGGGTGGTCTCGCAACCCGCGTTAAGCCTGGGCGGCGGCGCGGTGCGCGGTTGGGACCGTCGCAATGCCTGGTATTTCAGCCTGCTGACGAGCCTGGCTCGTCACTATGGCTTCGACGTAGAGACCCCCTGGGAAGAGCTCCCGGCCGAGGTCCGCGCCGTCGTGCTGCATGGCTCCGGTACCGATAAGGTCAAGCTTTCGACCCCGGCCGCCAATGGACGCGTGCGTACCGACGAACGCGTGTTCGAAGGGGTGATCCCGAACCTGGAACGACGCTACCGAGAGACCGACTCCTCGGCCGTACGCGAGGAGCTGGGGCGCTACTTGGCGGAACAACCCTGTCCCGACTGCCACGGTACGCGCCTGAACTCGGCCGCCCGCCACGTTTTTGTCAACGACATGACCCTGCCGGAGGTCACCCACATGAGCGTGGCCAACGCCCAGGCCTTCTTCAGTGACCTGCAACTCCCGGGACGTTTCGCCCAGATTGCCGAGAAGATCGTGCGTGAGATCTCGTCGCGGCTGGGTTTTCTCAACGATGTCGGACTTGACTACCTCACCCTGGACCGTTCCGCCGACACCCTGTCCGGTGGCGAGGCGCAACGGATCCGGCTGGCCTCTCAGATCGGTTCCGCGCTGGTGGGTGTGATGTATATCTTGGACGAGCCTTCTATCGGCCTGCACCAGCGTGACAATGCACGTCTGTTGAACACCCTCAGCCACCTGCGTGACCTCGGCAATACCGTGATCGTGGTGGAACATGACGAAGATGCGATCCGCCAGGCCGACTACGTCGTGGACATCGGCCCCGGGGCCGGCCGCCATGGCGGTCAGATCGTCGCCTCGGGAACACCGGAGGCGGTCACCCAGCATGCCGATTCCCTGACCGGCGCCTATCTGCGCGGAACACGCTGCATCCCCGTCCCCGGACACCGCATTGAACCCGATCCGGACCGAGAGATCCGCGTGATCGGCGCGCGCGGCAACAACCTCAAGGGTGGAGATTTCGCCTTCCCGACCGGCCTGTTCACCTGCGTCACCGGGGTCTCCGGGTCAGGCAAGTCGACGCTGGTCAACAATACGCTCTACCCCGCCGTCGCCACGGAATTGCATGGTGGGCGCCATCACATCGAGGAACACGAACGTATCGACGGCCTCGAGCTGATCGACAAGGTGGTCGATATTGACCAAAGTCCGATCGGACGCACACCGCGCTCCAACCCGGCCACCTACACCGGCTTGTTCACGCCCATCCGGGAACTATTTGCGGCCACCGCCGAGGCACGTTCCCGTGGCTACAAGCCGGGTCGTTTCTCGTTCAATGTGCGCGGCGGGCGCTGCGAGGCCTGCCAGGGCGATGGCGTCATCAAGGTCGAAATGCACTTCCTCCCCGACGTCTTTGTTCCCTGCGATGTCTGCAAGGGCCACCGCTACAACCGAGAGACCCTGGAGGTTCGGTACAAGGGGAAGAATGTCCATGAGGTCCTCGAAATGACCGTGGAGGAGGCCCTGGACTTCTTCCAGCCGGTCCCAGTCATCCATCGCAAGCTGGAGATGCTAATGGAAGTCGGCTTGTCCTACATCCAGCTGGGCCAGAATGCGACGACCCTGTCCGGCGGTGAGGCCCAGCGCATCAAGCTGGCACGCGAGCTCTCCAAGCGCGATACCGGACGCACGCTCTACATCCTGGACGAACCCACGACCGGCCTGCACTTCGAAGACATCGCACAACTGCTTCGGGTCCTGCATCGGCTGCGCGACCACGGCAACACCATCGTCGTCATCGAGCACAACCTCGACGTCATCAAGACCGCCGACTGGCTCATCGACATCGGGCCCGAGGGTGGCAGTGGCGGTGGCGAATTGTTGGTAGCGGGCACTCCAGAGGCTGTCGCCGGACACCCGCGCAGCCATACCGGCCGGTTCCTGGCGCCCATGCTGGCCGCGCCGACTCGCGAAGCCGCCAGCGTTTAAGCGCCTGCTGGACGATCCGACCCGCACCCCCTCCACAGACGGAGATTGCGGGCTTCTTCGTGTAACACTCCCAACCCATCGCCATGTATCTAGCCACAAAAAAGCCGGCTCTAGGCCGGCTTTTGCTCCGCCCCTGAGCCGGGGCAGATCTATCGAGAGGAATTCCGCGACCTCAGGCCGCTTCGTCCTCTTTCACCTCGGTGTCTTCCGGGCGGTCCACCAGCTCGACATACGCCATCGGGGCGTTGTCACCGGGACGGTTGCCGCACTTGAGGATGCGCAAGTACCCACCGGGGCGCTCCTGATAGCGCGGGCCCAGCTCACTGAACAGCTTGCCCACGATCTCTTTGTCACGCAGGCGGGCAAACGCAGTGCGTCGGCCGTGCACGCTGTCTTCCTTCGCCAGGGTGATCAGCGGCTCGGCCACACGACGCAGTTCCTTCGCCTTGGGCAGCGTGGTCTTAATCAGCTCGTGCCGGAACAGAGCCACGGACAGGGCCTGAAACATGGCCTTGCGATGCGAACTGTTGCGGTTCAGCTGGCGGCCGGAATGACGATGACGCATGAGAGGCTTCCTCTAGAAAAACGATGGGCGCGGGGCGCCGTGATTACTCGTTGTCGTCGCGCAGACCCGGCGGCGGCCAGTTCTCGAGACGCATGCCGAGCGACAGCCCGTGGGTCGCCAGCGTGTCCTTGATCTCGGTAAGCGACTTTTTGCCCAGATTCGGGGCTCGCAGCAGCTCAACCTCGGTGCGCTGCACCAGATCACCAATGTAGTACAGGTTCTCGGCCTTCAGGCAGTTCGCCGAACGCACAGTGAGTTCGAGCTCGTCAACCGGGCGCAGCAACACCGGATCGATCGCACCACCCGCAGCACCCACGACTTCGCCTGTCTCTTCCTGAAGATCCACGAACGGGGCCAACTGGCCCTGCAGAATCGTAGCGGCCTGCCGCACGGCATCGTCAGGGGCAATCGCACCGTTGGTTTCGAGTTCCAGTACCAGGCGATCCATGTCGGTACGCTGAGCCAGGCGCGCGCTTTCAACGCGATAGGACACTCGGCGGATCGGGCTGAAGCTGGCATCCAGCAGCAGTCGACCAATCCCGGTGTCATCCCCGCCCTCGGCCTTGCGACGAGCGCTCACCGGCTCGTAGCCACGACCGGCGCGGGCCTGAAGCGTCATGTCCAGTTCCACGTTCTTGGTGATGGTCGCGATCACGTGTTCGGGGTTCACCACCTCGACATCGTGATCGACCTGGATGTCACCCGCGGTCACGACACACGGACCCTTCTTCTTCAGGGTCAGGTTCGACTCATCGCGCGCATGCATGCGCAGCGCCACACCCTTCAGATTCAGCAGGATATCGACGACGTCTTCCTGAACACCCTCGATCGTGGTGTATTCGTGCAGCACACCTTCGATGCGGGCCTCGACGATAGCCGCGCCCGGAATGGACGAAAGCAAAACACGGCGCAGGGCGTTGCCCAGCGTGTGCCCAAAGCCGCGCTCGAGCGGCTCGAGCGCAACCTTGGCCTGATTCCGATTCTCGGCTTCGACCTCGATCTGCTGTTTCTTGACCAGTTCGTTGGACTGCATTGTGACTCCTGGCGCCGGGTCGCTGGCGACTAAAACGTACGATTACTTCGAGTACAGCTCGACGACGAGCGACTCGTTGATGTCGGCAGGCAGATCGGAACGATCCGGAACCGCCTTGAACTTCCCCTCAAACTTACTGGTATCGACTTCGATCCAGCTCGGGAATCCGCTCTGCTCGGCCAGGGTCATCGAGTCCTGAATACGGACCTGCTTACGGGCCTTCTCACGCACGGTAACCACGTCCGAAGGCTGCACCTGGTAGGCCGCAATATTGACCACCTGGCCGTTCACCTGGATCGCGCGGTGCGCAACCAGCTGACGGGCCTCGGAACGCGTGGAGCCGAAGCCCATGCGATAGACCACGTTATCCAGACGGCCTTCCAGCAGCTTCAACAGGTTCTCACCCGTGGAGCCCTTGCGCTGCGCGGCCTTCTTGTAATAGTTGCGGAACTGCTTCTCCAGCACGCCGTAGATACGGCGCAGCTTCTGCTTCTCGCGCAGCTGCACGGCGTAATCGGACAAACGGGTACGACGTTCGCCGTGCTGACCCGGCGGCTTGTCCAGCTTGCACTTGGTTTCCAGCGCGCGAGCGCCGCTCTTCAGGCCCAGATCCACGCCTTCGCGGCGGCTGAGCTTGCATTTCGGTCCAATGTAACGAGCCATTCTTGAACTCCAGCCTTAAACGCGGCGTTTCTTGGGCGGCCGGCAGCCGTTGTGAGGGATCGGGGTCACATCACTGATATTCGTGATCTTGAACCCGGCATTGTTCAGCGCACGTACCGCCGACTCGCGGCCCGGACCCGGACCGCGCACCATCACGTCGAGGTTTTTCACGCCGTGCTCGGCCGCCGTCGTCCCGGCACGTTCGGCGGCAATCTGAGCCGCGAACGGGGTCGACTTGCGGGAGCCACGGAAGCCGGACCCACCCGAGGTGGCCCAGCTAATCGTGTTGCCCTGCCGATCAGTGATCGTAATGATGGTGTTGTTGAACGTGGCATACACGTGAGCCACGCCCTCGGCGATATTCTTGCGGACCTTTTTCTTGGTCCGAGTTTGCGCTTGTGCCATGTACCTGAAATCCCAGTCTGATTACTTGCGAATCGGACGCCGCGGACCCTTCCGGGTGCGAGCGTTCGTCTGCGTCTGCTGACCGCGCAGCGGGAGGCCGCGGCGGTGGCGCACGCCACGGTAGCAGCCGAGGTCCATCAGCCGTTTGATGTTCATGCTGACCTCTCGGCGCAGATCCCCTTCTACGGGAATCTTGTCGATCTGGGCGCGCAGTGCATCGACTTCGGCATCGGTCAGATCCCGCACCTTGATGTCCCGACGCACACCCGCTCCATCGCAGATCAGGCCAGCCCGAGTCGGGCCAATGCCATAGATCGCGGTCAGCGCGATTACCGTGTGCTTCTGGTCAGGAATATTGATTCCAGCGACGCGAGCCATCCAACCTCTCCATCTAAATCCGGCAAAGCCGGCTATAGTAGCAATGAATATCCGTTACGCCAAGTTCAGCCTTGACGTTGCTTGTGACGGGCATCCGAACAGATCACCCGCACCACGCCGTTACGCCGAATGACTTTGCAGTTCCGGCAGATCGGCTTTACAGATGCACGTACTTTCATGGTCTTTCTCCTGGTCTACCGGATCCCGGTCCCGCCGAAACCCTTCAGATTCGCTTTCTTCATCAAGCCTTCGTACTGGTGCGACACCAAGTGCGACTGCAGCTGCGCCATGAAGTCCATGACCACGATCACGATGATCAGCAGCGACGTCCCGCCAAAGTAGAAAGGCACATTCCAGTACAGGATCAGGAACTCGGGAAGCAGGCAGACCGCGGTGATGTACACCGCCCCGACCGCCGTCAACCGGGTCATGACCCCATCGATAAACCGTTCCGTTTGCACGCCCGGACGAATCCCCGGGATAAACGCGCCCTGCTTTTTCAGATTTTCCGCTGTATCGCGCGAATTGAATACCAGCGCGGTATAGAAGAAACAGAAAAAGATGATCGCGGCCGCATAGAACATCACGTACAGCGGCTGACCTGGCGCCAACGTCGTCGAAATCTCGCGCAGCCAGTCCATGCCTTCGGCCTGGCCAAACCACTGCCCCAGCGTCGACGGGAACAGGATGATACTCGATGCGAAGATCGGCGGTATCACGCCCGCCATGTTGAGCTTCAACGGCAGGTGCGACGACTGGCCACCGACCATCTTCCGCCCCACCTGTCGCTTCGCGTAATTAATCGTTACGCGACGCTGCCCGCGCTCCACGAACACCACGAAGGCCGTCACCGCGAGGGCCAGGACGATCAGGATCACCACGAACGCCGCCGCCAACTCGCCGGTACGCGCCAGCTCCAGGGTACCGCCGATGGCGCCCGGAAGGCCCGCCACGATACCAGCGAAGATGATGATCGAGATCCCGTTACCTATGCCGCGCTCGGTAATCTGCTCACCGAGCCACATCAAGAACAGGGTCCCCGTCACCAGCGACACCACCACCGTAAAGATGAAGATGAACCCGGGATTCAACGCCATCGGCATGCCCTGAATGGTCTGCCCATTCAGCGCGATCCCAATCCCAATACTCTGGAACAACGCCAGCGCGACGGTCCCGTAGCGCGTGTACTGCGTAATCTTGCGGCGGCCTTGCTCGCCTTCCTTCTTCAACTGTTGCAAGGCGGGCACCGTCGCCGCGAGCAACTGCATAATGATCGCCGCCGAGATATAGGGCATTACGCCCAGGGCGAAGATCGACAACCGCTCCAGCGCACCCCCGGAAAACATGTTGAACATGTCCAGGATGGTGCCGCTTTGCTGTTCGAAGAATTGCGAAACAGCCACCGGATTGATCCCCGGCACCGGGATAAAGGTACCGATCCGGTAGACCACCAGAGCGCCCAGCACGAACAGTAAGCGTTGGCGTAACTCGGTAAAGCCGGTGAGTCCGCCACCGGAACGTGCTGTCGCTCCACGCGCCATTATTTACGCCTCAACGCTCCCGCCAGCGGCTTCAATCGCCGCCCGCGCGCCTTTGGTCACACCCACACCCTTAACAGTGCAGGCCTTCGACACTTCGCCCGAGGCGAAGATCTTGGCGCTCTGGACATCATTGCGCACCACGCCGGCGGCCTTCAGGCTTTCCAGGGTGACGTCACCGTCGACCTTGGCCAGTTCACTGAGGCGAACCTCGGCGGCATAGCGCTGCTTGCGGGAACGGAAACCCACCTTCGGCAGACGACGCTGCAAGGGCATCTGACCACCCTCGAAGCCGACCTTGGTGAAGCCGCCTGACCGCGACTTCTGGCCCTTGTGGCCACGGCCACCGGTCTTACCCAGACCCGAGCCGATACCACGGCCGCGGCGCTTAGCCGGCTTCCGGGCGCCGTCGGGGCTCGCAATCTCATTCAGTCGCATGGTTAGACTTCCTCTACCTTAAGCAGGTACGACACCTTGTTCACCATCCCCATATTCTCGGGAGTGGCCTCGATCGTCGAAGTGCTGTGGGTCTTGCGCAGCCCCAGACCTCGCACGCACGCCTTGTGAGAGGCGATGCGGCCTGCGGTGCTGCGTACCAGGGTCAATTTCAGCTTGCTCATGGCTTAGCTCGTCACTTCGTCAACGGTCTTGCCGCGCTTGGCAGCAACCCGATCCGGCGAACTCACCGCAGTGAGCCCGTCGATGGTCGCCTGCACGACGTTAATCGGGTTGCGCGAGCCGACGCATTTGGCCAGCACGTTGCGCACGCCTGCCACTTCAAGCACGGCACGCATCGCACCCCCGGCAATGATCCCGGTACCTTCGGACGCCGGCTGCATGTACACGTTCGCCGCGCCATGATGGCCATTGACTGCGTAATGCAGGGTCCCGTCGGTCAGTGAGACGTCGCGCATTTCCATGCGCGCTTGTTGCATCGCCTTCTGGATAGCCGCCGGCACTTCCCGCGCCTTGGCATAGCCATAGCCGACACGGCCTTCGCCGTCACCGACCACGGTCAATGCGGCAAACCGGAACTGGCGGCCGCCCTTGACCACCTTGGCCACGCGGTTCACGCCGATCAGTTTTTCCTGCAGGCCGTCTTGCGCTTCGCTTACATCGTTACGTGCCATTTCTATCTCCGCTCGATCCCGTTTGACTAGAACTGCAGGCCGTTTTCACGTGCGGCGTCGGCCAAAGCCTTCACTCGCCCGTGATAACGAAAGCCCGCGCGGTCAAACGCGACCTGTTCAATGCCGGCTTTACGCGCACGTTCAGCGATCGCCTGACCCACTCGGGCAGCGGCGTCCGTGTTACCGGTCGAACCGCCGGCATTCTTCAGATCCTTCTCAACCGTCGACGCCGCGGCCAACACCGCGTCGCCGGACGGCGCAATGATCTGCGCGTACATGTGGCGCGGCGTCCGGTGGATACAGAGACGATGCACCCCCAGCTCACGGATCTTGAACCGTGCGCGACGCGCCCTCTTAAGTCTGGCCTCTTTCTTGTCCACTGGTGCCTACCTACTTCTTCTTGGCTTCTTTGCGCACAATGCGCTCGTCTTTGTACTTCACGCCCTTGCCCTTGTAGGGCTCCGGCGGGCGGAAGGCGCGAATATTCGCAGCCACCTGCCCCACCTTCTGGCGATCCGTTCCCTTGACCACGACCTCGGTCGGGGTCGGCGTCTCGACCGTGACCCCTTCCGGGATCTCGAAGTTGATCGGGTGCGAGTAGCCCAACGTCAGATTCAGCTTCGCACCCTGCATCTGGGCGCGATACCCAACACCGACCAGCTCCAGCGCCCGTTCGAATCCTTCGCTAACGCCGTGGACGTGGTTGCCCAGCAAGGCGCGAATCGTACCGGCCAGCGCCACGTTCTTCGCGTTCTCGGCGGCTTTCACACGGACCACGCCGTCCTCGACGGTGACCAGCACCGCCTCGGGGCAGGTGAGCTGAAGCTCGCCCTTCGGGCCCTTGATCTTGATCTCGCTGTCCGACTGCTCGACGGAGACGCCGTTGGGCAGCTTGATCGGCAGATTTGCAATGCGCGACATGGCTGATTCCTCAGTAAATCTTGCAGAGGACTTCGCCACCCTGGCCAGCGGCCCGGGCAGCGCGGTCACTCATGACACCCTGCGGCGTGGAAATCACCGCGACACCGAGCCCCGCGTTGATCCGCGGAAGCTCATCCTTGCCGCGGTAGATCCGCAGCCCCGGACGGGAGATCCGATCGACGGACTCGATGACCGGCCGGCCCTCGAAATATTTCAGGCGAACCACGAGCTTTTTCTGGGCCGCTTCACCCTCGACCTGGATGTCGCCCACGTAGCCCTCATCCGCGAAGACCTTAAGGATGCGCTCCTTGGCCTTGCTGTAGGGAATAGCGACCTGCTCTTTATTCGCGCGCTGTGCATTGCGCACGCGGGTGAGCATGTCGGAAATCGGATCGGTCATCATCGCTTCAAATCTCCTTACCAGCTCGCCTTGCGCAGGCCCGGAATCTCGCCCTTCATGGCGTGTTCCCGAAGCTTGTTGCGCCCGAGGCCAAACCGGCGATAGTAGCCCTTCGGCCGGCCGGTCACGCCACAGCGGTTCGTTTGCCGCACGCGCGACGAATCGCGCGGCAGTTTCTGCAGCGCATGCATGGCCGCGAGACGCTCTTCAGACGACTTGGTGTCATCCACCAGAATCGCCTTGAGTTCAGCCCGCTTGGCCGCGTACTTGTTCACCAGTCGTGCGCGCTTTTTTTCGCGCTCGAGCATCGATACCTTCGCCATGTGCGCCTACCTCTTCTACTGCCGGAACGGGAACTGGAAGGCCTCCAAAAGGGCCTTGGCTTCCGCATCCGTCTTTGCGCTGGTTGTAATCGTGATATCCATGCCGCGCAGCTTGTCGACACGGTCGTAATCGATCTCCGGGAAGATGATCTGTTCCTTGATGCCCAGGCTGTAGTTACCACGGCCGTCAAATGCTTTCGCGGAAAAACCGCGGAAGTCGCGAACGCGCGGCAACGCCACGTTGATCAGGCGATCCAGAAACTCGTACATCTGCCGGCGGCGCAGGGTCACCTTGCAGCCGATCGGGTAATCGTCACGGATCTTAAAGCCCGCGATGGACTTGCGCGCCTTGGTGACCACCGGCTTTTGCCCGGCGATCGCCGTCATGTCGCTGACCGCGTGCTCGATCACCTTCTTGTCCGCCACGGCATCACCCAGACCCATGTTCAGGGTGACCTTGGTGATGCGCGGGATCTCCATCACGTTCGCATAGCTGAACTGCTCGCGCAGCGCCTGCTTCACGTTGGATTCGTATTTTTCTCTCAAGCGTTCCATAAACCGTCCGTCCCGCGTTATGCGTCCACGACCTCGCCGTTCGAGCGGAAGACACGCACCTTGCGGCCGTCTTCCAGGGTCTTGAACGACACGCGATCACCCTTGTCGGTTGCAGGGTTGAAGACCATCACATTGGAGATATCGATCGGCATTTCCTTCTCGATGATCCCGCCACCGACACCCTGCTGCGGGTTCGGCTTCTGATGCTTCTTCACCATGTTGATGTTCTGGACCAGAACCTTGCCATCCAGGACCTTGATAATGGTTCCTCGACGACCCTTGTCCTTGCCAGCAATCACGACGACATCGTCGCCCTTGCGAATCTTGTTCATTCCGTCCTCACAGCACTTCCGGGGCGAGGGAGATGATCTTCATATACTTCTCCCCTCGCAGTTCACGCGTCACCGGCCCGAAGATACGGGTGCCGATCGGCTGGTGCTGGTTATTCAGCAGGACCGCGGCATTGCGGTCGAAACGGATGATCGAGCCATCCGGACGGCGCACGCCGGAGGCGGTCCGCACGACGACTGCGTCGTACACGTCGCCTTTTTTCACCTTGCCGCGCGGGATCGCGTCTTTAACGCTCACCTTGATGACGTCGCCCACACGAGCGTAACGGCGGTGCGAGCCACCCAGCACCTTGATGCACTGGATGCGTCGGGCGCCGCTGTTGTCGGCGGCCTCGAGCACGGTCTGCATTTGAATCATGACTTATCTCCTGGCGCCCAAGTCAGAGCGCGTCCTGCCCGACCACTTCGATCAGGGCAAAGCGCTTCTGCTTGGAAACCGGCCGGCATTCACGGATACGGACGCGATCGCCCATGCGCGAGACATTTTCCTCGTCATGGACGTGCAGCTTGGTGCTGCGACGAATGAACTTGCCGTACAGCGGATGGCGGACACGACGCTCCACCAGGACCGTGCGGGTCTTGTCCATCTTGTCGCTGACCACACGGCCGACGACAGATCGCTGAGTCTTGGAACCTTCTTCGGTCATCTTCTTAGCCTGCCCTTCTGCGTTCATTCATCAGCGTCTTGATCTGCGCGATCTCGCGCCGCACCTTGCCCACGCGATCCGGTCGCGCGAGCTGTCCGACGGATTTCTGCATACGGAGACCGAACTGCTCCTTGTAGAGCGCTTCCAGTTCCTGATTCAGATCGTCGTCCGACTTCTTTCTGAGTTCTTCTGCTTTCATCACATCACCTGCCGACGGGTGAAGACCGTCTTGACCGGGAGCTTGGCAGCGGCCAGACGCATGGCCTCGCGGGCCACGTCTTCATGCACGCCTTCCATTTCGTAGAGCACGCGACCGGGCTGGATCTTGCAGACCCAATACTCGACGCCGCCCTTGCCCTTACCCATACGCACTTCGAGCGGCTTCTTGGTCACCGGCACGTCCGGGAACACCCGAATCCAGATCTTCCCGCCACGCTTGATGTGACGCACCATCGCACGCCGGGCCGCCTCAATCTGACGGGCCGTGATACGACCGCGTTCGACGGCCTGAAGGCCGTACTCGCCGAAGCTGACCTTGGCGCCGGTGGAGGCCATGCCTCGGTTCCGGCCCTTGAACTGCTTGCGGAATTTCGTTCTTTTTGGCTGCAACATGGTCTATGTCCTAGCTCGCGTTGGCCGCAGCGCGCGTCCCTTCGACCGGTTCCAGACCGAAGACTTCGCCCTTGAAGATCCACACCTTCACACCGATGATTCCGTACGTCGTACGGGCCTCGGCGAAGCCGTAGTCAATATCGGCACGCAGGGTGTGCAGCGGCACGCGGCCTTCGCGATACCACTCGGAACGCGCAATCTCGGCGCCGTTCAAGCGGCCGGACACGTGAACCTTGATGCCCTGAGCGCCCAGGCGCATGGCGTTACCGACCGCACGCTTCATGGCGCGCCGGAACATGATGCGTCGCTCCAGCTGCTGCGCGATGCCTTCCGCGACCAGCTGGGCTTCAATCTCGGGCTTGCGCACTTCTTCAATGTTGATCTTGACGTTACCCTGGTCCAAGCCGGTTTCAGCGGCCACTTCCCGGCGCAGCTTCTCGATGTCCTCGCCCTTCTTGCCAATCACGATGCCCGGACGAGCCGTATGAATCGTGATATGTGCGGCCTTGGCGGGGCGCTCAATGGCGATACGGCTGACCGACGCGTGGGCAAGCTTCTTCTGCAGAAACCCGCGCAGCTGGATGTCGTTGTTCAGCGTCTCGCCGAACTCGCGGCCATCCGCGTACCAGGTGGCCGACCACGGGCGAGAAATGCCCAGCCGGATGCCGGTTGGATGTACTTTCTGACCCATGGTTAGTTCGCTCCCTTCTCGCTAACGCCAATCACGATGTGACTGGTGCGCTTCATGATGCGGTTGCCGCGACCCTTGGCCCGCGCCTGCATGCGCTTCAAAACGGGACCCTCGTCGATCTGGATCCGCGAGATGCGGAGCTCGTCGATGTCGGCGCCGTCGTTGTTCTCGGCGTTGGCAATCGCGGACTCCAGCACCTTCTTCACGATGGCGGCCGGCTTCTTCGGGCTGAAGGTCAGCTCATTCAGAGCCTCCTCCACGCGCATGCCACGAACCTGGTCGGCGACCAGCCGCGTCTTCTGCGGCGAGATGCGCGCGTAGCGCAGTTTTGCAATCGTCTCCATCGTTCGTCCTCAGCGCGACTTCTTGTTGGCGATGTGACCCTTGAAGGTCCGCGTCAACGCAAACTCGCCCAGCTTGTGGCCGACCATGTTTTCGTTGACCAGCACCGGTACATGCTGACGCCCGTTGTGTACCGCAAGGGTGAGCCCCACCATCTGCGGGATGATCATCGAGCGGCGCGACCAGGTCTTGATCGGCCGGCGATCGTTCTTCTCGCGCGCCTCTTCCACCTTCTTGCGCAGGTGGTGATCGACGAACGGACCTTTTTTCAGTGAACGCGGCATGCTGGCACTCCGTTACTTCTTGCGCCGACGCACGATCATGCCGTCGGTACGTTTGTTGTTACGGGTCTTGTAACCCTTGGTCGGACGGCCCCACGGGGTCACCGGGTGACGCCCGAAGTTGCGTCCTTCACCACCACCATGCGGATGGTCGACCGGGTTCATGGCGGTACCGCGCACGGTTGGGCGTACACCCGTCCAGCGCTTGGCACCGGCCTTCCCGAACTTCTTGAGACTGTGCTCCGTGTTCCCCACTTCGCCGATCGTGGCGCGGCATTCGGACTGGATGCGGCGCATCTCGCCCGAGCGCAGCCGGATCGTTGCGTGGGTCCCTTCACGAGCCACGACCTGGGCCGAGGCACCGGCCGAACGCGCAATCTGGGCGCCCTTGCCCGGCTTCATTTCAATGCAGTGAATCACGGTCCCCACCGGGATCGAACGCAAGGGCATCGCGTTGCCCACCCGAATGGGGGCCTGCGAACCACTGGCGATCGAATCGCCCTGCTTCAGACCGCGGGGCGCGATAATGTACCGACGTTCGCCGTCCGAGTACAGTACCAATGCCAAATGAGCACTGCGGTTCGGATCATATTCCAGGCGTTCAACCTTGCCCGGCACCGAATCCTTGTTGCGCTTGAAGTCGATAACACGGTAGCGCTGCTTGTGCCCACCGCCGATATGACGGGTGGTAATGCGACCGGAGTTGTTACGGCCGCCCGAGCGGGTCTGCTTTTCGACCAGCGCGGCGTGCGGCGCGCCCTTGTGCAGCCCTTCGCCGCGGATCTTGACCGCGTGGCGGCGTCCAGCAGACGTCGGATTGGTCTTGATAATCGCCATGGCTAGACCTGTTCTCCTTCACCCATATCGATGCTTTCGCCCTCGGCGAGCGCCACATAGGCCTTCTTCCAGTGGTTGCGACGACCGAACTGGCGACCGAAGCGCTTGTTCTTGCCCTGCTGGTTCAGCGTACGCACCTGCTGCACCCGAACCTCGAACAGCTTTTCGATCGCAGCCTTGATCTCGGCCTTGTTCGCATCCGGCAGCACGCGAAACACGTACTGACCCACTTCCCCGGCGTTGGTCGATTTCTCGGAAACCACCGGGCCTTGAATAATCTGCATCAGCCGTGAATTCATGCCAGCCACTCCTCGAGCTTGCGGATGGCGCCTTCCGTGATCACGACCGTTTCGGCCCCAACCAGGTTGGCGGGATTAACACCGCTGACATCGATCGCGTCCACGTGCGGGATGTTGCCCAGCGCACGCGCGGTCAAGGCATCCTCTTCGGCCAGGACCACAAGGCCCCGCACCAGACCGAGCTCTTTCAGCTTGGCGACACCGTCACGGGTCTTGCCGGATTCAACCGCAAACCCCGCCACCACCTTGAGGCGGTCCTGACGCACCAGCTCAGAAAGGATCGATGCCATCGCGGCGCGATACATCTTCTTATTGAGCTTCTGCGAAAAGTCTTGGGTGCGCGAAGCGAACACCTTGCCGCCCCCGGTCCACAGCGGGCTGCGAATAGTGCCGGCGCGGGCGCGGCCCGTACCCTTCTGACGGAACGGCTTGATGCCGCCGCCACTCACCTGGGCACGGGTCTTCTGGGCGCGCGTGCCACTACGGGCACCGGCGAGCTGAGCGACCACGCTCTGATGCACCAGGGATTCGTTGAAATCCCGCTCGAAGCAGGCCGGCGACAGCTCGACGCTGGCCCCGGTATCGGCAGTCGTTACTTGCATTGTCTTAACCCTTCGCCTTCACGGCCGGACGGATCATCACGTCGGTACTCGGCGCGCCCGGCACGGCACCCTGAACCAGGACCAGGCTGCGATCGGCGTCGACGCGCACCACCTTCAGATTCTGAATGGTCTTGCGCTCGGCACCCATGTGGCCGGCCATCTTCTTGCCCTTGAACACACGACCGGGGCTCTGGTTCTGCCCGATGGAGCCCGGAGCGCGGTGCGACAACGAGTTGCCATGGGTCGCGTCCTGGGTGCTGAAGTTGTGACGCTTCACCGCACCCTGGAACCCCTTACCTTTGCTCTGCGAGGTCACGTCGACGGTCTGGCCTTCTTCGAAGCGGTCGACGGTGATCGCATCACCGGCGGCCAGCCCTTCGAGGTCGGCTTCCTCCACGCGGAATTCCCACAGCCCGCGACCCGGCTCCACCGACGCCGCAGCGAAGTGGCCGGCTTCCGGCTTGCTTACCCGGGACGGCTTGCGCGAGCCCGCCGTCACCTGGACCGCGTTGTAGCCGTCGCCTTCGGTGCGCTTGATCTGGACCACGCGATTGTTGTCCACCTGCAGCACCGTGACCGGCACGGAGACGCCATCGTCCGTAAAGACGCGCGACATGCCGAGCTTGCGACCGATGAGTCCAAGAGCCATTACAAAACCCCTTCCGTATCAGACGGCGCTTAAGAGCGCCCTAAAGCCGTGGCCCGGCGAAGATTCCGCCGGGCCACGGAAAGCCCAATAGTATGGCAGAAAATTTAACGTTAGTTAAGCCTGATCTGAACATTGACGCCTGCGGCCAGATCGAGCTTCATCAGGGCATCCACGGTCTTGTCGGTCGGATCGAGGATATCCATCAGGCGCTTGTGCGTACGCAGCTCGTACTGGTCTCGCGCGTCTTTGTTGACGTGCGGAGAAATCAGGACGGTGTACGCCTCGCGCTTGGTCGGCAGCGGGATCGGGCCCTTGACTCGGGCACCGGTCCGCTTGGCGGTTTCGACGATCTCGGCCGCGGAGCGGTCGATCAGTCGATGATCAAAGGCTTTGAGACGAATTCGAATGCGCTGGTTAGCCATCTGGTTCACTCAATAATCTTGGAGACGACGCCGGCGCCGACGGTGCGGCCGCCTTCGCGGATCGCAAAGCGCAGACCGTCTTCCATCGCGATCGGGTTGATCAGGGACACCGTCATCTTCACGTTGTCACCCGGCATCACCATCTCGGTGCCTTCCGGCAGCTCCACCGATCCCGTCACGTCCGTCGTGCGGAAGTAGAACTGCGGACGGTAGCCGTTGAAGAACGGCGTATGACGACCGCCTTCTTCCTTGCCCAGGATGTACACCTCGGCTTCGAAATGCGTGTGCGGCGTGATCGAACCCGGCTTGCACAGCACCTGACCACGCTGCACGTCGTCGCGCTTGGTACCACGCAGCAGAATGCCCACGTTGTCGCCCGCTTCGCCCTGATCCAGCAGCTTGCGGAACATCTCGACACCGGTGACCGTGGTCCTCTGGGTGTCGCGAATGCCGACAATCTCGATCTCTTCGCCCACCTTCACCACACCGCGCTCGATACGACCGGTCACGACCGTGCCGCGACCCGAAATCGAGAACACGTCTTCCACCGGCATCAGGAAGGCGCCGTCCACGGCACGCTCCGGCTCCGGAATCCAGGTGTCCATCGCCTCGACCAACTTGTAGATCGCCGGGGCGCCCACTTCGCTCTCGTCACCTTCCAGCGCCTTCAGCGCCGAACCGGTGATCACCGGGGTGTCGTCACCCGGGAAGTCGTAGGAAGACAGCAGGTCGCGCACTTCCATCTCGACCAGCTCCAGCAGCTCCGGATCATCGACCATGTCGGCCTTGTTCAGGAACACCACGATGTACGGCACACCCACCTGACGCGCCAGCAGAATGTGCTCGCGAGTCTGCGGCATCGGGCCATCGGCCGCCGACACCACCAGGATCGCGCCATCCATCTGCGCCGCACCCGTGATCATGTTCTTCACATAGTCCGCGTGCCCAGGGCAGTCGACGTGCGCGTAATGACGAATATCCGACTCGTATTCCACGTGCGCGGTCGCAATCGTGATCCCACGCGCCTTCTCTTCCGGCGCATTGTCAATCTGATCAAACGCTCGGGCTTCACTTCCGTACTTCTTGCCCAGCACCGTCGTCATCGCCGCCGTCAGCGTCGTTTTCCCATGGTCCACATGACCAATCGTTCCCACATTCACATGCGGCTTCTTACGCTCGAACTTTTCCTTGGACATCTCTCGCTTCCCCGGATCGTGACGCTAAAACTCAACAGCGACGCAGGTTGTACGCTGACATTAAATTTGGAGCTCATGACCGGATTCGAACCGGTGACCTCTTCCTTACCAAGGAAGTGCTCTACCGACTGAGCTACATGAGCCGAACTACCGCCAGGACCCCACCCGATACTCTGCGGGCCAATACTGGAGCGGGTGATGGGAATCGAACCCACATCATCAGCTTGGAAGGCTGAGGTTCTACCATTGAACTACACCCGCAGAACCCTGGCTTACTGAACCACCGCCTGCTTCAGGCCGCTGGCTTGAAAACCCGATGGTGGAGGGAGGAGGATTCGAACCTCCGAAGGCTGAGCCAGCAGATTTACAGTCTGCCCCCGTTGACCGCTTGGGTATCCCTCCTCGATCAAGCCGCGTATTCTGAACCAGCGCGAAGCGCAGCGTCAAGCGCTCCTGCGCGCCTGTCTTCATGCGCCGGCAACAGCCTTGTGTTTGGCAGGGCTGATTTCTATGATCGAGGCTCGACGAGGGCGCGCTCCATTAGGGAGTACGTTTCCCTTCCGCCGCGGACGCACGTAGAGTGTGGCGCATCACTAGGTTTGTTTACGCAGAGGCCCATGGCGAACACCACTACGGCACCGCGGCTACCCGGGCTGGCGAAGCGCCTGGTCGAAGCCGGCCTGATCGCGGAGGACATTGCCTCCCAGCTGGTCGAGGAGTCCCAGTCCCAGCAAACTCCGCTGATGACCCTGCTAGCCAGCAAGGGCCAGGTGGCCGAGGCACGCCTCGCCGAAGCGGCTGCCGAGGAGTTCGGTCTGCCGGTCTTCGACCTGGCCTCCTTTGAACCCGAGCTCCTGCCCAAGGACCACCTCAACGAGAAGCTGATTCAGAAACACCATGCCTTGCCGCTGATGGTCCGCGGCAATCGGCTTTACATCGCCGTATCCGACCCCACCAATCTGGGCGCCACCGACGAGTTCAAATTCGCGACAGGGATGCCCGTGGAAGCGGTCTTGGTGGAGTCGCACAAGCTCGACCGTCTGATCGACAGTGCCCTGAGTGCGGCGTCGTCGTTGATGGACGACCTTGGCGACGATGGCCTGGACGGGCTGGCAATCGAATCCGGTGACGACGACAAGGAAGGCTCGGACACCGCCGAAGGCGCCGACGACGCGCCCGTGGTCCGGTTCGTCAACAAGTTGCTGATGGACGCGATCAACCGCAAGGCATCGGACATCCACCTCGAACCCTTCGAGAAGGACTTCCGCGTGCGCTTTCGCATTGATGGGGTACTGCACGAGGTGGCCCACCCGCCGAATGCCCTGGCGCCACGTATCACAGCGCGCGTGAAGGTGATGTCACGCATGGACATCGCAGAACGTCGCGTACCCCAGGACGGACGCATTAAGCTAAAGCTCTCGCGCACGCGCGCGATCGATTTTCGTGTGTCGTCCCTGCCGACGCTGTACGGCGAAAAGATCGTGATGCGTATCCTCGACCCGAGCAGCGCGTCGATGGGCATCGACCAGCTGGGTTACGAAGAACCGCAAAAGGAAGCGTATCTCAAGGCGCTCAGCCGACCCTACGGGATGATCCTCGTAACAGGCCCCACCGGGTCGGGTAAGACGGTCTCGCTCTATACCGGACTGGGGATCCTTAACACCGCCGACCGCAACATCTCCACCGCGGAAGACCCGTCGGAAATCAACATGCCCGGGGTCAACCAGGTCAACATCAACCCCAAGGTGGGCTTGACCTTCGCGAGCGCGCTACGCGCATTCCTGCGCCAGGACCCGGACGTGATCATGGTGGGGGAAATTCGTGACCTCGAGACAGCCGAGATCGCCATTAAGGCGGCTCAGACCGGTCACCTCGTACTCTCCACCCTGCACACGAACGACGCCCCGCAGACGTTGACACGCCTCGCCAACATGGGCGTGCCCCCGTACAACATCGCCTCGTCGATCCTGCTGATCATTGCCCAGCGCCTCGCGCGTCGGCTGTGCCCGAACTGCAAAGAGGCAGAGCAGCTTCCGGAAGAGGTCCTGCGCAAGGAGGGCTTCACCGATGCCGACATCCAGGCGGGGGTCAGTTCCTTCCGCGCGGTGGGCTGCGACCAGTGCACCAACGGCTACAAGGGCCGACTGGGGATCTATCAGGTCATGCCGATCAGCGAAGAGATGCAGCGCGGGATTCTGGAGGGCTATAACTCCATGCAGCTCGCGGAGCAGGCAGAAAAAGAAGGTATCGAGGACCTGCGACGCGCCGGCCTCATGAAAGTCATGGCGGGGCTGACTAGCCTCGAGGAAGTTAATCGCGTGACCAAGGACTAGTGCCGCAAACAGCACAGGTCACCAGCTACAGGGGGACAGGGGGATGGCCGACTCCGGGACGATCTACACCTGGGAAGGACTGAACAAGAACGGGGACCGGGTCAAAGGCGAGACCCCGGCCGATAACGAGGCGACTGCGCGCGCCGATCTGCGCAAGAACGGCATCAATGTCGTCAAGATCCGCAAGAAGCCGAAATCGCTGTTCTCCGGGGGCAAGAAGAAGATTGTCCCGGCGGATATCGCCTATTTCCTGCGCCAGATGACCACCATGCTGCAATCGGGCGTGCCCCTGGTCCAGGCCTTCGAGATCGTCGGACGCGGGAACGAAAAGCCCGCGATGCGCGACCTGGTGCTGAGACTGAAGGCCGACGTCGAGGGGGGCGAGACTTTCGCCAAGGCGCTGTCCAAGCATCCGCGGCATTTTGACGACCTGGTGACCAACCTGGTCGAGGCCGGCGAACAGGCCGGGACGCTCGAGACCCTGCTGGACAAGATCGCCACCTACAAGGAAAAGACTGAGGCCCTGAAGGCCAAGATCAAAAAGGCGTTGTTCTATCCGGCAGCCGTGGTGGTGGTCGCCATCGTCGTAACCGCAATCCTGCTGATCTACGTGGTGCCGCAGTTCGAGGCCCTGTTCCAGGGCTTCGGCGCCGACCTGCCGGTATTCACGCGCATGGTGGTCGACCTTTCGGAGTTCACCCAGAGCTGGTGGTGGGCCATCCTCGGCGTATTCATCGCGATCGGCTTCATCTTCGTGCAGGCGCGCCGGCGATCGCCTCGCTTCGCGCGTTTTCTCGACATCATCATTCTCAAGGCCCCGGCATTCGGCCCGATCCTGCGCAAGGCGGCGATCGCCCGCTTCGCCCGGACGCTGTCCACCATGTTCTCCGCGGGCGTGCCACTGGTCGATGCCCTGACCTCGGTTTCCGGTGCCACCGGCAACGCGGTCTACCGTGAGGCCACGCTGCGCATGCGCGACGAGACCGAGGCCGGCGGGCAACTCCAATGGTCCATGCGCAATACCGCAGTGTTCCCGAACATGGTGGTGCAGATGGTGGCCATTGGCGAGGAATCCGGCTCCCTGGATTCCATGCTGTCCAAGGTCGCAGATTTCTACGAGGAAGAGGTGGACAACGCCGTGGACAGCCTGTCCAGCCTGCTCGAGCCCCTGATCATGGTGGTATTGGGCGTACTCGTCGGTGGTCTGGTCATTGCGATGTATCTGCCCATCTTCCAGATGGGCCAGGTGATTTGATGCCCCGGGCCCGCGACTCAGGGAACTAAGGGGATGCTGGCCGAGATCGGGACGGTACTGGGGGGCTGGGCACTCCCGATCGCCGGGGTGTTCGGGCTGCTGATTGGCAGCTTCTTGAACGTCGTCATCGCCCGTCTTCCGGTGATGCTGGAACGCGAGTGGGAGACCGAGGCCCGCGCGATTCTGGAGCACGAAGCACCCGGCGAGCGCGAACGCTTCGATCTGATCCAACCCCGTTCCCGCTGCCCGCAATGCCAACGCCCGATCCGGGCGCTGGAGAATGTCCCCATCCTCAGTTTTCTGTTCCTGCGCGGACGCTGCCCTGGCTGCGGCACGCGCATCAGCTGGCAATACCCGGCGGTGGAGGCGCTCACCGCACTGCTGTTCATCGTCACGATATGGACGTTCGGGATCGGCGCGGCTGGACTGCTGGCCCTGGCGTTTACGGCCACCCTGATCGCCGCGGCCGGAATCGACGCGCGCTCGACCCTGCTCCCTGATCAACTCACCCTGCCGCTTTTGTGGCTGGGCCTGCTGATCAACATCCCGGGCACCTTCACCGACCTGCAATCCGCAGTGATAGGAGCCGTTGCCGGCTACCTGACCCTGTGGTTGATCTTTCATGGCTTCCGTCTGCTCACCGGGAAGGAGGGCATGGGCTTTGGCGACTTCAAGCTATTGGCCGCCCTGGGGGCCTGGCTGGGCTGGCAGGCCCTGCCCGTAATTCTGCTGCTGGCCTCCCTGGTTGGCGCGGTGGTCGGCATCGCACTGATCCTGCTACGCGGCCGCGATCGCAACATCCCGATCCCGTTTGGCCCCTACCTGGCCGCGGCCGGGTGGCTGGCGCTTATCTGGGGCGACGAATTGCTGGCCCTCTACTTCCCGCAAGGGTTTTAGGGCCAAGCGGGTGCTGCAAGTCGGGCTCACCGGAGGGATCGGCTGTGGCAAGAGCCGGGTCGCAGGACTGTTCGCCAGTCTCGGGGTCCCCGTGCTGGATGCCGATACCATCAACCGCGAATTGCAAAACCCCGGGCATGACCTCTATGCCGCGATCATCGATCGTTTCGGTCCCGGCGTTCTGGATGCTCGCGGCCACCTCGACCGAGGCGCCCTGCGCAGCCGGATCTTCGCCGACCCGCGCGAGCGCCAGGCACTGGAGGCACTGGTGCACCCGGCGGTGGAAGCCGCCATCGAGGAGCGACTGACCGCCCTGTCGGACGAGAACGTACCGTATGCGCTGATCGTCGTGCCTTTGCTGTTTGAGGCCGGATGGGAAGGCCGGTTCGACCACGTGATCGTGGTGCATTGCGAACCCGCGGAACAGATCACCCGAGTGACTCGCCGCGACGGCCGCAGTCGCGCCGAGGTCGAGACGATCATCGAGGCCCAGATGGACCCCGAGGAACGGCGCCGACGCGCAGACAGCGAGATTCGCAATAGCGGAGACGCATCGGACGCCGAACTGGCGACACAGGTAGCAGATCGCGATGCTGCCCTGCGACAGCTAGCGACCACGACTGCCACACGGGTAGAAAACCATCCCCGGAATACCTGATACTGCGTGGATTGTTGGTCGACAACCCGCCCAGCCCACTTTGCCGAACAGGCGCGCCGTGAGCCAAACCCTGACCTTCGAACAACCCCTGCACGAACGCGTGCGCCTCCTGCTGCGTCTGGAGGCGCTGAACGCGCGTTTCGGGGATGCACTGGAATCCGGCCGTCCATTCGACCACCACGAGGCCCTAGTGTCGCTAGTCGACATCTATGCCTTGGTCACCCGGGTCGACATCAAGCGTGAGCTGATGGGCGAGATCGAGCGCCAGACTGCCAACCTGAACCGGCTGGCCAATCAACCGGGTGTCGACGCCGAGCGTTTCCGCGAAACCATGGATGGGCAAAGACGGCTGCACAGCGCCCTGGAGGAACAGGCAGGGGCACTGGATCACCGCGTACGCGGCAGCGAGTTCTTTTCCAGCGTGCGCCAACGCATGGCCTTGCCCGGTGGCGCATTCGACTTCGACCTGCCCATCTACCACTACTGGCTGGCCCAGCCCGTCGCCGCGCGCACCGAGCTGTTACTGGAGTGGTTCGAACCGCTCAACACCGTAGCGGAAGCGACCGGACAGGTTCTACGCTACATGCGCCATTCGGGGAATGCCGAGCCGACCACGGCCGAGGACGGCTACTTCGAGCGCAACCTCGATACTGCTCATGCCTGGCAACTCATCCGCGTCACCGTCGACACCGCACTCGGCGTCTATCCCGAGATCAGTGGCGGGCGCCAGCGCTTCACGGTGCGCTTCTTCACCCCGGGCGACTTCCGCGAGCGCCCTGTGCCCGCCAGTCGCGATATCCCTTTTAAGCTCTGCTGCTGCGCGATCTAACCGGGCCGGCGTACTACACAGGCGGTCCGGCTTACGCCGGGTGTTCCACTAGGGAGACGCTGATTTAATCGCGCGTCCGCGCTCGAGTCGCTTTTGCGTGCGCACAAGGCGCGGTGACTGCCGTGCAGTCATTCTGCACAAGGGAACCGCAACGCTGTGCGCGCACCAAAGCGGCCGAGCCCCTGCTTTCAATAGCTTGTGGGGTTGGTGCCCCCCCGATTCTGAATGAATATGGCCCGATCCTGCGTTGCGCGCCCAATCCATCAGAAACGGGCGGGTAGAACCACTACCCGCTACACGACGCGCCTTGTCTCGGAACGTTTGTCTCGAAAAACTGGGGGGCACCAACGCGGACGTGCGATTCAATCAGCGTCTCCCTAGCAATCCGCGAATGGCCGCGATCCCCTGCGCGCCGACCGCCTGCGCCCGGGGCAGAGCCCCAAGATCCATCCCGCCCAGCGCATACACCGGGATGGCGGACTGGCGCACCCATTCGCCAAACCGTTCCCAGCCCAAGGGCTCGGCCCCCGGGTGGGTCGCGGTCGCCTGAACCGGCCCCAGAACCGCGAAGTCGAGACCCAGGGACGCGGCCGCTTCAAGCCCCGCAACATCATGCACCGAAGCCGCCACCCGACCTGGGACCAACGGCCGCGCCTCCAGCGCGCGCCAGCGGCGCTCGGGCAGGTGCACTCCGACTTTAGAGAAACCGTTCAACCACTCCAGCGGCGCGTTCGCCAGTACGGGGATGTCGAGCGGGTCGGCCACTGCCGTGATTGCGGCGAGGAACTGACGATAGGCGTCGCGCGCCAGGGCCGGCGCGCGCACTTGCACCATACCTGCACGCGCCGCGCGCAACGCGTTCGCCACATCCAAGATCACCGAGCCCATTTCGGAGGCACTATCGGGCGACGGAGTCACCAGGTATAGGGAAGGCAGGGTCAGAGCCTGCAGCATGGGACGATTCGCCTCCGGGAAGTCCGCCGGGTCGAGCAGCGTCGGGTCTCGCCATTCAAGGGACTGGCGCTCGCGCCCTGCCGGCTGCCCCGACCACTCGATGACACGGAACACGTGCAGCCGGACCGTCCGTTCAGCGTAGCGATGGGGGATGGTGAGGCACTGGACGGCTGATTCCACACGGATGCTTAACTCCTCATCCAGTTCGCGCGCGAGGGCCTCCGCGGGCTGCTCGTCCCGATCCACCTTACCCCCAGGGAATTCCCACAGGCCGGCCAGGTGGCGGCCCTGGGTGCGATGGGTTACCAGCACCCGGCCCGTGGCATCAAGGATCATGCCGATCGCAACTTCGACCGGAACCGCACCCGTATCAGGAACGGTACTCGGCATTAATGCGTACGTACTCGTGGGAGAAGTCGCAGGTGTACTTGCGCGCCGTCGCGTCACCCCGCCCAAGGTCAATCACAATATGGATCTCCTCGGCGGTAAAGGCCTGCTGGCCATCGGCCTCCTGATACGCGGGTGCACGACCGCCGTTGCGCACAATCTCGACCTCGTTCACCCGGATCGCCACACGTTCAATCACCAGATCCGGAATCCCGGCGCGCCCCACGGCGGCCAGAATCCGACCCCAGTTCGGATCCGAGGCAAACAGCGCCGTCTTGACCAGTGGCGACAGGGCTACGGTCTCCGCCACTCGCACCGCCTCGTCGTGCTCGCGGGCACCGGTCGTCTCGACGGTCACGAACTTGGTGGCCCCTTCGCCGTCGCGCACGATGGCCTGGGCCAGCTCGAGGCAGATCGCATCCAGGGCAGAGGCGAAGGCCTCGCGATCTGCAGCGGTCGCCAGCCCCGCGCCGCTGGCACCGCTGGACATGCAGACCAGCGCATCGTTGGTCGAGGTGTCGCCATCCACGGTGATCGCGTTGAAGCTGTCTCGGTTGGCCTGACGCAACAGACCCTCCAGCGCATCGGCTTCGACAACCAGGTCAGTACCGATAAAGGCCAGCATGGTCGCCATGTTCGGATGGATCATCCCGGAGCCCTTGGCGATGCCGGTCAGCGTGACCTCTCCCTGCGACAGCTGAACGCGGCGGCTGCCGCCCTTGACCACGGTGTCGGTGGTCATAATCGCGCGAGCGGCCTGCATCCAGGCATTCGGAGCGAGGGCGGCATACAAGGCCGGCAATGCGGTCGTGATGCGGTCCACCGGCAACGGTTCGCCGATCACTCCGGTGGAAAAGGGCAGAACCGCATCGGCTGACCCACCCGCGACCCCGGCCAACGCCTCGCAGCAGGTGCGAGCAGCCAGCAGACCCGGTTCACCCGTGCCCGCATTGGCGTTACCCGCGTTGATCAACAGCCAGCGCGGATAGCCGCTCGCCTGGTGTTCGGCAGCGACCACTACCGGGGCGGCGCGAAAGGCGTTGGTGGTGAACAGCGCGGCGATGGTCGCATCGGGACCCGCATCCATCAGGACCAGGTCATCTCGCCCGGCATACCGGATACCGGCGGCCGCAGTGGCGAGACGGATTCCGGGAATGGGCTGCAGTGCCTCGGGGATGGAAAGTCCTACGGCCATGCGATCAGCTCGACACCGGGGACCGGCCTACAGCTTGCCGTGGCAATGCTTGAACTTCTTGCCGGACCCGCACCAGCAAGGTTCGTTACGGCCCAATTTCGGCTCCTCGCGCCGGTACGGGGCGTCGCCGCTAGCGACAGGCTCGCGGGTACCCGCCTCGCCCTCGGCGCCGGTGTTCAGGGCGCTGTCCGGGTTCTGGTGCTGGAACTGCAAATCGTCCTCGGCCGGCGCGGCCTTCTTCGGCTTGAGCGCCTCGACCTCCTCCGGGGAGCGCAACTGCATCCGCATCAAGAACTTCACGACATCGTGCTTGATGCGTTCCAGCAACGTCTGGAACATCGCGAAGGCTTCTTTCTTGTATTCCTGCTTCGGATTGCGCTGGGCATAGCCGCGCAAGCCAATACCTTGGCGCAGGTAGTCCATTGCCGCCAGGTGTTCCTTCCACTGGCTGTCGAGGACCTGCAGCATCACGTCGCGCTGCAGTCGGTTCATGGTCTCGTCCCCCAGATGCGCGCGCTTATAGCTGAGCATCTCGCGCGCGTGACCAACGATGCGCTCGCGCAGCGGCTCCTCGTGCAGGTCATCTTCATCGTCCAGCCACTGCTGGACCGGAAGGTCGAGCCCGAACTCGCCCATCAGAGCCTGCTGCAGACCCTCGATATCCCACTCGTCCTCGATCGACCCGGGCGGGAGATACTGACTGATCAGGGCATTGACCACATCCTCGATCAGCGTATCGATAGTGTCGCTGATGTCATCGGTGGTCAGCAGCTCGGCGCGTTGTTCGTAGATCACCCGACGCTGGTCGTTGGCGACATCGTCGTATTCCAGTAGCTGCTTGCGGATATCGAAGTTGTGCGCCTCGACCTTGCGCTGGGCGTTCTCGATCGCGCGCGAGACCCAGGCGTTCTCGATCGCCTCGCCCTCCTTCATGCCCAGGCGCTGCATCAGGCTGCGCACACGCTCGGAGGCAAACACCCGCATCAGATTGTCTTCCAGCGACAGGAAGAAACGGCTGGAGCCCGGGTCCCCTTGACGACCGGAGCGGCCGCGCAGCTGATTGTCGATACGGCGGGATTCGTGGCGCTCGGAACCGATGATGTGCAGGCCGCCCGACTCCAGCACGGCGTCATGGCGCTGCTGCCAGTCGGCGCGGGTCGCCTCCTGCTTCGCGGTATCCTCGGGATCGATCTCGGCCAGTTCAGCGTCCAGCGATCCCCCCAGCACGATGTCGGTACCACGACCGGCCATGTTGGTCGCCAGGGTCACGGCCTTGGGCTGGCCGGCCTGAGCAATGATCGCGGCCTCGCGTTCGTGCTGCTTGGCGTTCAGGACCTCGAAGGGGATGCCGGTCTTCTTCAGCGCCGTGGCCAGCTGCTCGGAGCTCTCGACCGAGGCGGTACCCACCAATACCGGTTGGCCACGATCCACACACCACTGGATCTCCTTGATGATGGCCTCGTACTTCTCTTCCTGGGTCAGAAACACCAGGTCCTGCATGTCATCGCGGACCAGCGGCTTGTTGCCGGGGATCACGACTACTTCCAGGTCATAGATCGTCTTGAACTCGTAGGCCTCGGTATCGGCCGTCCCGGTCATGCCGGAGAGCTTGTCGTAGAGGCGGAAATAATTCTGGAAGGTGATCGAGGCCAGCGTCTGGTTCTCACGCTGAATTGGCACACCTTCCTTCGCCTCGATCGCCTGATGCAGGCCTTCGGACCAGCGCCGCCCCCCCATAATGCGGCCGGTGAACTCGTCAATGATCTGGACCTTGTTATCGCGGACCAGATAGTCCACATCGCGATGGAACAACGCATGGGCACGTAATGCCGCATTCAGGTGATGCAGCACCGCGATGCTCGCGGAGTCATACAAGGTCTGATACTCCTCGAGCAGCCCGGCCTCGCGCAGCAGCAGCTCGGCTTTCTCGTGACCCTCTTCGCTGAGGAAGACCTGCTTGGCCTTCTCGTCTACGAAGTAGTCACCCTCGCTCTCTTCATCTTCCTGACGCACAAGCTGCGGCGGGATGGTATTGAGACGTTCGTAGAGTTCGGAACTGTCCCCGCTGGGACCAGAGATGATCAACGGCGTACGGGCCTCGTCGATCAGGATGGAGTCGACCTCGTCGACCACCGCAAAATTGAGCGCGCGCTGCACGCGCTGTTCGGCCGAGAACGCCATGTTGTCGCGCAGGTAGTCGAACCCGAATTCGTTGTTCGTGCCGTAGGTGAGATCCGCGGCATAGGCTTCACGCCGGGTCACAGGGCGCAGGTGATCGAAGCCGCCTTCCTCGGCGTGGTAATCCGGGTCGAACAGGTACGAGGCGGAATCCACCCCCAGGCCACCGGAGCTGTTCACCACCCCGACGGACAAACCAAGGGCATGGTAGAGCCGCCCCATCCAGGCGGCGTCACGGCGGGCCAGGTAATCGTTCACCGTAACCACGTGCACACCGTCACCCGTGAGGGCGTTGAGATAGGTGGGCAGCGTCGCCACCAGGGTCTTGCCCTCACCGGTGCGCATCTCGGCAATACGGCCGTCGTTGAGGACCATGCCCCCGATCAGCTGGACGTCGAAGTGCCGTAGCCCCAACACCTGCGCACTCATCGCGCGGCAGACCGCGAAGGCCTCGGGCAGCAACTTCTCCAGATCCTCGCCTTCGGACAGTCGGCGCTGGAACTCCTGCGTCTTGTGCCGCAGCTCCTCTTGCGGCAGTGCCTCGGTGGCGTCGGCTAATGCGTTGATACGCTCGACCGCGCGGACATAGCGCTTGAGGATGCGATCGTTGCGACTACCGAAGATCTTCTGTACGAGCTGCTTGACCATGGGGATCCGAAAGGGTTGGCTGAAACCCGCCTAGGATAAACGATCCGCCCGGGAAACGCTGTCCCGGGAGGCGGCAAGGGAAACGCTGATCAATCCTGATCGGGGAGGAAGGAATACGGATTGACGGCCTGGCCGGCCTTGACCACTTCGTAGTGCAGGTGGGTGTCGGTGGCGCGACCGGTGCGGCCCATGGTGGCAATGACGTCACCCGCCTCGACGCGCTGACCCGGTTCGACCAGGATGTCTTCGTTGTGGGCATAACGGGTGTTGAGTCCCCCGCCATGGGCAATCTCTACCAGATTGCCATAGGCACCGTGGCGTCCCGCAAACACGACCAAGCCACCTCCGGCGGCGCGAATGTCGGAGCCAGGCCGCCCGGCGAAGTCCATACCGGAATGAAAACGGCGCTGCCCGGTGAACGGGTCCTCGCGATAACCAAACGCCGAACTGACCCAGGATTCTTCATCCACCGGACGGAAATGCGGGTTCAATGCCTCGCGAGCGGCATCCTGCCGGAGTTCGGCGCCCATGGTATCGACTGCGTCGAGGTGCCGGCCGAGCAGGTGTTCCAGCGCGAGCAGACGATCATGGATCTCCAGCGGCGAGTCCGGCCCCTCCAGCAATGGCCCGCCCTGGCCACCGGTCTCCGGTTCCAGTTCGGTGACATCCAAGCCCAGGGAGTCTCCGACGGAGCGGATTCGCAAGTCCACCCTCGCCAGCTGGCGCTCGAGGGAGACGACGCGATCGACCAGCAGGGTCAAGCCCTCACGCGCCGCGTCGCGCTCGGCGGCATCCACCGCCACCGTGTCCAGGGTGCTGGTTACGGGGATCTTGACCACCTCGCGCTGACCTTGACCGGCGTGGTAAGCCGCCATCAGGGCCGCCAACATCAGCAGCGCAAAAACCGCCACGGCCAGCGTTATTACCCAAAGCGGCAGACGCGCACAGAGGCCGTCGGGACGTAGTACGATCAACTGCATGCAAATCCTCTCGTTCTATCCGGCACGAAACGGCGAAGGGCCACGATGAAACCACAGCGCATCAGCCGGTTCATTGCCCACGACTGGTCGGCTCACTCTAGCCGCGACCGGGGCGTGGAACGCGCCATGGAACCGCTCGTGGGCGATGCCCTCCAGGCCGGCCGTCTCGCCTTTACCTTGCGCGACGACAGCCTGGTCGCGATCTGCGCCGATCGCGGATTGGCCACGGAACTGCGCTTCCAGCAGCGCGAGCTCCTCAAGACACTGGCCGCTGCGGGCTTCGCGGGCATTGAGCAGATGCGAATTCGCCTGACCCAGACGCCGCGCGCCCCTGAACCGGCGCAGCGCCTGGAACCGCGCGAGATCCCGGAATCGGCACGCCAAATCCTCGCCGATACCGCCGCCGGGATTCAGGACGACGGGCTGGCCAACGCCCTGCAACGGCTGGCGTGCGCGGCGAAGACGCCGCCCGACTAGCCTGCCGGTGTCGGCGCCAGCTGGCCGAAGGAGATCGGCAACCGCTCGCTCGGATCCTCGAAGGTGACCTTTTCCCACGCCGTCTCGTCGGCGGCGAGCTGCCGAATCAACTGATTGTTCAGGGCATGACCGGACTTGTGCCCGGTAAATGCGCCAATCAGGCTGTGGCCCAGCAGATAAAGATCCCCGACCACGTCGAGGATCTTGTGCTTGACCAGCTCGTTGTCATAACGCAGCCCGTTTTCGTTCAGGATCTTGTAGTCATCAAGCACCACCGCGTTGTCCAGGCTGCCACCCAGTGCCAGCTGGTTGGCCCGCAGGGCCTCGATGTCACGCATGAACCCGAAGGTGCGGGCACGCGAGACCTCCTTGACGAAGGAGGTGGAGGAGAAATCCAGCTCCGCGCGCTGGCTTCCATCGGTAAACATGGGGTGTTCAAAATCGATACAGAAGCCGACCTTGAAGCCCTCGTAGGGGTCGAAGCGCACCCATTTGTCGCCCTCGCGGACTTCCACGCTGCGCTTCACCCGGATGAATTCCTTGGGTGCATCCTGCTCTTTCAGTCCGGCGGACTGCAGCAGAAACACAAAGGGACCGGCACTGCCGTCCATGATCGGCACCTCGGCGGCACTGACATCCACGTGCAGGTTGTCGATACCCAATCCGGCAATGGCCGAGAGCAGGTGCTCCACGGTCGAAACCCGGACATCACCTTTGACCAGCGTAGTAGACAGTCGCGTGTCGCCGACATTGTCAGCACAGGCGCGAATCTCCACGGACGGATCAAGATCGCAGCGGTGGAACACAATCCCGGTGTTCACCGGGGCCGGACGCAGGGTCAACACTACCTTTTCTCCGGTATGCAGACCGACACCGGTCGCCCGAATGCTGTTCTTGAGCGTTCTTTGTCTGATCAACGATTTGAGCCTCTTTCTCTATACAGCAAGGCGCATAAGCGGAGCCCGGGCCCTCCCAGGCTCCCTATGCACACAACGATGACCGCATTATTGCAGGATTCCGCCCATCCTGCATGTGCCCGCGGTCTCAGTCCGCCTGCTTTCGCAGGAAGGCCGGAATATCCAGCACATCAATGCCTTGCTGCTGGTTATAGTCCACCGCCAGGTTGTCGCCACCACGACGCTTGACGGTCGGCTGGTCCAGGTCGACCTCGACATCCGAGCCCACGGCCTTCTTCGGTTGTGCATCCACCACCCGTACCGCCGGACGCTCCGACTGCGTGGCCGGCGTACCGAGCCCAGTAGCCACCAGGGTCACCCGCAGCTCGTCGGTCATCTCGGGGTCGATGACCGTTCCCACGACAACGTTGGCATCTTCCGAGGCCAGGGCTTTCACTGCTTCGCCCACCTCTTCGAACTCGCCAATACCGACATCCATACCGCCAGTAACGTTCACGAGGATGCCGCGCGCCCCGGAGATGTCGATGTCTTCCAGCAGGGGGCTGGCAATCGCGGCCTCGGCTGCCTCGCGGGCACGATCCTCACCGGTACCGGTGCCGGTCCCCATCATCGCCATACCCATTTCGCGCATCACGTTGCGCACGTCGGCAAAGTCGACGTTGATCAGTCCCGGACGCGTGATCAGTTCCGCGATCCCCTGAACCGCCCCGAACAGCACATCGTTGGCGGCCTTGAAGGCGTCCAGCAGCGTGGTGTTCTTGCCCAGCACCGTTAGGAGCTTCTCGTTGGGGATGGTGATCAGGGAGTCCACCTGTTCGGTCAGGGCCTTGATCCCGGACATCGCGACCTGCATGCGGCGCTTGCCCTCGAACGGGAATGGCTTGGTGACGACCGCGACGGTCAGGATGTTCATCTCCTTGGCGATCTGTGCCACGACCGGCGCGGCACCGGTCCCCGTACCACCACCCATACCGGCGGTGATGAAGACCATGTCGGCCCCCTGCAGCAGATCCTGGATGCGTTCACGATCCTCTAGCGCGGCCTCGCGACCCACGGACGGATCCGCCCCGGCACCGAGGCCCTTGGTGATGTCGCCGCCCAGTTGCAGCAGCGTCTTGGAATCCAGGCTCTTCAATGCCTGGGCATCCGTGTTGGCGCAAATGAAGTCGACGCCTTCCAGCTGCGCGTTGACCATATGTTGGACGGCGTTACCACCGCCGCCTCCGACGCCGACGACCTTGATCGTCGCGTTCTGGCTATAGGTGTCCATCAGTTCGAACGTCATGGCTGCGTCCTCTCGTTGCGTGTGTACATAAACTGCTGTTGGCCTGCTTCATGGTCGGAGAGCGGTCCGACCCCCACGATCCGGCGTGTTCTAATCATCAGAACTGTCCGGAAAACCAGCGCTTCATGCGCGTCCATACGCCCTGGAACCCGCTGCTCACGGGCCGGGCCTCCTGCTCCGCACGCGACTCGCGGGCGTAGAGCAAAAGCCCAACACCCGTTGCGTGAATCGGATTTCTCACCACATCCAGGAGCCCGGTGACGCGTTGCGGCACCCCCAGGCGTACGGGCATGTGGAAGACCTCTTCGGCGAGGTCCACCACACCTTCCATTCGGGACGAGCCGCCGGTGAGCACCACCCCGGCGGCAATCATTTCTTCGGTGCCGGAGCGGCGCAGTTCCGCCTGCACCAGCTGCAACAATTCTTCGTAACGCGGCTCCACCACCGAGGCGAGCGTCTGGCGCGACAGCCGCCGCGCGGCACGATCGCCCACGCCGGGGACCTCGATGCTCTCACCGGGGTCGGCCAGCGAGCGCAGCGCGCAGGCGTACTTGATCTTGAGTTCGTCGGCGTATTGGGTCGGGGTGCGCAGGGCGACCGCGATGTCATTGGTGACCTGGTCGCCGGCAATCGGGATAACCGCGGTGTGCATAATGGCGCCGTGGGCGAACACGGCGATGTCGGTGGTACCCCCGCCAATATCAACCAGGCACACCCCCAAGTCTTTCTCGTCGTCGGTCAGCACCGAGTAGCTGGAGGCCAGCTGCTCGAGGATGATGTCATCGACCCGCAGGCCGCAGCGTTCCACACACTTGACGATGTTCTGCGCCGCGGACACCGCGCCGGTGACCAGGTGCACCTTGGCTTCCAGCCGCACCCCGGACATCCCGATCGGCTCGCGGATGCCCTCCTGCTCGTCGATGATGTATTCCTGCGGCAGCACGTGAAGGATGCGCTGATCCGCCGGGATGGCGATCGCGCGCGCGGCATCGATCACCCGATCGACATCGCCGGCGACCACCTCGCCGTCCTTGATCGCGACCACCCCCGTAGAGTTGTAGCTCTTGATGTGGGAGCCGGCGATCCCGGTGTAGACCGAGTGGATCTCACAGCCGGCCATCAGCTCGGCCTCCTCCACCGCGCGCTGGATCGACTGGACGGTGGACTCGATGTTGACGACCACGCCCTTCTTGAGCCCGCGCGACGGCGAGGACCCGATCCCGATGATCTCGATCTCGCCTTCTTCGGTCAGCTCCCCGACAACCGCCTCGATCTTCGAGGTCCCGACATCCAGGCCGACGATCAGACCGGGTTCCGACTTCTTTGCCATCATCTTTTTGCGTCCTGTCGTTCGTGTCATCGGGCTTTCCCCGCACCGTCATCCGCCGTATCCGCCCAGGCCACCGCGAGGCCGTGGGGATAACGCAGGTCGATGCGTTCCACCGGTGCCTCGCGATAACCCCGGATGGCCGGTACCGCCCGTACCAACTGCCCCAACCGACTCCGATCGGAGTCACGCCCCATGAGCACCCGCACGCCGTCGGCCAGATGGATGGTCCAGTCATGCCGCGCACCCTCTTCCAGACCCACCACCTCCAGCCCGGCATCGGCGAGCCGGGCCGAGACCTCCAGATAGCGATGCATCAGCACCACCTGGCGACCATCAGTGCCCGCCAACGCCGGCAGGCTGTCCCATTCCGTCAAATCGACCGGGCCGAACAGACGACCATGGCGATCGACCAGGTGGTCCGCGCCCCACTGCGCGACCGGAACCGGCTCGCGAATCTCGACCACCAAGGTGTCGGGCCACTGCCGCCGCAGACTCACCGCGTCGATCCAGGCCTGCGCCTCCAATGCATCGCGCAGCCGCTCCAGCTCGGCGCCGACGAACCCGGGTGCGTGGGCGCGGGCGAGCTCGCGTACCGCGGCGACATCGGCGTGCTGCGGATTACCGGCCACTTCGATGTGCTCGATCGGCAGCAGGGCGTCCGGGTCGAACTGGAGCCAAGCCACCGTGCCCAACACCAACACTCCGGCCAGGCCCATGCCGGCCATCAAACGCAGACCCGGCCCGACCGCACGGCGCAGGGGCGAGGGCCCCTGACGCTGTGGCTGGCGCGCCGGTCGAGTTGTGCGACGTGCGCTCAACGCAGCCCTCCACATTCGAAACTCGAATCCAGTATTCGCAGGCACAGCTCATCGAAATCGATGCCGGCCTGGGCCGCGGCCTTGGGTACCAGGGAGTGATCGGTCATACCCGGGATGGTGTTCACCTCGATCAGGAAGCTCTCGCCATGCTCGTCCTGCAGAATGTCGACCCGCCCCCAGCCGCAACCTTCCAGGGTCGCGAACGCCGCGATGGCCAGCGATTGCAGCTCGAGCAGCTCGCTGGAAGACAACGGCGGCGGGCAGATGTAGCCGGTATCATCGGCCTCGTACTTGGCGTGGTAGTCGTAGAAGCCGCCGGGGGTACGAATCTCGACCACCGGCAAGGGCTCGTTGCCCAGGATCGCGACGGTGTATTCGCGGCCCCGGATCCACTGCTCCGCGAAGACCTGGCCCGGCTGCAGCCGCGCGGCCTCGAAGGCGGCGGGCAGATCCGCCACCCGGTCCACTCGGGTAATGCCCAGGCTGGATCCGCCGCGCGCCGGCTTCACGATTAGCGGGAGTCCCAGGGCTTCAGCGACGGCGTCCAGGTCGAATCCCGGTGTCAACAAACGGTAGGGCGCGCTGGGCAGATTGCTGCCGGCCCACAGTCGCTTGCAGGCCAGCTTGTCCATGCCGAGAGCCGATCCGAGGACCCCAGTGCCGGTGTACGGCAAGCCTGCCATGTCCAGGCAACCCTGCAACGTCCCGTCCTCGCCGCACTCGCCATGGAGCACAATGAACACCCGGTCATAGCCTTCCACGGCCAGACACCGAGCATTCTCGCGGGTCAGATCCAGCGGATGGGCGTCCACACCTCGGCGCCGCAGCGCCGCCAACACCGCCTGGCCACTGTTCAGCGAGATCTCGCGCTCACCGGACCACCCGCCCATCAGGACGGCGACCCGGCCGTAGTCTTGTGCGCTTCGCTTGCTCATGACGTTCCCTCGTTTGCGTCGGCCCCGTCGACGGGTCGTCCCAGCACCCGCACCTCGGGCTCCAGCTGCACCCCGAACTGGCGCTGGACCTCGGCTTGGGCATGGCGCAATAGCCACTCGATATCGGCGGCCAGCGCAGTGCCGTCGTGGGTAATAAAATTGGCGTGCTTGAATGAGATCTCCGCCGCGCCGCGGCGCAGGCCCTTCAGGCCTGCCGCCTCGATCAGACGCGCGGCATGGTCGCCCTCCGGATTACGGAACACCGATCCACAGGACGGCAGCCCCAGCGGCTGCTTGGCGGAACGCTCGCGCAGGAGTTCCCGAATGCGGCGGGTGCCGACGTCCGCGTCGCCCGCAGTCAGCTGCAGTACACACCCGGTAAACCACTCCTCTTCGGGTCCATGCACGCTGCGATAACCGATGACGTAATCCTTCGGGGTGCGGCTATGGAGTTCGCCACGGGCATTCACCGTGCCGACCGACTCCACCAACGGCCAGATCTCGCCGCCCCACGCGCCGGCGTTCATCTGCAATGCACCGCCGACCGTGCCGGGGATACCGGCCAGGAACTCCGCCCCGACCAGGCCTTCGCGGGCACTGAAGCGCGCCGCCTGGGCGCAAGCGAGACCACCCCCCAGCAGCAGACGATTTCCATCCAACCGGCGGCGCTCGTTGAGGACCCCCGACAGATGGATCACCAGGCCGTCGACACCTCCATCCCGGACCAACACATTGCTGCCCAGGCCGAGGAAGGTCACCGGCAACTCCGGGGAGTGGCGGGCGTGATCGCGCAAGGCATCCACCAGGTCATCCAGGTCGGCAGGCTGGAACAGCCAGTCCGCCGGGCCGCCGACCCGCCAGGAGGTCAGGCCAGCGAGCGGCACTTGCGCCTGCAACCGACCACGCGGCGGCTGGGCGAACGGGCCCTTGGCCGGATCCACTGTGCGGGCCGCCATCATGATTCCCCCTCGGTGTCGCGCAGTTCCTGCGGCAACAGCCCAGCGAGGCGGCCGATGTCGCCTGCCCCCTGCGCGATCACGACATCATCGGGGCGCAGCATCCCCTGGATCACACCGACGACGTCCTCGGCATGCTCGACAAAGACGGGTTCCACCTGCCCGCGCAGGCGAATCGCGCGCGCCAGGCTGCGGCCATCGGCACTCGCAATCGGATCTTCCCCGGCGGCATAGACCTCCAACAGGATCAACACATCGGTCTCCGACAAGGCCTCGACGAAGTCCTCGAACAGATCCCGCGTGCGGGTATAACGATGCGGCTGGAAGATGGTGATCCGGCGGCGGCCAGGCCAGGCATCAAGTGCGGCGGCCTGAGTCGCGGAGATCTCGCGCGGGTGGTGGCCGTAATCATCGACCAGGGTCACCGGACCGCTGGCCGCATTCCAGGCCTGCACCTGGAAGCGCCGCCCGATGCCCTGGAATCGCTTGAAGGCGGCCTGGATTGCGGCCGGCCCCACTTCCAGCTCATGTGCGACGGCGGCCGCCGCCAGGGCATTCAGGACGTTGTGACGTCCCGGAAGATTCAGGGTCACCGGGAACGGGGCCTGTCCCGGGAGCTTCAGGTCGAAGTGCATCCGTACCCCTTCCTGACGCAGGTTGTGGGCACGGACGTCGGCGGGCTCATCGATGCCGTAGGTCAGACGCGGGCGCTCCAGTTCCGGCGCGAGCGCCCGAACCTGTGGGTCATCCAAACACAGCACGGCGAGGCCGTAGAACGGCAGGTGGTGCAGGAACTCGAGGAACGTAGCCCGCAGTTGCTGAAAATCGTTGCCGTAGGTCCCAAGGTGGTCCGCGTCGATATTGGTGACCACGCTGACCATCGGCTGCAGGTGCAGGAAGGAGGCATCGCTCTCGTCGGCCTCGGCCACCAGATAATCCCCGGCACCCAGGTTCGAGTGGCTGGCCGTACTGTTCAGGCGGCCCCCGATCACGAACGTCGGGTCCATCCCCGCCTCCGCCAACACGCTGGCGGTCAGACTTGTGGTCGTGGTCTTGCCGTGGGTACCGGCGACCGCGATGCCATAACGAAAACGCATCAACTCGGCCAGCATCTCGGCACGGCGCACGATCGGAATGCCGCGGCGGCGCGCCTCCTGGACCTCGGGGTTGGTCGGATTGATCGCGCTGGAGACCACCAGCACGTCGGCCTCGGCCACGTTGTCCTCGGTATGGGCCGCAACCACCGGGATGCCCATGCCCTTCAGGCGTTCAACCATGGGTGACTGACCCAGGTCCGAGCCCGAGACCTGGTAACCCAACTGATGCAGCACTTCGGCAATCCCGCTCATGCCGGAACCGCCGATCCCCACACAGTGGATTCGACGGATGCGACGCATCGCGTGACGGGGCAAACGGGCCGCGTTCATGACGATTTCTCCCGGCGGGCGCCCGCCATCTCCATACAGGCATCCGCCAGCCGCCGCGCGGTATCCGGACAGGCCTGTTCGCGCGCCCGCACCGCGCGGCCGCGCAAGGTCTCGCGGTCCAGTGGTGCCAGAAGGTCATACACCCGATCCGCGCTCAGGTCAGCATCCGCGATACGCCAAGCAGCGCCGGCCTGGACCAGGGCTTCGGCATTGGCGGTCTGATGGTCATCGACTGCATGCGGGTACGGGACGAAGACCGCCGGGAGGCCCGCCGCCGCGATCTCCGCGACGGTCAATGCCCCGGCGCGGCAGATCACCAGATCGGCCCAGGCGTAAGCGGCGGCCATGTCGTCGATGAACGCGCTGACGTCTGCTTCCAGGCGGGCCTCGGCATAGGCGGCTTGGGCCTCATCGAAGGTGCGCTCGCCCGCCTGATGGCGGATATTCAGGGGCTGTTCCGCGGCTATCCGTGCCAGCCCCGCCGGTAGCGTGCGATTCAGCGAACGCGCCCCCAGGCTGCCACCCAGCACCAGGATATTCAGGGCTCCGGAGCGCTCGTCATAACGAGCCTCGGGCGCGGGCAACGCACTGATCCGCGCGCGGACCGGGTTCCCTACAACGGTCACGGCGACCCGCTCGGGGAAACTGTTTTCAAATCCTGCGTACACGCGATCCGCAACCTTGGCCAACCAGCGATTAGTCATTCCCGCCACGGCGTTCTGTTCATGGATCGCCAGCGGGCGCCCCATGGCAGCGGCCATCAAGCCGCCAGGACCGGCGGCGAATCCACCGAAACCCATCACGGCATCAGGGCGCAGCCGGGTCATCAGACCCAAGGCCGCCCACAGCGAGATGCCCAGCCGCCAGGGGGCAAGCGCCAAGCCCATCAGGCCCTTGCCCCGCACGCCGGCAATCGGCAGCGTATGCAGCTCGATACCGGACTCCGGCACCAGGCGGGACTCGACCCCGCGAGCGGTGCCCAGCCAGCGCACCTCGGCGCCCCGCTCGCGCAGCTGTTCGGCCACCGCCAGGCCGGGGAACACGTGTCCGCCGGTGCCGCCGGCCATGATCAGGATGCGTGGGGCCCTCATGCGGCACCCCCGCGCCGACGACGTGCCGGCGGTGCCGCACGGGGAGCCGGCACCTGCGCCTCGCGATAGACCCGCATCACCAACCCGATGGCGGCCAGCGAAACGATCAGAGAGCTCCCGCCGTAGCTGAGAAACGGCAGGGTCAGACCCTTGGTCGGCAGCAGTCCCATGTTCACCGCGAGGTTGAGGAAGGCCTGTAGTCCCATCCAGATCGCAACGCCGAAGGCCAGGTGCGAACCAAAGGCATGGCCCGCGCGCTCGGCGGCAAGCCCGATCCGGATACAGCGCCACACCAACACCCCAAACAAAGCGATCAGGGCCACGACCCCGACAAAACCGAACTCCTCGGCAAACACCGCAAACAGGAAATCGTTGTGGGCCTCGGGCAGGTAGAAGAGCTTCTGCACGCTGTTCCCAAGTCCGGCGCCAAACCAGCCACCGGAACCGATCGCAATCAGCGACTGCGTCAGCTGGAAACCGGTGGCGAAGGGGTCCTGCCACGGGTCGAGAAAGGCGGTCAGGCGCGCAACCCGATACGGGGCCGCCACCGCCACGACCGCCATGCCAATGGCGATGGTCGCTCCCAGCGCCATGAACTGCCACAGCTTGGCACCGGCGAGGAACAGCATGCCCATACCGATGGCCAACATGATCGCAGCCCCGCCGAAGTCGGGTTGCAGCAGGAGCAGGATGGTCCCCACCCCGAGCACGATCAGGGGGCGGATAAAGCCGAGGAAATGGAGCCGCAACGTCGAGTAATGGCGCACGATATAACCCGCCAGGTACATCACCACCAGCAGCTTCACCATCTCGGCGACCTGGAGGTTGAAGACCCCCAGGGGAATCCAGCGTGTAGCGCCATTGACGGTGCGGCCGACACCCGGAATCAGCACCGCGATCAGGAGTGCCATCACGAGGATCAGAAGCCAGGGCCCGGCGCGTTCCCAGCGAGCCAGCGGGACCGTCCAAAGGAAGGTCGCGACCACGAGCCCAATCGCGGCGAAGATCACCTGGCGTTGAAAGAAATGCCAGGTATTGCCGAAATAGCGTTCGCCCAGGCCCATGGAGGCGGAAGCCACCATCACCAGGCCAATCCCCAACAGGATGGCGGTCACGGCGAGCAACGGCAGGTCCACATGGTCGCGCATGCCGGCGACCAGACCGCGCTCCGGGAGTCCGATATTGGCGCTGGAGACGCTCATGCCGCCAGCCCCCCAACGGCGCGCGCGAAGTCATCGCCGCGCGCCTGGTAATCCACGTACATGTCGAGACTGGCGCAACCGGGCGACAACAAAACGGTATCGCCCGGCTCCGCCCAGGCCGCCGCCTGGGCAACGGCCGCATCCATATCATCCACACGCTGCACCGGCACGACGGACGCCAGAGCGCGGGCGATGGCCGGCGCATCCTCACCCAGCAGGACCACCCCGCGGACCTTGCCCGGGATGTAGTCCGCCAGCGGCGCAAAATCCTGGCCCTTGCCCTGGCCACCCGCGATCAGCACCAGCGGTCCAGGTGTACCCCGCAGCGCGGCCAGGGTGGCACCCACATTGGTGCCCTTGGAGTCATTGATGTATTCGACGCCGCCAACCTCCGCGATCCACTGCGAGCGATGCGGGAGCCCGGCAAAGTCAGCCAGGGCCGCCAGCGCCTCGGCCCGGGAACGGCCCGACTCCAGCCAGGGCCATGCCAGGGCCAGTGCGGCAAGGGCGTTGGCCCAGTTGTGCTGGCCACGCAGACGCAGTCGGTCGGTCGCGAGCAATGCCTCATCCCCCCGCACGAGATCGGGACCGCCTTCGGTGGCGGCCCGCACACCGAAATCGGAGCCGGCATGGGGGGCATCCAGGCCAAAGGAGATCACCTGCAGGCCGGCTGGCAGGGGGAGTTCACGCAGCCAGGCGTCGTCGCGGTTCAACACCCCACGTTCGGCGCGATCCAGGATACGGGCCTTCGCTTGCACGTAGGCATTCAGGTCCGCGTACCGGTCCAGATGATCGGGGGAGATATTCAGGATCGCGGCCGCCGCCGGCGCCAGGCGTTCGCTGCGCTCGAGCTGAAAACTCGACAGCTCCAGCACATAGAGCTGCGGGGTAGGCGCCAGCAGATCCAGCGCCGGGGTCCCAAAATTCCCACCCACCGCGATGTTCCAGCCAGCGGCCTGCAGCAGCTCGGCCACCAGCGCGGTGACCGTGCTTTTGCCATTGGAGCCGGTGATCGCGATGACGGGTGCGGCGGCGGCATCGGCAAACAGGTCAATGTCGCCCGTCAGCTCGGCACCGGCGGCACGGGCCCGTTGCAACACAGGATGCCCCAGCGCTACACCCGGCGAGACGATGATGCGCTGAAAACCGGTGGTATCCACCTGATCCAGCGGACCCGTCCAGGCGTCTTGCAACCAACGGGGGGCGGCGCCCGACTCCAGCGCCGCCGGGGCCGCGCGGGTATCGGTAACCGCAAACGACTCACCTTGCGCCCGCAGGTAACGGGCGACCGACTGTCCAGTCGCCCCCAGGCCCACGATCAGGTTGTCGTTGTTGGCTTGCGTCATGGGATCAGCGCACCTTCAGGGTCGCAAGACCGATCAGTACGAACACCACGGTCAGGATCCAGAACCGCACAATCACGCGCGGCTCCGGCCAACCTTTGAGTTCGAAGTGGTGGTGCAAAGGGGCCATGCGGAAGATCCGACGCCCGGTCAACTTGAACGACGCGACCTGGATCATGACCGAGAGGGTCTCCAGGACGAAGATGCCGCCCATGATCAACAGCACAATCTCCTGGCGCGTAAGGATGGCCAGCATGCCCAGGGCCGCCCCCAGGGCGAGGGCCCCGACATCGCCCATGAAGACCTGCGCCGGGTAGGTATTGAACCAAAGGAATCCGAGGCCGGCCCCGACCAGGGCAGCGGTGAAGATCACCACCTCGCCCACGCCGGGTACGGCCGGGATACCGAGGTAGTCGGCAAAGATGGCATGACCGGCGGCGTAGGCGAACACGCCCAGCGCGCCCGCGACCAGGACGGCCGGCATGATGGCCAGGCCATCAAGTCCGTCGGTCAGGTTCACGGCATTCGAGGATCCAACGACCACCAGCCACACCAACGGGATGAACAACCACCCCAGACTGAACTGGATGTCCTTGAACACCGGGAGATAGAAGGTCGTCTCCACCGGCCCCTGTGCGGTGTACATGATCACGCCGGCCGCGATCAGGGCGAACAACGTCTGCCACAGAAGCTTGGCGCGCGCCGACAGTCCCTTGCTGTTGCCGTAGCGCAGCTTCAGGTAGTCATCCCAGCCCCCGACCGCACCGAAGGCAAGGGTGGTCAGCAACACAAGCCACACAAATCGGTTGGTCAGGTCGCTCCACATCAGGGTCGCAACCGCAACCGCAACCAGGATCAGGGCGCCGCCCATGGTCGGCGTGCCGGCCTTGGTAAGGTGCGATTCAGGACCATCGTCACGAATCTGCTGGCCGATATTGCCGACCGTCAGTCGGCGGATCATCGCCGGACCGATCAACAGTGCGATCGCCAGCGCGGTCACCACGCCGAGGATGGCGCGGACGGTCAGGTACTGAAAGACGGTGAAGCCGGAGTAGAACTGGCTCAGGTATTCAGTCAGCGCGAACAGCATCGGCCACCTCCGGCGCTGACGAGGCCAGATCCAACCCCTCGATAATCCGCTCCATGTGCTGACTGCGCGAACCTTTCACCAGAACCGTGGCGTTGGCATCCAGCAGTGGCGGGAGTCGAGCGGCCAGCGCCGCGTGATCGTCGAACCACTCGCCGCCGGAGCCAAAGGCCTCAGCGGTGGGTCGCGCGGCGGCGCCCAGGGCCAGGCAATGCTCGATACCCATCGCCCGCGCCAATTCTCCGGTCTCGGCGTGCAGGTCGGCCGCGCCTGCTCCCAATTCGCCCATCGCGCCCAATACCAGAATGCGGCGCCCAGGCATCGCGGCCAGGACTTCCAGCCCCGCACGCAGTGAATCGGGGTTGGCGTTGTAGCTGTCGTCCCACACACGGGCGCCGGTGACATGCCACAACTCTTGCAGGCGGCCCCGTACTGGCTGCCAACGAGACAGACCCTCGACAATGCGATCAATGCCAATGCCCACGGCGTTGGCAGCCGCTGCGGCCGCAACCGCATTGGCGGCGAGGTGGCGGCCCGGCCCCGCCAGACGCAGGTCACGCCCTGCCCCAAGAATGGCCAGTCGCAGCCGGTCCGGGGCTTGCCACATGCCCTCAACCTCGCCGCCACCTTCCAGCGAGAAGCGCTGGCAGTGATGGTGTTCGTTCAGCGACAACCAGTAGTCGGAGAAAGGGTCATCCAGATTGATGACCGCGGTGCCGCCCTGCGCCGGCAGACCGGAATAGATCTCGGCCTTGGCATGAGCCACACCCTCCAGACTCCCAAAGCCTTCGAGGTGGGCTCGGCCCGCGTTGGTGATCAGGGCCACCTGGGGTTCCACCCACCGCACCATACGGCCGATCTCGCCGGCGTGGTTCGCACCCAGCTCAATCACCGCGTAGTCGCTATCCAGCGGCATCGCCAGCAAGGTCAGCGGCGCCCCAATCTCGTTGTTCAGGTTGCCGGCCGTGGCATGCACCGACCCCACCCCTTCGAGGATGCAGCGCAGCATCTCCTTGGTCGTGGTCTTGCCGTTGGAACCGGTTAGCGCGATGACCCGCGCGCGACTCTGGCGGCGCCAATGACGACCGAGCCGGCCCAGGGCCTCGCGGGTATCGGCCACGATGACTTGCGGGCGAGGCAGATCAAGGGGCCGCTCCACCAGCAACACGGTTGCCGGAAGATCCGCCGCGAGGTGATCGTGAGCGTCAAAATTAGGCCCTTTCAGCGCGATAGACAGCGCACCGGGCCGTGGCTCGCGGGTATCGGTAAACACCCCCTCGAAGGACACGTCCGCAGCGCCCTGCAGGCGCCCACCCACGGCCGTGGCCAGCTCCTGGCTCGTCATTCGGATCATTGCCGCGTCTCCCCATTCGTGCGGTCTTGGCTGCGCGTTTCCTTTGCGTGCCGGCTTGCCCAAACCTGCACCTGCTCACGGTCGCTGAATGGATAGCGCTGCCCGCGAATTTCCTGCGTCGTCTCATGCCCCTTGCCAGCGACCAGGACCACATCGCCGGCGCCCGCCTCGGCCAGCGCGCTGGCGATCGCGGTGGAGCGATCACCGATTTCGTGGCATTCGGCGGGATTCGCGCAGCCGGCAAGGATTTCGGCGCGGATCGCAGCCGGATCCTCCCCGCGGGGGTTATCGTCGGTTACAAAGATCACGTCAGCCTGACGACAAGCCATCTCGCCCATCGCCGGCCGCTTGCCTCGATCGCGCTCGCCGCCGCAGCCAAACACCACACTCAAACGGCCCTCGGTATGCGGGCGCAGCGCGCAGAGAGCGGCTTCCAGAGCCTCGGCGGTGTGGGCATAATCCACCACTGCCAGTGCCCCGTTCGGCTGCGGGAACCGCTCCATCCGCCCCGGCACACCGGGCAATTCGGTCACCGCGGTGATCGCATGCTCGCGATCCACGCCCAAGGCCTGCAGGGTGGCCAAAGTGGCCAGCAGATTTCCGACCTGAAACAGACCGAACAGGGGGGATCGCACCGCGTACGCCTGGCCGCCGGCATGCAGGGTAAAACGGAGGCCCTCGGGGCTCGTCTCGACGTCCTGAGCGCACAGATCGGCCGGTGCGCCAGCAGCGCTATAGGTCACTGGCTGAACGCCGGATGGGAGGCGTTGGGCGACCTGACGGCCAAAGGCATCATCCGCGTTGAGCACCGCCGTCTGCAGCCCGGGCCAGGCGAATAGAAGGGCCTTCGCCGCGGCATAGGCCTCCTGATTGCCATGGAAATCGAGATGATCGGAACTCAGGTGCGTCAACACGCCGACGGTAATCGGCGTGCCAGCAAGGCGTCCTTGCGCCAGGCCATGCGAAGAGGCCTCCAGCGCCACCGCACCGCAGCCGACCTGAGCCAGCTCCGCAAGGTGCCGATGCAGGTCGATCACGCCCGGTGTGGTATGGCCGGTATCGACCAGGTGGCCAGGACGGCCCACACCCAGCGTGCCGATCAGACCCGCCGGCCGGCCCAAGGCTTCGAGGGCGAGCGCGATCAGGTGGGTCACCGAGGTCTTGCCGTCGGTACCGGTGACCGCCACGATCGGGGCCTTCTGCGGCCAGGCACCGAATACTTCCGACGCCATTTGCGGTAAAAGGCTGCGCAGCCCCGGCACGCGGAGCAGGGGGACATTGGTCGCCACGTCGGCGCTCTCGGCCTCGTCCCACAGGACGATGCTGGCACCCCGTGCGGCCGCATCGGCCGCGTGCTCCAGGCCATGGTGACGAGTGCCTGCCAAAGCCACGAAGACGGTTCCCGGCACGACCCGACGGCTATTCTGCACCAGATCCGCCACTGGCAGCGCCGCTTGGTCGCGAGTCAGGAACTCGACCGGGAGCAGATCCCCCAGCACAGGCCCGCCCACACCTCGGGTATCACGAGCGGCCATCATGTCGCCCCCTCGTGTTCGGCGGCCAATCGCATCGGGATTTCCGGCATCGCATCCGGGTACACGTTGAACATGCGCAGGGCCGAGCTAACAACGCGCTGAAACACCGGGGCCGCGACGGCACCGCCGTAATAGACGCCAGCACCCGGTTCGTCGATAACCACCGCCATCACAAAACGCGGGTCGGAGGCCGGAGCCAGCCCAACAAAGGATGAGAAATAGCGATCCTCGGTATAACCGCCTGGGCCGCTCTTGCGGCTGGTGCCGGTCTTGCCCGCGACCCGATAGCCGTCGATCGCGGCCTGCCGGGCCGTGCCCTCGGTACCGATCACGTGTTCCATCATCCCCAGCACCTGGCGCGCGGTACGCGGGGTCATTACCTGTGTCGGTTCGCGCAGGTCATCGGCGGTACGCACCAGGCGGACCGGTACACGCTGGCCATCGTTGGCGAAGGCGGTATAGGCCGCGGCCATCTGCAGCGGAGACAGGGACAGGCCGTAGCCGTACCCGAGGGTGGCCTGCTCAACCTCGCGCCAGGTGGGGAAGTCGCGCAGACGGCCGGCGGCCTCGCCCGGGAAGTGGGTGCCGGGGCGCTGACCAAACCCGGCCTGATGCAGGGCCTGCCAGAACTGATCCGGCGGGGTATCCAGCGCCAGCTGGGTGGCCCCCACATTACTGGAGCGCGCAATCAGGGTGGTGAGGTCAATCGTTCCGTAGTCGCGCAGGTCACGCACGGTCAGACGCCCCACCCGCATGGTGCCGGGTCCAGTTTCCAGCGTGTCGTTGACATCCACCGCCCCCGAATCGAGGGCTGCCGCCACGGTGAAGGGCTTCATGACCGAACCCGGTTCCAGCGTATCCGTGACCGCGCGGTTGCGAGCATGGTCGGAGCGGATGGCGCCGCGATTGTTGGGGTTAAACCCGGGCTGATTGACCAATGCCAGGATCTCGCCGCTGCGGGCATCCAGCAGCACGGCGGAACCTCCGCTGGCGTTGTGCTCGGTGACCGCAGTTTTCAACTCACGGTAGGCCAGATATTGCAGGCGCTGATCCAGGGTCAGCGCCAGGGTGTTGCCATCACGGGCGGGCCGGATGCTCGCCACGTCACGAATGGTCCGGCCATGGCGATCCCGCAGCACGCGCTTGGCGCCCGGCTGACCCGACAGCCATTGATCAAACGCCAGCTCCACGCCTTCCTGACCCTGGTCGTCGATATTGGTGTAGCCGAGCACGTGCGATGTGGCCTCGCCATGCGGATAGTAACGACGGAATTCGCGGGTCAACCCGACGCCCTGCATACGCAGTGCGGCGACGCGCTCGGCCTGCTCTGGAAGCATGTGGCGCCGCAAATAGATGAATTCGCGCGACGCACGGCTCTCGATCCGCTCCGCCAGCCAGCGATCCTCCACACCCAGTGCCGCGGCCAGGTCCGGCCAGCGCTCGCGCTGACCGATCAGATCCCGCGGGTTGGCCCAGGCGGTCTGCACAGGGGCCGAGATGGCCAGGGGTTCACCGTAGCGGTCGGTAATCATGCCGCGGTTGGCCGACTCGGTGAGGGTGCGCACCTGACGTTGCTCGCCCTGCTTGGTCAGGAAATCGCGCTCCAGCACCTGCAGGTCGATGGCGCGCAGCAACAGGGCCACACTGGCCACGGCAAAGACGGCAATCACGACCTTAAGACGGCCGCCGCTGATCTGTCGCTTCAAGGCGCCCATTGGTCACCCCCAATCACGACGATGCGGTCGGAATCCGGCTGGATCATCCCCAGGTTCTCGCGCGCCTGCTCCTCGACCCGGCCCTGGGTCGCCCAGGTGGACTGCTCGATCTGTAACTGGGTCCATTCGAGATTCAGGGCGTCGCGCTGGTCCAGGGCCTGTTGATGATCGACAAAGGCCTGGCGCGCCTCATGCTTGGCCGCCACAACACCGATGGCCGAAGCGAAAACACCCGTCGCCAGCGCCACCGCGAGGAGCCCGCGGGCAACCATCAGAGCCGCTCCCCGACCCGCAGGACCGCGGACCGCGAACGTGGGTTGATGCGCTGCTCTTCACGATCGGCATGGACCGGCTTGCCCACCGGGCGCAGTTTGCGCTCGGGTTCTTCCAGCATCACCGGCAGCCCCCGCGGCAAGCGCACGTTGGCCACCGGCTTGCGCAGGGCCTGCTTCACCATCCGGTCTTCCAGCGAATGGAAGCTGATCACCACCAGCCGCGCCCCACTGGGCAAGGCATCGGGGATCGTCGCCAGCCACTGCTCCAACTCGGCCAATTCCTCGTTCACGAAGATGCGGAGGGCTTGAAAGGTACGGGTGGCCGGGTGCTTGCCGGGTTCGCGCTTGGGGACGGCGCGACGCACGATCTCGGCCAGCTCTCCAGTCCGGGTGATCGGGGTCTCGGCACGCGCCGCCACGATGGCTCGGGCGATGCGACGGGAGTGACGCTCTTCGCCGTAGTGGTAGATCACATCGGCAATCTCGGCCTCGTCGGCAGCGGCCAGCCAATCCGCCACGCTCGCGCCGCTCGTCGGGTCCATGCGCATGTCCAGAGGGCCGTCGTGCTGAAAGCTGAACCCACGCTCGGGGGTGTCCAGCTGCGGCGAGGACACGCCGAGGTCCAGAAACACGCCATCCGGCCCGCGGTCTGGCGAACGCTGCTGCAGGGTGGCGGCCATAGTGGAGAACGGTGCCGCCTCGAAGGAAAAGCGGGAGTCATCGGTAAAGGCCGCAGCGGCGGCGCCCGCCTCCGGGTCGCGATCCATCGCCAGCAACCGGCCATCCGGCCCCAGGTGTTCCAGGATCGCGCGGCTGTGACCACCGCGGCCGAAGGTGCCGTCGACGTAGAAGCCATCAGCGCGCACGGCCAGGCCCTCCAGGACTGCGTCGCGCAGCACCGGGGTATGGGAGACGGCTTCCATGTCCGTCACAACGCGATGGACTCGAGCGCTTCGTCATCCACGTCACCCCCCAGTACCTGGGCGCAGGTCTCCTCCCAGGTCGCTTCATCCCAGATCTCGAACTTCTTGCCCTGACCCAGCAGCACCACCCGTTTTTCCAGGCCGGCATAGCTGCGCAGGGGCGTGGGCAGGAGCAAACGGCCACTGCCATCCAGTTCGCACTCGGTGGCGTGACCCACCAGTAGGCGCTGCAGGTTGCGCACCTTGGGATTCATGTTGGGGCGGGACATCAGGTTCTGCTCGATGCGCTCCCACTCCGGAAACGGGTAGAGGAGCAGGCAGCGGGAAGGGTCGACCGTAATCACCAGCTGGCTGTTGCAGCTCGCCGCCAAGTCGTCGCGATACCGCGCCGGCATGGCCAGGCGGCCTTTCGCATCCAGATTGAGTTGGCTGACACCTCGAAACATGATTAAGCGGTGGTTACCCACCTTTCCCCACTTTGCCCCACTTTTCGACACTATAGGTACGGGCATCCCCCAGAGTCAAGAAAATCGACCCTGAAAAACGAAAAATAAGCGTTGAATCACAGAGACTTAGCGCGACCACCGCCAGGCGGATGAAAGACCGGAAAGAAGGGTATTAAAAGCCTGGCGTTGAACCTCAAACTTAATGCATCACTTTATAAGTTTTCGGCACACACGACGGGTTGGGTGCAACCGGAACCGGCCACCTGAGGAAGCAACGTGGGAAAAAGTGGGAGCCGGCCGTAAGCCGGGTTCTGTCGTGGACAGTCATTCATCTGGGACGTCCGTCACCGGACGCCTCGAGCAGCCTACCCGGGTGCGATGCGGGCCACACCATGCACCCCTATTTGGCCTTGCTCCGGACGGGGTTTACCCTGCCACGGACTGTTACCAGCCGCGCGGTGCGCTCTTACCGCACCATTTCACCCTTACCTGTGCCCGAGGGCCATCGGCGGTGTATTTTCTGCGGCACTTTCCGTCGGCTCGCGCCGCCCAGGTGTTACCTGGCGTCCTGCCCTGTGGAGCCCGGACTTTCCTCCACATCCAATGGATGCAGCGACTGCCAGGCCGACTCCCGCGCTCCTTGTACGCCGCCCCGCCCCCGAACGCAAGGCTTTTCAATGGCCTGCCCCGACGTCCCTTTTTTTTCACCACGAAGCACACGAAGGCACGAAGAAGGTCAAGGGCGCTTCACAGGAAGACGGGAAGATTTGAAGGAATGAATGCGGGTTAAACACGCCGGGCTCGGACGGTGTAGCCATGAGTGTCCGGCCAATCCTGCCAGCGGGAATGCCCTTCTATCGTTCCAGCCTTCCTGTCGATTGCTTTTGACCTTGCCCTTCTTCGTGCCTTCGTGTGCTTCGTGGTGGAAAAGAGGCTCTAGCCCTCGGCGTCTTTGAGGGCGAGGGCGCGGGCGTAGACGCGGTTGCGGGGCAAGTCGGTGGCGTCGGAGAGGAGACGCGCGGCGCGCTTGAGGGGGAGTTCCTGCAGTAGTCCGGCGAGCAGGCGTTCGTGTTCGGCGGACAGGGGATCGTCGGCCTCGCCGCCCGTGTCGGGCAAGGGTGCCGGCGCCAGGATCAACACGAACTCGCCACGAGTGCGGTTGCTGTCGGCATCCAGCCAGGCGGGCAGCTCGCCCGCGGGGCCACGATAATGCTCCTCGAACTGCTTGGTGAGCTCACGCGCCAGGAAGACCTCATGCTCCGGTGCCAGTTCCGCCAGGTCATCGGCGGCGGCCCGAATGCGGTGGGACGATTCAAACAAAATGGTCGTAACCGGTTGTGCGAGCAGCCGCTCGAGCCGGCGGTGACGCGCGCCGGAGGCGTGCGGCAGAAAGCCCTCGAAGCAGAAGCGGTCCGACGGCAAACCCGCAACGGCGAGCGCCGCAAGCGGCGCACTAGGACCCGGCACCGCACGCACGGGAGCGCCGGCCTCGCGGGCAGCCCGTACCAGGCGGAAACCGGGATCGGAAACCAGTGGCGTACCGGCATCCGAGATCAGGGCGATGTCCTCACCCGCCGCCAATGCCTCCAGTAACGACGGGATGCGCTCGGCCTCATTGTGCTCATGCAGGCTGACCAGGGGCGTGCGCACCCCTAAATGTGCCAGCAGCCCGGCGCTGTGTCGCGTATCCTCCGCGGCAATACGCTGCACTCGGCTCAGGACCTCACCGGCGCGCGGGCTCAAATCCCCGAGGTTGCCGATCGGGGTCGCCACTACCCACAACGTGCCCCAGTTCGTTGACACGGCCTGATGCGCTTTCAATACTGACTCCTCATTCGCTGACGAATCGCTATCGTGATCCTAATCCCCAATCGCGCCGGGCCCGCCCGGCCCCTGTCCCGCCTTGCCTTGTTGGTGCTCACCACCGCGATCGTGGTGGGCTGCGCCACCCCGCGCCCGGACCCGGAGCCAACCCCGGATCCCGAAGAGCGCCCCGACCTGGCGGAGCTTCCGGCCGAGGTACAGGCCAGCCTGCTTCTAAGCGAGGCCCGCGCGCGCCCGGAACCCGAGACCGCCCGGCGCGCGATTGGCGCCGTGCTGGCACTGGACGAGCCAACACAGGACCAGATCGACCAGGCCGAGGCCCTCTGGGCCGAACTCCCCGATGTCGAACGCGAGACGCAGGCGGGGCGCCTGCTGGGGGCGCAGCTTGCGGCCCTCCAGGAAGACTGGGAACGGGCCCGAGAGCGACTGGGTGCGGATGATCCGGAGGACCCCACCCGAACCCCGGAGGTGTACAGCCAAGGCCTGTCGCTGCACGCCCGGCTGCTGGAGCGCGAGGGGCAATGGTATCAGGCCCTGGACACCCGCCTGCGCCTCGATGGGCTGCTGGTGATGGAGCCGGATGCGCATGGCGAGAATCAGCACCGCATCTGGGGCCTGCTGGCCGCCCTCCGGCCCGCTCAACGCGAACAGGTCGTGGGCAACCACCTCCCGGATGGCGATGCCTGGGTGAGCCTGTTCCGACTCTTGCGAGCGGCCGAAACAGAAGAAGAGGCGCGCCGGGCCGCCGGGCAATGGCGCGAACGCCATCCCTCGCACCCCGCGAATAGCCTGCTACCAGACCTGCTGGCGAGTCACCCCCTGGCCGTGGACGCACCCGGCGACACTCTGGTGCTGTTGCCGCTATCCGGGGACCTTGGTGAACTCGGCAATGCCATTCTCGATGGAATCACTCGCGCCTATTACGCGGAGGGCGGTCAAGGCCGCCTGATCGTACAGGACACGCGGGGCGAACCAGAGGCCGCCGCCGCCCTCTATCGGCGCGGAGTGGAATCCGGGGTGGACCGCATTATCGGGCCATTGCGGCGTGAATCCGTCGCCCAGGTCGCCAGCAACGACCGTCATGCCCGCACCGTCCTGCTAAATCGGACGGAATCCCCCGTGGACGCGCCACTCACCACCCTGGCGCTAAACCCGGAAGAGGATGCCCGCGCCGTCGCCGATCGCGCCGACCGGGCCGGATGGCACCACGGACTGATCATCCTGCCCGAGGGGACATTCGGCGACCGTGTGGCGTCGGCCTACCAGGCCGCGCTGGAAGAACAGGACCGGCGCCCCCGCGACATCATCCGGATTCAGTCCGACGACGGCGAACTGAATAGCACCATTGGCAACGCCCTGGGCATCCAACAAAGCGAATCGCGCATCCGCGATGTCGCCCGACGCACCGGGTTGCAACTGGAAGCTGACCCGCAGGTTCGCGCGGATGTCGACCACATGTTTATTGCGGGTTCGGCGTCCCAGGTCCGCCGGGTCGTACCGCATTTGCATTTCCACCGGGCCAGCCACCTGCCGATGATGGCCACCGCCCATGTCTACGGCGGGTCTCCGAACGCCAATCGCGATGCCGACCTGAACGGCATCGTGTTCCCCGACGCCCCCTGGCTGTTTGACCGGGTGAGCCCGCTTGTTGGAGACGAAAACGGCACGCCCGATCCGGAGACCCTTCCCCGCTTCGTGGCGCTGGGAATGGACGCGATGCGCCTGAGCGTGCGCCAGGACTCGGTGCGCAGCGCCGCTCATCATCAACTCACCGGGGGCAGCGGCACCTGGGGTCTGAATCTCTTTGATGGCCAGTGGGTGCGCGAGCCTGCATGGGCCCGCTTTGAACGCGGCGAACCCCGACGTATCGACGTCATGGGTACGGATTCCTGAATGTTCAGACCGGGCGTCTCGGGCCAGGCGGCCGAAGACCAGGCCGCCCGTCACCTTGAACAGCAGGGGTTGCGGGTCCAGGCTCGCAATGTGCGCCGCCCCTACGGCGAGCTGGACCTCGTGGCGATGGAAGGCGAAACCCTGGTGTTGGTGGAAGTCCGCAAGCGCAGCCACCCAGGCTTCGGCGGGGGCGCGGAGAGCATCGACCGCCGCAAGCAGGCGCGCCTGCTTCGAGTGGCCGAGGCCTATTTGCAGGAACGTGACTGGAACGGGCCGGTGCGCTTCGATGTGATTACCCTGGACGGCCAGGACCGGATCGAGTGGCTGCAAGATGCCATCCAGGCCTCCGTCTCGTGAGGCGGCTGCTATGAAGCCGCTGGCGCGCGAACTCGAGCAGATTCTCTCCACCGGGGATCGCCTCCTGGATCCCGCGGACTGCTGGGCCTACGGTGCTGACAACTCCAAGCTGCATGCCGCGCCGGACGCGGTTGCCTTCCCGCGCGACGCCGACACGGTGCGCGAACTCGTGCGCCTGTGCCGCCGGCTGGGCGTGCCGCTCACTAGCCGCGGACGCGGTACCGGCACCACCGGGGCCGCCGTTCCCGATCATGGCGGGCTGGTCGTGTCCTTCGAGCGCATGAATCGCATCCTGGAGGTGGACCCCGCCAACCGCGTGTTGATTGCAGAGCCGGGTGTGACCAACGGAGAGATCCAGCAGGCGGCGGGGCGCGAGCGCTTTTTCTGGCCCCCAGACCCCACCAGCAGCGCCTACTGCACCCTGGGTGGGAACCTGGCGTACAACTCAGCCGGACCCCACGCGGTGAAATACGGGACCCCGCGCGACAACACGCTGGGGCTGGCCGCGGTGGCCGGTACCGGCGAGGCCTTCCGCACGGGCGTCCATACCACCAAGGGCGTGGTCGGATACGACCTGACCAGGCTTCTGATTGGCTCGGAAGGGACCCTCGCCGTGATCACCGAGGCGACGTTGCGACTCACACCCCAGCCTGAGGCCACCCGGCTGATCCAGGCGGTCTACCGTACAGTCGGTGACGCAGCGCGAGCGGTCTCGCGCCTGATGGCCCGTGCGGAGGTGCCATCGGCGCTGGAGTTCATGGATCACTCCGCGATCGCGATGATCCGTGACTATGCGCCCGACAGCCCCCTGCCCAGAGAGGCCGGTGCGATCCTGATGATTGAGACGGACGGTACCGAGGCCGGCATCGAGGCGACGACGACCGGCATCCGCCGAGCCGCCGAGGGCGAGGGCTGCCTGCAGACGCTGGCGGCCGACACACCCGAGGAAGCCCAGGCCTTGTGGGCGGTGCGCAAGGCATTATCCCCTGCCTTGCGCACCGTCGCGCCGAAAAAGATCAACGAGGATGTGGTGGTGCCGGTCTCGCACATCCCCGATCTGATTACCGGGCTGGACCGGCTGGCCCAGGAGCACGGAATCAAGATCGTAAACTTCGGTCACGCGGGGAACGGCAACATCCACGTGAACCTGCTGGTCAACCCAGACGATCCCCAGGAACTGGCCGCAGCCGAACGCTGCCTGGATGCGGTGTTCGCATTGGTCCTGTCGCTGGACGGGACCCTGTCGGGCGAACATGGGATCGGACTGGTGAAGCGCCCCTTCCTCGCCCGTGAGTTGGATCCGGTCGCACTGGGGCTGATGGCGGGGATCAAGCGCGAGTTCGATCCGGACAACATCCTCAACCCGGGGAAGGCCCCCGGCCCGCCCTGAGGCGCCGCTCCCTTCGGCCGGAACCCGTCCCCGGAAAAGAAAAGGGCCCCGTACGGGGCCCTCCACACTACTTGACGACCTTGAGCGACGGCCCCTTGCGCTTGGGCGCCGGGGCATCCTCTCCGCCCCCGCCATCCCCGGACCCATCCGGCGGCGCGCCTGGACCATCGTCCTCGGGGCCAGGCCCCGGCTCGCTGCCGAACATCATCCCCTGCCCGTTCTCGCGTGCATACACCGCAAGCACCGCCTGCATGGGCACAAAGACATCCATCGGGTTACCCGCGAAACGGGCGGAAAAGGCAACGGCCTCGTCCCCAATGTTCAGGGCCTGGACCGCCGAGGGACCCACATTCAAGGTGATCTTGCCCTGCTCCACAAACGCCTCGGGCACAATGACGCCTTCAATGGTGGCATCGACCAGCAGATGTGGCGTAAAGCCGTTATCCGTGACCCACTCCCACAGTGCACGGAGCAGATAGGGGCGGGACGAAGTCACAGCCGCAGCTCGCGCTCGGCCTCAGTCAAACTCAACTGGAACGACTCGCGCTTGCACACGCGGTCGGCGTACTCCTGGATGGCCTGCGGCAACGCCGACAGATCGATCCCCACCGCAGGCAGCCGCCACATCACCGGTGCGATGGCGCAGTCCACAATGGAAAACTCGTCACTCAGGAAGTACGGCTTGAGCTCAAAGATCTCCGCCGAGTTGACCAGACTCTCACGCAGGATCTTGCGGGCCTTGGTCAGGCCGGAGCCCGATGCCTGATACACGGCATCCATACCGTCATACCAGTCGCGCTCCACGCGGTAGAGCGCCAGGCGCGCGGCCGCACGCGAGACCGGGTCCACCGGCATCAGCGGCGGATGCGGAAAGCGCTCGTCCAGGTACTCGGTGATGACATGGGTGCCGTACAGGGCCAGATCACGATCCACCAGGGTCGGGACCTCGTTGTACGGATTCAGATCGGAGAGATCTTCGGGCAACTCGTCCGGCCCGAGATTCACGACATCTACGGCGATGTCCTTCTCCGCGAGAATAATGCGCACCCGATGGCAACGCACGCAGTCGTGGGCGGAAAACAGGGTCATAACAGAACGACGGTTGGCGACCAGCGCCATAGCTTTCTCCCTACCCCGGCCTGGCGGTTTCCCGCGCCGGGCAGACGGTCAATAACACCGGCGGGCGCCCATCCCTGAGCGCCCGCCGGCGACGGATCAGGCCGCCTAGTGTACGTCTTTCCAGTACTCCTTTTTCAAGAAGTAGGCGAGGATCGTGAAAATACCCAGGAAAATCAGCACGTACAGACCGATACGCTGACGGTCCAGCTGCATCGGCTCGCCCATGTAAGAGAGGTAGGTGACGATGTCGCGCACCGCCCGGTCGTATTCGCTCGGCGTCATTTTGCCGGAGCGCACGAGCTCGATCCGCTCGTTGCCGTCGTCGTCAACCACCTTTTCCTGCCAACCTTGCAGCTCCCAAAGCACGTGCGGCATGCCGACGTTGCTGAACACGGTGTTGTTCGCGCCCAGCGGACGCGACTCATCGATGTAGAAGCTCTTCAGGAAGGTGTAGACCCAGTCTTCACCATGAATACGCGTGGTCATGGTCAGGTCCGGCGGGACCACACCAAAGGCCTCTTCGCCATAGTCGTCGCTCATGGCGTTCTTCATCAGCGAACCAACGCCGACCGGCTCACCATCCTCGTCGGTGATGAAGATGAAGTTGTCCTCCACCTGCTGCTCGGTCAGACCAATGTCCCGGCCTACACGGTTGTAGCGCATGTATTCGGTCGAGTGACAGGCCATGCAGTAATTCATGAACAACGTGGCGCCGCGCTGCAGCGAAGCCTCGTTGGACACGTCGACATTGGCCTTTTGCAGGTCACCCGAGGCCGAGGCGGCGGAAGCCGCCGGCACGGTGAACAGGGCCGCAGCGGCCAGGAACGTAGTTGCAATCAGCGTTTTCATTACGAAGTCACCCTTTCCGGAACGGCACGGTCACGGCCCAGGCCACGCGCGAAGGCGGGGGCCACCATGGTCACGAACAGATACACGGTCGGAATCAACCAGGACCACATGATCAGACCCGCGTCACTCGGATCAAACCGCAGGATGTCGTAGATCGTATAGATCCCGGCGACCACGGCGAATGCGATCAGGCTGAAGGCCACGGAACGTTCCTTGCTGAGGAACCACAGCAGGAAGAAGAACGCGAAGTAGACCGTCGAGAAGCGATAGCTCATCTCGCTGACCTCGGTGGTGGCCTGCTGCAGGCCCAGCCAACCCAGGATCACGAAGGCCACCACGAACACCGCCAGGTTGAACTTGGCCGCGAACGAGCGGTAGCGCATCGACAGAACCGGGTTGCGATCCAGCCAGGGGATGAAAAACAGCATCACCACCGCAAGACCCATGGCAACCACACCCAGGAACGGGTCGGGCACGGAGCGCAGCACCGAATACATGGAGGTGAAGTACCACACCGGCGGAATCAGGTCCGGCGTCACCAGCGGATCCGCCGGGATCATGTTATCCGGCTTCAGGAACAGACCGGCCCCGGTAGGGAAGAAGAACATGATCGCGGCGAACACCATCAGGAACACGCCGACACCCACCAGGTCCTTCACGGAGTAGTAGGGGTGGAACGGGATGCCATCCTTCGGGATGCCGTTCTCGTCCTTGGTGTCCTTGATGTTGACGCCATCCGGGTTGTTGGAACCCACTTCGTGCAACGCAATGATGTGCGCGGCCACCAGCATGATCAGCACCAGCGGCAGGGCAATCACGTGCAGCGCGAAGAAGCGGTTCAAGGTCGCGTCGGACAGCAGGAAGTCACCGCGAATCCAGGTGACCAGGTCCGGCCCGATATACGGGATGGTCTGGAACAGGTTCACGATGACCTGCGCACCCCAGTAGGACATCTGACCCCACGGCAGCAGGTAGCCGGCGAAGGCCTCGGCCATCAGCACCAGGTAGATCAGCACACCAAAGATCCAGATCAGCTCGCGCGGCTTCTTGTAGGAGCCGTACAGGAGCGCCCGGAACATGTGCAGATAGACCACCACGAAGAACAGGGAGGCGCCCGTGGAGTGCATGTAGCGAATCAGCCAACCCCACTCCACATCACGCATGATGTACTCGACCGACGCGAAGGCGAGCTCGGCGTCAGGCTTGTAGAACATGGTCAGGAAGATGCCGGATACGATCTGGATGACCAGCACCAGCAGGGCCAGGGAACCGAAGAAGTACCAGAAGTTGAAGTTCTTCGGTGCGTAGTACTGCGCCAGATGCTCGTTCCACATCTGGGAAAGCGGGAAGCGGGCGTCGACCCAGCCCAGAACACCGCCCTGGATCTTGGTATCAGGATTGCTGGCCATTAGATCGCCTCCCCGTCTTCATCTTCGCCAATGACAAGCACGGTGTCGGTCCGATACATGTGCCGCGGGATCACAAGGTTGGTCGCTGCGGGCATGTTGCGGTAGACGCGACCAGCCAGGTCGAAACGCGAGCCGTGGCAGCCGCACAGCCAGCCGCCCTGCCAGTCGGAACCCATCTCGGGGTCGCCGATCTCCGGGCGGTAGCTCGGCGAGCAGCCCAGATGGGTGCAGATGCCGATGACTACCAGGAACTCCTCCTCGCGCGAACGGTGTTCGTTTTGCGCATATTCCGGCTGCTGGCTTTCCACTTCGGAATCCGGATCACGCAGGCGATCCCTGATCTCGGACAAACCGGCAATCATCTCGTCGGTGCGCCGCACCACCCAGATCGGCTGACCGCGCCACTCGACGCTGACACGCTGACCCGGCTCGATGGCGGACACGTCGAACTCGACAGGGGCCCCAGCTGCCTGAGCGCGCGCGCTGGGCTGCAAGGACGCCAGGAACGGGGCCGCGACTGCGGCGACCCCGGCTCCGCCTACGACGGATGTCGCGGCGACGAGGAACCGGCGACGGCCTCGGTTTACGCCTTGGTTTGCCATGTTTGTCTCTCCAAACAACGTGTTGAAATCGTGTTCCCGCGACCGCACAACGAAGGCGCAGCCAGCGCGCGAACGCCCGGGGCGATGCGCGCGAATACCCATCTGGGCGGGCTGTAAAATCCGATAGAATTCCCGAACACGCTAATAAGGTCAAGTAGATTACTGCCTTAAGACCGAGCGCGGCACTCGGAGACAGCACAACCACTTAAACATAAGCGATTGATGATAGAAGACTAATCCGAGCCACATCCACGAACGCTCAAATGCCCCGAATCGGAACACCCCGCACCGCGGGAGGGCGGAGCCGGACGATCCTGGGAAAACGAATCCCTGAACCCGGCGATCAGGCCGGGTTATCAATCTCGATAAACTGGTGATGAACCCCGAATCGGTCGGCGCACCACTGCCCCAGGGCGGGTGCCCCATAGCGCTCGGTGGCATGATGCCCCGCAGCGAAATAATGCACCCCCAATTCGCGCGCCTCGTGTGTGGTCTGCTCGGAAATCTCGCCACTGATGTACGCATCCACCCCCAGCGCCGCCGCCTCGGTCAGCAGCGACTGGGCGCCACCGGTGCACCAGGCAATGCGCCGAATCGAGTGGTCACCCGCCTCCACACACAACGCCTCGCGCCCCAGCACCTGACTGATGTGAATCCGCATCGCATCGGCCGACATCGGCTGCGCCGGGGTTCCGACCTGTCCCACCCCGTCCTCACGCAAGGTCCCGTCAATGGAGAAGCCCAGTCGACGGGCCAGTTGCGTGTTGTTTCCAAGCTCCGGGTGGGCATCCAGCGGCAGGTGATAGGCCACCAGATTGATCTCGTGTGCGAGCAACTGACGCATGCGCGCGCGCTTCATGCCGGTCACCGGCTGTGGCTCGCCTTTCCAGAAGTAGCCATGGTGCACCAGAAGCATGTCCGCATCCGCCTCCACGGCCGCCTCCACCATGGCCAGAGAAGCGGTCACCCCGCTGATGATCGAACGGATCTCGCGACGCCCCTCCACCTGGAGCCCGTTCGGGCAGTAATCATGGAAGCGTTCCGGCTGGAGCTCCGCATCCAGTGCCTGCATCAGTTCTTCGCGGTCGACCACGACGGGATCCCCTCTTGATTGTTCGCACGCAAAAGTGACTCGAGCGCGAGTGTGTTCAGTGTTTCCTTAATCTATGTTTCGGTATATTCAGCCTATGGTGAATTTCTCTCGCTTCCTGCTGCAAGCCGCGCTGACCGGGGTCGCCCTGGCCGTGGTGATCGCCGTGTTCTTTCCCGACATCCTCAACCGCGGCGACGAGGCTTCGCTGCAGGTCACGGAAACCGTCGGCGAATCGACCCCGGCCGCCGCCCCCGCGAGTTACGCAGAGGGCGTGCGCCGCGCCGCGCCGGCGGTGGTCAACATCATGACCTCGCGCACCATCGACAGGCCCACGGGCTTCGGCCTCCACGAGTTCTTTGGCCAGCCACTGCCACCCGACGAACGCGAGCAGTCCAGCCTCGGCTCCGGGGTCATCATGACCGATCAGGGGCACATCCTCACCAATCACCACGTGATCGAGGAGGCGGATGCCATCGCGATCATGCTGCCCGACGGTACCGCACACCCTGCGGAGATCATCGGCATCGATGCCGACACCGATCTGGCCGTGCTTCGGGTGCGCGTGCCGGACCTGGCGGTCGCCACGCTTGGGCACTCCCGCGACCTGCAGGTGGGGGATGTGGTCCTGGCCATTGGCAACCCGTTCGGCGTAGGTCAGACCGTTACCCAGGGCATCGTCTCGGCAACCGGGCGCAACCAGCTCGGCATCAACACCTTCGAGGACTTCATCCAGACCGATGCGGCCATCAACCCCGGCAACTCCGGCGGCGCGCTGATCAACGCCGGCGGCGAGGTCATCGGCATCAACACCGCGATCTTCTCGCGCTCCGGCGGTTCGCACGGCATCGGCTTCGCCATCCCCGTGGACCTCGCCCGCAGCGTGATGACGGAAATCATCGAACAGGGCTATGTCGCCCGCGGCTGGCTCGGCATCGAGGTTCAGGCCATGAACCGCGAGCTGGCCGAATCCTTTGGCCTGGACGCCCCGCGCGGCGTGCTCGTCGCCGGCATCCTGCGCGAAGGACCCGCCGAAGAGGCGGGCATCCGACCGGGCGACATCATCACCCATCTCGACGGCAACAGCGTCAATACCCCGCACGAGGCCCTGAACGTGATCGCCCGGACCACCCCCGGCGAAGCACTCGACATCCGTATCCAGCGCGACGACGAGTCTCAAGAGCTGGCCGCCACGGTCGCCCAACGCCCGATCTGACCCACGGAACAGACAGGCCAGTCCCCACTACTAAGGGGACTGGCCTCGGTTGCGCCACCGAAGACCCCATTCAGAACCTTTCCACAGGAGCCTGCTTGCAGGCGAAACCCCGCTAGAGTCAGACCCGCTTAGAACATTCGCCTGCAAGCAGGCTCCCACAAGGACCCAGGTCAACAGACGCCTATTCCGCCAGCGCGCGCTCGATCACGTCGCGCAGGTCGCGCGACAAATCGAGCGCGGCGAGGCGCTCGAGTTCCGCGCGCATCTGTTCGCCGCGGGCGCTGTCCACCTTTTGCCAGCGGGTCAGCGGCTGGGCCAGGCGCGCGGCGGTCTGCGGGTTCATCACGTCCAGCTTCTCGACGAAGCCGCCCATGCGGCGGTAGCCCGCGCCGTCCTCCTGGTGGAAGTGGCGTTCGTTGCGCGCCATGAACGGCCCGAGCACCGCACGCACCCGGTTCGGGTTGGTCCAGCGGTAGCCGGGGTGCTCCAGCAGCGCCTCCAGGCGCTCGAAGCCGCCCGGGACCTGACTGCCGGCCTGCAGGCCGAAGTATTTGTCCAGCACCAGCGGGTCGTCCCGGTAGCGCTGCTCGAAGTCCGTCAGCAGCACCTCGCGGGCCTCGTGATCGAGCTCGTTCACCGCATTCAGCGCGCCCATGCGCATGGTCATGCTGCGCGCCTTCTGGTACTGCGCCAGGGCCTCGGGCACCGCGGCCTGGTCGCGGGCTGCCACACGCAGCGCCAGCAGGCGGTTGCGCAGCTGGCGCAGGCCCATCGCCTCGGCGGTGAAGGCCCCGTTGTCGACGTCGTCCAGCTTCGGCTGGATGTGCTGCATCGCGCCGGTCAGCGGGGCGTAGAGACGCTTCTCCAGGTCGTCGCGCTCCATGCGCAGGCGCACCGGATCGACGCGCTCGAACAGCTCGGCCAGCTCGCGCGTGGGCGGCAGCTGCAGGATGGTCGCCAGCAACACCGGCTCGATCGCCGGGTCCTCGATCAGGGCATGCAGGGCCTGCTCGATGGCGGCCTCCAGTGCGGAGTCGGCGGCGTCATCCTCGATACGCGCACGGATCGCACGGCGGAACAGGGTCTGCGCGGCCTCCCAGCGGGCGAAGGCGTCATCATCGTGCGCGAGCAGGTGGGCCAGTTCGTCCACGCCCTGGTTGGCGTTCAGGATCACCGGGGCGGAGAAGCCACGCAGCCAGGAGATCGCGGCCACCTCGGCGGAAAGATCCTCGAAGCAGAAGGTGTGCTCGGCGGCGTCCAGCTCCAGCACCCATTCGTCGCGCGCGGCGGCGTCGCCTTCCCGACGCGCGCGGATGCGCTGGCCATCCGCATCTAGAAAGGCGACCCGCATCGGGATCACCACCGGCTCCTTGTGCGCCTGCCCCGGGGTCGGCGGAGTCTCCTGCGCCAGCGTGATGCGGGCCGGGCCGCCGGGGCCGTCGAACGCAGTGCCTGCGGTCACGTGCGGGGTGCCGGCCTGGGTGTACCAGCGCTTGAAGCGGGAGAGATCGCGCCCGCTGGCCTCGGCCATTACCGCGACAAAGTCGTCCGTCGTCACGGCCTGGCCGTCGAAGCGCTCGAAGTAGAGGTCCAGCCCGCGGCGGAAGGTCTCGCGCCCGATCAGGGTGCGCAGCATGCGGATCAGCTCCGCGCCCTTCTCGTAGACCGTCAGGGTGTAGAAGTTGTTGATCTCGGCGTAGTGGTCCGGGCGCACCGGGTGCGCCAGCGGGCCCGCATCCTCCGGGAACTGGAAGGCGCGCAGCATGGCGACATCGTCGATGCGCTTGACGCCGAACAGGGTGCAGTCGGTGGTGAACTCCTGGTCACGGAAGACCGTGAGCCCCTCCTTCAGCGACAGCTGGAACCAGTCGCGGCAGGTCACGCGGTTGCCGGACCAGTTGTGGAAGTACTCGTGGGCGATCACCGACTCGATGGCGACAAAGTCGCTGTCGGTGGCGGTGTCGGGGCTGGCCAGCACGTACTTGGCGTTGAACAGGTTCAACCCCTTGTTCTCCATCGCCCCCATGTTGAAGTCGTCCACCGCGACGATCATGTACACGTCCAGATCGTATTCGCGGCCGAAGGCCTCCTCGTCATAGCGCATCGCGCGCTTCAGCGAGGCCAGCGCATGATCGCAACGATCCGCGTTATGCGCCTCCACATACAGCTCCAGCGCCACCTCGCGCCCGGACATGGTGGTGAAGGTGTCGCGCTGGCAGGCCAGCTCCCCGGCGACCAGCGCGAACAGGTACGACGGCTTGAGGAACGGGTCCTCCCACACCGCGTAGTGACGTCCGCCGTCCAGCTCGCCGGCCTCCACGCGGTTGCCGTTCGCCAGCAGCACCGGGTACTGCGCCCGATCCGCCTTTAAACGCACTCGGTAGGTGGTCAACACGTCCGGACGGTCGGGGAAGAAGGTAATGCGGCGAAAGCCCTCCGGCTCGCACTGGGTGCACAGGTTCCCACTGGAGGCGTAGAGGCCTTCCAGCGCGGTGTTCTGCTCCGGGCGGCAGCGGCCGACGATCTCCAGCCGCGCCGACTCCGGCAGGCCGTGCAGCAGCAGGCCCTCGGCATCGTGCTCGAGCATGTCCTCGCCGGGCTCTGCATCATCGACGGTCAGCGACACCAGCTCCACGCCATCGCCGTAGAGCCGCAGCGCGCCGTTCGGCTTCGCCGCCTGCGGGTTGCGGCGCACCGCCATGCGCGTGGTCACCTCGGTGGTCGCCGCCGCCAGATCAAAGTCCAGCTCCAGGCTCTCCACTACGAACGCCGGCGGCCGGTAATCGCTGAGATAAACCGCCTGGGGACTCGCGTCACGCATTCCGAACTCCAAATCAAAGGCACTGAAAAAGGTTTAACACACCGCCACGGCAGCTCCGGCTCCTCGCCATGATGACGGCCCGGAAACTGGCACCACAACATCAATCCGTTAGCATACCGCGCATGGAATGGATCGATATCTGCTTCAACCTCACCCACGAATCCTTCAACAAGGAACGCGACGAGGTCCTCGAGCGCGCCCGCGAGGCCGGCGTCTCCTGGATGCTGATCACCGGCGCCGACGCCCACCAGAGCGAGAAGTGCATGGAGATCGCCGACCAGTACCCGGACTGCTGCCGCGCCACCTTGGGCGTGCACCCGCACCTGGCCAGACAGTGGACCGACGCGATCGCCGCGCGGTTCAGTGACCTCGCCCGCGCGGACGACAACGTCGTCGCCATGGGCGAGATGGGGCTGGACTACAACCGCGACCACTCGCCGCGCCCGCAGCAGCGCATTGCCTTCGAGGCCCAGCTGGAGCTGGCCGCCGATCTCGGCCTGCCGGTGTTCCTGCACGAGCGCGACGCCAACCACGACTTCGCCCAGATCCTGCGCCGCTGGCGTGACAAGCTGCCGGCCACCGTGGTGCACTGCTTCACCGGCGAGGCCGACGCCCTGGCCGAATACCTCGACCTCGACTGCCACATCGGCATCACCGGCTGGGTCTGCGACGAACGCCGCGGCACCCACCTGCACCCGCTGGTCCCGCGCATCCCGCGCGGCCGCCTGATGATCGAGACCGACGCCCCCTACCTCCTGCCACGTACCCTGCCGAAAGGCTCTGGCAAGAAGATCGGCAACGGCCGGCGCAACGAGCCCGCCTTCCTCCCCCACATCGGCGAATACGTGGCCCAGCTACGCGACGAGACCCCGGAAGACCTCGCCGCCCACACCTCCGCCACCGCCCGGGCCTTCTACAACCTCCCGGAAACCACCTACGCCTGACCTTTTTTCGGCGGCCGACGCACCGGGGCTCATCAGCCAGGGCATCCCTTCTATCCGCGCCCCGCTGGGCGCACTAGAACCCCGTCAAGAAAACCGAGCGGCCTTGGGAAACTGGCCGCCCAATGGCTCAGCGACCCGCGGATCTTGCCAGAGGCTTCCAAAGTTCCCACGGGGGTCGCCATACCCAGCCCCGGGGACGATGCCGTAGGATGGTTCGCCTACGATATTTTCGCTGGGAGACGGAACATGAAGACTTCGCTGATTCTGACGCTGGTCGGGCCGGACCGGCCGGGGCTGGTGAGCGCAGTTGCCGCGCGGGCGCGTACGGCGGGCGGCAACTGGCTGGAGAGCCGGATGGCGCAGCTGGCCGGGCAGTTCGCGGGGGTCGTGTTACTGGAAGCCGAAGCGGAGGCCGTCGAGGGGCTGGAAGCAGCCCTGCGTGAGCTGGAGGGCGAGGGTCTTCAAGTCCACATTCAGCGCGGGAGTGAACTGCCGGCGCCGACCCGGCACCGCGTACGGCTGGATCTGATGGGGCATGACCATCCAGGCATTGTGCAGGACATCACGGCCGTCCTGTCTCGCCACGGCGTCAGTGTCGAGACGCTGGATACAGCCTGCGAGCCGGGTTCCATGACCGGAGAGCCGATGTTTCGCGCCCAGGCCGAGCTGGGTGTCCCAGACGACGTGGACCTGGATACCCTGCAAGACGACCTTGAGGCCCTGGCCAACGAGCTGATGGTCGATCTGGAACTCCACGACCCGCAGCGTGAGCCTGCCGAAGTCGTAGCCTGAGCCCTCAGTCGTGCGGGATCAGGTCTGGCCGTGGGGCGCAACACCCTCAAGAGTAGGCAGTTCGGCGAGCCGCTGAATCGTGGCCGCAGGCTCCACGCCCCAGGGATCGAATAGCCCCTGTCCCGGGCGGTCGAGCCACACCGTCTGCATGCCCACCGCCTGCGCGCCGATCACGTCGAACGGATTTCCGGATATCAGCCAGGCCTCGGTCACCGGCACGTTCGCGCGCTGCAGGAAGTGACGGTACACCACCGGGTCCGGCTTGAAGCGCCCGATCTCATCCACGCAAACCATATCCGCGAAGTACGTGTCCAGTTCGGCTTGGCTCAGCAGGCCGCTGACCGTCTCCGCGGTTCCGTTGGAGAAGGCGAACAACCGATGGCCGGCCGCGCGCAGTGCCTCCAGCGCCGGGGCCGCGTCATCAAAAGCCGGGAGCTGGCGATAGCGCTCCAGCAACTCCGCCTCCTGCTCCGCGCTTAACGTTATGCCCTGGGCCGCACAGCAATACTGCAGCGCCTGCTCGGTGCAAACATCGAAGTCCGCATACGCGCCCATTAGCCCGCGGCGAAACGTGTACTCCAGCTGCTTTTCTCGCCAGGCGCGCGCGAGCACCGGGGCCTGCTCCCCGATCCAGGCCTCGAGCGTCTCCGCAATCCTCTGCGGATCGATCAGGGTCCCGTAGATATCGAACGCCAGCGTCTGTCGCATACCCCCCTCCCCATCTCTCTGAAGACGCGGCGCATCCCGCCCGCTGCATACCGGTTCTGGACATCCTTGCCCGGCAGCGAAACACTGCGCACATCGAATCCAATTGTCGGGAACTATCCATGACCATGCAGGAAACCATCACCCGGAAGCTAGAGGAGCGCTTTGCGCCCGAGCATCTGGAGGTGGTGAACGAGAGCCACATGCACAACGTGCCGCCGGGTTCGGAGTCGCATTTCAAGGTGACGGTGGTGTCCGAGGCCTTTCGCGACCAGAAGCTGATCGCGCGGCACCGGCTGGTGAACCAGGCCCTGGCCGACGAGCTGTCCGGAGGCATTCACGCGCTGGCATTGCACACACTGGACCCGGACCAGTGGTTCGAGCGCGCCGGCAAGGTGGCCGAATCCCCGCCCTGCATGGGTGGAGACGGCGGCGCGAAAGGCTGACGGCTTGTCGATAACACCTAAAACCGCGGCCCGACCGGCCGTGGACGCGATGCTGCGTGCGCGCCTGGAATCACCCGGGCTGATGGACCTGCTCGGCCAGATCGAGGCCAGCCTCAATCCGACGGCCACTCACCCGCCGCTGGCGGGCGTGACCGAACACCTGGGGCCAGATCGCCACGTTGTGCTGTGGCTGATCGACGGCTTCGCCACCCGCTACCGCCGCCACACTCCGCTGATGGGCGCGGACCACGTGACCGACCTGGAAACCGTGTTCCCCAGCACAACGGCCACCGCGATCACCAGCATCCTCACCGGCCGCCACCCCGCGCAGCACGGACTGCTGGGCTGGCATACCCGACTGGCAGCGGCGGAACGCACCCTCACCGTACTGATGGGCCAGGAACGCGATGGCGAGGACCGCGCGGCCACGCTCGGCTACCGCGAACTGACCGGCCGCGTGCAGCCCGACCGCCTGAGCGACCGCCTCGGCTGCGCCATGACCTGCATCGGACCCGAATGGATCGGCGGCACACCGTATAACCGAATGATGAATCGCGGCGCGGACTTCATCGGTTTCGAGGAGCTATCCGAGCTCCCGGCGCGTGTGGCCGCACATGTAAACGCCACCCCCGGCCCGCATTTCACGTACGTGTACTGGTCCGAACTGGACCACCTGGGCCATCAGTACGGCCCGGAAAGCCCCGAGGTAGAGCGCCACCTGAAACAGCTGGACCTGGCCTACACCGCGACCTGCGCCCAGATCCAGCGACCCGAGAGTGTGTTTCTGACCACCGCCGACCACGGCATGCGCACGATGGAGCGGCGCCTGGACCTGCGCGAACACCCTGCCATCCAGGCCTGCCTGCGCCACCGCCTGACCGGCGAACCCCGCGCCGCCCTCGCCCATGTGCAGGACGGACGGGATCGCGAATTCTTGGCCGCCATGCACGCCACATTCGGCGACGATGTGACGGTCATGCCCGCCGCCGACTGGCTGGACCACGGTACCCTGGGACCGGGCCCCGCGCACCCGGAACTGCGCCAGCGTGCGGGCGACTATCTGCTCCTGCCGGCGGAGGATGCCTACCTGGTGGACCCGCCCGCCGACGACGACGGCCCGCACTTCCGTGGCGCCCATGGCGGCCTGTCCGCGGAGGAACGCCACATCCCGCTGTTTCTACGCAGCCCAGCGCATTCGGGGTAAACTGTGGGGTTTGCCCGCGGTCGAATACCGTGCGGCCCGCCGGAAAACGATTCGAGACCCCATGAACGACACCCCCGACCAGACCTACAACAACGCCGCGCAACACCTGATCGAGCTGGCCAACCGCCTGGCGGACGACGGTCAGGCCGACGAGACGGGGGACGTCGCCGACGGCCTGCTGGCCGGCGCGGTGCATTTCTGGCTCTACAGCCGCCAGCCCTGCGGCGACCCGTTGTGCGAGGACTGCGCCCCGTTCGCGGACGCTGAGAGCCGACTGGCCATGCTGCACGAGTTGATCGACGAACTGGCACGCGACAGCGACTACTTCCACTCCACTACCGACAGCACCGTCGGCCACGCCTGACCCGCCAGTCAGCGCCATGCCGGTCACGCCCTTTCGCCCCGCGACCGACACCTGGTTCCGCGAGGCCTTCGGGCAGGCGACCACCATCCAGTCCCGCGGCTGGCCTGCGACCCGCGCGGGCCAACACAGCCTGCTCATTGCCCCCACCGGCAGCGGCAAGACCCTCGCCGCCTTTCTCAGCGCCATTGACCGCCTGACCAGCGAGCCCGCACCGGATGCCCGGCGCGGCTACTCGGTGCTGTACATCTCGCCACTGAAGGCGCTGGCCACCGACATCGAACGCAACCTGCGCGCCCCGCTGACCGGCATCGCGCAGACCGCCGCGCGTCTGGGCCAGACCGTAGGCGAGACCGCAAGCGAGCCGGTGGTACACATCCGCACCGGCGACACCCCGCAGGCCGAACGCCGCGCCCAGGCGCGCGAACCCGGCGACATCCTGGTAACCACGCCGGAGTCGCTGTACCTGCTGTTGGGCTCGAAGGCCGCCGAAAACCTCGAGTCCATCCACACGGTGATCATCGACGAGGTGCATGCGCTGGCCGGCAACAAGCGCGGCGCGCATCTCGCCCTGTCGCTGGAACGCCTGGCCGAACGCTGCGGCGAGGACCCGCAGCGCATCGGGCTGTCCGCCACCGTGCACCCGGTGGAGGTGGCGCGCGGCTTCCTTGGCGGCGACCGCGAGGTGGAGGTGATCGACGCCGCCGAGCCACCGCGCCTGGACCTGGAGATCCTTGCCCCCGAGGAGCCGCCCGCCGAGCACGCACCCGCCACCGTCGAAGCCACGGAGGCGACAAGCCCCATCCCGTCCGGCTCCATCCTCGGCACGGTGTACGGCCAGGGCACCGGGCAGCTCCCTACCGGTGGCGGCGACCGCGCCGCACGCCTGGAGCCGCGCCTGCTGGCCGCGATCCTCGAGCACCGCTCCACCATCGTGTTCGTGAACAGCCGCGGGCTGTGCGAGCGCCTGGTCCAGCGCATCAACGAGGCCTGGCGCGAACAGCAGCCGGAGGACGCCGAACCGGTGGAGGACCTGGTCGCCGCCCACCACGGCAGCGTCTCCCACGAGCGCCGCGCCGAGATCGAGGGCCGGCTGAAGACCGGGCGCCTGCGCGGCATCGTCGCAACCAGCTCGCTGGAGCTGGGTATCGACATGGGCGCGGTGGACCTGGTGATCATGGTCGAATCCCCCGGTGCGGTCGCCCGCGGACTGCAGCGCGCCGGGCGGGCCGGGCATGGCGTGGGCCAGGTCTCGCGCTCGCTGCTACTGCCGCGCTTTCGCGGCGACCTGCTCGAATGCGCGGTGATCGGCGAGCGCATGCAGGCCGGCGCGCTGGAACCGATCCACGCCCCGCACAACCCGCTCGATGTGCTGGCCCAGCAACTCGTCGCGATGGTCTGCGAACGCCCGCGCACGGTGGACGAGCTGCATGCGCTGGTGCGCCGCGCCGCGCCCTGGCGCGAGCTGTCGCGGGCGCTGCTCGAGGCCACGCTGGACATGCTCTCCGGCCATTATCCGAGCACCGACTTCGCCGACCTGCGCCCCTGGCTCGCCTGGGACCGCGCCCGCGACGAGCTGACCCCGCGCCGGGGGGCGGCACTGGCCGCGCGCCTGAACGCCGGGACCATCCCCGACCGCGGGCTGTACGGCGTGCATGTCGGCGAGGGCGGGCCGCGCATCGGCGAACTGGACGAGGAGATGGTGTTCGAGCTGAAGACCGGCGAGAACGTGACCCTGGGCGCCAGCACCTGGCATGTGGAGGCGATCACCCGCGACCGCGTGCTCGTCTCCCCCGCCCCGGGCGAGGTCGGCAAGCTGCCGTTCTGGCATGGCGACGGCCCCGGCCGCCCGATCCAGCTCGGCCAGGCCATCGGCGCCGCCACCGAGCGGCTGGCCCGCATGAACCGCGCCGAACGCACGACCTGGCTCAGGGAACACGCGCCACTGTCGGAGGCGGCGGTCGAGACCCTCAGCGACTACATCGACGAGCAGCGCGAGGCCACCGGACAGCTGCCCTCCGACCAGCGCATCGTGGTCGAACGCTTCCGCGACGAGGTCGGCGACTGGCGCGTCTGCATCCTGACCCCGTTCGGCGCGCGCGTGCACGCCCCCTGGGCGCTGGCCCTGCAGGGCGCGCTGACCAGCCGCTCCGGCTTCGAGGTGCAGGTGATGTACACCGACGACGGCATCGTGCTGCGCCTGGCCGACAGCGAGGACCTGCCCGAGCTGGATGCCCTGTTCCCGGACCCGGAGGAGCTGGAGGAGGCGGTCACCCGCGAGCTGGGGAACTCCACGCTGTTCGCCAGCGCCTTTCGCGAGAACGCGGCGCGCGCCCTGCTACTGGTGCGCAACCGTCCCGGCCAGCGCACCCCACTGTGGGCGCAGCGCCTGAAGTCGCAGCAGCTGCTGGCCTCGGTGCGCGAGTACGCGAGCTTCCCGGTGGTGCTGGAGACCTACCGCCAGGTACTGACCGACGTGTTCGATCTGGACGCCCTGCGCCAGATCCTGCGCGGCGTGCAGGAACGCCGCATCCACGTGCACGAGGTGGAGACGCCACAGGCCTCGCCGTTCGCCCGCAGCCTGGTGTTCGCCTATGTCGCGGCCTACATCTACGAGCAGGACGCGCCGATGGCCGAGCGCAAGGCCCAGGCGCTGACGCTGGACCGCGGCATGCTGGCCGAACTGCTGGGCCAGGCCGAGCTGCGCGAGCTGATCGACCCCGAGGCCCTGGCCGAGCTGGAGGCCGAGCTGGCGCACGCCACCGAGGCGACCCGGGTGCAAGACGCCGACGCCCTGCACGACCTGCTGCGCCGGCGCGGGGACCTGACCGCGGACGAGGTCGCAGCCGCCTGCGCCGAGGCACCGGGGCCGTGGCTGGAGCCGCTCGCCCGGTCCCTGCGCGCGGTGGAGGTGCGCATCGCCGGCGAGCCGCGCTGGATCGCGGCCGAGGACGCCGCACTGTACCGCGATGCCCTCGGCGTGGTGCCCCCGCCCGGCCTGCCCGCCGCCTTCCTGGAACCGCCGCAGCGCCCGCTGGAACAGCTGCTGCGCCGCTACGCCCGCACCCACGGACCGTTCCGCAGCGAGGACCTGGTGGCACGCTACGGCCTCGCGCCGGGCGCGCTGCTGCCGGCGCTCGAGAGCCTGGAGCGCGCCGGTGTGCTGCTGCGCGGTGAGATCCGACCGCAGGGCACGGGCGAGGACTGGTGCGAACTGGACATCCTGCGGCGGCTGAAGCGCCGCACCCTGGCGCGGCTGCGCGACGAGGCGGCCGCGGTCGATGCCCGTGCGCTGGGCCGCTTCCTGCCCGCCTGGCAAGGCCTGACCGAGCCCGGCCGCGGAGCCGGCGCCCTGCGCGACACGCTGACGCAACTCGAGGGTATCGCCCTGCCCTGGTCCGCCTGGACCGCTCACGTACTGCCGATGCGGGTGCGCGACTTCTCGCTGGATGCGCTCGACCGCATCACCGCCTCCGGGGAGTTCGTCTGGGTGGGCAGTGGTGCGCTGGGCCAGCGCGACGGGCGCGTCCGCTTCCTGCGCCGCGAACAGGCGATGGTGCTGCTGGAACCGGAGGCCGATGCCACGAATACCCCCGCCAGCGACGACCCGCTGGCGGAGGCGATCCTGGACACCCTGGACCAGCGCGGCGCCTGCTTCTACCTGGAGCTGGAACGCGCGGCCCGGACGGCGCAGTCGGATGCCCGCCAGGACGCGATCGAGGCCGCGATCTGGGACCTGGTCTGGGCCGGGCAGATCACCAACGACACCGTCGCGCCGCTGCGCAGCCTCGGTCAGCGCAGGACGTCCGCGCGCGGCCGGCGGCGACCGGGACAGGGTCTGGCCGGCGGGCGCTGGTCACGGGTCGCCGAGCTGATCGACCCAGGCGTGTCGCTGACCGAGCGCGCCCGCGAACAGGCCGAGAACCTGCTGGCCCGCTACGGCGTGGTCAGCCGCGAGATGGCCCGCGCCGAGGGCCTGCCGGGCGGCTTCGGGCGCGTATATCCCGTCTACCGCGCGATGGAAGACGCCGGCAAGCTGCGCCGCGGCCACTTCGTGGAGGGCCTGACCGGCGCGCAGTTCGCCCGCGCCGGCGCGGTGGACCGCCTGCGCGCCCTGGAACGCGCGGCCGACGACACCCCCGAACCGCAGTGGCTGGCAAGCGTCGACCCGGCCAGCCCCTGGGGCCAGCTCCTGCCTTGGCCGCAGCCGCCGGAAGCGGCCGAGGGCCGCCTGCGCCGGGTCGCCGGGGCGCTGGTCGCCCTGGCCGGCGGCCAGCCGCTGCTGTACCTGGCCGCCTCCGGTCGCCAACTGTTCGTCTGGGAGACCATCCCCGGCATCGACACCGGCGAGGCCTACGCGGCACTCGTCACCGAGGCGATTCGCCAGCTCGCGAGCAGCGGCTGGCTGCCGAAACGCCGCGGCGTGACCATCGAGAGCATCAACGGTGAACCGGCGCGCCAGTCCCCGTTCGCCGCTGCCCTGCGCGCCGGCGGTGCACTGGGCGAGGTGCGCGGCCTGCGCCTGGAGCCACCCGCCGGCCGCCGCTAATCCGACCTGCGGGGCAAGGGCGAGGAAAGCCTTTCCACCACGGAGGGCACAGAGGACACGGAGAAGTTCAGGTCGGGATCTACAGGAAGAGGGAAAGGCTGGAAGGAGGGCTTTCGGGTGGTGGAGGATTGGGCGGATTGCCGTCGCAGCGCGACATTCACACGCCCCCGTCAATCTTGGCCATAGCGGAGCGGAGAGCCGGGATCTCCGTCGTAAGGCCACCCCGCGAGGTTCGGAAGGCCCCACCGCAGCGATCCCGGATAACCGCGCCGCAGTTTTCGGGATGGCAATCCGGGTTGGTGATCCGGCACGGTCCGTCAGACTTCGAGCTTGCAGCTGGCACAGCACCTTGCCCCTCAAGAGTTGCTCCGTGCTCTCTGTGCACTCCGTAGTGCAACAAGAACCGACGTTGCAATCGGCAAAGCGTCAGGTGGAGAGGGCCTGCCCCAGGGCGCCAAGGAAGGCATCGTTCTCGTCGGGGCGGCCGACGGTTACGCGCAGGCAGTCGGCGAGCAGGGGATGCGCGCGGCCGACGTCCTTGATCAGGATGCCGGCCGCGCGCAGTGCGGCGAAGGTCGCATGCCCCTGCCCTGCACGTACCCGGAACAGGATGAAGTTCGCCTGGCTGGGAAAGACGCGTTCGACACCAACCGTCGCGGCCAGGCGCTCGGTCAAGCGGCCGCGCTCCTCGACAATGCCGCGGGCCTGGGCATCCAGGGCTGCGCGATGCTCCAGGGCGAAGGCGACGGAGCGCTGGGTCAGGGTGTTGATGTTGTACGGCAGGCGCAGCCGGTCCAGCGCGTCGATCCAGGCCGGGGTGCCGGCCAGATAGCCGAGCCGCGCGCCGGCCAGCCCCAGCTTGGAGACCGTGCGCATCACCATCAGGCCGTCGTCCGCGCCAACCCGTGAGAGGAAGCTGTGGGCAGCGAACGGGGCATAGGCCTCATCGAACACGGTAACCCCCGGATTCGCGTCGACGACCGCCTCCACCGTCGCGGCGTCGTCCAGCGTCCCGGTCGGGTTGTTGGGGTAGGCAAGGAACACGACGGCCGGGTTGTGCTCGGCCATCGCCTCGCGCATCGCCGCGAGATCCAGGGTGAAGTCCGCGTTCAGGGGCACGCCAACGAACGGCACGCCCAGCGCCCGGGCCAGCACGCCGTACATCACGAAGGTCGGCTCCGGCGCCAGCACCGGTCGCCCAGATCCGGCGATCGCCGTGATCAGGATCTGGATCAGCTCGTCGGAGCCGTTGCCGAACATCAGCCCGGCCGCTTCGGGCACGCCGTGGGCGGCGCGCACCTGCCCGGCCAGGCCCAGCGCCTGGGCATCCGGGTAGCGGTTCAGTTGCGGGTCGCGCAGGGCCTCCAGCCAGGCGTCTTCCAGCGCGCCGGGCCAGGGGTGCGGGTTCTCCATCGCGTCCAGCTTGATCAGGCCGGTTGCGTCGGCCACCTGATAGGCCGGCTGCGCCAGCACCTCCGGGCGCATCAGGGCGTCCGGGGTTCGTGTCGAGCGTGCGGTCATCGACTGCGCAGTTCGGCGGATCGCGCGTGGGCGGTCAGGCCCTCGCCGTGCGCCAGCGCGGCGGCGGTCGTGCCGAGCTTGGCCGCCCCCGCGGCCGAGCAGTGGATGATGCTCGAACGCTTCTGGAAGTCGTACACCCCCAGCGGCGAGGAGAAGCGCGCGGTGCGCGAGGTCGGCAGCACGTGGTTGGGCCCGGCGCAGTAGTCGCCCAGGGCCTCGGAGGTGTAGCGGCCCATGAAGATCGCGCCGGCGTGGCGCAGTCCGGCGTCCAGCATCGTCTGCGGGTCGGCCACCGACAGCTCCAGGTGTTCCGGCGCGATGCGGTTGGCGACCGCGACTGCATCGGCGGAGTCGCGCACCTTCACGAGCGCACCGCGCTTGTCGAGGCTGGTGCGGATGATCTCGGCGCGCGGCATCTCGGCCAGCAGGCGGTCCATGGCCTCGGCCACACGGTCGAGGAAGGCCGCATCCCAGGACACCAGGATGGACTGGGCCTGCTCGTCATGCTCGGCCTGCGAGAACAGGTCGGCCGCGATCCAGTCCGGGTCGGTCTCGCCGTCGCAGACCACCAGGATCTCCGACGGGCCGGCGATCATGTCGATGCCGACCGTGCCGAACACCTCGCGCTTGGCCGCGGCCACGAAGATATTGCCGGGGCCGACGATCTTGTCCACCGCCGGGATGGTCTGGGTGCCGTAGGCCAGGGCCGCCACGGCCTGGGCGCCGCCCACGGTGAACACGCGGTCCACCCCGGCCACGGCGGCCGCGGCCAGCACCAGGTCGTTCAGTTCGCCGCCCGGGGCAGGCACGACCATCACCAGCAGTTCCACGCCGGCGACCTTCGCCGGGACCGCGTTCATCAGCACCGAGGACGGATAGGCCGCCTTTCCACCGGGCACATACAGGCCGACGGAATCCAGCGCGGTCACGCGCTGACCGAGGACCGTGCCGTCTTCGTCGGTGAAGTTCCAATCCTGCATCTTCTGGTGTGCGGCGTACTGGCGGATGCGCGCCTCAGCGGTTTCCAGCGCCTTGCGCTGCTCCGCGGGAATGGACTCCAGCGCGGCCTTCAGGCGCTCCTGCGGGATCTCGAGATCGGAGACCGCGCCGCGGTCCAGACGATCGAACTTGGCCGTGTAGCGCAGCACCGCAGCGTCGCCCTCCTCGCGCACCGCGGCGAGGATCTCGTCCACCGCATCCCGCACGCCGGTATCGGCTACGGATTCCCAGGACAAAAGATCGGTCAGGGCACGGTCGAAACCGTCCTGCTGGGTGTCGAGACGGGCAATGGATGGCATGTTCGGATCCTCGGATCAGACGGTAACAGTGGCCTTGCGGCGCGCACGCACAGCATCGGCCAGCAGGCGCAGGGTAGCTTCACTGTCATCCCAGCCCATGCAGGCATCGGTAATGCTCTGGCCGTATTGCAGCGGCTTGCCGGGCAGGATGTCCTGGCGACCACCAGTCAGGTGACTTTCCAGCATCACACCCATGATGCGCCGATCGCCGCCGGCGATCTGCTCGCCCAGCACCCGCGCGACCTCCACCTGCTGCTTCGGATCCTTGCGGCTGTTTGCGTGGCTGCAGTCGACCATCACGTTCTCCGGCAGCTCGGCCATGCGCAGCTCCTTGCAGGCCTGCTCGATGCTCTCGGCATCGTAGTTCGGCTGCTTGCCGCCGCGCAGGATGATGTGGCAGTCGTCGTTGCCGGTGGTGGAAAAGATCGCCGATCGCCCGGCCTTGGTCACCGACAGGAAGTGGTGCGGGCGCGAGGCGGAGCGGATGGCATCGATCGCCACCCGCAGGCTACCGTCGGTGGAGTTCTTGAAGCCCACCGGGCAGGACAGCCCGGAGGCCAGCTCGCGGTGCACCTGGCTCTCGGTGGTGCGCGCGCCGATAGCCCCCCAGGCGACCAGGTCCGCGATGTACTGCGGGCTGATCAGGTCGAGGTACTCGGTGGCCGCCGGCATGCCCTTGACCGCCAGATCGCGTAGCAGCCCGCGCGCGACGCGCAGGCCCTTGTTGATGTGGAAGCTGCCGTCCAGGTCCGGGTCGTTGATCAGGCCCTTCCAGCCGACCGTGGTGCGCGGCTTCTCGAAGTACACCCGCATCACGATGTGCAGGGCGTCGGAGAGCTCCTCGCGCAGGGTCTTCAGGTGATCGGCATAGTCCAGCGCGGCATCCACGTCGTGGATCGAGCAGGGGCCGACGATCACCTGCAGGCGGTCGTCCTCGCCGTGCAGGATGCGGTGGCAGGCCTGGCGTGCCTCGAACACGGTATCGGCAGCCGCATCGGTGATCGGCAGCTCCTCGCGGACGGTGTCCGGGGCGGACACCTCCTGGATTTCGCGGATTCGGAGGTCGTCGGTATCGGCGGTCATGGTGTTCTCGGTTACGTCGTCGCGGGCGTGACGGCCTCCCGCAGGCCCTCAATGAGATTTTGAATGGTTCTATGTCGCATCTTCATGGCTGCCTGGTTCACGATCAACCGGGAACTAATAGGGGTAATCAGCTCCAGCGGCTCCAGACCATTGGCCTTGAGGGTGTTCCCGGTGTCGACCAGGTCCACGATGTAGTCGGCCAGACCGACCAGCGGCGCCAGTTCCATCGAGCCGTAGAGCTTGATGATCTCGACCTGACGGCCCTGCTGGGCGAAATAGTTCTGCGTGATGTTCACGAACTTGGTGGCAATGCGCAGGCGCTGCTGCGGGTCCGGCTGCTGGCCCGGGCGCCCCGCCAGCATCAGGCGGCACTGGGCGATGTGCAGGTCCAGCGGCTCGTACAGCCCCGCGGCCCCGTGCTCCATCAGGACGTCCTTGCCGGCCACGCCAATGGATGCCGCACCGTGCTGCACATAGGTCGGCACGTCGGTCGCGCGCACCACCACGATCTTCACGTCCTCGCGGTTGGTGTCGAGGATCAGCTTGCGCGTCTTGTCCGGGTCCTCCAGCAGTTCGATCCCCGCGCTGGCCAGCAGCGGCAGGGTATCCTTGAGGATACGACCCTTGGACAGGGCGATGGTCAGGGCGTTGGGATCCATCATGGGTCAGGCGTTCGTCCGGTTCCGTGTGAGTCGCGGTGTCAGACCGGCTCGCGACGAATGGTCGCGCCGATCTGGCTCAGTTTTTCCTCGATGCATTCGTAGCCACGATCGATGTGGTAGATGCGGTCCACCTCGGTCTCGCCTTCCGCCACCAGGCCGGCGATGATCAGGCTGGCCGAAGCGCGCAGGTCAGTCGCCATTACCGGCGCGCCGACCATCTTTTCCACGCCCTCGACGATCGCGGTGTTGCCCTCGATGGTGATGTGCGCGCCCATGCGCTGCAATTCAAGGGCGTGCATGAATCGGTTCTCGAACACGGTCTCTACCACGGAGCCGGTGCCCTGGGCCACCGTATTCAGCACCATCATCTGCGCCTGCATGTCGGTCGGGAAGGCCGGGAACGGGGCGGTGCGCAGATTCACCGCCTTGGGCCGGCGTCCCTCCATATCCAGTTCGATCCAGTCCGGGCCGGTCTCGACCCGAGCGCCGGCCTCGACCAGCTTGGCCAGAACCGCGTCCAGCAACTCCGGACGGGTGTTGCGGCAGCGCACGCGCCCGCGGGTCACCGCGGCGGCGACCAGGAAGGTGCCAGTCTCGATACGATCCGGCATCACGTCGTATTCGCAACCGTGCAGGCGTTCCACGCCCTGCACCCGGATGGTGTCGGTGCCGGCGCCCTGGATCTTCGCCCCCATTGCGGTCAGGCAGTCCGCCAGATCGGTCACCTCCGGCTCGCGCGCGGCGTTCTCGATCAGGGTCTCGCCCTCGGCCAGGGTCGCGGCCATTAGGAGATTCTCGGTACCGGTTACGGTGACCTGGTCGAAGACGATGCGCGCGCCCTTCAGGCGATCCGCGCGGGCATGGATATAGCCACCGTCAACATCAATCTCGGCACCCAGGGCCTCCAGGCCTCTCAGGTGCAGGTTCACCGGGCGCGAACCGATGGCGCAGCCGCCTGGCAACGAGACCTCGGCCTCGCCGAAGCGAGCCAGCAACGGCCCCAGAACCAGGATGGAGGCACGCATGGTCTTGACCAGGTCGTACGGGGCGACACACTGGGTCAGCGTGGTCGGATCGACCTCGATGCGCATGCGCTCGTTGACCGTCAAGCTCACGCCCATGCGGCCCAGCAGCTCCATGGTCGTGGTCACGTCCTGCAAGTGCGGGACGTTGCCAATGGTCATTGGCCCGTCCGCCAGCAAGGTGGCGGACAGGATCGGCAACACGGCGTTCTTGGCCCCGGAGATCCAGACCTGACCCTCGAGGGGTCCGCCTCCGGTAATGATCAACTTGTCCATGGGATGCCCGAATTCATCGCCCAACCGACCTTGGTCCGGCGAAACGCGCCATGATAACGAATCCGAGCCGGGCTCGCCCGTTCACTCGATCTCGCGGTGGGTCAGGCGACAGAACGGGCGGACGAGTCCGTAATGATCGCCTCGAGGTCGTAGAGTTCGAGTAGCGGGCGCAACCCGTCCGGGATCGGCTCGAAGACCAGGGTGCGGCCCTGTTCCCGGGCGCGCCGCCAGAGGATCACCAAAAAGGCCACCCCGGCACTATCGATGCGGGCGGACTGCGTCAGATCGACCCGCGCATGCTCGGGCAACGCGGCGCCCAGCTCACGGGCTCGCGCCTCCAGGTCGGGGACCGTGGCAAACGTCAGCGGACCACTCAGCACCAACCCGCTGGCGTCCGCCTGGATGCGCGCGTCGCTCACTGGTCTCCATCGCCGTTGTCAGTGGTGATATCACCCACCGCATCTTCGATCAGGGCTTCGTCACCGTCTTCCAGGCGTTCGATCAACGCCTCCAGACCATCGCGGTTGATCTCTTCGTTGAAGCGGGTGCGGAAGTTACCGACGAAGCTGAGGCCCTCGGCCTCGACGTCGAAGACCTTCCATTCGCCGTCCACCGGGCGCAGACGATAATTGACCTGGATGTTCGACTGCCCCGAGCCCATGACGATCTCGGTGGCCACCACGGCCATACGCTCGTCCTGACGCGAACGCCGCTCGATCACACGTACATCCTTGTCCAGGTGCTCGCCCAGCTGCCCGCCATACGCCTGCAGCAGAGTCTGGGTGAAGGCCTCGGTGAAGCGGGTTTGCTGCTCACTGGAGGCATCGCGCCAGTGACGCGCCAGGACCAGGCGGGCCATGCCGTTGACATCCACGCCCGGCAGGATCTTGTCCTCGATGACACCAATCACGAAGTCCGGATCATCCCGTGCCCGCTCCCGGTCGGCGCGCAGGATTTCATAGACCTCGTCAATGGACTCCTGAATCATTTCCGTCGGATTGCCCGATTGGGCGTGCGCCGGCGCCAGCAGGATCAAGGCCAGCAGTGCCAGCGGCAGGATCAGCATTCGTTCACGCAACCATTTCATCTGCAAAGCTCCTGGTTTGTCTTGGCCAAGCGATCAATCGCTTCCCATGTTGGTCATGAATCGGCCGATCAGGTTCTCCAGCACCAGCGCGGACTGCGTGAACATCACCTCGTCGCCGTCCTGCAGGGTCTCGTAGTCACCGCCCGGCTCCAGTGCGATGTACTGTTCACCGAGCAGGCCAGCGGTATGGATCGCGGCCTGGGTGTCCATCGGCAGATAGTCGTGTTCCGACCGAATCGCCAGCACCACCTCGGCGCGAAAACGCTCCGGATCGTAACGAATATCCACCACCCGCCCGATACGCACGCCAGAAACCGTGACCGGGGCCCGTGTCTTGAGCCCGCCGATATTGTCGAAGTAGCCAGTCACTTCGTAGGTATCACGGTCGTGGTAATCGGTGACGTTGCTGACCTGGACGGCCAGGTAGAACAGCGCGCCGATGCCCAGCAGGACGAACACCCCGACCGCCAGTTCGAAGAAACGTACTTTCATCATTACCACCTACGTTGTTGATCAGCCCGCGCCGAACATCAGTCCGGTCAGGATGAAATCGAGACCCAGCACTGCCAGCGAAGAGACCACCACGGTCTGGGTGGTCGCGCGCGAGATGCCCTCGGAGGTCGGCTGCGCGTTGAATCCCTGGAACACTGCGATCCAGGTCACCACGAAACCGAAGACGATGCTCTTGATCACGCCGGAGAGCACATCCTCGTTCCAGTCGGTCACCGACTGCATCTGCGAGAAATAGGCCCCACTGTCCACGCCCAACAGGCCGACCCCGACCAGGTAGCCGCCCATCACGCCCACCGCGCTGAAGATGGCCGCCAGAAGCGGCATGGAGACAAACCCGGCGACAAAACGCGGGGCGAAGATCCGGCGATACGGGTTCACCGCCATCATCTCCATCGCGGAGAGCTGCTCGGTGGTCTTCATCAGGCCCAGCTCCGCGGTCAGCGCGGACCCGGCGCGTCCGGCAAACAGCAGTGCGGTCACCACCGGACCCAGCTCGCGCACCAGCGACAGCGCCACCACACCCCCCAGGGCCTCGGCCGCGCCAAAGTTCACCAGCGTGATGTAGGCCTGGTATGCCAGGACCATGCCGACAAACAACCCAGCGACCACGATAATCACCAGTGAACGGACACCAACCGAATAGATCTGCACCATCGTCAGCCCGAACCGGCGTACCACCACGTCAAGACTGGCCAGGAGCCGCAGCAGAAACACAAAGGCCCGACCGAACACCGCCAGGGCATTGATCGAGGAGCGCCCAAGGGAGGCGATCGCGTCAGTCATCGCGGCGCTCCTCGTGGCCCAGCAGATCCTCGCGGTAGGCGGCCCCCGGATAATGGAACGGCACCGGCCCGTCCGGGCGTCCCTGCAGGAATTGCGCGCTCCAGTCCGAGGCGCGGGCCTCCAGTTCGTCCGGGGCCCCCGCATCCACCACTCGGCCATTGGCAATCAGCACCACCTGGTCGGAGATCGCCATCGCCTCGGCGACGTCGTGCGACACGAGCACGCTGGTCAAGCCCAGGCTCTGATTGGTCCGGCGGATCAGACTGACGATCTGCCCCATGGTGATCGGGTCCAGCCCGGTGAACGGCTCGTCATAAAGAATCAGGTCCGGATCCAGCGCGATCGCCCGCGCCAGTGCCACACGCCGGGCCATACCGCCGGACAGCGTGGCCGGATCCATATCGCGCGCCGCACGCAGCCCCACTGCCTCCAGTTTCAACAGCACCAGGGTGTGCAACACGTCTTCCGGCAGATCGGTGTGTTCGCGCAGCGGAAAGGCGACATTCTCAAAGACCGTCAGATCAGTCAGCAGGGCACCACTCTGGAACAGCATGCCCATACGCTTGCGCAAGGCGTACAGGCGGCGCGTCGAGAGCTTGGCGACTTCCTGACCATCGACCCATATACGCCCTTTGTCCGGGCGCAGCTGCCCACCGATCAGACGCAGCAATGTGGTCTTGCCGCTACCACTGGGCCCCATCACGGTAGTCACCTGTCCACGCGGGATACGCATCGACAGATCATCGAAGATCATTTTGCGCCCACGCCGGAAACGCAGGTTCTCGATCACGATGTGTGGACTGTCTTCCACTGCCGGCTCAGCCACGCGCGCTCCTCGCGGTTCGGCCCCAGGAATGGTGGAGTCTGGCCGCCCTCCCGAGGCCCGTCAAACCTTTGGGTGCGGCCTTCATCCCACACCCAGCAACGCGGCGATGGTGCGAAAGTCGGACAAGCGTTCCGGGCGCGCCCGCAGGAAGACTAGGGTCTCGCCCGTGCCTCCCGCCTGACTAAGGGCCTCAACCAGCGCCCGCCAGCCCGGGGCATCAAGACCCGCCCGGGGCTCAACCTGCCAGGCACCGCCCTGATCGTTCAGCCCCGGCGGATAGAACCAGGCCGCCTCGGCGCTGGCGAGTGGGCGTGACTCACCCGCCTCGTAGACACGCACATGGCCAAGCCCGACCGATTCCATGACCGCACGGATTGCCGCGACCCCTTCTGGCCCCATGGGGCCGGGCGCGACCGCCTGCAGGCGGTCCCCGATCGCCTGCGCCAACACCCGCACCTGTTCGGCGCCCGCCTGCGGAGCGAGGTCGGCCGGCCATTCCAGCGTCAGGCGCAGGGCCGATGGCACCGCCTCGGCCCAGTCACCAAAGGGCGGCTCGGCGTTCGCCCACACCACACCCGGCAGCAGGAGCCGGCTGTAATAATGGGTGTAGTACTCGAGCTGCCACTCCTGCGGCAGACCTTCGGGGAAGAAGCGATCCCACCAGTCCGCGCCCGGCCCGGCCACGCCCGCGGCATGCAGCCTGAGTGGAATCGTTGCTGTATTCGTCATGTGTCTCCTGAGTGACCGCAACCGCAGTCCGAAGCAGTGTGCTTGTATCGCGCCCTGGCGCGCGGCACAGTTGGCGCCATGCGTTTCGACCTGTTTCACGAGCTCTCCGTGCCGGATTTCCTGCGCACCTCCGAGGCGGAGGTGCTGGAGAACACCCTGCGCCTGTGGGAGCGCGCCGATCGCCTCGGCTTCGGCACCGCCTGGCTGGTGGAACACCACCTGATGCCGGAGTTCTCGCATTCCACCGCACCGGACCTCGTTCTGGCCGCCGCCAGCCAGCGCACCGAACGTCTGCGGCTCGGCCTGGGCGTGGTCCCGCTGCCCTATCACCATCCGCTGCGCGTAGCGCAGCGGGTCGGCATGCTGGACCAGCTCTCCGGCGGGCGCCTGGACCTCGGCATCGGGCGCGGTTTCTCGCCGCGCGAATATGCCACATTCGGCGCCGAGATGAGCGAGTCCCGTGCGCGGGTCGATGCCGGGCTCGACGCCCTGCGCCAGGCCTTTGCAACCGGCCGGATTACGCAGAACGGTCCGTTCCATCACCTGGACGACGTGCCGGTGATGCCGCGTCCGGTGCAGGAGCCGCACCCGCCGATCTGGACCGCCGCGGTCAGCCCGGAGTCCTTTACCTGGGCCGCCCAGCAGGGCATCGGGGCACTGGCCGGGCCGTTCAAGCCCTGGCAGATGATCCGCGAAGACATCCGCCTCTACCACGAGGCCTGGGACGCGACGCGTTCCGACATCGCCCATCCACCTCGGGTCGGCATGACCCTGGGCGTGCTATGCCTGCCGGATGGAAAGCGCGCCCGGCGCGAGGCCAAGCCCGCCTTCGAATGGTTCTATCGCCACATGTTCCAGCAGACCCTGCCGGTGCTGGAACGCCTGATCGAAGGCTACGACTACTACCGCTCGCTGGGTCGCTTCCGCCACCTGGTCAAGGCCGGGATCAACCTGAAAGTCCTCGACATGCTGGGCATGACCCTGGTCGGCACGCCGGCGGAGTGCCGCGAGCGCATCGAAGCCCTGCGCGAAGCTGGCGTCGATCAGGTCCTGCTCGCCTTCGGCGCCGGGGCCGTGCCGCAGGCGCTGGCCGAGGAGTCCATGGACTGCTTTGCGGAAGAGGTCATGCCGGCATTCGCCGCCGCGCCCCCGGCCACCGCCGCCCGCACGGCCACGTAGGAAACACGGGACAATGCAGGTTGCCGTGACCGGCGCCGCCGGGTGCCTGGGGCAAGTGCTTTTGCCCGCCCTGGCACGCGAACTATCGATCCAGCGTATCCGCGCCCTGGACCGGGCCGCCCCCGCACTTCCGCGCCCCGGTGACGGCGCCACGATTGATGCCCGCGTGCTCGACCTGGGGCAGCTCCAGCCCGATGACCTGAACGGCGTGGACACACTAGTGCACCTGGCCTTTCAGTTGATGGGCGGGCACGGCGGCCGGCGCCGGCATGACCGCAGCTGGGTGCGGCAGCAAAACGTTGCCCTCAGTGAGCACACATTCCACACGGCAGTGAACGCCGGCGTGCGCCACATCGTGTTCCTGTCCAGCGCGGCGGTCTACGGTCCGTGGCCGGACAGCCCGCAACCGCTCGGTGAATACCACCCGACCCGACCTCGCTTTCCCTATGCCGAGGACAAGGTCGCCGTGGAGCAGGCCCTGCTCGCACTCGCCCGCAAGTATCCCGAGTGCAGCGCGACCATCCTGCGGCCGCCAGCGATTATTGGCCCGCACGCTCACCCACTGTTGCTGCAGATTGCCCGCGGCCGATTCTACCCGGCCGGCGACGAGCAGCCGGTGCAAATCCTGTGGGAAGACGATGCCGCGGCCGCGATCGTGCGCAGCGTAACGACTCGCACCGCCGGGATCTTCAACCTGGGCGCCGAACCGGTCTGGTCACTGCGGGCGATGGCCCGTTTCCAGCGGCGTTGGGCAATCCCCGTGCCCCTGAGGCTGATCCGCGCCCTGCACCCGCTGGCCTGGCGCCTGACCGCCCGCGCAGGCGATCCCGGCTGGGTCCAGGGACTGGACGGCCCCCTGGAACTCGACTGCACCCGCGCCCGCGAACACCTCGGCTGGACACCACAAGTGACCACCGCCGAGTGCCTGAAACGCCTGCGCGACTGACCCTCCACCCGATCCGCTACAATTGCCAGCCCCGTCTCTGCCGGACCCGATTTGTCCATGACCCTCCCCCTGATCGCCATCATTATGGGTCTAATCCTGCTGACCTGGAGCGCCGACCGCTTCGTGTTCGGCGCCTCGACGTTCGCGCACGGGGTCGGGGTCAGTCCGCTGATTATCGGTCTAACCATCGTCGCCTTCGGCACCTCGGCGCCCGAGATCGTGGTCTCGGTGCTCGCCAGTCTGCAGGGCAACCCAGGGCTGGCGGTGGGCAACGCAATCGGCTCGAACATCGCCAACATCGGGCTGGTACTGGGGGCCGCCGCAGTAATCGCGCCACTTGCGATCGGGCGTGGCATGGTGCGGCGCGAGTTGCCGATCCTCCTGCTGGTCAGCTTCGGCGTCCTGCTCCTGCTGATTGACGGGGAACTGCGGCGACTGGAAGGCTTCGCCCTGCTCGCCGGCCTGGTCGCATTCACCATCTGGATGGCACTGAGCGCCCGACGCGCACAAAAAACCGTCGGAGAGGACACCCCTGAGGTGGTGCGCGGCATGGTCGAGACGATCCCGGACAGCAACCGCCTCGGCCCGGCGATCGCCTGGCTGGTGTTCGGCTTGCTTCTGTTGCTGGCCAGCAGCCAGGCCCTGGTCTGGGGCGCCGTCGAGGTCGCCGAACAACTCGGTGTCAGCGACCTGGTGATCGGTCTGACCATCGTCGCCGTGGGCACCAGCCTGCCGGAGCTAGCCACCTCCGTCGTGGCCGCCTTCCGCCGCGAGGCGGGGCTGGCGATCGGGAATGTGGTCGGCTCCAACCTGTTCAATCTACTGGCCGTGCTGGCCGTTCCGGCCCTGATCGCGCCGCTGACAATCGACGCCGACGTACTTGCACGCGACTATCCGGTCATGTTGGCCTTGACGGCCGCCCTGTTCCTGATCGCCGTGGGCCGCCGCGGGCAGATCCTGCGCTGGCAGGGCGCCCTTCTCCTCGTCGCCTTCGCAAGCTACCTTGTCTATTTGGGAATTACGGCAACCGTATGAACTTCAACCCCGAGACCACCCGCAACCTCGCGTTGGCCGTCCTCAACGACGAGGCTGATGCCGTGCGCAACCTGACCGGGCGTATCGACGAGCACTTTCTCGAGGCCTGCCGCCACATCCTCGCGTGCAAGGGCCGCGTGATCGTCACCGGCATGGGCAAGTCCGGGCACATCGGCAGCAAGCTAGCCGCAACGCTGGCCTCCACCGGGACGCCGGCCTTCTTCGTGCACCCCGGCGAGGCCAGTCACGGCGATCTCGGCATGATCACTCGCGAGGATGTGGTCATCGCGCTATCGAACTCGGGCGAGACCGACGAACTCCTCACCATCCTGCCGCTGATCCGGCGCCTGGATGCCCCCCTAATCGCGATGACCGGCAACCCCGGCTCACGCCTGAGCATCGACGCCACGGTACACCTGGATGTCAGCGTAGATCGCGAGGCCTGCCCGCTGGGCCTGGCCCCGACCTCCAGCACCACCGCGGCATTGGCGATGGGCGACGCCCTGGCCGTTGCGGTGCTCGACGCCCGTGGCTTCACCGCCAACGACTTTGCCCGCTCCCACCCCGGCGGCCGCCTCGGTCGACGCCTGCTGGTCCATGTGACCGACATCATGCATACCGGCAACGCGATCCCGCGAGTCACCCCGGACGTCCCGCTCAAGGATGCCCTGTTCGAGATCACCCGCAAGGGCCTGGGCCTGGTCATCGTGGTCACCGATGACGATCGCATCCGGGGCGTGTTCACCGACGGCGACCTGCGCCGCACCCTGGACGCCGGGCACAGCCTGGACAGCCTGACCATCGGCGAGGCCATGACCGCCGGCGGCCATACCGCGCGCCCCGGCTGGCTGGCGGTAGAGGCCCTGGAGGCAATGGAAAGCCGACGCATCAATGCCCTGCCCGTGGCCGACCAGGACCAGCGTCTGGTTGGCGTAATCAACATGCACGACCTTCTGCGCGCCGGGGTGGCCTGATGAATCGCGCCGCAGAGCCCCTGACCACGCGCCAGCAGGCCGTACGCCTGCTGATCCTGGACGTGGACGGCGTACTCACCGACGGCAGCCTGTTCCTGGGCGACGCCGGCGAGCAGTACAAGGCTTTCAACAGTCGCGATGGCCATGGGATCCGCCTGGCCCTGGATGCCGGCATCGAGATCGCCATCCTGACCGGGCGCATCTCAGGCGTAGTCGAGCACCGCATGCGCGACCTCGGCGTAGAGCACCTGATTCAGGGCCGACGCGACAAGGGAGAGGCCCTGCACGAGCTTCTGCAGCGCACCGGCCACGCCCCCGCCGAGGCGGCCTTTATGGGCGACGACATCGTTGATCTTCCAGCGATGCAGCGAGTCGGACTCGGAATTGCCGTCGGGGATGCCCATCCACTGGTGCGCCAGCACGCCCAGTGGGTCACCGAGGCCCATGGCGGACGCGGGGCGGTACGCGAGGCCTGCGAGGGCCTGTTGGCGGCCCAGGGGCGGCTGGATGCATTGCTCGATACCTACCTGAACGGATGAGCACCCGGTATCGCAATCTGTTCATCGGGTGCACGGCCCTGGTCGGACTAGCCGCCACCCCGCTGGCACAGGCCGAACTGGCTCCGCCCGAGGGTGAGGTCACGCTGGAGATCGATGGCTTCACGCTGCATGCGACCGGCGACGACGGCGAGCTGACCCACCGCCTGCGCGGATCGCGCCTGCGCGAGTTCGGCCGCGACGGCCCGCAGTGGGTGGACGAACCGGACCTTGACCTGTTTGCCGAAGGCGACATCGAATGGCGCTGGACCGCGCCCGCCGCCCTGCACCAACCTGCCGACGCCACCCTGGACCTGGTTGGCCCCACCCAGGGCGTTCAGCCGGCGCGCGGCGATCGCGTGGAGACCATCATCGACTCGCGGGATGTCCGTGTCGCCACGGACACCATGGTGGCCACGTCCGATGCACTCTCGACGCTGAATCAGCCAGGCCTCTTCCAACGCGGGACCGGCCTGCGCGTGGACTCGCAAGCGGATACCATAGAGCTGTTACATGCCGTGTACTCGCTCTACAGCGAGACGAGCGAGGAGGATTCCACGCATGACCCCGAGACTGAGTAGCCCGCAGCGCCTCCCGGCCATCTTCGGGGCGGGATTCCTGCTGCTGTTTCTCCTGGCCAGTCCGGTGTTGGCCCAGCAGGGCTCGGGCTCGTCGTTGCCGGTCGAGATCACGGCCGACCGCGCGGAGATGGACGAACGCAAGGGCCTGGGGACCTACACCGGCGACGTGGTCGTGATCCGTGGCGACATGACCCTGGAGGCCGACAAGGTCTACGTACGTACCCGTGATCGCCGCCCCTACGAAATGGAGGCCCACGGGGAACCCGCGCGCCTGGAGTCCCCGGATCCCGAGACCGGCGAAATGCGCATCGCCACCGCCCTGCGCATCGACTACCTGCTGAACGAGGACCGCATGATCCTTACCGATCAGGCGCACGTAATCACGACCAACGAAGAGGCACGCGGAAAACGCATTACCTACGACCTGGCAACGGACGTGATCGAGGCCGAGCGCGGCGACGGTGACAGCGAACGCGTGCGCATCACCATCCAGCCGCGCGACGACGAATGAACACCACTGCCAGCCAACCGGCGACCGCAGGCGCGCCCCACGACCGCCTGATCGGACGTGAACTGACCAAACGCTATGGCAAGCGCACCGTCCTCGACCAGGTCGACGTCGATCTGGCTCCCGGCGAGGTCGTCGGCCTGCTGGGCCCGAACGGTGCGGGCAAGACCACCTGCTTCTACAGCCTGGTCGGACTGATCCGCCCCAACGCCGGACGCATTACCCTGGGCGAGCGCGACATCACCCGCGCCCCGATCCATGTGCGGGCCCGCGCCGGCCTGGGCTATCTACCGCAGGAGGCCTCGATCTTCCGACGCCTGAGCGTTTGGGACAACCTGCAGGCAGTGCTGGAACTTCGCCCCGGACTGGACCGCCATGAACGCCGGCGCATCGGCGACGCCCTGATCGAGGAGTTCCAGCTAGAGACCGTGCGCCACAGCCCCGGCATTTCGCTATCCGGTGGTGAACGTCGGCGGGCCGAGATCGCCCGCGCCCTGGCCGGCGATCCCCAATTCATCTGCCTGGACGAACCCTTTGCCGGGGTGGATCCGATCTCGGTGGGGGACATCCAGGCCGTCATCGAACACCTTGCCCGCCGCGGAATCGGGGTACTGATCTCCGATCACAACGTCCGCGAGACCCTCGGCATCTGCCACAGGGCCTATATTCTTAGCGAGGGGCGCCTGCTGGCCGCCGGGACACCCGACGAGTTGCTCGCCGACCCTCAGGTTCGCCGAGTCTATCTCGGCGAGAATTTCCGCCTGTGATTCCGACGCACACGTCGCGCGGCCAGTGCACAAACCACGAGGCAGGCTTTAAGATTTCACGTATGGTCACCTTCGACCCGACACCACAATGCTGAAACCCGGCCTCAATCTACAGCTGGGTCAGACGCTCACCATGACCCCGCAACTGCAGCAGGCGATCCGTCTGTTGCAGTTGTCCACGCTTGAGTTGCAGGTGGAAATCCAGCAGGCGCTGGAGAGCAACCCCATGCTCGAACAGGTGGAGGACGAGGACGCCGATCCGAATACCGAGCGCCTCGACCAAGAGGGCGAACTGGTGGAAGGCGACCGCATGGAGGCCACCACCACCAGCGACGACGTCATCCCCGAGGAGCTGACGACCGACAGCCGCTGGGACGACATCTACGAGCCACCGACCGCCCCCAAGGGCCTGGACGACCGCGACCCGCTGGAGAACACCAGCGACGACGGCGGCGAGGGCCTGCAGGACCACCTCCTGTGGCAGCTGCACCTGAGCCATCTGACCCCGCGCGACCAGCGCATCGGCGCGGCCTTGATTGACGCGATCAGCCCTGACGGCTATCTCGAAGGCGACCTCGAGACCCTGGCCGAGACCATTAACCGTGGCGAGGAAGAACCCGTCGGGGTCGACGAGGTCGAAGCCGTGCTGCACTGGATCCAGCAATGCGACCCGCTGGGCGTGGGCGCCCGTAACCTGCGTGAATGTCTGGAGATTCAGCTACGCGAGCTCGCCCCGGATGCCCCGGCCCGGGAGGCCGCGCGCGCCATCCTGGAGCACGGCATGGACAGCCTGGGCAAGCGCGACTACAAGGCGCTGCAAAGCCAGTCCGGCGTACGCGACCCGGACGAGCTGGCACGCGCACTGGATCTGATCCGCACCCTGAACCCGCGTCCTGGCGCCCAGATCAGTACGGCCACCTCGGAATACGTAGTCCCGGATGTCTATGTGCGCCACACGGTCGATGGCTGGAGAGTGGAGCTGAACCCGGAGATCGCCCCGCGCATCCGCATCAACGACCTCTATGCCGGCATGGTGCGTCAGGTCTCGGACGCCCGCGACAGCGCCTTCATGCGCGATCAACTGCAGGAAGCGCGCTGGTTCCTCAAGAGCCTGCACAGTCGCAACGACACCCTGCTCCGAGTCGCCGAGGCGATCGTGCTCCGCCAGCAGGGCTTTCTCGAACATGGCGAGGTTGCGATGCAGCCGCTGATCCTCCGCGACATCGCCGAGATCCTGGAGATGCACGAGTCGACCATCTCACGCGTGACCACACAGAAATTCATGCACACCCCGCGCGGGGTCTTCGAGTTCAAGTACTTCTTTTCCAGCCACGTCGGTACCAACGATGGCGGTGAGTGTTCGGCCACCGCCATCCGTGCCATGATTCGGGAATTGATCGGCGACGAGCCTGCGAACAAGCCGCTGAGCGATGCCCGGCTCGCCCAGATCCTCTCGGATCGAGGCATTAACGTGGCACGCCGTACCGTGGCCAAATACCGTGAGGCCATGCATATCCCCTCATCCAGCGAACGTCGGCAGATGGCTTCCATGCCCACCGGCAGCAAGTAACCCAAGGAGACCCAACCATGCAGATCAATCTGACCGGCCACCATGTCGACCTGACCGACGCCCTGCGCGAATACGTCAACGAGAAGTTCGCGAAGCTGGAGCGCCACTTTGACAAAGTCATCGACGTCCACGTCGTGCTGACCCATGAGAAGAATCAGAGTCAGCACAACAAGGCCGAGGCCAATCTCCAGGTTAGCGGTAACCATATCCATGCCGAGGCCTCCCACGACGATATGTACGCAGCCATCGACGGCCTGATCGACAAGGTTGACCGTCAGCTGATCAAGCACAAGGAAAAGGTCAAGGATCACCACCGCGCCGAGGGTGCCCAGCGCAACCGCGAGCAGGCCTCCTGATCCATGACCATTGCCGAGCTGATCACCGCCGACCGCATAGGTCTGGAGCCCGAGTGTTCCAGCCAGAAACGGGCCCTCGAGACACTGGCGGAGCTCCTCGCCGCCGGCGGTGACGCCGAGGGGCCGGCCAGCAGCGCGATCTTCGAGGCCCTGTCCGCCCGCGAGAAGCTGGGCTCCACTGGCCTGGGGCATGGCGTCGCCATCCCTCACGGCCGGCTGCCCGATCTTGCGACTCCGCGCGTGGCCGTGCTGCGCCTGAAGCAGGGTGTCGACTTTGACGCAATGGATCACGAGCCGGTCGATATCCTGATCGCCCTGCTCGTCCCGGAAGCCGCGACCAACGATCACCTCAACCTGCTTGCCCAGCTCGCACGCGGCCTGTCCCAGCCGGACACGATTGCCGCCCTGCGCCGAGCCGGCGATGCGTCGGCTCTGGAGCAGGAACTCGTGGGCCGCTTCAGCGAGGGCTAGGCCCTTGCAGACGGTCTACCCATACGTCGACCAGCGGGAGGCCGGCCCACGCCGGAGGCCATGAACGAGGCATTAGGGGAAGGCGGAATCGCCCGGGACATCACCGTGGAAAGCCTGATCCAGGCGATGGGCAACCGTCTGGATCTGCGCTTTGTGCATGGTGAACACGCGGCCGCCGACCGCAAACTGGTGGGCGAGGATGGCGACGACCTGCCCCTGGCCGGGCACCTCAACCTGATCCGACCCAACCGCATCCAGGTCATCGGAGACTTCGAATCCCGCTACATCTCCAGCCTCAGTGACCGCCAGTGCAATGACCTGATCCTGGAGATGGCCCGCACCGGAACCACGGCTGTGATCTTCGCCGAAGACACCTGCCCGTTCTCGGAAATGCCCGACGTTCCTCAGGCCGCGTTGCCCCTGATTCTGTGCTCGGGCAGCAGCAGCCACGAGATCATCTCGTTGTTGCGATACTTCCTGCAGCAACGCCTCGCCCATTTCGAGGTTCGCCATGGCGTATTCATGGAGATCCTCGGCATCGGGGTCCTGATCAGCGGCGCCTCCAGCGTTGGCAAAAGCGAGGTCGCGCTGGAGCTGATCTCCCGCGGGCATCGCCTGATCGCCGACGATGCTCCCGAATTCGCGCGGATTGCCCCGGATATCGTCCGCGGCCATTGTCCTGCACTGCTCCAGGACCTGCTCGAGGTTCGCGGGCTTGGAGTTCTAAACGTCCGCGCCATGTACGGCGATTCAGCCATCAAGGGTGGCAAGTACCTCCGTCTGATCATCGACCTGCGTGATCATGGCGAGCCTTCACCGGTGCCCGATGACCGACTGAACGGACGCCGGGGCGAGATCGACATCCTCGGTCTGCGCGTGCCCCTGAGCAGCCTGCCAGTGGCCCCCGGCCGCAACATCGCGGTGATGATCGAGGCCGCCGTGCGCAACCACATGCTGCACATCCAGGGCTACATCGCGGGTGACGACCTGCGGGCGCGACAGCGCCGCCAGATAAGCGGTGAGGCCGACGAACCCCCTTATCATCGCGCCGTGCCCGCGACCACCGTACCCAATCCGGACCCGGAGGGCTGACGCCACTATGCGCCTGCTGATCGTCAGTGGCCTCTCTGGCTCCGGCAAGACCGTGGCCCTGCATACCCTGGAGGACGCCGGGTACTTCTGCGTCGACAACCTCCCCTTGCCGTTGCTGCCAGGCCTGATCGAACGGGTCCGGCAAGGCCATTACGACACCGAGGGCGACCGTCATCTGGCCGTCGGCGTGGATGTGCGAAGCGGCCTGGACGCCCTCAAGGGCTTCGCCGACCTACTGGCCCAGCTGCGGCAGGATGGCATCCAGGTGGAGGTCCTGTTCCTGCAAGCGTCCAGCGAGGTCCTGTTGCGGCGCTACCACCTGACGCGACGACGCCACCCGCTGGCGCGCGACGGCGTGCCACTGGTGGACGCGATCGAACGCGAACGGGAATGGCTGGGGCACGTCGCCGTGGAGGCCGACCTGACGGTCGATACCTCGCGGCTGTCGATGCACGACCTGGCCCGTACCTTGCGCGACCGCATCGGGGAGCGCGGAGAACACGAACTTTCATTGCTATTCCAGTCGTTCGGATTCAAGCACGGCGCGCCCATGGATTCGGATTTCGTTTTCGATGTGCGCTGTCTGCCCAACCCTTACTACGAGCGCGACCTGGCCGGACTTACCGGACGCGATCTGCCGGTATGCGACTTCCTCGAGGGACACGCGGAGGTCGCGGCAATGTTCGACAGTATTCAGGCCTTCCTCTCGCAGTGGCTGCCCCGCCTCATCGAGGACCATCGTAGTTATGTCACGGTCTCCATCGGCTGCACCGGCGGACGCCACCGGTCGGTTTACCTGGTAGAACGCCTCACGGGGGCGTGGGAAGACCAGGAACATGTTACTGTTAGCACCCGTCACCGGGAGCTGGGGACCCCGCTTAAATCCGGGTCTCCCTGAGCGAACGCCGGGCACGGATACACGGCCCTTCAGGAACCCGCAATCGGAGCAGATCCATGGGCGTTGGTCTCATTCTGATCACGCATCAAAACCTGGGCGACACCCTGCTGCAGACCGCGCAAAGCATGCTCGGGAGCCTGCCCGAGAACTGCGAATCCATGGCGATGTCGCAGAACGACGACCCCGACGAGGTCCGGGCCCGCGCCCGCGAGCGGCTGACCACCCTGGACACCGGGTCCGGGGTATTGATCCTGACCGACATGTTTGGATCGACCCCCTCGAATGTGGCCAGCCGGGTTGCCCGTGGCGCCAATGCGCGGGTGATCGCCGGGATCAACCTGCCCATGCTGGTCCGTGTACTCAACTACCAACATCTTCCATTGACCGAGCTGGTCAACAAGGCCCTGTCCGGTGGCCACGACGGAATCCTTCTTTGCGATCAGGAGTGCAGCGATGCCGCAGCGCGTAGTCCCCATCGTTAATCGCCTGGGGATGCATGCTCGCGCCGCAGCCAAGTTCGTCAGCCTGGCCAGCCAGTACAGCGCGGACGTGACGGTCTCACGCAATCATCAGGAAGTGAATGGGAAAAGCATCATGGGCGTAATGATGCTGGCCGCGGCCCAGGGCAGCGAAGTCACCATCGAAACCAGCGGGGCGGACGCCCAAGACGCGCTGGACGCCCTGACCGAACTGGTTGCCGACCGCTTTGGTGAAGAGGCCTGACCTCTTGGGCCAGACCTGACCGAGCTTGCGGCCTAGTCGGCCAGCGCGCTTCCCAGACCGTCAAGACCCACCTGGTTGAGCTTACGTTCGGCCAACCGCACCGCAGCCGTCAGCGCTTGCTCCGGCGGCTCGCCGGAGACCAGTGCGTGTATCAACCCGGCATTAAACGTATCCCCCGCACCAACGCTGTCGACCACCCGCAGCCCTGGTGTCGGCGCACAGTGACGGATTTCACCCCGGGCCGCGATCCAGGCCCCGGCGCTCCCGGCCGTCAACGTCACCAGGCGATCGGGAAATCGCCGAGCCAGCAGCCGCAAGGCTGCCTCGGGGGTGTCCGCCATGGTCGCCGCCCAATCGCGAGACAGCATCAGGACGTCCGCATACTCCAGGCATTCGTCGAGGCCGGGGCGGGCTTTCTCCAGCTCGAGCGAGATCGGCTGATCGAATATGCTCTGGCGTGCGCCACTTATAATGGTTGCCAGGGCCTCCGGATTACGTCCTTCGAAATGCAGCCAGTCGTACTCCGACCAGGGAATCGACGCGACATCGTCCACCTGAAGCTCGGGCAGATCCCGATAATGCACAATCGTTCGAGTGCCGTTCGCCCGCGAACGCAGGATGTGCGACGTCGGGGTTACCCCGGATCGGCGGACACAGTGATCCACAGCCAGTCCAGCGGACTGCAGGCGCTCACGCAGCGCTTCTCCCGTGGCATCCTCGGCGATCACGGACGCAAGCTCCGACCGATGCCCGAACTGCGCCAGGAGCAACGCGGTATTGGTCGCGTTTCCTCCCGGCTGCGAGGTGCTCGAGAGCGCCCGCACCTCGTCGTCCTCGACTGGGAACGCCGCAACATCCAGCGTGTGGTCGAGCGTCACAATGCCTGTGGCGAGGATGCGTGCCATGCCGACTCCATGCGGGCGGAAAAGGGATTATTCTCACCGCTTGCGCCCTGGACGTCACCCTCGGACGCACCCCTGCATTCGTCATCGGCCGGTCCGCCTGCGACAATGATGCTTCGTTCCCCTGAGGACCTGCCCGTATGTCCACATTCCCCTCTCCCGAGTCCGTGGAAACGGCCTTCTATGAGGCGTTTCAGGCAGGCGACCCACAGCGGATGCGCGCGGTCTGGCACGATAGCGCGGAGTGCGTCTGCATCCACCCCGGCGGGGAACGCCTACAGGGGACGGACATCATCCTGGAAAGCTGGGACGACATCCTTCCTGGCATGCGCGGGGTCATCATCCACCGGACCCAATGCACCGTCATCCATGGCGATGACCTGGCGCTCCATGTATTGCGGGAGAACCTCTACGTCCACGGTGAGCGGCGCGGGGTGATGCTGGCAACCAACGGCTACCGCGAGGATGGGGACAGCTGGCGCATGGTACTCCACCATGCCAGTCCGGACCCGGAACCCACGGCCGAGTGGCCTAGCGGGGGCATGCATTGATGACAACGGAAGTCGATCGTTGCATCGAGGAATACTATGCCGCCTTCCGCGCCGCCGACATCGAACAGATGATGCGGCTATGGGGCGAACGCCCCGATATCGTCTGCATCCACCCGGGTAGCCCACGCGCCCACCGCGGCGTAGCCGAGGTCATGGAGAGCTGGCTACTGGTCTTCGCCCGCGAGCTCAACATCGGCATCGAACCAAAGATCGTGGGACGCCACCAAACCGGAGACACTATTAGTATCGTCATCGAGGAGGCGATCACCCGCCCAGGGGACGTCGCCCCCACCGGGACCATCCTGATCAGCCAAACCTGGCACTTGCTGGATTCGCGCTGGCGACTCCTGTTCCACCACGCATCCCACGGCCGCCGCGCCGCTCCCCCTCAAGACGGCATGTTCGTCCCGAACGCCGGCGACAAAACTCGCCACTAAACCAGGCGCAGCCACCACAACAGGAGGGCATCAACAGGAAGAACGGAAGAGTGGAAGCGATACCAGGGCCCTGCAATCACCGCTCAAACCCAAGAATGGCTTTTGCATTGCTTCCGGGCCTCCCGCCTTCCTGTGAATCGCCCTTGACCTTCTTCGCGCCTTCGTGTGCTTCGTGGTGAAAAACCGCTAGCTGTCGGAGCGGGGTTGGCAGAGGTCCGGGCGCTGCATCTGCAGGGCCGAGCAAACCCCTCGCACCGCATCGCGCACGCGGCGCCCCTTGCCCTCCAGGGTCAGGTCGGCCACTTCTTGGTAAAGCGGATCGCGCACCTCGAAGAGTTCCTGTAGACGGGCCCTTGGATCCGCCGCCTCCGCGATCAACGGGCGCTTGCGGTTGCGCCGCGTCCGCCGGAACTGCTCCTCCACCGGCACACGCAGGTAGATCACAAACTGGTCGCGCAGGCATTCCCGATTCTCCGGGCGCTCGACAATCCCGCCGCCGGTGGCAATCACGGCGCCTTCCTGTTCCAGCAAGGACTCCAACATCGCCGTCTCGCGTTTGCGGAAACCGGCCTCGCCCTCGAATTCGAAGATCGTCGGGATATCCACGCCGGTGCGACGCTGAATCTCCTGATCGGTGTCGAAGAACGGGCGGCGTAACAGCCCCGCAAGGCCGCGACCGATAGTGCTCTTGCCGGCCCCCATGGGACCTACCAGTACGATGTTCTGCATGGGCGCCAAGGCTACTGGCTGGGCCACCCAAAGAAAAGCCGGGGACAAGCCCCGGCTCTCAGAAAGTTCTTCGGGCGGCAACCGCCCGAAGCCACGTGTAATGGTTAATCCAGCACGCGCGGGGTCACGAAGATCAAGAGTTCCGCCTTGGTATTCTCGGTCGAGCGGTTGCGGAACAGATTCCCAAGGAACGGGATATCCCCGAAGAACGGCACCTTTTCGAGATTGGTGCGGCTGTCTATCTCATACACGCCGCCCAGCACGACCGTCTCGCCGTTGCCGACGAACACCTGGGTCTCGACCTCCCGCTTGTTGATCCCCGGCACGCCCAGGATCACACGCTGGCTCGGCTCGTCCTTCGTCACCTTGATGTCGAGGATTACATTGCCGTTCGGCGTGATTTGAGGAGTCACCTCGGTCGACAGCACAGCCTCGATAAACTGGGTCGAGGTCGCGCCAGAAGCGGTCGCCTCCTGATACGGGATCTCCTCACCCTGCTTGATCGTGGCCGTCTGCCCGTTGGCGGTGATGACCCGCGGACTGGAAATAATCTCGCCACGGCCTTCGACCTGCAGGGCCGACAACTCGAGATCGAGCAACACACCGCTGCGCAGGATACTCAGTCCGGCACGACCGGCGTCTCCTCCAGCCGGCAGGGAACTGTTCAACCGATTGCCAATGGCGACCCCCCCCAGGCCGTCGGTAGTAGACCCGCGGGCACCGTCGGCGCCTTCGAGGGAGCCACCAACCCCGAGCTGGGTTCGCCGGTCGGTACCACGTGTTCCACTAATGCCGAATCGTGCACCCAGTTCGCGGTTGAAAGTGTCCTCCGCAATCACGATGCGGGTCTCGATCAGGACCTGCTGCACCGGGACGTCCAGCGTCGAGACCAGACGACGCACGTCCTCGATGCGGCTCTGGGTGTCCTGCACCAGTAGGGTGTTGGTGCGGCTGTCGATCGTGATGCTGCCACGCTCGGACAGGAATTCGCCGCCATCTCCACCGCGGATCAGGGAAGCGATCTGCTCGGCCTGGGCGAAGTTGATCTGCACAAATTCGGTTCGCAGGGGCTCCAGCTCCTGACGATCACGCGCGGCTTCCATCTCCTGACGTTCGCGGGCCGCGATTTCCTCGCTAGGGGCAACATAGAGCACGTTACCGTCCATGCGCTTGTCCAGGCCGCGCGAGCGCAGGATGATGTCCAACGCCTGGTCCCAGGGGACGTTATTCAGGCGCAAGGTAATGTTGCCGCCAACGGTATCGCTGACCACGATATTGAGATCGGTGAAGTCGGCGAGCAGCTGCAGGACGGAGCGTACTTCGATGTCCTGGAAATTGAGCGAAAGGCGCTCGCCGGCGAACTCCTCTTCCTCCCGCGCGCGGGCCTCGCGCTCGGCTTCGGAGATCGGGGCCACCTCAAGCACAAATTGGCGGTCGCTTTGATACGACAGGATTTCGTATTCACCTCGAGCCTCGACCTCCATGCGGACACGGTTGCGCTCGGACACGGTGTCGATGGTATGGACCGGGGTCGCGAAGTCGACCACATCCAGGCGCCGCTCTAACGATTCATCGATCATGGCGCGCGGGAAGGTCAATTCGATCCGTCCGGCCTGCTCGCGCACATCGATTTCCGCACCGGAGCGGGACAGATCGACCTCAACGCGGCCCTCCCCCTCTCCACCGCGACGAAAATCGATGCCGGTGATCTCCATCGGACGGGCGCTACGCGTTGTGGTGGTCGGCTCACCCGTGCGGTCCACGACCTGTTGGGTCTGCGCGTCCGCCTCGGATACCCCACGTCCCAGCGTCAGGATCAGGTTGTTACCTTCCACGCGGGTCTGATACTCGGATGCCTGGGTCAGGTTCAGGACCACCCGGGTGCGGTTCCCGGCCTCCACGGTGCTGGCGCGCAACAACGGCCCCACGTTCAGTTCGGTCTCGCGGCGCGGCAGGGCGTTGCCCACTTCCGGCAGGTCCAGCGCGATGCGCGGCGGGGAGTCAATCGCGAAGGCACGGATGTCGGAAGGTGGCGTATCCGAGAACCGGAGATTGACCTGCACCCGATCGCCGCTAAGACTGCCGGCCCGGATCTCTTCCAGCTCGGTGGCCGCCACCCCCTGCGACACCATGAACAGCAGGCCGGCCACGACAGTGGCGGCGAACGCGCGCATGGAAGAACCCATGTTGAATCCCCTGTTGGTTGTGCCGGTCTTGCGGCGAATACTCGTCATCATGTTCTTCTCCCCCAACCGCTAGTCGCTCAGCGCCACGGAGTTCTCGCGCTCCACGTGGCCGCCGAAGGCGTCCGGTACCACTTCGATCAAGCTGATCTTGGTGGACGTAATTTCGACGATCTGCCCGTGGTTCTGGCCCATGTAGTTTCCCGCGGTGACACGCTGGATACCTCGGTCCGGCGTCCGCACCAGGGCATAGCGTGTGCCGTGCTGCTCCAGCGACCCCACCATTCGCAGCGAGTCGAGAGGGAAACCTTCAAGGAATTCGCGCGGTCGATCGGCATCAAGCTCGGCATCGCCGGCTTCGCCTTCGGCTGCGGCCAGTTCCGGCTGCGCGATCACCGAGGAGTCGAAAGGCGAGCGCGTATGCCCGGGGTAAAGGTAGGGTTCGTGTGGCTCCAGGGTCGGAATCGGTTCGATCCCGCTCCCCGGGCGCTCTTTGATCTCGGCGATGTACTGCTGAAGGTCACGGTTGTCCTGTGCGCAGCCCGACAACAGCAGGCCGCCAATCAGGACCAGCCCCAACCCGGGCCCAATCGCTCGCGAGGAAGAAGGTTTCATCAGTTCTCCTCCAGATAGCGATAGGTCCGCGCAACCGCATCCATCAGCAAGTCGTTATCGGAATTGCCCGGGCGGATATACATGTTGTGCATGGTCACGACCCGCGGTAGTGCCGAGACACCACTGACGAATTCCGCCAGGTCTTCGTAACCACCCCGCACGCGCAGACGGATGGGAACCTCGGCGTAGAAATCGCGACGGTTCTCGCCGCGCGGCTCGAACAGCTCGATCTCAAGCCCCGCCTGCAAACCGGTCTGTGAAATATCCACCAGCAAGCTCGGGATCTCGGCACTACTCGGCAGCAACTCCAGGAGGGAGGCGAACATGCGCTCCATCTCTTCGAGCTGCTCCTCGTAGGCCTGGAGGTTGGCGGCTCGTTGCTGCTTGTCCTCGAATTCGTCGCGAAGCTGAAGTTCGCGGCTCTCCGCGCGTTCGAGATCGGTGCGCTGATCGCTGATGAAGAGGTAGTAGGACAGGCCGAGAATCGCCAGAACGATCACGGCCAGAATCAAGCCCTTGACACCCCAGGAGGCTTCGCCAATGTTGTTGAAATCAACCTGCTTGAGTTCATTGAGATCCATCAGGAGCCCTCCTCTTCGGCATCCGGCCGGGTCTGCGTGGCATCCAGTCGGAAGTCACGGACTTGGAGGCGACCCTCCTCACGGGTCTCGATAATTTGCAGGTTGGAGCCCCCCAGCCAGGGCGAAGCGTCGAGCCGGCGCATCAGCGCTGAGATCCGGGTGTTCGACTCGGAGCGGCCCACCAGGCGAACATTCTCACCCTCCTGGCGAACCTCGTTGAGATAGGTTCCTTCGGGTAGCGTCTCGACCAACTGGTCAAACAGGTGCACCGCCTCCGGGCGCTGTGACTGCAAGGTTTGAATGACCTCCATCCGTGCGATCAACGCCTCTCGCTGGTCGTCGAGGTCACGGATGCGGGCGATCTGGCGATCCAGTTGGCGAATCTCGCTTTCCAGCATCTGGTTGCGAGACTGCTGATGGTCGATCAATGCGCCCATGAAGCTGTATCCGGCAAAGGCGAGCAGAACGCCCACAACCGCGGCACCACCCGCCGCGGTAAAGAATTCCTTGCGCCGCTGTTCGCGAGCCTTCTCGCGCCAGGGAAGCAGGTTGATGTAGATCATGACGCATACCCCCGCATGGCCAGGCCACAGGCCGTCATTAGCGCCGGGGCGTCATTGGCGAAGCGTTCCTGGTTGACCCGTTTGGCCAGGGCCATACCGCGAAATGGATTGGCAATGGAGACCGGGGTCCCAGCCGCTTCCTCGAGCAGTTCATCCACGCCTGGGATGGCGGCACAACCACCTCCCAGCAAGATGTGGTCGATCGTGTCCTGCGGGCGCGTCACATAGAAGTACTGCAGCAGGCGCTGAATCTGATCGACCATCGTCTGTTTGAAGGGCTCGAGGATGGAACTGGCGTAGTCGGCCGGCAGATCACCGCTCATCTTCGCGGAACCAGCCTCCTGATAGTTCATGCTGTAGCGGCGCATAATCTCTTCGGTGAGCATGCGCCCACCGAAATTCTGCTCGCGGGTGTAGACCACGCCCTCGCCCTGACTGACCACATAGACGGCTGTCACCGACGAGCCCACATCGACCACCGCAACGATCGGCTTGTTTTCGCTATCGGGAACTTGCTCCATCAGCCGTTCGGCAGTGTGCTCGATGGCATAGGCTTCGACATCGACCACTTCGGGGGTGAGCTTGGCGGCCTCGGCAATCGCCACGCGGGAGTCGACGTTCTCACGACGAGAGGCGACGACCAACACGTCGACCATCTGCGGGTTCTTGTCATTCGGGCCCAGGACCTGAAAATCCAGGTTGACCTCTTCCAGGGTGTAGGGGATGTATTGATCCGCCTCCACAAAGACCTGGCCCTCGAGTTCCGCATCACCCAGCCCAGCCGACATCTGAATCGTCTTGGTAATGACGGCGGAGGAAGGGACGGCCATCGCGCACTGCTTGAGCCGCGTGCCAGAGCGCTTAACGGCCCGTGCCAGAGCATTCCCGACGGCTTCGGTGTCCTGGCAGACCTTGTCGACCATCACGCCATCCGGGAGTGGCTCGACCGCAAAGGCCTCAACCCGGTAGCCCTTACCCTGTCGCGCCAGCTCCAGCACCTTGACGGCTGCTGAGCTGATATCCACGCCCAGGACCCCTTGTTTGGATTTTCCGAGACTCAGCACACATCCCCCTGTATACCCCAACGAAAGTAACTGGTAGCGTTACAATCACGTATGCTAGCTCGTTCACAATATACACCGCGACTTCAAGGTTGCAAGTCGCATTGAATGCGACTTCTCACCTTGGCCTCACTTTTTTTGCTGTCATGAACCCGGTCTTGAAGATTATTACGGCGCTGCTGGCCCTGATTCTGGCAGCCGGCATCGGCCTGTCCATTGCCTTGGCGGCCCTCTATGTTCATTACGCGCCGACCCTCCCCGAGGCCGATGCGGTGCGCGACGTGCGCCTGCAAACGCCCCTGCAGGTTCGCAGCGTGGACGGACGGCTGATGGGCGAATTCGCCGAAGAGCGGCGCATCCCCGTACCAATAGATGCCATCCCCCAGCAAGTCCGCGAGGCGTTCATCGCCGCGGAGGACGAGCGCTTTTATGACCACCCGGGCGTCGACGTGATGGGCCTGGCACGCGCGGCACTCAACGTCGTCTCGACTGGCGGCGAGCGCAGCCAGGGCGGTAGCACCATCACCATGCAGCTGGCACGCAACATCTTCCTGACGCGCGAGCGGACGTATGAGCGCAAACTGCGGGAGATCTTCCTGGCCATTCGCCTGGAACAGGAAATGACCAAGGACGAGATTCTCGAGTTATACCTGAACAAGATCTATTTAGGTCAGCGTGCCTACGGGATCGAAGCGGCCTCGCGGGTCTACTTCGGGCGTTCCCTGGACGAGCTGGAACTGGACGAGATCGCCACGCTTGCCGCCCTGCCCAAGGCCCCGTCGACCACGAACCCCGTTACCAGCCCCGAACGCGCCGAGATCCGACGGAATTACGTTCTGAGGCGGATGCTGGAGACCGGTGCGATCGACGAACAAGCCTTCGAAGAAGCGCTTGCACGACCAGTATTGTCCGAGCGCCATACGGCTGCCACCGAGATTGATGCCCACTGGGTCGCCGAGATGGCTCGCCAGATGGTCGTCAACCTGTGGGGAGACGAGGCCTACCGACGTGGCCTGCAGGTGCATACCACGATCGACTCCCGCCAGCAGGAGGCCGCGAACCAGGCCCTGCGGGAGGGCCTGTTGGAATACGACGAACGCCACGGTTTTCGCGGCCCGGAGATGCGCATTCCGTCCACCACTCTGGAAGATGCCGACGCCCGCGAGCGCGCCCTGAAGGCAATAGGGGTCCATGGACGGTTATTGTTCCCGGCCGTTGTCCTGGAACCATCTGGAGAAGGCGTGCTGCAGGTCGACGGCGGTCCGATCGGGGAACTGGAAATCCGGCCGGAAGATCGCGAATGGGCGGGCTCGCCTGACTTCGCCCCCGGTGACGTAATTCGCGTGCGCCCCTACGTCGACGGCCGCTGGCGCCTGGCCCAAAAACCGGAAGTTACGGGCGCCGTCATCGCGCAGTCGCCAGAAGATGGCGCTATTCTTGCGCTGGCGGGCGGCTTCGACTTCTTTGAGAATCGCTACGACCGAACCACACAGGCGCAACGGCAGGCCGGCTCCGCCTTCAAGCCGCTGGTCTATTCATTGGCCCTGCGTCAGGGGCACCGGCCTGATGGGACGGTGATCGACGCGCCCATGGTGTTTGACGATCCCGCCCTCGGAGCCGAATGGCGACCGCAAAACTACACACGGCGCTTCCACGGCGAGACCACCCTGCGCGAGGCGCTGGCGAACTCCCGTAATCTGGCGTCCATCCGCCTGCTCAACACCCTGGGGACCCGCAATGTGCACCAGGAACTGGCCCGCTTTGGCCTGGACCAGGAGGCACAGCCTGACAACCTCTCGATGGTCTTGGGGACCGGGACCCTCACCCCGCTCCAGCTGAACAACGCCTATGGCGTGTTCGCCAGCGGCGGCCGACTCAACAGCCCCTGGATCATCTCTCGGATCGAGACGGTGGAGGGAGAAGTCCTGTACGAGGCCGCCACCGAACGGGCCTGCCCTGCCCCCTGCGAGAACCCGAAAGGACAGGATCTGCCCTTGGTCGCAAGCGGCGGAGCGCTTCAGTACACGGACCCGGTTCCGGTTCTGGAGCCGGGCGTTGCATGGCAGATGAGCGACATGCTGCGTAGCGTCATCACCTCCGGCACCGGGCGCCGCGCGATGGAACTGGGGCGATCCGATTTGGCCGGGAAGACGGGCACCACCAACAGCTACCGCGATGCCTGGTTCGCCGGCTTCAATGCCGAGCTGGTCGCAACCGCCTGGATTGGCTTTGACGACAATCGCGAACTGGGACGGCGTGAGAGCGGAGGCCGCGCGGCACTGCCCATCTGGACTCGCTTCATGGGGAGCGTACTAGCCGATCAGCCGGAACGCCCGGTGGAGCGTCCAGACGACGTCGTGCGCACCGCGATCCTGCCCAGTGGTCAACGTGCATCCAGCGACGATGCCCCAGGCGCCCGCAACCAATGGCTGCTACCGAACCAGATCCCTGAACGCGGCCACGCCATGCCGGGGCGCGGAAGCGGAAATGGCAGCGAAACCGGCCAAGACCCCGAACTGGTCTTTTGAATGGCGGCCCCATCGCGTGTCCGCCAGGAACTGGCGCAAGAAGCTGCGCGCATCATGCTCGACGACGGGATCCGGGATTTCGGGCTGGCCAAGCGCAAGGCGGCGGAACACCTGGGCGTCGATGCGCGCCATGAAATGCCTAGCAACATGGAGATCCAGGACGCCGCGATCGAACGCAGCCGCCTGTTTGCGACTCCGGCCAGCCGCGCCGCCTACCGCAGCCGCCTGGAAGCGACACTGGTCGTGATGGAACGCCTGGAGCACCTGGAACCGCGGCTGGTCGGCCCGCTCCTTCAAGGTCTAGTGGAGTCGCAACCGCTGATCAACCTACATGCCTTCGCCGAGACAGTCGAAGAGGTCATCCTGGAGATGGGGGATCGGGGGATTCACTGCGAGACCGGCGAGCGCCGTTACCGCAGCCGGCAGGGTCGGGAACAGCGCATCCCCTTCCTCGCCTTCCGCGGACCGGGCGACACCGATGTGGAACTCACGGTATTCCCGCTGGACGGCATGCGCCAGGCGCCACCGTCGCCGGTGGACGGCCGCCCGATGCAACGTGCAACCCGCGCGGACGTAGAGAGGATGCTGGCGGATACCGGCGCCGAAGAGGCGGCGGCCCCGGCGGAGTAGTAACCGGACCGTACGCTCGCGCCGGGCGGACTAGCGTCGGTAGTTGGTGACGGTGTCCACCATCGCGGCGACACGCTCCGGATCGATACCCGGATGGATACCGTGCCCGAGATTGAAGACATGCCCGGTATCGCCTTCGAAGCCGTCCAGAACTCGCAACGTCTCCTCGCGCACCACCGACTCGGGCGCATACAGCACCGACGGGTCCAGATTGCCCTGCAAGGCGACCCGTTCACCGACCCGCCGACTGGCCTCGCCGATCTCGATGGTCCAGTCGATCCCGAGGGCATCCGCCCCAATATCCGCCATGATATCCAGCCAGGCCCCGCCACCCTTGGTGAACAGCGTCACCGGCACGCGACGGCCGTCATTCTCGCGGATCAGGCCATCCACGATCCGCTGCATGTACGCCAGCGAAAACTCGCGGTAGGCCCGCGGGGTCAACGATCCGCCCCAGGTGTCGAAGATCATCACCGACTGGGCGCCGGCGCGGATCTGGGCGTTCAGGTACTCGGTCACCGAGTCCGCAACCTTTTGCAGCAGGGCATGCATCGCCTGCGGCTCGCCATACATCAGGCGCTTGGTCTCGGCAAAGTCGCGCGAGCCCTGGCCCTCTACCATATAGGTCGCCAGCGTCCACGGACTACCGGCGAATCCGATCAGCGGGACCTGGCCATCCAGTTCGCGACGGATCAAGCGCACGGCGTCCATCACGTAGCGCAGTTCCTGTTCCGGGTCCGGCACCGGTAGTTTCTCGATCGCCTCCAGAGAACGCACCGGGTCACGGAAGCGCGGGCCCTCACCGGTCTCGAAGTACAGGCCCAAGCCCATCGCATCCGGGATCGTCAGGATGTCGGAGAACAGGATCGCCGCGTCGAGTGGAAACCGGCGCAGCGGCTGCATGGTGACTTCGCAGGCCAGCTCGGGGTTCTGGCACAGGCTCATGAAGTTGCCGGCCTGGGCACGCGTCTCGCGGTATTCGGGCAAGTAGCGCCCGGCCTGACGCATGATCCAGATCGGCGGCCGGTCCACCGGTTCACGCAGTTGGGCACGGAGCAGACGGTCGTTCTTCAGTGAATTGGGCATCAAAAGGCTCAAACGCCGAGGTATTCGAGGATGCCTTCGGCGGCCTCACGGCCTTCGAAGACAGCGGTGACCACCAGATCCGAGCCGCGCACCATGTCGCCGCCGGCGAAGACCTTCGGGTTTCCGGTCTGGAAGGCATGCTCGCCCGCGACCTGCACGCGACCGCCTTCATCGATACCGATCTTGTAGTCGGCGAACCAGTCGGAGGGCGACGGGCGGAAACCGAAGGCGATCAGGACGCGATCGGCGGGGATGATATGTTCGGAGCCGGGGACCGGCTCGGGTCGACGACGTCCGCGCTCATCGGGTGCGCCCATCTGCGTACGCACGACCTTCACACCCTCGACCTTGCCGTCGCCGACGATCTCCACCGGCTGCACATTGAATTCGAATTGCACGCCCTCTTCGCGCGCGTGCACGACTTCCTTGCGCGAACCCGGCATGTTCTCTTCGTCACGCCGGTAGGCACAGGTCACTGAGGCCGCGCCCTGGCGGATGGAGGTGCGATTGCAGTCCATCGCGGTATCGCCGCCGCCCAGCACGACTACGCGCTGACCAGCCATGTCGATAAACTCGCCGCCATCGTCCTGCGGCCAGCCCATCACCTGGCGGATATTGGAGATCAAAAACGGCAGGGCCGGATACACGCCCTCCAGATCCTCGCCCGGGAAGCCGCCCTGCATGGCCGTATAGGTGCCCATGCCGAGGAACACAGCATCGTATTCCTCCAGCAGGGCATCCATCGCGATGTCGCGACCGATCTCGGTATTCAGGCGGAATTCCACGCCCATGCCCTCGAGGATCTCGCGGCGGGTGCGGATGACCTGCTTTTCCAGCTTGAACGGCGGGATGCCGAAGGTCAGCAGGCCGCCGATCTCCGGGTAGCGATCAAACACCACCGCCTGCACGCCGTTGCGCGCCAGGATATCGGCGCAGCCAAGCCCCGCCGGACCGGCGCCGATCACCGCGACGCGCTTGCCAGTCGGCGTCACATCGGACAGATCCGGGCGCCAGCCGGCCTTCAGGGCCTCGTCGGTGATGTATTTCTCGACCGAACCTATGGTGACTGCACCAAAACCGTCATTCAGGGTGCAGGCGCCCTCGCACAGACGATCCTGTGGGCATACGCGGCCGCACACTTCGGGCAGGGAGTTGGTCTTGTGCGAGAGCTCTGCGGCGGCGAACAGGTTGCCTTCCTCCACCAGCTTCAACCAGTTCGGGATGAAGTTGTGGACCGGGCACTTCCATTCACAATAGGGGTTACCGCAGGCCAGGCAGCGGCCGGCCTGTTGCCCGGCCGTCGCCGGATCGAACTGACCGATAATCTCGCCGAACTCGTGAATCCGGATCTCGGCGGGAGTCTTCTGGGGATCCTGGCGCGGAAGGTCCAGGAACTGCATCGGATTGGAAGCCATGGAACACTCGCTCCGACGGAATCGGGGTAGGGGCCGAAAAGCGGCCCGGGGAGTTCGACCGGAGAGCCGGCCCGTGGTCAGGGCTGCAGGGCGGCGCGGACCTTCTGGCTCACCTGCCCCATGTCCGCGCGCCCGAAGACCCGGGGTTTCAGCACGCCCATCACGCGGCCCATATCGCCTGGAGCGCTGGCGCCCGTCTCGGCAATCGCCTCGCTCACCAGCTGGTCCAGCGCGGCCGCATCCAGCGGCTCGGGCATGTACGCCTCGATGATCACCACCTCGGCGGCCTCGCGCTCAGCCAGATCCTCACGACCACCCTTCTGGTACTGGTCGATGGAATCGCGCCGCTGCTTGAGCATCCGATTGAGGATCGCCAGCACGGCGTCGTCGTCAGCATCGCGACGTTCGTCCACCTCGAACTGAGAGATCTCGGCCTGGATCATGCGCAAGGCACCCAGGCGTTCCTTCTCCCGGGCTCGCATGGCGTTCTTCACGTCATCCTGCAAGCGCGACTTGAGCGTCATCTTGGGGTCCTCGGGTCCGAGCACAAGCCCGAACAAAGGTTCAGTACAGACGCACCCGACGGGTCATATCGCGGGAATTCTTCTTCAGCTGACGCTTCACGGCCGCCGCGGCCTTGCGCTTGCGCTCGGTGGTCGGCTTTTCGTAATACTCGCGACGGCGGACTTCCGCCACCACACCGGCTTTTTCGCAGGTGCGCTTGAAACGGCGCAGGGCAACCTCGAAGGGCTCATTCTCACGAACTCGTACGTGCGGCATACAATCTCCGAAACGGATGCAGGATCATCTCGATCAAAACAGAATCAACAAAACAGGCCGCCAAACACTGCGGGCGACCATGCAGAACTCCCTATGGTAATCCAACCTGCACCGATTGCAAAAGTCCGTGAAGCGATCCGCAGCATCCGACCACACCGGCTTACGCCGTCGCCGGGGCGCACGCTATGATGGCCCGCATGGAAAACCTGAACGTAGAACTGGGTGCGCGCAGCTACCCGATCCACATTGGACCGGGCCAACTGAACGAGCCGCAGCGGCTGCGCCCCGCAGTAGAAGGCCGGCGCGTCGCCGTGGTGACCAACACCACGGTCGCCCCCCTGCATGGTGATACCCTTCGCCGCAGCCTCGCGGATTGCGGCATCAGCGGAGAGCCTCTGTGGATCGAGCTCCCCGATGGCGAACAATACAAGACTATGGCCACGGTCGAGACCATCCTGACGCGCCTGCTGGAGGCACGCCTGGATCGCGGCAGCCGCATCGTCGCCCTGGGCGGCGGCGTGGTCGGTGACATCGCCGGGTTCGCCGCGGCGATCTACCAGCGCGGCATCGACTTCGTGCAGGTCCCGACCACCCTGCTCGCCCAGGTGGATTCCTCGGTAGGCGGCAAGACCGGGGTCAATCACCCACTGGGCAAGAACATGATCGGCGCCTTCCACCAGCCGCGCGCGGTCATCATCGATACCGACACCCTGAAAACCCTGCCCGAGCGCGAGCTGCGAGCGGGTCTTGCGGAGGTCATCAAGTACGGCCTGATTCGCGACGCCGAATTCTTCACCTGGCTGGAAGAACACATCGATCGCCTGCGCACGCTCGATCCGGAAGCGCTCGCCTTCGCCATCCGTCGCTCCTGCGCCTGCAAGGCGGAGGTCGTCGCCGCCGACGAACGCGAGGGCGGCATCCGCGCCCTGCTCAATCTGGGCCACACCTTCGGCCACGCCATCGAGGCCGGCATGGGCTACGGCGAGTGGCTGCATGGCGAGGCCGTCGGTACCGGCATGGCCATGGCCGCACGCATGTCGGAACGCATGGGTTGGCTGGACCGCGTCAGCCGCGAACGCGCCGAGGCCCTGATCCAGCGCGCCGGCCTGGCCCTGGAGCCACCCGCCGCCGTGACCCCGGATCGCTTCCGCGAACTGATGGCGATCGACAAGAAGGTTGCCAGCGGTCGACTGCGCCTGGTGCTGCTGCGCGGGATTGGCGAGGCCGTCCTGACCGACGAGTTCGACCAGACCGCCCTGGACCACACCCTGCACGAGCATGCCCGTGTTGCCTGAAGCGATAGCCACACCTAGCGTCGCCGCCCCCGGCCTGGCGCCCTACGCGAGCGACCCCGCGCATTCACGCGGTCGCGCCCAGGGCGAACCGGCCCCGCGCCACCGCAGCGACTTCCAGCGCGACCGTGACCGCATCGTTCATTCCAGCGCCTTTCGCCGCCTGGAGTACAAGACTCAGGTCTTCATCAGCCATGAAGGCGACCTGTTCCGTAATCGTCTGACCCATTCGCTGGAGGTCGCCCAGATCGGGCGCTCCATTGCCCGTGCGCTACGCCTGAACGAGGACCTGGTCGAGGCCATTGCCCTGGCGCACGATCTCGGCCACACCCCGTTCGGGCACGCCGGGCAGCACGCCCTTAATGCCTGCATGCGCGAGCACGGCGGTTTCGAGCACAACCTGCAGTCCCTGCGCATTGTCGACCTGCTGGAACGCCACTATGCCGACTTCGACGGCCTCAATCTGACCTTCGAGACGCGCGAGGGCATCCTCAAACACTGCTCACCGGACAAGGCCCGGCAGCTAGGCGAGATCGGCGTTCGCTTCCTGCAGAAGGAACAACCAAGCCTGGAGGCCCAGCTCACCAACGTGGCCGACGAGATCGCCTACAACAACCACGATGTCGACGACGGCCTGCGCTCGGGCTTGCTGACCCTGGGCGACCTCGCCGAGGTCAAGCTGTTTCGTGGGTGCCACGAAGCGGTACAGGCCCAATACCCCGGTCTGGAGCCCCGCCGTGTCCAGCACGAGACAGTGCGGCGCATGATCGATGCGCTAGTGGGCGACCTGATCGCGACCACCCAGGCGGCCATCGACCAGCAGCGGCCGCAAAGCCCCGATGATGTGCGCCGCGCCGACACCGCGCTGATCCGTTTCAGCCCGGAGATGCACGCGCAGGCACGTGAACTGAAGGCCTTCCTGCGCGAGAACCTCTACCATCACCACCAGGTACACGGCGTGATGCACAAGGCCCGCCAGCTGATCCACGACCTGTTTGCCGCATTCGAATCGGAACCGCGCCTGATGCCCGAGCACTTCCAGCGCCTGGCCGATGAGATGGCTGCACACGATCCGCACGGGCCGCAGCGCGCGATTGCCGACTACATCGCTGGTATGACGGATCGTCATGCCATCCGCGAACACCACCGCCTGTTCGATCTCGGCTCCCTGACCTGAAGGCCACGCAATGGCGCTCTCCGAACAATGCCTGGAACAACTCGGCCTGCACACGCCGCCGTTTGACGAAGCCCCCGACGAGACCTTCGTCTACAGCGACCCGTTGCTGGACGGCCTGCTGGAGTCCGCGCGGGCGGCCCTGAACGAACCCGGCGCCGTCGTCCTGATGACCGGTGAAAACGGCTCCGGGCGCAGCCTCCAGCTAATGCGCCTGCTGGCGATGCTGCCCGAGCCATTCGATCTGATCGCCTTCCGCGCGCGGATCAACACCCAGTTCGAGTCGGTCGACAACACCATTCGTAACTATCTGCGCTCGAAGAATGCCGATGACCCCGACCGTGCCCTAACCGAACTGCTCGCCGACCGGGTGACGGATGGCGCCGACCCGGTGATCGCGATGGACGATGCCCATCTAGTCGGCACCGATATTGTCAACAACCTGATGCGCATGCGCAGCGAGGTCCTTGCCAAGCATGGGCGCGCCCCACGCATCGTCCTGGTCGGTTCCACCGGGCTGCTGCGCCGGCGCCTGTACCTGCCGGACCCGTCGGACGAAGATCAGGTCACCCGCATCAGCCTGCGCGCGTTCAACCTAGAGCAGACCGCGGCCTATCTGCGTCACCGCCTGCAGGCCGCTGGCCTGGCGGACCCCGACCGCTTGCTGGACACGGACGCCGTACATCACCTGCAAACCACCAGCCAGGGTCTGCCTGGCAACCTCAACCGCGAGGCCAATAGCTTTCTCGAGCGCCAGTGCCGTAGCGAGCGCCGAGCTGGCGCGGCGGCCGCCAGTAGCACGGCACCGGGCGTGGCCGCTGGCGCCGAAGCCGAAGCCGACAGCGCCGAGTCCGAACCACTCGCGGGCGACGACGCCCCTTCGAACCTCGCCCCGGAAACGGTGGAACCCTCGTTCGTGGCCACCCGCGACGACGAGACGACCACCGCCGAGCCAGGCCTGCACGCCAGCCGCGAGCCCGACGACACCGAGTTCACCCCAGCCGCCGAGGCCCTGGCCGGATCCGCAGTGCAGGACACCCCGGAAACGCCAGCGAGCCCCGACGGCTTCGAGCCCGATAGCGGTATCCCGGCGCCCCCAGCGCCGGAGAACGTCGCGTTCTGGAATCAGCGCTGGTTCGTACCGGCCGTCGCCATCACCGTGGCCCTGGGTATCGCAGCCCCGGTCGCCTGGCAGCTCCTGGAATCGGAGCCCACCACGGCCGACGGCGAAATCATCGAGCTCCCCCTGCCCGAGCCGCGCATGGCTGAATCCGAGCAGGACGAGACGCCGGAGCGACCGGCGGACGACGAAGTCGTGGTCGCTGACCCGCTGGATCTACCTCCACCGGCCGAAGCCGAAGCCGAGTCGCAGATCGAGCCGGAGGCGCCCGCCGAGCCCGCCGAGGCAGAACCGGCCACGGAGCCAGATCCCGAACCGGCGCCGGAACCGGAACCAGAGCCTGAACCCGAGCCAGAGCCAGAGCCAGCTCCGGAGCCCGACCCGGCCTCGGATGATCTGGCAGAGGCCGACGCGGATGCCGCCCGCCTGCGTGATGACCGCAGCTGGCTGAGCAATCAAGACGGCAGCGGCGCCACGATCCAGCTACTCGCCGCACAGGACATGGCCGCCGCCCGAGCCTATGCCGACCGGCACGAACTGGGTGGCATTCGCTACATCCCAACCCGTGTCAACGATCGCGAATTCGTGGTCATCCTCGCCGGCGTATTCCCCGACCGTGCGGCCGCCGAACGGGCGGTTGAAGACCTGCCCGAGGCCGTCCGCCGCGACGAACCCTGGATCCGCTCCATCGGCTCTGTCCAGAACGTCGTACGCGACTGACCTGGGACAGGCCCCTTACTCACCACGTAGCACACGAAAAAGATCAAGGGCGATTCACAGGATGGAGGGAAGGTCGGAAGGTAAACAGGAGCTGAGGGGCTTGTTGCTGGATACAGGTGGTTGCTACTTGATGTTGAGCGCAGCCAAAAATCAGTAACCCTTCCTGCCTTCCAATCTTCCTGTGAACGCTTTATCAGGGTTTCTTTGTGGCTTCGTGGTTCGCGCCCTGCCGGGCTTTACCTGCGCGGGTGTCGTGCCTACTTGACCGGCCCCGGTTTGCCGGGAGAATGACGGTTCGGCTATATTCCTGCGCCTTTTTCCGTGTTCTTTTTCCAGGGACGGCCCTGACAACGTACCGCGCCCGCGTACGGCCCCGCGCGCTGCGACCGGAGTTCACCGATGCGACAGAACCAATTGAACGGCACCCTCTACCGCCCCGCATTCGAACGCGACAACTGCGGCTTCGGCCTCATTGCGCATATGGACGGCGTGGCCAGCCACTGGGTGGTGGACACCGCGATCAAGGCCCTGGAACGCATGACCCACCGCGGCGCGATCGCCGCCGACGGCAAGACCGGCGACGGTTGCGGGCTGCTGATGAAGACCCCCGAGGCCTTCCTGCGCACCCTGGCATCCGAGTCGAACATCGAGCTGGCCGAACGCTTCGCCGCCGGCATCGTGTTCATCAACCCGGCCAAAATCGACGAAACCCGCAGCGCCGTGGAGAACGCGATCGAACGCGGCCCGCTGAAGCTCGCCGGATGGCGCGAAGTCCCGGTGAACCCGGAAGAGGCCTGCGGTGACGAGGCCCTGAAAAGCCAGCCGCATATCCTGCAGGTGTTCATCAATGCACCAGCGGACATGGACGCGGCCGATTTCGAACGCGCCCTGTTCGTAGTGCGCCGTCGCGCTGAGATCGCGATGGGCGACGACCCGGTGTTCTACGTGCCCAGCCTGTCTTCCCAGGTGGTCTCCTACAAGGGCCTGGTGATGCCGGAGAACCTGCCGGTGTTCTACCGCGATCTGCAGCGTCCGGAGCTGGAGACCGCGATCTGCGTGTTCCACCAGCGCTTTTCCACCAACACCTTCCCGCAGTGGGGGCTGGCGCAACCGTTCCGCTTCCTCGCCCACAACGGCGAGATCAACACCGTGCAGGGCAACCGCAACTGGGCGGTCGCCCGCCAGCACAAGTTCGCCACCGAGAAGCTGCCGGAGCTGGCCGAGCTGGAGCCACTGGTCAACCTGGAAGGCTCCGACTCGCAGAGCCTGGACAACATGCTGGAAGTCCTGCTCGCGGGCGGCATGGACCTGTTCCGTGCGATGCGCCTGCTGGTCCCGCCGGCGTGGCAGAACGTCGCGCACATGGACTCCGACCTGCGCGCCTTCTACGAATACAACTCCATGCACATGGAGCCCTGGGACGGCCCGGCCGGGATCGTGCTGACCGACGGCCGCTACGCCGCCTGCACCCTGGACCGCAACGGCCTGCGCCCGGCGCGCTACGTGATCACCAAGGACCGCCACATCACCCTGGCCTCGGAGATCGGCGTCTACGACTACGCCCCCGAGGACGTGGTCACCAAGGGCCGCCTGAAACCCGGGCAGATGCTCGCGGTGGACACCGAGTCCGGCGAGTTGCTGCAGCCCGAGGACATCGACCGCATCAACCGCACCCGCCAGCCCTACCGCCAATGGCTGCGCGCGCACGTGAAGCACCTGAAGAGCCAGCTGGACGACAACCAGCTGTTCTCCGGCGAGCCGATGCCCCCCGAGCGCCTCGAGACCTACGAAAAGCTGTTCGACGTGACCTTCGAGGAGCGTGATCAGATCCTGCGCGTGTTGGCCGAGGCCGGTCAGGAGGCCGTGGGCTCGATGGGCGACGACACCCCGTTCGCAGTGCTGTCGCAGCACACCCGTTCGCTGTACGACTACTTCCGCCAGCAGTTCGCCCAGGTCACCAACCCGGCGATCGACCCGCTGCGCGAGAGCATCGTCATGTCGCTGGAGACCTGCTTCGGCCGTGAGCAGAACCTGTTCGAGGAGACCCCGGACCACGCCCACCGCCTGGTATCCGACTCCCCGGTGCTGTCCGAGGCCAAGTTCCGCGAGCTCTGCAACCAGACCGAAGACGCCTTCCGCGTCGAGCGCATGGACCTCAACTACGACGTCCACTCCAGCTCGCTGGAAGACGCCGTCAAGTCCCTGACCGACAACGCGGTACAGGCCGTTCGCAACGGTGCCGTCGTATTGGTGCTGTCCGACCGCGGCATCGACCCGGAACGCCGCCCGATCCCGGCCGCGCTGGCCGTGGGCGCCGTACACCACGCCCTGATCCGGGCCAAGCTGCGCACCGACGCGAACATCGTCGCCGAGACCGCGACCGTGCGCGACCCGCACCACTTCGCCGTGCTGCTGGGCTATGGCGCCACCGCGATCTACCCCTACCTGGCCTACTCCGCGCTGCACGGCATGTGCCAGTCCGGCGAGATCCCGAACGCCGACCCGCTGACCCTGGCGCAGAACTACCGCCGCGGCATCAACAAGGGCCTGTTCAAGATCCTGTCGAAGATGGGCATTTCGACCATCGCCAGCTACCGCGGGGCGCAGCTGTTCGAGATTGTCGGTCTGGCCGACGAGATCGTGGATACCTGTTTCACGGGTACCACCAGCCGCATCCAAGGCACCCGCTTCGCCGACATCGAGGCGGACCTGGAGACGCTGTCCAAGCGTGCCTGGAACCCGCGCAAGAGCGCCGGCCAGGGCGGCCTGCTGAAGTACGTCCACGGCGGCGAGTACCACGCCTACAACCCGGACGTGATCCAGACCCTGCACCGCGCCGTGCAGTCCGGCGACTACGGCGTGTACAAGGAATATGCGGACCTGGTGAACGAACGCCCGGTGACCGTGCTGCGCGACCTGCTGAAGGTGCGCGACGACATCGAGCCGATTGATGTCGACGAGGTCGAGCCCGAGACCGACATCCTGCCGCGCTTCGACTCCGCCGGCATGAGCCTGGGCGCGCTGTCGCCGGAGGCCCACGAGGCCCTGGCCACCGCGATGAACCGCCTCGGCGGGCGCTCCAACTCCGGCGAGGGCGGCGAGGCCGTCTCCCGCTACGGCACCGAGCGCATGTCCAAGATCAAGCAGGTGGCCTCCGGCCGCTTCGGAGTGACCCCGCATTACCTGGTCAACGCGGAGGTGCTGCAGATCAAGGTCGCCCAGGGCGCGAAGCCCGGCGAGGGCGGCCAGCTGCCGGGCCACAAGGTCAACAAGATGATCGCGGAGCTGCGCTACTCGAATCCGGGCGTCGCCCTGATCTCGCCGCCGCCGCACCACGACATCTACTCCATCGAGGACCTGGCGCAGCTGATCTTCGACCTCAAGCAGGTCAACCCGAACGCGCTGGTCTCGGTGAAGCTGGTCTCCGAGGCTGGAGTCGGCACGATCGCCGCCGGTGTGGCCAAGGCCTACGCCGACCTGATCACCATCTCCGGTTACGACGGCGGCACCGGCGCCAGCCCGCTGACCTCGGTGAAGTATGCCGGCACCCCGTGGGAGCTGGGCCTGACCGAGACCCACGCAACCCTGCGCGGCAACGACCTGCGCGACAAGGTGCGCCTGCAGACCGATGGCGGCCTGAAGACCGGCCTCGACGTGATCAAGGCGGCCATCCTGGGTGCGGAGAGCTTCGGCTTCGGCACCGGTCCGATGGTCGCACTGGGCTGCAAGTACCTGCGCATCTGCCACCTGAACAACTGCGCAACGGGTGTCGCCACGCAGGACAAGGTGCTGCGCATGAACCACTTCATCGGCCTGCCCGAGATGGTCATGCACTACTTCCAGTTCGTCGCCCGCGAGACCCGCGAGTGGATGGCGAAGCTGGGCGTGCGCAGCCTGACCGACCTGATCGGCCGCACCGATCTGCTCGAGGTCCTGCCGGGCGAGGCGCCGAAGCAGCAACACCTGGACCTGAACGGTCTGCTGGCCAGCGGCGATCTCGACGACAAGCCGCGCTTCTGCAAGGAGCCGAAGAACGAGCCGTTCGACAAGGGCGAGTTGGCCGAGAAGATGGTCGCCGAGATGCTTGAGGCGATCGAGAACAAGGCCGGTGGCGAATACCGTTTCGACGTCGCCAATACCGACCGCTCGATCGGCGCGCGCCTGTCCGGCGAGATCGCCAAGCGCCACGGCAACCAGGGCATGTCCGATGCCCCGATCACCGTGCGCATGAAGGGCACGGCCGGGCAGAGCTTCGGCGTCTGGAACGCCGGTGGCCTGCACCTGTACCTGGAAGGCGATGCCAACGACTACGTCGGCAAGGGCATGACCGGCGGCAAACTGGTCATCCGTCCGCCGGAGGGCTCCAGCTTCGCCAGCCAGGACACCACCATCATGGGCAACACCTGCCTGTATGGCGCCACCGGCGGCAAGCTGTTCGCGGCCGGCCAGTGCGGCGAGCGCTTCGGCGTGCGTAATTCGGGTGCGCTTGCGGTGGTGGAAGGCATCGGCGACCACGGCTGCGAGTACATGACCGGCGGCGTGATGGTGGTGCTGGGCAACACCGGCATCAACTTTGGCGCGGGCATGACCGGTGGCTTCGCGTTCGTGCTGGACCGGGAGAACGACTTCCCCGACCGCATCAACAACGAGCTGATCGACCTGCATCGCCTCGACATCGAGGACATGGAGGCGCACCGGAACTACCTGGAGGAACTCATTACCGAGTTCGTGCACGAGACCGACAGCGCCTGGGGCCGCGAGATCCTGGAACGCTTCGATGACTACCAGGGCTCGTTCTGGCTGGTGAAGCCCAAGGCCTCCGAGCTGAAGGGCCTGCTGGCCAACCTGCGCCAGGCCGCCTGATCCGCCACCCGGCGGTATTGCAATGCGGGCCCCTCACGGGGCCCGTTTTGTTTGCAGTGCCAAAAAACCCGTCATTGCGAGCGCAGCGAAGCAATCTCCAGGACTGCCACCAGAACACAGCATCAAGCGATTGCTTCGCTGCGCTCGCAATGACATGGCAGCACCCGGACACCCTCCCGCGACCGGAGGCTGACGGATACCGATTGCTTCGTCGCCCAAGGCTCCTCGCAATGACGGCGAAGTAGAAAGCAGCGTCGTCACGAGGAGCGAAGCGACGTGGCGATCTCCACGGGTAACCCCAGCGTCCGCCCTGGAGACCACCGGGACTCGCCGCGTCGGCTGCGGTGTCCCTCAATGACGGGGAGGTAGAAAGTAGCGTCATCGCGAGGAGCGAAGCGACGTGGCGATCTCCACGGGTAACCCCGGCGTCCGCCCCGGAGATCGCCGGGGCTCGCCGCATCGGCTGCGGCGTCCCGCAATGACGTGTTGCGGCCCGACCCTGGGCTATCATGCGAACCTGACGACGAACACCCCCGAGGAATACCCGGCGACACCATGGCAGGCCTCATCCCACAGGCATTTATCGACGAGCTGCTCGAGCGCAGCGACATCGTCGAGGTGATCCAGCGTCGCGTCAGCCTGAAAAAGGCCGGGCGCGAGTTCGCCGCCTGCTGCCCGTTCCACGGCGAGAAGACCCCTTCGTTCTACGTCTCCCCGCAAAAGCAGTTCTATCACTGCTTTGGCTGCGGCGCGCACGGCACCGCCATTAGCTTCCTGATGGAGTACGAGAACCTCAGCTTCCCCGAAGCGATCGAACAGCTGGCCGACCAGGCCGGCCTCGAGGTGCCGCGCGAGGCCGACGGGGACGATCGACGCGAGGCCCACGCGCCGCTGTATGACGCGTTGAACGCCGCCGCGGAGTGGTACGTGCAGCAGCTGCGCCAGACACCGAAGGCGGTCGAATACCTCAAGAACCGCGGTATCGACGGCGCCACCGCTCGGGATTACCAGATCGGCTGGGCGCCGCCCTCGGGGCTAATCGAAACACTGAAGCCACGCTTCACGCCACAGCAGCTGGTGGATGCCGGCCTGGCCGCGCGACGCGACGACGGCGGCATTCGCGAGCGGTTCCGGGCGCGCATCATGTTCCCGATCCGCGACCGGCGCGGCCGCATCACCGGCTTTGGCGGGCGCCTGATCGAGGATGGCGAGCCGAAGTACCTGAATAGCCCGGAGAGCGAGGTCTTCCACAAGGGCCAGACCATCTACGGCCTGTTCGAGGCGCGCAAAGCCGGCACACGACTGGACGACATCGTCGTGGTTGAGGGCTACATGGACGTGGTCGGCCTGGCGCGCGCAGGCTTTCGCCGTGCGGTGGCTTGCATGGGGACCGCCCTCACCCGCGCCCATCTGGACAGCCTGTTCCGCCAGGTCTCGCGCATTACCCTGTGTTTCGACGGCGACGCCGCGGGCCGCCGCGCGGCCTGGCGCTCGCTGGCCGAGGCCCTGCCCGCAATCCAGGGCCTGCGCGAGGTGCGCGTGCTGTTCCTGCCGGAGGGCGACGACCCCGACAGCCTGGTCCTGCGCGACGGCCTTGCCGACTGGGAAGAACGCCTGGCCGAAGCCCTTCCTTTGTCCGAGACCCTGGTGCGTCTACAACGGGACGAGCACCCCACCGATACCGCCGAAGGTCGCACCCGTTTCGCCCACGCGGCCATGAAACTGGTGGCCACCACCCGTGACCCCTTGTTCCGGGATCAACTGGTAGAGCGCATCGGGCAGGAGACCGGGCTTAGCCCGGAACGCCTGGAGCAGGTCCTGGCCGAGCAGCCAACCCCACTCGGGCGCGCCGCTGACACCGGCCCGGACCGCGACCTCCCGGCCACCTCCCAGGAAAACCGGGGCGGTGCCAACGGCGAAACCCCGCCCGCCCTGTGGGGCGCCCTGCTTGCGCGCGTGCTGCAACATCCGGAGCTGGACTGGAACCAGCCCGAATTCCGCCAGCTCGTCGAACTGCCCGGAGTCGCCGCCACCACGCTGCGCGACCTGCTTGCGGCCCTGGAGGAGAACCCGGACCGCCACACGGCCGGTCTGCTGGAGCGTTTTCGCGAGCAGCGTCACTTCCAGCGCCTGATGGCACTGGCTCACCAGGAGCTGGAGGACGGCGAGGAGGCCGTCACCCGGCAGACGGCGCTGGACTGCGCCCGGCAGCTCCTGCGTCAACACTATCGTTCCCGAATTCGTGAACTGACTCGCCCTGGGAGCGAACTCGGCACGGAACAACGCGCCGAGCTCACCCGTCTTACCGAGCAGCTACAGAGATTCGACGCGCCTCGATAGCCTGGACGCACCTTGAAGCGGCGCCATTTGCCCACATGATTCAAGGCATGGAACCGGCCGCGCAGCGCCCATTGACCGGAGAATCGGTCGGGCAGCCAGCAATATAAGAATCTTCTGCTACAATGTAGGATTAATTTTTGGCCGACTCGACTTCCCTCGGAGTACTGACGAATGAATCGTGAAGAGCAGCAATCCCAGCTCAAGGAACTGATTGCCAAGGGCAAGGAGCAGGGATACCTCACGTACACCGAGGTGAACGACCACCTGCCCGACTCGATCATCGATTCCGACCAGGTCGAAGACATCATCGCGATGATCAACGACATGGGCATCGCGGTGCACGAGCAGGCCCCGGATGCCGACAGCCTGCTGCTGTCCGACGGCTCCGTCTCCGCCGACGAGGACGCCGAAGATGCCGTGGCCGCGCTGGCCTCCGCTGACAGCGATTTCGGTCGCACCACCGACCCCGTTCGCATGTACATGCGCGAGATGGGCACGGTCGAGTTGCTGACCCGCGAGGGCGAGATCCGCATCGCCAAGCGCATCGAAGAAGGCCTGATGCAGGTCCTGTTCGCGCTGGCCCATCATCCGGGTGCGATCGAACGATTGATCCACGAATACGACAAGATCGTCGAGAACAATAGTCGCCTGACCGACCTGGTCATCTCCTTCATCGACCCGAGCGACCATGCCAATGGCGAAGCCGTGGCTCGGGGACTGGTCACGCCGGAGCAGTCTCAAAAGGCGCAGGACGAACTGAAGGCCGCCGCCGCGGCTGCAGCCGAGCAACAGGCCGCGGCCGAACTGGACGCGATCGTCGACGAGGTGGAAGACGCCGAGGATGACGAAGAGGCCGCCGAGCCGGTGGATACGGGACCGGACCCGGAAGAGGCCCGCGCCCGTTTCGACAAGCTGCGCAAGCTGCACGCCAAAGCCAACAAGGCCTTCGAGAAAGGCAACCGCGAGGCCTACGCCGCCGCGCGCGAAGCCACCGCCAAGTACTTCATGGAGTTCAAGCTGGTCCCGCGCATGGTCGACCAGCTGACCACCCAGTTGCACGGCAGCATCGACCACATCCGTCGCCACGAACGCCGGATCATGGACCTCGCCGTGGGCCAGGCGCAGATGCCACGCAAGGCGTTCATCGACAGCTTCCCGAAGAACGAGACCAACACCGGCTGGGTGAAAGAGGCCTGCAAGGCCAAGGGCAAGTACACCACGGCCCTGGCCCAGCACGAAGAAGAAATCGTACGCCTGCAGAAAAAGCTGGCCGAGATCGAACACGAGGCCAGCCTGAACATCTCCGAAATCAAGGAGATCAATCGCCACATGTCGATTGGCGAGGCCAAGGCCCGGCGCGCGAAGAAAGAGATGGTCGAGGCCAACCTGCGGCTGGTGATCTCCATCGCCAAGAAATACACCAACCGCGGCCTGCAGTTCCTCGACCTCATCCAGGAAGGCAACATCGGCCTGATGAAGGCCGTGGACAAGTTCGAATACCGTCGCGGCTACAAGTTCTCGACCTACGCCACCTGGTGGATTCGTCAGGCCATCACCCGCTCCATCGCGGACCAGGCCCGCACCATCCGTATTCCGGTGCACATGATCGAGACCATCAACAAGCTCAACCGTGTCTCGCGTCAGATGCTGCAGGAGATGGGCCGCGAAGCCACACCGGAAGAGCTGGCCGAGCGCATGGAGATGCCCGAGGACAAGATCCGCAAGGTGCTCAAGATCTCCAAGGAACCGATCTCCATGGAGACCCCGATTGGCGACGATGAAGACTCCCACCTGGGCGACTTCATCGAAGACGAAAAGGTCGCCTCGCCGTCCGAGTCCGCCGCACAGGAAAGCCTCACCGAGGCCACCCGCGAGATCCTGTCCACGCTGACCCCGCGCGAGGCCAAGGTCCTGCGCATGCGCTTCGGCATCGACATGAACACCGACCACACCCTCGAGGAAGTCGGCAAGCAGTTCGACGTCACCCGCGAGCGCATCCGTCAGATCGAGGCCAAGGCCCTGCGCAAGCTGCGCCACCCGACCCGCGCCGAACTGCTGCGCACCTACACCGACGCCGAGTAACCGGCGTCCCGGCCGAACGGCCGGAACCTGCCCTGCCGCTGCGGCGCCATCGCTCCCTTTCCGGGTAGAATGGCGCCGCAGTCGTTTGTACCCTCCCCGATTACGGGCCTGTAGCTCAGTTGGTTAGAGCAGGGGACTCATAATCCCTTGGTCGTCGGTTCGAGTCCGACCGGGCCCACCATCTTTTCAATTACTTACACTCCTACCTCTCTCCCGCTCTTATCCATGTAGGCGATTTGTAGGCGCCCACCAATTTCTACCGGCCTCATTTTGCTTGGCGCGCCCACACCCTTTTGATACCGTGAAGGTGCCTAGCATTTTGGCCTCCGGGCCAACGAAGCGTGAGTCACGTTTCGCCTAAGCACTGCCTGTCAGCTCCTTTACACTGATCCTTGCTTGCAGGGTCAGCGTCGCGTCAAGGTAGGCAATGTTCTCGGGTGACTACAAATCGACCAAAAGCACTGCATATCGCACCATTAGTCTCCTAGAACAGACCATCGGTCAGCGGCGGGTTGCCCTCCAGGACGGCGGGCCCCGCCTCATTTTCTTGTGCGGCGCAAACAAGCTCGACCAAACCCTCTCAGAAAGGCGAGTTGCGTTGCGCGCATTTATCCAGACCCACGTTCCAAACTCTCACGTAATAATCGCAGAAGACTTTTTCCGCGCACGTCTTCAACATCCCAAACGCGGCAAACGCGCCAGAAACCTATTCGACATCGAGAAAGACCTCTCGGACATCTCCGACCACATACTCATCGTCCTAGAGGGCGAAGGCGCTTTCTGTGAACTTGGCGCGTTTTCACACGAAGAGCTACGAAAGAAACTGCTCATCGTAAACAACTCCGCGCACGCCCAATCGAATTCGTTCATCAACCTCGGCCCGATTGCGGCAATAGAAGCCGCGACCCCCTATCCTTCCGTGGCCTGGTACCCAATGGAACCGCACGGCAAGGAAGAAGGCGACGGGATTGCCCTAACATTCCCCCTTCTCATCCGAGCAATAAAAAAGACTGGTTCCTCACGCACCAAAAAAATAGGCAAGGACGCCCTCGATCCATCCATGGGGCCCAGCAAGGTTCGCCTACTGTTCTTGCATGACCTCATTCGGATTGCAGGACCGATTACTTACCCATCACTTATCGACCTACTGAAAATCCTCTTCGGAGAAGAGAAACGCTTCGACCCTGTCCGGGAGTCTGTCGCCCTCCTAATATCGCTCGGGTTAATTGAATATGAGCATCCGGGGCCTATTAAATCAAAGACCGACCACCTTTTTCTTGATTTCGGAGAGGATCCGCACGAACTCCAAATGAAGTTCGCCATGATCCGGATGCGCGATGCCTGCCGGGGCGAATCATGAATATGATACTCGGGACTATTGCTGCGGAACTTGAAATAGAAGAGAGCGACCTAAGAAAGTCGTTAGATTCCGCGGCCGAACGAAAAAGATACGTCAAGATTCCGAAAAAATCTGGAGACGGGTTCCGAAGGCTAGTTATCCCACCACAAGAACACAAACTTATTCAGTATTGGACGACACAGAACATCCTCTCTAAGCTTGCGCTAAGCCCGCATGCTACAGCATTTCACAAGGGTGCCTCAGTAGTCGAAAATGCCCGGCGGCATGCCGGTGGTATTTACTTTGTTAGAATGGACATATCCGATTTCTTCCCGTCAATTGAATCAGCAGATTTAATCAAGTTCCTTTTGTCAATCGATAGCTCTAACCCAATCATTGGGTCAGCAGATGATCGAACATATATGGATACCCTATTCCACGACGGACGATGCGCAATTGGTTACCCAATCTCGCCTCATGTAGCAAACTTAGTCATGAAGCCAATTGACGATGCTATCGCCGATCGACTCAACGAAGAGAGCGATCTTCTAGGAAATCCTGTTTATACGCGATATGCTGACGATATTACGATCTCTATTTCAAGAAAAGGTTTCAAAAGTGACGTTTTAGATATCGTTCGCACCGCGATACATAATGCAAAATCACCATCGTTGAAAATAAACAATAGCAAGACGAAGTTTGGTAGCCGACTACGGCGGTAGCGCATTCGTTACAGGTCTTCGAATCTGCAAAGATGGCCGTCTAACACTCCACCGGAAATATAAGGATCACGTGCGACTTCTCGCTCAGATTTTTAGCAGGGGAGAACTTTGTCGGACCGAGATCGAGCGATTGAAGGGGCATCTATTTTATTGCGCGCACGCAGACCCCCAGTTTTTCAATAAACTGATAACCAAGCATTTTGAGTCGCTCGGACCACTCATCGAACGAAAGCCGGCAGCCCTTATCTCCGACCGTTTGGAGACGGATGAGTAACCCCCAGGTAGTCTAGTAGACCCATGAGGTCCAAGCACAAGGGGTGGCTCGTACAGTTATTGAAAGAACTCCAAGGCGGGACGCCCTAGGGGCGCCCCGCTGTGCTCCGAAGGTCCCAGGTGTGGGTTCGCGTTTCGACGCAGACATCCGAGGCCGGCGCTTCGACGCCCAGCACCTGATTACCCTTCTCTTCTCCATACGCGCCGAGCTCGTCACTCCAGACTTTCATTAAGGTCAGTGGGCAACGGCGCAGTTCCTCTACGAAGCGGTCCCATTGGCCTGCGTCGGCTGCGAGCGCGGCGGATCGGATGGGATCTTCAGCATCCCCTCGAAGGCGACAGACGTAACTCTCGCCAGATGCCTACGGCCGGGGTTCCGTAGAACGCGAACTGGCGAATACGCCAAGCCGACGCCCATGCCTGGACCCGTTGTGCCGGGGTGTCTGACACTTGTCCGACAGGTTCGTCTTCGCCCAAAGGGTCAGACCTTGCCTTTTGCCTCTCTGGTGTAGGTGGGTCAAAAGGCAAAGCCTACCCCGACTTACGTTCAGGCTGTCTCGGCGGTGATGAGGCCTCGCTGGAGGTCGACGGTGATCCGTTGGCCCTCGATGACCGTGGCGCAGGCCAGCAGGAAGATTTCCACGAACTCGTTGCGCTCCTCCTCAGGCATCTCCGAGGAGGTATTGGAGCCATTGAAGGTGCCGAACATGGTGTCGTGGGCGCCAGCCGAGTACAGGATCAGTCGCTGCATGGCGGCCTGGTCGTCCGGCGATGGCGCGGCGGTGTCCAGGACCGGCTCGTCCAGCTTCTGCTTGATGGTGGAATAGAGATGGAACAGGTATTCCGCCGCGCTCTGGCGCCCCCGCCGATCCTGCAGGGTAAATTCGGCGGAGACCGCCTGGCCGCTGCGGGCACGCAGCACGATGTGTTTCGGTTCCGGCTGATCGTCGGCGTACGGGTTCAGGATGTTGGCCACGATGTATCCAGAAGGGTATGGACGAATGGCGTGCCAGAGTACGAGACCGCCTTCGCGATTTCCATGACACCGCCTTCGCTTGCGCTTCAAGCCGACAGGTACCGACGTGCGCACTTCGCGCTGCGGTCGGGTCGAGGATCGGGATCCATTCCCGATGATGGTCAATGCCGGCACCCCTGCGGCCGGTCGAGCCGCAGCTTTACTGCATAAGGGTCGGCTTGGGATACTGCCTGCATGGGATGGCGCGCAGGTTTGCGGGCGGTCGCCGGAAACTCACCCGCTGATCGAGATCGCGCTCCCCTCCCGCCAGCCATGCGTTTGTTCAAACATCCTGCCCTCTTCGGCTGCCTCCTGGTCCTGGCGACGACCGCCGCGGCTGACCCGGCGAATCCTAGCGACCCGGACCGGGCAGTCGCGGCGGCCGACTCCGCAATTGAATCGCGCATGCGAGCCGGGAGCGCGCCCCTGCGCCTGACGTTGCGCGAGACCTTGCAGGTCGCGCTTGCCCGCAATCCGTCACTGCGCGGCGCGTACCTGGGCCGTGTGGTCGACCAGGCCAATCTGGATCTGGCCAACCAGGCCTTTCACCCCCGGAGCGCCGTGACGCTTCAGGCTCGCGAGCAGCGTACAGCGGGCGCGAACGGCGTGCGGACCCGCACCGCCAGTGTCAATCCAAGTGCCAGCCTCGCGCTTCCCACCGGCGCGCAGGCGGGCCTGAACTGGCGGATTGAACGGGTACTCGAATCCGACGCGCCCAACACCCCGCCAGACAGCGCCTCCGCAGTCACGCTGGAGATCACGCAGCCGCTATTGCGCGGTGGCGGTCTGGAGATTGGCCGGGCGCCGGTGGAACGTGCGCACCTGAACGAGGAACAGAATGCACTGGCCCTGGAGTCCCAGGTCATCAGCACCCTCGCCCAGGTAATTCAGGCCTACCGCAACCTGATCCTGGAAAACCAGCGGGTCGAACTCGCCGAGCTCGCCCTGGAAAGAAGCCGCCAAGAGCTGGAAAACCGGACGGAGCTGGTGGAACGCGGTCGGCTGGCGGCGGCGGATCTGGCCCCGGCGCGCGAGAGCCTTGCGCGCCAAGAGCTACAGCAGGCGCAGACCCAGGAGCGCCGGGATCAGGCCGAGCTCGATCTGATTCGACTGATTGGGCTGGAACCCGGGGTGAGGCTCGAGCCGCGGGACGCGATTGATGTCCACGACATTGACGGACTCCTCGCCGATACACCCCCCCTCGAACGCGCGATGGATACGGCACTGGATCGGAGTCCGGAATTTCGCCAATCGCTGGTCACGCAACGGCTTACTGCTCTCGATCGAACGCTGGCCGAGGACGCCAACCGTTGGCAACTGGATGTGTCCGCCTCGGTCGAACTGCGGGGCGATAGCCCGTCCACCACTCGAGCCATCGAGCGCGGCTTCGAGGAGTCTCCTGGCCACTCCCTGGGCCTGCGCCTCAGCATCCCCTGGGGAGACCGGCACACGCGTCAACAACGCCTTGGCGCGGCACGAGTGGAGCAGCGTCAGGCACGCCTGCGGACCCAGGAACTCCGAACATCCATCCGCATTGAGGTCGAACGTGCCCTTGGGGCGCTGGAGAGCCGGCGGGATCAACTTCATCTCGCCGAACAAGCGCTGGATCTGGCACAACAGGCTGTGGCGATCGAGCAGGAAAAGCTCGCAGTCGGGCGTTCCTCGGGGTTCGAGGTCGAAAGCGTGGAGCGCGAGCTCCGGGAGGCGGAGCAGGCGTTGCTGGATGCCGCCATCAACTACCAGAACGCCCAGACCGACCTGGATCAGGCGATGGGCATCGTGCTCGAACGCTGGGATCTGGCGATCCCATCCAGGACAACAGACACATCCGCATACATCGATTGAGATCCTCATCGTGGCTCGGTCATCCGGCGTATGCCCGGAGGCTTCATCCCCGCCCAAAACACCCCGCCTTACGCTGGACTCACGCCATATAAAGGTGTCGGCACTGCCCATGCTAGGCTGGCTCGCATTCAACGGCGAACAAGCACGGAGGCCACGTCCAAATGATCCCTCTACCGATACGACGCGCCTTATTGCTGAGCATGACATTTGCCTTGGTGGCTACCTCGGGATCCAGCCTGGCCTCGAACACCAGCAGCGCCAACGTAGGTGACGTGCTGCGCGCGGGGGACCAGACCCGCGTAAAGGCCTTGATCGGCTCCACCGGCTGCATGGAACTGCGGGGCCTGAGCGATAGTGAGGTGCAGGGATATCAGATCATCGAGTCCTACCGTGGAGGCCTCACGACCACGGTCAAGGACCGCGATCGGGAGCGCTGGCGCGAAGGCGAGACGAAACGGTTCGACTTCCGTAACTCCGCAATCATGGTGCTCTCTGGCTCCGTGGAGATAACGGAGATCAACCGTAGCGGCGGCGGCTGCCCCGATCGCCTCGGACTGCGCGTCGGCTGATGGCCACGGCAGGGCAAACCTGCACCCCCACCCCAACCCGGTATCCGCAATGAATCCAATTTCTCGCCTGTTCACCGCTGCGGTCGTGCTTTCGCTCGCCTCGGTGACCCTCTCCTCTGCGGTCGCCTCAGGGGGTGGCAGCTCCGCCAATGAAGGGGACGTCCTGCGCAGCGGCGACAGCGTGCAGCTCGCCACGCAAAGCTTCGCCACCGGGTGCATCGGATTCCGCGGGCTTGCCGACAGCACCCTGCAGGGATACGCAATGGTGATGGACCCAGACTCGCACATGGAAAGTCTCACACTCACAGCCCGCGACCGGGAACAGTGGCGCGAAGGCGAGAGCAAGCGGCTGGATTTCAGCCACCGTTCGGAGGTTCACGTTGTCTCCGGGCAGGTCGAGATCACCGAGATCAACTACAGCGGCGGCGGCTGTCCGAACCGCCTCGGCATACGCTAATCCGCCAAGCAGCTCCGCCACACCCACCGTTACGGCACCCGTGATCCAGCGGTCCGCCCTGTCCGCACTCGTGCGTGCGGGCCTGCTGGCAGGTTCCGCGGTTCTCTTTCACCTGAGTTTTCCGGAGGGCCCCCTGCCCGGGGCCTTCGTCCTGATATCCATTGCTCTTCTGGGGCTCGCCTTGCAGGGCCTGACCATCGGCGCATCCGCTGCGGCCGGCCTTCTGGCGGGCCTGGGCTACTGGCTGCCATCGCTTGGATGGGTCGTATCCGGCACCGAAGCCTGGCTCGGCTTCCCATGGATCCTTGGCAGCCTGATGGTGCTGGGGCTGGCGCTCCTGCACGCAGCACCCTACGCGCTGTTCTCCGGTGCCGTCGCCGCACTTGCACTGCGCCTGGAACGTCCCGCTGAGGCCCTGCTCGCAGCGGGGCTGCTGACGGTGGTCCTGTCCTTCTCGCCGCAGGTCGTTCCCGGACATTTTGCCTACGCCCTGCTCGCCCACCCCCTGCTGGCACAAGTCGTCGATCTGGGCGGCATACCCCTGTTGCTCTTTTTCTCGGCCGCGATCGGCTTTCTCGCCGCCGGCATGCTGATCGCGGTGAGTCGCCACACGCTTACCCCAGTCGCGCCAGTACTGCTCGGCTTGCTGGTGGTGACCCTGCTGGCCTACGGGAGCCTGCGCCTGGATGCACTGGAACGGGCCGCTCCGGAACACAGCACCCGGTTGGGCCTGGTACAGCCCAATATCCCGGTACATGTGCGGCGCGACGACATGCCGATGGCCGATCGAAACAACGACATCGACACCGCCATTGCGCAGACTCGCAAGTTGCACAAGACCGACCCGGATCTGGATCTGGTGATCTGGCCCGAGGCGGCCATGACGCTTCAGGCGGCTCCGCAATCCTGGGGGCATCGCGCCCTTGCCGCCCTGGCCGACGAGATCGGGGTACCCATACTGGTCAACGGGACCGAACACCGGGATGACCCGGCCCATGGCACTCACAACGTCGCCCTACTGTTCGAGCCTGGGGCCGGCCTGTCCGGGACCTACCGCAAACGCAAGCTCGTGCCATTCGGCGAATACCTGCCGTTCGAAGCGCAACTACCCTGGCTACGCGAGCGCCTGCCACATGCCTCACGCTTCAGCCCGGGACACCCGGAACCGTCCCTGACCGGGCCCGACGGGGTGCACCTGGCCCCGACGATCTGTTTCGAGAGTCTGTTCGCCAACCTCGTGCGCGAGAACCTGTCGGGGCAAGCGGGGATCATCGTGAACATCAGCAATCACGCCTGGTTCGGTTCGCCGCGCGCCGCGGATGCGCACCGGGCCATCGCGCGCGCACGCAGCCTGGAGAACCGCAGTCCGTTGGTCATGCTGCACAACACCGGAGGCGGGGCTGTCTTCGACGCGACGGGCCGAGTGGTGCCAGGTAGCGAGACGCCTCAGTGGCGGAGCACGACCCAAAGCATCGTGGTCCACACCGTGGCGGAGCGCCCTTTCTACCAGCGCCATGGCGACCGCTTCATTCACGGCCTGGCCGTGCTGGTCCTGCTGGCCAGCCTCCATCGTGGCTGGCGCCGGCGGGGACGCTCTACTCGCTACGCAGTGCGATGATCGGATCCAGCCGCGAGGCCTGCAGGGCGGGGTAATAGCCGAAGGCAATCCCCGTCAGCGTGGAGACGGAAACGCCCAGCAGTACCGCCATGGGTGCCGCCACGAACGGGTTACCAGTGAAATGGGCAAAGGCGATGGCCACCCCGGTTCCCAACGCGGCCCCAATGACACCGCCCAGCAGACACAGCATGACCGCCTCGACCAGGAACTGGCGACGGATGTCGGCATTGCGGGCCCCGATGGCAAGCCGAATGCCGATCTCCTTGCGTCGCTCGGTGACCGATACCAGCATGATGTTCATGATCCCTACGCCCCCCACGATGAGCGCAATACTGCCGATCGCGCCCAGCATGATCGTGAACATGCGGCTTTGCTGCTCCATGTTGGCCAGCAACTGTTCGGCACTATTCACCTCGACGGGCAACCCCGGGGCGCGCTCCTCCACCCAGGTCTCGATGGTTCGCGCCAGTTCCTGATGGTCGGCCTGTGGATGCACACGCGCCAGGATGCCTTCCAGCTGGTTATCGGCATCGAAACGCTGCAGGGCCTCGATCGGCAGAAAGATCGTCCGGTTCGGGGAGATCGGACTCACCCCGCCGCCTCGTGGATACGGCTCCAGGATTCCGGCCACCGTCATGGTGTAGCCGTCCAGCCCCACTCGGTCACCCACTTCCAGCGGCTGGTTGGTTTGCGCGGCATAGTTCGATGCCACCTCGGAACCGACCACACCCTGGAGCTCCACCCCATCCAGCTCGGAGACCCAGCGCCCGGCGGCCAGGCGCACCCGCAAGAGCCCCTGTAACGCCTCGGTCGCCCCCGTCAGCCGGACATTCTGGGTCTCCGCGCCCGCTCGCAGTTGCGCACTCGCAGAATCAAATGGCGCGACTTGAATCAATTGCGGCAGGGCCGGCCCCAATGCCCGAGCCAGTGCAAGGTCCAGCTGGTTACGCGCGGGGTCGTCCTCATCCGTGGCGTAGCGCTGTCGGATATTGATGACATTGGTCCCCATCGCGCGAAACTGCTCCAGCACCGCGTTGTGCATGATGGACCCGACATTCAGCATCGCGATGACCGAGGCCGTGCCGATCACGATCCCCAGTAGCGCCAGCAGGGAGCGCTGCTTGGTCGCCACAATATTGCGGCTCGCCTCGCCCAGGAGCAGCCCCAGCCTCATGCCGGCACCTGCTCCGGGCCGGCGACCACACCGTCCCGGATGACCAGTTGCCGGGGACACTCCCGTGCGATGGCCGGGTCGTGGGTGATGATCACCACGGTCACGCCTTCGCCGTTCAGCTCGTGGAACAGATCCATGATCTCGCGGCCCACACTCGAATCCAGCGCACCGGTGGGCTCATCCGCCAACACCACGGAAGGGTTCCCCACCAGTGCACGCGCAATCGCGACCCGCTGGCGCTGGCCGCCGGAGAGCTCGTTGGGTCGATGATCGACCCGATCACCCATGCCGACTCGACCTAGGATCTCGCGCGCACGGCGACGCATCTCCCGCTTGCTCACGTCCTGATACAGCAGCGGCAGCCCCACGTTATCCAGGGCCGTCAGTCGCGGCAGCAAGTGAAAGGTCTGGAATACGAAACCGATCTGCTGATTGCGGTAATGCGCCAGGGCATCGGGCGCGAGTTGCAGCACGTCCCGACCCTCGAAAAAGAAATCACCCGAAGACGGGCGTTCAAGCATCCCGATGATGTTCATCAGCGTGGACTTGCCGGAGCCGGAAGCCCCCATCAGCGAGGCCAGTTCACCCCGGTGGATCTCGAGTTGAACTCCGCGCAGGACGTGCACATCGGTGGGTCCGACGCGATAGGAGCGATGGACGTCTTGCAGGCTAACCAGCGGTTGCGCCGCGGACATCAACCTTCACCACCGGGTGGCAACAGCCGGTCTCCGGGTTCCACGCCGCTTCGCACCTGGACCCCATCGTATCGGGACCGGCCGAGTTCCACGGCGACCCGCTCGGAGCCGTTGGATGTCTGCCGCAGGACCCAACGCTCCGACCCGCTCCCGCCCAGATAGGCATGGGGCACGACCACCGCATCCGAATCCTGCTGCGTGATCACATCCACGGAGGCGGACATCCCCACCCGAATCCGTTCCAGGTCCTGGTCGTCGAGGTCATCAATACGCACGATCAGGCGGAACGATGGCAGACCTCGTCCGCTCCCCTCCTGCGCTTGCGAAGACACATAGGACACCCGGGCCGGCATCGGGTCACCCCCGCCTCGCACCACGTTCACCCGGGCCGACTGGCCCGCCTGGACGTCATGGATATCCAGCTCATCAACGGTGCCTTCGATCTCCAGGGAAGACAGGTCGCCCACCGCCAGCAGGGCGGCACCACTGGACACACGCCCCCCAGCCTCTACCCGCTCGCCGTCATCCCGGTCCTCGCCAAGGGGCGCCAGAACGACGCCATCGACCGGGGCATACACGCGGGCCCCCTCACGCTGGCGTTGTACCTGCTCATACTCCGCGCGCGCGTTCTCCACCTCGACGCGCGCCCGCGCAATCGCCCGCTCACCGCCCTGACGCGAGGTCTCCGCAAGGTCTTCTCGCGCGGCCTCGACCCGCACTCGGGATTCTTCCACTCGCTCCCGGGCCGCCCGCAACTCGCGCTCGGGAACGATGCCACGTTCGAATAGATGCTCGACATCATCCAGTTCGCGCTGATCGTTACTCAAATTGCGTTCGGCCTGCCTCAGACTGCGGCGTGAACTGGCCATCTCGCGGCCCTGCTCCCAGTCCTCCAGGTCCTCAAGCTCCGACTCGGCATCCGCCAGGTCGCTGCGTGCACGCCGATAGCGGATATCGATTTCGGTCGAATCGAGTTCCAGCAGAAGATCACCCTCGTCCACCCGCTCGCCATACTCAACGTGACGGGCCACCACGGTGGACTCGAAAGGACTGACCAGCGTAATGACATCGCCCGGACGAAACCGCCCGGAAAAGCTCGTGGTGCTTTCCACCGCGCGCGATTGCACCTCGAACGCTCCGGGCTGAGTGGCGTCGACGACCGGGGCATCGCTGGCACCAAATTCGGGCAACGCGGCGTTCGGAATGGCCCAGTACCCAGCACCCGCAAACACGGCCACAACGGCGGCCGTCATCATCAGCCGCATGCGGCCGGAACGGCGGTACGCCTGCTGCAAGGCCTCGCTGTTCGCCTCGATTTCCAGGAAGGCGTCCTGCAATTCCTTGTGTTTGCCGCGCAGCTCATCGGAAAGGCTCTGCTCGGCCTGACGTGCCTGCTCCAGGTCGGTCACATCCGTAAACACCGCGAGCACGGCGCGCTCGCCCCCGGCTTGCCGGGGCGCCAGATAGGAGGTGGTCAATTTCAGCGAACGTACGTGCCCACCCACGCTGATGGACACCATCTGGTCGGGCTGCATCACACCGGAATAGACCGCCTCGAACAAAGCATCGACGAAGGCCGCGTAGCCCTCTTCTCCGATAAACACCTCGGCCAGGCTGCGTCCTTCTGCCTCATCGGCCCGTAACCCGAGAATCGCCGCCCCGGCGGGATTCAAGGTTGTGATCGCGCCAGAGGCGTCGACGACCAGCACCCCGTCCGCCATTGAATCCAGGATCTGCTGACTCAACATAACTGGACTGTCGCTCATGGCATCACTCCCGCTTCAGGGAGCGACAGCCCCCAGCTATCCAGCGTGGTCCCCAGCGCCCGGTCCAGCGCAGTCTGCGCATTCAGATACGCAATCACGGCGTCCAACAAGCTCTGTTCGGCCTGCTGGAGGTTCTGTTCGGTTGCATTGACCTGGAACGACGTCGTCCGTCCCACCGCCAGCCGCTCACGCTCGATCTCCAGGCTTTCGCGCGCCAATTCCAGCGAACGCTGCGCCAAGCCCAACTGTTGCCAGCGACTGTTCAGATCATTCAGGGAACGCTCCACTTCCAGCTCCAGCTCGACCTCTCGTTCGGAGAACTGGATTTCCGATTGCTGCAGGCGAATGCGGGACTCAAGCAGCCGAACCGGCCGCTCCGGATCCAGGATCGGGATCTCCAACTCCAGCCCCAACGCATATCCCGGACGCTCGTCAAGCGTCGAACCGGTGGCCTGCCGAGCGCTTCGCCCGGTCGCCCCGGCATCCAGCGAGGCATTCAGATCGAGTCTCCAGAGGTGTTCATTCTCGGCCAGCATCTGCCCGATCGATTCGATCTCGCGCGCGATCCGCAGGCGCAAATAATCCGGACGGTTGTCACGCGCAATCGATGTGGCCGCTTCCAGCGAGGGAGATCGAACGCGAAGGCTCTCAAGCGCCTCCAGCTCGACCGTGTCACGCAGACGAAGGCGCGTGTCACGCCCCAGGTTGAGCAGTCGCAGGAGCTCCAGCCGCGACTGATCCACGGCGTCTTCGGCCTGGCTAACACTGAAGCGCTGATTGGCCAGGCGCGACTCGGTCTGCACCAGTTCGTTGGCTGCCATACGCCCTCGCTCCACCAGCGCACGATTGCGTTCCAGCTGTTCAACGGTGCGCTCCAGGGATGCTATCGCAATCTCCAGGCGCTGCTGGCCCTGCAACAGCGCGCGATACGCCGCAATCACACTATCGATGGTCCCGACCACCGTCTCTTCCAGCCCCAGGGCACTCGCGGTTTCCTGCAAGCGGGCAATCTCCAGCGGAGCCCGACCCACCGCCAGGCCGCCGCCACGCAGTAACGGCTGATTCAGGTCCAGCGAAAGTTGAGAGCTGCGCGAGGTTTGGATGGCGGGCTCATCCAGGCCATGGTCCTGGTCAAGATTCCAGCTGAAACCGATCCGCCCCCCGGTCGGAAGTTCGGTATCCAGGGAGGGCGAGAGGGTGCTCGAACGCTGAGTATCGGCATCGTCCCCGGGCGCGCGGTTCTGCTGGGCGCCCAATACGATCGTACCCTGCGGCCGAAATTGCGCCTCGGCCACCGCCAGATTCAACTGATCCACCACGCGATCCAGATACGCGCTTTGCAGCTGGGTATTCCGCCGCAGGGCCAGGGCAATGGCCTCGGCCAGCCCCAACTCCAACTCGCTGCCCGACAGTGGGGCAGGCTCGTATTCGTGGACATTGAAACTACCTGCAGAAGCAGCGGCCGTGGGCATCACAACCCATGCGGACACTGCAAACGCCAAGCTGGCCAGCACACCCGTGACCCAGCATGCTGGCCAGCCTCGCGTGTCACCTAACACGTGCGGTTCGTTTAGATCCGAGACCTAACGTCGTTCCCGAGTGCACAGCCAACCGGTTTGGGACGAATACTCACTACTGCTGGCACCACTGCTGAGCCGTTCGGCATGATGCTCGCGCAGGTACGACTCCAGATCCGAGTTGCTCACATTTCCAAAATACTGCCCGAAGTTCGCACCGGTTGCGCCACTACCACAGCCACTTCCGGTACTTCCTATACCCACGCACACACAAATCGTAGAAGCGTTCGCGGTCGCGCCGAGCATCACCCCACCGAGCAGCATCATCGTAGCCAGTCGCTTTTTCATCTTTTCTCCTAATTGTCGAATCCATCAGACAGCCGTTCAGCTTCCCCCGTGAAAGGGCGAGGGCCTCAACGGTGCCGCGGTGCCGTTGTAATTGGGTTCTGCATACGTTTGCCTGGAAGCTGCTCGACAGCCGCGAAGCGGAGGCGGCTCACGGCCACCGGCAAGACTTGGAGCACTCGACCCGGTGGCTCAGTTCATCCTGATCGTCATACCAGGTGATCTCGACTTCACTGGAGTAGTAGGAGGCATATCCTGGCAACGACATCCGAACCGAATTCAGGTCGCCCCCGTCCAGTTGATACGCGTAGTTCCCATACCAGCCGTCCCAGACGAATTCCTCGCTGGCGCCGGGGGCAAGCCTGAACTGCCGTTGTTCATAATCCGCCGATCCGTGCAGGACCGTAATGGTCCCCTGCAGTGCCTCACTGGAGCGGTTCTCGAGTCGCAGCTCGGAAACCTCGTCAGCCGTGGCCATTCCCGCCGAAATCGTGGCCATCCCAACCGCAGCCACCAGCGCCCACCGTGTCACTCGTCCCATCCATCACCTCTCGTGTCGATCGGAACCGCGCAACGACCGCCCCGATGTCATGATCGCCCGAGCCTAACCAGGCGCCGTTCGAGCGGTATCAGATCACAAACCGTGATTCAGTTCAGATTTCGCCCTAATGCGGCTAACGGAAAGCTCACGCTTCCGGCGAGTAACCGCACCCAGACGGAGGATCCGGCGCGAGCCCAAGCTCTAGGGAGACGCTGATTGAATCGCACGTCCGCGCTCGAGTCGCTTTTGCGTGCGAACAAGGCGCGGTGACTGCCGTGCAGTCACTCTGCACAAGGGAACCGCAACGCTGTGCGCGCGCAAAAGCGGCCGAGCCCCTGCTTTCAATGGCTTGTGGGGTTGGTGCCCCCTGTTCCCCCGATCCTGCGTTGCGCCCCGAATCCATCAGAAACGGGCGGGTAGAACCACTACCCGCTGCACGACGCGCCTTGTCTCGGAAAACAGGGGGCACCAACGCGGACGTGCGATTCAATCAGCGTCTCCCTAGAAGCGATTGAGACTGGCAAAGGGGCCGGCAGGATCGCGAACACGCATCCAGGAAGCGATGCTGGCGCGCCAGCGGCGAGTCGGGAGGACGGCGTGGGGTACGTCCTGGCTGAGGAACATCACCAGGGTGCCGGCGCAGGGCTGGATGCGCTGGATCTCGCGATCGTCCTGGTCGTAGATGGCCAGCTCCCCGCCATCGCGGGCGCGCCAGTGTCGGTTGAGATAGAGCACCAGCGACAGGCGACGGCAGTTGCTGGCCTGAAAGGCATCCACATGGCGGGCGTAATGAGCGCCCGGCGGATAGAGGGCAAAGTGGGACTCGGTCTCGAATAACCCCGGGATCAAGGTACGACTGACCTGCAGGCGCACCTGGTCCAGCGCCGCCACAAAGGCCTGCTGCGCCGGGCTCGCGCCATCCAGCCAGTGGATCCAGTCCCCGCGGGTGGCGAGATCCCGGCGGCGGCCGCTTGCGCGGCCAATCCTGGCGCGCTCGAGCCGACTACTATCGCGCAGGGCATAGAGCTCGTCGCGCAGGGCATCGACCAGCCCTTCCTCCAGGAACCCAGGCCAGACCACAGGCTCACTGGCAGCGAGCCGATCCAGCCAGTCAGGCACAGGAGCGGTGCCGAGCCCGCACTCTGCGGGCGTTACTGCAAGGGATACGCTACCGGGAGCCGCGATCGGCGGGGTGGGCACCACACCGACGGGCGCCGCTAATTGAGTTTTCAAACCCTTATAGCCTCGTTCAACGTTGCACGGGATGTGCGGTCAGTCAGGTCGGTCCCGGGCAGGCTCAGCACCCGCCAGAGCGGCCCAATCGGCCGACCGAAACGACCGATGCCCCGACAGACCCTCCACCCAGCACAACCATTGCTTATACACCAGAACGGACCGTGAGGCTGACAAACGTCGGCAGGGTTCGTTGTGGTTTCTCGAGGCCGATGCGAGGCCCAGCGGTTACTGTCCGTCAGATTTCAAGCCTTCGGAGTTTTCCAACCTCCTCGGCTTGGCGACCACCAGCGCGATACCACCCAGAACGGCTATGCCCGCGAGCACCAGGCGCAGCGTCAACGGTTCTGCCAGAAGACCGATTCCCGCGATCGCGGTGATCACGGGCACGCTTAGCTGGGCGACCGCGGCGGTAGAGGTCCGAATGAGCTTGAGCGCGGCGTACCAGACCGCGTATCCCAGTCCGGAGGCCAACGCGCCCGATGCAATGGCCAGCAGAACTCCCGGAAGGTCCAGAACGGCACCGGGAATGAATGCGAGCGCTACGACCAGGGCGGGTAAGCTCGCCAAGAGGAAATTCGCGGCCGTTACCCGGGTGGGGTCACCGCCTGCGCTCGCCCGCAGCGTGTAGACACCCCAAGCAACACCAGCCGCGATCATCAGTGCAGCAGGCATCGGCGGTGGCGCCGAGAGTCCGGGCGACAGCAACCAAATGAGCCCCGCGAGCGCCAGGGCAAACCCGGTCCACTGGCGTGACGTCAAACGTTCGCCGGTCGCCAGATACCAACTGACCATGGTCACCTGGACCGCGCCGAACAGCAGCAACGCCCCGGTCGCGGCCGTCAACGAGATATAGGCAAACGAAAACCCAATGGCGTATACGAATAGCGCCAGGGCCGAACCCCAATTGCCCCGTCCTTCGGGAAGGGCCGGCTGGGCGCGAACGATCAGCCATAGGATGATCGCACCGGAAACGAGCCGGATCGCGGTGAAGCTGACCGGATCGATGGAAGTCGACGTAAACGCGGCGCGCGTCAGAATGGAATTGGCAGCGAACGCAATGAGCGCCACTGACATCAATATGACAACGCGTACCGGCATCAGCGTCGGATTCCTTTTAAGTGAAGGGAGGATGCGATGCATCCACACCCAGCGGGATCGACAAAGGCCGAACAGCCCGGATGATAGCGTGACGAGCAAGGTATGGCGCCGAAAATGGCACCGCGAGTTCAGAGAGGCGTAGAACCCTGAATGGGTCCCTCGGCTTCACCGCTACGAATGCGACCCGCCAATCACGTATCAGGAACAAAAAAGCCATGACCGGACAGATCGGCCATGGCTTCCTAACACAAACGAGCGGGAAAACCCGCTAAGCAAAAAGATAAAACACTAGTAACGAAGGACGGCCAGCTCGACAGTGGAACCACCGTTCTCACTGGCATATTCCTCGGCGTCACCAGCCCGCATGAAGGCGACGTAGTCGTCGTCGGTTTCCACAAAAGAGGCGACATGGCCGAACAGCTTCAGGCCCGTACCGTGGTCGTACACATACGTCGCACGAACTTCATCGGAACCGGATTCCTCGACCTCTTCAACCGCGGCCAGCATCTCACCAATGGAGTCGTACTTGATGATGCCCTCTTCGGCAAACCAGACCTCGGCCGGCGGAAGCCCGCCTGCGCCCGGTTCGGAGCGGGTGATCTTGCCTAGTTGCTCCTCGTAGTCCTTGCCCTGAGCCTCGTAAACCGCGCGGACAAAGCTGTCGTCCACCCAGCGATCAAAGTCTAGATCCGGGACCGAACGCTCCCGCTGCAACGTGGAGTGGTGATACTTGAGCGCATCGACCCACTCGGGCTTCAGGGTCGGATCGACCGAGGTAATGCCACCCTCGCTAAAGTACAGGTACAGGACCTCTTTCTCGATCGTGGTCCACTCTTCCAGCTTGGTCGCCGCCCGCTTGGGGTCTTCCATGATCCATTCCTGAGCCTCCATGGTCGCCGCGATGTACGCCTCGACCACACGCGGATGCTCTTCCGCGAAGTCATCCCGCACCACGGTCCCGTGGAAGGTCGGCTGGCCAACCTCGCTGCCATCGAAGACCTTGCGGCCAAAGCCGCGATACTCCATGACCTCGGACCAGGGCGTGAAATTCGCATGGGCATCGATGTTGCCAGTGCGGATATTCGCCACCCCGACCGGTGGCCCCTGATCCCGAAGTTGCACGTCATCCGCAATGCCGGCCTGGCTCAGGGCGTCCAGGGTCATACCCCAGGCGGCACTGCCGAACGGCGTCGAAAGCTGCTTGCCGGCAAGGTCTTCCAGCCGCTGCGCAGGGGAATCGACGGGGACGACGATACCGTTGCCCGTCCCACGGGCGTTGTAACCCGTCATAGCTACGAAAAGGGACTCGGCACGACCCGTGTTCTGGAAGGTCGCACCGTTCACGATGAGCGGGTAGTCACCCATGACCCCGAACTCGAGCTGCCCGGCGATCATTCGGTTGGTGATCGGCGGACCGGAGTCGAAATCCGCATACTGGACGACAAAATCGACGTCCTCGTACCGGCCATCCGTCGGCAAATGTTCCTCGAAAAGACGCAGGCGTTCGACGACGACCCCGCCCGATACCGTATTAGTGACCTGACTCTGGTGCCCGACCCGGATCTGGATCGTCTCGGCCACCGCGGCCCCGGAAAAGGCCGCGATTGCTACACCGGCAACAATTGGCTTCCAACGCATGGTTCTTCTCCCAAAAAAGTGTCCGCCAAAATGGCGCATCCAACGTTTGACCAGTCGACTGCCCCCGGCGCGGGGGCTTGCCTGTACTAACAGGCCATGACTGATCTACCGGATACGCAGCAGGTTCCGTGCCGTAGCGAGCAATCGAGAGAAAATTGACTTCAATTAACTGTTTTTAAAGTTTTATCTTTTTCTCCCCGTAGCGCATTGGCATCAACCATCAATCGCGATACCGCCCCAAGCTGGGGAATCCCTGCGCCATTGAAGTGCCGTATCACTGGATTAAGCGTCGGCAAGCATGACAAGCAATACACCTTCCGTACGCAGCGCTCCCACCGCCAGCCTCACCACTCAGCCACTCCATCCGTTCCACTACCCATCTCACTCCTTCTATGACACGATATGATGAGCCGAATCTAGGAACGAGACCGCCCATGGAATCCAGCACTCCGGACCGCCAAACGCTTCAGGAATCTCCGCAACCCCTATATGTCCAGATCAAGGAGACGTTGCGTCAACGGATCCTCGACGGGACCTACCAGCCGCACCAGAAGCTTCCATCCGAGAGCGAGCTTACCCGACGCTTCGGTGTCAGCCGCATTACCATTCGCCAGGCACTGCGTGACCTGCACAACGAAGGGCTGATTTTCAGCTCGCAGGGCAAAGGCAGTTTTGTCAGCAAGCCGAAGGCGGTGCAAAACGTACGACGCCTGGAAGGCTTTGGCGAGGCCATGGCGGCCCAGGGCTACGAAGCAACGGCGCGGGTGGTTTCGATCGAGGAAATGGTCCCACCCAAGAATGTGCGCGACGCACTTGACCTCGGGGGCGCAACAAGCGGCTCGGTGGTCGAAGTGAAGCGGGTGCGCTACCTGAACCGAGTGCCGGTTTCACTGGAGATCAGCTATTTCCCATTGGATGTGGGGCGCCCCTTGTTCAATCAGGACCTCTCGGGCGATATCTTCCCGATCCTGGAGAACCTCTCGGGCATCCCGCTGGGTGCAGCCAACATCAGCATCGATGCCGGGCTTGCGAACAGCGAAGTACAGAAGGAATTGGGCCTGTCGGAAGCCGACCCGGTTCTACAGGTGGAACGTCTAACCCACGATCGCTCCGGACGGCCCATCGACTACGAGTTCCTGTTTTTCAGTGGCGACTCATTCAAGTATCGATTCGAGATCGATCGATCCTGAATCGACCGGTCGCGGCAACATCCGGGCATACCCTTGCAACCACAGGGCCCCGGTTAGAAGGGGTCCGGTAACAACCATGGGCGCATGGCCTAGATACTCACGCGGATCATGTTGAGCGCGACGAGCAGCAGGAAAAACCCGAAGACCTTCTTGAGTGGCCGGGGATCGAGGGCGTGAGCCAAACGCACTCCGATCGGCGCACTGAGATAGGCAATGCTGACGATGCAGGCAAACGCGATCAGGTTCACGGCGCCGATGCTCCCGGGTGGCTGATGGGCCGGCTCGACGTTGACGAGCATGAAACCAAGCGCAGCCGGCCCCGCAATCAATATCCCCATACCTGAGGCCGTCGCGACCGCACGGCGCATGGATGTCCCCAGGGCCGTCATCAGGGGAACCGAGAGCGTGCCACCCCCTATGCCCATGATCACGGACACCGACCCGATCACAGGGGGTGCCGTTCTAATAACGGCGCCTTCGGGAAGATGCGTGATGATCCGAAACCGCAGGTCTCCGACCAGCAGATGGACCGCAATCAACAGGGCCAGCACCCCGAAAATCACCTGCAGCACCTCGGACGAGAGCTGCGCCGAGATCCAGACCCCGAGAATTGCCCCACCAATGATGCCGGGGCTCCAGCGCCGAAGGATAGCCCAGTCCACCGCCCCGCGCGCATGATGAAGAAAGGTGGATCGTGCCGAGGTGAACACGATGGTGGCCAACGACGTCCCCAGACAAATCTGCATGAGCTGCTCACTGGAATAATCCAGCAGCGAAAAGATATAAAACAGGCCGGGCACAAGGACAATTCCACCGCCCACTCCCAGGAGCCCCGACAAGATGCCGGCGATGCCGGCCAGCACCACGAGCAACACCGCCATCCAGACGATCAGACCGGGATCAGGCACGGATCAGATCCCGGAACGACAGGGCACGTGGCCCCACCCGCTCGGGCATCCGACACAACGGCTCGGATTAGTAGCCAAGGGCACACCCGTCCTTGCGGTGATCGGAGGCACCCACGAGCGTCCCGGCCGCATGGTCCATCCAGATGGCCTGCGAACCGCCAATCGGACGTGGTGGGAATATCAACCGATGGCCACGATCTCTCAAACCCTCCAGCACTTCGGGACGAAAGGTGGACTCGATTTCGACCATCCCCTCTCCCAGAATCGGGAACAGGCGTGGCAGGTCCATGGACTCCTGCAAATCGAGCCCGAAGTGCAGCAGGTTGGACAACATGTACGCGTGTCCAGCTGACTGGTAGTGCCCGCCCATCACTCCGAACGGCATCACCGGCCGACCTTTATGCGACAGCATGCCCGGGATGATGGTGTTCAATGGACGCTTGCCGCCATCCACCTGGTTTGGGTGCCCTGCCTGCATGCTGAAGCCCTGGCCACGGTTGTTTAGGAGCACGCCATGCCGTGGCGTAAGGATGCCGCTACCAAAATTCAGGAACAGCGAGTTAATCAGGCTGACCGCATTGCCGTCACGGTCCACCACGGCGATATAAACCGTATTCCCCGCCACCGGAGACAGCGGCTGGACGGGCACGGAGGCGGCGGAATCGGGATCCAGGCTTTGACGCATCCGGTCCGTGTACGAGTGCGCGAGCAATTGCCCAAAACCGGCTTCCATGGCATCCGGTTCGGCGACCCACTCATCCCGCGCGGCATAGGCAATACGGGCAGCCTCGATAAAATAATGGAGGCGTTGAGGGTCCAGCGGATCACCGCAGCCTGCCTCCAGTGGCTCCAGCATCTGCAGCAACATGAGCGCGATAATGCCCTGCCCATTCGGGGGGCACTCGTGAACCTCGTATCCCTGGTATGTCGTGGAGATCGGGTCGACATACTCCCCGCGAGCGAGCGCGAAATCCTCGAGCGAATGGAACCCGCCCAGTTCGCTCAAGACCGACACCATCTCCTCGGCCACGGGCCCGTCGTAAAATCCGGATGCCCCCTGCTCCGCGATTCGCTCGAGAGTTCTGGCTAGTTCGGGTTGCCGATGAACGGACCCCACTGCAGGGGGCTGGTCGTCGGGCAGGAAACGTGACCGGGTGGGTGCATGGGTGCGCAGCAACTCCTGATGGCGGCTCCAGTCCCAGTGAACCCGGGGCGAGATGGCGTACCCATCCCCCGCCAGACGGATCGCGGGGGCCAGGATTTCACGCATGGAAAGGCGCCCATGATCGGCCGACAGCCGACACCAGGCCTCAACCGATCCCGGTATCGTCACAGCATGGGCAGAGGTCCGCTCGACGTCTGCCAGACCCATGTGCGCAAGTCGCTCGAGACTCGCAGCTGCCGGCGCGCGCCCCGAGCCGTTATAGGCCACGGGACGTTCGGATCCGGCCGGCCAGATCATTGCAAAGCAGTCCCCGCCAATACCCGTTGACCCTGGCTCGACTACACACTGCACGGCGCAGGCCGCCAGGGCCGCGTCCATCGCATTGCCACCATCACGCAAAACCTGCAGCGCTTCGGCACTGGCGAGCGCATGAGAGGTCGCCACCATGCCGCTGGTCGCATGCACCGTGGAGCGGCCGGGTTGCTCGAAGTTTCTCATCCTCTACCTCGTTACGATCTCAAGGAGTGAATGGCACTGGATTCGGTGCGGCCCCGAAGCACGCTACGCACACCCGCCACCACCGCCATGAGCAACAGCAAGACCGTCGCGGCCAGGAAAAACATGCTGATCCCACTGGAAACAAAGTATTCCGCCTCGCCCCGGCCCAGCTGAATGGAACGGCGGAAGTACCGCTCCAGCATCGGCCCCAAAATGAAACCAATCAACACCGGCGCCATCTCGAATCCGTAGCTCCGCAGGAAGACGGCGATCACGCCCAGCATCAGTGCGAGTCCGACATCAAAGGGGCTGTTGTTGACGCTGTAAACACCAATGCAGAGCAGCACGATGATCATGGGAAAGAGCATCTGGTAGGGGATCTTGAGAATCTGCACCCACAGCCCGATCAAGGGGATGTTCAGAATGATCAGCAGGAAACTGCCAATCCAGAAACTGGCGATCAGGGTCCAGAACATCTCGTTATTCTGAGCAACAAAATTGGGCCCGGGCGTAATGCCATGAATCATCAGGGCCCCCAGGATCAGTGCCATCGTGGCACTACCCGGTATACCCATCGACAGCGTTGGAATGAAGGCGGTCAGCGCCGCGGCATTGTTGGCCGATTCCGGCGCACTAATGCCCGCGATCGCGCCCTTTCCAAAGCGTTCCCGGGTTCGTGAAACCCGTTTCTCCACCGCGTAGGCGACGAAGGACGCAATGGTCTGGCCGGCCCCGGGGAGCGTCCCCAGGAACGAGCCAACGGCCGTGCCCCGAACCATGGGAAAACCCGAAGCCCGTAGATCCTCGCGTGTCGGGATCATCGACTTGAGACTGACCTTCGCGGTAGCGAGATGCCCGGAACGCATGACCATGGAGCGCATAATCTCGGAGATCCCGAACAGACCCATCGCCAACACGATCAGGTCAATCCCGTCGAACAATTCGGGTATGCCAAACGTGAACCGGGCGACCGCCGAGTTCTGGTCCATCCCAATCAGTCCGAGCAGCACGCCAACGGCCACCATCGCCAGTGACTTCGCCGTACTGCCGTTAGTGATGGTCGATGTCGCCACCAGCCCGAACAGGATCACCGCAAAGTACTCGGCGGGCCCAAAATTCAGCACCAACCGCCCGAGCGCCGGAGCCGCAAAAGTCAGGAAGAAGATCGCAACCGAAGACCCCACCAGAGAAGCCACTGCCGTAATAAACAGGGCCACGCCCGCGCGCCCGGAGAGCGCCATCGGGTGCCCATCCAGGCAGGTCACCGCCGAGGAAGGCGTACCCGGGATGTTCAGCAGAATCGACGTGATGGAGCCGCCGTACTCGGCGCCGTAGTAGACACCAGCAAGAAGGATCAGGGCGCTGGCCGGCGGCATGTAGAAGGTAATCGGCAGGAGCATGGCGATGGCCGCCATCGAACCGATACCGGGGAGTACGCCGATGAACGTCCCGAGCGTAACTCCGAGAAGAACATAGAGAAGATTCTGCAGCGTGAAGGCCGCTTCGAAACCACCGGCAAGGCCGATCAGAACATCCACGGCATGTTCCTGGGGAACGCGCGAAAGTGCAGATCAAGCAGGACGATGAATACGATCCAGATCGCCGCCGTATTGAAGGTGGCAAGCGCCACCGCCGAAAGGGGCCGGAAAGGCGGGCGTGCGATGGACGAAATCAGTGACGTCACGAACGCCGCAACAACAAGACCCACGCTCGGTAGCAAAGCCATGAAGGCCAGCACCCCACCCGATATCATCAAGATCCCGCGCAGCCCCTGCCAGTCCAGGTCCAACTCATCCAGCCGAGGCTTGATGCCGGGACCGAACATGCCCCATATCAACAGGCCACCTGCTATGAGCAGCGCCACAGCCAGCACGAGGCCCGGGACCATTCCCGGACCTATCCGTTGCAACGTGCCAATCGGAAGCCTTTCCAGGCCGAGAATGAACGGTGCGCACACCAGCAGGAGCAAGAATCCGGAGCCGGTATGGGTATTGAACAACCAGCCCCAGCTCAGCCGATTCCACAAACGCTCCGCCACGACGGCAACATCGATATACGTACCCGCATAGGCCCGAGCCTGGAATTTCGGGCGCTCAGTAATCTCACTTCTCATGGCGTCATCGAACATGGCGTTTACCTGCGTGATCAATCCGGATCGATCTGTACAACCATTTCGGTCTCGATAGGGGCCTGGAAAGCCAGACCCGCCACCACCACGATGGCCCGAGCGTGCTGGCCGCGCTCCGGGCCCAGGACCTCGACCAGAAGATCGGAAGCCCCGTCCGCAACCCAGGGGCCTCGGTCAAATCCCTCGACCCCATTCACGTACCCATTGATCTTCACAATCCGCTTAATGCGGTCGAGATCACCGAGATATTCCTTGAGCCAGGCGAGGTGATTCAGGGCGCAGCGACGCGCCGATTGATAACCCTCTTCGTCACTGATCTCACGTCCCAGCTTTCCGGGCTTGGGGATCCTGTCGGCACCTCTTTCGTCCTTGACGGTGCCGAGCGTTCCAGAGACCCACACCAGGTCGCGTACCTGCACGCAGGGAATGAAATTGGCAGGGACAGTACGCGTTTCCGGCAGATCGATTCCCAATTCCTGTAAGCGCTTTTCGGTATACATGTCGGTTTACCTGAGACCCTTCTTCAGGGAGGTATCGGTCTACTGCGAGCCCTTCAGTCCAGCGTCTTCGAGAACGATGGCCCACTTCGCGATTTCATCGGCAACATGGGTTTCAAACTCGCTCGCCGTCGAACCGATCGTTACAAAGCCCTGCGATTCAAGCGTCTCGACCACATCGTCGGACTTCATGGCCCACTGAAAAACCTCACTCAACCGCTCGACGATCGCATCCGGTGTATCGGCGGGCGCCTTAATTCCCCACCAGCCATAGGTCTCGAAATCGTCCAGACCCGATTCCATGGCGGTCGGCACGTCAGGCAACAGGGTGGAGCGCTCCTGGCTCGTGACCATGACAGCATGCAGGTCGCCACTTTCAACGAAGCCTTTACCCGAAGAGATGTTGTCGAACATGAAGTCGACGCGACCCGCAATCAGATCCTGCAGGGCCGGGGCGCTGCTCTCGTAGGGGACGTGCTCCATCTCCACCCCCAGGGTGCTCGCGAAGAATTCAGCCGCCAGGTGCAGCGGACTGCCGATACCGGAGGAAGCGAAACGCAGGGTGTCGCCTTCAGCCGCTGCGATCAGGTCATCGAGAGACTCGATACCCGAATCGGTGGGCACCAAAACCAGATGAGCCTGAGAGGCCAGAAGGCTGACCGGCGCGAAGTCCTCGATCGGATCGTAGGGAAGCGACGCAAACAGGGACGGCGTCACCGCGTGGGTGGCGAAGTTTGCAAACAGCAGGGTGTAGCCATCGGCCGATGCATTCGCCACGGTATTCGAAGCAACTGAACCACCCGCGCCCGGACGGTGTTCAATCGAAAAGCGCTGGCCAAGCTCTTCCGAGGCCTTGTTGGTGGCGATTCGCGCCAGATTGTCAGTCGCTCCACCGGGACCCAGTGGAAGGTAGACAGAAATCGGGCTGTCGGGATAGTCGGCCGCCGCCGACGGAACTCCAGCCATGGCCCCAACCAATGCAAGGCTCAACACAACGCCTCGCAGGTTCAGTCGCGCAAACTCAGGGATCTTCATTGGTCAAGTCCTCTCATATGTAAAAACGGTCGCGATCGAAAATGCACGGCAGCAAAACCCTCAACCAACCGGAGGTGCGGGATGTCATGCGTTCTTGATGCGCAATTAAGTTATTGCAAAGGGTGTGCCATTCGAATGAAAAATTGCAAGTTACTGAATTTAATACGTATTTAAGTTATCGAATCGAAGCACAGAATCCACAAAGGGGCATGCGGCGGGAAGATACAATTGCAACTTGGAGAGGGGTCGAAACAAAAAACGTCAAGCACGGAATGGCAGCCGGACGAGTTTCGGTTGGGAAGAAACAACCAAAAAGCTCTTTTGTCGAGTTCGGTCAAGTGAAGGCGTGCGTCCAATGTGGTGCAAAGCGCACCATTCGAGCGCAGCAACACAACCGGCCGAAGAAACAATCTGGGAACACTGTTCTTATAGCACTCAGGACTGGGAGGCAGATTACAGGCGGGCGCCACCGCGGCGGTTCTTGATCCGCTTCAGGAGTGTCTGGCTCTCGACACTCGAGACATCCGGCTGCGTGGAAACCTGTGATTGAATCAGGCTGTAGAGATCGTCATAGGAATCCACGAGTACATGGACGTGCAGGCTGCGCATGTCGGTCATGATGTAGAGACTGACCACTTCGGGCTGCTCGGCCAGATGTCGGGCCACTTTCTCCAGACCCTTGGGGACTACCTTAATGTCCAGAAAGGCGGAAACCGACTTGCCGAACTTTTCCGGGTCCACGATCGCGGCGAACTTCTCGATGACCCCTTCATCCTGAAGTTGCTGCACCCGGTGCTGCACATGCGCACGACTCACACCCAACTGGCGTGCGATCTCGGCGAATGACACGCGTCCATCCGCGACCAACAGGCGAACGATCTGTGCGTCCAGGGAATTCACGCTTGCCCCTCCAGCCATTCAGTCGACGTGGCCGACGACCTGTTCATGAATGTACCTGATCTGGCGTCCAGTCGGGTCAGGGCACAGTCGGTTCGCGCTCGCTTTGGGTACCGAGATACGTGAACGGCGTCGCCTGCCGTAAGGGCTTCGGTCAGAAGAGGCGCACCTAGCCGGTGCGCCCGGCTGGCAGGCATACAGGGACACCCACCCTCCGGGCCGGCCGGTACCGACATCAACCCTCGGCGAGTTCTGGCTTGGCCTCGCTTCGCAGCTGCCGAATCTTCTCGTGAAACTCCGGCAGGATATCGAACAGGTCGCCGACCAGGCCGTAGTCGGCCACGCCGAAGATTGGGGCATCCGGATCCTTGTTGATGGCGACGATGACCTTGGATCCGGTCATGCCTGCGAGGTGCTGAATGGCGCCGGAGATACCCACCGCAATGTATAGCTCCGGTGCGACCACCTTGCCGGTCTGTCCCACCTGGCAGTCGTTGGGGGCATAACCGGCATCCACGGCTGCACGCGAGGCGCCCACGGCGGCGTTCAGATCCGCTGCCAGCTCCTCCAGCAGACGGAATTTCTCCAGGCTGCCGAAGGCTCGCCCCCCGGACACAACGATCCCGGAGGATTCCAGTTGCGGCCGGTCCGACTCGTCGAGTTGGAGTTCGACCTCGCGGGACTGGGCCTGGGTCTCACCGACCTCAATGCGTTCCAGTTGGGCCTCACCGCCGCCCACCACCTCTTTGGCGAACGCAGTCGGGCGTATGGTCAACAACTTGTGCGGCTCCAGCACCCGCAAGGTTTCGTTGGCATTGCCCGCGTAGATCGGGTGCACGAACGTCTCCGCGTCCTGGATCACGGTGACATCCGAGACCATCTGGATGTCGACCAGCGCCGCCACCCGGGGGAGCAGGTTTTTCCCGAACGTGGTCGCGGGCGCCAGCACATGACTGTAGTGCTCGACATGTCCCGCCACCACCCCGGAAAGATCTTCAGCAAGGCCGCCTGCCAGATGGGGCGCCTCGGCGAGCAGCACACGGCGGACTCCGGCCATCGAGGCGAGGCTTTCGGCCGCCGCCGCGGGGCGTGCCCCCGCTACCAGGACGTCGATGGGACCGTGCAGTTCGCGGGCGGCCGTCAGGGTGGACAAGGTGCTGGCGGCCAGTGTCTCCCCTGCCGTCTCCGCTACAACCAGTATCGTGTTCGTCATCTCAGATCACCCCCGCTTCGTTGCGTAGCTTGTCCAGCAGTTCGTCCACGTCCGCGACCTTCACACCCGCCTCGCGGGGAACGGGCTCGGAAACCTTGACCCGCTCCACCCGCGGACGCATATCCACGCCCAGGGCCTCGGGCGTGCGCTCCTCGATGGGACGTTTCTTCGCCTTCATCATCGCTGGCAGCTTCACGAACCGGGGCTCGTTGAGTCGCAGGTCCGCTGTCACCACGGCAGGCAGGTCCAGTTCAACGGTCTGCTGCCCGCCATCGATCTCGCGTGCTACCCGCGCCCGGCCCTCTTCGATGGTCAACTCGGATGCGAAGGTACCCTGGGGCCAGCCGAGCAATGCAGCGGTCATCTGCCCGGTCTGGTTGGCGTCATCGTCGATCGCCTGCTTGCCAAGAAGCACCAGGTCGACCGCTTCCTCGCGCGCGACCGCGGCCAGCAACGCGGCCACGTTCAGGGGCTGAGGCGATTCCGGCACATCGATCCGGATCGCGCGATCCGCGCCCATTGCCAGGGCGCTGCGCAGAACCTCCTGACTGGCCTCGTCACCCACAGTCACCGCCAGCAATTCGCTGCAGATACCAGCCTCTTTCAGGCGTACGGCCTCCTCCAGCGCAATCTCGTCGAAGGGATTGGCGGACATCCGGACATTTTCCGTCTCGACACCGCTACCATCCGACTTCACGCGGATATTCACGTTGTAATCGATCACGCGTTTTACGCCGACCAGTACTTTCATCGCATTCACTCCCGTTGACTTTGCGGCCCGGCAATCGGCCTCAATGCGGCCTACATGCCCGAATAAATCGGGCCCTCACCGCCTTGCGGTACCTGCCACTGGATATTCTGGGTGGGGTCCTTGATGTCGCAGGTCTTGCAGTGCACGCAGTTGGCTGCGTTGATCTGCAGGCGCGGCCCCTGGTCGCCATCGACAATCTCGTACACCCCGGCCGGGCAGTAGCGTGTCTCCGGCGCCCCGAATTCGGCCAGGTTTACCTGGATGGGGACGTCGGGATCACGCAACCGCAGATGGCAGGGCTGATGCTCGTCATGGTTGGTGTTCGAAAGGTGCACCGACGACAACAACGGGAACGTGAGCTCCCCGTCCGGCGCCGGATATTCGATCGGCGAGGCCTCCGACTGGCGCTGTAACTGGTCGTGATCCGCGTGCTGGGAGAACGTCCATGGCGCACGGCCACCGAACAGGTAGGTGTCTGCGGCGGCATACGCCAGCCCGCCCCACAATCCCCAGCGGGCAAAGGCGGGGCGGATATTGCGCGCGCGCCGAAGCTCGGACCAGACCCAGGAATCCGCCAACACCCGGTCCACGCCAGTAGCCACCGCCGGCTCGGATGCGTTCGCCCAATGCTCGAACACCGCCTCCGCCGCCAGCATCCCGGACTTCATTGCGGTGTGGGTGCCCTTGATGCGCGCCACGTTCAGCAGGCCCGCGGCATCCCCCATCAGCATCCCGCCCGGGAATTCCAGCTTGGGGCAGGACTGCACCCCTCCTTCGACCAAGGCCCGCGCACCATAAGACAGGCGGCGACCGCCCTCGAGATGGCGGCGAATCTCCGGATGGGTCTTGAACCGCTGCATCTCCTGGTAAGGCGAGAGGTTCGGGTTGGTGTAATCGAGCCCAATCACGAACCCCACAGAAACGCGGCGCTCGTCGAAGTGATACAGGAAGCCTCCGCCGTAGGTCCGGGCGTCCAGGGGCCAGCCGACCGTATGCACCACGGTGCCCGGCCGGTGGACGGATTCATCCACTTCCCAGACCTCCTTGACGCCAATCCCGTAGGTCTGCGGATCGGCATCTCGATCCAGTTCGTAGGCAGCAATCACCTGCTGGCTCAACGATCCACGGCAGCCCTCCGCCAGCAGGGTTCGCCCGGCCACGATCTCCACACCGGGCTCGTGCTGCGGGCCGGGCGTACCGTCCGGCTGCAAGCCGGTCTCCGCAGTGGCAACGCCCCGCACGGAACCCTGTTCGTCGTACAGCACCTCGGCCGCCGCGAAGCCCGGGTAGATGTCCACCCCCAGTGCCTCCGCCTGCTCGCCCAGCCAGCGGCACAGGTTGCCCAACGAGCCCACATAGTGGCCCTCGTTGCGCAATGCAGCCGGGGTGGGCAGTCGCAGGCTTCCATGCTCGCGCAGCAACAGGAAGTGATCGTCGACGGCAGGCGTTTTTAACGGCGCTCCTAGATCGCGCCAGTCGGGAATCAACTCGTCCAGTGAGCGCGGATCGATCACCGCACCGGAAAAAATGTGCGCCCCGACCTCGGGCCCCTTTTCCAGTACGCAGACCGAGAGGTCGTCCCGGCCCTGGTCCTGCGCCAACTGGCGCAGCCGGATCGCGGCCGCGAGACCCGCAGGCCCCGCACCGACGATGACCACATCCATCTCGATCTGCTCGCGTTCCATGGTGATCTCCCGATCAGTCGGCGCCGCCGGATTACTGCTCGACAAAGGCCCGCTCGATCACGTACTCACCCGGTACACCCGTCTTGGGCGAAGCGGTGAAGCCCATCTGATCCAGCAGGTTCGACAGGTCCTCGAGCATCGCCGGGCTGCCACAGATCATGGCGCGGTCCTGTTTCGGGTCGAGCTGCGGCAGACCGAGGTCTTCGGCCATCTTGCCGTTCTCGATGAGGTCCGTGATGCGGCCCTTATGAACGAAGTCCTCGCGCGTGACCGTTGGGTAGTAGAGCAACTGCTCCTGCGCGAGCTCGCCGAGGTATTCGTGGTTCGGGAGCTCCTCGGTCAGGTATTCCTGGTAGGCCAGCTCGCTCTTGAAGCGGACACCGTGGACCAGGATCACTTTCTCAAAGCGCTCGTAGGTCTCCGGATCGCGGATGATGCTCATGTAGGGCGCAAGTCCGGTACCCGTACCGAACAGATACAGGTTCTTGCCCGGCAGCAAATCGTGGATCACCAGCGTGCCGGTGGCCTTGCGGCTTACCAGGAGCTGGTCGCCCTCGTTTATGTGCTGCAGACGCGAGGTCAATGGACCATCCGGCACCTTGATGCTCAGGAACTCGAGGTATTCCTCGTGGTTCGGGCTCACGATGCTGTAGGCCCGCAGCAAGGGCTTGCCCTCCACCTCGAGGCCGATCATCACGAAATGGCCGTTCTCGAAGCGCAGGCCCGGATCGCGCGTGGTCTTGAAGCTGAACAACGTGTCATTCCAGTGGTGCACGCTCAGCACTTCTTGTGGGTCACAGGCTGCCATGGGGTCTACCTCCCAGATTCGAGTCGGGTTGTGTTTCCATCATTGATTGAATGGGCCGGGGCCCGGGCGCTGCTGATCTCCCACAGATAGCGCCACGGATAGATGCCCTGCTCGTGACCATCGGAGAACACGAAACGCACCCCGCTGACCCCGAACGGAACGATGTCGACCACGTCTATCTGGGTGGCATCCGTTACCGGCTCGTCCCTGCGCCGCGCCACGGTGCAATGGGCACAGCGACAGGCCAGGCGCAATGCCTCGAAGCGTTTGCAGGTGACCTCGCCGGACGACCAGCAAAACTGAACCTCGCCGGTCTGCCCCTGCAGACGGATCTCGTCGGGCGGTTGCATGCTCATTACGCGCTACCTCCGGCGGCCATCGGGCCGCCTTCCACAGGACAGGTTCGGGCGAGTTCCGCGAGCACGGTCTCCTCGATCACCAGGGTGGTGACCGGCGGCCACAACAGGGGGTTGTCCGGGTCGTCCACCGGACGCGCCCCGAGCAGGGTGGCCACGCCGGTCAGCCACGCCCCCAAAAAGGCGCCGCGCGTTACCCAGCTTGTAATGACAAGATGCGACATAATGACTCAGCGCTCCAGCTCGGCCAACTTGCCCGTGCGCTCGATCCACTCTTCCGCGTCGGGCAGCGGGTCCTTTGCCGACGTTATTACCGGCCAGATGGCCGCCAGCTCGGCATTCAAGTCGAGGAGGTGTTTTTGATCCTCGGTCAGCTCGCCTTCTGGCTGGATTGCCTCGGGCGGACATTCCGGCACACACAGGTCACAGTCGATGCACTCCACCGGGTCGATCACCAGCATGTTGGGACCCTCGTGGAAGCAGTCCGCCGGGCACACCTCGACACAATCGGTGTACTTGCACCGGATACAGTTTTCATTCACTACGTAGGTCACGGTCGTCTCCGTTCGGCTGCAGGGAACACTCGGGGAAACACGCGCGGCGAATCAGCTCGCCACGCGCAATTTCGACTGGGCCCACAGGGCGGTCTTGCGGACATCGGGGTCGGGGTCGTCCAGGGCGCTTTCCACATACGCGCTGGCCCGGGCGTCACCGATCTCGCCCAGCGCGCCGACCGCGGCCTTGCGCAGATTCGACACCGGGTCATCGGTGCAAACACCCACCGCCTCGACCGCCTTCGGATCACCCAGGGTGCCCAGCGCCTCCACGGCCTTCTCGCGCACCTGCCAGAAGGCGTCGCGGGTCGCCTCGATCAGGCTCTGGAGTGCGGCGCGCAGGCGCAGCTTGCCGATCATGGAGGCCGCCTCGGTTCGAACCTGCCAGTTTTCGTCTCGCAGGCCACTCAGCAACGCATCCACAACGGAGTCGGGATCGCCGTACGACAGGGCACTCACCGCCACCCGCCGAACATCCGGGTCGGAATCCTCGCGGGCTCGCTCCATCAACACCGGAAGATTGGCCGGCGACCGCAACCACCCGAGCACAGAGACCGCCTCACGGCGCACCCCCGCATCGGAATGTTGCAGCATGGCCAGGGCGGGTTCGCAGCTCTCGGCGAGCCGCATGGGCTTGAGTGCCCCGAGCACACCGATAATGACGAATGGGTCGTCGCTGCCCTTCAGGGCATCCAGCAACGGCTGGGCCGCGTCGGTGTCTTTCAGGTCCGCCAAGGCGTGGGCGGCGGCATTACGTACCGCCTCGTCGCTATCGCTGAGCGCCGCGAGCAGGGCATCGGCAATATCGGCCGACTCAAACTCGTCGACGACCTTGGCCGCCTCTCGGCGGACCGAGGGGTCGGGGTCTTTCAGGGCCTGGGTCAACAGGTCGGCCGCTTCGGGCTCCGCACTGTCCACCAGGGCCAGGACCCCGACGCGGCGCATCTCCACGTCGTCGGAGCCCAGCTTGTCGGCAATGTCCTGCAGTTCAGGATCGTCATATTCGCTCATCAGGTTCACCTTCAGCTCAGCAGATACGGAATGTTCACAGTGACTGCGTCGGTCGGGCAGTCTTTCTCGCAAGGCATGCAGTACCAACATTCGTCGTAATGCATATGGGCCTTGCCCGTGACCTCGTCGATCAGCAGGACATCCAGCGGGCAGACGTCGATGCAGACCCGGCACCCCTTGTCGGCGATGCACTTCTCTTCATCGACCACCACCGGGACGGTCGTCTTGTGGTTGGCTACAGGCATGTCACTTCCCCTTTATTCAGCCGGGACTTCATCGGTGTTTTCGATCCGCATGGACTGGTAGGCCGACAGCTCGTCGTCGTCCAGCGGGATGATGTAGGGATCCACCGCACGCGTACCGGTACGCATTGCCCCGTCCTCGCCCTTGTACAGTCGGCTGTGACAGAACCAGTTCTCGTCGTCGCGCTCGGGGTAGTCGATGGAGTAGTGGTACAGCCCCCAGCGGGATTCCTTGCGCGCCATCGAGGCGCGCGCCGCCATCTCGGCGCAGTCGACAATCGCATGCACCTCGAGGGCACGCAGCAGTTCGTGGGGATCCCGCGCGTGGAGCTTGGCCAGGTCCTCGCGCACTTGCAGGATGCGGCTGAGCCCGATCTCCATCTTCTTGGTGACCTTGGGCGGCTGCAGGTAGTCGTTCACCAGGCGGCGCACCTTGTACTCCATCTGCTCCGGCGGAATGCCGTCCTCCGCGTTCAGCGGTGCCATCACTCGTTCGAGTTCCGCCGCAATCAACGACTCGTCCAGTGGTGCGTCGGTCCAGTCGCTGACGTAACGCGTCGCGCTCTCGCCGCAGATCTGGCCGTACACGAACGCGCCCAGCATGTAACTGTGCGGCACCGAGCCCATGTCCCCGGCCGCATAAAGGCCCGGCACCGTGGTCTCGCCGTGTTCGTTGATCCACACCCCGGAAGCCGAGTGGCCGCTACAGAAACCAACCTCGGAGATGTGCATCTCCAGCATGTGCTCGCGATAGTTGGTACCGCGCCCGGCATGGAAGCGTTCTCGCGACGGGCGTTCGTTGGTATGCAGAACCGTCTCGATCTCCTGGATGGTCTCCTCGGCGAGGTGATCCACCTTCAGGTAGACCGGGCCCTTGCCCCCTTCCAGCTCGCGGTAGAACTCCAGCATCATCTGGCCCGACCAGTAGTCGCACTCGATGAAGCGCTCGCCCTGGGCATTCGCCGTGTAGCCGCCCAGCGGGCCGGTCACGTAGGCACAGGCCGGACCGTTGTAGTCCTTCAGCAACGGGTTGATCTGGTAACACTCCAGGTTCGCCAGGTCGGCGCCGGCGTGGTAGGCCATCGCATGCCCCTCGCCCACATTGGTCGGGTTCTCGTAGGTGCCGTACAGATAACCGGAGGTCGGCAGGCCCAGGCGTCCCGCGGCGCCGGTCGCCATGATCACGGCCTTGGCGCGGATCAGCAGCGGCTCGGAGGTGCGAGTGTTCACCGCGAAGGCCCCGGCGATCTTGCCGTCGCGATCCTTCAACAGGCGGGTGGCCTGATAGCGATTTTCCACCTTGACCCGGTTACGGCGCAGGCGTCGATATAGGATCTTCTTGACGTTGTGGCCCTCGGGCATGGGCAGCACGTAGCTCCCCATGTGATGGACCTTCTTCACGTCGTAATCGCCGGTCTCGTCCTTCTGGAAGTGCACCCCCCAGGAGTCCAGCTTCTGGATCATGTCGTAGGAACGCTCGGCATAGGCCAGGACCGCCTTCTGATGGACGATGCCGTCATTCGCCGTGGTGATCTCCTTTACATACTGCTCGGGCGTGGCCCGGCCCGGGATGATGGCGTTGTTCAGGCCATCCATCCCCATGGAGATGGCGCCGGAGCGTTTCACGTTGGCCTTTTCCAGCAGCATCACGCTCAGGTCGGGGTTTTCCTCCTTGACCGTCACCGCCGCCAGCGGCCCGCCGGTCCCGCCGCCGATCACCAGGACATCCATCTCGACTGTTTTGATTTCGTTGACTTTCATAGGTACTCCTCATTGGGATCCGTACGGAACTTGCAGTTGAAGGTGTCTTCGCGGAACGACAGGCACTCCACGTCAAAGGCACGACCGCTGCGGTCGAGAAAGACACGGGTGAGTTTCAGGACAGGGGCCTCCACCGAAAGCGCCAGCGCTTTCTGGACCTCAGGCTCCGGGTGACAGGCCTCGATTTCGATACGGGCACTCCGCACCCCGAGACCCAGGCGATTCTTGAGAACGGACAAGGTGTCCACCGTCAGGTCCCGGCTAAATACCCGCCGACCGATGGCCAGGGGCAGAAAACTCTCGCTGACCATCACCGGCTGTGAGCGCAAATACTGCACCTGGCGAATGCGGGTAACCGAGTCGTTGGGCGCCAAGCCCAGCTCACGCGCCACCCGCGAAGGCGGGGTCATCTCCTGCATGGAAAGCAGGCGCACATCGGCCTCGCCGATCTGGCTGGTCACCGTCTCGCCGAAGGCCTCCATGCGCCGCAGCTCCTGGCTGACCCTCGGCCGGGCGACGAAGATTCCACGCCCCTGCGCCGTCACCACCAGGCCTTCGGCACACAACTCGCGAAGCGCTCGACGCACCGTGATTCGGCTGACCCCGAAGGCCTCAATCAACTCTTTTTCAGTGGCCAGGCGCTCGTTTGGCGCGCGCACACCCTGAAGGATCTCGCGGCGCAGGCTGTCGCGGACCCAGCCGTAGAGCGGTCTGGATCCGCCGGACCGGCTAACGGGACGCGGAGGTACCGTGCTTGCAAGCCCTATTTGGCGGTGTATATCCAGCATATGTACTATCCTATCATAACAAGTAATGAGGAGTAAACGGATCCGTGCCCATTTGGCTCTAGACCGACTGCCCCTGCTGTTCGAATGCCCGTGTCGTCTCAGCCCGAATCAGGTCCAGGCACTGTTTTTTCAGCTCGACGAATCGGGGCTCGGTCACCACCTCGTGGGTACGCGGGTGCGGGATGTCGACACGAATATCCTTGATTAACCGTCCCGGACTGGCGCTCATCACGATGATCCGGTCCGCCAGGAACACGGCCTCCTCGATGTCATGCGTAACGAACACGATGGTGGTGTGAAACTCCTGACGCAGATCCACCAGGTTTTGCTGCATCATCGCTCGGGTCTGGGCATCCAGCGCCCCAAACGGCTCATCCATCAGCAACACGTCGGGGTAGTTCGCCAGGGCGCGCGCGATGCCGACCCGCTGCTGCATACCCCCGGACAATTGCGCCGGAAAGTGGTTGCCATAGGCCGAAAGGCCCACCATCCCGAGAAAGGTGCGCGCGATACTGTCGGACTCGGTTCTGGAGTGCCCGGCCATCCGGGGGCCAAAGGCGACGTTCTTGCGGACACTTTTCCAAGGGAACAACGAGTGCTGCTGGAACACCATGCCGCGTTCCGGACCCGGTCCACGAACCCGTTTACCATCGACTTCGACACGCCCTGCCGTCGGCGCGACGAATCCGGCCACCGCATTCATCAGGGTCGATTTGCCGCAACCCGAAGGTCCTAGGAGGCAGATGAATTCGCCCGGTTCGATCTCCAGGTTCGCGCCATCCACCGCTAGATTTCGGCGCCCATTGGTATTGAACTCGATGGACACATCGGAGATCTGGACTCGGCCCGCCTCGGGGCGACCCGCCAGCGTCCCACCGGGTGCAGATTTCTTGCGTGATGGCCCCTCACCGAAGGCCCAAAGGTTTCCAATTCTCATTGCGCGATCCCGTTGCTTACATGGTTCGAAATTGGGTCGACTTCCTAACGCTGCCAGCGCAGGAACGGCCGGGCGCCATAGCGCACCAACAGCGTGGACAGAGTTCCAAGGAGGCCGATCGTCACCATCCCGACAATGATCTGCGGGTACTGAACCAGTGAGTAGGAGCTCCAAGTGAAGTAGCCGATGCCGTACTGGCCACTGATGATCTCGCCCGCTAGCAGCGAGAACCATGCGATGCCCATGCCGATCGCCATACCCGCCACGATGCTGGGCAAGGCCGCCGGCAGGACGACATGGATCAAGATCGAGGTACTGGAGGCCCCCAAAGCACGGGCGGCCCGCACGAGATCCTTGGGCGTCTGATCCACCCCGTGCATGGTGTTCAGCACGATCGGAAAAAATGCCCCGAGAAAGGTGATAAAGATGATGCTGCTCTGTTCTGTGGGGAGCATCAGGATCGCCAGCGGAATCCAGGCCACCGCCGGAATGGGCCGGAAGATTTCTACATAAGGCGAGAACACATCCTCCACAAAACGGTTACGACCCATGAAAACGCCAAGCGCGATGCCGGAGATCGTAGCCAACCCGAAGGCGATCGCGACCCGCTCGACGCTGGCACCGACATGTCGATAGAAGATGTCGGAAGACAACAGATCCAGCAGCACCGCACCCACAACACCGGGTCTAGGGACATTCTCGAAGTTGAGGAGCAGACGGAAGTCATTGACCGAGGCCAGATGCCAAAGACCGATTAGCACCAGAACCGAGATCGCCCGGACGCTGTAGCGTGCCCACCAGGTACCGCCTAATACCTTGAGGCGCTCGCCGATAGACGAGTCACCCGCCTCGCCAAGCGAGGAACTGCCCGCTCGAGGGACTTCCTCCGACGCAGGCGCGGCATCCGTGGCCTGGGCCGTCGCAGTCGTATTGTCGGGCGCGGAAGGAGCGGTCTCCACCGGCTCGTCTGCTACTGGCACCGTCTTATTTGTCATTCGAAACCCCTTCCCTCGAGGCCATCAGGTCTTGCCCAATGGATTGATCTGTCACGCCACCACTCAACTTGTTCTGACGTGTTCTTACGCCCTGAAGTGGTTGCAGCATCCATGCCAATGCCCAAGGGGCATCGAGAAAGGGGTTTAAGGTGCTGTTTCTAGAGGGACGCCGAGGTAGAGGAAAAAAGGGATCCACGAGCCGACGCGGGTCACGTGCATCACGCACGGGCGAACACGCCCCAGGACGGGGCACGCTAACCCGAAACTGCGAGGCTTATAATGACAAGTGCAGCCAGAACCGGAGCCCGCGGCCGCTGGGACCTAGTGGGTCAAGAAGCCCGCCTCGATCAAGGACTGGCGTAGCCGCGCGTGGGCCTCGGTGACGCGGGCGCGGGGGCCACGCACGCCCAACTCGACCCGCGGCGCGGTGCGGTCCATTCGGGGCAGACAGGAGATGCGCAGGTCCGGGAATGCGGCCTCCATGGCCTCAAGCACCGGCACCAGGGAGCTCTCGGTGGTGTTCTGCAAGATCAGGCTCTCTTCCACTGAACCCGCTTCCGCGTTGCGCTGGGGGAAGCGCTGGTCCAGTACCCAGCGCGCCATGGGCTCGGCCATGGAGGGGAATCCGGGCACGCAATGATGCCGCTCGCAGCTGAACCCTGGCACACCGTTGATCGGGTTGGGTATCAGGCTGGCACCTTCTGGCAGCTCGGCCATGCGGATGCGATGCGGATAAGCCTCGTCCCCGAAGCGGCGTTCCAGCAGATCAACAAACTCCGGATGACGCTGGAGCGGTCGTCCCAGCGCTTCGGCCAGGCAGGCACGGGTGCGATCGTCCGGGGTCGCGCCGATACCGCCGAAGCTGAACACCTCGGCGCCGCTTGCCAGGGTCTCGTGGAAGGTCCGCGTCAGCAGGCGGGCGCTGTCACCCACGATCCGGATCCACGACAGCTCCAGGCCCTTCTCGGCAAGCGCCTCGGTCAGATGGGCTTGATGGCGGTCGCGGCGCTTGCCGCTGAGCAGTTCGTCGCCAATGATCACGGCGCCGATCTCCAACGCATCCGCATCCCGTTCGACCATCACGGGTCCGTCCATCGCCCCGGCCTTCACCACGTTACTGTTTGGCGCCCAGCGCGAGCGCTCGCTCGCGGGCGGCGGCGCGCGCCTCGGGGGCGTTGTCCGGATCGTTGAGCCACGGCGTCAGGTGCTGGCGCAGCAGCCCGGCCAGGAAATCGAGGTGATCCGCGCGGTCGTTCAGGGCCGGGATGTAGTGGAAGCGTTCGCCACCGGCTTCCTGGAAGATTTCGCGATTCTCGTCGCCGATCTCCTCGATGGTCTCGAGGCAGTCCGCGGAGAAACCGGGGCAGATCACGTCCACCGACCGCACGCCCTGCCCCGGCAGCGCCTCCATGGTCTTGTCGGTATAGGGCTGCAGCCATTCCTCGCGACCGAAACGCGACTGGAAGGTCACCTGCCACTGATCGTCGTTCAGCCCCAGCGCCTGCGCCAGCTTGTGCCCGGTGGCATGGCAAAGGCAATGGTAGGGATCGCCCTTGAGCAGGTAGCGCTTGGGGATACCGTGGAAGGACATCACCAGGCGATCGGCCTGACCCTGTTCATTCCAGTGCTCGCGAACGCTGTTGGCCAGCGCCTCGATGTAACCGGGCTCGGCGTCGTAGGCGGCGATGAACTGCAGGTCCGGCACCCAGCGCCAGCCCTTCAGCACGTCGGCGACGGCATCGAAGGTGGAGCCATTGGTACTGCCCGAGTACTGCGGATAAAGCGGCAGGACCACCACTCGACGCACGCCCTGGCGCCGCAGCTCGTCGAGACCGGCGGCAATCGACGGGTTGCCGTAGCGCATACCCAGCGCGACCGGGACCTCACCGACCTGTTCGGCCAGGCGCTGGCGCACGCCTTCGGCCTGGCGTTTCGAGATCGCCAGCAGCGGCGAACCCTCATCCGTCCAGACGGTGGCGTACTTGGCCGCGGAACGCTTGGGACGGATATTCAGAATCACGCCGTTCAGGATCAGCCACCAGATGGGCCGTGGCACCTCGACCACACGCGGGTCCCAAAGGAACTCCTTCAGGTAGCGGCGCAGCGCAGGGGCAGTGGGTTCGTCCGGCGTGCCGAGATTAGTCAATAACACACCGACACCGCGCGCCTGGCCGTGGCGATAATCCGCTTCTCCGAAGTACTTCATGGGGCTCCTTGCAGACAATAGGGGGAGTCGACTCCGTTCGGAGTCTCACCGGACCGAATTGGTTCAGCCCGGAACGGGCTCAGGATAGCGCGCGATGACCAAGGGCACCTCTGCGCGAATCGCACGTCCGCGTTGTTGCCCCCTGTTTCGGGGGGGGGGGCAGGGCGCGGCGTTGTGGCTCCCTTGAGCAGGATGACTGCTCGGCAGTCAACGCGCCTTATTCGCACGTAAAAGCGACTCGAGCGTAGACGCACGATCCGTGCAGAGGTGGCCTACACGTCCCCGCAGCGGGCTTGTGCGCGGGAAGTGGGCCTGCAGGAATTCCATCTGGTCGGCCAGTACGCGCTTGCCCTTGAGGAAGATGTACTCCGCATGGGTGGGCGTGAATGGGATCGCCAGCAACTGCATGCCCGCCTCCTCTGGCGTGAACCCGGCCTTGTGGTTGTTGCAGCGCTTGCAAGCCGTCACGACGTTGTTCCAGGTGTCCTCACCGTTCTGGCTGATCGGCGTGACATGGTCGCGGGACAGGTCACACTCGCGGAAGGAATTGCCACAGTAGAGACACAGGTGGGCGTCGCGGCGGAAGAGTGTGGTGTTGTTGAGCGGGGGGATGTAATCGTTGAAGCGGGACTGACGGGTGCCGTGCGTAGCGATGATCGAGTTGACTTCGACCCTTGATTGCAGCCCGGTTCGCGCGTTGATACCGCCGCGCATGCGATAAAGCGGACTCCCACAGGTGTAGGCCACCTGCTCGGTGTAATAGAGGCGCACGGCCTGCTCCAGGCCGATCCACTCCAGCGGCATACCCGCAGCATCCGTGCGCAGGACTTGATGCTCGGTCGGCAACATGACCTCGTCCCGTTTCAAGGAAACACGGATTTGCTCACGCGTCTCGCTCGGTGACCGGCGAGTGAACAAATCGATGCCTCCTTCGGTGCTCGTCTGACAATAAACAGCCCTGAAGAACAAAGCAATTACAACACCATGACCCGCGGTATCGAAGGTTCGCTGGGCCCGGCATAGCCCCCCGGACGCTGTGGACACGGTTTAAGCGCCAGGCTGATTCCGCTACACTCGCGGGTCGTTTTTTGTGCGGCATGGCTCGGTTCGAGCGTGCAGCATCCGATTTCACCACCCGCGAGCGCGGCTGATCGTCCGGTAAGGAGTACGCGGACGTTTGGCCCGGGGAGAGAGCGCATGGCAATCAAATTATCCGTTCCCAAGGAGTCCGCCAGCGGCGAGCGCCGCGTGGCCCTGGATCCGTCGGTAGCGGCCAAGTTCAGCGATCTGGGCGTCACCGTGCAGCTGGAGAAGGGTGCCGGCTCCAATGCCCAGTTTCCGGATGCGGCCTACGAGAAGGCGACCGTAGTCGATACCGAGACCGCTTACGGCCAGTCGGACCTGATGGTTCGCGTGGCACCGCCGACGGTTGAAGAAGTGAACCAGCTGCCGGAAGGCTCGACCGTGGTCAGCCTGTTCCACGCCCACCGCAACCCGGACGTGGTCAAGGCGATGCAGGAGCGCAAGATTCTGAGCTTCGCGATGGAACTGATCCCCCGCATCTCGCGCGCCCAGAGCATGGACGTGCTGTCCTCTCAGGCCGCCGTGGTCGGCTACAAGGGCGCGATCATGGGCTCGGATCTCTCCTGCCGCTTCTTCCCGATGCTGACCACCGCGGCCGGCACCATCCGCCCGGCTAAGGTCATCGTGATTGGTGCTGGCGTGGCCGGTCTGCAGGCGATCGCGACCGCCAAGCGCCTGGGTGCGATGGTCGAGGCCTATGACGTGCGCTCCGCCACCAAGGAGCAGGTCGAATCGCTGGGTGCGAAGTTCCTGGATCTCGGCGTCTCCGCCGAGGGCGAGGGGGGCTACGCCCGCGAACTCACCGAAGAAGAGAAAAAGCAGCAACAGGACGCCCTGGGCGAGTACATCGCCAAGGCGGACGTGCTGATCACCACCGCTGCGATCCCCGGTCGCGATGCGCCCAAGCTGATCCCCAAGGAAATGGTCGAGGGCATGAAGCCGGGCGCTGTGATCATCGACCTGGCGGCCGAGGGCGGCGGCAACTGTGAGCTGTCCAAGCCGGGCAAGACCAGCCGAACCAAGGGCGTGGTCATTCACGCACCGCTGAACGTGCCCTCGCAGGTCCCGCTGCACGCCTCCGAGATGTACGCCAAGAACCTGCTCAATTTCCTCACGCCGATGATCGCCGAAGGCGGCGAGTTCAAGCCGGACTGGGATGACGAAGTCATCGCCAAGAGCGTGCTGACGCGCGACGGCGAGATCGTGCACGAGGCCACCCGCGAGGCCCTCAAGGGAGCGAAATCATGATCATCGAAGGCTTTATCGCGCTGTACATCTTCATGCTCGCGGCCTTCACCGGCTACGAGATCATCTCCAAGGTACCGGTCATCCTGCATACCCCGCTGATGTCCGGTTCCAACTTCGTCCACGGCATCGTGCTGGTCGGGACCATGGTCGCACTTGGCCATGCCACGACCCCACTGGAACAGGCCATCGGCTTTGTCGCCGTGATCCTGGCCGCGGGTAACGCCGTGGGTGGCTACGTCGTCACTGAACGTATGCTGGAGATGTTCAAGACCAGCAAGAAGGACGACAAGAAGGGAGATAACGCATGAGCATGATCATCAACCTCGCCTACTTTGCGGCGGCGGTCCTGTTCATCGTCGGCCTCAAACAGATGTCTTCGCCGACCACCGCGCGGCCGGGCATCATCTGGGCCGGCGTGGGCATGGTGATCGCCACGCTCGTGACCTTCGTGCATCCGGAGATTTCCGGCGGCGTGAACTACACCCTGATCATCCTGGGTATCGTCATTGGTGGCGGCCTCGCCTGGTGGAGCGGCAAGAAGGTCGCGATGACCGACATGCCGCAAATGATCGCGCTGTACAACGGCATGGGCGGCGGTGCCGCAGCCGGTATCGGTGCGATCTACCTGCTGCAGGCAACCCCGGAAACGGTCAGCAACACCGGCCTGGCGATCGCCGTGACCGGCTCGCTGATCGGCTCGGTGGCCTTCTCCGGCTCGCTGGTGGCCTACGCCAAGCTGCAGGGTCTGATGAAGAAGACCTTCACCTTCGGCGGCCAGCAGGTGGTGAACATCGCGATCTTTGCGATCACCGTTATCCTCGGCTTCATGCTGGCAACCGGCGGCGGCGAGATTGGTTCGGCCACGCTGCTGCTGTTCTTCGTCCTGTCGCTGGCCTTTGGCGTGCTCATGACCCTGCCGATTGGCGGCGCTGACATGCCGGTAGTCATCTCGCTGTACAACGCCCTGACCGGCCTTGCAGTTGGTCTGAAGGGTATCGTCCTCGACAACCCGGCGCTGATGATTGCCGGTATCGTGGTCGGTGCGGCCGGTACGCTGCTGACCCAGCTGATGGCCAAGGCGATGAACCGCCCAATCAGCAACATCCTCTTCAGCCAGTTCGGTGGGTCCAGCGGCGGCGCGGAAGAGGCGATCGAAGGCACCATGAAGGAGATCCAGGCCAACGACGCCGGGATCATGATGGCCTACGCCGAGAAAGTGATCATTGTGCCGGGCTACGGCATGGCCGTGGCGCAGGCACAGCACAAGATCTGGGAGTTCACCCAGCTGCTGCAGAAGCGTGGCGTGGACGTGAAGTTCGCGATCCACCCGGTCGCGGGCCGCATGCCCGGGCACATGAATGTGCTGCTGGCCGAGGCCGGCGTGCCCTATGACATCATCTTCGACCTCGACGAGATCAACGAGGAGTTCAAGACTGCGGATGTCGCCATGGTGATCGGCGCGAACGACGTCGTGAATCCGGTGGCCCGGACCAACCCGGACTCCCCGATCTACGGCATGCCGATTCTGAACGCCGACCAGGCCCAGAACGTCATCTGCGTGAAGCGCGGCAAGGGTTCCGGTTTCTCGGGTATCGAGAACCACCTGTTCTATGCCGACAACAACCAGATGCTGTACGGCGACGGCCAGAAAGTGGCCGCCGAACTGGTGGCCTCGGTGAAGGCGCTCGGCTAGCCCGTCAGCCCCAGCAGCGAGCCCGGTTCCCGGGTCCGCAAATGAAACCCGGCCTACCGTTTAACGGTGCCGGGTTTTTTGTTGTCAGGGCCGGAGGAAAGGACCACGCCAGCGGTTTATCTGTACACACCCTGTACAGACTGCCCACAGGATGGGGGAAAAGATCCCGGTTAGCACACACAGCGTGCACACGGTTTCATGTTTTTCCATTAAATTACTGTTTTTAATAAATAAAAAGGTTCTGGTTGATTTTTGGCCAATCCAGCATCGCCCCAGCACGAACAAGCATTTAAGCCCCACCGAGCAGATTCACCCACAGACTTATCCACAGCTTTTGTGGATAACACACTGCGCCTCCCGGATACGGCCCTTGTCCCGCCATGGCACCCAACGCAGTAGACTGTGCGCATGCCTGCCGCGCCCCGAATCGCCCGCATTGCGCTGGATCGCCCGCTGGACCAGCTGTTCGACTACCGCATCCCCGAGGACCTATCGCTCGCGCCCGGACAAAGGGTGCGCGTCCACTTCGGACGCGGCGCCACGATCGGGCTGGTGGTGGAGCTGGCCACGACCAGCGACGTGCCGAGAAGTCGGCTACGCGCCATCCGCGATGTGCCGGAGGCGCATCCGCTTCTTGGACCCCATTTGCTCGAGCTCCTGTCATTCGGGGCCCGCTATTACCACCACCCGCTGGGGGAGGCCCTGCTCGGGGCCCTGCCACCGGCCGTGCGCCACGGCGACCCCCTTCCCAGTCTGACGCCGGAGACGCTCTGGCGCCTCACTCCCGAGGGCCGCGACGCGCTGTCCGGTGGCACCGTGCGCGGACGGCGCCAGCAAGCGATCCTCCGCAGCCTGGAGGCTGCCCCGGCGCTGGACCGCGCCACCCTGGCCGCGGCCACCGGCCTGCAGCTCACGCCAAAGGAACTGCGAGCGCTCGCCGAACGCAACTGGCTGGAAGGCATCACACCCGACCCGCAACACCCACCGCCACCGAACGCCAGCGACCACGCCCTGACGACGGAACAACAAGCGGCCGTCGACGCCCTGAGTCTCGACGCCGCGACACCACTGCTACTGGAAGGCGTGACCGGCAGCGGCAAGACCGAGGTCTATCTCCGGATGGCCGAGCAGGTCCTCGCCACGGGGCGTCAGGTTCTGTTCCTTATCCCCGAGATCGCGCTGACACCACAGCTGAGTGCACGCATCCAGCAGCGCTTTCCGGGTCAGGTGGCGCTGCTCCATTCGGGCCTGGCCGAAGGCGAACGACTGCGCGCCTGGGAGGCCGCGCGCCACGGCCAGCGGCGCATTGTGGTCGGCACCCGGTCCGCGCTGTTCACGCCCCTGCCCGACCTCGGCCTGATCATCGTCGACGAGGAGCATGACAGCGCCTTTAAGCAGCAGGACGGATTCCGCTACAACGCCCGCGATCTGGCCATCAAGCGCGGCCAGCTGGAACAGACCCCGGTGGTCCTCGGCTCCGCCACTCCCACCCTCGAGACCCTGCATGCGGCCACTACCGGGCGCTACGCCCACGCCCGCTTGGCCAGCCGCCCGGACGGCACCCGCCCGCCCATGGTCGAAAGCATTGACACCCGCGTGCACACCCCGGACGAAGGCCTGACCGCCCCACTGCTGGATGCTATGACGCAGACCCTCGCGGCCGGACATCAGTGCTTCCTGCTACTCAACCGCCGCGGCTTCGCGCGGGTTCTGGCCTGCGACGCCTGCGGCTGGGTCGCCGAGTGCCCCGACTGCGATGCGCGCCTGACCGTCCACGCGCACAACCCACGCGCCGTCTGCCACCTCTGCGGCCACCAGGAGCCGCGCCCCCAGCGCTGCCCGGAATGCGGCGAAGCGCTGGCCCAGCGCGGCCTGGGCACCCAGCGTCTGGAACTGGCCCTGGCCCGCCATTTCCCGGAGACTCCGCTGATCCGACTGGACCGGGACAGCATTCGCCACAAGGGGGCGCTGGAGGAGGCCCTGGATCGCATCCGCCAGCTCGACGCCGCCATCGTGGTCGGCACCCAGATGCTGGCCAAGGGCCACGACTTCCCGCAGGTGGGCCTGGTGGGCGTGATCGACGTCGACCAGGGCTTGTTCAGCGTCGATCTGCGAGCGACCGAAAACACCCTGCAGCTGATCGTCCAGGCCGCGGGGCGGGCGGGCCGCGGCTCCGGCGGCGGGCGTGTGATACTGCAGACCGGACACCCCGATCACCCCTTGATCCGCGGCCTCGATGCCGAGGACTACCCGGCCATGGTCGCGCCCCTGCTGGAGGAGCGCGCCGCCGCCGAGATGCCCCCGCACGGCCACCTGGCCCTGGTACGGGTCGAGGCCGGCGATGCTGACACCTCCCGGCGCCATGCCGAGCGCATCGCCACCCACCTGCGCGACACGGCCACCGATGGCCTCCGCGTGCTGGGTCCTGCCCCTGCGCCGCGCCACCGCGTCAATCGCCGTTTCCGCGAACAGATCCTGCTGCAGTCCACCCGCCGCGGTCCGCTTCACGAGGGTCTGCACCGGGCGCGCCATGCCTGGCAGGCCGACGACTTCCCGCGCAGTATCCGCATCGCGATCGACATCGACCCGGTCTCCCTCGCCTGAGCCTCGCGAGGGGCGGCACGCCCCGGACTTACGGGTTAGAATGCGGCCCTTTTTACACGACGGAACGAGCCCCTCTTGAAAGACACCCTCACCGAGGCCCTCGCGGCCGCCCTGGAGACCCTGGTAGCCGATGGCCGCGTGCCCGCCGATCATGGCGTCGAGGTTCAGGTCACCCGCGCGCGCGACCGCGAGCACGGCGACTTTGCCAGCAACCTGGCGATGCAGCTCGCGCGCCCGGCGAAATCAAAGCCGCGGGATCTGGCCGAGGCCCTTAGCGCGGCGATGCCGACCGTGCCCGGCCTCGCCGCCACCGAGATCGCCGGGCCGGGGTTCATCAACTTCCGCCTGGCCGCGGATGCCCGCACGCTCGTGCTCGGCCGCATCGCGACCCAGGGCGCCGACTTCGGGCGCTCCAGCGTGGGCGGTGGCCGACCCATCCAGGTCGAATTTGTCTCCGCCAACCCCACCGGCCCATTGCATGTCGGACATGGCCGCGGTGCGGCCTTCGGGGCGACGGTCGCGGACCTGCTGGATTTCTGCGGCTTCGATGTCACCCGCGAGTATTACGTGAACGATGCCGGGCGGCAGATGAACATCCTCGCGGCCAGCGTCTGGCTGCGTTACCTGGAACGCCACGGCGTGGACGTGCCGTTCCCGGCCAACGGCTACCAGGGCGACTACATCTACCCGGTGGCCGACACCCTGACCGCACAGATCGGCGAGCAAGGCGTGCACCCGGCCGAGGCCATCACCCGCGACCTGCCAGCGGACGAACCCGCTGGAGGTGACAAGGAAGTCTTCATCGACGCCGTGATCGCCCGCGCCCGCGAACTGCTGGGAGAAGACCTCTACCGCAGCGTCTTCGACTGCGGCCTGAACGCGATCCTCGAAGACATCCGCGACGACCTGCGCGAGTTCGGCGTCGAATACCAGTGCTGGTTCTCCGAGCGCAGCCTGGCCGACGCCGGCGCGATCGACGCCGCGGTGGACGAGCTGCAAAACCGCGGTGCCCTGTACGAGCAGGACGGGGCGCTGTGGTTCCGCTCCACCGAATACGGCGACGACAAGGACCGCGTGGTACGCCGCGAGAATGGCGACTACACATACTTCGCCTCCGACATCGCCTACCACCGCGAGAAGTTCCAGCGCGGCTTCGAACGCGTGATCAACATCTGGGGCGCCGACCACCACGGCTACGTCCCGCGCGTGCGCGCCGCGCTGCAGGCCCTGGGCCTGGAGGCCGACCGCCTCGACGTGCTGCTGGTGCAGTTCGCGATCCTCTACCGCGGCGGCGAACGCCTGCCGATGTCCACCCGCGCCGGGCAGTTCGTGACCCTGCGCGAGCTGCGCGACGAGGTTGGCTCGGATGCCGCACGCTTCTTCTATGTACAGCGCCGCTGCGACCAGCACCTGGACTTCGACCTGGATCTCGCCAAGTCGCAGTCCAACGACAACCCGATGTACTACATCCAGTACGCCCACGCGCGCATCGCGAGCGTGCTGCGTACCGCCGCCGAGCGCGGCCACGCCCCGGCAACCGCCGAGGCCCAAGGCCTCAGCACCCGCCTGGCCGAACCCCAGGAGGATGACCTGCTGGACCGTCTCGACCGCTTCCCTGAAGTGATCGCGGCAGCGGCCGAGGCCTGCGAACCACACCAGATCGCCCAGTACCTGCGCGATCTGGCCGCCGGTTTCCACACCTATTACAACGCAGTACCGTTCCTGAATGCCGACGACCCCGAGGTCATCGCGGCCCGACTGGCATTGATCACCGGGATCAAGCAGGTCCTGGGCAACGGGCTGCGCCTGCTGGGCGTCACTGCCCCGGAACGGATGTAGAACCATGGCCCAGGCGCGCAAGACCCGTCGCAAACCCACACCGCGGAAGACTTCCCGGCCGATACCCGGCTGGGTGTGGATGCTGATCGGCCTGGGTCTGGGGCTGGGGATTGCCGCCATCCTGTACCTGCAAGGGGCCGACCGTTCGCCCGACCTCGGCGCGTTGTTTGGCGACCCGGACGGCACGCCCGCCGCAATGCCACCCGTCCCCGCCACGGTGGAACGCGACACGGTGCCCTCGGACGAAGAGCCCCGCTTCCGCTACTACGAGCTGCTGCCCGAGGACGAGATTCGCGTGCCGGAGTCCGAACGCGACACCGCCGCTCCTGCCCTGCCACCCGCCGAATCGCCCAGCGAAGGCGACCCGGTGGTACTGCAGACGGGATCGTTCCGCCGCTTCGAGCAGGCCGACGAGATGAAGGCTCGCCTGACCCTGATCGGCCTGGACCCGCAGGTGCACGAGGTCGAGATCCAGGGCGAGACTTGGTATCGCGTCTACCTCGGCCCATTCAGTGACGAGGAGCGCGTACGCCAGGCACTGGAGCGGCTGCGCACGGAGAACATCGAGGCCCTGCGTCTGCGCTACCAGGGCTGATCGTGAACCCGGCCCCCGCCCCGGATCTGGAAGCCCTCGCGGCCCGCATCGAGGCGCTGCCCGCCGGCCGCGAACGCAAGGATCTTGCAGACCTGCTGCGCCGAGCCCGCCAGCGCCAGAAGCGCGGGCAGCCGTGCGACCGCATGGCCCGCACCCTCACCGAACGCCTGGCCACCACCGAGGGAGCCAACCTCCAGGTAAGCAGCGACGAGCGCGCCCGTCTGCGCCCGCACCCCATCTACGCTGGCGACCTGCCGATCCACGCCGAGCGCGAGCGGATTGTCGCCGCGATCCGCGAACACCCGGTGCTGGTGCTGTGCGGCGAGACCGGCTCCGGCAAGACCACCCAGCTGCCCAAGCTGTGCCTGGAGGCCGGGCGCGGGGAGTCCGGGCTGATCGGCCACACCCAGCCGCGCCGCATCGCCGCGCGCTCGGTCGCCAGCCGCATCGCCGAGGAGCTGGGCACCACGCTGGGGGGCGACGCAACCTCCACCGTCGGCTTCAAGGTCCGTTTCTCCGACCAGACCGGGCCGAACAACTGGGTCAAGCTGATGACCGACGGCATGCTGCTGGCGGAGCTGGCGCATGACCCGGAGCTGCGCGCCTACGACACCCTGATCGTCGACGAGGCGCACGAGCGCAGCCTGAACATCGATTTCCTGATGGGCGTGCTCAAGCGCCTGTCGAAGAAGCGCCCGGAGCTGCGCATCATCATCACCTCCGCGACGCTGGACCCGGAGCGGCTGTCCGCGTTCTTCGACGACGCCCCGATCCTGACCGTGGCCGGACGCACCTATCCGGTGGAACTGCGCTACCGCCCGATCGAGCCGGAAGACGCGGCCGACGACGAAGGTGCCGGCCGCGGCGAGCGCGACCTGTTCGACGGCATCCGCGACGCGGTCGCCGAATGCGAGCGTGCCGGGCCCGGCGACATCCTGGTGTTCCTGCCCGGCGAGCGCGAGATCCGCGACGCCCACAAGGCCCTGCGCGGCCAGGTGCGCGCGGACACCGAGGTCCTGGCACTGTACGCGCGCCTGTCCGCACGCGAGCAGTCGCGAGTATTCCAGTCGCACTCGGGCCGGCGCATCGTGCTCGCCACCAACGTCGCCGAGACTGCGCTGACCGTCCCCGGCATCCGCTTCGTGATCGACTCGGGGCTGGCCCGCGTCTCGCGCTACTCCTGGCGCTCGCGGGTCCAGCGCCTGAGCCTGGAGCCGATCTCGCAGGCCGCCTGCGACCAGCGCGCCGGGCGCTGCGGGCGATTGGGCCCCGGCATCTGCATCCGGCTGTTCGCGGAGGACGACTACAACCTGCGCCCGCCGTTCACCGACCCGGAGATCCAACGCTCCAACCTCGCCTCGGTGATCCTGCAGATGGCCGCGCTGAAGCTCGGCCAGCCGCGCCAGTTCCCGTTCGTGGACCCGCCCGACCCGCGCCTGGTCAAGGACGGCTACCGCCTGCTGGAGGAGCTGGGCGCAGTGGATGCGCGCGGGCGCATCACCCCGCGCGGCCGTCAGCTGGCGCGTATGCCCATCGACCCGCGCCACGGCGCGATGCTGCTGGCCGGGGCCGACCACGGCTGCGTGACCGAGACCGCGACCATCGCCGCCTTCCTGTCGCTGCAGGACCCGCGCGAACGCCCGGCGGAGGCCACGCAGGCCGCGGACCAGGCACATCGCGAGTTTCAGGTCGAGGGCTCCGACTTCATGGGCATGCTGCGGCTGTGGGAGGCCTGGCACACCGCGCGCGAGGACCTTGGCTCGAATGCGCTCAAACGCTGGTGCCGCGAGCACTTCCTGAACTTCCTGCGCATGCGCGAGTGGCAGGAACTGCGCGTGCAGCTGCTGCGCCAAGCCCGCGAGATGGGCCTGAAGCCGAACCACCAACCGGCCGACGCCGAGCCCGTGCACCGCGCACTGCTGACCGGGCTGGTCAGCCAGATCGGGCAGAAGACCGAGCGCGGCGACTACCTCGGCGCGCGCAACCGCCGCTTCCAGATCCACCCCGGATCGGTCCTGGCGAAAAAGAAACCCGCCTGGGTGATGAGCGCGGAGATCGCCGAGACCACCCGCGTCTACGCCCGCGACAATGCCCGCATCCAGCCCGACTGGATCCTGGCCGCGGCGGCGCACCTGCTCAAGCACCATATCTTCGAGCCGCACTTCCAGCGCCGCAGCGGACGCGTCGGGGCCTTCGACCGTATCACCCTGTACGGCCTGGTCGTCGCCCCGAAAAAGCCGGTGGACTTCGCCAGGCACGACCCGGCCGAGGCGCGGCGCATCCTGATCCGCGAGGGCCTGGTCGGCGGCGAGCTGCGCACCCGCTCCAAGGGGGTGCAGGCCAACCGCGAAGCGGTGGCCGAGATCGCCGAGCAGGAGGCGCGCGGGCGCCGACGCGACCTGCTGGTGGAAGAGGATCGGCTGTTCGACTTCTATGACGCCCGCCTGCCGGCGGAGATCACTGACGGCACGAGCTTCGAGACCTGGGCGCGCAAGGCCGAGAAGCGGGACCCCGACGCCCTGCGGATCGACCGCGCGGAGCTGCTGAACGAGCCGGACACCGCACTCCCGCAAGGGGCCTACCCCGATCACCTGGAGCTCGAGGGCCTGCGCCTGCCGCTGGCCTACCGCTTCGAACCGGGCCAGCCGGACGACGGCGTGACCGTGACCATCCCGATCGCGGCGCTGAATGCGGTACCCGACTGGCTGGGCGACTGGCTGGTACCGGGGCTGCTGGAGGAGCGTGTGACCGGCCTATTGAAGAGCCTGCCCAAGGGCCTGCGCCGCCAGTTCGTGCCCGCGCCGGATTTCGCGCAGGCCGCGCTCGCGCGCATCGAACACCGCCAGGGCCCGCTGATCCCGGCGCTGGCCGAGGCCCTGCGCGCGATGACCGGCACCGAGATTCCGCTGGATGCCTGGCGCCCGGAGAACCTGGAGCCACACCTGGTGATGCGCTTCCGCATCCTCGACCCGGAAGGCAGCGAGCAGGCCAGCGGCCGCGACCTGGCCGCGCTGAAGCGCCGGCTGGGCGACAGCGCCGAGGCCCATTTCGACGCCAGCCGCCCGGACGAGATCACCCGCGAGGGGATCACCGAATGGGACTTCGGCGTGCTGCCGGAGAGCGTCGAATTCGATCACCAGGGGGCGCAGCTGCGCGCCTTCCCGATTCTGGTCGATCGCGGTGACGCCGTCTCGCTGGAGCTGGAACCGGACCCGGCGCGGGCCGCGCGCGCCCACCGCGCGGGGCTGCGCCGGCTGTTCCTGCTGGGCGCGCGCAAGACCGCCCGCGATCTGCGCCGCCAGCTCCCGGAGATCGAACGCGCCTGCCTGAACTACTCGACACTCGGCAGCTGCGAGGCCCTGCGCGACCAGATCCTGGAGGCCGCGGCCGACCGCGTGTTCCTGGCCGAGCCGTGGCCACGCGAGGCCGAGAACTTTCAAGAGCGCCTGGAGGCCAGCCTGCCCGAGTTGTCGCCGACGGTGATGGAACTCTCGCGCCTGGCCGCCGAGATCCTGCGCCACTGGCACGACCTGCGCACCCGGCTGCAGGGGGATCTGCCGCTGTCCTGGATCGAGGCCGCACGCGACATCCGCGAGCAGCTCGACGCCCTGGTCCCGGCCGATTTCCTGCTGCGCACCCCGCACGCCGTGCTGCCCGAGCTGCCGCGCTACCTGCAGGCGATCGACAAGCGTCTGGAACGCCTGACCCAGGCCCCGGACAAGGACCGCGCCCGACGTGTGGCAGTCGAGCCACTGTGGCAGCAGGCACAGGAACTGATCGCGCGCGCGCCGGACCACCCCGACGTGCTGGCCTTTCGCTACCGCATCGAGGAGTTTCGCGTCTCGCAGTTCGCCCAGGAGCTGGGCACCCGCGAGAAGGTGTCGCCCAAACGCCTGGAACGCGAATACGCGACACTGATCCAACGACTGGCCAGTGGCACATGAGCCACCACGATAAAAGGATCGAGGGATGCGCGTAGCGGTGATTGGCGCCGGGGTCATCGGCGTCACCACAGCCTGGTACCTGCAGGAGGCCGGAGCCGAGGTGGTATTGCTGGACGCCAGCGCGGAGCCGGCCAGCGGGGCCAGCTTTGCCAATGGCGGCATGCTACACGCCAGCCACGCCGAACCGTGGAATACTCCGGGCGTGGGTCTCGACCTGTTGCGCTACCTGGGCCGCGCCGACTCGCCGCTGCTGGTGCGACCGCGCGCGATGCCGGGCCTGGTCGGCTGGGGGCTGCGCTTTCTCTGGAACAGCCGCCGTAGCACCTTCGAGGAACACACCCGGCTGAATGCCCGCCTCGCGACCTTCTCCCTGCAGGAGATCGACCGCCTGCAGCGCGAGCTGGACCCCGAGGGGCTGAACTTCGGCTTTCGCCGCTGCGGCATTCTCAAACTGTTCCAGGACCCGGCCAGTCAGGCGCGCAACCGAGCCGCCAGCGAGGGCATGATGGACGTCGGCGTACGCTTCGAGGACTGGGACGTAGAACGCATCATCAGCGAAGAGCCGGCACTCGCACCCGTGCGCGACCGGCTGTGCGGCGGGCTGTATTTCCCGGATGACGCCATCGGTGATGCCGCCCGGTTCACCACCGGCCTACTGGCCATCACCCGGCGCCGGGGGCTGACCTATTACCCGGGCATCGGGGTACGACGCCTGCGAACCTTCCAGGGACGCCTTGATGCGCTGGAGACCTCGGCAGGGCCAATCGCTGCAGATGCCTGTGTAGTTGCCAACGGCTACCACGCGCCCGACCTGCTGCGCCCGCTGGGCATCCGGCTACCCGTAGCGCCGGTGAAAGGCTATTCGCTGACCCTGCCGATGGAGGCCGACTCGCGGCTCAACCTGCCGTTGATCGACGACGCCAACAAGGTCGTGATGACCCCGCTGGGCAATCGCCTGCGCCTGGCCGGCACCGCCGAATTTGCCGGGCGTGATCGCCACCTGAACCCGCAACGCGCCGCCAGCGTGCTGGACCACTGCCGGCGCACCCTGGTCGGCCTGCCCGAGCAGATGGATGCCGAGACCATGGCCCCATGGACCGGCCTGCGCCCGATGAGCGCCCGCGGCACCCCGATCCTCGGAGCCACCCAGGTACCAGGCCTTTACCTCAACACCGGTTCCGGCCACCTCGGTTGGACCTTCGCCTGCGGCGCCGCAGCGCTGGTACGCGCCAGCGTACTGGGCGAAGACCCGGCCCTGCCGCTGGACGGCCTTACGCTCTGATCTCGAACGGCTAAGCGTAAGGAATGCCCGGGTCGATGCATTTCGCTACGCTACGGCCGGCGTGAGCCCATGCCTTCCTCATGCTCATCCAGAACCTGCACGCGCTTCCCGTCTCCCTGTGACCAACCTCTTGATCGGCCTTTCTCCGTGACCTCCGTGTGCTCCGTGGTGAAGAGCCCTATCACCCGGTCGTCACGAAGCCGCGAACACCATCCGAATACGGGCGCCATGGAGTTCCGGGGCCTGCTCAATGAACAATGCCCCACCATGGTCTGTGACCAGGGTATGAATAATATTGAGACCCAGACCCTGGCCCTCGGTGGCACCCTCGTCCTGCCCACCGCGGGTGTCTGCCCTTGTACCCCGTTCCAGGACTCGTGCTCGATCGACTGGCGGGATACCAGGACCATCGTCGTCGATGATCAGCATCACCTCGCCGGGCTTGCAGCGGGTGGTGATCCGCACCCGAGTGGTGGCATGGCGAATGGCATTATCCAGGGTGTTACCCAGTAGCTCGAAGATCGCACCACTGTCCATACGCAGCGCACAACCGGGGGTCAGGTCGGTCTCGATCTCCACGCCTTCCTGATTCGCCAATCGGCCCAGGGCCTGGCCGGTGCGTTCGATGATGGGCGCCAGCGGCTCGGGAGCCTGGAACGGTGCCGGCCCCAGGCGCTGCGCATGATTGAGTTGGTGCTGGACAATCGCCTGCAGCCGATCCACCTGACGACACATGTCTTCGTTATCCGGGCGCGCGCCCTCCAGGTTCAAACGCAGTGCCGAGATCGGCGTCTTTAGACTGTGGGCCAGATCCGCCAGCGCGTTCTGCTGACGCGCCAGGCGCGCCCGCTCGAACTCCACCAGATCATTGATACTGCCCGTCAGTGCCCGAACTTCGGTGGGGTAATGCCCTTCCAGGCGCGCGTGGTCACCATGGCGCAACGCATCCAGGTCGCTGCGAACCTGGCGCAGTGGGCGCAGCCCCCAGAACCACAGCGCCAGGGAAAGTACGATGATCATGGAGATGGTCATGGTCATCAGCCCCTGCCAGAGACTGGTACGGTACTGCTCCACCTGCTCGCTGAAGGCTTCCCGATCCTCCAGCATCTGGAAGGTCAGGCCGACCTGGTCGCCTTCCAGCTCCCACTGCACCGGCAGGCTGAAACTGAAGTATTCGTCCTCCGACCAGTCCCGCAGCGAGACTCCAACAGCCGAAGGGGAGCGCCACAGCGTCTGGCCATCCTCACCCAGGATGCGTGCATAGAGACCGCTGACCGGCAATTGCAGCCGGCTCTCGGGGAGCATCTCGGGCACGCGCACATCGGCCGGGCCGATCACCTCGGCCAGCCCCATCAACAGCAGGACCTGGGCCTCCAGGCGGGTCTCGACCGCATCGGCCGCATTGTCGCGAAAGGCCGCCTCTAGCACCCAGGCCGTCAGCAGGGAGAAGATCAGAACGGTAACGACCGTGACCCCCGCGAGGCGCAGGACCAGGCTGCCACGCAGCTTGCGCAGGGCCGCTGTCATGCGGACCGGGCGGCCTCGCGGCGGGTCATCGGGTGGTATCCGGCTCGTTTTCCGGGGCGGCGTCAGGCTCGCGGGCGAAGCGGTATCCACGTCCGCGCAGGGTTTCGATCAGGCCCAGGCTGCCATCGGCATCCAACTTACGGCGCAGGCGCCCGATCAGGACCTCGATCACGTTGCTCTCGCGGTCTTCGTCGTGGTCATAGAGGTAGTCCGCCAGCGCATCCTTGCTGAGCACCCGGCCCGGCTGGCGTACCAGCGTCATCAACAACCGGTATTCAAAGGTCGTCAACGTCACCGGCTCGCCGTTCAGCCAGACCTCGTCGCTCGCGGTATCGATCACCAGCGGGCCAAACTGCAAGCGCTCCTGACCGGACTGCAGGCTGCGCCGCGCCAGGGCCCGCAGACGCGCGAGAAGCTCCTGAATATGGAAGGGCTTGGCTAGATAGTCGTCACCCCCGGCCTCCAGACCCTCGACCTTGTCCTGCCAGCGATCGCGAGCGGTGAGAATCAGGATGGGCAGGCGCGGCTTCGACTCGCGTGCCTTGCGGATGACGTCCAACCCATCCATCCCTGGAAGGCCCAGGTCCACCACCGCGATATCGCAGTTGTATTCGGTGAGCAGGTAGAGCCCCGTCTCGCCGTCGGACGCGGTATCGACGCGGCAGCCGCTGCGATCCAGCTCATCGGCAATCTGGTTGCGCAGTGCGACATCGTCCTCGATCAATACCACGCGCAGATTCATTCCGGGAGCTCCACTTCGGTGCCTTCCTCGATCCGGAGGGTCCGCACCTGCTGGTCGTTGGTCAGAATGCGGATCACAAACAGGCGAGCGCCGTATTGGCCGACATCTTCGCGTGCTTGTAGAACCCGTCCTGGATAATGGGCTTCAATCTGGGCGACCGCCTCGTCGAGGTCCCAGACGGCGGCCTCGGGATCCTCGGTGTTGAACTGCCCTTGTGCCGGGAGCGCTACACACAGGAGCGTCGTCATTACGAGCGCGCACCCCACGCGGGGCCGTGTCAGGCCTCGCCCGCGGTATCCGAGCTGCAGATCCGGCATCGGTCGCATATCGGTTAATTCTCCGGGCGTTCAGGGGCGGCAGATGTTGAAGAACCAAGGGTATCGGCCTAGCCTGAACAATATCTGAAACCGACTGGAACCGTCATGCAAGACGCCCCCGCCGAACAACGCGAGATCCCGATTGAAGAAGAAGCCGGCCCCCTGCCCTGGAAGGAATTGATGCCCCATTTCGCCCGCGGCGTGGTCATCCGCGTTGCGCCGGAGCTGGACCTAATCGAAGTCGCCCGCGCATTCCGCGACGATGCGACTCACCAGGTGAGCGAGTGGCTGGCCAAAGACCAGGTTGCACGCGCATCGGATGACGATGCCCGGCGCTGGGCCGCCAATGACCCGATCTTCACCGCTATTGTCGCCGCCCCCTGGGTTCTCGCCCAGGAGCGGACTCCAGCTCACTAGGCGGCCACCGTGGCGGTCTCACTGGGCATCACTGGCGAGACACTGGAGCGACTGATTCAGGCCGCACGGGAATTCCATGCCAAGGAGGATGTGGTGTTTCCCGACACCGGGCCCGAAGGCAGCGACGACGACTGGGCAATGCAGATTCTTGCCGACCACTCCAGCGACCTCACCTTGCAAGAACTGGAGGGCACGCTGCGCGACCTGGGGCCAGAACAACAGGCCGAGTTGCAGGCCCTCAGCTCGATCGGGCGCGGCGATTACAGCGTCACGGATTGGGATACCGCCCTACAGGACGCACAGGACGATTGGAGCGCGGACACCGTGCACTGGTTGCTAACAAACCCGCTGATCGCCGATGAGTGGGCCGCGGGTCTCGAACAGATCGAACGCGAAACCTGAGGAGGCGCCGATATAGAGGCGTTATCCCAACTCTTCGGGATCAAAGCGCACGGCAATACCGCCGTCCATGACCCGCACCACCTGGGCCTTCACTCGTGGTGCCTCGCCGCCATCTCCGAGCACGCCGAACACCTGCAGCATCAACTCGTCGTCCGAGGCCAGCTTCATCAAGTGGCCTACGCAGGTGTTATCCGGGTCGTCCCATTCCAGAAACGCGCCCCCACCTGAGATGTCGTTGGTGGTGAGGGTCACCTTGTCCCCGGTCTCGCACTCAGCCACCACCTCGACGGTCATCGGAATCCGTGGATGACGTCGTCGCTCTCCTGTCATGGTGTTCCTCCTGATGACAGATACCTTTTCAATGTATCGAAAAGGCGCTTTCTATGTGCTATACGGAACCCATGATCGTTGGTTTATGCGATCAGGCGCAACTATCGGGCTTGAACCCGGTGGCGCAAACACAACCCGGATCTCAACACCGGGCCAAAGGATGAAGGCAGTACTCCACAGCTGTCGGTCACAAAAAGCCACTTCTAACGGAGGAGTCCGTTGCAATGAAGAAATCGCATTTGTACCTGGTGGGGCTTGCCGCCTCTCTGGCGATGGCGGGTACTGCTACCCAGGCCTTCGCCGACGACGAAATCACCCGAGGTCAGTTGATGGCCGCTTCCTGCAAAGCCTGCCACAACGCGGCCGGCGCCGAGGAAGGCGTTCCAGATCTGGCCCGCATTCCCGCTGGTGTCATCGAAAGCCAGATGAAGGCATTCCGCGACGGAGACCGCGACGCGACGATCATGGATCGTCACGCCAAGGGCTATTCCGACGAGGAAATTGAAGCGATGGCCGGCTACTTCAGCCGCTTCTGATCAGGGGGATTCACATCATGCATGACTTTACACGACGCAATTTCCTGAAGGTCGCGGGCGTTACCAGCGCCGCCGCCTTTGCCGGTATCGGCTGTGCAGCCAACGGTACGCGCGGTGCCGATCGCGCCCACGTAGTGGTCGTCGGAGGTGGCTCCGGAGGGGCCACCACGGCGAAGTACCTCAAACAGTTCTCGCCCAACCTTCGCGTGACGCTAATCGAGCCGAATGCCACCTATTACACGTGCTACGGCAGTAACTGGGTGATCGGTGGTTTCGCCAACATGGACTTCATTGCCCAGAGCTACGACAACCTGCGCGACGACTACGACATCGAGATCGTCGAAGATCGCGTTACGGCGGTGGACGCCGATGCCCGCAGTGTGCGCCTGTCCGGTGGCGACAGCATCAGCTACGACAAGCTCGTGATGTCCCCGGGTATCGACTTCAAGTACGACGACATGCCCGGAATCTCGGAGTCCGACGCCGAGCGAATCCCGCACGCCTGGAAGGCGGGCTCGCAGACCGAGCTTCTACGCTCGCAACTGCAGGACATGCCGAACGGCGGCGTGTTCGTCATGGTGGCTCCGCCGAACCCGTTCCGCTGCCCGCCAGGGCCGTACGAGCGCGTCTCGCTGGTCGCGCACTACTTCAAGCAAGAGAAGCCGCGCTCCAAGATCATCATCCTGGACCCGAAGGATGGCTTCTCCAAACAGGGCCTGTTCGAGGAAGGCTGGAATGAGCATTACGGCGACATGATCGAATGGCGGGCCGGTTCCGACGGCGGTCGTGCCGAGGAAATCGACGTCGACAACATGACCGTCAGGGCCGACAGTGGTTTCGAACGCGTGCGCGCCGATGTCCTCAACTTCATCCCCGCCCAGCGTGCTGGGCAGATCGCCCATGACGTGGGCCTGACCAACGATGAAGGCTGGGTCCCGGTCGATCAGCTAACCTTCAAGTCGGAGATGGACGACAACATCTATGTCCTGGGGGATGCCAGCGTGGCGGGCGCCATGCCGAAGTCCGGCCACTCGGCCAACAACCAGGGCAAGATCGTGGCCGCGGCCATCGTCCGCGAGTTGTCCGGGCAGGAGCCGATCAATCCGTCGTCCGCCAACACCTGCTACAGCCTGGTCACGCCGGACTACGCCATCAGCGTCGCCGCGGTCTACCAGTACAAGGACGGAGCACAGGCCGGGGTCGACGGATCCGGCGGGGTCAGCCCATCGGGTGCGAGCTCTAGCTTCCGGGAACGCGAGGCCAACTACACTCGCGCCTGGTATGCCGGTATCACCCGCGACATCTGGGGCTAACCTCCAACGCTCCAACACGGAGCCACACCAAACGGCGCCTCCGGGCGCCGTTTTTTTGCTCACCACGAAGCACACAAAGGCACGAAGAAGGTCAAGGTCAAGAGCGATTCACAGGAAGGCCGGAAGAGCGGAAGGAATCTGGGTCCGTTAGCCGCAAAGAACCATTACGGACGCCTGAGTCTGACTCAAACACCAACCAGCCCCGTCATCCATAAAACCCTTCCAATCTCCCAACCTTCCTGTGATCCGCTCTTGACCGTTCCCGCAGTGAGAAACAGCAGCGTCAGGCATTGAGGTCGGGGATCAGGCGGCTGCGCAGGCGCTGAATGGAGTCCTTCAGCTGGAGCTTGCGCTTCTTCAGGCGCTGGATGGCAAACACATCCGGCGAGGGCTGCTCGTGCATCACGGCGATGGCAGAGTCCAGGGCCCGATGTTCGGCCTCCAACTCGGCCAGGCGTGCGCGAATCTGACTCTCGGTTTCCAAGCCGGCCCCCAGTGGTTCCATGAAGTGGTGGCCGTGCTCCGGGAGACACCCCGCGTGGCCAATCGGATCGTCAAACCCGTATGATCGCAGACCGTCCCCGGCGGGACCATAGCCAGCACTCATTCATCCGGAGCCCATCCAATGGCGATCCACAATACGCCACTGACCATACAAACCCCGCGGGGCATCCGCCTGGGTGGTGTGTTGGTCGCACCCGAGGGGGACGCGTTTCGCGGGCAGGCCTGTATCGCCCACTGTTTCGCCTGCTCCAAGGACTTCCCGGCTACTGTGCGTCTGGCGCGCGCCCTCGCCGAGGAAGGCATCGCCACCCTGCGGTTCGACTTCATGGGGCTGGGCGACTCGGAAGGGGAATTCCGTGATAGCACGTTGGAAACGTATTGCGAAGACCTCCACTCCGCAATCGAGGCCCTGGAGACCTACACGGGGCAGCACACCAACCTGCTGATTGGACACAGCTTCGGCGGCGCCATGGCGATCTATGTGGGAGCGCAACGCGAAACGCTGGACGGGATCGTCACCATCGCCGCCCCCAGCCGCCCCGGCCATGTGGCCCACCTTTTCGGCGACACCGCAGAGGAGATCCGCCGCGAGGGTTCCGCCCGCATCACGATCGGCGGGCGCCCGGTCGAGATTGGACGCGACTTCATTGACTCCATCGAGGAGCCCACGCTGGATACCGCGCTAGAGACCCTCGAACAGCCACTCCTGCTCCTGCATGCTCCTGGCGACACGGTGGTCAGCGTCGACCATGCCCGCAAGATCTTCCAGCAGGCCCAGCACCCCAAGAGCTTCGTCGCCCTGCACCAGACCGACCACCTGCTCTCGCGCCCCGAACACACCCGCTACGTCGCCGGCCTGATTCGCGCCTGGGCCACCAACCTGCTGGACTAGACCCGGCACGGAAGGAGCCCCGTGGGAGCCTGCTTGCAGGCTCCTGCATATTCCGGGGCCTACCAGTAGTTCTCGGTGGTGATGTGCCCCGGCTTGCGGCGGCGGTTCTTCTCCAACCCGCGCTCGCGGAGCATGGCGGAGGTATCCTTCACCATGTCCGGGTTGCCACACAGCATGACCTGGGAGTGTTCCGGCGTAATCTTCAGCCCCGCATGGTGTTCCAGGCGCCCTTCAGCGATCGCACCCGGCACACGCCCCTCCAGCCCACCGGGAAACGGTTCGCGGCTGACGAACGGGATGTACTGGAACTGCTTGTCGTCGCGTTCCTGGAACTGCCGGATGGTGTCCTGGTAGGTAAGTTCTTCGACCTGACGCACGGCGTGAATCAAGCGGATGTTCTCGAAACGCTGCCAGGGGGCATCGGACTTCAGTATGGACAGGAAGGGCCCCAGAGCGGTCCCAGTGGACAGCAGCCACAGGTCACGGCTGTCGGGCAGTTCATCCAGGGTGAAAAACCCGTTGGCGCGCGGCATCAGCTCGACCGTATCCCCCGGTTCGAGTTGTACCAGCCGGTTGGACAGCGGGCCATCCGGCACCGTGATCAGATAGAAATCCAGCGGGCTTTCACCCGGCGCGTTCACGTAAGAATACGGACGGGCCACGGGTTCGCCGTCAATCTCCAGGCGCAGGCGGTTGAACTGCCCCGCCTTGAACGGTTCGACCTCGGCATCCACACGTAGCGAGAACAGCCGATCCGTCCACTGCTTGCGCTCCTGTACGACACCGGTCACCCAGCCCATATTCCTTACTCCATTACTCAGGTATTATTCAGAGAGTGCGGTCGCGGCGGGAAGGTTTCAAGCATCCCCGGCCAACGCCGTATAATTGTCGCAAATCCGACCACTGGAGCAGTCATGGCCCGCACCCCCTCGCAGATGATCGAACTCGGTACCGAGGCACCCAACTTCTCCCTGCCGGACGTCGTCTCCGGCGAAAACGTCAGCCTCGACAGCTTCCCCGACGCGAAAGGCTACATGATCGCCTTCATCTGCAATCACTGCCCGTTCGTACAACTGATCCGTCATGAGTTCGCGCGCTATGGTCGTGAATACTCGAACAAGGGCATCGCGGTGATCGCAATCAACTCCAACGACATCCAGGTGGTGCCGGACGACGCCCCGGACAAGATGAAGGACGACGCCCGCCGCTTCGGCTACCACTTCCCCTATTGCCTGGATGAGGATCAGTCCGTCGCCAAGGCCTATCACGCGGCCTGCACCCCGGACCTGTACCTGTTCGACGCCGAGCGCAAGCTCTTCTATCGCGGCCAGTTCGACGAGACCCGCCCCGGATCCGACAAGCCCGTGACCGGCCGTGACCTGCGCGCCGCCAGCGACGCCCTGCTCGCCGGACATGCCGCTCCCGAGCCGCAGCACCCAAGCTTGGGCTGCAACATCAAGTGGCGCCCCGGCAACGAACCCGACTACTTCGGTTGACCCTCCAGGGTGAGGATGCTGGCCTCGGCAGGAGCACACCCTGCGCGCGAACGCCTCGAATCGCACCCGATTCCGGGGCGGCACGTTTGCGTGCAGGCTCGCTCCCGCCGCCCCATACTGGCCCTGGATTCCACCCAAAGGTTGTCGCATGCCGCCCAGCAACATCCTTGACGGCCCCCGCGTCGCCACCTGGCGCTGCCCATCCTGCCAGGAGTCGGTGCCCCGCCTGTTGCCGAACGGCGAAACCAACCGTATCCCGATTCCATTGGAGCGTATGGCGCTACCCGATACCACGGTCCGCCAGGCCTGCGAACGCGTGCAGGGGCTGCGCGCGCCGGAAATCTGCTACGCCTGCGACCAGGCCTTTCAGGAATTACTCGGCACACTGGTACGACCGCCCGCCGAGCTTGGAGATGCCCGGGGCGAACCCGGCCTGAACGACACCGGCATCATTGGCGCCCTGCTGCCGATCGCCGACCAGGGCAGTCAGATCCTGATCTTTAACGTGATCAGCGAGGAACTGCGCTGCACCGAGATCGAACGCCTGGTCAGCTTCAACCCCGACCGCCTCACCTACCCCGGCTCGCGCGGCGCCATCGCCCCACGCATCTGGCGGCTCTACGAAGATCACCTGGCCAAACTACACGCCCGCGCGCCCACGCCCTACACGCCGGACTAGGGAGACGCTGATTGAATCGCACGTCCGCGCTCGAGTCGCTTTTGCGTGCGAACAAGGCGCGGTGACTGCCGTGCAGTCACTCTGCACAAGGGAACCGCAACGCTGTGCGCGCGCCCGTTTTTGATAACAACGGGCGGACGAGCCCCTGCTTTCAATGACTTGTGGGGTTGGTGCCCCTGTTCCCCGATCCTGCGATGCGCCGCTTGTGGGTAGAACCACTACCCGCTGCACGACGCGCCTTGTCTCGGAACGCTTTGTCTCGAAAACTGGGGGGCACCAACGCGGACGTGCGATTCAATCAGCGTCTCCCTAGAGCACAGCGCCCGACACAGGCCCACGTCGTCGCAAGGCACGGTGCGCCGTGGCGATCGCATCGGGGCTGGCACCACGGGATCGAATCAGGTGGCCGATGAACACGACTGCCGCGGCCCCGAGGGACCTCGCAGTGACGGACTTTTTAATCCGTCATTGCGAGGCGCGCAGCGCCGCAGCGATTTCTCCGGCCAACCCCATCCGCTGTTAACGGGACTACGCATCGACTACGCGCAAACCGTTACGCATCATCGGTCTCTTCATCGGCACGATCACCGGCCGCATCCACACGCGCGAGCATGCGCATTCCCCCCACCATGCAGCGCAGGGCCTCAAGGGTCTGCAGATCGAAGTCGGCCCCGGTCTCGGCAGGCAATCGCCAGTACTTCGGACGACAGGTCGCCGGGCGCGCTGCAGGCATGCGGCGGGCCGCCGCCTCGTCGACGGCCACCAAGAGGTCGGCCCATGCCAGATCGTCCTCCGTCACCCCATCCATGGCACGTCCGGGACGCACCTCAATCCAATCCTCGAATTCATCCGCAGAGGCCAGCTCGGCGACGCGCGCGGCGCGAGTATCCGGACGCTCGGACGCCACCAAAAGGCGTGCGCGGCGCTTAAACATCTCCGACGCTCCACAAGCCCATTTGTCGCCGCGCCACCACAGGCCGCAGGCTGTAATGCATATCCCGATCTCGGAGAACGGACACCATGGCCCACCTCGACTGGTCGCAGTATCCCGTGAATGAACTCAAGCTCGTCTACAGCACGCTGCATGCACAGCTGACGCTGGAGCCCGAACTGATGGATTCCGAACTGATGGCCGACCTACAAACCTTCCTGCAAAAAACCGCCAAGACCGACGGCGTGGATGTCTCCACCCATTCCCAATGGGCCGCCTGGCTCAACGACCGCTAACCTCTCAGTAGCCCCCACCCCACCGTAGGAGCCTGCTTGCAGGCGAATGCCCCACGCCCGACTCCGGCAGGGCTTCGCCTGCAAGCAGGCGCCTACAGGTCGCCGCGTCAGGCGTCGCCGGCGGTCGCCTTGCGGTGCTCGGCGGCGAAGTCGAGCATGCGCTGGGTGGCCACCAGGGCCTTCTGCCGCGCGGCCTCATCGACGAAGATCTCATTCTTCGCCGGCTCCGCGGTGTCTTCCAGCGTTTTGGCCAGGGAGACCAGATCATTCATGGCCATCCACGGGCAATGCGCGCAACTGGTACAGGTCGCGCTATGGCCGCCGGTGGGGGCCTCAATCAATGTCTTGTCCGGAGCCGCCTGCTGCATCTTGTAAAAGATGCCCTTGTCAGTCGCAACGATGAATTCCTGCTCCGATCGATCCTTCACCGCCGCGATCAACTGGCTGGTGGAACCCACCACATCGGCCAGATGGATCACCTCGCGTGGCGACTCCGGATGCACCAGCACGGCTGCGCCCGGATGGCGATCGCGCAGTTCCTCCAGCGCCCAGGATCGAAATTCGTCGTGCACCACGCAGGAGCCGTCCCACAGCACCATGTCGGCGCCGGTAGTGCGGCGGATGTAGTCGCCCAGGTGCTTGTCCGGGGCCCACAGGACCTTCTTGCCCTGGTCGCGCAGGTGCTCGACCAGCGGGACGGCAATGCTCGAGGTGACGACGTAGTCGGCCTGCGCCTTTACGTCCACCGAGGTGTTGGAATACACCACCACCGTGTGGTCCGGGTACCGCGCGCGGAACTTCGAGAACTCGTCCGCAGGGCAGCCCAGATCCAGGGAGCATTCGGCCTCCAGGGTCGGCATCAGCACGCGTTTCTCGGGGCTCAGGATCTTGGCGGTCTCCCCCATAAAGCGCACCCCGGCAACTATAAGGGTTTCGGCCGGGTGCTCCTTGCCGAAGCGTGCCATTTCCAGGGAGTCCGCCACACAACCGCCGGTCTCGTCCGCTAGACGCTGCAAGGATTCATCCACGTAGTAATGGGCCACCAGCACTGCGTTGCGCTCGATCAACAGCCGCTTGATGCGGCGCACCAACTCATCGCGCTGAGCATCGGTCAACGCGTGCAGCGACGCCGTTACGTGAGCCGTACTAGGCACTTGGAAGATCGGTTTTTCGGCCACCGGTGTGGTCATGAGCCCTCATCACCCCGGCATAGGGGTAAATTATCGTTAGCTAATAGTACGACAGGGCTCAGGTCGCTGTCGTTCCTACACATCTTGGGGGCGCCGCAACGTATCCCAACCGCCCCGCCTATAATGCATCCGCCATGACCGAACTACAGCAACAATACAAGGCGATGACGTTCGAGGAGCGCATGGACCTGGCTCTGTCCGCGGACCTCGAGGACGGCTGGCGCCCCCTGCTGGTGCGGGACCAGCATGCGCAGGTAAAGGCCTACTTCTCCCGCCGCATGGACCTGACACCGGAGGAAGTCGCGCTGCTGCTGGCCGACCCCAATCAGACCGTGCGCCTGAACTGCGCTAAACGGCCCGATCTGAGTCCGGAACAAGTCGAGGCCTGCGTGAACGACCGCGACCCCAATCTGCGCTACTTCGTTGCACGTAACCCGCTGCTCACCGAAACCCAGCGGGAACGCCTGATGGACGATGAGGACGAACTGGTACGCATCGCGGTGCGCAAGGGCCCGAAGAAACGCGGCACCCGCGCCCGCCCCGGACAAGCCGAGATGATCCGTTGACCGAGACCCCGCCCGAGAAACCGAAACGCCCGAAGCCCTCCGGACGCCGCCGCGCGCTGTCCTGGGGCATCCAGATCGGCCTGGCCCTGGTGATCTTCCTGGTCGTACGCGCCTGGATGGCGCGCGACATGGTCGAGGGCCCGGCCCCCGAGTTCGAGGCCCAGCTACTGGATGGCACGCCCGTGACGCTCGCCGACTACGCGGACGAACCCATGCTGCTGCACTTCTGGGCCACCTGGTGCCCGATCTGCCGCCTGGAGGAAGGCGAGATCGTGCGCCTGTCGCAAAGCCACCCGGTACTCACGGTGGCCATGCAGTCCGGCGTGGAAGAAGAGGTGCTGGAGCATTTGAACGAGCGCGAACGTGAGCTCGCCGTGGTCAACGACCCACGGGGCGAACTCGCCGCGCAGTACAACGTGCGCGGGGTGCCGGCGACTTTCATCATCAACCCCGACGGCGAGATCATCTTCCGCAAGCAGGGCTACGCCCCGCCACTCGAACTCCGCCTGCGCCTCTGGCTCGCCCGCTGGCTGTAAGCCACCCTTCGCCTAACGGCGTGCTTCTTGGGCGCAGTGCACCCTACGCCCAAGAAGCCCCTCGTGGGATGCGGTTAAGCGCAGCGAAACGCATCAAAATGATCGTGGCCGGCAACCCACTTCTTGACCACCAACGCACTTTAGTTACACTTCAAAGTGTAACCAAAGGAGGCCGTCATGGAAGCCACCACCAAGGACATGCGCCTGCACAGCCGCGAACTACTCGCCGCCGTGGACCGGGGCGAGGAGATCGAAATCACGTATCGAGGTCGCCTGCGCGCCAAATTGGTCCCATACCGGAGCACCTCGGCCCCGCAAACGCGCGCTGACCATAATCCTCTGTTCGGGCTTTGGCGGGACCAGCAAGGCTCGGTTGACGAACACGTCCGACGAATCCGGCAACCCAGGAACTTCAAATAATGCTAGGGAAACACTGCTCAATGTACACGCTCGCGTTGGCACCCCAGGTTCCCCGATCCTGCGTTGCGCCGCTTTCGGGTAGAACCACTACCCGCTGCACGACGCGCCTTGTCTCGGAAAACCTGGGGTGCCAACGCGAGCGTGTACATTGAGCAGTGTTTCCCTAGTGGACACGGATGTCCTGATCTGGAATCTGCGCGGGAATCAACGAGCCAGCGAATGGCTCGACAGCTCGCCGGGATTCACAGTGTCCGCAGTAACCTACATGGAGCTCATTCAGGGACTGCGCGACCAGACCGAATTCCGTGCGCTACGCCAGGCCATGCAGTACTGGGACGCCCGTATCCAGCCGGTAAGCGAAGCCATCTCGAACAGGGCGACCTTTCTTGTCGAGACTTACGCCCTCAGCCACAACATGCAGATGGCCGATGCGCTGATTGCGGCGACCGCCACACAGCTGGGTCTGCCACTCGTCACGGCCAATGATCGGCACTATCGGCACATCGAGGGCCTGGAGATCCACCTGTTCCGACCCGAATAGCGGCCCCTTCACTCCGACCGCAGGATGCCGTTGAGCGAAGCGAAACGCATCGCTCCCACGAAGACTCGGGAAGGGTGCCTAGTCTGTGATTATTCACCACAGAGGACACAGAGGGCACGGAGAAACCCTTCGACATTGCATTTCCCCGAAGATGGGGAGAGCGAAAGCAGGTGAGGTTCGAGGGGGACGGTCGCCACCCCCTGATCCTGATCCGTTTCGTGTGGCTAGACGTGCCCCCTTTGAAACCCGCCCTGCGATCTTCTCCGTGCCCTCTGTGGTTCATCCCGACCCTGCAGGCCGCCAGGAAGCCGTGCCTCAATCGTCCAGCTCGCGCAGGACGCGGAAGCCCAGGTTGGTATCCATCTCGTCGATATTGCGGCGGCGCCGGGCAGCGCTGCGGGTGTTCACCGCTGGATCGAACCAGGAACCGCCCTTGGTGACCACCCACTCGTTGTCCGGGTCGGCGCGATAGACACCGTCGCGGGGGCAGTTCGCGTGGCTGTCGTGCCAAGGCGTCGATGTAAACTCCTGCACATTGCCGTGCATGTCGTACAGCCCCCACAGGTTGGGCTGGAAACTGCCTACATCCAGCGGCCGCGACAGCGGGAAACACGCCGGGATGTACCACTTGCGCCGCTGGCGCCGCTCTTCGTACGGGAACAGCGAGTTGAAGTGCACGTCGCGACACCCCACCACCTCGCCGAACGCGAAGGGCGTGCGCGTGCCTGCCCGGCAGGCGTATTCCCACTCCGCCTCGGTCGGCAGGCGATAACGCTTGCCCGTCTCCTCGCTCAACCAGTCCAGGTACTTCTGGATGCTGTCCGGCTTGATATTGAAGATCGGCATGCGCGGCGCGCTCGGCCAGACCAGCCAGTCCCAGGGCTCCCAGCCGGTTGCCGCCTGGAACGCCTCCCACTCCTCACGCGTAATCGCGTAGCGCCCCAGGGCGAAGGGCCGCTCCAGCGCCACAAAACGCCGCGGTGCCTCATGCGGCTGATGGCCGTACTCCGAGGCATCCGAACCCATCTCGAATTCTCCGGGCGGGATCACCTGAAGCTCCGGCGTCGGCGCGCCGGCGCGGGCCTCGTCGCGAAACGTGACGGCTAGCCGTGCCGCGCGCGCCGCCTGCTGTTGCAGGTCCAGCAGATCCGCCTGATCCATCCGCTGCACATCCTTCACCATGGGCCTGCTGACCTCCTGATCTTTCTGCGCCCCGCAGACACCCACAAAACCCGTCATTGCGAGCGAAGCGAAGCAATCTCCCACCCGTACCCGGGTACTACGCCCCCACATCCGCCGGCAGCCTGAACCACTCGCCACCGGTGCCGACATCCTGTAGGCAAGCGTCAACTCCCGAGGTTCGCCCGCGCGCAGTGCCGCTTGCACCCGTCAAGCTGACATTTTACGCTCAAGCCCTTGTTTGGACTCAGGGAGGAGTCGAACATGTCCTGCTCGCGTGGCTTCACGTTGGTGGAGTTAATGGTCACCCTGCTGGTGGCCTCGATCCTGCTCGGCATCGGGGCACCCGCATTCGGCAACCTCGTCGAACAGACCCGGCTCACCACCACGACCAACCAGTTCCTGACCACCCTGCACATAACCCGCAGCGAGGCCATCCGCCGTGGCGGCCTGGTCACGCTGTGCACCTCAACCGACGGCGCCACCTGCACCGACACAAGCTGGGACGCTGGCTGGATCCTCTTCGCCAATCCGGGCCGCTCCAACCAGCCATCCGACCCTAACCGCATCTTGCGCGTGGGTAACGGCTGGACCAACCCGAGCATCGCGGTCACGGGCAATCAGCCCGTCAGCCAGCACATCTCCTACAACCCCCTCGGCCAATCCGAACGCCTGTCGGGTGCGCTACTGATGGGCACCGTGTCGATCTGTGCCGACTCGAGCGAAGGCCGCGCCATCGTCATCAGCAGCGCCGGCCGCCCCCGCGTCGCAGCCGCCGACTGCACCTGAGCCCAGGCTTCACCCGGCGGAACTCCGGTTGACGATCGCCGTGCCGCCACGGCCGCAAACACCGCTCGTGGCCGCGATTCGACCACTAACCCGGTCGGGCCTTGCAGTACCACCGCCGCGTGCTTATCACTAGAGTCACGGAAACCCGAACGGCTGACGCCCAATGACCCGACCCCACGGATTCACGCTCGTCGAACTGATGGTCACCATCGCGGTGTTTGCGATTTTGGCGTCGATCGCCGTGCCCAGCTTTCGATTCATTATCGAGAACAACCGTGTCACAACCGCTGCCAACGAGCTGACCACCGCCTTCAACTATGCGCGAAGCGAAGCCGTCAGGAGAGGCCTCCCGGTATCCGTATGTCCGCTGGGTGACGGATGGGCAGACGGCTGGCAGGTCGTGCGTAGCGAGGGATGCGGCGGAGACCTGCTTCGCGAGTGGACCGAACTCCCGATGCGGGTAACGATCGCCGCTTCGGGGGAAGATGACTTCCTCGCATTCGATGCCCTCGGCGGACGGATGGACACAGATGACGATGACGCCGAATTCACCTTCTCCATTCAACCCGAGGGCTGCGCGGGAGGTGAGCGCGCCCGGGAAATCTACGTCGGCCCCGGCGGCCGATCGTCCGTGCAACGCGTCTCTTGCTGACACGCCAAGAGCGCCGACGACCCAACCAGGATCTTCCAATGGCCAGACCGATCCCGCCAAAGCACTCGAAGCGCCGAGCCACCGGCGTCACCTTGATCGAGGTATTGGTGGCACTGCTAGTGCTTTCCATCGGACTGATCGGCGTGGCCGCCCTGCAGGCCAACGCGCTACAGGCCAACCATGGCTCCCAGATGCGATCACAGGCGACCAACCTTGCCTACGACATCGCCGACCGCATGCGGGCAAACCGCGAGGCCGCCCTGAACAACGCCTACGTTGGCGAATACGACGCAGTCGGCTGCCCTGACAGCGCAACAAACATTCCAGACAGTACCGGCACTGTAGCAGCAGACGATATTACCGAGTGGCGTATTGCCCTTGCGTGCGGATTACCCAATGGCCGCGCCCAAGTCAGCCGTAGCGGAGATGAATTCGTCATCCGCATCCGCTGGGACAATGACCGCCTCGCCGAAGACGAAAGTGAAGAAGTCGAAGAATTCGTCACCAGGACCGAGATATGAGCGCCCGACGAGCCCCGACAATTTCCCTTTCCAGTGCAGTCCGCGGCCTGACGCTCGTGGAACTGATGGTCGCCATGCTGATCGGACTGCTCCTGATCGGGGGCACCATCAGCATCTTCATCAGCACCCAGCAGACCTACCGCACTCAAGAGGCAATGTCCCGCGTTCAGGAGACAGGCCGATTCGCGATCGAACGTATTGCGCGTGACGCGCGCCAGGCAGGCTACGCCGGATGCCCGGGTGGGAACATCAACAACCTGCTCAACGTGAATGACGCCGGTTACGATCCATCAGTACACGACAACGTACAAGCATTCACCGCGGCACCAGGCACACTGCCCGACCGATACGTTCGGGGTGACGTACTCACCATTAACCGGATGGGGGCTTCCGACCGCGATCTCGTTGCGGCTGGTAATGGCTCAGGCAACGTTCCCCCCATAGTCCTGGATGGGGCAGAAGCGGGCATCCCGATGGGCACGGTCGTCCTCGTCGTCGACAGGACGGGAGGCAGCTGCGAGCGATTCCAGCACAATGCCAACGAAAGTGCTGCGAACCTCAACCGCTCCCAGAGCCCGGGCGGCCCTGGTAATTTGCCACCTGCGTCGGCGAACTACACCGAGTTCGTGGGCCCGATTGAATTGCTAACGCTGTCGAGTACTACCTACTTCGTAGGCGAAAGCACCTCCGATCCTAACCGGACAAGCCTTTTCCGGCAGAGCCTTTCCCCTGCGGCGGACCCCCGAGAAATTGCCGAAGGCGTCCACGACATGCGGATCGACTACGGCCTCGACGACAATGGGAATGCGCGCGTGGACCGTTACGTAGCCTCCGGGGACATGACCACCGGAGATTGGGAAAACGCAGCCGCCGTCCGCGTACACCTCCTGGTTAACAATGGTTCGGAAGACAACGTCTTGGAGGAGGCGCGCTCCAACCTCTACTTCGGCGGCATCCTTTTCGACGCCCCCGACCGACGCCTGTATCAGACTTTCACCACCACCATTGCCGCACGCAACCTCCTCGAGTGAGTCGCAAGGACGGAATGACCATGGCCTTTCCCTTTTTCCCCCACCGGAAACCTCATCGCACCCGTCAGACGGGCTCCGCCCTGATTGTGGCGCTGATCCTCCTGCTGGTGATCACCATCCTGGCTGTTGCCGGCATGCAGAACACCGTCCTCCAGGAACGCATGGCGGGCAACATGCACGACCGCAACATTGCGTTTCAGCAAGCCGAGAGCGGCCTCAGGGATGCCGCAAGAAACCTGAACAATGCCCAGAACCCGGTCGATTTCGCGCCCGCCAACGCAGAAGAATGGGACGAAGAACTCGACGTGAGTACGACGCGTAGCTTTGCCTACTTCATCGAGCGTCTTGATATATCCGGTCCGTCTTGCCCGCCGGGCCAGGTCTGCCCCGAAGATTTTGGCGCCCAGACGTTCGGCCAAGCATTCAGGATCACCTCGAAGGGCGTCGGGGGCACGGACGACGCCGTTGTGATTCTTCAAGCAGTCGTCCGGTCGAACTGATTCCACGCCCAACCGGGAACGAACTTGACACGAGAGATCAACACCATGGCCTCACATCATTTGAACGAAAGTCTCCTCCGCTCGCCACGCATGTCGCGCCGCAAGGTCGCCATTGCGGTCGCAGCGGCCATGATGAGCTTCTCGGGCACGGCGCATGGCATCAACCTGGCCAACACCCCGCTGTTTCTGCAGGACTCCGCGCTCCCGCCGAACATCCTGTTTATCCCGGACACGTCCGAGAGCATGCAGGAGAGTCCCGACGGACGACTGGCCATGGATCAGAGCAACCCCCTCTGCCAGCCCGGCCCGGATCTCGACCCGGATCTTGATTACAGCCGGGACCCTTCGCTGGACCTATGCCCGGCGGGTGCACGCAACCCGAATAGCAAAGGCAGCATCGTAAAGCGCGTGGGCCTCAACCTCGTCGACCAATACCAAGGTCAGGTGAATCTGGGCCTGATGTCTTATCAGCAGATGCCCGCCAGTAACAACCGCGCCGCCTTCAACACTGGAGGGACTGTACGCTGGCGCCTAGTGGAGCGTGCGATTGACACCCGCTTCAGCACTGACCCGGAACCAGACTGGTACCAGCCGAATTTCGAAGGGGATTGGGATTCCGATATCAAACGCTTTCGCGCACCGCACCCGACGCGCGACAACATCTGGGTGTTTTTCAACGACGGCGTTCCGGGATATTTCTGGGACACGGGCGATGGGTCTACCGGGACTCCAACAACGGACCAAACGGAATATCGGTGGTACACAGGGAATACATCTCAAAATAACCCGCCCGATGGGTTCCAAAACAACCGCTACGCAGATCTCCGTACGTCCGGCGGTGCACAAACATTTTTGGACCCAGATAGCGGACTGTACTTTGCCAGCCCAACGGGAACGATCAACACTTTTCTAGTCGACAGTCAGAGACAACGAAACATTACAAGCTGGGGCCAGCGCGCGGTCTTTTTCCAATACAACCAGCTAGAGTGGCGAAATACGCAATCGCCCGGACTGGGCTACCTGCATGTTCCGATCGGTGGCTTCGATAGCGAAGGCAACGTCGACACGGATCACTGGGACGCAATCCGCACCAAGCTGCAACCGCAACGCCACGACTGGGACGGCTCGGGCAACCCGATGACCGATCCCGACTGGCCCCTTATCGCCTCCGGCCTGACGCCACTGGAAGGGACGATGCAGACGGCCCGTGACTACTTCCTCGGCCAGTCGGCCAATTTTGGCTCGAACCAGGGCAACAACAATACTCCGGACATCCCGCAAAGCTGCGACATCAACGCCGCCATCTGGGTTACAGACGGACTACCCTCCGTATCGGCCAACGGCACGAGCCTGGGTACGGACCTGCCCGGAGCACTCGAGGATGCCAGGCAGGCGGTTGCGAACTTCCATAGCGACACCGGCGTAGACACCTATATCGTTGGGTTCGCGCTGCCTCCTGGCGTGTCCGGCATTCCGGGAATGCCCGCGAACCCACTCAACCTCCTGGCGGATGCAGGTGGCACCGGGACCGCATTCGACGCAACGGATGAAAGCAGCCTGGATTCCGCGATGACGGAGATTTTCGAGTCGATCATCGCGCAAGCCACCGGAAGTGCCTCGTCGGTCGCCGCTGCCTCGACCAGCTTCCAGCCGGACGGCACCAACCTCCTGTTCCAAGCGTCATTCAACTCGAATGACTGGTCGGGTGACGTTACAGCCTTCGACTTCATATTCGGCCAAGGCACCTTTACCGAGCAATGGAGCGCTGCCAGCATGCTGCCGAGCGCCGCTCAGCGAAACATCTTCTCGTACGACGGCAATGAGGGCATCCGCTTCACCTGGGAGAGCGTGGGTGGTGACTCAGGGCTGAGCGACACTCAGAAGAATATCCTGAACGACGATCCGGATCTGCTGGCCTATCTGCGCGGGGACCAGAGCAACGAAATCCAGAACGGCGGGGACCTGCGCAACCGCTCGACCCCGCTGGGCGACTTCGTCAACTCCAACCCCGCCTTCCAGGGGCCGGCCCTGAATTTCGGGTATTCGCAGCTGTCTGGCTACTCACAGTTCCGTGCCGACAATCAGGATGTGCCGGAAGTGGTCTACGTGGGCGGAAACGCCGGCATGCTGCATGCCTTCGACGCCCAAACCGGCGAAGAGTTGTTCGCCTACGTCCCGAACGCAATCTTCGACAAGCTCCCGAACCTGGCCGATCCGGACTACAGCCATCGATTCTTCGTGGATGGCCAGCAAACGATCGCCCATGCCCAGATAGGGGGCGATTGGCGCACCGTTCTGATTGGTACGCTGGGCGCGGGCGCCCGCGGTCTCTACGCCCTGGATGTCACGGACCCGACCGACTTCTCGGCCGACAACATCCTGTGGGAACTCACCGGAGATGACCTGGACGCACTCGGCTATACGTTTGGGGCGCCAACAATTGCCCGTACGGCCAATGGCCAATGGTCAGTGCTCTTTGGCAACGGCTACGGCAGCAATGACGACGAGGCCGTGCTGATGATCGCCAACCTGGCATCGGGAGCCATGACCGAGATCGAAACCGGCGCCACCGGCGGCAATGGACTGTCCGAAGCAACGTTCCGCGCCAACGCGTCCGGGGTGATTCAGGACGGTTTCGCGGGGGACCTGCAGGGTAACCTTTGGAAGTTTGATATCAGCAACCCGAACACCACCAACCAGTGGGATGCTGACCTGCATTTTCAGGCAACGGGCCCGAATGGCGAAACGCAGCCGATCACGGCGCGCCCCACAGTGGGCAGCCATCCTGATGGCGGTTCGATCGTGCTTTTCGGCACCGGAAAGTATCTGGAGAACGCCGACAACCAGGTGCCGAACCCAGCGCCAGTACAGAGCTTTTATGGAATACGCGACTACGACGGAGTCTCCACCCCGGTCAGCCGGAACGACCTCTTGCGCCACGAATTCATCGGTTCGGGGACGATAGGTGAGTTTTCCGTTCGCGCGACCACGGCTGGTGACAATTTCGACGCCAACGATCATGACGGGTGGTACATCGACCTCGACTATCCCGATCCCCGGGGCGAGCGCGTGGTCGAGCGCGCCCAGATCATTGGGGGACGAGTGGAATTCGTTACCCTGACCCCGTCCGATGACCCCTGCGCGGGCGGAGGCACTTCATCGATCGTAGCGCTCGATGCGGCCACGGGTAGCCGACCGAACGATCCCGTGTTCGATCTCAACCGTGACGGCCTGTTTGACGAAAGCGAAACCATCACGATCAATGGCGAGCAAGTGCCGGTCAGCGCAGTGGACCCCGGCCGCGGCATTATCGGCACCCCCACCATCGTTCGCAGCCCGGATGGGGGCATCACCCGCGTGATCGGTGGCACTGACGTCCTGGGTGGAGACTCACTGGACGAAATTGGTGGTCCCGGAACTGCCGGCCAGCGGCCACGCTCGTGGATTCAAATCCGCTAGTCACAATAGACAAGCACGCCGGATGACGGAACCCACCTGGCAGGAAGGGCACTTAGTTCCGGCGCATGCGGCACCCGAGGGTGCTTTCGAACACCAAGGACTGGGGCTTCACAGCCCCCGGCCAGAGGAGACAGGAAAAATGACGCGTCGACCAAAGCACGTCGGCTTCACGCTGATCGAACTCATGATCGTCGTTGCCATCATCGGGATTCTCGCTGCAATCGCCTTTCCGGCCTACGGCCGCTACGTCGAACGCGCACAGATCTCCGACGGGACCTCCGCACTCCTAGGGGCCGCCCAACGGATGGAGCGCTGTTTCACTTCTGAGATGAGCTATGCCAACTGCACGATCGCGAACGAATCTCCGGAAGGCTATTACTCGCTGACCATTACCTCTGCAGACAACAGCACCTTCTTGATTACCGCGAGCGGTCAAGAAGGACGAGTCCAGACTGGCACCTGCAGCAGTATGACCGTCAATCACCAGGGCGCCCGCACACCAACAGACGATTGTTGGTAGGACCTACAGATCGGAGACGCATTTAGACCCCACCGACCGCGCCAATGGTCCACTGCGGAAACGCGGCGGAAACGGGGACCGCGGCGGAAACGGGGACAGATTTATTTTCCGTCACCATCCCTCCTGGTTTCCTCGGCTTTGCGCGGCTTTCCGATACGTTGCGCCTGGTAGCTGGCGCTCAAGCCTTGTTCGGAGCCTTTCTACAGCCGCGCCTTCCGCGCACGCGTCGAAAGCCCATAGAGGTCCCGGATAATCCCTTCGCGGTTTACGGGGTGACGGCCTAGGAGGCCTGCTTGCGTTCGTGCTCAAGCACGAACTTTTTGAAGATGCGCAGGCTCTCCGGGGTGCCCTCGACGAGTTCGTCTTCGTCGATGAAATCGCGGGCCTCGGGGTCTACCTTTGGATCTAGCAGGCCGGGCCTGGCTAAGACCCACTCGGCAGAATGACCAGCGGTTACATTTGGTTGATGCAATGCCGACGCATAGACTAAGTCTTAAGACTTAGTCATGCAGGGCAAGCTCATGAGTACAACGGTCAACGTACACGAAGCGAAGACGCATCTGTCCCGCTTGCTGAAGCGTGCGCATGATGGCGAGGAAATTATCCTGGCCAAGTCCGGCCAGCCGTATGCGCGTCTCGTGCCGTTGGAGTCCACTCCGTTAAGGCGCCAACCCGGGCGCATAAAGGGCCAGGTTGAAGACGCATTCTTCGAACCCTTGCCAGAGCATGAACTCACCGCCTGGGAGCAGTAGTGTGCGAGTCCTGCTCGATACCCATGCGTTGCTCTGGTGGTTCACAAACGATGCGCGGCTATCAGCACGCGCACGGGACGTGATTGGAGACCTGGAAAGCACCGTCCTGGTAAGCGCCGCCAGCGCGTGGGAGATTGCGACCAAGCGCCGCTCGAGCAAACTGCAAATTGGCGGTGTGGTTATCCAGCGCTTCGATGAGCTGGTTACCGCAGATGGCTTTACGCATCTGGCCGTTAAGTACTCGCAAGCCATCCACGCCGGGACTTATTCTGTCGATCTTCGCGACCCATTCGACCGCATACTGGCTGCTCAGGCAGAGCTCGAGCAGATCCCTTTGCTGACCACCGATCCAGTCTTACGCGACTTCCCGATACGCTGCGTCTGGTAGCACGCTGGTCCGCCCGACTAGACAGAACGACAGACAGAACCGGGACCAGAACCGGGACAGATCTATTTTCCGTCTCCATCCCTCCTGTTTTCCTCGGCCTTGCGCGGCTTTCCGATACGTTGGGTCTGGTAGCTGGCGCTCAAGCCTTGTTCGGAGCCTCTCTACAGCCACGCCTTCCGCGCACGCGCTCACAGCCCATGGAGGTCCCGTATAATCGCTTTGCGATTCCCAGGATGACGAAGATCGAGGCTCCAGCGGACGAGACACGAAAAAGCGCCCGGCGGATGATCCGACCGGGCGCTTCTTTTTGCCTTGCCCACTGGCGGGGCGTTGGCGTCGGCCTTACGCCGAGGCGGCGCGGGAGGCCTTCTTGCGTTCGTGCTCGAGCAGGAACTTCTTGCGGATGCGCAGGCTTTCCGGGGTGACCTCGACGAGTTCGTCTTCGTCGATGAACTCGATGGCCTGCTCCAGCGTCATGCGGATCGGCGGGGTGAGCTGGATATTCTCGTCGGTTCCGGAGGCGCGCACGTTGGTAAGCTGCTTGGCCTTGAGCGCGTTCACGACCAAGTCGTTCTCTCGCGAATGCAGGCCGATAATCATGCCCTCGTAGACCTCTTCGCCGGGGCCGATGAACAACTTGCCGCGACTCTGCAGGTTGAACAGGGCGAAGCCCGGCGCCTGGCCGGCGGCGTTGGCGATCAGCACGCCGTTCTGGCGCGCGGCCACGGCACCCGGCTGATAGGGACCGTAGTGGTCAAAGATGTGGTGCAGGATGCCGGTGCCGGAGGTGGCGGTCATGAACTCGGTCTGGAAACCGATCAGCCCGCGCGACGGAACGATGAAGTCCAGGCGCACGCGGCCCTTGCCGTCCGGAACCATGTTGGTCATGTCGCCGCGGCGTTCGCCGAGCTTCTCCATGATCGTGCCCTGGTGCTGCTCTTCGACATCCACGGTGACCGCTTCGTACGGCTCCTGCTTCACACCGTCTACTTCCTTGATCACCACCTCGGGACGCGCGACGGCCAGCTCGTAGCCCTCGCGACGCATGTTCTCGATGAGGATACCCAGGTGCAATTCGCCACGACCGGACACCTTGAACTTGTCTGGATCCTCGGCCGGCTCGACTCGCAGCGCGACATTGTGCTTGAGCTCTTCCTGCAGGCGATCGCGCAGGACGCGCGAGGTGACGTACTTGCCCTCTCGTCCGGCAAATGGCGAGGTATTGACCTGGAAGGTCATGCTGACGGTCGGCTCGTCAACGGTCAGCGGCTCCATCGCCTCGACATGGTTCGGGTCACACAGCGTGTCGGAGATGAAAAGCTCGTCCATGCCGGTGAAGGTGATGATGTCGCCGGCGTTGGCCTCGGTGACCTCCACGCGCTCCAGGCCGTGGAAGCCCATGATCTGCAGCATGCGTCCATTGCGCACCCCACCCTCACGATCCACTACCTTGACCGGGGTGTTTGGCTTGATGCGGCCACGTTTCACACGGCCGATGCCGATCAGGCCCTGGTAGCTGTTGTAGTCCAGCGAGGAGACCTGCATCTGGAACGGACCGTCGGCGTCAACGTTCGGCGGCGAGACGTGCTTGACGATGGTCTCCAGCAGGCAGGTCATGTCGCCTTCGGTGACACTGGAATCCAGGCCGGCGAAGCCGTTCAGGGCGGAGGCAAACACGATGGGGAAATCCAACTGCTCGTCGGTCGCGCCCAGGCGATCGAACAGGTCGAACACCTGATCCACGGCCCAATCGGGACGCGCGCCGGGGCGGTCAACCTTGTTCACCACCACGATCGGCTTGAAACCCATCGCGAAGGCCTTCTGGGTGACAAAACGGGTTTGCGGCATCGGGCCGTCCACCGCGTCCACCAGCAGCAGCACGGAGTCGACCATCGACAGCACACGCTCGACCTCGCCACCGAAGTCGGCGTGTCCGGGCGTGTCGACGATGTTGATGCGGTAATCCTGCCACTCGATGGCCGTGTTCTTGGCCAGAATGGTGATCCCGCGTTCTTTTTCGATGGCGTTCGAATCCATGATCCGCTCGCCGTGGTCACCGCGGGCGTCGAGCGTGCCGGACTGGCGCAGGAGCTGGTCAACCAGCGTGGTCTTGCCATGATCGACGTGGGCGATGATGGCGATATTACGAAGCTTCTCGGTCATGGAATACGAACTCTAGATACTGGCAAAAGGGCCGACACTATACAGACTTATGCGTGTCCGCGCTGTGACTTCCACGTTTTATACGCAGCCTCCGCCCTCGCGCCTACCCGCGCGCCCCCGCCAAAGCCATCTACCACTTCGTCATCCCAACCAACATCCCGGTCACCCCGGAAACCGCGCAGCGGTTATTTGGGATCTGTCCGAGGGTTGCTCAGCATGGGTGCCTATCTTGGAACATCCCGGCGCTGCACTGGGGCCGGGGTGACAACATCACGGGTGTGTTCGGGCGAGAAAACGGTCGACCGGTACTGTGAGGGCGGGAACCATAGAGCGCCTCGCAGGGCAGGCACACAGTGCCGGGCCGCTGAATCAGGGCCTGGGGTCTTCTTCCGGCGGCGGGAACTGGAGGTGGAAACCCTGTTCCTTCAGATTGGCGAGGACCTTGTTCGGGTCTTCCTGGGCCAGGGTACGCCCCGGAGTCAGATCGAACTCCAGGGCGAACTCGAGACGCCCCAGCGCCAGCGTCACGCCTTCGGGAAGCGCGGAAAAGTCGTCCTTTTCGGGCAGATAGACGTACGTGTCGGCGCGCTTGGTCGCGCGGTAGACGTAACACTGCATGGGGTTCAATCCTCGAGGTAGGTGTAGCCGGTCAGGCCTTGTTCCAGTTCCGCCAGCAGCCGCCCGGCCGCCTCGCCGCGCAGGCCGATGGCATCGATCTTGGCACGGAAGGCGCGGCGCAGGTCGTCCGGGGCAAAGTGCACGTAGCTCAACAGTTCGTCCACGGTGTCGCCGCGCTCGGGGTGCAGCAGGCGGTAGCCGCCATCCGCGGTCAGTTCGACATTCACGGTGTCGGTATCGCCGAACAGGTTGTGCAGATCCCCCAGGATCTCCTGGTAGGCCCCCACCAGGAAGATGCCGAGATAGTACGGCTCTTGGGTATCCCACGGGTGCAGCGCCAGCGTGGTATGTGTGCCTTCGCGCTCCACGTAATGTTCGATGTGTCCGTCGGAGTCGCAGGTCAGGTCCTGCAGCACGGCGCGGCGGGTCGGCGCTTCATCCAGGCGGTGCAACGGCATGATGGGAAAGATCTGATTGATCGCCCAGGTGTCCGGGATCGACTGAAACACGGAGAAGTTGCAGAAGACCTTGTCGGCCAACTTGTCCGTCAATTCCGCGCGGATCTCTGCCGGCAAGGCCTCCGGCTGGGCCAGCAGGCGCTGACAAAGCGCAAAGTAAATGGCCTCCGCGCGGGCACGGTCCGCCAACGACAACATCCCGCGGGCAAAACGCGCCTGCAGATCGGAAAGCCCGAACGCGGCATCGTGATAGATCTCCGAGGCCGGACGCTCATTGCTGTCCAGTAGCGCGCGCATGGCGGCGATCTCGGGCAGTTCATCCTCCGCCGCCGGCGGAACCTCGCCATCCCCAGGGGCCGGTTCGCAATCGATTACGTTGGTGATCAGCACCGCATGATGCGCAGTCAGGGCGCGCCCGGATTCGCTGAACACTTCGGGCATGGCCAGATCATGTTCTTCGCAGATGCGTCTGAGCGGGCGCAGGATATTGAGCGCGTACTCCTCCACCGAATAGTTGATGGAGCATTCGTTGCGCGAGCGCGAGCCTTCGTAGTCGATGCCCAGCCCGCCGCCCACATCCACCACCTTCAAGGCCGCACCGGCCTCGGTTAGCGCGGCGAAATAGCTGGCCGCCTCGCCCATACCGTTCTGGATGTCACGGATGTTCGCGATCTGCGAGCCCATATGGAAGTGCAGCAGTTGCAGCCGATCCAGCCAACCCAGCCCGCGCAGGCGCTCCAGGATCCCCAGCACATCGGCGGCGGAGAGGCCGAACTTGGCCTTCTCGCCGCCGGTGTTCTGCCACTTGCCCTTGCCGATGGAGGCCAGACGTACGCGCAGCCCAAGTAGCGGCGCCACATCCATGCCCTCGGCCTGGCGAATCACCTCCTCCAGCTCGGAAGGCTTCTCAATCACGATGTAAACGCGGTGCCCGAGCTGGCGCCCGATCAACGCCAGGCGCACGTATTCGCGGTCCTTGTAACCGTTGCAGATGATCGCCGAGCCCGGGCGCGATTGCGCAAGCACGGCGATCAGCTCCGGCTTGCTGCCGGCCTCCAGCCCCACTCGCGGCGTGAAGCCATCCGCATCCGGCGAATCACCCGCCGCGAGGATCTGGTCCACCACACTGCGCTGCTGGTTGACCTTGATCGGATAGATCGCGGTGAAAAGCCCCTGGTAATCGAGTTCGCCCGCCGCGGCATCGAAGGCTTTCGCCAGACGCCGTACCCGTCCGTCGAGGACGTCCTGGAAGCGCACCAGCACGGGAGGGCCCACATGCTCCTCGCGCAACCGTCCTGCGAGCTCGAACAGATCCACGCCGGGATGATCCGGCCAGTCCGGGCGGCACATCGCCACGTGCCCGGCGTCATTGACCTGATAGAAACCGCCGTTCCAGTGGTCGATCCCATAAGTGGCGCGGGCCTCTTCCAGGTTCCAGGGCTTGGCAGACATGGCGAATCCGGGTTTTGGGTGAGCGCGGTACCCACGTCATTGCGAGGCGCAAAGCGACGCGGCAATCTCCATCCAGGGCCCCAGGATCCCGACACGGGGCCCACTTTGGCAGATTGCTTCGTCGCCTACGGCTCCTCGCAATGACGAAGGACGCAGTTGCCCGCTGCGCGCGGGCCTTTATCATAGCGGCGCTATCATACCGCCCACCGAACGATTCCCACAGGGAGCCCGGCCCATGGCACTCGACAACACCTGGTTCAGCGAACCCCATATGGACATCGCGATGTCCCTGCAGATCACGCAGAAGCTGCACGAAGAACAGACGCCCTACCAGAAGATCGAGATCTACGAGACCAAGGCGTTCGGCAACCTGATGGTGATCGATGGCTGCGTAATGCTGACCGGCCGCGACAATTTCATCTACCACGAGATGATGTCGCACCCCGTGCTGTACTCGCACAGCGCCCCGAAAAACGTGGTGATTATCGGCGGTGGCGACTGCGGCACCCTGCGCGAGGTGCTCAAGCACGACGAGGTCGAAAAGGCCGTCCAGGTGGACATCGACGAACGCGTCACGCGCCTGTCCGAGCAGTACTTCCCCGAGCTGTGCGATGCCAACGACGACCCGCGCGCCGAACTCTTGTTCGACGACGGCGTGCAATACCTGAAGGACGCCGCCCCCGGTTCCATCGACGTCATCATTGTCGACTCCACCGACCCGGTCGGCCCGGCCGAGGGCCTGTTCTCTACCGCTTTCTACAAGGATTGTGTGCGGGCCCTGGGTCCGGACGGCCTGCTGGTACAGCAAAGCGAATCGCCGCTGCTGCATACCGACCAGATCATCCGACCGATGCATGACAGCCTGCGCGCCGCCAACTTCATCGACGCCCTGACCATGCACTTCCCCCAGCCCACTTACCCCTCCGGCTGGTGGACCTGCACCATCGCCGCGAAGGATGCCCCGGTGTCATTCCTGCGCGAGGAGGCCGCCGAGGAGCTGCCCTTTACCACGCACTACTACAACGCAGCGATCCACCGTGCGGCCGGCGCAACCCCGGAGTTCTTCCGCCGCAAGCTGTTTGCCTGATCGCGCGCCAGGCCCCTGGCGGGGCCCTTCAATAACCCGTCATTGCGAGGCCACGCAGGGGCCGTGGCACAAAAGCGCGAAGCGCATTGAACGGCCGCAGGCCGGCCCGAAGGGCGAGCGCAGCGAGTAATCTCCCAACGAAACCCCCGACGTCTGCCCCGGCCGGCGCCTGGGCCGCTCACGGAGATCGCCACGGCGCTGCGCGCCTCGCGATGACGGGCACCACAAACGCCGCAGAGTGCATTGAGCTCGTGACTAAACGTGGCGGCCGGCCTTGAGGCGGTCGAGGCGCAGGCGTTCGCGGGTATCGAACAGGCGGCGCGAGGCGAACCAGACTGCGCCCAGGGTGCCAAATCCTGTGCCTGCCGCAATCAGGAACATGATCAGGATCTGGTACTTGACCGCCTCCACCGGCGGGGCGCCCGCAAGGATCTGACCGGTCATCATGCCGGGAAGGCTGACGATGCCCGCAGCCGCCATCGCATTGATGGTCGGCATCAGACCGGAACGGGCGGCCTCGCGGCGCATGGTGGCCACGGCCTCGCTCCAGCCCGAGCCCAGCGCCAGGCGCGCCTCGATGGTTCGGCGCTCGCGCCAGACGGTTTGGGTCAGACGGTCCAAGCCGAGCGCGATACCCGTCATTGTGTTGCCTAGCAACATGCCCAACAACGGGATCGCGTATTGCGGCTCCCACCAGGGTGTCGGCCCCACCATCGTCACCAGCGCCAGCACGGTTACGGCGAAGGCGGAGATAAACATAGTGACCGTGCCGATCCCGTATCCCCATAGCCCGACAAAACGCCGCTGCTGCCGGGCCATCACCTCGTAACCCGCTACCGCCAGCATGACGAGCGCCATCAGCGCCACCCAACCGAGCTGGGCATTGTCGAACAGGGTCTGCAGGATCAACCCGACCAGCAACAACTGAACGACTGTTCGCGCACCGGCGATCAGCAGGCTGCGGCTGAGCCCCATACGGGCCCAGAACGTGAGCCCAGCCAGGGCGACCACGAGCAATGCCGCCAGCGAAAGATCCAGTGCAGAGAGCGAGATCAGGTCCATGCCGGGCTCTCCAACTGGCCCTCGTGGATGGTCAGGATGCGACCACCCAAACGCTGACGCTGCAACGTGTCGTGGCTTACCCACAGCGCGGCGGCATCCTGTTCCGCCAGGTACCCGCGCACCGCCCGCTCGATGCGTTTGGTGTTTTCCAGGTCGAGGTTCGCGGTCGGTTCGTCCAGCAGCAGCACACGCGGTTGATTCAGAAGAGCTCGCACCAGGCCCAGGCGCTGCTTCTCGCCACTGGACAATCGCTCAACCTCCCAGCGCAGCGAGGCCTCCGGGAGCGCAACCTGGTCAAGCCAATGCAAGGCCTGCTCGCGCGAGAACTCAGCCGGGAGGTGCTCGTCGACGTACTCGCCCCACCAGGCAGTCTCGGCGGGGACATAGGCGACCCGTCGGCGCCACTGCACCGGCAGCATGTTGTCACGGGGCTCTCCATGCAGACGAACCTCCCCTGCATTCGGATCAAGATCAGCCAGAGCCCGTAACAACAAGGACTTCCCGGAACCGGAGGCACCCGTCACCTGCGCGAGCTCGCCGGGTTGTAGCGCAAGGTCCAGGGGGCCCAAGTGTTCGGTCTTCAGGGCATGTACATCGAGCAGCCGATCCATGCGAAAGGGTTCCGTTGCAGCGAGAACAGGATCGTAACCGAAGCCGGGGCCGCGGGATGAATGGCCGGACCAACAGGCGCCGCTTGCTGTGAGACGAACGGTCGATTCGGTCAGGTTGCCTCTGCTGATGCCGATCGTACGAACCGGCGCGGGCTCGGGCTTCGCGGGCGAGCCCGCTTTCACGAGTACAGAAACAAAAAAAGGGCGCCGGGGAGGCGCCCTAAAGGCCAACATCCAAGTCCTGGGAGACTGTCTTGTCGGCGTCGGAGGAGACTTTGTCGGGATCGAGCCGGCATGCGGCCCGATCCCGGTTTCAGGTTAACGAAGGATTATTGCTTCCCGGTGAATTCCGGGTAGGCTTCGAGACCGCATTCCGCGATATCGGCACCCACAGCCTCGTCCTCTTCGCTCAGGCGAATACCCATCACCGCCTTGAGGATGGCCCAGACAATCAGGCTGGCCACGAAGACGAAGACGAAGATAGCGAGCAGACCGGCAATCTGACCGAAGAAGGTCGCATCCGGGTTGGACAGCAGCACCGCCATCACACCCCAGATCCCGGCCGTGCCGTGAGCGGAGATCGCACCCACCGGATCATCGATCTTCAGCTTGTCGAGCGCCACGATCGAGAAGACCACGATCACGCCACCAACGGCGCCAATGATCATCGCCAGGACCGGGCTGGGCATCAGCGGCTCGGCCGTGATGGAAACCAGACCCGCGACCGCGCCGTTCAGGGCCATGGTCAGGTCGGCCTTGCCGAAGATCAGACGCGTGGTGATCAGCGCGGCGACCACACCCCCGGCCGCGGCCAGGTTGGTGTTAGCGAACACGGCGGCCACAGCGTTGGCGGACTCGATGTCCGAAACCTTCAGCTCGGAACCACCGTTGAAGCCAAACCAACCCAGCCACAGGATCAGTACACCCAAGGTAGCCAGCGGCATGCTGGAGCCCGGGATCGCGTTGATCTGGCCGTCCTTGCCGTACTTGCCCTTACGAGCACCCAGCAGGAGCACACCCGCAAGTGCGGCAACCGCGCCGGTGAAGTGGACGATGCCGGAACCGGCGTAGTCCAGGTAGCCGATCTGATCCAGGATACCGCCACCCCAGCTCCAGAAGCCCTGGATCGGGTAGATGAAGCCGGTCAGGATGACCGCGAAGGCCAGGAAGGCCCACAGCTTCATGCGTTCGGCCACGGCACCGGAGACGATGGACATCGCCGTTGCCACGAACACCACCTGGAAGAAGAAGTCGGCACGATCGGAGTAGTAGATGTCGCCACCGCTACCCAGCACGTCCGCGACCGCGTTATCACCCGAGATCAGGAAGCCAAGGCCCGGGATAATGGAGCTCAGGCCATCGCTGTACATGATGTTATAGCCGATCAGCATGTACATGATGCTCGCGATCGAATACAGGGCAATATTCTTGGTTGCAATTTCGGCCACACTCTTAGTGCGAACCATACCGGCCTCGAGCATGGTAAAGCCCGCGGCCATCCACATCACCAGTGCGCCGGCCACCAAAAAGTAAAAGGTGTCCATTGCATAGGCGAGTTCGACAACTTGCTGTTCAATTTCCATTATTGAAATTCCTCATTCGCTGGAAGGCAAAGGTTTAAAGCGCTTCCGGTCCGGTCTCGCCCGTGCGAATGCGCACGACCTGCTCCACCGGCGTAATAAAGATCTTGCCATCGCCGATCTTGCCCGTACTGGCAGACTTTGAAATCGCCTCAACCACCTGATCGACCAGGTTTTCGTCGACAGCCACTTCAAGCTTCACCTTGGGCAAGAAATCGACCACATATTCGGCACCGCGATACAACTCTGTATGACCGCGCTGGCGACCAAAACCCTTTACTTCGGTCATGGTCATTCCTTGCACGCCGATCTCCGAGATCGCCTCGCGAACATCATCAAGCTTGAACGGCTTGATCACGGCGGTAATCATCTTCATGTCAGACTCCTATGGGCGGACCCGCCACCATGCGGGCCCGCCATTTCATTTAAGTAGTGGGTCCAGGGGCTAGAACGTCTTGGACCAGCCCACCCAGGCGCCAACGTCCTCGTCAGACTCGTCGACGTACTCGAGGTTGAAGCTGAACTCGCCCCAGTCGCCGGCATCACGGGTAAGGCTCGCGGTGTAATGGGTGTAGTTGTCGTTTTCGTCGGTGTCGTCGAACGTCTGGCGACCGACCAGGAAGCCGGCGCTGTAGACTTCCATGAATGGGATGTCGAGGCCGCCGTAGTAGTACGTGTCCTTGCGCTCCAGAGCGGAGTCGGAGCTGTCGGTGACGACGTGTGCAATGCCGCCGTAGAGACCGACGGGTCCGGTATCGAAACTCACCTCGCCGTAGATCTCGCCAAAGTCGGCGCTCAGGGAACCATCGTCATCACGTGCATCGGGGTAGGCGTAGTAGACGTATCCGACGTCGTAGCCGAAGCCATTGTCAAAGTCATCGGCAAAGCCCAGATACAGATCGAGCTCGTAGCTCGTATCGTCCCCGAAGTCGACATTGGAGACCCAGGTTCCGGTGTAAAACCCGGATTCGTGTTCGTAATCGATGCCCCCCTGGATCGCGGCACCGTCATCGGTTTCGGAACCACCACGGAAGTAGTAGTTGGAGACCGCCCCAATGTTTACGGAAAGCTCCGCGGTGGCGGTCGAAGTAAAGGCCACACCACCGGTCGAGCCGATAGTTACAATGGCGGCGGCCAGTGCGGAACGAGTGAACTTCTTCATGTTGTGTTCTCCCAGTTGTGCAATCGAGTGTCGCGTAGTCGACACCCGGTCCTTGCATGGGCTGTGCCAAGTACCAAAATCGGCTTTTAACAACACCTGTTGTGGCCGAACCACGGGGGGGTTGCCTTCAAATGGTGCGCACTCAAAGTGCACACGCACCAAAAGCGTGCGCTTCGGCCATGTTGTGAACCATGTCCGGTGCGAGAGAAGGTTCAGGCATGGGCAGGGTGGTCTAGGGCGGGAGGAAACCGGGGGGAACGAATGTGGCATGGAACGTAGCCGGGCAATACTGCCCCGGGTGGCAGATCGCCAGGTCGCTTCGCGACTCGCGATCACCCAATAAGCGAGGTTTTCCGGAGCCTCAGCAGCCCGGGAGGGACGGTGTTAAGAAGAAAGGCTTCCGCGTTCGATCTCGATGCCGACCTCGCGGACCCCGGGGACCGCGCCGGGCTTGCCCAGCACGATGCGCACCCAAGGGGAAGCGAACTGGGCCATCAACGCCTCGGCGATCTCCTCGGCGAGCGATTCCAGCAACGCATGAGGTTCGCGGGTGACGATCGCGCGCACCACATTGGCGACGGCCTCGTAGTCGACGGTGTCGCCGATCTCCCCGGAGTGCGCGGCAATTCGGGTATCCGCCGCGAGCTCGATATCGAAGCGCAGGGGGCGCTGCAGCCGTTGCTCCCAGTCGTAGACGCCGACGACGGCGTTGATTTGGAGATCGCGCAGATAGATTCGGTCCATGGGGTCAGCCAGCTCCGGAAGGTCGGCGCTTATCCTACTTTCTGGGCCACACGAGGTACACCAAGTCGCTATCATGGGCGCACTAAATCACGGCCCGAGTCCCGCATGAGCGACCTCTTTCACGAACTCCCCTGGCCCACCAATCCGGACGGCGAAGCGCGACGTATCGGTTTGGAACTCGAGATGGCCGGGGTCTCGCTGGACACCATGGCCGAAACCGTCCAGGCCGAGTTTGGCGGGCAGATCGATTCGGACAGCGCCTTCGTCTGCCACGTGCGCGATACCGAGGTTGGGGATTTCCAGCTGGAGCTGGACGCCCGCGTGCTGAAGGACCGCGCCTATCGCGACCACCTGGCACGCCTGGGCATTGAGCTGGACGACTCCGACGAGGCCGCGCTGGACCGCTGGCTGGCCGACGCCGCGGGCCGCCTGGTCCCCCACGAGATCGTCGCCCCGCCCATCGCGGCAGCCGACCTGCCCCGCCTGGACCGGGTACGAGCCGCCCTGCAGCAGGCCGGCGCACTGGGCACCGAACGTTCCCTGTTGTACGCCTTTGGCCTGCAGATCAATATCGAAATCCACCGCACTGACGCCGAGTGGCTGCTGGCGATCCTGCGCAGTTTCCTGCTGATGGTGGAGGTTCTCACCGCGGCCGGAGCCATCGACCTGGCCCGACGGTTGTCCCCCTACATTCGGGCGTTTCCCGGCCCTTTTGTACGCTACGTGCTGGACCCGGATTTCCGGCCCGACCAGGCCGGCCTGATTGATGCCTACCTGGCGCACAACCCGACGCGCAACCGTCCCCTGGATCTGCTCCCATTGTTCGCACATCTGGACGCGGACCGCGTCGACGCAGCGCCCGTGGAACACGAGCTGATCAAACCGCGCCCCGCCTTCCACTACCGTCTGCCCAACTGCGAGATCGACGACCCGGAATGGAGTCTGGCGCGCCCGTTCAATGGTTGGGTCGAGGTGGAGCGTCTGGCGGCCGATCCGGAACGCCTGGAGCGTTTGTCACGCGAATACCTGGAACGCCCAGGCCAGGCCCTTGGCCGCTGGGCCGACGACTGGAGCCAACGCCTCAGTGACTGGTTCTGAACCCGCGACCAATACGAACGACCCACTCGCCCCTCGCCCCCGCCGCCCGGTGATCGCCATCACCGGGCCCGACCAAGGCGGGGGCCCGGCCTGGCTATTTACAGCACTGGCGGTCTGGAGGGCGGGCGGCCGCCCGTTACGGCTGCGTCCCGGCAAGCCACGCAGCCACTGTCACTTCGACGGCCTGGTGGTCGGTGGCGGGGCGGATGTCGATCCCGAGCTCTATGGCGAGACGCTGCCGGAGGGCCCGGACGCCGCGTCCATCCGGAAGGCGGAGCGCCGGCTTTCGCAGCGCCTGATCGGCTACCTCTTCTACCCGGCGCTGTGGCTGCTGCGGCGGCTGTTCCAGTCCCACGGCGGCGTACTGGACACGGATCGCGACCGCCTGGAAAAGGCCCTGATCCATCGCGCCCTGGACGAGCACCGCCCCATCCTGGGTATCTGCCGCGGCATGCAGCTGATCAACGTGGTCCGCGGCGGCACCCTGCAGCGCGATCTGGCTGAATTCTACGTGGAAACCCCTCAGGCGCGCAGCCTGCTACCGGTCAAGCCAGTCGCGCTGGAACCCCGCAGCCGCCTCGCCGATATCCTCGGCGACCACACGCTGCACGTGAACGCGCTGCACAATCAGGCAGTGGACGACCTGGGCCGCGGGCTCCAGGTCGCGGGCCGCGAGACCACCGGCGTGGTTCAAGCGATCGAGGCCGAACGCGACTGGTGCATCGGCGTGCAATGGCACCCCGAATACCTCCCGCAGAAGCGCCGCCACCAGCGCCTGTTCCACGCCCTCGTCCAGGCCGCCACCCAAAGGGACTGAAAACCCTTGTTCACCACGAAGTCCACGAAGGCACGAAGAAAGGCGGTTTCACAGGAAGTTTTGAAGAATGGAAGAAGGCTGATGCCACGGCCGCAAGCGACACGTTGATAGGGTGACTTGAGAAACGGTCACGCACCCGCCCCTTCACCCGCAAACTTTCCCTTCTTCCAGACTTACTATGAGTCGCCCTTGCCCTTCTTCGTGCCTTCGTGGGCTTCGTGGTGAAATTCGTATTTTCGAAGCGAGCCTCAGGTGGGATAGGGGACGGACAGGCCGCCGAGGCCGCAGTAGCCGTTGGGGACTTTGGCCAGGTATTGCTGGTGGTAGTCCTCGGCGAAATAGTACGCCGGGCCTTCGGCGATCTCGGTGGTGATGGTCCCGCGACCGGCCGCATCCAGCGCGGCCTGGAACCGTTTGCGGCTGGCCTCGGCGGCGGCCATCTGGTCGGCTTCATTGGTGTAGATCGCAGAGCGGTACTGGGTGCCGACGTCGTTGCCCTGACGCATTCCCTGGGTCGGGTCGTGGCCCTCCCAGAAGGTGCGGAACAAGGCCTCTTGCGACACCTTCTCGGGATCGAACACAACGCGTACCAGCTCGGTGTGCCCGGTCTGCCCGCTGCAGACCTCGCGGTAGGTCGGATTCGGGGTGTAGCCGCCGCCATAGCCAACGCTGGTCGAGTACACCCCGTCCATCTGCCAGAACAACCGTTCCGCCCCCCAGAAACAGCCCATGCCGAAGTGGATCACCTGCATACCCGCAGGGTACGGTGGCGCCAACGGCGTCCCCAGCACCAGGTGGCGGTCGGGCACCGGCATGGGCTCGTCGCGCCCGTTCAGGGCCTGCTCGGGCGCGGGCATGCGTGGTTCTGAAAACGCAAACATGGCAGGGTCCTTCAGTCCGTCGGGGTAAGCCGGATCAACTCGCCCGGATTGTGGTCGGTGAGCACGTAGATCGCACCATCGTGTACGCGAACGTCACGGATACGGCGGCCAAGATCAGGGAGCAGATCGACCTCCTCGACCAACTCGCGGTCCTCAAACGTGAGCTTGCGCAGAGTCTGACCACGCAACCCGCCGACCAGAAGATCGCCATCCCAGTCGGCAAAGGCCGGATCACGTAGGATCGCCATGCCGGACGGGGCAATGGCCGGTGTCCAATAATGCAACGCGGATTCCATGCCTTCCTTCTCCGACTCGCCACTCCCGATCGGGCCGCCGGAATAGGCCCCGCCGTGAGAAATCACCGGCCACCCATAGTTCAGACCGCGCTCGATGATGTTCACCTCGTCACCGCCCCGCGGGCCGTGCTCGTTTTGCCAGAAGATTCCAGTCTCTGGGTCAATCACCATCCCCTGCGGATTCCGCACACCGGTAACCCATATCTCAGGGTGAGCACCCTGCTCACCTACAAAGGGGTTGTCGTCCGGCACCGAGCCATCGTCATACAGGCGCACAATACTGCCAGCGTGGTCGTCCTTCTTCTGCGCTCGGTCCTGGTCGCCACGGTCGCCGACGCTGACATACACATAGCCGTCCGCATCGAACACAATGCGCGACCCGAGGTGCCGTCCTCCACGCGCGACCGGCTCGGCGCTGAACAGGATCTCGACCTCCTCAAGGACCCCATCGGCAAACTGCCCGCGCGCCAGTCGCGTGGTCTGGCCACCATCGGCCTGGGCGGCGTAGGTAAAGTACAACCAGCGGTTGTCCTCAAACTCCGGATGCAGCACCAGATCCAGCAGCCCCCCCTGGTTCTGCGCGACCAGATCGTCGGGCAGGCCGGACACCAGGTCGCCACGCCCCTCGAAGTTCTCCGCATCCGGGAAATAGCGCAGTTGCCCCGGCCGCTCGCTGATCAGCGCCCCGCCATCCGGCAGAAAGGCGATTGCCCAGGGATGATTCAGCCCCTGATGCAGCACCTCGCCACGCAGCTCGCCGCCACCCGTAGCAAACTCCTCGGCCGCAATCCCCGTCGAGCCCCCGCAAGCCACCAGCAGGCCGCCCAGCAAAGGGGCTGCCAGCACCCGACCCGACATTCTCTTGTCCATGTTCATCGCTTTGCCTCCGCTACGTCCGTCCCCTTTGGTGGGGCAGGATCGGCGCAGGGTTCCCCGTCTGACACGACGGACACCAATAGGTCGAACGTCCATGCTCACCCAACAAAGCTCGCTGGATGGGGACGCCACACGTCCGGCAGGGCTGGTCGATGCGTCCGTATACGTACAAATACTCGTTCGTCTCGGCCCGCTCACGCGTGATGCGGGGCCCCGGCTTGAGGTTGCGGCGCAACAAGTGCGCCGCCTCGTAATAAATCGCCAGCAGGGCGGTATCCGTAATCGCCCCAACGGCCGTCAGCGGGTGCCGTCCATGTATGAACAACACCTCGGATTTGTAGATATTGCCGATGCCCGCAGCCAGCGATTGATCCAGCAACACGTCCAGGATCGGGCGCGCCACGTCGGCCCTGGCGCGCACCCGAGCGACCACGGCCTCAAGGTCGACCGCCGGATCGAGAAGATCAGGCCCGACACGGGCATCCAGCTGCGGCACATCCGCGGCCCCGGACACGTGCGGACGCCACTGCAACTCGCGGGGGTGAAAGCAGACCAGCACCCGGTCCGCCAGGGTCAGGACAGCCCAGGCGCTGGGGTCCGGCTTGTGCCAGGCGGCGCCCAGTGCGTACTGGTGCCAGGTTCCGTACATACCGAGGTGGGTGCGCAGTTGCCAAAGCCGGCCATCCGCATCCTGCAAATCGAGTAGCAGGTGCTTGCCCCGGGCCTGCACGGCTCCGGCTTCCATCGCGCCGTGTTCGAGCAGTGGGTCCCCACGTCGGGCGCGGGTCGCGACCGCGCTCAGCGTTGCGCCCGCCAGCATCGGGCGCAACGCGGATGCCAGCTTGTGGATGGTATCGCCCTCGGGCATGGCGGCCGGGATCAGCCCTTGCGGTCAGGGTACAGGCGGGGCTCGCCTTCGGGGCGGGTGCGGAACAGGCGCATGGACCACAGATACTGCGCCGGGGCCTGGCGCACGCCCTGCTCCACGGCCTCGTTCATGCGCCGGGCGTCGAGCTCGTCGTCGCCTGTCGGGTATCCCTCAATCGGAGGCCACAGGCGCATTACGTACTGATCCGCTGCCGCGTCGTACCAGGCGAAGCTGGGCAGCACCACCGCCTTCGACATCCGCGCCAGGCGGCCCAAGGCCGTCAGAGTGGCCTTCTGCACACCGAAGAAATCGACGAATACCGCACCGTCCGCACCCAGGTCTTCGTCCGGCAGGTAGTAGAAGAAACGTCCGCGCTTGAGTTGGCGAATCGCCGGGCGCAACCCCTGGTCGCGGGCAAAGATATCGCCGGAATAGCGGGTGCGGCTGCGGTGGTTGATCCACTCCAGGACCGGGTTCTTCATCGGCTTTGCGAAGGAGACACCATCGTACATCTGGCTCATGCGCACACCGCCGTAGTCCAGCGCCAGTGAATGCGGCGCCAGGATAATGACCGGCTTGCCACTGGCCTGCAGGCGCTCGTAGTGCTCCAGACCTTCGATGCGGATGCGCGCCGCGTGCTGGCCCGGCTTGCCGAACCACAGCAGGCCGTAGTCCAGCACCGTCTGCGCCTGATAGCGGTAATAGGCTTCCAGGCGTCGGGCGCGTTCGGCCGCCGACATCTCCGGGAAGCACAGTTCCAGGTTGCGCTCGGCCACCGCGCGGCTACGCCCGGCGAAGCGCTGGATCAGCCTTCCCAGCCCACTTGCCAGACCGCGCACCGCAGAACGCGGAAGCTCCTGGAGCACCCAAGCGAGGGCCAGAAACAGCCAGCTCCCCCAATACTGCGGGGCAAAATGTCGGGCGGTCAGGGGGGCCTGATAGGCCCCCGCCTCGTCACCGCGCGATTGCGGGTCGTCCGTCGAATTCATACGTCCCCGGGCCCCCTGGCGGTATCACCCTGGGACGCCTGTTGCTTGCGCGCGCGCCTGGCATAGACCTCCATCTCCTTCGCGGCCTGGAGGTCGCCCTTCTCAGTGGCCACGCGGATGCCGCGCTCGCATGTGGATAGCGCCGCCTCCGGGCGCTCCAGCTCCACCAGCGTCTTGGCCAGCAGCTTCCAGGCCGCGGAATAGCCACCGTCCAGCTCGAGGGCCCGTTCCAGGTGGGGCACCGCGGCCTCCAGCTGACCGTCCGTCGCCAGGGCGTTACCCAGCGAAAACCGCAGCATCGCGGAGTCCTGTCCGCCATCCAGCATGTTCTGGAAGCGTTCGATCATGTCGCTCATGGGGCACCTCCCGCGCCGCGTGCAAATCCGGGCATTCAGGCTAACGCCGCCAGAAGGCGGGCGACAGAAGCACCAGCACAGTAAAGATCTCCAGACGCCCCATCAGCATCGCGAACACCAGAACCCACTTGCTGAAATCATTGATCGAGGCGTAGTTCGCGCCCACCTCGCCGAGGCCGGGGCCAAGGTTGTTCAGGGTGGCCGCGACCGCCGAGAACGAGGTGACCTGATCCAGACCAGTCACCATCAACAGCAGCATCATCACCACGAACACCATCACGTAGGCCGCGAGAAAGCCCCACACCGCCTGGACGACACGGTCCGGGGCCTCCTTGCCGTTCACCTTGACCGTGATCCGCGCATGCGGGTGGATCAGACGCTTGATCTCGCGCAGGCCCTGTTTCGCCAGCAGCAAGACGCGCACCACCTTCATCCCACCGCCAGTGGAGCCGGTACAGGCACCAATGAATGACAGGAAAATGAGCAGCACCGGCAGGAATCCGGGCCACAGGTAGAAACTGTCCGTCGAATATCCAGTGGTAGTCGCGATCGACACCACATGGAACAGGCCCTTGCGCAGCGCCTCCGTGGTGTCGCTGGCGAAGCCGGTCACGAGCATGAAGGTCACCACGACCACACTGGCTCCGGCGAGCAACAGCAGGTAGGTGCGCAGCTCCTCGTCACGGCGATAGGGTGCGACCGTGTGACGGTGGATCACCAGAAAATGCAGGGCGAAGTTCATCCCCGCAATCATCATAAAGACGATCGCCACGGCCTCGATCATGGCGCTGTCGAAGTGGCCGATGCTCGCGTCGTAAGGCGAGAAGCCGCCAATCGCCACGGTGGAGAAGGCGTGCGCCACCGCATCAAAGGCCTCCATGCCGGCGGCCCAGTAGGCCAGCGCGCAGGCCACGGTAAGGCCCAGGTAGATATACCAGAGATTGCGCGCGGTCTCGGCAATGCGCGGGGTCAACTTGTTGTCGCGGATCGGCCCCGGGGTCTCGGCCTTGAACAGCTGCATGCCGCCCACGCCCAACAGCGGGAGGATGGCCACCGCGAGCACGATGATGCCCATGCCCCCCATCCACTGCAGCTGCTGGCGATACCACAGTAGCGCCCGTGGCAGATCGTCCAGTCCGGACAGCACTGTGGCCCCGGTCGTGGTCAGCCCGGACATCGATTCGAAGGTGGCATCGGTAAAGGAGATCTGCAGGCTGGGGTCGAGGAACAACGGAGTCGCGCCAGCAATCCCCAGCCCCAGCCAGAACAGCACGACCAGGATGAACCCGTCGCGCGCCTGCAGTTCCTGGCGCATTCGGTATAGCGGCGCCCACAGCAGCCCCCCCATCAGGAGCAGAAGGGCAAACGCCTGCAGGAAGACAAACGCCGTGGACTCGCCGTAAAGGAAACCAATCGCCGCCGGCGGCAGCATCGCCAGGCTGAACAGCGTCAGCAGGACACCCAGCAACCGGGCGGTGGAGGCAAGATGCAGCATTGCGCGCGGGCTAGAAGAACAGCGCCGTGGGCTGGAACAGGCGCTGGACCTGCTTCACCTTGCGCCGATCGGTTACGAACAGGATCACGTGATCCCCCGCATGGATCACCGTATCGTGGTGCGGAATGATCACCTCCTCCCCGCGCACGACCGCCCCCACGCTGGTCCCCTCGGGAAAGTCGATCTCGTCGATCGTGCGATCCACCACCTGCGAGGTGCGGGCATCGCCGTTAACCACCGTCTCGATCGCCTCGGCCGCCCCACGACGCAGGGCATGCACGGTGGCCGTGCCACCCTCGCGCACCCGCGCCAGCAGGGCGCTGATGGTGGCCTGCTGCGGCGAGATCGCGACGTCGATGGTTCCGCTCTGCAGCAGGTCCACGTAGCTCGGCCGATTGATCAGGGACATCACCTTGCGCACCCCCCAGCGCTTGGCCAGCATCCCGGCAAAGATGTTCGCCTGATCGTCGTTGGTTACGGCACAGAACACGTCGCTGTGTTCGACGTTGATCGACTCCAAAAAGCGATCGTCGGCACTGTCGCCATGCAGCACCAGGACATTGCTTGGCAGGCTTCTCGCCAGATGATCGGCACGGTCGGAATCGCGCTCGATTACCTTGACGCGGTAGCGCTTGCTGAGGGTCTCGGCGAGGCGCTCGCCGATGTTGCCACCACCGGCGATCAGGATTCGCTTGTAGGGCTTCTCCAGCTTGCGCAGCTCCGAGGTGACCGCCCGGATATTTTTCTTCGCCGCGACAAAGAACACCTCGTCATCCGCCTCGATCACCGTATTGCCATCGGGTTGAATCGATCGGTCCTTGCGGAAGATCGCAGCCACCCGGGTGTGAATGCCCGGCATGTCGCTTTGCAGGTTCTTCAACTCGTGGCCGACCAGCGGGCCGCCGTAATAGGCCCGCACCCCAACCAGGGAGACCCGGCCCTCGGCAAACTCCAACACCTGCAGCGAACCGGGATGCTCGATCAGACGCTGGATATGACTGGTCACGATCGCCTCGGGCGAGATCAGCATATCCACCGGCATCGCGTCCTGGGCGAACAGCTCCGGGGTCTCGTGGTAATCGCGAGCCCGCACGCGGGCGATCTTGGTCTCGATATTGAACAGCGTGGAGGCCACCTGGCAGGCCACCATGTTGGTCTCGTCGGAGTTGGTCACCGCGATCAGCATCGAAGCATCCTGCGCACCCGCCGCCCGCAGCACCCCCGGATGGGCCGCGAAGCCATGGACCGTCTTGATATCGAAACGGTCCTCCAGCTCGGCCAGCATCTCGGCCCGGTAATCGACCATGGTGATATCGATCCCATCGGCACTCAACGCCTCGGCCAGCGACTGACCGACCTGCCCGGCCCCGAGAATGATGATGTGCTTCATGCGTCTCCCGTCCCGGAGCGGATTCAGCTATCGGATTTCACGCGCTTGGGATCGATCCCCAGCGCCTTGAACTTGCGGTACAGGTGGGTGCGCTCCAGCCCCACCCGTTCCGCCAGGCGCGTCATGTTGCCTTCGGAACGCTCCAGCTGCTGCTGCAGGTACTCGCGTTCGAACTGCTCGCGGGCCTCGCGCAGCGGCAGATCGGGGATTGCAACCACCCCCTCTCCGGCCTCCTCCGCGCGCTGTGGCTGGCCGGACAGGGTGCGTTCCACCTCGTCACGGGTAATCTCGTCACCCGAGCCCAGGATCATCAGGCGCTGAACCAGGTTGCGCAGTTCGCGCACGTTGCCCGGCCAGTGATACTGCTGCAACCGCTCCAGCGCCGGGCGCTGGAAGGCGCGCACCGGCAGCCCCTCCTGCTGGTGCAGGTGACGCATGTGGCACTCCAGCAGCTCCGGGATGTCCTCGGGATGTTCGCGCAACGGCGGGACCGCCAGCGGGAGGACGTTCAGGCGATAGTACAAGTCCTCGCGGAAATGCCCTTGTTCCACCGCCTCGGCCAGGTCGTACTGGCTGGCCGCGATCACGCGCACATTCACACTGATCGGCTGATTCCCGCCGATACGGGTAATACGCTGGGTGTCCAGGGCATGCAGCAGACGACCCTGGGTTTGCAGATCCATCTCGGCGACTTCGTCCAGGAATAGCACGCCCCCGGCCGCCTGTTCCAGCAGGCCGTAGCGCACATGCTCGCCCTGCTCGCTGCCAAACAGCTCGGCGATCGCCTCGTCGCCTGACATGGACCCGACCGAGACCACGATGAACGGACTGTCGCGGCGCGCACTGCGCGCGTGCAGCAAGCGCGCGAAGGTCTGCTTGCCCACCCCCGGCTCCCCAGTGATCAGCACCCAGGTGTCGTGCTGCGCCATGCGCTGGACCTGGTCGCGCAGATTCACCATGGCCGCACTGTCCCCGACCGGATCGTGGACCGTTCCTGCATGGCGCTTGAGACCCACGTTCTCGCGCTGCAGGCGCGCGGCCTCCAGGGCGTTGTTCAGGGTAATCAGCAGCTTGTCGATGGACAGCGGCTTCTCGATGAAATCGTAGGCCCCCAGGCGCGTGGCATCGACCGCAGTCTCAACGTTGCCATGACCGGAGATCATCACCACTGGGCAGGGCAGGCCTTCGTCGTCGCTCCACTCCTTCAAGAGCGAGATGCCATCACCATCCGGCATCCAGACATCCAGCAGGATCAGGTCTGGACGTCGACTGCGGCGCTGTGCCTTTGCCTCGGCCACGGAACCAGCGAGCGCCACCTGATAGCCCTCGTCCTCCAGCACATCCTGCAGCAGCATGCGGATGTCCGGCTCGTCGTCGACCACGAGTATGTAGGCTTCGCTCATTCGGGCTCCTCATGAACCACCGGACCATGCTCGACCGGGATACGGATGCGGAACACCGCACCTCCTTGCCCGGATTCGGCATTATGGCACTCAATCATGCCGCCATGTTCTTCCACAATCTTCTGCGCCACGGCCAAACCGAGACCGGTTCCACGCGGCTTGTCGGTGGTGTAAGGCTCGAAGATGCGCCCCAGGAACTCCGGCTTGATGCCGGGGCCGGTGTCGGTCACCCGCATCTCGATATGCGGCCCGGCGGGATCGTCGAGGAACACCGTGGCGACATGCACCTCCATGTCCTCGTGACCCTTGCCCGCCTCCAGGGCGTTCTTGATCAGATTGTGCAGCAACTGTCGCAAACGCCCGGCATCGCCGTGGATGCGCGGAAGCGAGGCATCCAGCGCGACATCCACACGCGAGTGACCATCCTGATCCAGGTAGAGCTCGCAGACATCGCGGATCAACTGATTCATATCCACAGAGGCACGCTCCAGCTGCGGCGCCTGGGCATAGTCGCGGAAGGCGTTGACCAGGGTCTTCATCGCCTCCACCTGCTGCACGATGGTGCCGGTGGCCCGGTCCAGCACTTCACGGTCCGCGCCCTCCAGCACCTTGCCCAGACGGCGCGAAAGGCGCTCGGCGGATAACTGGATCGGGGTCAGCGGGTTTTTGATCTCGTGCGCCAGACGTCGCGCGACCTCACCCCAGGCGGCATCACGCTGGGCCTTTAGGAATTCCGTCATGTCGTCGAACACGATCGCGTGCAGGCCGCGGCTGGAACCCGAGGTTGGCAGCCACACCGCACGCGTCATCAACACCTTGCGCCCACTACGAGTGAACACCACCACCTGGCGCGACCACTCCGCTTCCTGGCGCACCAGGGCATCGCTGATCGCCTCGAAGAACTGTGCCACCAGTGGACACTCCTTGCCCAGCTCGGACATCACTCGGGTACGCGCCCCCTGGAGGTCGCACTCCAGGATCTCGCTGGCCGCGGCGTTCGCGGTACGCAGACGCAGGCTGCCATCCAATGCCAGCACGCCGGAGCGCAGGTGCTGCAGCACACTCTCCAGGTAGGCGCGTTCGGCATCCAGCAGGCGACGGTTGCGCTCGGCCTCGTCGCGGGCCTCGTTCAGCGTGCGGGTCATGGTGTTGAAGGACTGCACCAGAAAGCCCAGCTCGTCTGCGCGCTGCACCGCCAATCGGGTGCTGTAATCCCCTTGCGCGACCATGCGCGTGCCCTGCACCAGATCCGAGATCGGACGCACCATACGCCGCGCCACCAGCAGCCCGGCCCACAGGGCAGCCATCAAGGAAATCGCCAGCGCCAACGACAGGGTAAAGACGAAGCCCTGGATCATCGGACCGCGCAGATAGGCGAACTCGCGATAGTCGGCAAAGGCGTCTTGCACCCGCAGCGACAGCGCACTCATGCGCGGATCCACCGGGTAGATCCCCTGCAGGATGCGATTCTCGGAACCCGGACGGCGGCTACTGGTGGTCGCCACCACGCGAATAATCAGCGAGCCATCGGACTGCGGCTCCAACCGCGAATATGGTTGTTCCGGGCGCACCCGCATCAGGATGTCCGAGCCGGGCGGGCTCGGCAGCCGACGGATGGGGCTGTCGGTACTGGAGGCGATGATGCGATTGTTGGATCCGACCAGCGTCAGTTCCTGCGCCCCGACCTGGCGGCGATAGTCGTTCAACGCCAGTGGCACCAGGCCCTCGGAAAGCCCCTCGAGATCGCTCATCAATTCCTGGGTCTCGTTGGCCAGTTGGCGCACCCGCAGGTCCAGCGATGAGCGCGACAGTTCGAGGGCATCCTCCAGGGCCGACTCCACCCGGACGTCGAACCAGGAATCCACACCCTCGTTCAGAAATTTGAAGGAGAAGTAGTAGACGACCGAGACCGGCAGCACCGCCACCAGCATGAACACCGCCACCAGGCGCAGCGTCAGTCGGCTACCTGGGACCCCGCGCCGATACTGGATCGCCATGCGCACGAGCTGGTAGACGATCAGCCCACTCAGCACCAGAAGCACAGCCACGTGGAAGACCAGAAGCCACAGGAACAACTGCTCGAAACGCGCCTGGTTCTGGGCCGCATCCCCCATCACCACCAGCGAGGTCAGCAGCAGCGCGAACAGGAGCCCGATGCCGAGGAGCCCCCATGGGAAGCCTCTCAGTCCAGCGGCCATCGCCACCACTCCTGTCGGGTTGTGAGGTCACCGCGCAGGCCGGCATCCAGTTGCAAAGGAAGCGGCAAGGCCGAATACACGAGCGTCAGATGGGCTGCTAGACCCAACTCCCCGGGGTTGTCCCGAGCGGATTCCGGGACGCCATCGAGGCGCAACCGCCCTAATCTGCGGGCCACCTGGTCCAGCGCATCGCCCAGCGTCGGTTGCAGATCCATGCGTTCGTCGGTCACCGCGGTTACCAGGTAATGCCGATTGAGGGCAAAGTATTGCAGCTTCACCCGTCGGGCCTCGGTTTTCAGGGTATCGCGACCCATACGACCACTACGCTCCAGCCGCGCCTGAGTCTCGAATTCCAGCGTAACCCCATTGGCCAGGGCATCCTCCAGAACGGCCGGCAGGCGCATATCGATACCCAGACGCACCAGCACCGTGGTGTCGTCCAGCCACATGTGATTCGCGGTGCGGATCTCCACCGCCTGCGCCAGACTGGGCATGGCCAGTACCCCGAGCAGGCCAAACAGCACCGCGGCGGGCCACCGTCGAAAGTAAGCGCGTCCCGACATCAGAGGGCCTGCTTCTCCAGCAAGGCATAGTAAAAACCATCCCCACCCTCGAGCCCGAGCGGCAGCGACAGGCCGACCTCGCGAGGCCGCGCACCGGGGATGCCCGCGCCACGGTTCAGCGGCTGCGCGCATGCGTCCGGGGTCGCAGCGACGAACGGGGCTACCACCGCCTCGTTCTCCGCCGACAGCAAGGAACAGGTGGCATAGAGCAGCCGACCACCTGGCCGCAGCAGGCGCCAGGCACCCGCCAGCAGTCGGGCCTGTTCGGCGGCCAGGCGCGGAATATCGTCCGCGCGGCGCAGGGTCTTGATGTCGGGATGGCGCCGAATGACACCAGTCGCCGAACAGGGCACGTCCAGCAGGATGGCGTCGAAGCCCTGACCATCCCACCAGGCGTCGGTCGCCTCCAGATCCGCCGCCACCAGATCGGCATTCAATCCCAGCCGATCGAGGTTCTCACGCACCTGCTCCAGACGGGCAGGGTCGTTATCCAGTGCAGTCAGGTCCAGGTCACCACCTGCATGCTCCAGCAAATGCCCGGTCTTGCCGCCGGGGGCCGCACAGGCATCCAGCACGCGTTCGCCGGGCTGCGGATCCAGCAAGACCCCCGCCCACTGCGCCGAGGCATCCTGCACTGACATTCGCCCTTCGAAGAATCCGGGCAAGCCCCCGACATCGACCGGGTTCTCCAGGGTCAGCGCACTGGCAAGCGCCGGGTGCGGTCGAGCCGGGGCCCCTGCGGCGGCCAGGGCCTCCAGGGCCACTTCGCGGCTGCCACGATGCAGGTTCACACGCAGGGTCATCGGGGCCGGCTGAGTCGAGGCCTCCAGTAGCGCCTCCCACTCCTCGGGCCAGGCCTCGCGGATGGCCTCCAGCAGCCATTCGGGAACGGCATAGCGCAGCCCCGGTTCCGCGGCAATGCGGGTGGCCAATGCATCCTGCTCGCGCAGCGCGCGGCGCAAAACGGCGTTGATCAGCCCCACTGCGCCCGGGCGGTGGATCTCCCGCGCCAGTTCGGCCGTCTCGCGCACCGCGGCATGATCCCGGGTGCCAAAATGCAACACCTCGGCCAGGCCCTGTGCCAGCAGCACCCCGATCACCGCATCCTTACGCCGCAGGGGCCGATCAAGAAAACTCCCAACCAGGCCTTCCAGCTGCGGGTACCAGCGCAGGATCGTGTAGGCCAGGGCCTGCACCCAGGCGGCATCGCGTGCCTCCAGGCCGTCGGTCGCCAATTCGACGGCCTGGGTCAGCGACTGTCCCTGCAAGACCACGCGCTCGACCGCTTCCAGCGCTCGCTGGCGCGGAGAACGCGAATCCACCCGCGAGGGCACCACACGCTTTGGCTTGCCCGCCATCACTGCACCCCCGTCAGGATCTGCCCCGAGAGTTCCGCATTGCGGGCCCAGTCCCCCGCGGATACCGGGCGGCGCCCTGGCAGTTGGACAGTCTGCAGCCGCAATACACCCTCTCCGGTGGCCACATCCACCCCGTCGGGTCCGGCCGAGAGCACCGTTCCCGGGGCGGCATCGGCCGCACCGGCCAGCGGGGTCGCGGCATGCACACGCACGACCTGCCCGTCCCACTCGGTCTGAGCGATGGGCCAGGGATTGAACGCGCGCACCTGACGATCCAGGGCCGTGGCCGGCTGCGACCAGTCGAGCCAGGCCTCCCGCTTTTCCAGTTTGTGCGCGTAGGTGGCCTGCGTACCCTCCTGCGGCCAGGGAGCGGACTCGCCCGTGGCGATCATCGGGAGCTGCTCAACCAGCAGCTCCGCCCCTTCGCGGGCGAGGACGTCGTGCAGGCTTCCGGTGGTAGTCTCGGGCGAAATCGGGACCGAGCGACAGGCGTGTACGGGACCGGTGTCCAACCCTGGGGCCATCTGCATCAGGCACACCCCGGTATCGGAATCGCCCGCGAGAATGGCGCGATGGATTGGCGCCGCACCACGCCAGCGCGGCAGCATTGAGGCATGGATATTCAGGCCTCCCAAGGGCGGGATCGCGAGCACGGCGCGCGGCAGGATTAGCCCATAAGCGGCCACGATCAGGATGTCCGGCCGCCAGGCGGCGAGCTCGGCCTGCGCCTCGGCGGACTTGAGGCCCTCCGGCTGCACGACCGGCAACCCTGCGGCCTCGGCGACCTGCTTGACCGGACTCGGGCGCAACTTGCGCCCACGCCCGGCCGGTCGGTCCGGCTGGGTATACACCGCAACCGGGGCCTGGCCCTTCGCAATCAGGGCCTCCAGCGCCGGGACCGCAAATTCGGGCGTCCCGGCATAAACGATGCGCAGGGACTCGACGTCCGTGTCCGCCACCCCCATCAGACCGCGGGGGCCGCGGCCTTGTCACCGGACCCCGTGCGGGCGCCCTGCTTCTCCAGCTTCTTACGGATACGGTTGCGCTTCAGACTGGACAAGTAATCGACGAACAGCTTGCCGTCCAGGTGATCAATCTCATGCTGGATACACACCGCCAGCAGACCGTCGATCTCCATCTCGAAGGGCTTTCCATCTCGCCCCAACGCACGCACGCGGATCCGGTCGGCGCGCTGCACCTTCTCGTAGAACCCGGGTACCGACAGGCAGCCCTCATCCATCTCCTCCTCGCCGGAGGTGTCCAGGATTTCCGGGTTGATCAAGGCATGCGGCTCGCTCTGATCCTCGGAGACATCTGCCACCAAAACACGCTTCTGCACGTTGATCTGGGTGGCCGCCAGGCCAATGCCTGGCGCCGCGTACATGGTCTCCAACATGTCGTCTACCAGAGTGCGGATTTCGTCATCCACCTCGGCAACGTGCTCCGCCTTCAGGCGCAGCCGGGGATCGGGGAAGTGCAGGATTTCACGCTTGGCCATGAAAAAACCTCAAACTTTGTACTGTACAGACGCCGCGATTCTGCTAACGTTGGACCGCAATATCCGCGGAATTGCGTCATCCGATTGGGGGCCGGGCCACAGGAAGGCTCGGGGAGCGCGCGGACCTGACAGGGGACACCACAATGTACAAGACCAGGGCCACCACGACCTTCGTACTGCCGGGCATTTTGTTCAGTGTAACGCTGTTGCTGAGCGCCTGCGCGGCCACGCCGGATAACGGCGGCGCCGAATCGGACGCTACCGACGCGGGCGAAACCCGCTCTGAGCCGCGCGAATCGCGCAACGCGATGGACGCGCCCGATACCTCGGAAGCGGAACCCGAAATCCGTGAGTCCGCACCCGAACGCTACGTGGTCAAGGAAGGCGACACGCTGTGGGACATCTCCGCGATGTTCCTGCAGGATCCCTGGTACTGGCCGGAAATCTGGATGGTGAATCCAGAGATCGAGAACCCCCACCTGATCTATCCGGGCGACGTCCTCAGCATCTATTACGTGGACGGCCAGCCTCGCATCACAGTCGACGGCGGGCCGCGCGTGCGCCCGACCCAGCGCCTGTCACCAGAGGCGCGCGTCGTGGAACGCGACGAAGACGTCTCACCCATCTCCACCCTGCAGTCGTTTATGTTCCGCCCGCAGGTGCTGGACGAGGAGACCCTCGAGAACGCCCCGTACATCCTCGCCTCGCAGGACGAACGCGTGATCTTTGGCCCGGGTGACCGCGTCTACGTGCGCAATGCCGAGGACACCGAGCGCTACGATCTCTACCACATCGTTCGCCACGACGGCGCCCTGACGGACCCGGATACCGGCGAAGACTTGGGGGTTGCCACCCTGCCGGTAGGCGAGGCCGAGATTGTCGAACCCGGCAACGTGGCCCGCGCCGACATCCGCAAGGGCGAGCGCGAGGCGATCCGTGGCGACCGTCTGGTGCCCTTCGCCGAAGAGCAGGACATGCTGTTCGATATTGGCCGCCCGCCCGCTGGGACCGAGGGCACGATCATCTCGCTGTTCGATGCCATCAGCCAGATCGGACAGCTGCAGGCCGCCATCATCAACCGCGGCGAACGCGACGGCATCGAGAACGGTCAGGTCTTCACGGCCTTCACCGCGGGCCGCGAGGTGCGCGACCCAATCAGCAGCCGCGCCAACGAGGTGGTCACCCTTCCGGAAGAGGAAGTTGGCACGGTGGTGGTGTTCCAGACCTTCGAGAAGGTCTCCTACGTCCTGGTCACCGAGGCCGAACGCACCCTGCGCGAAGGCGACAAGGTTCGCACTCCCTGATCGGACGCCTGGCCCGACTGCATGCGTGACGCTGGCAGGGAAGCCGCGCCACACCAGGATTGGCTACGCCTGATCAACACCCCCGGCCTCGGCCCACGCCGCCTGCTGCGACTGATCGAGGCCTTTGGTTCCCCCGGCCTGGCCCTGGACACCCCCACCGCCGAGTGGCAGCGAGCGGGTGTCGAACTCAAGCTGGATGACGCCGCGCGCCAGACCCGCGATGCGGGGGCCGCGGCCGACCAGGCCTGGCTGGATGCCGACCCCCGACACCACCTCCTGTGTCTGGACGATCCCACCTACCCGCCCCTGCTGGCAGAACTCCCCGACCCACCACCGGTGCTGTACCTCAACGGTGACCCTGGGCTGTTGCGAACACCACAGGTCGGGATTGTCGGTAGCCGCGACGCGACGCCCCAGGGGGAACGCCTGGCCACCGAATTCGCGCGCGAACTCGCCGGCGCCGGGCTGACCATCACCAGTGGCCTCGCGCTCGGCATCGACGGCGCCGCCCATGAAGGCGCCCTGGCCGCCGCGGGCGGACGTACGATCGCCGTCGTCGCCACCGGGCCAGACCGCATCTACCCCGCCCAGCACCGGCGTCTGGCACATCGCATCGCGGATCACGGTCTGGTGGTATCGCTGTGGCCCTGCGGCACCCGCCCCCTGGCGCGGAACTTCCCACAGCGCAACCGAGTGATCAGCGGCCTGTCACTCGCCACGCTCGTAGTGGAGGCCGCGCTCAAGAGCGGATCGCTGATCACCGCGCGCCTGGCCGCCGAACAGGGGCGGCAGGTCTATGCGATCCCCGGCTCGGTACTCAGCCCAACCAGCCGCGGCTGCCACCGACTGATTCGTGACGGCGCCCAGCTGGTGGAGTCGGCCGACGAGATCCTCGACGACCTTGCGGACTGGCTGGGCGTGGCCCCCAATGCACCCGCGACCCAGATCGAACCCGCCCGCGAACCACTGGACCCGGAGCAGGAACGCCTGCTGAACGCGATGGGTTTCGACCCAGTGCCGCTGGAAACCCTGCGCGAACGAACCAAATTGACCATCGAACAGCTTTCATCCATGCTGGTTTTGCTTGAACTCCATGGCCGCGTGGCCGCCCTCGACCACGGACGCTACCAGCGCCTCGACGCAGGATCCCCCGAATCATGAACGAGAACGTGCTGGATGTGCTCATGTATCTCTTTGAGCACACCATCGACGAGGAATCCGACGAGGAGCCAGACCGCTCGGAACTGGAACGCCATCTGGTGGAGGCCGGATTTGCCCGGCGCGAAATCGATCGTGCCCTGGGCTGGCTGGACCGCCTGATGAGCGAGGCCCCGCTGGCCGCGCGCGGGGGCGATGGTGCCGCCCAGCGGATTTACGCCCCCGAAGAGCGCAAGCGTCTGGACACCGAGGCCCACGGCTTCCTGCTGCACCTGGAACAGAACGGACTGCTGACCGCCGGCACCCGCGAACTGGTGTTGGACCGGGTGATGGAACTGGATGCCGAGGAGATCGACCTCGACCAGCTGCGCTGGGTGGTTCTGATGGTACTGTTCAACCAGCCCGACGACGCGATCGCCTATTCCCGCCTGGAAGAGGTCATGCGCGACGACTCGGGCCCCACGGCCGTGGATTATCTGCACTGATTTCTCCGTCTTGCGAAAGGCGCGCGGTAGCCAACGGGCATTTCCTCCTCTAGTCTTTAGCGCCCGTGAACCCGGTTGCACCCGTGCAACCGCCACTGCCCTGACACGGAACCCGCTGCCACGGAGACGGTCCCGAGCGACATGAGCAAGCACCTCGTTATTGTAGAGTCCCCCGCCAAGGGCAAGACCATCGAGAAGTACCTGGGTCCCGATTACCAGGTCCTTGCCTCGTACGGCCATGTACGCGACCTCGTCCCCAAGGAGGGCGCGGTGGACCCGGAAGACGGGTTCCGCATGAAGTACGACATCATCGAGCGCAGCGAGAAGCAAATCGACGCGATCGCCAAGGCGCTGAAGAAGGCCGACGACCTGATCCTCGCGACTGACCCCGACCGCGAAGGGGAGGCGATCTCCTGGCACCTCTACGAGGTCCTGCGCGAGCGCGGCCTGCTGGACGATCGCGGTGTGCACCGTGTCGTGTTCCACGAGATCACCAAGAAGGCGATCCAGCAAGCGATCGAGGAACCGCGCGAGCTCGCCACCCCTCTGATCGACGCCCAGCAAGCGCGCCGCGCCCTGGACTACCTGGTCGGCTTCAACCTCTCGCCACTGCTGTGGCGCAAGATCAAGCGCGGGCTGTCGGCCGGACGTGTGCAAAGCCCGGCGCTGCGCATGATCTGCGAGCGCGAGAACGAGATCGAGGCCTTCGTCCCGCGCGAATACTGGACCCTGGATGCCCTGACCGAACGCCAGGGCCAGGCATTCACCGCGCGCCTGAGTCATCTGGACGGCAACAAGCTGGATCAGTTCGACCTGAACAGCGCCGAACTGGCGCACGACGCGCAGAAGCGCCTGACCGAAGCCGCCAGTGGCGAGTTGAAGGTCGCCAAGGTCGAGAAGAAACAGCGCCGCCGCAACCCGGCCGCACCGTTCACCACCTCGACGCTGCAGCAGGAGGCCTCGCGCAAACTGGGCTTCACCGCCAGCCGCACCATGCGCACCGCGCAGCAGCTCTATGAAGGGATTGATCTCGGCTCCGGCGCGGTCGGCCTGATCACCTACATGCGTACCGACTCGGTCGCCCTGGCCGACGAGGCGATCGGCGAGATCCGCGGCCTGATCGAGGAACGCTATGGCGCGAACAACGTCCCCGACAGCCCGCGCCAGTACAAGACCAAGTCGAAGAACGCCCAGGAGGCCCACGAGGCGATCCGCCCAACCTCCGTGCGCCACGTACCGAACGAGGTCCGCGACCGCATGACGAGCGACCAGGCGCGGCTGTACGACCTGATCTGGAAGCGCACGGTCGCCTGCCAGATGATCCACGCGACCTTCGACACCGTCGCCGCCGACCTGGTCCCGGGCGAGACCCAGCACCGCTTCCGCGCCACCGGCTCCACCCTGGTTGACCCCGGCTTCATCGCCGTCTACCAGGAGGGCCGCGACGACGCGGCCGAGGACGACGAAGACAAGCGTCTGCCCGAGATGGCCGAAGGCGACACCGTGAAGCTGAACGAGGTCACCGCCGACCAGCACTTCACCGAGCCACCGCCGCGCTACACCGAGGCCAGCCTGGTGAAGACGCTGGAGGAATACGGTATCGGCCGCCCCTCCACCTACGCCAGCATCATCTCCACACTGCAGTCACGCGAGTACGTGGAGATGGACGGCAAGCGGTTCATCCCGACCGACACCGGCCGGATCGTGAACAGCTTCCTGACCCAGCACTTCGACCGCTATGTGGATTACGACTTCACCGCGAAGCTGGAAGACGAGTTGGACGCGATCTCGCGCGGCGAAAAGGACTGGGTGCCGGTACTGGAAGACTTCTGGGGCGATTTCCGCGACCGGGTGAAGGAGAAGGAAGAGAACGTCACCCGTGCCGAAGCGGTACAGTCGCGCGAACTGGGCACCGACCCCAAAAGCGGACGCCCGGTCTCGGTGCGTCTCGGCCGCTTCGGCCCGATCGTGCAGATCGGGACCAAGGACGACGAGGAGAAGCCACTGTTCGCCGGGCTTCTGCCCGGACAGAAGATGGATAAGGTCACCCTCGGCGAGGCGCTGGAACTGTTCAAGCTACCGCGCGACCTGGGCGAGACCCCCGAGGGTGAACCGGTGATGGTGAACATCGGGCGCTTCGGCCCGTACGTGAAGTACGGCTCGAAGTATGCCTCCCTGACCCCGGACGATGACGTCTGGACCATCGAGCTGCCGCGTGCCCTGGAGATCGTCGCCGAGAAGAAGCAAAAGGACGCCGAACGCTTCATCATGGGCTTCGAGGCGGAAGGCATTCAGGTCCTGAACGGGCGCTACGGTCCCTACGTGACCGACGGCAACAAGAACGCCAAGATTCCAAAGGAGACCGATCCCAAGTCTCTGACACTGGAACAGTGCCAGGAGCTGATCGCCGCCGCCCCGGAACGCAAGGGCCGCGGACGCAAGGGCGCGGCCAAGTCAACCGCAAAGACCTCGGGCAAGGCAGCGACCAAGACCGCCAGCAAGACAACGGCCAAGTCCAAGTCGACGACGACCAAGAAGGCAGCTCCGAAGAAGAAGGCCTCCAGCACCAAGAAAACGGGCACGAGCACGAAGAAGCCAGCGACCAAGAAGTCCACGGCAAAGAAGTCGAGCGCCGCGAAATCCGGTGACGGAACCGGCAACAGCCGCCTGAGCGCCCAGTCCTCCAGCCACCGTGGATCCGAATAAGGCCCCACTACTGACGCCCGAGATCGAAACCGTCGCGCGCTGCGTGCGTGACGACGGTGTTGTCGCCTATCCCACCGAGGCGGTCTTCGGCCTCGGTTGCCGCCCGGACGCCGCAGCGGCGGTCGACCGCATCCTGAGCCTGAAAGGCCGACCGGTCACCAAGGGGCTGATCGTGGTCAGTGACCGGCTGGACCGCCTCGCATCCTGGCTGGCCCCTTTGCCCGCCGAACGCCAGGCCGAGATCGACGCCAGCTGGCCTGGACCCACCACCTGGCTGCTGCCGGTCACCCCGGATTGCCCGTCCCGGCTGCGCGGCGAGCACGACACGCTCGCTGTGCGCATAACCGCCCATCCGGCCACCCGCGCGCTGTGCGCGGCAGCCGACAGCGCGCTGGTTTCCACCAGCGCGAACCGCGCCGGCGAAGAGCCGTGCCGGACCTGGGATTGCGTTGCCTCACAACTTGGCGCGGGCATCGATGTCATCCTGCAGGCAGAATGTGGCGGGCGCGACACGCCGAGCGCGATCCGCGACGCCCGTTCCGGGGCCTGGCTCCGGGGCGGACCGGACACCGAAACCCACGATTGACTCACCAGGACGCAGCATGAGCCAGGACCCCGTCTCCATCGAGCGCGTAATCGATTACCTGCAGGGCCTGCAGGACCGCATCTGCGAAGGGCTCGAGGGCCTGGATGGCCGCGCGCAGTTCGAGGAAGACGCCTGGGACCGGCCGGCCGGGGGTGGCGGGCGCACTCGGGTACTGCGCGAGGGGCGGGTCTTCGAACAGGCAGGGGTCAACTTCTCCCACGTGATGGGCGACAACCTCCCGGCCTCGGCCACCGCCCACCGTCCGGAGATGGCCGGCCGTTCGTTCCAGGCGACCGGGGTGTCACTGGTGATCCACCCGCACAATCCTTACGTGCCCACCTCACACGCGAACGTGCGCTTCTTCATCGCGGAGAAGCCCGGCGAGGACCCGATCTGGTGGTTCGGCGGCGGCTTCGACCTGACGCCCTACTACGGCTCCGATGAGGACTGCATCCACTGGCATCGCGCGGCCGAGGCTGCCTGCCGCCCGTTCGGCGAACACCTCTACCCGGCCCACAAGAAGTGGTGCGACGAGTACTTCCACCTGAAGCACCGCGACGAGCCGCGCGGGGTCGGCGGACTGTTCTTCGACGATTTCAGCGAGGGCGGCTTCGAGCACGCCTTTGGCTACATGCAAAGCGTGGGCAATGCCTACCTGAAGGCCTACGCCCCCATCGTCGAACGTCGTCGCGATACCGAGTACGGCGAGCGCGAGCGGCAGTTCCAGCTCTACCGGCGCGGCCGCTATGTCGAGTTCAACCTGGTCTACGACCGCGGTACCCTGTTTGGCCTGCAGTCGGGCGGGCGCACCGAGTCGATCCTGATGTCGCTGCCACCGCTGGTGCGCTGGGAGTACAACTACCAGCCAGAACCCGGTACGCCCGAGGGCGCGCTGTACGAGCGCTATTTAAAACCCCGCGACTGGCTGGCCGAGGCCGCCCGCTGAACCCAAAGGACCTGGCATGACCGCACCGATCGCCCCGTATCCCGCCGGCCGGCCGCGCCGGATGCGCCGCGACGCCTTTTCCCGTCGCCTGATGCGCGAACACCACCTGCGCGCCGACGACCTGATCCTGCCGGTGTTCGTCACCGAGGGCGAAGGTGTCCGCGAGGCCGTTCCGTCCATGCCCGGCGTGGAACGCGTATCCATTGACCATCTGCTGGAAGAGGCCGCGGCGGCCGTGCGCCTCGGCATCCCGGCGCTGGCTCTGTTCCCGGTGGTCCCGGCCGAGAAGAAGAGCCTGGATGCGCAGGAGGCCTGGAACCCCGAGGGCCTGGCGCAGCGCGCAGTGCGCGCCCTGAAGGCCACCCACCCGGAACTGGGCGTGATCACCGACGTCGCCCTGGACCCGTTCACCACCCACGGCCAGGACGGCATCATCGACGACGACGGCTACGTGGTGAACGACATGACCGTCGAGGCCCTGGTGAAGCAGGCGCTGTCGCATGCGGCCGCCGGTGCCGACGTGGTCGCCCCCTCCGACATGATGGACGGACGCATCGGCGCGATCCGCAGCGCGCTGGAGGACGGCGGGCACCTGCACACGCGCATCCTCGCCTACTCCGCCAAGTACGCCTCGGCCTTCTACGGGCCGTTCCGTGACGCGGTGGGCTCGGCCAGCAATCTGGGCAAGGGCGGCAAAGTGACCTACCAGATGGACCCGGCCAACGGCGACGAGGCCCTGCACGAGGTCGCGCTCGACCTGGCCGAGGGCGCCGACATGGTGATGGTCAAGCCGGGGATGCCGTATCTGGACGTGGTCCGCCGTATCCGCGACGCGTTCCAGCGCCCGACCTTCGTCTATCACGTCTCCGGCGAGTACGCGATGCTCAAGGCCGCCGCCGAACGCGGCTGGCTGGACGAGCGCGCCTGCGTGCTGGAGGCCCTGACCGGGATGAAGCGCGCCGGGGCCGACGGCATCCTCACCTACTATGCCCGCGTGGTCGCCGAATGGCTGGCGGAGGACGCGGCCCGATGAGCGAACCGCGCCCGGATCGCTACGCGGTGGTGGGCAACCCGATCCACCATTCGCTCTCCCCACGCATTCACACCCTGTTCGCCGAACAAACCGGTCAGTTTCTCGTTTATGACGCCCGCCAAGGCACACCCGGGCAGTTCGCCGAGGAGGTCAATGCCTGGTTCGCGGAAGGCCTGCGCGGCCTGAACGTGACGGTCCCCTTCAAGGAAGAGGCCTTCGCCCTGGCGCGCCAGCTCAGCGACCGTGCGCGCCACGCAGGCGCCGTGAACACGCTGTGGCGCGACAGCGAACTCCAGATCCATGGCGACAACACCGACGGTATCGGCTTCTGCCGCGACCTGGATCGTCTGGGCTTTCAGGTACGCGACCGGCGTGTCCTGATCCTGGGCGCGGGCGGTGCCACCCGCGGTCTGCTGCAACCGCTGCTGGAGGGCACGCCGGAGACCCTGGTGATCGCCAACCGAACGCCGGAACGCGCGGAGGCGCTCGCCGAGGCCTTTCGCGATATTGCCCCGGCGACTCGCCTCTCCGCGTGCGGCCTGAACCGCCTGCCCTCCCACTCGTTCGACCTCGCGATCAACGCGACCGCGACCGGCCTCGGGCAGGACGGGTTGGACCTGCCCGACCACCTGGTTCACCCGGACAGCCTGGCCTACGACCTGGTCTACGGCGCCGGTGCCCAGCGCTTCCTCACCTGGGCCCGCAACGCCGGCTGCACGCACGGCAGCGATGGCCTCGGCATGTTGGTGGAACAAGCCGCCGAAGCCTTCTCCATCTGGCGCGGGGTCCATCCCGAAACCGCCCCGGTGCTGCACGAACTGCGTCACGAAATCGACGGCCAATAGGCCACCACTTCTCCGGGTTCATGGACGGTTCACCCCGCGGACCGCAAGCTGGGATTCATCACGTCCGCTGCCTTGCGGATCACACGAACACGGGAGAACCGCCATGCAACGCATTCTCGCTCTAGCCGCCACCGGCGCCCTGGTGCTGGTAATGGGCTGCACCACCACCGACCCATACACAGGGGAAGAACGCGTCTCGCGCGCCACCATCGGGGCCGGCATCGGCGCGGCCACCGGCGCCGTGCTCGGCAGTGTCACCAGCAGCCGCAACCGCACTCAGCGAGCCATGATCGGGGCTGGCATCGGGGCCCTGGCCGGCGGCGCCATCGGCAATTACATGGACCGCCAGGAAGATGCCCTGCGCGAACAGCTGCGCGGCACCGGCGTCAGCGTCACGCGCGACGGCGACAACATCATCCTCAACATGCCGAGCAACATCACCTTCGATTTCGACCGTGCCGAGGTCAAACCGCAGTTCCAGGACGTGCTGGATTCCGTCGCTCTGGTCCTTGAGGAGTTCGACCAAACCGGCATCGAGGTGGCCGGCCACACCGACAGCACCGGCCGGGTCGAGTACAACATGGACCTCTCCGAACGCCGCGCCGAAAGCGTGGGCCAGGCGCTCATCCGCCGCGGCGTGCAGTCCGTACGCGTGCACACCATCGGCTTTGGACCGCACCAGCCGGTGGCCACCAATGACACCGATGCCGGGCGCGAGCAGAACCGCCGCGTGGAGCTCACACTGTTCCCGCTCACTGCCGACTCATAAGCCGTCGACCGCCCCGGAATCACCCCCGGGGCGGACGCTTGTGCTGGACACCCCCACCCTTCCTGCGGCAAAATCCTAAACATTCGCCGCACCGTCATTTTTCGGTGTAATCGCGTCCATTGTCTACAGGATCGCTACCGATTCCCCCTGCTATGGCCTCCATTCTGCTGCTCAACGGCCCCAACCTGAACCTGCTGGGACAGCGGGAGCCGGAGCGCTACGGCGCCCAGACCCTGGCCGACATTGAGACCGACCTGCGCGACCGTGCCGAACAGGCGGATACCACACTCGACTGCTTTCAGAGCAATCATGAGGGCGATCTCATCGACCGCATTCATGCCGCCCCCGGCGAGGGCGTACAACGCATCCTGATCAATCCCGGTGGCCTGACCCATACCAGCGTCAGTCTGCGCGATGCCCTGCTGGGGGTCGCCATCCCGTTTTACGAGATCCATATCAGCAATATCCACGCCCGCGAGCCGTTCCGCCAGACCTCGCGTCTGAGCGATGTCGCCGCCGGTCTGGTCAGTGGCTTTGGGGTCATTGGCTACCGGCTGGCGCTGGATGCGGCGCTTGCAGCTATCAAGGAATAAGAGGCTTCCATGGACATTCGCAAGGTCAAGAAACTGATCGACCTGCTCGACGAGAGCGGCATCCACGAGATCGAGATTCACGAGGGCGAGGAGTCGGTCCGCATCACCCGCTCGGCCAGCGGCACCGCCGTCGCAGCACCGGCCCCGGCACCCCTGCCCGTCGCGGCACCGGCCAACGCACCGCTCGCGGCCGCCCCGGCCGACGCGGCCAGCGCGCCCCCGGAGATGGATGGTCACCGCGTCACCGCCCCCATGGTCGGCACCTTCTATCGCGCGCCCAGCCCGGGTTCGAAGCCGTTCGTCGAGGTCGGCCAGACCGTCGAGGTCGGCGAGACCCTGTGCATCATCGAGGCCATGAAGATGCTCAATCCGATCGAGGCCGATCAGGCCGGCACCATCCGCGACATCCTGATCGAAAACGGCAACCCGGTGGAATACGGGCAACCGCTGTTCATCATCGGATGAGCCCATTCGCCGGGCCCGGTCCCGGCTCCGCTGGAAACAGGTTCGAGCATGTTTGAGAAAATTCTGATCGCCAACCGCGGCGAGATCGCTCTGCGGGTCCTGCGCACCTGCCGCGAAATGGGCATTGCGACCGTCGCCGCGCACTCCAGTGCCGACCGCGACCTGAAGCACGTCCGACTTGCGGACGAGTCCGTTTGCATCGGTCCCGCGGCGTCCGGCGAGAGCTACCTGAATATTCCCGCGCTGATCGCCGCCGCCGAGGTCACCGATGCCGGCGCGATCCATCCGGGCTACGGTTTTCTGTCGGAGAACGCGGACTTCGCCGAACGGGTCGAGTCCTCGGGCTTTGCCTTCATCGGCCCGCGGGCCGACACCATCCGCCTGATGGGCGACAAGGTCTCCGCCAAGCAGTCGATGCTGGAGGCCAACGTGCCCTGCGTCCCCGGCTCCGGCGGCGCCCTGGGCGAAGACGCAGACACCAACCTTGCGTTGGCGCGCGAGATCGGCTACCCGGTCATCATCAAGGCCGCCGCCGGCGGTGGTGGCCGCGGCATGCGCGTGGTGCATACCGAAGGGGCCTTGCTGAGTGCGATCTCGCTGACCCGCAACGAGGCCCAGCAGGGCTTCGGCAACGACACCCTGTACATGGAAAAATACCTGGAGCAACCACGCCACGTGGAGTTCCAGATTCTCGCCGACAGCCACGGCAACGCGGTTTGCCTGGGTGAGCGCGACTGTTCCATGCAGCGCCGCCATCAGAAGGTGATCGAGGAGGCCCCTGCCCCCGGCATTACCGATGAGCAACGCCAGGCCATGGCGCAGCGCCTGATCCGCGCCTGTCAGGAGATCGGTTACCGCGGCGCGGGCACCTTCGAGTTCCTGTACGAGAACGGGGCCTTCTACTTCATCGAGATGAACACCCGCCTGCAAGTCGAGCACACGGTCACCGAGCAGGTCACCGGGATCGACCTGGTGCGCGAGCAGATCCGCATTGCCGCCGGGGAGCCACTGGGCTACACCCAGGACGATGTGTGCATCACCGGCCATGCGATCGAGTGCCGCATCAATGCCGAAGACCCAACCACCTTCATGCCCAGCCCCGGCACCATCCAGCAGTACCACGCGCCGGGCGGTCCGGGTATCCGCATGGATACTCACATCTACAACGGTTACGTCGTGCCGCCGTATTATGACTCGATGATCGGCAAGCTCATCGCCCACGGCAATAGCCGAGCGGTCGCCCTCGCGCGCATGCGAGGGGCCCTGGGCGAGATCGTCGTGGACGGCATCCAGACCAACGTCGCGCTGCACCATGACCTGATGATTGACGCGAATTTCCAGCGTGGCGAGACCGACATCCACTATCTCGAGAAGAAACTGAAGGCACAGGCCTGACGGCCCGCGTCATCCGGAGCCCCCATGAGCCTTGCCGAACTCGAATGCCAGATCACCCCGGAACAGGCCGAGCCACTTGAAGACACCCTGTTCGAACTGGGCGCGGTCAGCGTTGAGCTATTCGATGGGGCCGATGAGCCGCTGTTCGAGCCCCCGATAGGCACCCATCCGCTGTGGTCCACCGTGCGCCTGAAGGCGGTATTCCCGGACACGACCCAGGCCGATCTTGCGGCCGCGGCACTGGAACGCCAGGCACAGGCACCAGAGGGGATCCTGGTCCAGGCGATCGAGGATCAAGACTGGGTGCGAGCAGGCCTTGACGGCCTGGGCGCGATCCATTGCGGCCACTCGCTGTGGATTGTGCCTTCCTGGGAAGACGAGCCCGCCATTGAGGAAGGCACGTTCGTCCGCCTGGACCCTGGGCTGGCCTTCGGCACAGGCAACCACCCGACCACCGCGATGTGCCTCGCCGCTCTGGCCCAACAGCCACCGCGCGATCTGGACATCCTGGATTACGGCTGCGGCTCCGGCATCCTTGCCATCGCGGCCCTCAAACTCGGCGCACGCCAGGCCGTGGGTATCGACATCGACGCACAGGCCGTGCAGGCGACCCGCAGCAACGCCGATGCGAATGCCGTACCCCCGGCCCAGCTGGAAATTGGATTGCTCGACCATCCGGTACCGACGGCGGGCTTTGACCTAGTACTGGCCAACATCCTCGCCAAACCCCTGATCGACCTCGCGCCGGAGCTGGCCCGTGCGGCCAAACCGGGCGCACGTATCCTGCTCGCCGGCCTGCTGGAGCGCCAGGCAGATGAGGTGATGGCCGCCTACTCCGATGCCTTCGACATCGGCGTCGAAGACTGCCGCGAAGGCTGGGCACTGCTGGGCGGCCGGCGGCGCTAGCTATGTACATGAGGCGCAGGCAAGAGCATGGGGCATTACGCGTACGCTTGACCCACCTCGCCTGACAGCCGAATCGGACGATGCTGGCCCGCTGCCCTGAATGCCGCGTCACCCACGCCCTGGCCAGCGGCGACAAGGTCCGCCTGCACAAGGTCCGCTGCTCTAACTGTGGTGCCGAGTTCGCCCTGTTCCCGGCGCTCGAAATCGGCGGCGCAGGAGAACGTGTGCTCGGTGAAGGGGTCGTCTCTGCCGATCGACCCCCACCACCCCAAATCGAGTCCATCCCGAAGGTGGCATGGAAGCTCGACATTGAGGCCCCACCGGGGCTTCTCAACCTGCACGCCGCCAGAGGTAGACGGGCGTGGCCGGGTCTCGCCCTGGCCTTGGGGCTGCTCGCTTTATTCGGGCTACAGGTATTAATCATCCCCCCGATCGCGCCCGGTCAACAGGCCGAACTGGACCAGGCGCGCACCATGCTGTGCGGCGTGATCCAATGTCCCGACTGGCACCCACCACGAGTGCCAGGGCAGGTCCGCGTCTCGACGCCTGATTTCTTGATCACCACCGACGGAACTCTGCACCTACGATTCGAGCTCGAAAGCCCAATACGCCAAGCCTGGCCGGTCCTGGATATCCGGCTGACAGACCGGCTGGGCACTTCGCAGGGCAGGCTGCGCCTGAACCCGGCCGACTACACCGACCCACAGCGCCCCATGACCGCCCACCAATCCTATACCGTACGGGCGATCCTGTTGCCTCTGAGCGACCGCGTCGCAGGTATCGAGATCCGCCCTCGCTAAGCCCACCCAGGGGTCTCGACCCTCAATGACCGGTATCTCTGGCCCTTGCCATTGAGCGAGAAGTCGCGCCCCTGAGCTGCTAGACTTGCATGCCCCTTCCGTTGTCTGCGACCCACATGAAGATCGGAAGCCACCACTTTGCGGACCCCGTCGTGTTCCTGGCTCCGATGGCCGGGATTACGGATCGTCCGTTCCGATTACTCGCACGGCGTCTGGGCGCCAGTGCCGCGGTGTCCGAGATGGTCACGTCCGACACCCGGCTGTGGAACAGCGACAAGAGCCGGCACCGCCTCGACCATCGCCAGGAGCCCCGGCCGCGCATCGTGCAGCTGCTGGGGAACGAGCCCGGCCCGCTGGCCGCTGCGGCCCGCGAGAACGTGTGCCGCGGGGCCGACGTGATCGACCTCAACCTCGGCTGCCCGGCCAAGAAGGTCTGCAGCAAGGCGGCCGGATCGGCATTGCTGGGCGAACCGGAACGGGTGCGCGAGTTGTTGCAGGCACTCACTGAGGCCGTCACGGTGCCGGTCACCTTGAAGATGCGCCTGGGCCTGGACCGCGAACGGATGAACGGCGAAGCCATCGCCGCCATCGCCGAGGACAGCGGCATCTCGATGCTGACCGTACATGGCCGTACCCGAGCCGATGCCTACCGCGGACAGGCCGACTACTTCGCGATCGAGCGGATTGTGCGGACGGTCTCCATCCCGGTTCTCGCCAACGGCGATATCACCTCACTCCAGCGGGCACGGCAGGTAATCGAGATGACCGGTGCGGCCGGCGTAATGATCGGTCGTGCGGCCCAGGGACAGCCTTGGCTGCCCGGCCAGATCCGTGCAGCACTGGCCGGCGAACCAATCCCACCGGCACCGGATGTGGCAACGCGTCTGGGCCTGATTCAGGACCACATTACCGAATTGCATACCCAATACGGCGAACCGCAAGGCGTACGTATCGCGCGCAAGCATCTAGGCTGGTATCTTCAGGGTCTTGGTCTCGACGAGGCCTGGACACGGGCGGCCCGGGCTGACCTTCTTGCCGCCCGCACCGCCAGCGAACAGTTACGGCGCCTGCGCGCCCACCTGACGGGAATCGCAAGCGAGGCTGCATGAGCACGAACATGCCACTCGAACAAGAAACGGATGTCCGGGATGCCGCACTGGCGGGCACTCTGTCCTACGACTGCGTGCTGGCGGAATCCGTGCGCCACGCGCTGGACCAATACTTCGAGACCCTGGACGGCCAAAGCAGCCACGACCTCTACGCGCTTGTAATGAACGAAGTGGAACGCCCCCTGCTCGCCAGCGTGCTGGAACGCTGCGGGGGCAACCAGAGCCGCGCGGCCGCCCTGCTGGGGCTGAACCGCGCCACCCTGCGCAAAAAACTCCGCACCCACGGCCTCGTAAACCTCAACGGCAACGGTGCTGCGACCTGACGTTCAGTTCTGGCGACAGGAAGATCGGAAAGTCAGAAGGATTACGCAAGGTCCTGAGCCGGATGCCATATCCGGCGATTTGGATAACCAGCAGGTTTCTGCTGCAGGACCTGTACGGCGACCGCTCCGAGATGCATGGCATTACTCGCCATCCTGCGACCGCCCACGCGCCCACGCCATCCCCCTTTCAGTCTTCCCGCCTTCCTGTAAACCGCCCTTCCTTTTCCGTGTCCTCCGTGCACTCGGTGGTGCAAGAATGAACGGTTAGCCCTGCCAGGCGAGACGGTTCAGGACGGTCTGGTGCAGTTCCGGGGTGGCGGCCGCGAGGACGTTGCCCGTGTTGAGGTCCAGCTCACCGCCGGAGAGGTTGGTGAACACGCCGCCAGCCTCGCGCACGATCACTGCCAGTGCGGCGATATCCAGGATGTTCACATCGGACTCGACGATCAGGTCGATGCTACCGCGCGCCAGCAGGTGGTAATGGTAGAAGTCGCCGTACCCGCGGGTGCGGTTCACCTCGGCCGTGATTCCGCCAAGCGCCTTCCAGCCCTCGGCATTCTGCGCCAGGGACTTGAGGTTGCCGGTGGACAGCGAGGCACGGCCCAGGTCGGTGGTCTTCTCGACCGCGATCGGATCGCCATTGAGGAAGGCGCCCTGGCCCTTCTCGGCCCAGGCGCGCTCGCCAAACTGGATGCCATTGGACAGCCCCAGGATCAGTTCGCCCTTGTACATCAGCGCGATCTGCGTGGAGAAGAACGGATAGCGCCGCACGAAGCTCTTGGTGCCGTCGATCGGGTCAATCAGCCAGACGTAGTCGGAATCCATATCCGACTGCCCGGTCTCCTCGCCGTAAAATCCGTGGTCCGGAAAGTGCTCACGGATCACCTGGCGGATCGCCTGTTCGCTCTCCACGTCGGCCCGAGTCACCGGGGTGTCGTCGGGTTTGGTTTCGACGTCGACACCCGCCTCGTAGTAGTGGCGGATCACCTTCTCGGCGGCATCGGCGGCGGCCTGGGCGGCCTCCATGAACGCGCTTCGCGACATGCTCGTGTCCCCTCGGCAAAAGCCGCTATCGTACCATGAGGCAAAATCGGGGCTGATCCTACGGCGACCCTGCCACCTTCGCGGGTTGGTTGTCGCAGCCCGGGCATGCCCCGATAATGCCGCGATTATTTCGAGGAGCATGACATGTCCAAGAAGCTGCCCGACGTCAGCAACATCGAACGCCTGGAACTGTTTGGCGAGGACTACAACCCCACCGCCAGCATCGAGAACGTGGATGGCCAGAGTCTGTCGCTGCAGATTTACTACCAGCTCGCGCTGGACTATGGCGGCATCGGTCCGAAGGCGGCGAACTCCGGCCTTCTGATGTATGGAAGCCATGCCGACGATGCCCGCGCCAACCCTGGCAAACACCCGAACATCGATCGCCTGATCGACGTACTGAACAACGACTACTACCTGTCGGTGAAGGCTGTCCCCAAGCGCGACAGCAAGGCCGGCTAAGCGCGTGCTACACCCGGTTGGCGTGAATCAGGCGCCAGCCGCGCGCGGGATGTCGATGTAAACGGGTACGGCTCGCGTAGTCGCATTCGAACTGGAACAGCCGATCGTCCGGCACGCCCATCACCCATCCCACCAGGGCGCGGATCACCCCGGCGTGCGCCACCACCAGCACCCGTTCGGCGGCCAGGCTCGCCACCGCGCCCTCGAAGCCTGCTTCTACCCGGCGCCGGAAGGCCTCCAATGGCTCGGCCCCGGAAGGGCGAGCATGGACGGGATCGGCGTAGAAGGCGCGATACTCCTCGGGCCGATCACGCTGCAACTCCACCCGTGTGCGTCCCTCCCAATCGCCGAAGCCCACCTCGCGCAGGTCTGACTCCAAGGTGATGGGCAACGCCTGGCTGCCCGCAAGATGCTCGGCAAACGCGCGGCAGCGCTGCATCGGAGAACTGACCACGTACTGCCACTCCTCCTCGCCCCAAACCGCCCGCTCCATCTGGCTCCAGCCGCGCGCACTGAGCGGGTCGTCACAGCCATGTCCTCGATAGCGCTGGCCACCCTCGGGCTCGCCATGGCGCAGCAAATCCACAATCATGCCGTCACCTCTCCAATCTCGCGCTGCAGCCGGGCCCAGTCGAAGCGGGGCCCCGGGTCGGTCTTGCGCCCGGGCGCGATGTCGCTGTGTCCAGTCAGGGCGTCGGGTCCGATGTCCTTGTAGTGCACCCGGAGCCAGCGCACCAGGCGCGCCAGCTCGGTGTACTGCACTGGAGCAAACGGCTCCTCGTCGGTTCCCTCCAGCTCGATCCCAATGGAAAAGTCATTGCAGCGCTGGCGCCCCTCCCATTGCGATACGCCCGCGTGCCAGGCCCGCTGGGAGAACGGAACGAACTGAGTGAGGCGACCCTCGCGATCAATCAGAACATGCGCCGACACCTGCAATCCCGCGATCTCGGCGAAGTAGGGATGAGCCGCCGGGTCCAGGCGATTCTGGAACAGCTCCGCGATATGCGGTCCACCAAACTCGCCCGGCGGCAGGCTGATGGCGTGCACCACGATCAACTCCGGCCCCTGCGCCGGTGGCCGCGCGTCCTGATTCGGACTCTCCACCCGGCGCGCCGGCGGGTACCAGTCGCGGGACAAATCCAACATGGGCTCTGATCGGCTCAAGGCGCGTCCTCCGGCGGGCGGGACAGCACATCCGCCAGCGTTTCCCGCAACAACAGCAGGCGCGGCGGGGCCTCCAAGCGCCCGTGGTAGGCACCCGAGTGGAACACGAACAGCGCCGGGAGATGGAAAACCTCGAACTCCCGCACCAGAGCGGTATCGGTTTCGGCATCCACCACGAACAACGCAGGCGAGTCCGATTCTGTCCGCCACTGCGCCAGGACACGCCCCATCACCTTGCACGAGCCACAACCCTGACGCGTAAACAGGATGACCGCCGGACCGGACACATCCATCAAGCACTGATGAAAATCGAACTGGGTCAGGCGCGGAAGGGGTTCGGGACCCTCGGCGGATGTTCCAGTGCGCGGTACGTTGGTCAATGGATTACCCTCACCGCTGCTGTCTTTATGAATGCGGGATCGTGGGTTAGTTTACGCGCCCTGCCTCGAAGGAATCGACCGCCCCGGTGTCCGAACTCAACCCCCAACAACAGGCCGCCGTGACCACCACGGATCACCCCCTGCTGGTCCTGGCCGGCGCGGGTTCCGGCAAGACGCGCGTGATTACGGAAAAGATCGCGCACCTGATCGAAAAGCGTGGCCTGGCCGCGCGCCAGATCGTGGCCATCACCTTCACCAACAAGGCTGCGCGCGAGATGCGCGAGCGGGTGCAGGGGCGACTGTCGCGCGAGCAGTCGCGCGGCCTCAATGTCTCCACCTTTCACACCTTTGGCCTCCAGTTTCTGCGTCGCGAGCTACAGGCCGCCGGGTTGCGCGCGGGCTTCTCCATCCTGGACCCCGGCGATTGCCGGCAGCTGCTGCGCGAGATCACCTATCGTGACGACACCGGTTCCGAGGTCGACGCGCTGATCGGCCACATCAGCCGCTGGAAAAATGACCTGATGCCCCCCGCGGAGGCGCTGCACGAGGCCAGCCAGATGTCCGACGCGGCCGAGGCCATCGCCGCGGCCAACCTGTATCCGCGCTATGAGGACGCCCTGCGCGCCTACAACGCGGTGGACTTCGACGACCTGATCAAGCGCCCGGTGGACTGCCTGCGCGACGACCCGGAACTGCGCAATCGCTGGCAGGACCGCATCCGCCACCTGCTGGTAGACGAATACCAGGACACCAACTCCGCCCAATACCAGCTGGTGAGGCTGCTGATCGGCGTCAGCGATGGCCTCACGGTGGTCGGCGACGACGACCAGTCGATCTACGCCTGGCGCGGTGCGCGCCCGGAAAACCTCGTTCGGCTGCAGGAAGACTTCCCCCGTCTGGAAGTCATCAAGCTGGAGCAGAACTACCGGTCCACCAACCGCATCCTGCACACCGCCAACGCCCTGATCGGCAACAACCCGCACGTGTTCGAGAAGCGCCTGTGGAGTGCACTGGGCGAGGGCGAGAAGATCGAGGTCATCGGCTGCTCCGACGCCGACACCGAGGCGGCGCGGGTAGTCTCCGAACTGATGCGACGGCGCTTCCGCCTGAATGCCGGGTGGGGCGACTTCGCCATCCTCTACCGCAGCAACCACCAGTCCCGGCTGTTCGAGAAGCTCCTGCGCGAGCAGGGCATCCCCTATCGCCTGAGCGGCGGGCAGTCGTTCTTCGAGAAGGCCGAGATCAAGGACCTGGTCGCCTACCTGCGCCTGCTCGCCAACCCGGACGACAACACCGCCTTCCTGCGCGTGGTCAACGTGCCGCGCCGCGAGATCGGCCCGGCGACCCTGGAAAAGCTCGGCCACTACGCCAACCAGCGCGCGGCCTCGCTGCTGCAGGCCGCGCGCGGCGCCGGTCTGTCCGAATACATGGACGCCCGCGCCCAGGCTCGCCTGGAGCGCTTCACCGATTGGATCGACGGGTTTCAGCGCCGCGGACAGGAGGAAAGCGCGGATGCCCTACTGCGTACCCTGATCGAAGACATCGACTACGAATCCTGGCTGCTGGAAAACAGCCCCAACCCGCGCGCTGCCACACGGCGCATGGAAAATGTGCGCGAGTTCATCGACTGGGTGGGGCGCATGGGTGGCCGCAACACCAGCGCCGAATACGGCGACGACGAGGCGGAGGATGATCAGGGCATGGATCTGGCCGACATCGTCAACCGCATCAGCCTGATGGATATCCTGGACCGCAACCGCGAGTCCCAGGACAGCAACGAGGCGGTCCAGCTCCTGACCCTGCATACCGCCAAGGGCCTGGAGTTTCCGCATGTCTGCCTGGTCGGCTTCGAGGAGGAACTGCTACCCCACCGGGTCAGCGTCGAGGACGACTCCATCGAGGAAGAACGCCGCCTGGCCTACGTCGGCCTGACCCGCGCCCAGCGGACCCTGCTGATCACCTACGCCCAGCAGCGCAGCCGCTACGGCGAGAGCATCGACTGCGAGCCCTCGCGCTTCCTCGACGAACTCCCCGAGGAACACCTCGAATGGCCCGACGCCAAGCCGCCGGACCCCGAGACCCAGCAACTCACCGCGCGCGCCCACCTCGCTGGCCTCAAGGCCATGCTGGAAAAATAACTTCCGGGAACAGCACCCGGTCAGCTTGGCTTGAGCAGTTTCAGGCCGACGCGCGTGATGCGGGGGCCATCCATTTCGCGGATGACCAGGCGCATGGGGCCAAGGTCGACCGCGTCGCCCACGACCGGTTCGGCCTGGAGTTCCTGGCGCAGGTAGGCCTCCAGGGTATCGCCCTGGCGCTCCGGCGGAACGGGGGCACCGTAGGCCATACCCACCGCGCCCAACTGGGCGTCGCCGTTGAGCGCGAATTCCCCGAACACACTGCGCTCGGTGAGGCGCTCGGGCACCTCGTCCTTCGGCACGAACAACCGGTCGAGGTCATGAAGATCGGTAGGCGCCACCATGATGTAGAGGTGGTCGCCGGCGTGCAGATCCAGCAGCTCAAGCGTCTCCAGCAGCTTACCGCCGCGCAGGTGGGCAACGACCCGAGCCGTACCCGGCAGCCGGAAGTTCGACCAGGCCTCGCGCACCACCGGCGTGGTCTCGGCAAGGCGATAGCCCACCAGTTCCATCTCCTGCTGCCCGGGGATATCCAGCTCGGTGCGCTGTACCCGCGCCGTGGTCGGCGGCAGCTCCAGACCCAGCCAGCGCGCCAGCGGGGCGACGGTCCAGCCCTGCACCAGCAGTGACAGCAGGACCACGAAGAACACCACATGGAAGAAGTAGCCGGCCAATTCCAGCCCGGCCAGCAACGGGAACAGGGCCAGGATAATGGGCACCGCTCCGCGCAAGCCCACCCAGCCGATGAACAATTGTTCGCGCCAGGGGAAATGGAACGGATAGAGGCACAGCCAAACCGCCAGTGGGCGGGCCACCAGGATCAGCACGGCCGCCAGCAGACCTGCGTCCAGCGCCACTGGCGGCAATTCGGAAGGCGCAACCAGCATTCCGAGCATCAGGAACATGCCGATTTGCGCTAGCGATGCGATGCCGTCATGGAAGCGCTTGATGTTCTGCGAGGCCTCCAGCGGACGGTTCCCCAACAGCAGCCCGGCCAGATACACCGCCAGGAATCCGGAACCCCCGACCAGTCCGGTCAAACCGAAGATCGCGAGCGCTCCCGCCATCGCAAACAGAGGGTAAAGCCCGGCGGCCATGGGCACCCGGTTGATCAGCGCCAGCAGGGCGAAACCACCGCCGACGCCGACCGCGGCGCCCAGGCCCATCTGCTGGACGAACTCGATCAGCACCACCCAGCCGAAGCCCTGATCCGGCATCAGGATCAGCTCGATCAGCACGATGGTGAGGAAGATCGCCATCGGATCGTTGGCGCCGGATTCGATCTCCAGCGTGGCGCCGACACGGCTCTTCAATTCCAGCCCGCGCGAACGCAACAGCGAGAACACGGCGGCGGCATCCGTGGAGCCGACAATCGCCCCCAACAACAGGCCTTCCAGCCACGACAACTGCAGCCACCAGACCGCAAACAGCCCGGTCAGTCCCGAGGTCACGACCACGCCGACGGTAGCCAGGCCCGCCGCCGGCTTCAGTCCGATGCGGAAGTTGCGTGACGGTGTCCGCATCCCACCGTCGAACAGGATGACCGCAAGGGCCGCGGAGCCGATCAGGTGGGCAAGAGTGATATTCTCGAAAACCAGACCGCCCGGGCCTTCCGGGCCGAGCAGCATCCCAATGACGAGGAACACCAGCAGCAGGGGCACCCCCAGCCGCGAGGTGATCACGCTCGACAGGATGCTTCCCAGCAACACGATGGCGGCCAGGAAGATAATCTGGTTGGAGAGGTCCATGCATCGATCATACCGGAACGCCCATGGGTCCCGCCGCACGCGCCAGGGCCTGGCCACGGCCGTGCTAGCCGGAGGGGCGCTGTGTCTGACCGCCGTCCCGGCCGAGGCCCAGCGCGGCGTGGATGCGGTGCATTTCGAGTTCGAGAACGACCTGTTCGCGGGCGAAGATCGCTACTACACGAACGGCTTCCGGATCGGCTGGACCCGCAGCGAGGAGCGCGTCCCTTCCTGGCTGCAATCGGTGGCCGACAGCTTGCCGTTTTTCGTCCAGCGGGACGAACCAGGGCGCCTGAAGGCGGCTATCCACCTGGGACAGAACATGTACACGCCGGAGGACATCGAGCGTACGACGCCGGACCCGGATGACCGGCCCTACGCTGGCTGGCTGTACCTGAATTTCAGCATGGCCGAGGAACACGGCGACCGCCTGGACCGACTGCAGGTCACTATGGGTACAGTCGGGCCCGCATCCTTGGCAGACCGCACCCAAAGGGAGGTACACCGCTGGTCCAGCGCGCCGGAGCCAAAGGGTTGGGACCACCAGATCGGCAACGAGGCAACGCTAATGGTCGCCTACGAACGCCAGCTGCGCAGCCGGTCCCATCGCGGGGAGAACGGATGGGGCGCGGACCTGACGCCCCACTGGGGCGCCACGGCCGGAACGCCGTTCACCTTTGCGAACGCCGGCGCCATTGTGCGCGCCGGGCGCAATCTTCCACGCGACTACGGCCCACCCCGGATCGGGCCGGCGCTTTCGGGTTCCCATACCTTTGAATCCACCGCGCGTGCGGGCGGCTACGCCTTTGCCGGCGTGGATACCCGGCTGATGCTCTACGACCTGTTCCTGGATGGCCCCGTGTTTCGCGACGGGCCGTCCGTGGACAAACATCCAGTCGTAGGCGAATTGACCGCGGGGGTGGTATTCCACCTCTCCAACGTTCGCGTGGGCTATACCCATGTCTGGCGTTCGCGCGAGTTCAGTGGCCAGGCCAAGCGCGCATCGGAATTCGGCTCGCTACACGCCACCTGGCAGTTCTGACCTCAGAAGGTTGCCGCTTCCACGTCGGGGTAGGTCGTCGCCACCGACCGCTCGATCTTCTCCTCGAATCCCGGATAGGCTTCGATCAAATCGCCCATGTGCTCGCGCACGAGCGGTACGGTCTCGAAATCCGCCAGACCGCGCTCGACACCCTCGGCGATGCCGTCCCACAGGATCGTCAAATAGCGCTGCAGGCGCGTCAGGGTCTCTGCGCCTTCCAGGCGTCCGTGACCGGGCACCACCACCTTGGGCTCCAGCGCGATCAGCTCGTCCAGCAGGTCGATCCACTGCGCCACATCGCCATCCCAGACGGACGGCGCCCGGTCGCTGTACACCACGTCGCCCGCCAAAAGGACCCGCTGCTCGGGGAGCCAGGCCATCAGATCGCCCGGCGAATGGGCACCGCCCGAGGGCATGACCACGACCTCCGTTCCGGCCAGGTCGAGCACCTCGCGTTCATCCACCATACGATCCGGGAAGGCCGGGGTGGTCTTGCCTGTCGCGCCTTCAGTCATTTCATTGAAGTTCTCGATCCAGCCATCGGCCTCGGCCTGCATACGCTCCGCGGCCGCGGAACCCGCCATGATCTCCGGTTCGTCGTCGATAAAAGCGTGATTGCCCAGCCAGTGGTCACCGTGGCTATGACTGTTCACGATCCAGCGCACCGGCTGATCGGTGACCTCGCGGATCGCCTCGCGCAGCGCCACACCCATGGTCTCGGAGGAACCGGTGTCAAATACCAGCACACCGTCATCGGTCACCACGAAGGCCATGTTCGCGTTCCACCCCAGGTTCTCGCGGCTGGGCAGATCTCGTGCGGGCGTCATTACGGCATAGACGCCGGGGGCCACCTCCTCCGCCGCCATCGCATAGTCTTCGGGTGCCGCAGGCCCCTTAGCCTGCCCGCCGGAGGCGTCATCCGCCTGTAACGGGGCCATGCCAACGATCATCAAAGCCAACAGCCAGGTCGGTATCCATGCCTTCATCGTCTGTTCCCTGCCTTGCAGTAAAGTCTGTCGCGATAACGAATGGACCTTTCGTGCGCCCCAAAGTGCCGGCACATCCGTACCATTCCCACGAATGGGTTAGCATCGGCAGCTACGTTTTCCCGCGCGGAGCCAGCTGTGCACCGAATCTCTCGCACCTTCCTGACCGGCCTGGCCGCCATCCTGCCTATCGCGATCACGGCGGCCGTGCTGTGGTGGCTGGGCAGCACTGCCGAAAAGGTCCTAGGAGGCCTGCTGCAGGCCGTCCTGCCCGACCTGCTGTATTTCCCGGGGATGGGCATCCTCGTCGGCATTGGGCTGGTATTCGGGCTGGGTGTGCTCCTGCAAGCCTATGTAGTGCGCTGGCTGCTCGGATGGCTGGAAGGGCTGATGCAACGCATCCCGGTGGTCAAGACCATCCACGGCACGGTGCGCGACGTCACCAAGCTGCTATCGGGCGACATCCACAAGCAGTTCGGCAAGGCGGTACTCGTGCAGTTTCCCGGCAGCGACTTCAAGCTGGTCGGATTCGTCACCCGCGAGGACTTCGCCGGCCTGCCCGACAACCTCGGGGGCGAGGAGACCGTGGCCGTCTACATGCCGATGAGCTACCAGATCGGTGGCTACACACTGATGTTGCCACGCGAACGCATCGAGCCGCTGGACCTGTCGCTGGAAGACGCCATGCGCTACGCCCTGACCGCCGGTGTCTCGGCGCGCAAGGATCCGTCCTGAAACGGCTGACAGGTTAGAATCCGCGCATGGACGAAGACACGTCAAAGCCGCGCATCCTGGTCGGCGTCAGCGGCGGCATCGCGGCCTACAAGGCTTGCGAACTGGTGCGCGAACTCAAGCGCGCCGGCTGCGCCGTGCGCGTAGTGATGACCGAGGGCGCTCAGGCCTTCGTCACCCCGCTGACCTTCCAGGCCCTGTCCGGCGAACCGGTACGCACCGGCCTACTCGATGCGGAGGCGGAATCCGGAATGGATCATATCGCCCTGGCGCGCTGGGCCGACCAGGTCGTCGTGGCCCCGGCCACCGCCGACCTGATGGCCCGCATGGCTCATGGCCAAGCGGATGATCTGCTTACCACCCTGCTGCTGGCGACTGAAGCCCCGGTTGCCCTGGCCCCGGCAATGAACCATCGCATGTGGGCGCACCCGGCAACCCAGGCCAACCACGCACTGCTGCATGAACGTGGGGTGCGCTTTCTCGGCCCGGATGCGGGCGACCAGGCCTGCGGCGAACAGGGGCCCGGACGCATGTGGGAACCTGCCACCATTGCCCACGCACTGCTGCACCCGGCGCCCGGGCCCCTGGCCGGACGCCGGGTGTTGATCACCGCAGGCCCGACCCACGAACCGATCGACCCGGTGCGCTTTTTGGGCAACCGCAGTTCCGGCCGCATGGGCCTGGCATTGGCGGCCGCGGCCCGGGACGCAGGTGCCGAGGTCACGCTGGTCCATGGGCCGATCGCGCTGGCACCCCCCGCGGGCGTGGACCGCATCGCGGTGGATACCGCCGCCGCTATGCACACGGCCGTGCTCGAACAACTGCCCGAGGTCGACGTGTTCATCGCCGCCGCGGCCGTGGCCGACTACCGCCCAGGCGAGTCCCATACGGAGAAGTTGAAGAAGTCCTACGATACGCTAACGCTCCCGCTGGAGCGCACCACCGACATCCTGGCCGACGTGGCCGCCCGCACCGACCAACAGACACCTCGACCGTTCCTGGTGGGCTTCGCTGCCGAAACCGGGAACCTGCGCGAGTACGCCCGCGGAAAGCTGGAAGCCAAGGGGCTGGACCTGATCGCCGCCAACGATGTCAGCGCCGGCCAGGCCATCGGCACGCCGGACAACGCCCTGCTGTGCCTGTGGAACGACGGCGAACGCGAACTCGCGCGCCAGCCCAAGGACACGCTGGCGCGGGCTTTGATCGAACTCATTGCCGAACGCCTCCCCGCGCGCGAACCCAACCCATCCCGCAAAGAATGACTGGCCGCAAGGAATGACTGGATGCCTGCCCCCGAAATCGACCTGAAGATCCTCGACCCGCGCATGGGCGCGGACTTTCCGCTGCCCGCCCCTGCCACCGATGGCTCGGCCGGCGTGGACCTGCGCGCGATGATCGAGCAGCCCCTGACCCTGGAACCCGGCGCCGCCGAGCTGATCCCCACCGGCCTGTCGATCCATATCGAGGACCCGGGCTACGCCGGGATGATCCTCCCACGCTCGGGCCTGGGACATAAGCACGGGCTAGTGCTGGGAAACCTGGTCGGCCTGATCGATGCCGACTACCAGGGCCCACTGATGGTCTCCTGCTGGAACCGGGGCACGAACGCCTACACCCTGGAAGTCGGCGAACGCCTGGCCCAACTGGTGATCGTGCCGGTCGTCCAGCCCCGCTTCCGCGTGGTCGAGGACTTCGAGGAAAGCCACCGCGGCACAGGCGGCTTCGGCTCGTCGGGCCGCGGCTGACCCCGACCGAGGCGTCGACCCGCGTCAGGTCTCCAGCGCCGACGCCGGCCCGAAGAACTCGTAGCTCACCTGATCATCCGGCACACCCAGCCCGCGCAGATGGGCGCGCACCTGTTGCATGAACGGTTTTGGCCCCAGGAAATAGACATCCACATCGCGCGTGTCGGGCAACCACTCGGCGAGCTGGTCGCGACTCAGGAAACCCTCGGCATGCGGCTGGTCCCCGGCACGCGGCTCGCTGTAGCAATAGCGCCGGGTCAGGCCAGCCGTTCGCCCTGCCTGCCGCTCCAGCCAGTCGCGAAAGGCGTGCACGCTGCCGTGTCGTGCGCAGTGAATAAAGTGCACCTCTCGGCCCTCCGCCAGCGCCGCCTCGGTCATCGCCATCGCTGGCGTAATTCCAACGCCCGCGGTCACCAGAGCCACCGGGCGGTTGGTCAGCTGCAGCACAAAATTCCCGGCCGGCGGGAAGACGTCCAGCGCATCACCCTCCTGTACCCGATCATGCAGGAAGGTTGAGGCGACACCGCCCGGTTCGCGCTTGACGCTGATGCGCAGGCTTTCGCCATTCGCGGCCGCCGAAAGGGAATAGTTCCGACGGACTTCCTCGCCGTCGATCATCAGGCGCAACCCGAGATACTGTCCCGGCTGATGCAGCGGCACCGGTTCTCCGTCGACGGGCTTCAGGTAGAACGAGGTGATCTCGTCGCTCTCGGGCACCTTGCGCTCGACCCGAAAGGCACGAGCACCGCGCCAACCACCGAGCTGCTGCTCATGCGCGGCATATACGCCTTCCTCGGCCTCGATCAGGATATCGGCAAGCTGCTGATAGGCCGCACCCTAAGCTTCCAGAACCGGAGCCGTCGCTACATCCGCGCCCAGCACTTCACGCATCGCCTGAAGCAGGCAGGCGCCGACGATTGGGTAGTGCTCCGGCTGCACCTGTAACGAGACGTGCTTGTTGACGATCTGGCCCACCAAAGGCCCCAAGGCCTCCAGTTCGTCGATGTGCCGCGCATAGTTCAGTACCGCATTGGCCAGCGCCCGAGCCTGTTCGCCGCTGGCCTGATGGGCCTGGTTGAAAAGGGGTCGAACCTCGGGATAATCCTGCAGCATGATCTGGTAGAAGTGCCGGGTCAGGGCCTCGCCACCCGCTTCCAGGAGTGGAACGGTCTGCTGAAGGATCGCCTTCTGTTCGTTCGAGAGCATGTGCCAACCTTTTTTGTTGTATTTTCATAGAAGCTTTATACCGGCCCCACCACCGACGTCAAACGATGCAACTTATGCACATGTTTTAAGCGCGACTCACCGCGCCAAGCAGACCGGGTGCTAAACTACGCGGCTGCAAAAACCGACAACCGGACCCGCCATGGATACCCAGACGGCCCATTCCGTTGCCCACGTACTGATCGAGGCGCTGCCCTACATCCAGCGCTTCGCGGGCAAGACGATCGTGATCAAGTACGGCGGCAACGCCATGACCGAGGACCGCCTGAAGGCCTCGTTCGCGCGCGACATCGTGCTGCTGAAACAGGTGGGGGTGAATCCGGTGGTGGTGCACGGCGGTGGGCCGCAGATCGGGGACCTGCTGAAGCGCCTGGGCAAGGAGACCGAGTTCGTCAACGGTCTGCGCGTCACCGATCGCGAGACCATGGACGTGGTGCAGATGGTGCTCGGCGGCATCGTGAACCAGGAGATCGTTTCGCTGATCAACCGCTTCGGCGGGCGCGCCGTCGGGCTGACCGGGAAGGACGGGCAAATGATCCGCGCCACCCCACTACGCGACTTCGGCGCCGCGGAAGGCCAACCCACCGTAGACCTGGGCCATGTCGGTCAAGTCGAGGGCGTGGACCCAGCGATCGTGCATACCCTGGACGAAAGCGATTTCATCCCGGTGATCGCACCCATCGGCTTCGACCACGACGGCAAGGCCTACAACATCAACGCCGACACCGCTGCTGAAAAACTCGCGGTCGTGCTGGACGCGGAAAAGCTGTTCCTGCTGACCAACACCCCCGGCGTACTGGACGGCAGTGGCAAGCTCCTGACTAAGCTCTCAGCCCCCCACGTCGACGAGATGATCCGCGACGGCACCATTCACGGCGGCATGATCCCGAAGATCCGCTGTGCCCTGGATGCCGTCCGCAGCGGGGTAAACGCCACCCACATCGTGGATGGTCGAGTGGAACACGCCGTATTGCTGGAGTTGCTGACCGACCAGGGCGTCGGCACGCTGATCAGCCGGTAACGAACCGGCCCCGGCGGGCAGGATGTGATTAGCGCCGCGACTCGCTTCGTGCTTGTCTGAATCAGGGTGAGCGCTACGAATCACGCCCGTTGAGCACCAGCTGCTGGAAGTCGCGGCGATCCAGGTCCAGGCGTTCGTGGATCGCGGATAAACGATCACGCTGACCGCGACGATACTGGCGTTCGCGCGCGATACGCGCGTCCAGTTCCTCCATCTCCGAGCGGTAACGCTCCAGCAGAGGCGATCCATCGGGGGCGTTGTCCTTCTGCCGCCGAATACGTTCGCGTTCGCGCAACAGCGTCGTCTCCTGCGCTTCGCTGCGCTGGATGGTCCCACCGATGGCACGCTCACGACGCTCGCGCAGCTCCTCGATCTCGTCCAACGACTCGTAAGCTCGACGCAACTGGCGCTCGCGCGCGGCACGGTCCTGGCGCGCTCGCAACGCCGCCTCCAGCTCGCGTTCGGCCTGCTCGCGCTCGGCAGCGGCCTGTGCCCGCTCCTTCGCACTCATCGGCGCCGGTAGCACCTCGCGCACACGGCCCTCGGAATCAAAGATGTGGCGTTCACGCTGACTCGTTTCCGGCTGCGGAGTACTGGAATAGTGTACGGTCCCGTCATCATCCACCCAGCGATAAATGTCCGCCTGAACGGGTGCCGCAAGGCCCAGCAACAATGCACCGGCCAACCCCGCCCGCCACAGGCTTGATCGCTTCCGGTTCCATGCACCCCAAATGACCATTTTCGAACACCTCGGACTCGTCTTCATCGCCATCATCGCCAACGGGTTCTCCGCGCTGGCCGGTGGCGGGGCCGGTCTGTTGCAGCTTCCCGCCCTCATTTTTCTGGGGCTTCCCTACCCCGTCGCGCTGGCCACCCACAAGATCGCGTCGGTCGCGCTAGGCGCCGGCGCCGGATGGCGCCACCTCAAGAAAAGCACATTCGAGCCCGTACGCCTAGGCATTATCCTGCTGGCCGGTCTTCCTGGGGTGCTAATCGGTGCATGGCTGGTGCTTGGGATCCCGCCACGAGCCGGCGAAATCGCCCTGGGACTGCTGACCATTGGCCTTGGATGGTACTCCTGGCGCCGCCCGCAATTGGGGCAGGTGGTGCGCGAGGTCGGTTTTTCCTGGCGCCATGCGCTAATCGGGGCGGCGGGTCTGTTCCTGATCGGCGTCCTCAATGGCTCGCTCGCCTCCGGTACCGGGCTGATGGTCACCCTGTGGCTGGTGCGTTGGTACGGCATGAGCTACACCCAGGCCGTTGCCTACACCATGGTCCTGGTCGGTCTGGTCTGGAACGGCGCGGGCGCACTCGTACTCGGGACCTTAGGCACAGTGCAATGGGACTGGCTGCCGGCCCTGCTCGTCGGCAGCTTTGTCGGCGGCTATCTGGGCGCCTGGGCCGCCCAGCACTACGGCAACCGCCTGGTGAAACGCGCCTTCGAGGTCGTCACCGTCGTCACCGGCATCGCCCTGCTCCTCCCCGTCCCCTGATCAATATCACCACGAAGCACACGAAGGCACGAAGAAGGTCAAGGACAAACAACCTTTATCACCACGGAGTACACAGAGGACACAGAGAAAGGATGGTTCGGGCGAAACATTCGAGGGGACACGTGCACACGCTGGAACGGGGTTGAATGCCGCGGGCGTCGTCTATAACTTCTAGCGGCCTGTCGATTTTCTCCGTGAACTCCGTGCCCTCTGTGGTAACTAGCCTTTGACCTTGCTCTTCTTCGTGCCTTCGTATGCTTCGTGGTGAAAGAGCCGGGCTATTCGGCGGCTTCGTTGTCCGGGGCGTTGTAACCGTTGATGAGATCGAAGTGCTCGATGCCTTCGAGGATGCCGCGCGCATGGGTCGCACCGGCGAAGAAGATCCGCTGGAAGCCGCGCAGGCTTTCCAGCTCCGGCTGGTGATTGCCAACCACCACACCCAGTAGCCGCCCACGCAGCATATCCTCGTCGTTGCCGGAATCGCCGGCCACCAGTACGTGTTCCAGTGGGATTCCCCACTTATCCGACAGATAGCGCACTGCCAGCCCCTTGGAGGCGCGCACCGGAAGCAGGTCGAGATAGCGGTCGTGCGAGTAGATCACCCGGGCGTGCAGGTCCTCGCGATAAAGCCGCGTCTCAATTGTCGAGACATCCAGGCTGCCGGACGGCTCGACGAAGAAGCTCACCTTGTGCGTGCGCTGATCGACATCGGGCTGCAGGACCAGGTTCTTTTCCTTTAGCAGGCATTCGCGCAGCCCGTCCGGCTCCCAGCGATGGCTGATATGCCGTGCCCAACCGCGATCCTCGGTCTGCTTGGTGCCGTAATGGATCTCGCTGCCCACCGAGGTGATCCAGACATCCGGCGTGGGCACGCCGTGCTCCTCCAGGATCGCGGCGGCGGAATCGATCCGCCGTCCCGTGGCCACGCCGAAGGCCACTCGTTTGCGGTTGCGCTTGAGCCAGGTCACGAAGGCACGGGTGGCCTTGTCGTCACCCAGCAAGGTGTTGTCGATGTCCGTGATGACGGCCCGGTCCATCTGTGCCAAGTGTCCCGAGACTCGACGCTCGTGGTGCTTCTCCTGACGCACTTCGCGGGTCAATGTCTTCGTAAGCTTCACGTACTTCTCGGCGTGCCCGTCCCAGGAGTAGTGCTGGCGCACACCCTTCAGCCCGGCACGCGAGTAGCGCTGCCAGCGCGGCCGATCGGCCAGGATGCCCTGGATCGCGTCGGCGATGCCCTCCGGGTCCAGCGGGTCGATCAACTGGCCGTTGTGGCAACGGGAGATGATCTCCTCCGGCCCCCCATCGTTGGTCGCCACAATGGGCGCCCCACTGGCGGCGGCCTCGATCAGGGTCAGGCCAAAGGGTTCCGTCAGCGCGGGGTTCACGAACACACCCTTGCTGGAGGCCACCAGCCGATAGAGATCCGGCACGTCCTCGGAATCGTGGTGTTTTGGATACGCGACCTTCCCGTGTAGATCATGGCGATCGATCCGCAGGAGCAGATCGGTCAGGACATCGCGCGCGCCCTTGTCGAGATCCGCGATGTCGTCACGATTGCCGGCGACGATCACCAGATTGGCGTTCTCGCGCAGCCAGTCGTTGCCGGCGTAGGCCTCGACCAGGGCGCGGATATTCTTGCGTTCATCGGCACGCGACAGGGCCATGATCAGAGGCCGATCGGGCTTTTCCAGAAAGCGCCGGATCTCCGCCCAGATCGGCGGCTTGCGCTGCCCCCGCTTGGGTGGGTAGAAGCGCGCCAGGTCGGTGCCCGGCGGGATCACCTCCATTCGCTCCGGCTGATAGTTGTCGTAGGTCGCGTACTGTTCACCGATCTCCTGGCGGGTACTGGCGATGACCCGGTGGGCATGGGCCAGCGCCTCTTCCTCTGCGTGGATGCGAGTCGAGATGTTGTAGCGGGCCTCGATATCGGCATCGGACATGCCGCTCTCGCGCAAGCGCTCGCGCTTAACCCGCCCCAGCGAATGCCCGGTCTGCAGCATTGGCGCGCCCAGCAGGTTGGAGAGCTGCACCGCCACGTGTCCGGCATCGGCATAGTGCCCGTGGATCACGTCCGGGCGCAGACCGACGCGACGGATATGCCCCAGGGCGTTGTCGGCGAAGCAGTCCAGATAAGGCCAGAGCTTCTCCTTGCGCAGGTAGCGCCGGGGCCCGCAGTCGAGGCGTACGAGATGGGCCCCATCCCCGAGATCTTCTTCCGACTCGGCGTAATCCTTGGCGACCTTGCTGTCGACGACCCGTCGCGTCAGCAGGTCGACCCGACCGACCTGCGGGTGGCGGGCCAGAGCGCGCGCCAGTTCGACCGCATAGAGCGTCTGCCCGCCAGTATCGGCATCACGTCCAAGCTCCAGGTCCTGCCCACGGATCAGGCCGTGGACGCTGATCAGGACAAGGTAGAGGCCTTCGCCGTCGCGGGTCTTGCTCTGGGTCTTTTTCATGGCACCTCGGGTTCGGGGCTGTCGAACAGGTTCATGGTCTCGGGATTGTCGATCAGGGCCTGCGAGACCAGTACGGCGGTCGCCGACCAGGTCTGACGGTGGTTGGCACGACGTCCTACCAGGCGGCCGTGGCGACCGTCGTAGTATTCCGGCCACTGGTCACGATGCAGGCGCTCGGCCGCCACCGCGTGCACACTGCGCGCCAGATCCGGCCGCCCGACGCGCAGCGCCGCGCCGGTAAAGGCCCACAGCAGCGCCGGCCAGTTACCCCCATTGTGATAGGACCAAGGGGTGTTCTTCGGATCCGAGCCGGTCAGCAGGCGCCATTCCTCGCCAATCATCGCCGGGTAGCAGATCTTCACCGGCATGGTGCCAATCAGGTCCTCGAAACGCTGCTCGAAGGTCTGCATGATCGAGCGCGACTGATGCTCGTCCGCCAGTCCGAACAGTACGGCCAGCAGGTTACCGAAACTGAAAAAGCGGAAATCCATCCGCCCCGGCCCCAGGTTACCCACCAGATAACCGCTCTCGGAGGGCAGCCAGTCGACCAGCCAGTCCGGGATGCTCTCGGGGTAGATATTCAGGGAGTTCTCCGACTCGTGCCCGAAGTGCTCCGTGCGATAGCGATGGATATCGTTCAATCGCTCCAGATCCAGCCAATAGTAGTGGCGGATATAGTCCGACAGCTGGTGCGTACGGATCGCGGACTGTTCACACAGGAGTTCGGAATCCCGGTCACAGGGCTCCAGCATTGCCAGCGAGGCCTTGAGCATCCCGTAGAACAAGGCCTGGATCTCCAGCGGGTGACCGAACACCCCCATGCGCCGATCGATCATGAAGCTTCCATCCGGCACCAACAGCGTCGGGAAGACCTCGAAGCGGTCCTGCAGGCAGATGCTCAGAATCAGACGGATACCACGCTGGACGTCGGCACTCTTGATGAAGTCATGGTCGCCCGTGCGGTTCTGGTAGGCACGCAACAGCAACACCCACCACATCATCGAATCCACCGGCGCCACACGCCCGATTGCGCGATCGCCAAAGTCTGCCGCCAGCGATTCACGACCATCGGCATCGGTAAACACACGGAAGCTCGCCGGCATCACCCGTGGCAAACGGCGGTGCCCCTCGATCTCTTCCTGGGTGTCGCGAATCTGCAGGATCAGCGAGAGAAAATCGCGCACCACCTCGGGCTCGTCGTTCAGCAAATAGACAAGCCCCGAAGGCACGAAATCGCGAATAAAACAGTCGGCGTAGTTCTCCGCGGGCGCGCGCTCGTCCAGGCTCGCTACGGAACCCACCGTGCGACCGCGATAGCGCACCTCGGCATCGCGCAGTAGCTGATAGGCGGATTCGAGCGTCGGGTTACGGGCATCAGGGGGAAGCTGGTTCATAACACCCGAGTCTATGGAAAGCGCGGCCGATGTGCACGCGCCGCGAAACCTGTCGACAGCCCGGAATCAGGCCGGCTCGGGGTGTTTCGGCAACGGCGGCTCGGCAGCGGGGCGAGCGAACAGGTAACCCTGGCAGTAGTCGACGCGGTCCTTCAGCCAGCGCCATTCGTCGACGGTCTCGACACCCTCGGCCACCACCTGGATATCCAGGTCGCGCGCCAGCTCGACAATCTTGCCGAGAATCTTCTGCTGATAGATATCTCCGCTGATGCCGCTGACCAGCTCACGGTCGATCTTCACGTAGTCGGGACGCAACTGCGACAGCATGTTCAGCGAGGCATAACCGGCGCCAAGATCGTCCAGGGCAACCTGGAACCCTGCCCGCCGATAGCGCTCCACGATCCGCGACAGGTGTTCGATATCAGTGACCTGGTCGCTCTCGATGACCTCGAACACGAATCCGCTGGGACCCATGCGGTCCGCGGGGCGCGAATTGATCTCGCGTACCGTGGTCTCCAGGCAAAAGGCCGGGTCATAGATCGCGGTCGGGTTGAAGTTGATGAACAGCCGACTACCAATACCCCGTTCACTGGCACGCCGGATCGCATTGATACGAGCCGACCGGTCCAGATGAAACAGTAGTTCGGCCGCACGCGCGGTCTTGAACAATTCGTTCGGCGGGATAACGTCGCCATCGGGGGTGCTCGCCCGGATCAATGCCTCGTAGGCAAACACTTCGCTCGGATCGGCGGCGTGTACGATCGGCTGGAAATGAAAATCCAGCGCATCGTTGGCCAGAATCGCGGCGAGATCACGGGCGTTGTGGCGCGCAATCAACGTGGACAGCAAGTGGGTATCCTGCAGATGCCCCAGCCCGAAGGTCTCGCCTTCCGGGACAAAGGTCGCCCGACATCCGGCCTGTTCGGAGCTACTCAGCGCCTGCTCCAGTCGGACCAGCATCTCGCCCAGCCCACCGGTTCCCGCGACCGGCAATGCCAAAATTCCCGACGTCGGTTCGGCACAGGGCAACTGCTCGTCTACCATGCGCTGCCGTAGCGCCGCACGGGTGTGCGCCAGGACCGGCGCGAGATACAGGGTGCCGGAGGCCGCCGGCAGAAGATCAATACGTTCACAATCGGGACAACCCACGACCACCTCTAGGGAAACGCTGGTTAATGTACACACTCGCGCTCGAGTCGCTTTTGCGTGCGAACAAGGCGCGGTGAGTGAAGTGTAGCCGAGTTACATAAGCGAGCCGCAACGCCGGTCCCACGCAAAAGCGGCCGAGCCCCTGCTAGCAATCGTTTGTGGGGTTGGCACCCCAGGTCCCCCGATCCTGCGTTGCGCCCCGAGTCCATCAGAAACGGGCGGGTAGAACCCCTACCCCCCCTGCACGACGCGCCTTGCCTCGTAACACCTGGGGTGCCAACGCTAGCATGTACGTTAATCAGCGTTTCCCTAACGGTCTAGCCTTTCGCCAGGCCAACATGAACCGGAGATAACCGTCCCGGTCCACTGGTAAGCCCATTCATCGTTCACAGACAATCCCACCGCCCCGGAGGTTGCATGAGCCCATCCGATCGCCCCACGGACGCCGAGCTGCGCGACCGCCTCACGCAAGAGCAATACCGCATCGCCCGCGAAGGCGGAACCGAGCGGCCCTTCACGGGTGCGTACAACGACCACAAGGCCGATGGCATCTACCACTGCGTCGCCTGCGGTGCGCCGCTGTTCGACTCCCGCACCAAGTTCGATTCAGGCAGCGGCTGGCCCAGTTACACCGCCCCCGCCAGCGAGGCCGCCGTGGACGAACACCGTGACCGCTCTCTCGGGATGGAACGCACCGAGGTGCGCTGCGCACGCTGCGAATCCCATCTGGGCCACGTCTTCCCCGACGGTCCGGCGCCCACCGGCCTGCGCTATTGCATCAACTCCGCGGTCCTTGATTTTCATCCGCGTGCTTAAGGCCACTCTGATTCAGATGCACCGCCTGGGCCATGACGGCCCAGGCCTTCTACGAAGGGAATCCGATGTCTGGCCAGACCACCCCGCGTGAACACACCAATGTCCTGATCCTCGCGCTCGGCCAGGCCCTGTTCCTGATCGTCGCGGTGACCGTTATGACCCTCAGCGGCGTCGTTGGCGAAGGCCTAGCCACCGATCCAACCCTGGCAACCTTGCCGGTGGCCGCGATGATGGTCGGCACCCTCGTGACCACCCTGCCCGCTTCCCTGTTCATGAAGCGGTTTGGCCGTCGTACCGGATTTCTTCTGGGAGCCGGAATCGGGGGCTTCGGCGGTGCGGCCTTTGCTGCCGCCGGGGTGTTGGCAGAGTCCTTCTGGCTCTTTGTGTTCGGCAACCTGCTGCTGGGCGGATACCAGGCCTCCGCCATGTACTACCGCTTCGCAGCGGCGGATGTCGCCAGTGATGCCTTTCGGCCTCGCGCGATCTCGCTGGTCATGGCCGGCGGTGTGGCAGCGGCCTTCCTTGGTCCCTGGAATGCCCACCACACCCAGAGCCTTCTGCCCAGCGCGCCGGAGGCCGGGCCTTACCTCATGCTGGGTGCCCTGGCCCTGCTGGCGATGGCGCTGCTGGCCTGGCTGCGGGTGCCGGCGCCGCCAGAGGAACGCGGGCCTGCCCGGCCAATGCGCGACATCCTGCCTCAGGGTCGCTTCCTCGTCGCACTGACTGCCGCCGCGCTGGGCTATGCGGTCATGGTGCTGCTGATGACGGCGACGCCGCTGGCCATGCGCCAGACGGGCTTCGACATGGGTCAGGTCGCACTGGTGATGCAGTGGCACGTGCTGGGCATGTTCGCGCCCTCGTTCGTGACCGGCCACCTGATTACTCGCTTCGGGGTCACGCGCATCCTGGCGGTCGGAAACGCGCTGGTGCTGTTCAGCGTGGCGCTTGCCGCGCACGGGGAGACGCTAGCGCACTTCTGGCTGGCGTTGTTCCTGCTGGGTGTCGGCTGGAATTTCCTCTTCATTGGCGGCAGTACGCTGTTGACCACTACCCATACCGCCACCGAGAAGGGCAAGGTTCAGGGTGTGAACGACCTGACCATCTTCACGCTGGTCACGGCCGGGTCGCTGCTGGCCGGGGCGCTGCTGCGACCGCTCGGCTGGGACGGCCTGAACCTGGCCATGCTACCGGTGATCGCGGTACTGACCGTCGCCATCCTCTGGCTCTGGCGCGATGACTCTCGCGCCCCGGCGCGCGCCTGATCACGCCACACGCCAGCCTCGAACGCTGGGTGCTTATCTATCGCTGACTGGCTGGTCCTGGTTCGCGACCCAGTGTTTACGGTGCCTTCGGTCCACGTACTGCCGTGCGCTGATTCGCCAGCGCGCCCCGAGTGACTTCTTTGCTCGTGCAAAGAAGTCACCAAGAAACACGCCCGACTGCCGCGACCCCGGCCCGCTGCGCGGGCCGGGGTTTCCCTCGCTCCGAGGGTTTTCGCGGGCGGCGCTGAACTCGCTGCGCCTACGGCTCCGCTCAGACATCCAGCGCCCCCGTTTCTATTTAGAATCGTCCCGCGAAAACTCTCTCCACTTGGCGCGACGAAAACGGGGAGGCAGGTCAAGACAACGGCCGTCCCGACGATCGTGCCAGTGGATGAAGGCTGGGTCTTCGGACATCTTCGGCACGCTCGGCCTTTGGCTGTTGCGTGCCGCGCCCGCACGCGGGCGCCGGGGGCTTTCAGGCGGCAGGGCCCACTGTTGTTTCGTGGAGCCGGAATACCTTCTGTCTTGACCTGCCCCTCCCGTATGGAGCTCCTCGTGGAGGGCGTGATGGGCCGGCCCGTTTTCCATAAATTCGGGGCGCTGGATGTCTGAGCGGAGCGCAGCGCAGCGCAGCGAGTTCAGCGCCGCCGGCCCAGCACGTCCGGAGCGAGGTTCCCGGGCGAAATCCGGGTGCCCTTCTTTGGGTCCTTTCTTGGGCAAGCAAGAAAGCCAGTTGTTGATCAAAAACGGGCGCGGCGCGCTGGCGAGTCAGCGCCGGGCAGTATGCGGACCGAAGGCACGTAAACACCGGATGCAGAACCAGGGCCAGCCACCAACAGGCATGCGGTGGACCGAAGGCACCACCACCGAGACACCAGAGCGATCAGGGCTCAGCGCGCGGGGCGGTGGCGGCGCGGGCACCGCGGCGCTCGCCGTCGACGTCGTCGATCTCGTCGTCCAGGTCGTGCAGGCGCCGGGTGTTTGCCAGCGGCGAGGTCGTGCCGCGCGCGACCAGGCGATACGCCGACGGGATCACGAATAGGGTGAACAGCGTGGCAAACAGCACCCCGGAAAACACCGCCACCCCGATTACGAAGCGGGTCTCCTGACCCGGTCCGGAGGCCAGGATCAGCGGAATGGACCCGGCCACGGTGGTCAGCGCCGTCATCAACACCGGCCGCAGACGCATACGTGCCGCCTCGACCACTGCCGTATCAAAGTCACGCCCACGGTCGCGCAACTGATTGGCAAACTCGACGATCAAGATGCCGTTTTTCGCGGCCAACCCGATCAGCATGACCATCCCAATCTGACTGTAGATATTCAGCGTCTGGCCCGTCAGATGAAGTCCAAGCAACGCTCCGACCACCGCCAGCGGAACCGTCAGCATGATCACGAAGGGGTGCACGAAACTCTCGAACTGTGCTGCCAGCACCAGGAAGACCACCAGCAAGGCCAGCGCGAAGACGAACAGGATCGCCTCGGAGCCCGCGCGAAGATCCAGCGATTCCCCCTTGTAGTCGATGCCGGCCTCGGCCGGAAGTAACTCGGCGGCCAGTTCGTCCAGGGCATCCAGCGCCTCGCCCAGCGTCATGCCATCCGCCAGCCCGGCGGTCAGGGTGACCGCCCGCGAGCGGTTGTAGCGCTCCAGAGAGGACGGCCCGGCCTGCTCCTCGTAGGTCACCAGACTCGACAAGGGCACCATGTCCCCGGCGGACGAGCGTACATAGAGATTGTCGATATCCCCCGGCGTACGCCGCTGGTCGGTCAGCCCCTCCAGAATGACATCGTACTCCTCACCCCGGTCCACGAATGTGGTGACATCGCGCCCACCGAGGACGATGTCCAGCGTGCGGCCCACGTCCAGCATGGACACGCCCAGATCTCCGGCCCGATCACGGTCCAGGCGCACATTGAGCTGTGGCTGGGTCGGCTCATAATCGAGATCGACCCGGGTCAGCCCCGGTATCTCGGAGGCGGCCTCGCGCATGGTCTCGCCCCATTCCTCGAGCTGCTCATAGTCCGGCCCGGAGATCACAAACTGTACCGGTGGACCGACACGACCTCGCGACAGCCCTTGGCGCATGACCACCCGGGCCTCAACACCGGGCATCTCGTCAACAATGTCGCGAATCTGCTCGATGACCTCCTGCCCCGAGACATCGCGGTCATCCCAGTGTTCAAGGATCGCGATCACGAACCCGTTGTTCATGAGTTCCGAACCCCCAAAACCGCGTGGGGTGCGCACCAGGGCACGACGGATCGGTCCGTCCTCAACCAGTGGCATGATCCGGGCTTCGACCTCGGCCATCTGCTGGCTCATGTATTCGAAATTGGCCCCCTCGGGCCCGTCCACCATCACGAAAAACGCACCACGGTCCTCCTGCGGCGCGAACTCTTCGGGAAGGGTGTCGAACAAATACCAGGCCGCCGCCAGCACGGCCGCCAGGATTGGGACAATCAGCCAGGACGCCTTCAAACCGGTATGCAGGGCGCGCCCGTAGCCGCGCTCCAGGGCCGCAAACCCGCGTCCGATATACCGCGCGGCGCCGGTTTCATCGTCCCCCTTTTGCATGAGCCGCCCGGACAACACGGGCGCAAGGGTTAACGCTACAAGGCTCGAGAAGAACACGGCGATCGCCATAGCGATCGCGAACTCGGTGAACAGGCGCCCAACCGTTCCCTCAAGGAAGGCCAGCGGTACAAACACCGCGATCAGTACCGAGGTGGTCGCCACAATCGCGAACCCGACCTGCCCGGCCCCGCGATAGGCCGCCAGGAGCCCGGGTTCACCCCGCTCGATTCGACGATGGATGTTTTCCAGCATGACGATGGAGTCGTCCACCACCAACCCAACCGCCAGCACCAGGGCCAGCAGGGTGAGCAGGTTGACCGAGAAACCGAACAGGGTGATCCCGATAAACGCGGCGGTGATTGCCACAGGCACGGTGACTGCGGGTATCAGCGTGGCACGCCAACTGCCCAGAAACAGCCAGATCACGAACACAACCGCGGCCGTCGCAACTGCCAGGGTGATGTAGACCTCGCGGATCGCACCCTCGATGAACACCGACTCGTCGTAGGTGGTCACCAGCGAGGTGCCTTCCGGGAGGCTGTCCTGCAGATCTGCGGCCATGGCCTTCACGCCATTGGCCACATCCAGGACATTGGCGTTCGACTGGCGGATAATCCCCAGCCCGATCATGTCCTCGCCATTGCCGCGGAACTCACTGCGCTCGGTATCCGCCCCGATGTTCACATCGGCCACGTCACCCAGACGAACCAGCTGCCCCTGCTCGCCGCGCTTGAGCACCAGATTGGAGAAATCCTCCGGCGTTCGATACTGACGGTCCACCCGCACGGTGAACTCGCGCTCGACCGATTCCAGACGCCCAGCCGGGAGCTCGACGTTCTCTTCCTCCAGGGCGTTGGAGATATCCAGCACTGTCAGCTCGCGCGCCGCCAGTGCCTCGCGGTCCACCCAGATGCGCATGGCATAGCTGCGGGCCCCGCCACGTCGCACCAGGGCCACACCGTCCACCACCGAGATACGATCGATCAGGTTGCGCTCGGCGTAATCCGCCAGCTCCAGCGCGTCCATGGTGGTACTGGACAGGTTGAGCCAAAGGATCGGGTTGGCATCGGCATCCGCCTTGGTCACCTCGGGCGGATCGATATCCTCAGGCAGGTCGCGCATGGCGCGACTGACGGCCTCGCGCACGTCATTCGCCGCTGCATCCAGATCGCGGTTCAGATTGAACTCGATCGTAATTTGGGACTGGCCATCCTCGCTGGAGGACTCCACAAAACGGATGCCCTCGATGCCGGCAATCCGATCTTCCAGCCGCTGGGTTACCTCACGCTCGATGATCTCGCCACTTGCACCGGGATAAACGGTGTTCACCGTGACCACGGGCGGATCCACATCGGGGTATTCACGCAACGGAAGACTGTTGTAGGCGATCAACCCGAAGGTGATCAGCAACAGATTGAAGACAATCGCCAGTACCGGCCGACGATTGGCGACATCCGAGATGATCATTGGCCGGAGCCGCCCCCTTCGGCCCCACGCGGTACGCTCGGTGGCAACACTCGAACCTCGCGCCCATCACGCACACGCGAAACGCCCTCGGAAACCACGACATCACCCGGATCGAGCCCCGACAGAACCTCGGCGTAGCCGGGGTCTCGGCGGCCGATGCGGATGCGCACGCGCTCAACGGTTTCGTCTTCGGTCAAACGAAATACGAAGTGCTGATCCGCCACCTGGCGGATCGCGCCCTCCGGCACGGCCAGGCGGTCCACCGGATCCAGCGACAGCCGAACATTCACCAACATGCCCGGCCGCAGAACGAGGTCCGGATTATCCACTCTTGCCCGCACGATCAGGGTACGAGTGGACACATCCATACGGTTACTAACGGCCGAAACCTGCCCCTCGAATTCGCCTTGAGCACTGCGACCATGGACCACGCGCCCGAGGTCGATCACCCCGGCATGGCGCTCGGAGACCGCAAAATCCACCTTCACTGTGGCGACGTCATCCAGTTCGACTACTGGAGTCCCGGGGCTCACCAGAGCCCCGGGACTCACCTGACGCAGACCCAGGCGACCGGAGAATGGGGCGCGGATCTCGCGGTTCGCAACACGCGCCTCAGCGGCGGCCAGTCGGGCCTCCGCTTCGCTCAATCGGGAACGCTGCTGATCCACTTGCTGCTGAGTCACCACACCATCGGCCACGCGGTCGCGCACGCGCTCCAGCTCCCGCCGGGCCTCGTCGACCTGAACACTGATCTCGCGCACGGCCGCACGCTCTTCCTCCGCATCCAGCCGCACCAGCAACTGCCCCGCCTCGACCTCGTCGCCGTCGTCAAACAGCACCTCGACGACGCGCTCGGTCACGCTGGCCGTGACGGTAACGGATTCACGGGCCTCCACCGTGCCCAGAGATTCCACGCGGGTCTCGAAGGTCCGAGGTTCGACAACGGAAGTTCGAACGGGGGTGCGGGTGTCACGTTCGGATGGTGCCTCATCGAGTTCGGCCGAGTCGTCGCCTTCACTCAGCAGCGGGTCGATCGCGTGCCAGGCGGCCCAACCGGCCGCCACCACGATCAACAAGCCCAGCAACCACCCAATCGCCTTCACTCGGCACTCCCCTCAGCATAAGTGTGGCCCGGGGATCGCCCGGGCCACGGAACACGGCTTCGTTTTCGGTGCCGCCACAAGTGTAACGACCGTCACATTTCGTCGGCGTTCCGCAATGCTGCGGGCAACGACCCGAGCGGTCGGCCATGCGGCGCACTGTAATCGATCACCGGCCCCTTCGGCACGATGCCGCTGGGGTTCAGCATCGGGTGACTACCGTAGTAATGCGCCTTGATGTGATCCATGCGCACCGTCTCCGCCACGCCAGGGCGCTGGTAGAGCATGCGCAGGTAGGCCGACAGGTTCGGGAAGTCCAGCAGGCGCTGACGGTTGCACTTGAAGTGGCTGTAATACACCGGATCGAAACGCACCAGCGTGGTGAACAGCCGCCAGTCCGCCTCGGTCAGCCGGTCCCCGACCAGGAAAGGCTGCCGCGCCAGACGTTCTTCCAACCAGTCCAACGCCTCGAACAGACGGTCGAAGGCCGCCTCGTAGGCATGCTGGGTGGTCGCAAACCCGGAACGGTAGACACCATTGTTCACATTCTCGTAGACCCGATCGTTGACCGCATGGATCTCCTCGCGCAGATCTTCCGGATAGAAATCCAGGGTGTTGCCGGTGAGGTGATCGAAGGCGCCGTTGAACATGCGCACCAGATCTTCGGACTCGTTATTTACGATCCGGTCGGCCTGCGTGTCGAACAGTACTGGCACGGTAATGATGCCGGTGTAATTCGGGTCGGTCCGGGTGTAGAGCTCGTGCATGAATTTCGAACCGTGCACCCGGTCCCCGGTGCAACCATCGCAGTCGTCGAATGACCAGCCAGGATCACCCATGTAGTGGTGAACGACCGACAAGCCGATATGCGACTCCAGCCCCTTCAGCTTGCGCAGGATCAGCGTGCGGTGGGCCCAGGGACAGGCGTAGGAGACATACAGGTGGTAGCGCCCGGATTCGGCGGGATAACCCCCCTCGCCCAGCGGACCGGGCGAGCCATCGGCGGTCACGTAGTTGCGGTACTGCTGGTCCTGACGCACGAACTCGCCGTTCTCGTCGGACTCCTCGTCCAGCCAGCCCTCGCGCAGCTCGCCATTAATCAAGAGGCTCATGTGGGCTTCTCCAGGGTTCCGGCCCGCCGGGACACAGCACGGACCCTTCCGATGATTGTGGCTCCCATCATCGCATCGATTTTATCGAATATAAATTGCGTTAAATGGGCCTGATGATTCGAATAAATCGAATGCTCAGGCCCGGCATCAGGAAGCCCGCAGACTGCCCTCGAAGTAGCGCGCCAAGAAGGCATCGAAATCGAGTTCATCGGCCTGCTCGATCGCTGTCTGCTCGGCGAGGCTCTGGCGCGCCAGCGCCTCCAGCGTATCGGCGCGCGGCAACGGCCCATTGAAGCGGAAGGCCTCGCGATGCTGAGCCGACAGGCGGCTGGCGTAGCGATAAAACCCCTCTTCGCGCGCCATCATGTCTTCCAGCATCCGCGCCGAAGGGGTCAGGTCGGCCTGTTCAACCTTGCCCCATTGTTCGCTGAGTGCTCGACGGTACGGATCACCCGGCAATTCCTGATCGAGGATCGCGGCCACCGGCCGCATCAGGGCCAGCAGTTCGCGCGCCCAGTCCTGCAGCAGCACGTGCTCGTCCTGCCGGCGCAGCTCGAGCCCGGGGCGGCGGCCGTAATGCGCCACGGCCAGCAGGTTGCGGTCGATCGCGTCGAGTTCGCCATCAGCCAGCAGGGGGCTCGGCTGCAACAGGCAGGTCAGGGCAAACACCTCGAGGAACCGCAGCTGAGTCTCGTCCACCCCCAGCGGGTGCTGGGCGTTGATATCCACCGAACGCAGCTCGACGTATTCGATCCCTCGCGCCTCCAGGGCATCGGTCGGCTTCTCGAAGCGCTCCAGCGGCTGCTTCGGGCGCACGGTCGAGTAGTACTCGTTCTCGATCTGCAGGATGTTGGCGTTCAGCTGGCGATATTCGCCGTCGACCTTCACGCCAATGTGCTCCCACTCCGGGCTCGGCGTATTGATCGCGCAGCGCAGCGAGTCGACGTAACCGCCCAGGGAGTTGTAGTCCGCCTTGATGCCGGTGTCCGCCTCCTTGCGATTGGTGTAGCCGATATCCCCCATGCGCAGGCTGGTCGCATGCGGCAAATAGGAGGTATCGTCGTCGAAGTCCTCCAGCACCGCGCCATGGCCTTCGAGAAACGAATTGCACACCGCCGGCGAGGCACCGAACAGATAGGGCACCAGCCAGCCAAAGCGCAGCAGGTTGCGGATCATCCCCATCATCCGCTCGTCGCGGAAGTCGCGGCCGTCTGTCTCGCCCAGCACATCGGCCAGGGCCGGCCAGAACTCCGGGCGTGGGGAGTAATTGAAGTGCACGCCCGCGATCACCTGCATCTTCCTCCCGTAGCGATGGCCGAGCCCGATGCGGTACACGGTCTTCATGCGTCCGGCGTTGGAGCGACCGTACTGCGCCACCGGGATCGCATTGTCGTTCGCCGTTACGCAGGGCATGGAGGTCGACCACAAGGTCTCGTCACCGACGTTTGCGGCGGCGAAGGCCTGCAGGTCGTGCAGAAACCCCAGCGTCTCACGCACATCATCGAACGGCGGGGTCACCAGCTCCAGCAAGGCCTCCGAGTAGTCCGTGGTAATGTGCGGGTGCGTCAGCGCCGAACCCAGCGCGGCGGGATGCGGGGTCAGTGCCGGCGAGCCTTCCGGACCCACGCGCAGCGTCTCCTTCTCCAACCCGATCCGTCCGTGCAAACCGACGCCGGCCAGCGCCTCCGCCAGGCGTGCCACCAGGCCCTGCAGATTACGTTCGTCGGTTCCCACGGAAGCCATACCCTGCACAAATGAAAACTCGGGGAACATACCCGAATGCGGCGATGGGGTCACATGAACGGGCCCACACCGTTGGTTGCCCCGTGCACGCGGTTGCGTCCAATCGCGGCACGCCGCAACCTTGGCCCCACCTCGGAGCATCATAGAAACCCTCCATGCCCACTAACCCAATCCCCACCGAACTCCTCGAACGCCTGGCTGATCGCGCACAGACCGAGGGCATCAGCGAATCGGTCCTTCTGCAGCGTTGGCTGGACGCCGCCGCGCCCACCGCCAGCCTGTACGTATCGGCGCCGGTGAATGCGCTCGTGGAGGGGCTGTACCGCGAGGACACGACCATCGCTGACATCCTGTCGCAAGGTGACTTCGGTCTGGGCACCTTCAACGACCTGGACGGCGAGATGGTGGTGCTGGATGGCGAAGTCTACCAACTGCGCTCGGATGGACGCGCCTATGCCGTCACCTCGGACACGCGCACCCCGTTTGCCTGTGTCACCCACTTTCGCCCCTGGAGCGAGGAGATCATCGACACCCCTCTCGACTACCCAGGACTGCAAGGCCTGTTCGACCGCCTGATCCCGTCGCACAACATGGTGTACGCGATCCGACTGGATGGGCTCTTCGACTACGTCCGGACCCGATCGGTCCCGCGCCAGGACGCCTACCGACCGCTGGTCGAGGTCGCGCGCGAACAGCCAGAGTACGAATTCGAAAACGTCGAGGGCTCAATGGCCGGCTTCTGGACGCCCGAGTTCATGCAGTCAGTTGCCGTGCCCGGCTACCACCTCCACTTCGTCGATGCCGCCCGCCAGCACGGCGGCCACCTGCTGGAGGCCCGCCCGCGGCAGATCCACATTCGCCTGCAGCACTTGCCTCGGGTCGATCTCGGCCTGCCGATGACCCTGGACTATCTGACCGCCAATCTGACTCGAGATACCCGCGACGACCTGAACGAAGCGGAACACTGAGTCCCGACCGTTGCCCCACCAGCAGTCTTGCTAACATTAGATACTGCTCATCCATTTCGGGCACCGCCAGCATGGAACCCACACCGCCTCGCCGCAGCTGGGACGAACTCGTTGTGGACGCCCTGCGCGCCCCCGCCACGGGGTTATTCGTACTCGGCCTGATACTGGGTGCAGGCCTGATGCACTGGCTGGTGGAATCGCCTCCGCCCGAGGGCGCGCTGATGGTCACCCTGCACAACGACAGCGATGTCGCCATTCGATCCGTACACTTCGACTTCGGTCACGAGCTATCGGAGTCCAGCCTTCGCGAGGGAGAAATCGGCGCGGGTGAACGCCGGCGCGTCGCCCTGAACCATGTCCCGGCGGCCGGCTTCAATGTCGAAATCCGCTACGCGGACGGGCACGTTCAGGAGTTCTGCGCCAATCGCGGCGTCGAGGGCTGGGCACAAGAAGTCCGCGTCTACCGCTGAACGGGCCGCATTTTCAGGCATCGTTACGCAGTCGTCCGCCCCCGCACACGCGTTTTACTGGCACCTCACAAGAACCTCGACAAGCCCGGCGGGAGCGCTTCCTGCGGCGCGCGGTTTCGGCGTGACAGTCGAGCCCTGACCTGCCGCATTGCAGCGCAACGTCGTTGCAGCGAATTCGTCATCACACGGTCACGTGGACGATCCAGACTCCGGGTTTCGAGTCTTGTGACAGGCGCCGCCGTGCACATACTGATGCTGAGTGACGTGTATTTTCCCCGGATCAACGGGGTCTCCACTTCACTGGCCAGCTTCCGCTCGCAGCTCCAGCAACTGGGCCATCGTGTCACCCTGGTCGCCCCGGCCTACCCCGGACTGGGGGCGCACCCAGGTCCGGCCCCGGATGACAAGGACCTGATCCGCATCCCGTCGCGCTACCTGATCGTGGACCCGGAGGATCGCATCCTGAAGGGCCGCCTGATCCGCCGAACCCTGCACGAGGCCGGTATCGAACGGACCGACCTGATCCACATCCACACCCCCTTCGTGGCGCACTACGCCGGATTGCGTCTCGCGCGACACTGGCAGGTACCGGTGGTCGAGACCTATCACACGTTCTTCGAAGGGTACCTGCAGCACTATCTGCCGTGGCTGCCCGCCGCGTGGCTGCGGGCCTTCGCGCGGCGCGTGTCGCGGGCTCAATGCAATGCGGTGGACCGGGTCATTGCCCCCTCGGTGGCGATGCGTCAGACGCTACTGGAATACGGCATCGAAACGCCGATTGTCCGCCTGCCGACCGGTATCGATCCGGCGGCCTGGTCCGGGGGCGACGGCCATCTATTCCGGGCCGAACGCGACATCCCCTACGGCCGCGAGATGCTGGTTCACGTCTCCCGCATCGCCTTTGAAAAGAACATCGGCTTCCTGCTCCAGATGCTGCAGCACCTGCGCAGTAAACGCCCCGACATCCTGCTATTGATCGCGGGCGAAGGGCCAGCGCGAGACGATCTGGAACGCCAGGCTGAGCGCCTGGGCCTGCAGGACAACATCCACTGGTGCGGCTACCTGGACCGGGACACCACTCTGATCGACTGCTACCGCGCCGGGCATGCCTTCGTGTTCGCCTCGGCGACCGAAACCCAGGGGTTAGTCCTGCTGGAGGCCATGGCCAGCGGCCTGCCGGTCATCTCCACCGCTTGCCTGGGTACCACCGACATCCTGACCGAAGCATCCGGCGCCGAGGTCGTGCCCGAGAACCCCACGCTCTTTGCCGAACGGGTGGCCGCGGTACTGGATGACCCCGACCGCCAACGCGCCATCCGTGAGGCACACGGGCGCTGGGTACAACAATGGAGCGAACGCGAGATGACCCAAAAACTGCTCGCCCTGTACCAGGAACTGGCCGGCAGCGGCGAGGCGATCGCTAGCACACAGGCCGCGGCTACCCGAACCCACTGACCCTCTGCAAACCGTATTCCTGGAACCAACATGGCCAATGGTGGAGCAACCGGCATCACCCGCATCCTGCGGGCCTTCGTGTACTCGTGGCGCGGCCTTCGGGCGACCTTTCGTCACGAAGAGGCGTTTCGCCAGGAACTCGTGCTTGTCGTACTGCTGGCGCCCCTGACACTGGTCATTGGCAACACGCCGACCGAGCGCGCCCTGCTGCTCGGGAGCCTGTTCCTGATCCTCATCATCGAGGTCCTGAACTCCGGCATCGAAGCCACCGTGGATCGCTTCGGGCCGGAACAGCACAAGCTCGCGGCGCGCGCGAAGGACATGGGCTCCGCCGCCGTCCTGCTCGGCTTTCTGCACGCCATCGTGATCTGGCTGCTGATCCTCTGGCCCTGAGCACGTACGGCGTCATCACCCAATCGTCATCATCCCGCCACCCGATGGTCACGCCACCGCGCGATGCTGTCGGCACGCCCCCGCGGGAGTCATCGATGGCCACTCTGGATTGCCGCACCCTGTTTCTGTCCGACCTCCACCTGGGTACGCGCGAGTGCCGAGCCGACTACCTTCTGGACCTCCTGAGAAAGGTCAACTGCGACCGCCTAGTGCTGGTCGGCGACGTGTTCGACCTCTGGGCCATGCGCCGCCGCATCTTCTGGAACGCGACCCAGGCCGCCGTCGTCGAACAGGTCGTGTCCCTCGCGCTGCACGGCGTCGAGGTGATTTACATCCCGGGCAATCACGATGAACTAGTGCGGGGCTTCGTCGGCTCCGAAATCCGCGGCGTGCGCATCGAGCACGAGCTGGTGCACTGGACCGCCGACGGCCGCCGCTTCCGCGTGACCCACGGCGACGAATTCGACGGCGTCGTGCGCCACAGCCGCCTGGTCCACGCCCTGGGCGACTTCGGCTACAACCTGCTGCTACGCGGCAGTCGCTATCTGAACGGCATCCGCCGGCGCCTCGGCCATCCGTACTGGTCCCTGTCCGCCTGGCTCAAGACCCGTGTCAGCGGGGCCGCCCGCGAATACATCCGCCGCTTCGAAAACGCAGCCGTCACCGCCGCGCGCAAGGGCGGTTTCGACGGCTGCATCTGCGGCCACATCCACAAACCGAACATCGAATCCTTCGGCGACATCCTCTACTGCAATGACGGCGACTGGGTCGAACACTGCACTGCCCTGGTGGAAGACCGCGCTGGTAACCTCAGCCTTCTGCACTGGTCCGACCACGGGACCGTGGAACGCGCCGAGGCGGCCACCCCCACCCTCGACTCACTCGACCTCGAATCCCTCCTCACTAAGCGGTAACGCCCTCGCGCGCGCCTCACCTTAAACATCCGATACCACCGTCGAAATTGAGCTTTCAAGACCCCAAGACGGCCTGATTACACACCCATCTCATTGATTTTTAGACCCCCTCCTGAGGTCCGACCCCGTCATTGCCGCCCGTCATGGCCGTCATTCCGCGATGCTCTCGGCGCGCCAGGAAAGCGTTTGTCACCGGGCTGTCATGCCTCTGTAGTAACTTGGCCACATGAGTGAATCACGATCCCGCCACTGGGCGGGAGCAGGCGCCGACCTGCTCCTGTTGCTGAAATCCATCGAGAACCACGAACAGGCGCTGCGTCTGGCGCGTGTGGCCGGCTGGGTGCTGGTGTTCGCGGGCGTTGTAGTGGTGATGTTGGGTGTTCTGGTCGCGCATACGCCTACCATGACGGAGGGGACGCTGGTTGCGCTGTTGGCGCTGGTGGGTGGCTGGCTGCGGAGCCGGGTCTCCGCAGTGTTGCTGATGCTGTTGATGGCGCTGGGCCTGGCGACCGGGCTTGCGGTGGGTGCGGCCACGGGGGGCCTTCTGCTGCAGGTCGCGTTGTTTGGGGTTGCGTTACGGATGGTTGAGGGGACTTTTCGGTTTCGGCGGCCTGCGGCGGGGTAGGTTGGATTGGAAGGAAGCTCGAACGTGGTGCTTTAGCGCGCGCTGTGGCTTCGGATGGAGGTTACTCGATCCGCTCGCCCTTTGGGCCGATCTGTGCCCGTTCAACGCGCTTCGCGCTTTTGTGCTTCGTCGCTACGCTCCTCGCAATGACGGGCGGGATGGGAGCGGGGAGACTTGAACCCACAGGGCCGGGCCGACAGGATTAGACTTTCCGCCATCCGTGAAGGGAACGCTTACGCGATGTCCGTCGTCGCTCGCCTACAAACCCGAGTGCGAGGCTTTATCTGGCCTGGCTGGGCCAATCGTATCCTGAGGACGCTGTCGATCCCAGGGTTGATCCTGGCCTCGCTGTTCTTTGCCGCGTCACTGACGCCCAGCCTGATCCCGCGCACCGACGACGTTCAGGGCATCCTGTCGGGGCTGTCGCTGGCGGCGGGTTACGGGCTGGGCGTATTCCTCCACTGGCTATGGTCGTACCTGGAGCTGCCCGAGTTCAGTGATCGCACGCATAACGTGCTGGTGCTGATCGCCGGGGGTGGCGCCGCCGTGATCGTGCTGCTCTTCCTCTGGCAGGCCACCGAGTGGCAGAACACCATCCGCGAGCTGATGGAGCAGGAACCGGTAGACGGCAACTTTCCCATCCGCCTGGGGCTGATCGCCGCCGCAGTCTTCGCCGCCACCCTGGCCGTGGCCCGACTGTTTCAGCTACTAGTCCGCTTCGTGGCGATGCGGCTGCGCCGATTTATCCCACGTCGACTGTCCAACGTGATCGGTGTGCTGGCCTCCGTGGCGGTATTCTGGGCGGTGATCGACGGGGTCATCCTGGAATACGGTCTGCGAACTGCCGACCGCAGCTTTCAACAGTTCGACGTGCGTGACTTCCCCGGGGCCGAGCAACCCTCTGCCCCGTTAAAGACCGGCAGTGATGCGTCTCTGATCCCGTGGGACCCGGGCCTGGGCCGCCAAGGGCAGCGCTTCGTAACCCAGGCACCGAGCGGAGAGGAGATCGGCGCGTTTCTGGAAGCCGAGGCCCAGGATCCGCTGCGCGTCTATGTCGGGTTGAACGCCGCCGAAACCATCGAGGAACGCGCACGCCTCGCACTGGAGGAGCTGCAGCGGATCAATGCCTTCGACCGCTCCGTGCTCGTACTGGCAACGCCAACCGGACGCGGCTGGGTCGACAGCCGCGCCATTACGCCGATGGAATACCTGCACGGTGGCGATATCGCGACCGTGGCCGTGCAGTATTCCTACCTGCCCAGCTGGCTGTCCCTGATGGCGGAATCGCAGTACGGCCACGAGACCGCGCAGGCAGTGTTCGCCGAGGTCTACGGGCACTGGAAACAGCTGCCGGCGGACGAACGCCCGGAGCTGTACCTCTACGGGCTTAGCCTGGGGGCGCTGAACTCGGAACGCTCAGCCGACCTGTACGACGTGATTGGTGATCCATTCTCCGGGGCCTTGTGGAGCGGCCCGCCATTTCGTAGCGAAACCTGGCGTGACATTACTCGCCAGCGCCACCCGGATTCCCCGGCCTGGCTGCCCCGCTTCCGCGACGGCTCGGTGGTGCGTTTCACCAATCAGGAAAACCACCTGGATATCGCCGATGCCGACTGGGGGCCGATGCGCATCGTCTACCTGCAGTACGCCAGCGACCCGATCACCTTCTTCGAGCCGCAGGCGCTGTACCGCAAACCTGAGTGGATGCAGCACCCGCGCGGGCCGGACGTCTCGCCGGACCTGACCTGGTACCCAGTGATCACGATGCTGCAGCTGGCCGTGGACGTCACCATCGGCGATGCGGCGCCGCGCGGCTACGGCCACGTGTATGCCACTGAGCACTACATCGACGCCTGGAACGCCGTCAGCAACGCCGGCTGGTCCGACGAAGAACTCCGCTCGCTGAAGCGCCACCTCGCCGACTAGGCCGCGCAAACATGCACGTTACGGCGTGGCTTCGTCTGCGACCAGGCCCCGCTTGCGCAAGCTACGCCCCGTGGAGTGAACCATTGCAGCAATGAACAGGGCGTAGATCAGCGCGACGACCCCGAGGATGCCCAGGAACAGCGCGTCTGGTTCGACCTCGCCTGCGAAGACAGCGATGAGGCTCAAAGGGACATCTGTGAGCCAGAACATCGCAACCATGCCGGCAATCACCCGCCATTTCTCTCCGCGCGCGAGGTAGCGCCCGTTCTTGCGACCGAAGGTCTCGCAGGGCCATACGACGGAGACACCCAGGATCGCCATGCCGATTGCGGAGCCGATCCCCTACAGTTCGAAATAGGCGATCGCGACGCTCGCGGCGATCATCAGCGAGAAATAGAGCAGTGCAAAGCGAAGCAGCAGACCCTTGATGGACATCGTTTCCCCTCCTTGGGATATCGGCGGATGCGCTGATTGAATCGCTCCCCCCATTGAAGGCCGCACCATCCTGTGCGGCGAATCTGGGCACCAGATCCTTCTGGCACCCAAAGCTATCGTGGAACGGTCATTCCTGTTCGGTGAACTTAGCGCCCTCGATGAGCACCGGGTAGGTGTAACCCGCGCCGAAATCGCGATCCAGGGTCAGGGTGCCGGTCACGACCACACGGTCGCCAACCTCGGGCATTTCCGTCGAGGTGATGGTGATGTAGTCCCCTTCGCCCCCGGTTCCATCCACAAAGTGGATGAAGTTGCGCCCCATGATGTCGTCATTCACCCGACCCACGATGCCTTCCAGGCGAACCTCTTCGCCATCCAACTCGGCCGGGGCCTGATTCAACTGCTCCACGGTATGAACGTCGTCGGCGCTGGCAGCGCCCACCCAGAACGATGCCAGCAAAAGCGATACCAGAATTCCCGTTCGCATGTTCATTCACTTAACTCCCGTTGCGTGCAATGTCTCGGTCGCGTGCCGACCCAAATCCGAGATTCTGGCATAGATCCCGAATCACCCGCGCAATGCCGTTCGGCGCGAACTGTGCCACCATCCCCGCGGGCCATCGACACGGCCAGTAACGCGATCGCACTCAAGGGAGAACCTCATGCACCAGATAACCCGTATCGGCGTGGCCGTGGCCGGCGCCTTCACCTTGCTGGCCTCCCCCAGCGCCGCCCATGCCAGTCCGTTCCACGGTGCCTACGTTGGGGGGCAGATCGGCTGGGCCAGCTACGACACCGACTACGACGAGGGCGATGGTGACGGCATTTCGGGTATCAGCGCCACCGGCTTCACTGGCGGCGCCATGGCCGGCTTCGGTACCGTTCTGGACAACGGCCTGTACCTGGGCGGCGAACTGGACTTCCAGTCCGAGGATGCCGACCTGACCGTACGCCTCGACGATGCCGAACTGGGTCAGGACATCAAGTACAGCTACGGACTGACCGGCCGGATCGGCCACGTGGTGAACGACCAGGTGTTGTTTTACGGGCTGGCCGGCTACCAGCGCGCCCGCACCGATACGCGGCTGAGCGACGACGGCGACCCGTTGGGCCGCTTCAAGAACAGCCTGAACGGCGGTCGCCTGGGCCTCGGGGTGGAATACCAGATGGAGAACCGCATGTTCCTGCGGGCCGAGTATTCGTACACGTTCTTCGAGCGCGAACGCATCCGTCCGGAACCCGGCACAACCCTGCGCTTCGACACGGACGCCTCCCGCTTTATGGTAGGCGTGGGCTACCGGTTCTAGTAACGCCGGCGAACCGATCGGAAGACGGCCCCGCTACCCTCGGAGCGCGGGGCCGCCCGATTCTTGTGCCTCGACACCGCGCCCGCCACCGGTCAGACGATGTTTGATCCCTTCGGCGGCGTGATTCACGAGCAGATAGAGACACGGCACAACCAGTAGCGTCAGAACCATCCCCGCAATCAACCCACCAACCACGGTCAGCGCCAGCGGGCGCATGATCTCGGCTCCCTCACCCAGACCAATCGCCAGCGGCAGCATGCCGAGCACGGTGGTAATGGTCGTCATCAGGATGGGGCGCAAGCGCAGCGCACCGGCCTCCACCACCGCCCGCGCCGGGCTCAAGCCGCGCCGTCGCCGGCCCTGCTCGATGTATTCCACCAGCAGGATCGCGTTGTTCACGACCACCCCGATCAGCAGGATCGCCCCGATCATCACCGGCGCGGAAACCGGCGTATTCGTGACCCACAGAATCGCCACCACCCCGATTAGCGAAAGCGGAGCGGCGGCCACAATAATCAACGGATTGGCCAGACGCTCGTATTGCACGGCCAGCACCACCAGAACCAGGAAGATCGCTAGGGCCACCACCGTCGCCATCTCGCGTTGGGTCTCCTGGATGGTCTCCCACTCGCCGCCGATCAGCAGACTGTAGTGCTCCGGTATCTCGATCTCGGCCAGGCGGCTTTCGACCTCAGCCATCACCGAACCGACATCGCTGACCTCGGTGTTGATGTCGCCGTTCACCCGTACCACGCGGCTCTGATTCTCGCGCTCGATATGCGCTGGCCCTTCGCCGATCTCGAACTCGGCGACGTCCGCCAGCCGCACCGGATCGCCGTTGTCGCGGAACAGAATCATGCGCCCCAGCGTGGCCGTGTCCTGGACCTCCTCGCGCGGCAGGCGCACACGCAGGTCGTACTCCCGGTCGTCATGCACATACCGGGTCGGCACCGCCCCGTCCACAGCGTCCCGAATCGCCTGGCCGACCTGCCCCACCGGTAGACCCAGTGCGGCAGCGCGCTCACGATCCACATGGACGCGCAGAATCGGACTCTGGTCCTCGCGCCCGACCTCGACCCCCTCCAAGCCATGGATACCCTCCAGTCGTCCTGCGATATCGCGGGCGATGGCACGCATCTCGGCCAGATCAGCACCCACCACGGCGAGCGACAGGTCGTCCCCGGTGATGCTGAACTGCAGCCCCTGGATACTCGGCGGCCGCACCGTGATCCGGGCGCCTGGGAGATCCAGCTCATCCATCGCCTCCTGGGCCTCCGCCACCCACTGCCCGGCGCTCATCTCGCGGCTCCCCGCCGGCGTCAGCTTCACGGTTATGTTGGAGGTCCCCGGTCGCTCGTTGACGACGCCGCCACCCAGGTGGCCGCCGACCATGGCGAACACACTCTCCACATGGGGCAGCCCCTCCAGCGCTTCTTCAATCTGGCGAGCCGCCGCGTCCGTCTCGTGCGGCGGAGTGCCCGGGGGCAGGACCATACGCACACTGAGCTGCCCATCATCCACCTGCGGCAGAAACTCGGTGCCTAGCTCACCGCCCACCTGGATCGCCCCGACCAGCAGCACGCCCGCGGCACCGACCACCACCCAGCGTGCCCGCAACACCTTCGGCAGCAGGCGTCGATAGCGCCGGCGCAACCCTTGTACCCCGTGGTCGAACCCCCGTAAAAACCAGGTCCGGTCCAGCCCGCTCTCCCAACGCATGCGCGTTAGCAATGCCGCCAGCATCGGTACCAGCGTAATCGCCGCGGCCAGCGTGGCGATGATCGCGAAGGACAGGGTCAGGATCAGCTCGCGGAAGATCAGCGCCCCGATCCCGGTGATCAGCAGGAAGGGCAGGACCGCCGCCAGATTGGTCAGCGTACCGGCTGTGATCGCCGAGACCACCTCGCCGGCCCCGTCGTGGGCGGCGGCCTCCGGGGGTTTGCCGAGCTTGTCGCGGTGGCGAACGATGTTCTCCAGCATGACGATCGCGTTGTCGAGCAGTAGCCCTACACCCAGCGCGAGCCCGCCCAGGCTGATGATGTTCAGGGTGAGCCCGCCCAGCCCCATCATGGCGAAGGTCGCCATCAACGCGATCGGGATCGACAAGCCAATAATGAAGCTCTTGCGCAGGCTGCCGAGGAACAGGAAGACCGCCAGCATGGCCAGCACCCCTCCGAGGATCGCGGCGGTGCCCACCGACGTCACCGCACCACGTATGAACGGTGCGGAGTCACTGACCACCTCCCACTGGATATCCTCGGGGATGAAGCCCGATCGCTCCAGCCGCCTGAGCGTCGCGCGCACGGCATCCACCGACTCAACGGTATTGGCCTCCGGCAGCTTGAACACCGACACACGCGCGGCCGGCGTGCCATCCAGGCGGATAAACAGACGCTGCTCGCGGTGGCCGTCGCGCACCTCGGCCAACTCGCCCAAACGCACATGCGCCGACTGTGGCCCCGGCAGCGGAATCAGCACGTTGCGCACATCCGCCTCGGAGGTGAACAGTCCCTCGGTCTTGGCCATGACGTCGAAGGTGTCCGAGGTCACCCAGCCCCCGGCGACCTCGCGGTTCTCGTCCGCCAGGGTCTCGCTGATCGCCGCCAGCGACAGGCCGTAGCCCCGCACCCGCTCCTGATCCAGGATCACCTCCAGCTCCCGCTGCTGACCGCCGGAGGCCTCCACCGAGGAGATCCCGTGGATGGCGATCAACTGCGGGGCCAACTCGTGCTCCACCCAGTCGCGAACGGCGGTCTCGGAACGCACGGTGGAGGAGAAGCCAGCCTCCCAGATCGGATCCTGCGACGGGTCGAACTTGTACAGGCGCAGGGATTCGAAATCGTCCGGCAACTGGGTGCGCGCCAGCTCGAGGTGACGCGCCGCATCCTGCAACGCCAGATCCAGGTTGGTCCCGTACTCGAACAGCAGGTTGACGTTGGTGCGCCCTTCGGAGGCGCGGCTGTAGATCCGGGTCAGGTTCTCGGTCGCCGCAAGATTGCGTTCCAGCACCCGTGTGACCTGCTCCTCCATGACCTCCGGGGCGGTGCCCGGGTGGTTCACCGTGACCCGGATGTGCGGGTACTCGACATGCGGCAGCAGGTCCACCGGCAGGCGATCGACAAAGAACATGCCGAGCACGATCACCACCGAGGCCAGCGCCATGATCGCGACCGGCCGGCGGATGGAGAAGCTGGTCACCCGCCCGTGTGGGCGCTGGGAGTCCCCCGCATCGGCCATGCCCTAGCCCCGCCAGCCGACAATGCGCACGCGCTGACCCTCGCGCATGTCGATCGGATTGGTCGCCAGCACGATCTCGCCTTCTTCCAAACCCTCGGTAATCTCGGTCCAGGGGCCTCGGGTCACACCGGTCTCGACCGTGCGCCGTTCCAGCTGCTCGTCCACGACCACGTACACGTAGCGCGCGTCATCGTCCTCGCCGATCGCCGCAGCCGGCACCGCCAGCACGTCTGGGCGCTCATCGACGGTCATGCGGATGCGTGCGAGGTTACCCGGACGCACGCCGTTGTCGGCTGCCTCGGCCGGCAGCGCGATCTCCACCGTCACCTGCTGGGAATCCGGCGAGGCCGCCGGGAAGATGCGCCGGATTTCGGCGACATAGTCGGCATCCTGAAAGGCATCCAGCCGAGTGGGCACGTCCTGGCCCACGACCAGGTCGCGCACATCCAGCTCGGACACCCCGGGTCGCAGCACCAGCGTAGTAATATCGACCAGTTCCAGCAGCGCATCGCGCGCAGCGACGGCCTCTCCGGGCTCCACCATCCGCTCGGTGATCACCCCGTCGCGGCTGGCAGCGAGCGTCCCGTAGTCGACCCGCGCCTGCCACAGGGCCTGCTCGCTCTCGGCTGAACGCAGCGCGGCGCGGGCCCGTTCGTAGCTGGCGCGGCTGGAAATCCCCTCGTCACGCAACTCGGCGCTGCGCGCATATTCCAGCTGCGCCTCCTCGGCATGGGCCTCGGCGCGCGCCAGCTCCGCCCGCTCCTCGGAGACATCCAGTTCCACCAGGGTCTCGCCCTGCTCGACCCGGTCCCCTTCCTCGACATGGACGGCCTCGACCACGCCATCCGCACGCGCCGCCAGACGCACCCGCGCCATCGGCTCGACCCGCGCGGAGAGGCGCAGCTCGCGCGACAGATCCCGCGGCTGAACCTCCAACGCCGCGATGGGCGTGGCCGCCTCGGCGGCCGATGGGTCAGCCGCCTCCGAGGGCTCGGTTCCACAGCCGGCGAGCCCCAGAGCAAGAGCCAGCAACAGGCCACCCGCCCTGCGGGGAACTGGCAGGACCCACAGCAACAACACGGGGAGCCGTCGGATGGACTGCGCCGGGAAGTAGAAGGTTTCGAGTTGCATCCGTCGGATCGCTCGCGGGGAGTGGGCGAATACACAGGGTAGCCGTTGTATGACCTTCGGCGCACAAAGGCGCCCACGGGCCGGTGTCAGGCGGTCAGGTCGATCTGCTGCACGCTGCCGCTACGTCCATCCTCGCCGACCCAGACGCTGGTCGACTGCACCTGGCCCAGCAGGCTGTTGTCGCCGCCATGGCGCAGGTCAAAGGGGGTGCTGACATGGCCCAGGTAGATCGCCCCCACCCCCACCTCGCCCAATGCCAACAGCTGGTCGCGGCCCTGGGCGTCGCGGGTCCATACGCGCAGGCGGTCATAGACCGGGTCCGCCGCATCGATCCAGCCGTTGCCGTCATGATCGAAGCGGCGCAGCTCGGCGAAACCGTCACCGGTCAGCGGTCCGAACAGCTCGGAGCCGTCAGCGACCTGCCCGCTGCCCGAGCGGTCGATGGCCAGAAAACCGCTACCGGGCTGGAGGAATGCCACTTGCTGCGGCGAACCATCGGCGTCCAGATCGAACTCGAAACGGGTGTCGGTCAGGGCCGCAGCCGGGGCATCGAAATTGATCACCAGCGGGTCGTGCAGCTCGCCATCGACACCGCCCTGAATGCGAGTGTGCTCGACGAATTCGCGGCTCATGGTCAGGGCAATGTCGATCTCGATGGTCTTGCCGTCGGCCGTCTGCACCCGCCCCTGGGCCTGGAAGGCCGTGCGCTCGATCTCCACCCGGGTCTGCTCCACCGACCAAGCCACAGCGAGGCCGCCACCTGCACGCGGGGCGTCCAGGCCCCTTGCTACGGGCGGTTCGAGAAATTCCGGCGGGTTCGCACCCGCTTTTGCCTCAGGCCGGAGGGCCGCCGGGTCCACGACGCGGATCTCGCGACCGGTAAATCGCTCCAGGATCAGCCGGAGCAGTTGCGTGCGGAGCTGGTCCACGGATGTCAGCTCGCTGTCCGCCGGGGCTACGCCCACGAAGGGGGCGCGCATGGCCGCGACGGAGGCCGGGTCCGACCGTTCGCCCCGGCCTGGGCCGGCGATCCCGGGCGGACCGGCGCCCTGACTGGGCTCCACCGGCGGCGCGGCCTCGCGCACCGTAAAACGCATCTCGCGCCGGGTGGCCTCCAGCGACAGGCGCTGGCTCGAAAGCTGCATGGAGTAATCGGCAATGTGCATGGAGGTTCCCCGTCAGGACGGCTACTGAAGGGGGTAACGGCTGGCCGGCGGCAAATCTTAGCCGCCAGCGGCAAGCGGCTGCCGCGGGCGGACGCGGCGCCTCCAAACATGCGACGATCGGGCGATGAACTCGACACCGCAATTCCCGCTGCGCGGCCTGTTCCGACGCCTGCTCGGGCCGTTCGCCGGACTGGAACCGGAGGCGATCGCCCTCGACAACGACGAGTGGGAGGCCCTTCGCCGGCGGGTGCCGTTCATCGCCTGCCTCACACCGGAGGAACGCTCCCGGCTGCGCGAGCTGATCGGGCAGATCCTGGCGCAGAAGGAATTCATCGGGATCGCCGCAGAACCCGAGCCGTGGCAGTGCCAGGTGATCGCGGCCTACGCGGCGCTGCCCGTACTTGAGCTCGGGCTTGAACCCTATCGCGATTGGCGAACCTTGATCCTCTACCCGGACACCTTCGTACCGGAACACGAGTGGGTCGACGAAGCCGGCATCGTGCATCAGGGGGCCATTCCCCAGTCTGGCGAGGCCTGGGAGCGCGGCCCGGTAATCCTGTCCTGGAACGATGTCGAGCGCGACGCGGCCGTGGTGGTGCACGAAATGACCCATGTACTGGACGCCGGTAACGGAGAGGTCAACGGCTTTCCACCGTTGCCTCGCGGGCATTCCCCCGAGGCCTGGACCGAGGACTTCTCGCGCGCCTTCGACGGCTTCGTCGCCGCTGTGGAATCGGGTCGGGTACCGGAATCCGAACTGCCGCTGGATCCCTACGCGGCCACCGCACCGGAAGAGTTCCTGGCGGTCGCGGTAGAATCATTCTTCTTCGAACCCGGCCGCCTGCGCGAGGCGATGCCGGAGATCTACGAACACCTGGTGGCATACTTTGGCCAGGAACCCCATCGACGCGGCGCGCTGATCGCCTCCAGCACGCAGACCGCAGTGGAGAACGCCCCATGATCCGTCCCACCTTTTTCGCCCTGCCCACGGCCCTGCTGGGCCTCATCCTGCTGCTGGCCGCACCACTGGCCACCGCCGTGGACGACCTGGATAGCCATTACGTGACGCTGGAGCCGGTGGTCGTGAACATGGAGGCCTCTGATCGGGGGCGTTACCTGCAAGCCTCGATCCAGCTGGAGGGTAACAACCTGGAAGATGCCCGCCAGATCCGCGAACACATCCCGGCGGTACGCGACCGGCTGATCCGAATCCTCGGTGGTCGCAGCCCGGAGAGCCTGACCGGAAGCGGCGCCCGCGAGGACCTGCGCAACGAGGCGACGGACGAGCTGAACGCGCTACTGGAAGAGATCACGGGTTCACCCCGAATCGCCGCGTTGTACTTCTCGGACTTCATCCGCCAGTAAGCCCGCTGAAGAGCCAGGTCAAGGGCGGTTCACAGGAAGGCGGGAAGATCCCGAAGGGTCTGGATGGAAGGGTTAAGGAGACGCTGATTGAATCGCACGTCCGCGCTCGAGTCGCTTTTGCGTGCGAACAAGGCGCGGTGACTGCCGTGCAGTCATTCTGCACAAAGGAGCCGCAACGCCGTGCGCGCGCAAAAGCGGCCGAGCCCCTGCTTTCAATGGTTTGTGGGGTTGGTGCCCCCTGTTCCCCGATCCTGCGTTGCGCCGCTTGCGGGTAGAACCACTACCCGCTGCACGACGCGCCTGGTCTCGGAAAACAGGGGGCACCAACGCGGACGTGCGATTCAATCAGCGTCTCCTTAAGTTTGATCAAGGGGTACCACAGAGGCGGGGAGAAAAGGCAAGAGCGTTTTTCGCCAGCACTCGTACCCGCAGAATGACTCTTACCCGCGCATAAAAAGGCCCCGGCGGACTTAACCGCCGGGGCCAAGAGGGGACCCTGAATAAGGGGTCCCGGGTCCCGTTGGGGGCCCAATCGATCCTGTAGCAGGTGTCAGTGCGGGCGATGCAGCAGCGGCATCTCGCCACGTTCCATCATGTGCCGGATCAAGGTGGCTCGGCCGGGCTCTTCCCGCTCCAGCTCCTCGGCACATTGCGAAGGTTCGTGCGCCGCTTCCGCCAACATTACCTCGAGCTCGCGCAGATCCACCTTGGGCTCCTGAAGGTCCTCGGGTTTCGGGTTCTCCAGCATGTGGGTCTCCCAGAACATACGCGGGTGCCAGCAATGCAGCTTCGCATCCGGGTGGTGAAAGAGCTCGACACAGCGACGATTCAGTTCCTGTGGATTCATACGAATCACTCCTCGTTCCGATGCATTCACCCTCTTGTATAGACCCCGCAATACCCGAGTTCAAGACTCGGTTTTTGCGATGAGACTTATTCCGCAGTCTCTCCCCGGGCTGCCTCCAACGCTTCCAGGGCCTCCATCCACTGGCCCTCCAGCGTCTCCAGGCGGCTACGCAATTCGCCCTGTTCGCGGGTCAGTTCCGCCAGGCGGTCGCTGTTGTCCACCGCGTACAGGGCGGGATCGGCCAGCTCGGTCTCCAGTGCCTGCAGGCGTTCCTGGGCCTGAGTGCATTCCCGCTCCGCCTGGTCCGCGCGCTTTTGCAGCGGCTTGAGGGCCGCGCGCGCCTGCGCCGCCTGCTGCCGGCGCTCCTTCTGGGACATTACCTGGGTCTGTCCATCGGCGATTCCCGTGGTGGATTGGGACGCCGCCCCCTGAGGGGCCTCCGTGGCATCGCGTTGGCGCGCCTGCAACTCGCGGGCGTAATCGTCCAGGTCACCATCGAACTCACTGAGCACACCATCCTCGACCTTCCAGAAACGGTCGCAGACCCGCGCCAGGAGTTCGCGATCATGCGCGACCACCACCAGCCCTCCGGCATAGTTCTCCAGGGCCTCGGCCAACGCCTCGCGCATATCGAGGTCCAGATGGTTGGTGGGTTCGTCCAGCAACAGCAACGACGGGGCCTGCCAGATCAGCAAGGCCAGCACCAACCGTACGCGTTCGCCCCCCGAGCATTGCCCGACAGGCGCATCCGCCTTCTCGCCGGCGAACCCCATTCCGCCCAGGAAATTGCGCAGCCGCTGCTCTTCGGCCCGCGGGTCCTGGCGTTGCAGGTGGGCCAACGGCGACGCCCCCAGATCCAGCTGCTCGCTTTGATGCTGGGCGAAATAGCCGACTTTCAGGTTGGGCTCGACCCGGCGCTCACCCGCAGCCGGGTCGAGTTCGCCGGCCAGCAGCGTCAAAAGTGTCGATTTTCCGGCACCATTGGGGCCCAGAACACCGATTCGATCCTCCGGCCGCAGACGTAAACTCGTCGCATGCAGGCGAACGCGTTCTCCCGACCGGACCTCGGCATGGTCCAGGGCCAGCAGGGGATCCGGCAGACGCTCCGGGGTCGGGATCTCCAGGTGGATCGGCCGCGCCGCCCGGATCACCGCGACTTCGTCCATCCGCTCCAGGCGTTTCAAGCGACTCTGAGCTTGGCGGGCCTTGCTGGCCTTGGCGCGAAAGCGGCGCACGAAGTCTTCCAGGTGGGCGCGCTCGGCCGCCACCTTGGCGGCCGCGGCCTCGCTCTGAGCGATCGCCTCGGCACGCTTGGCCTCGGCATGAGTATAGCTGCCGGCATACAGCTCGATACCGCCGCGCTCGATATGGGCGATGTGGGTACAAACCGAATCGAGAAAACGCCGGTCATGCGCGATCACGATGACCGTTCCGGGGTACCGCGCCAGCCAGCCTTCCAGCCACAGGATAGTCTCCACATCCAGGTGGTTGGTGGGCTCGTCCAATAGCAGCAGATCGGAACGCGTCATCAGTGTGCGGGCCAGGCCCAGGCGCATCCGCCAGCCACCGGAGAAGTCCCGCATCGGCCGGTCGGCATCCGCCGTCGCAAAGCCGAGACCCGCTAACAGCCGCCGTGCGCGCGCATCGGCCGTCCAGCCGTCGATTGCCTCCAGCGCCGCGTAGAGTCGGGCCTGCTCCGCTCCGTCCGAGACCTGGTCCAGCCGCGTCTGCAAATCACGCAACTCGGCATCGCCGTCCAGCACGTAGTCCACCGCGCTGCGATCGCTGCCCGGAACCTCCTGGGGGAGATGCGCGACCACCCAGTTCGCAGGCTGGTCGATGGTGCCGGCGTCCAGGCTCAGCTCACCCTGCAAGGCCGCCAGCAGGCTGGACTTGCCGGAGCCGTTGGCCCCTGTCAGACCTACCCTCCAGCCGGCATGCACGGTCAGGCTGGCGTGCTGCAACAGCACCCGGCGGCCGCGGCGCAGCTCGATATCTTGCATCCGAATCATGCGGCGCAGTGTAGGGAGACACCGATCAATGTGCACGCGGGTCCCGACACACCCAGGGCGTCAAAAATATGCCACCCCTTGCCGCAACCGGTGGCCAGACTCTGCCGCCTGTGGCGAAATCCCGCCGTTTTTCCGGCGAATCAATCCCGAGAAATAGCCCCACTATATTGTTTTTAAATCGTTTTTAACGATTGGCACGTTTATCGCTTGATGCAGGACCCAACGACCTTTGCAAGCGAGACGGCCATGAACCGTGACGGGAATGCCCAAAATCTTCGACTGGTATCCGGCAAGGGCAAGACCAGTGGTGACTCCGGAACCCCCTTTGACGCCCTGGAGTTTGTTCAGTCCCTGTCCTCCAGCCTGGAGCTGGGCACGGTATTGGCCCGGCTGCATGAGCATCTGCATTCGCAGATCCAGCACAGCGGCTGGTTCTTCATCCTGCAGGAAAGCAACGAGACATGGTCCGGCGGCGACGAAGACCGTCACCGCATCGAGTACGGCATGAGCTTTAACGGCGAGACCATGGGATCGCTGATCCTGATGCGCGGCCGCCGCTTCAGCGACGCCGAGCAGGAGAAGATCGAGGCCCTGCTGGGGCTGGCCGCACCGGCACTGGCCAATGCCCTACGCTTCCAGCGCCTGAGCACGAGCCTGGAGACCGACGAGCTGACGGGGCTGGGCAATCGCCGGGCCTTCGAGAAGCAGGGCGCCCAGTGGCTGGCGGATTGCCGCCGCCAGGACCGCCCGATGTCGGTGCTGGCGATCGATCTGGACCACTTCAAGCAGATCAACGACGAATACGGACATACCGTAGGCGACGAACTGCTGCGCCTCGTGGCCCAGACCCTGATCAACACCACCCGGGAATCCGACCTCTGCGTGCGCATGGGGGGGGAAGAGTTCCTGGCGATCCTGCCCGGCGCCGACCTCAGTAGTGCGATGGAATGCGCCGAGCGCATCCGCCTGGCGATCGCCGGACTACGCACCCGTGCCACGGCAGGCGATACGTCCGGCCTGGAGAGCGATGGTCTGGTCAAGGTCACCGCCAGCGTGGGGGTCGCCACCATTGGCCGGACCTCGACCCTGCAGGCGGCCTACCAGACAGCCGACGAGGCCCTGTACGCCGCCAAAAGCGCCGGCCGCAACCGCGTCCTGGCCGGCAACGGCTAGAAATCGCTCTACGTTGCGCCCGGCTGGATAAAGTCCACGCAAGTCAGCGGGGTTGAGAGCACCGCCTGGCGCAAGGCCTCGATCGCCTCGGGACGCGGAAAGCTCGTACGCCAGGCCAACGCCACACGGCGACTGGGCGCCGGATCTTCAAAGCGCCGCACCGCCAGCAGCCGTTGGGCGTAGCGATCCGCCTCCACAGCCGTACACGGCAGGATGGTGACTCCCATCCCCGAAGCCACCATGTGGCGGATGGTTTCCAGTGAGGACCCCTCCAGATTGCGGGGTGTGCTTCCATCGGCCGTGACCGTCCGCTGGCAATCCGGACAGCGCTCCAACACCTGGTCGCGGAAGCAATGCCCGGCGCCCAACATCAGCAACGTGGCATCGGCCATATCTTCCAGATGCAGGGGTTCCTTGTCTTTCAGCGGGTGGGCGGCGGGCAACACGGCCATGAACGGCTCGTCGTAAAGGGGAAGCGTGACCACGCCCGGCTCCTCGAACGGAAGCGAGATTATGATCGCATCCAGCTCGCCCTGCTTGAGCCGTTCGCGCAGACGCCCGGTATAGTTTTCTTCGATCACCAGGGGCATGCTGGGGGCGCGCTCGCGCAGCGCCGGTATCAGCTCCGGTAACAGATACGGACCGATGGTGTAGATCGCGCCCAGGCGCAACGGTCCGGCCAGCTGATCCTGACTCTGGACGGCGACCGAGCGCAGCTGTTCCACCTCGGCCAGCACCCGCCGCGCCTGGGCAATGATCTGCTCCCCGGCCGGGGTCACACTGACCTCGCCGCGGCCACGCTCGAACAGAGTGACGCCCAGTTCCTCCTCGAACTTGCGCACGGCCACCGACAACGATGGCTGACTGACATGACAAGCCTCTGCCGCTCGGCCGAAGTGACGGGCATTGGCCACCGCGACGACATAGCGCAACTCACTCAGGGTCATCGGGACGGCCCTCCATCCGGGTCATCGGCCCCCGGTCCCTGGAACTCGCGCCCGCCATCCGGCCAGTCGAGGGTCACTCGCCTCAGCTGCCGCCCCTCAAGCGAGATCTCGCCCGGATGACGCCCCGCACCATCGGCCGAAAACTCAAAGCGATAACGCCGCTGCAGGGCCAGGCCGCGCTCACCCCAGGTCAACCGCTGCCCGATACGCACAACGGTCGCATCCAGCAGCTGCACACCCGCCCGCTCGCAGGCCTGACGCCCGACCCGCCGGGCCCGTTCATTCGCCCGCCAGGTGTCGTTTACGTAAAACGCGACCAGCGCCAGGGAGAGGATTATCATCAAGCCCGTCATGGACCGGTATGATAAGCGCATTCGAACCCGAGTTTGTCGGCATCCTCCGGCCCACCCAATCCGCAACTGCGTCGCCCCAGGCCTTCATGACAGTCAATGCCACCTCATTCTTCGATCTCGCCCAAGGCCTGCGCGAGATCGGCCAGCGCGAATTGCTGCCACGCTTCGAGGCCGATATCGCCGTTGACTACAAGGCGGACGGCAGCATCATCACTCAGGCCGACCATGCGGTGGATGCCCGCGTGCGCGAGTTGTTGCCCCGACATGGGCAGCGCGAACCCATCCTGAGCGAAGAACAGGCCCGCGGCGAACAGACGCGCGTCCTGGAGACCGCCCCGGCGTTCTGGCTGGTCGACCCGCTGGACGGCACTTCCAACTTCGCCGGGGGCATGCCGTTCTTCGCCATCTCCATCGCCCGTATCGAGGGGGACCGGGTTACCCACGGGGCCACCTACGATCCGGTACGCGACGAACTATTCACCGCCACACAAGACACCGCGCTGGAGCTGAACGCCGCCAACCCGCCCGCGACCACACGTCCGCCGGTCGCAGAGCTGGGACGCGCGATCGCCCTGGTGGACTACAAGCGCCTGGATCCGCCCCTCGCGCGCGAACTGGCCGCCGCAGCGCCATTCCGATCGCAACGCAACCTAGGCGCCTGTGCCCTGGAATGGGCCTGGCTGGCCGCCGGCCGTGCCGATCTGTACCTACATGGAGGCCAGGCCCCCTGGGATAGCGCGGCCGGCGGCCTGATGCTCGCACGTGCTGGGGGCGCCATGTGCTGCCTGGATGGCGGCCCCGTCTTCGGCCGTTCGCTGGCCAAGCGATCCGCGGTCGCCGCCCGTTCCGAGACGTTGCTTGCGGACTGGCGCGGCTGGCTGTCCCCCTGGTTGGCCACCACGGAGTCTTCCCCATGATCGGCCGTCGCCGCTCTCGCCACAGCGCGCGCCTCGTGAGCAGCGCCGACTTTACCCCGCGCTATCTACCCATTGCGTGGAAGCTTGTCGCGGCGATCGCGGGACTGACGCTGGCCGGGATCGTGACCCTGTCCGCGGTGGTCCTGAACCAGGTCAGCAACGTGCTGGACAACCAGATTCGTGCGCAGGCGGAAAGTACTGTCGCGCCGGTAGCGCGGACCTCAGCAGAACTGATGCTGGCCGAGGACTACTTGACCCTGGAGACCCTTCTGAACTCTCTGGTAGAAGAAGGTCGCGTCGAGTCGATCGCGGCGTACGCAATCGACCGCGGCCAGGTCGCCAGTGCGGGGACCCCGCCGGAACAGTCGTTGACCGAAGGCGTCTGGCCGCTGGCCCCGACGGTAGAGCCCTACCGACAGAATGTGCGGTTCCAGGACGTACAGGTGGGCTATATCGAGGCCTACATCGACACCTCGCCCATGCAGGAGCTCATACGCAACACCCTGAACGCCGGCATCGCCACGGCCATCGGGGTCTTCCTGCTGAGCCTGTTGCTGGCGATCGACATCAGCAAGCGCCTGGTCCGGCCGCTGGAACGCCTGGCGGAGAGCATGCGCGCGCGGGTTCGGCCCATGGACGACCAGGGCAATCCGTTACCGATGATCCGCCAGGACGAAATCGCCCAGCTGACCGACGCCTTCAACGACATGGCCCGGGACCTACTGCGCAAGGACCAGGTAGAGGCAGCCCTGCGCCGCTACGTTTCGGACGCCATCGCCCAGGACATCCTGGAGAACCTGGACCGGGTGGAGCTGGGCGGGCGCGCGGTGGAGGGTTCGGTTCTATTTGCCGACATCCAAGGGTATACGGCCCTGTCGGAGCGCTGCAGTCCGGCCGCCCTGGGCCGCATGCTCAACGAATTCTTCGGCCCGATGTCAGAATGCATTGCCCGTCACGGTGGAACAGTGGACAAGTACATGGGCGACTGTACCATGGCGGTCTTTGGCCTCGGATCCGATCCCGGCAACCATCGCCTGACCGCCGTACAGACCGGTCTGGCATTGCTGGATACGGTCGCCTCGATCAACGCTGAACGCGAACGCCGCGGCGAAAGCCGGGTGGAGTTCCGCATCGGCCTGAACGCTGGCGAGATGCTGGCCGGCAACATGGGCGCCGAGGACCGCATGCAGTTCACCGTCGTTGGGGACACCGTCAACCTGGCTGCCCGCCTGGTCACGGTGGCGCCACCTGGCGGACTGGTTACGACCACGGCATTCATGGAGCACGAGCAGGTGAAGGGCCACTTCCGTACCGAAGACTGGGGCACCCACGAGCTGCACGGCGTCAGCGAGGCCGTCGCGGCCACGCGCGTGCTGCCCGGCGCGACCAGCGCATGAACCGAGCGGGCCACTCTCCCTGGCGCGCCGCCCCCCTCCTTTGGGCCCTGCTCTCAATCCTGCTGTTACAGGGTTGTGCGGCCCTGGATCCCTTTAGCCCCCCGGAACAACGTATCGAGCGCGCGCTGGAGGCGGGCGATTACCAAAGCGCCCTGGAACTGATCGATGAACACGACCCGGAACCGCGGGCCGAATGGGCCGAACGCCGCGAGGCCATCGTGGCCGACGCCGATGCCGCCGCGGAAGAAGCCATGCGCGAGGCCCGAGCGGCGTCGGCCGAGGGTGCCGTGGCCCGTGCCCTGGAGGTCCTCGAGACCGCCGAACAACAGCTGCCGGCCGATACCCAGCGCACGGACTTCATCCAACAACTGGAACGCCAGCGCCAGGTGGGCCTGCGAACCCTGGAGCAACGCCACGACACCCTCGAGGCCCGCGCGCTGGTCCAACAACGGCGGCTGCTGGAGGTGATGAGCCCGTTGGTCCGCCAAAGTGAAAACCTGCCGGATGACCCGGAACGCCTGGCTCAACGCAGCGAGCCTCTGGCTCGATCCATGGATGCCTACGCCGCCGCGACTGATGGCGAAGAGCGCCTGGAGCTGCTTCGGCTCGCCCAGGGATTGATGCCCGAGTCCTCGCGTGCAGAACGAATCGCGGCCCTGGAACGCGAGCTACGCGAAGCGGACCGGCCCGAGGTTGAGGACGAGGTTCCGCGCTCGACCATCAACGCCCGTCTACGTCAGGCCCTTGAAGCTGACGACCTCACCACCGCGGCACGTTGGTGCCAGAACGAAATCACCCCCGATGCCGATGCGTCTGGCCCGGATCAGGCGGCCCAACGCGCCCACCGCGTGCTGTGCGAGGAATGGCGCGAGCGCCGCGACGCACGCGCGGAACAGCTACTGGAAGAAGGCCGCAGCCATTATTCCGCAGGGCGCATCGAAGAAGCCCTGGGGCATTGGGAAGAAGGGCTTGAACTGCTCCCCGAGCATGCCGGCCTGATTGCCGCGCACGAACGCGGCCTGCGGGTTGCGGAGCGGCTGGAGAGCCTGCGCGTACCGGAGCCGCTACCGGATCCGGATGCGACGCCCGAGGATGTCCCGCAAGCCGAGCCCGTCACGCCGTGAGCCATGCACACCGGCATCATGGCGTCCCGCTCTGCGGGAACGTTTTTTTCGCCGTAGAATAGCGCCGCCCTACCGGACCAAGAGCCCGCCACGCATGAATCCCGCCGTCCAGGAACTGATCGCCGACGAACCCCATCGCGTCCTGCAGCTGGGAGACACCGAGGTCGTCGTGCTGGGGACTGCCCACGTATCCCGTGCCAGCGCCGACAAGGTACGCGCCCTGGTGGATACCGGCGCCTTCGATAACGTGGCGATCGAACTGTGCGAGAGTCGCCAGCGCGCAATGCTGGACCCGGACGCCGTTGGCCGCATGGACCTATTCAGCGTGATGCGCAAAGGCCAGGCGCCCATGATCGCGGCCAGCCTCGCGCTGGGCGCCTATCAGCAACGCCTGGCCGACCAGTACGGCATCGAGCCGGGTGCCGAGATGCGCGCCGCCATGGATGGGGCCCTGGACCGCGGCCTGCCGCTAGCCCTGATCGACCGCGACATCGGCCTGACCCTGCGCCGGACCTATCGCGCGGTGCGCTGGTGGGAGCGTATGGGGCTCATTGGCGGCCTATTCAGCTCGGTCCTGTCCCGCGAGAAAATCGACGCGTCCGAGATCGAGCGCCTGAAGGAAGGCGACATGCTGGAGTCCACCTTCAGCGAATTCGCCGAGCAGTCGGAAGACCTCTACCGCACCCTGATCGAGGAACGCGACCACTACATGGCCGCCCACCTGCGGCGGCTCGCGGCCAACCCGGAGACCCGGTGCATCCTCGCGGTGGTGGGCGCCGGGCACCTGCCGGGCATTGCCGAGCAGGTTCAGGACGAGTTGACCCCGCCGGAGGCGATCCTGAACGCCCTGGAGCAGTCTCCGCCCAAGGCGCGCTGGCCGAAGTTCGTCCCCTGGGTGGTGATCAGCGTGATCCTGGCCGGCTTCATCATCGGCTTTTCACGCAATCCGGACATCGGGATCCAGATGGTGACCGACTGGGTGCTGATCAACGGCGGCCTCGCCGCTATCGGGGCCATCATTGCGCTCGCTCACCCACTCACGGTCGTCACGGCAGCACTCGCCGCACCGCTAACGTCACTGAATCCCACCATCGGGGTGGGGTTCGTCGCGGCCGCGGCCGAGCTGTTCCTGCGCAAGCCGCGGGTCTCCGACTTCGCCAGCCTGCGCCAGGACACCACTACGCCACGCGGCTGGTGGCGCAACCGCGTCTCACGCGTACTGCTGGTCTTCCTGCTGACCACCCTGGGCTCGGCCGCCGGCACCTACATCGGCGGCGCCCGCGTCTTCAGCCACCTCTTCGGCGCCTAGCAAGTCCCTTGGTGTCACCAAGGAAAAAAGCGCATCACAGGAAGATGGGAAGTTTGGAAGGGGGCTAATCGGGGAGCTTTCGTAGCACCCCAACGAACAACCGAGGCTCCAACGTGGGATCAGCCCCAAGCAACCACAAAACCTTCTGATCTTCCCGTCTTCCTGTAAACCGCCCTTGACCTTGTTCGTAGCGGCATGACTACAGGGTTACTCGGGGATGCGCAGGACGAGTTTGCCGCGGCGGCCACCGGCCTCGATGCGGCGGTGGGCCTCGGCGGCCTCCGCCAGTGGCAGGCTGTCCTCGACATTCACCTGTAACCGGCCGCTGGCCAGGCGCGCCAGCCCCTCGCTGATCAGGGTCGCCTGATGCTTCAGGCGGCGGCGGTCGTTCTCCAACATCGGGGTCAGCATCAGTTCCAGGCTGATGCTCGGGTTGCGCAGCCGTGCCGGGTTCCAGTCGGTATCCGCTGGCGGCGCGAGCAGGGTCACCAGGTCGCCACCATAGGCGACCTGGGTCAGGCCCTCGCGAAAGACGTCGCCGCCCACCGTGTCGAGCACGATGTCGAACCCGCGCCCGTCGGTGTACTGCTGGATCGCTTCCGCCGCATTGGCCTTGCGCAGATCGACGACGTCGGCACCCAGCGCCTTGACGATGGCGACAGCCTCGTCGCGACGCACCAGTCCCAGCACCCGACCTCCCGCTGTCCGGGCGATCTGGATGGCCATCTGACCCACCCCGCCAGCCGCCGCATGTACCAGCACACTATGGCCACGCTGCAGGTCGGCGCGCTCGAACAAGGCTTCCCACGCGGTCAGCCAGGTCAAGGGGAGTGCGGCGGCCTGAAGGTCGGATACGGCCGCTGGTACCGGGACCACCGCCGCCTCCGGCACCACCACCTTTTCGGCATAGGTACCGGGGTCGGCGCCCACACCGCCGAAACAGAAGGCGACCCGCTGTCCGGGCCGCGCGTGGTGCACCCCGCCGCCACACTCCTCAACGATGCCCACGCCGTCGCAACCAGGGGTGTTGCGCGGTGCGCCAGGCACGATCATCCCACCCGAACGAACCTTGGTATCCACGGGATTGACGCCCGCAGCCAGCATCCGGATACGGACCTGGTCAGGTGCCGTCAGCTGTGGTTCTGCCACGTCCTCCAGGCGTAGGACTTCAACGGCGCCCGGTTCGTCATAGACCACTGCTCGCATGGAAACTCCTTCTGCTTGGCGATTGAGCGACCGGCGCGAACGGCGAGCGCCCCAGCGGCCGCGAGGTCGACGGGCCTACAGGCCGATACCGATACCGATGCCGAAGCGCACGCCACTTGAAGGGCGCGGGGGCTCGGGCTCTGGCCATAGGTGCACGGAGTGTGCGTCCAGCACCGGGAAGACGTACTCCAGCTCGCCAATCGTGCCGTCCTCGACACCCGTCACCGTCCCTACGCCGGTCACGCGACGTCCGCTTCGGTAATCCACGGGATCAGCGAAGCCGTCGACACGCATGCGGAATCGGCCCGTCGTGGACTGTCGAGTCTGCGGCTCCTGGCGACTGAGCGGATAGCCAACGACCTCGATGAAAGTCGCCTCCGAACGATTATCCACGCGTGCGATCACACCACCCCAGACCTGCTCGTCTTGCGGCAGATTGTCTGCGGTGACCGCGCGTGGCTCCATCTGCACCGCCGGGTCATGGGGGGCCTCCAATGGCCCGGAAGCACAACCCGTCAGCCACAACGGCAGCAGCAAACCCAACAAAAGGATCGGCAACCTGGACATGATTACCAATACCAAGGATGTGGGTGGTAACGCCCGTAGAGGCCATAGCGTGGGCCCCAGGGATCATAAAACGGGTCGTAGAACGGATCACGGTAGGCGCGCTCTCGCGGTGGCGGGCGCCGCGGCCACAAATGCACACTGTCCGCCTGCAGGGTCACGAAGGTATAGGCGTAATCACCGATGCTGCCCTCTTCGGTGCCGTGGATCGCACCGCGCACGGTCACTTCGCGGCCTTCCTTGTAGATCTGCGGATCAAGGAAGCCTCCACTGACCACGCGGAAACGCCCTGCCGAACGATCGGACTCGCGCGGCCGCCCCTGGCGATCAAGCTCGCGCCCGACCACTTCCAGCCGGGTGCCGCCGGAGGTGTTTTCGATTGAAGCGATCACGCCACCCCAAACCACCGTCTCGCCCTTGACGGCCACGGGGTCATCCAGCACCTGGTCGCGTTCAAGCGCCGTGGCGGGCAGCGGTGCCAGGTTCGCCGGAACGCCGGCACAGCCCACCAGAAAGGCCAGCAAAGCAGCCACGAGAAGACCGCGCCAGGCAATAGAAGAGGCTCGTTGATTCATATCCTGTCCGACCGGCGCCGGCGAGCAAGGTTCTTCGCGCGCACCCATCACCGTGGTGCTCCATCGTGTGCCGGGTCGCATAGATCCTGCACCGCGAGCACCTCGTGCTGCGCCTCTTCCACGGCGGACAGCAAGACGTCCGGCGCCATATGTAGCGCCTCCCACACCGCCGGATCCACCGGCGGGGCATCTCCCCAGTCACGTGAGTCGATCTCGGCGAGATGGGCACCGGTGTTGGCCAGATGCACCAGCATGACCGCCGTGCGGTTGCGCTCCGGCGCCTTCATCGGATGGTGATGCCCGCCCAAGCAGTCCACCAGGAGATCCGGCAGCCCCCAGTGCGCGGCCAGGGCACCACCCAGCTCCGCATGATCGAAACCCAGTTCGGCGCGCTCCGCACCCTGAGGACTCAGGCCATCGCCGACATCAAGACTGGAGAGAAAGGCCCGATGGGCCGATTCCGGTGACTGCGAAAACAGCAGCAGCTTTCCCAGGTCATGCAGCAGCCCGGCAAGAAAAATGCCGCTCGCCTGGCGCGGGAGCACACGTATCGCCAACTGCCGTGCAATTACCGCGCAATAGGCCGAGTGGCGCCAGAACACTTCCAACGGGAGACGCTCCTGGTCCGGGATGCTCGCCGTCGCCCGGGTGATCGCGCTTGCCACGACGAGGCGCTGTAGGGCGTCACGTCCCAGCATGGCGATCGCCCGGTCCACCGAGTCGACCGGGCGAGCCGGGGCATAGGCGGGGCTGTTGGCAATACGCAAGACCAAGGCGACCAGCCCGGGGTCGCGCCCAAGGCTCGCGGCAATCTTGGTGGCCGTCGCGCTGTCGTCTTCCAACAGGCGGGCCACCTCGAACACAACCTGCGGCATGGCCAGCAGTTTGTCAGCCGATTGGACACGGGCCTCCAGGGAATCGTTGGCGGCATTCTCGGACATTGGTCGATCCTCTTACCCGAGGCGGACCGGGAATCGAACCGCCTCACTCGTCCTGCGTCAGAACCCCTTTCAATGGGTCGTCTCTGACGCTTCTACTGTAGCGGCTGTCCCGCGCGTTGTAACCCGGCCATATGCGAACCATACTCACGGATCGAGGTCGAACTTTGGCTGATTCGATAACCAAGGAGGTGTTCGATGTTCGCCAAACCCGCATTTGCCCCACTCGCCGTATTGCTCGCCGGGTTGATTCCCGGACTAGCCTTCGCCGGGATTCAAACCGAAGAGATCACCTACGACCACGACGGCGACGAGATGACCGGCTATCTCGCCTACCCGGACGCGGACGGTCCGCACCCGGCCGTACTGGTCATCCACGAATGGTGGGGCCACAACGACTACGCCCGGGACCGCGCTGAGCAGCTGGCCCGTGAGGGCTACACCGCTTTCGCCCTGGACATGTATGGCAGCGGCAAGCTGGCCGACCATCCGTCTACCGCCGGCGAGTTCGCCGGGGAGATTCGCGAGAACCGCGACCTGATGCTGGGACGCTTCCAGGCCGCCTATGACTGGCTGCGTGACCACGACGCCAGCGCCGACGAGGCTCCCTCCGCAGTCGGCTACTGCTTCGGTGGCACGGTCGCGCTTGAAGCCGCGCGTGCCGGGATGGATCTGAACGTGGCGGCCAGCTTCCACGGCGGGCTGGGGACCGAACATCCGGCAGAGGCCGGCAAGATCACGGCCGAGCTGCTGACCTTCACCGGCACCGCGGACCCGATGATCCCGCCGGAACAGATCGCCGGGTTCCACGAGGAAATGCAAAACGCCGAGGCCCGCTACACGGTTGTTGAATTCTCCGGCGTTAAACACAGCTTCACCAACCCGGGGGCGGATGCCATCGCGGAAGAGTTCGACATGCCGGTCGGCTACGATGCCCGCGCCGATCACGACTCCTGGCACCACCTGCTGAACGTGCTCCGCGACCGCCACTGATAGCCGCGGATCATCACCTAACGAGACAATCTCGCGACCTCACGGGGCACCCACTTCGGGTGCCCCTTTGCGTTGCAAACGAACGGCAACGCGAGCCAGATCCCTCCAGCCCGAGCTAAAACCCGCGCAGGTAGATTGCAATCGCCAGGGCAAGGACGACGGCCAACACCCCGAAAAATGCCAACTGGAACCAGCGCCGCCGCCCCAGGCGGGTCGATTGCGCCGGCCTGGAATCGCGCGGCGGGGCCCGCAGGGCATCTTCGTCGTCAGCCGCAGCATCCGCGGGGATGTGGGGTTCCGACGAATCCATTCGCTCAACCGCCGCCGTGGTGGAAGACCCGGTCAAGGCGTGCTCCAGATCACGGATACGACCACGCAAGTCCTGGTTGCGCGCCGCGGCTTCCGCCAGCTCGCGCTCCCGCGCCACCAGGCGCTCGCCGATATCCGAGGCGGACTCCTGGGTATCCGCACAGCGCTGCTCCGCCTCGGACCGGGCCTTCTCGGCCGCAGCCGCACGCTCGCACTGCTGATTGCGCTCACGACGCAGGCGGGAGGCCTCGTCCTGAGCCGTTTTCAATTCCTGCTGCACCAACTCACGCTGGCGCTCCATCTCGACGAGGTCGTGATCCAGACGGACGTTCTCACCCTCCAGCTCGTGCAGCCGACTGCGCAGGCTGGCGATCTCGTCTGCGGAACCGGTCGGCTCAGCCGCCTCGAACTCCGCCACACGAACCCGCAATACCTCAAGCTCTTCCTCGCGCGCCGCGGCCTGCTCGCCGTCGGCGGCCGCCGCCTCGTTCTGAGCCCGCGCCTCAGCCAGCGCCGCGTCGACCTCGCTGACCCTCGCCTGCAGAGTCGCGATCTCGCGCTCGTATTCTTCGGCGCGCTGGAAGGCGGCGGTCGATTCATCGCGCGCCTCGCCCAAGGCGTTGCGAAGCCGCTCCAGTTCCTTCTGAGCCTCGCGCTCGTTGGCGGATTGCTGGCGCAGCATCAGCTCACGACGCAGGCGTTCGATCTCGTCGCGGAGGGCTTGGACCTCGGCGGTCGCGGATGCATCGTCCGTCAGCTCTGGCTGCGGCAATAGCGTCGCCACCACCTCGCGCACACGGGTCGGGACAAAGGGCTTCATCAGCACGGCATTGGCACCCAGCGAGCGCCACTCGTTACTGGCCGCCTCATCGCTTTCCTGGCCGGTGACGATGGCCACCGGGAGATCGGTGGGCACGTCTTCCAAACCGTCGCGGACACGCAGCAAGAGGTCCTGCCCGTCGATCCCAGGCATGGAAAGATCCGTCAGCACCAGCCCGATATCGGGATTGTGCTGCAGCAACTCAAGGGCCTGCTCACCATCGACGGCCTCGTAGACCGTATGCTGCCCCTGAAGAATACGCTGCAGCGCGACCCGGATGACCTTGGAGTCATCCACCACGAGGATCGCGGTGCGCTTCGGGTCCGGTTTCTGATCGCTCATGCTTCCCCCTGAGTGACATCCGCCCGCCGGGCGGCGGCACATCGACCGGCCACACGTTATTTCATGTAGCCGAGCATCCCTCTAGTCGCAAGACTACGGGGCCGCGGGTCCGGATACCAGTAGGGCCGCCGGGGCAATCGGAACGTGTTCACGTTTTTCGGTGCCGAAGCGACCGACAGGGCCGCGCGTCATACCGGCTTGGATTTCCACTTGACCGAGTAGAGGTCGCGACGGCGGTCGCGCAGGTTGCGCACCGAACCGTGATTGCGCAGTTCCTTCAGGTTGTCGAGATCGAGATCGACGATCAGGGTCATCTCGGTGTTCGGGGTCGCCTCGGCCGCCACCGCGTCGTGCGGAAAGGCGAAGTCGGACGGGGTGAACACCGCGGCCTGGGAATACTGCATGTCCATGTTTTCGACCTTGGGCAGGTTGCCCACCGATCCGGACATCACCACGTAGCACTCGTTCTCGATGGCCCGGGCCTGGGCACAGCGCCGCACCCGCAGGTAGGCGTTCTTGGTATCGGTCCAGTAGGGGACGAACAGGATCTGCAGCCCATGGTCCGCCATCACCCGGGGCAGTTCGGGGAACTCCACGTCGTAGCAGATCAGGATCCCGATTTTGCCGAAGTCGGTATCGAAGACATGCACCTCGTCACCGCCCTGCAGGCCCCAGTAGGAGACCTCGTCCGGCGTCACATGGATCTTGTACTGGCGATCCCAGGTACCGTCGCGGCGGCACAGGTAGGAGACATTGCGCAGTACGTCGTCGGTATATTCGGGCATCGAGCCCGCCACGATGTTGATGTTGTAGGCCAGTGCCAGGCGCACCATCTCCTCGCGCACCGCCTCGGTGTATTCGGCCAGACGACGCACGGCCTCGGCCGGGTAGTCCTGGTTGAACGCCCCCATCAGCGGTCCGTTGAAGAATTCCGGGAACAGCACGCAATCCGCACGGTAGCCGGAGACCGCATCCACGAAGTACTCCACCTGCTGAAAAAGGGCATCGAGATCCACCGTCGGGCGCATCTGCCACTGGACCACGCCGATGCGCACGTCCGAGCGGCTGCCGCCGATCAGCTTCTCCTTCTCCTCGTAGTAGACGTTCAGCCACTCGATCAGGGTCGCGTAGGCCCCAGACTTCTCGTCGTCCGGCAAGTAGTTGGTGATAATCTTGCGGACGTGGAAGTCGTTCGCTAGCTGGAAGGTCAGGATCGGGTCGGTGATCTCGTGGTTCTTGACCCGGCGCACGTACTGCTGCGGCGTGAGTTCGTCGCGGTACTGCTCGTAGCCGGGGATGCGCCCGCCGGCGACGATCGCCCGTAGGTTCAGCTTCTCGCACAGCTCCTTGCGCGCGTCGTACAGCCGCCGCCCCAGGCGCAGCCCGCGATAGTCCGGATGGACGAAGATATCCACGCCGTAGAGCGTGTCGCCGTCGGGGTCATGGGTGGTCAGGAAGCCGTTGCCGGTGATCTGCCAGTAGTTGTGGTGATCGCCGAAGCGCTTGTACTCGACGATCAGGCTGATCGCAGCGGCCACCACCTTGCCGTTGTCCTCGATGCAGATCTGGCCCTCGGGAAAACGCTTCACCTGGGAGCGGAACTGCGCCTCGCTCCAGGCGCCGTCCAGGTCGTGATAGACCCGCTCCATGATCTCGCGGATGTCCTCGTAGTCCTCGATCCGGGTCGGACGCAGGGTCAGGTGGTGCTGGGAATTCGCGTCGTTGTCCGCGTCGGTCGTCACGGTCAGGGCTCCGGGAGTTTAGAGGAAAACGCAGGATGCACGGTGCGCTGGCCGGGATCAAAAGATCCAGGCCAGCATCAGCCAGAAGAACACAAAAAACAGGAAAAAACCGGGGATCATGAACTGCAGCTCCCCGATCAGGCCTTCGCCAGCGGCCAGGGCAAATATGATCGACACCAGGACCGACACGATCGCCGCCACCAGAGCCGCATTCTTCAGACCCATGCCGTCGTCAAAGGTCATCGCCACCCAGTCCGAAAGCCCCGGCAGCGAGACCGCCGCGGCCAGGACCACCAGGGCCACCAGCAACGCGACCAGCGCCGATGTGCCGAGCAGGATACGCAGTGCCAACCGGCTGTCGCGGCGGTCGGCGCGACTCATGCCACGGCCTCCCGGCGACTGCGCACGTATTCACGTACGCGATTCGGATCCGGAATCCCGTTCACCTTGAACTCGGGGTTGTCACCCGTGGTGTACACCGCGATCTGTCCAACCCGGAAGATCCGATCGAAGAAGCTCTGGTCCACCTTCACGGTCCGGATCTGGCCGATGTCCAGATCAACATGAGACTTTGACAACAGCCCCCGCTCCAGGTGGACCTGGTCGGCGTCGATGCGCAGGCGGACCGAGCGCGTCTGTAGGTACCACCACAACAGGATCAGAAGTCCCAAGCCGAACGCCAAAATCAGGATCAGGCTGAGGATGAAGCCGAACGGGTGATTCCGGAACATCGCCGGTCGAGCGTCAATCGCGGTTTCGCGGGCGGACATACGCAGACTCCGGTTAGGGACAAGCCGACCCGACTTCGGGCGGGCCCGCCCAGTTTGGCGCGACGCCCCAAACAAAGCGAGCCCCGCACAGGGCGGGGCTCGAAGTTTGCCGGAAGGGAACCATAACAACCGGTCCTTCCCGATGCAGGATCGTCGGTTTAAGCGGTCCGGGCCTCGCGCTCGGCCTTGGCTTCCGCCTTGGCCGCGTCGCTATCGTCGTAGCCGATGTTCGGCGCGAGCCAGCGCTCGGCCTCCTCGAACGACATGCCCTTGCGCTTGGCGTAGTCCTCGACCTGGTCGCGGTTGACCTTGCCCAGACCGAAGTAGCGCGACTCCGGATGGGCGAAGTACCAACCGGACACCGCCGAGACCGGCAGCATGGCGTAGCTCTCGGTGAGCGTCATGCCAGCGTTCTCTTCCGGCTGCAGGAGTTCCCACAGGGTGGACTTCTCGGTGTGCTCCGGGCACGCCGGGTAGCCGGGGGCCGGGCGAATGCCCTGGTATTTCTCTTCGATCAGGTCCTCGTTCTCGAGCGCCTCGTCCGGGACGTAGCCCCAGAACTCGCGGCGCACATGCTGATGCATGCACTCGGCGAAGGCCTCGGCCAGGCGGTCCGCCAGGCTCTTCACCAGGATCGAGTGGTAGTCGTCGTTGGCCTTCTCGTACTCCTTGGCCTTGTCGTCGACCGCGCCCCCAGCGCTGACGGCGAAACCACCGATATAGTCAGGACCACCGGCTTCCTTCGGCATCACGAAGTCAGCCAGCGAGTGGCTGGGCTGGCCACGGCGCTTTTCCGTCTGCTGGCGCAGGTGGTGCAGCTTCTTCAGGACCTTGGAGCGAGTCTCGTCGGTATACACCTCGATATCGTCGTCATCCACGGTGTTCGCCGGGAAGAAGCCGACTACGCCGCGCAGGGTGACCCACTGCTCGTCGATCATGCGCTTGAGCATCTCCTGGGCGTCCTTGAACAGCTTTCGCGCCTCTTCGCCCACCTTCTCGTCATCCAGGATGCGGGGGTAGGCGGCGTGCAACTGCCAGGAGTGGAAGAACGGCGTCCAGTCGATGTACTCGGCGACCTCGTTCAGATCGTAGTCGTCGAAGCGCAACAGCACCGAGCCGTCCCCATGCGGGTGCAGCACGGTCGGCTCGCCCGGTAGCTTTTCGGTCTCCAGCGCCTTCGGTTTGGCCGGGGTGTAGCTCGACCAGTCGATCTGCGGCTTGTTGGAACGCGCCTTCTCCAGGGTGACCCACTGGGTCTTCTTCTTGCGCCCGGCGTTCTGCACGCGCAGCTTTTCGTACTCTTCGCGTATCTCGGCGGCGTAATTTTCGCGCAGCTCGGGGCTGATCAGACTCTGGGCCACACCCACCGCACGCGAGGCGTCCTTCACCCAGACCACCGGGCCGGAGTAGTTCGGCTCGATCTTGACTGCGGTATGGGCGCGCGAGGTGGTGGCACCGCCAATCATCAGAGGCGTGCTCATGCCTTCGCGCTCGAGATCGGCGGCGAAGTTGGCCATCTCCTCCAGCGAGGGGGTAATCAGGCCGGACAGGCCGATCACGTCCACGTCATGTTCCTTGGCGGCCTTCAGGATCTCGGCGCCCGGCTGCATTACGCCGATGTCGATGACCTCGAAGTTGTTGCACTGCAGGACCACGCCGACAATGTTCTTGCCGATGTCGTGGACGTCGCCCTTCACCGTGGCCATCAGGATCTTGCCGTTGTTCTCGGTGCCGGTCTTCTCGGCCTCGATATACGGGATCAGGTGGGCCACGGCCTTCTTCATCACGCGGGCGGACTTGACCACCTGCGGCAGGAACATCTTGCCCTCGCCGAACAGGTCGCCGACCACGTTCATGCCGTCCATTAGCGGCCCTTCGATCACCTGGATCGGGCGGTCATAGGCCTGACGGGCCTCTTCGGTATCGTCCACCACATAGGTATCGATACCCTTGACCAGGGAGTGCTCGAGGCGTTTGGTGACTTCCCATTCACGCCACTCGAGGTTCTCTTCCTTCTTGCCGCCGCCCTGGCCCTTGTACTCCTCGGACAGATCGAGCAGCCGCTCGGTCGCATCGTCGCGGCGGTTCAGGACCACATCCTCGACCGCTTCCTTCAGTTTCTCGTCGATGTCATCGTAGACCGCCAACTGGCCGGCGTTGACGATCCCCATGTCCATGCCCGCCTTGATGGCGTGGTACAGGAACACCGCGTGGATCGCCTCGCGCACCGGCTCGTTGCCGCGGAAGGAGAACGAGACGTTGGACACACCACCGGAGATCAACGCGTGCGGCAGGTCGTTCTTGATGCGGCGGGTGGCCTCGATGAAGTCCACACCGTAGTTGTTGTGCTCCTCGATGCCGGTCGCGACTGCGAAGATGTTCGGGTCGAAGATGATGTCCTCGGCCGGGAAGCCGACCTTTTCGGTCAACAGCTTGTAGGCACGGGTGCAGATCTCGACGCGGCGCTGCTCATTGTCGGCCTGGCCGTCCTCGTCGAAGGCCATGACCACGATCGCGGCGCCGTAGCGACGGCACAGCTGCGCCTGCTTGATGAAGTTCTCCTCGCCCTCCTTCATGGAGATCGAGTTGACCACCGGCTTGCCCTGCACACACTTCAGGCCGGCCTCGATGATCTCGAACTTGGAGGAGTCGATCATCACCGGCACGCGAGCGATGTCCGGCTCGCCGGCCAACAGGTTCAGGAAGCGGACCATCGCGTCCTGAGACTCGAGCATCCCCTCGTCCATGTTGATGTCGATGATCTGGGCGCCGCCCTCGACCTGGTTCAGCGCGACTTCCAGCGCGACGTCGAATTCCTCGTTCTGGATCAGACGCAGGAACTTGCGCGAGCCGGTCACGTTGGTGCGCTCGCCGACGTTCACGAACAGCGAGTCGTCGGTGATGTTGCACGGCTCGAGGCCGGACAGGCGGCAGGCCGGGGCAATCTCCGGCACCTTGCGCGGGGCGTGCTTCTCGACCGCCTCGCGCATCGCGCGGATGTGCTCCGGCAGCGTGCCGCAGCAGCCGCCGATGATGTTCAGCATGCCTTGCTCGGCCCACGGACCGACGTCCTCGGCCATCTGTTCCGGGGATTCGTCGTAGTCGCCGAACTCGTTCGGCAGACCGGCGTTGGGGTGCGCAGAGACGTGGGTGTCGGCGATGCGCGACAGCTCTTCCACGTACTGGCGCATCTCTTTCGCGCCCAGCGCGCAGTTCAGGCCGATGGAGACCGGGTTCGCGTGACGCACCGAGTTCCAGAAGGCCTCGGTGGTCTGGCCGGACAGGGTACGGCCGGAGGCGTCGGTGATGGTCCCGGAGATCATGATCGGGAGTTCTTTCCCGAGCTCGTCTTCGAGCGTCTTGACCGCGAAGATCGCGGCCTTGGCGTTCAGGGTGTCGAACACTGTCTCGATCAGCAGCAGGTCGGCGCCGCCCTCGATCAGGGCCGCGGCCGCTTCCTTGTAGGACTCGACCAGGGTGTCGAAATCGACGTTACGCGCACCCGGGTCGTTCACGTCCGGAGAAATGGAGGCGGTACGGTTCGTCGGGCCGAGGATGCCGGCGACAAAGCGCGGCTTGTCCGGGGTCTTTTCGGTCCAGGCGTCGGCAGCCTTGCGTGCGAGCTTCGCGGATTCGCGGTTCAGCTCGGGGACCAGGTCCTCCATGTGGTAGTCCGCCATCGCGATGCGGGTACCGTTGAAGGTGTTGGCCTCGATGATGTCGGCGCCGGCCTCGAGATAGTCGTTATGGATCTGCTCGATGATGTCCGGACGGGTCAGCGACAGGAGGTCGTTGTTGCCCTTCAGGTCGGACTCCCAGTCCTTGAAGCGCTCGCCGCGATAGTCGGCTTCCTCCAGCTTGTATAGCTGGATGGTGGTTCCCATACCGCCGTCCAGGATCAGGATGCGCTCTTTCAGCGCCTTCTCGATGTCGTTTCGCGTTGCCGTCATGTGCCGTACACCATTGGTTTCGAATGGGATAAGTGTACACGCCGGGGTTCCATCCCGGTCGTGGAGCCCACCTTGGTGGCAGGCTCTTTGATGTTCTTCGCGACCCCGGATGTGGCCTGTTTGCGCCCGTGATCAGACATGTCACGATGGCGCCATGCAGGAACATCCGATCCGCTGGTTCATCACCGCTCCGCAGGCGTGCCCCTACCTGGACGACCGCGAGATGCAGAGTCTGCTGGTCGACCCGGCGGTCAGCCTGGGCGGCGAACGCTTCGGCCAGCTACTGGCCGAGGGCTTTCGCCGTAGCGGTCAATTTGTCTATCGGCATCACTGCCCCGACTGCGCCGCGTGCGTGCCGGTGCGCATCCCGGTGGCGAGCTTTCGCCCGAACCGGAGCCAGCGCCGCTGCCTGGATCGCAACCACGATCTCGCGGTCGCCATCCGCCGGCCGCCGGAGCAGCCCGGACATGTACCCGCCGCGGATCTCGACGAGCACATGCCGCTGTTCTCGCACTACCTGTCCAGCCGCCACGCAGGTGGGGGCATGGAACAGATGGGGCGCGAGGATTACGCAGGGATGCTGGCCCACCGCAACGGCCCCGTCGATCTGATCGAATTTCGCCGTGGCCACCGATTGGTCGCGGTGGCCGTCACCGACCGCACCCCACAGGCACTATCGGCGATGTACAGCTTCTTCGATCCAGATCAGCCATGCCGCGGCTTGGGCACCCTCGCAATCCTGACCCAGGTAGCCCATGCGCACCGCCTGGGTCTGCCCTACGTCTACCTCGGCTACTGGATCGACCAGGCGCCGAAGATGGAATACAAGACCCGCTTCCAGCCACTCGAAGGCCGCGTGGGTGGGGTCTGGAAGCGGCTGCCCGTCTGACGGCGGACCGCCCTCCCGGTCAGTTCCGCAATCGGCCTAGCGGGCCGGCTTGCGGAAACGAAAGATGCCCCAAGTGAGGTAGCCCGAGTTACCGCCATCGACCCAGTGCTGCAGGCCCTGCTTCATGCGGTCGATGTAGTCCTGCGAGATGTAGTTTTTCAACTCGTCCTCGCGGGACTCGAGCTCCTGCTTCACGCGGCCGTAATGGGTCGCGATCTGGCCGGAGTGCTCTTCGAAGCTGACTTCCTCCAGACCCGCCGCCTTAGCGGCCTCACGGTAGAACGCGGGGCTAGCCAGCGAATCCAGGTGGATGCGTGCCAGGATCGGGTCCAGCACGCCATCCGGGCAATCGTCGGTCTGCATCGGGTCGGTGAAGATCAGCCAGCCACCCGGCTTCAACACACGAGCGGCTTCCTGAATCACCTTCTTCTTGTTTTCGTTCTCGCTATGCAGGAACGAGTCTTCGGACCAAACCACGTCATAGGACGCGTCCGGCTCGTCGACCTTCTCGAAGCTGCCGTCGACCACGGTGATCTTGTGGTCCAGGTGGCGCGCCTTGTTGATCTCGCGATCCCGCTCGTTCTCCTTCTCGGAGAGATTGAGCGCGGTGACGTCGCAGCCGTAGTTCTCGACCAGGTAGCGGGCCACACCACCATAACCGGCGCCCATGTCGAGCACGCGCCATTCCGGCTGCGGCTCGCCGAGCAGGTCGGACATGTGGGCGACCGTGCGACGGCTGGCGTCGCCGATCGGCTCGTCCTTGTACTCGTACAGCCCGATATGGAGGTCTTCACCACCCCACACCATCTTGTAGAAGGTGTCGGCGTCCTCGCTGTTGTAGTAGTCGCGAGCGGTCTCGACTACATCGGAGTAGTTCTCGCTCATCGTTCCTCGCCCTCGATATAACGCTTGTCGGCCACGTGGATGAAGAAGTCCGGGTCGGTTTCGCGATAGGTCTCCTGGAAGTCCCCGTAGGTCTCGATCTTCTGGAAGCCAACCTCGCGCATCAGACGACGGACGTAGGCCTTGCGCAGCGGGAACATGTTCAGGAAGTACTCGGAGCCATCCGGGAACTTGTACTGGAAGCGGGCCAGGCCTTCGTCGACGTGGGCCGGCTGCACCTGAACGTTGTCGCCGCAGTAGTAATAGGTGTGCTTGGACGAGTAGCCGTGGTCCATGATGGTGTCGTAGTTACGCTGATCGAGGATCAGCACACCATCGTGGTTCAGGGCGGAATAGAACTCGGCCAGGGCCTTGCGGCGGTCGTGTTCGTTGAACAGGTGGGTAAACGAGTTGCCGAGGCAGACGACGGCGTCATAGCGACCGTAAATGTCACGGTTCAGCATGCGCCAGTCGGCCTGCACGGTGCGCAGGATGTGCCCCCGCTTGCGGCCGTTCTCGAAGGCCTTGACCAGCATCTCGGGGGCGCCGTCGGCGGTCACCACGTCGAAGCCGGCCTCGCGCAGCTGCACGGAATGGAAACCGGTACCAGCGGCCACGTCCAGCACGCGCTTGGCGCCCCGCTTCTTCAGTTCTTCAATGAAGAAGGTGCCTTCGCTCTTGGCGCGGTTATCCCAATCAATCAGGTCGTCCCACTTGTCGACGAAGCCGGTGGTGTACTCGTTGAGATAGTTTTCGGTATCGCGACGTTCGGTCGGCTTGTCGCCGAAATCCTGATCGTTCTTGATGTTCGCTGCCATGCTGGTTCCTCTTGGCTTTTGCTGCAGTTTTAAGCGTGATCGGACCCACCGCAGCCGGTCCGCCGGCACAACACCCCTCAAACGCAGTCAACCGCGACCCCCGAAACTTCCGGCGGTCTCGCCATTCGCCCGATCCGCCCAGGCCAGGCCTGGTGTTCGGGTAGCAATGCAACGGGCGCGTTGTTCGCAGCACCCGGCACCGGTCTGGCCGGTTCATCCTGTACATCCAGAGGGCTCATCATTACCCGGATGCCGAGCCGTGGTCTGGCGGGCCCATCCCGCCTGGCTCGGGGATCGCTTACGGCGCCGCACGTTGCGTCTGAACGCGGGCGTTGTGTCCGAAATCGTTTTTATACCCTGAAGGTTTTGCGCAAAAATTACAAGTTGAGGGACCGTCCGGAGCCCCTATACCGGCCCCTGCAAACCTCCATTCACGAGCTCGTCCATCAGGCCTGCGGCTTCGATATAATGGTCATTTTGCAGCGATCCCGAGGCCCCGAATGACCCCCAGCCGACCCATCCAGCGCGCCCTGTTGTCGGTCTCCGAGAAGACCGGCGTCGTGGAACTCGCCCGCGCCCTGCACGACCGTGGCGTGGAGATCCTGTCCACCGGCGGCACCGCCCGCCTGCTGGCCGACAACAACCTTCCGGTGACTGAGGTTTCCGCGCACACGGGCTTCCCCGAAATCATGGACGGCCGGGTCAAGACCCTGCACCCACGCATCCATGGCGGGCTGCTGGGTCGACGTGACATCGACTCGGCGGTGATGGCCGAGCAGGACATCCCACCGATCGACCTGCTCGTGGTCAATCTGTATCCGTTCGAGGCGACCGTGGCGCGCCCCGGTTGCAGCCTCGAGGATGCGATCGAGAACATCGACATCGGCGGGCCTGCCATGCTACGCGCCGCGGCCAAGAACTATCGTGACGTGGCCGTCGCCACCAGCCCGGACCAGTACAGCGACATCGCGGCCGCCATCGCCGATCACGGCGAGGTCCCGCAGTCGCTGCGGTTCCGCCTGGCGGTCGCCGCCTTCGATCATGTCGCGCGCTACGACGCCGCCATCAGCAACTACCTGTCGGCGTTGAACGAAGATGGCGAGGCTGCCCCCTTCCCGGGGCAGTTGAACGCCACGTTCGAGCGCGTCGAGACCTTGCGCTATGGCGAAAATCCGCACCAGCGGGCCGCGTTCTACCGCGATCCGCAGCCGACGCCCGGCACGCTGGCGAGCTACCACCAGCATCAGGGCAAGTCGCTCTCCTACAACAACCTGGCGGATGCCGACGCCGCCTGGGAATGCGTACGCCAGTTCGAGGCCGGGGCCTGCGTGATCGTCAAACACGCCAACCCCTGTGGCGTGGCGGTCGCGCCGACCCAACTAATGGCCTACGAGCGCGCCTTCCAGACTGACCCGACCTCTGCCTTTGGCGGCATAATCGCCTTCAACCGCCCGCTGGACGGGGACACCGCCCATGCGATTGTCAGCCGTCAGTTCGTGGAGGTGGTGATCGCCCCCGAGATCACCACCGGTGCCCTGCGCGCCCTGGCGACCAAGAAGAACGTGCGTGCGCTTGAAATCCCGCCGGCCGGCGTCGGCCCCGGGCTCGACTACAAGCGCATCGGCGGCGGACTGCTGGTCCAGGATGCCGACCGCGGCAGCCTGGCCGATGTGGAACTGAAGACCGTCACCGCCCGCGCGCCCTCGGAGCAGGAGATGAAGGATCTCTGCTTCGCCTGGCAGGTCGGCAAGTACGTGAAGTCGAATGCCATCGTCTACGTCCGCGACGAGCAGACCATCGGGGTTGGGGCCGGCCAGATGAGCCGGGTGTACTCCGCCCGCATCGCCGGCATCAAGGCCGCCGACGAGGGCCTGCAAGTGGCCGGCTCGGTCATGGCCTCGGATGCCTTCTTCCCGTTCCGCGACGGTATCGATGCCGCGGCCGAGGCCGGTATCACCGCGGTGATCCAGCCTGGGGGCTCGATGCGCGACCAGGAGGTGATCGACGCCGCCAACGAGCACGATATCGCCATGCTATTCACCGGCATGCGCCACTTCCGCCACTAACAGGGAGACACTGATCAATGCACACGTTCGCGTTGACACCCCAGGTTTTGGGGGACCAGGCGCCTCGCGCAGTGGGTAACGGGTCTACCCACAAACGACGCAACGCAGGATCGGGGAACCTGGGGTGCCAACCCCGGAGGGGCTCGGCCGCCCGTTGTTATGAAAAACGGGCGCGCGCACTGCGTTGCGGCTCCCTTGTGCAGAGTGACTGCACGGCAGTCACCGCGCCTTGTTCGCACGCAAAAGCGACTCGAGCGCGAACGTGTGCATTGACCAGTGTCTCCCTGACCCGGACCCCATCATGAACGTACTGGTAATCGGCAACGGCGGGCGCGAGCACGCGCTGGCCTGGAAGCTGGCGCAGTCTCCGCGCGTCGAACGGGTCCTGGTCGCCCCCGGCAACGCGGGTACCGCACGCGAGGCCAAGTGCGAGAACGTCGACGTCAGCGTGACCGACATCGACGCGCTGCTGACCCTGGCCGAACGCGAGGCCGTCGCCTTGACCGTGGTCGGCCCTGAGGCCCCACTGGTCGCCGGAGTGGTGGACGCCTTTCGCGCGGCAGGCCGGCGCTGTTTCGGCCCCACGGCAAAGGCGGCGCAGCTGGAGGGTTCGAAATCCTTCGCCAAGGATTTCATGCAGCGCCACGGCATCCCCACCGCCGCCTATGGCAGCTTCGAGGACGAGCAAGCTGCGTTGGATTTCATCGCTGCCCACGGTGCGCCCATCGTGGTCAAGGCCGATGGCCTGGCCGCCGGCAAGGGCGTGATCCTGGCGCAGACCGAGGACGAGGCGCGTGCGGCCGTCCACGACATGCTGGGCGGCAACGCCTTTGGCGAAGCGGGACACCGAGTGGTCATCGAGGAGTTCCTGACCGGAGAGGAGGCCAGTTTCATCTGTATGGTTGACGGCGAGCATGTGCTGCCGCTGGCCTCCTCGCAGGATCACAAGGCCCGCGACAACGGGGACCAGGGCCCGAACACCGGGGGTATGGGTGCGTATTCACCCGCGCCGGTGGTGACAGATGCCCTGCATGAGCGCATCCTGCACGAAGTGATCGAACCGACCGTGCAGGGAATGGCCGCAGACGGTGAACGCTACACCGGCTTTCTGTATGCCGGCGTAATGATCGACGCTGCGGGCAACCCGAAGGTTTTGGAGTTCAACTGCCGCTTCGGCGACCCCGAAACCCAGCCAATCTTGAGCCGGCTGGAATCGGACCTGAGCGAACTGATCAAGGCCGCGCTGGACGGCCGCCTGGACCAGGTAGAGGCCTGCTGGGATCCGCGTGTGGCCCTGGGCGTGGTCCTGGCCGCGGGGGGTTACCCGGGCGCCTACCGCAAGGGCGACCCGATCACCGGCCTGAACGCGGTGACGGGTGATCCCGATGCCTGCGTCTTCCATGCGGGCACCGCGATCAATGCGGACGGCCAGGTAGTCACCGCCGGGGGCCGCGTGCTGTGCGTTGTCGGCCTTGGCGGGGACGTGAAGGCCGCACAAAAAAAGGCCTATGCGGCCGTGCAACAGATTCATTTCGACGATATATACTGCCGAACAGATATCGGCTATCGCGCCGTCGCCCGGGAGGGATAAACCCGGACCGCGGCGCGTCTACCCCTTTTTGGAGATCCGCCCGATGGCCGCCCCCGAAGTCACGCACCTGCCCAACCTCCCTAACGATGTGGAGGGCCTGCGGCAATCGATCCGCGATGCCGTGGTCCGCGTGGTCGGCGAAGACCCGCGCCAGGCCACCGAGCGCGACTGGATGGAGGCCCTGGCCTTCGCCATCCGCGAACGCATGGTGGAACGCCGTCTGCTGACCCGCCGCCAGTTCGCCGACGAGGACGTCAAGCGCGTCTACTACCTGTCGATGGAATACCTGATCGGGCGCATGCTCGAGGCCAACCTGCGCAACATGGGCATCCTCGAGCCCGCCCGCCAGGCGATGGCCGACCTCGGCGTGGACCTCGACACCATTCTCGACCTGGAAGACGACGCGGCCCTCGGCAACGGCGGCCTCGGACGTCTGGCCGCCTGCATCCTCGAATCGCTGGCGACCCAGGGTTACCCCGGCTATGGCTACGGCATCCGTTACGAGTTCGGCATGTTCCGCCAGCAGTTCGAGCCTTATCAGCAAGTGGAACACCCGGACAACTGGTTACGTTACGGCAACCCGTGGGAATTTCCGCGCTCGGATCGCAAATACACGATTCATTTCTACGGCTACGTGGTCGAACACCATCACCCCAATGGCGAGACTCGTTACACCTGGGAGGACGGCGAGGAAGTCATGGCGATGGCCTACGACTACCCCACCGCGGGCTATGGGCGGCGAAACGTGAACAATCTGCGCCTGTGGGCGGCCAAGGCCACCCGCGACTTCGACCTGCGCTACTTCAACGAAGGCGACTACATCCGCGCCGTGGCGGACAAGGCCGAGTCCGAGACGATCTCCATGGTCCTGTACCCCAACGATGCCACCGCGATCGGCAAGGAACTGCGGCTGAAGCAGGAGTACTTCTTCGTCTCCGCCTCGCTGCAGGACATCATGGATCGCCATCTGGCGTTGGGCTATGACCTGGACGCACTACCCGACAAAGTCGCGATCCAGCTGAATGACACCCACCCGGCGATCGCCGTGGCGGAATTCATGCGACTGTTGATGGACTGCCACGAACTATCCTGGGAACGAGCCTGGGATCTGACCCGGCACACCTTCGCCTATACCAACCACACCCTGATGCCCGAGGCCCTGGAAACCTGGCCGGTCGAGCTGATGGAACGCGTACTGCCACGCCACATGGGGATCATCTACCAGATCAACCATGACTTCCTGGAAGAGGTACGCCACCGTTATCCCGGCGACACCGAGCGCCTGGCGCGGCTGTCCATCATCGACGAGGGAAACGGTCGCCGCGTGCGCATGGCGCACCTGGCCGTGGTGGGCTCGCACCGCGTCAACGGCGTCGCAGCCCTGCATACCCAGCTACTACAGGAGACCCTGTTCGAGGACTTCTACAGCCTCTGGCCGGAGCGCTTCGTCAACGTGACCAATGGCGTGACCCCACGCCTGTGGATGATCCAGTCCAACCCTGCGCTCACCGAGCTGCTGAGCCAGCGCATCGGCAACGACTGGCAATACGACCTGGACCGCCTGCGCGCGCTGGAACCCTACGCCCACGACGCCGACCTGCAGAAGGCCTTCATGGACGTGAAGCGCGCCAACAAACAGCGCCTGGCAGACCTGGTCCGCGAACGCACTGGTGTGGAACTGAACCCGGACGTGATGTTCGACGTACAGATCAAGCGCATCCACGAGTACAAGCGGCAGCTGCTAAAACTCCTGCACGTGGTGGATCTCTACCGGCGTATACGTGCCGGCGAGGACATCCCGCCGCGGGTCGTCCTGTTCGGCGGCAAGGCCGCACCGGGCTATGCCCGTGCCAAGGGCATTATCCAGATAATCAACGAAGTCGCGGACATCGTGAACAATGACCCGGCCGTGGGCGATCGTCTGAAATGCGTATTCTTCCCCAACTACGAGGTCAGCTCCGCCAGCATCATCATCCCGGCGGCGGATATCTCCGAACAGATCTCGACGGCCGGCTTCGAGGCCTCCGGCACCGGCAACATGAAGCTGGCGCTGAACGGGGCCCTGACCATCGGCACGCTAGACGGCGCCAATATCGAGATCCGCGATGCGGTCGGCGAGGAATCCATCTTCATCTTCGGCATGACTGCCGACGAGGTCGTCGAGCATCGCCGCAGCGGTCCCAGCCCCGAAGCCATCCTGGCGCAGCAGCCCAACCTGGCCGCCGCAGTAGAAATGATCGAAACGGGCTTCTTTACCTGTAACGACCCAGCCACCCATGGTGACCTCGGACGCTACCTGCGCCAGGAAGATCCGTTCTTCGTGATCGCCGACTATGCGGCCTACGCCGAGGCCTGTGATCGCGCGGATGCCCTGTATGCCGACCGCGCCGCATGGGCGGAGGCCGCTATTCTGAATGTCGCGCGCATGGGGTTTTTCTCGATCGATCGCACGGTGCGCGACCACGCCAACCAGATCTGGGACATCACCCCGGAACCGGTGGCCCCGTCACGCACCAACGGCGCCGCCTGACGCGGCGCCGAGCGGTCAGTCGTCCGGCAGGCCCAGACGGCGCAACCAGCCTTCGGGGTTCCCGGCGCAGACCAGGAATTCGGGGTTCAACAGGCTTTCGCGCGTGTTGTAGCGCAATTCCTGGCCGTTGAGATCCGTCACCCGTCCGCCTGCGGCCCGCACGACCGCATGCGCGGCAGCGGTATCCCACTCACTGGTGGGTCCCAGGCGCGGATAGATGTCGGCAGCGCCTTCGGCCACCAGGCACAGCTTCAGCGAGCTACCCATGCTGACCAGTTCGTGCGGGCCCAAGCGGCCTAGCGCGAGCTTCAGGCGTTCCGCGCCGTGCGATCGGCTGCCCGCCACCATCGGGTGATCGGTGCCCATACGCTCATGCGCCACCGAGATCTCACGCGGGGCCTGGTCTTCGTCGCGACGGATCGCCTGGCCATCATGGTGGCCGGCATAAAGACGCTGCAGCACCGGGCACCAGACCACCCCCAGCACCGGCTCGTGATTGTGGATCAGTGCCACATTCACGGTGAACTCGCCGTTGCGCTTCACGAACTCGCGGGTGCCATCCAGGGGATCAATGAGCCAGTAGGTATGCCACTGGCGGCGACGTTCGTAGGGGATATCCTGACCCTCTTCCGAAAGCACCGGCCAGTCGGGATCGATGTCGGCCAATCCTTTGCTGAGGATGCGATGGGCCGCCAAGTCGGCCTCGGTGAGCGGCGAATGATCCGCCTTCTCGGTCACCGCAAAACGGGTCTCGTAGGTTTCGAGGATGGCATGACCGGCCTCGGCCGCCAGGGCCGAGACCTCGTGCATAAGGGCGGTGAGAGCCGCGTCCTTCGGCGGAGCATGCATGGGGAAACTCCCGTTCTCCCGAATACGGACTGGTAGCTTGGCAGTATTTTCCTCAGGCGTCGAGGTAGTCGCGAACCATATACAACGCGGCGATGGAACGCGCCTCGGTCAGGTCTTCGCGGGCCACCAGCTCGGTGAGTCGGTCCAGTGACCAGGGCACCACCTCGATGGTCTCCGGCTCGTCGCCTTCGGCGGCCTGCGGATAGAGGTCCTCCGCCAGTACCAGATGGGTCTGATGGGCCATGTAACCAGGCGCCACGGTCAACGCCCCCAGATGGGTCAAACGATGGCCCGCATGCCCCACCTCCTCCATGATTTCGCGGTTGGCGGCGGCCAGGATGTCCTCACCAGCCTCCATTCGCCCCTTGGGCAAACCGAGTTCGTAGCGGTGGGTGCCGGCGGCGTATTCACGGATCAGCAGGACGGTGCGATCGGCCTGCACCGGTGCGATGATCACCGCCCCGTGGCCACGACTGACCAGCCGCTCGAAGCAGGTACGTGCCCCGTTGCTGAACTCGAGGTCCAGCTCCTCCACTTCGAACAGGCGACTACTGGCGACCGTGCGCTGTCCCTGGACATCCGGCTTGTCTCGACTCATGCCGCCTCCGGGCGTGGTGTAGGGACCGCTTGATTAATGGCTATTGCGCAAGCGCACCAGGGTTCGCAGTTCACCCTCGAACAGGGTGTCGAACACGAAGCCATGATCGGAGGCCACCACATCGAAGCCGTCCTGCTCCTCGGGCTGGGTCTCCTCAAGGCGCAAATCAAGATCACCCCAGCTCACCGCCATGGTTACGCGCATCGGGAAATAGCCATCCAGGAAGCGCCGCACGAACGGCCCGTTCTCCAACCGGTAGACGCCATCGCCCTCGTGCTCGACGATCTTCATGCGCGCGGTCACACAGACCTCGGCATCACTTTCCACACCGCGCAGGTCAACGCGGTCGCCTTCAGCGCGCGCCGATTCGATGTTGCGGGTGGATTCGACCTGAAGCTCATCGATCTTCTCCTCATTGTACACAATGACCATGCGCCGAATGGCCGCCACATCGTTGTGACACTGGCGCAGATCGGCCCAGCCATCCTCCAGCGAGGACTGCGTTATCCGAATCTGGTTCTGGTGGTGATGAGGAATGCGATCGGGCTCTTCGAGCAGGAATTTAAGCTCGGGGCTAGTGGTCTGGGTATCTTCCGGGGAGACCGTCTCGCCCCATAGGCTGTCATCTTCCAGCGGGTCATAGTCAGGGTCGCTTGGGTCCATCCCCTGGGCCACCAAAGGCAGAGACAATAGCGCCGCAAGCAGCGGGGCCGCCCGGAACCGGGATTGGGGTACCATGGATTCCATCGTATTCACCCTCTTTTAAGTTGCCATCTGTTGTGGACCGTCAAAACCCCCAAAAAAATCCGCCACACCGCGCACCCTCGACCCTGGTCGACTGGAGCCGAATCGACACCGTGCTGTTCGACATGGATGGCACGCTGCTCGATCTGCACTTCGACAATCGCTTCTGGCGCGAGCTGATCCCGCAGGAATACGTCCGTTGCCAACCGGACGATCCGGAGTGCGCCCGCCGCCGCCTGGAAGACGAGATGCAGCGGGTTCGCGGCAAGCTGGAGTGGTACTGCGTCGACCATTGGACTCGTTTTACCGGCCTGGACATCCTCGGTCTCAAACGGCACCTGGCTCACCACATCACGGTGAAGCCGCATGCCGAAGAGGTTCTGAGCGCCCTGAAACAGGCCGGTCGCCAACGGGTGCTGGTGACCAATGCTCATCCGCAGGTCTATGAATTCAAGCATCGGCTGACCCGAATCGGCGACCGCCTGGATCAGATCGTCTCCGCGCACGACCTCGATTGCGCCAAGGAGGACACGTCGTTCTGGGAGCGCCTGCAGGGGGTCGCCCCGTATGACCCGGAACGCACCCTGCTGGTCGACGACAATCTTCTGGCACTGGCCAGCGCCGCGGGCGCGGGGCTGGCCGAATTGCGGGGGATGCGCTACCCGGACGAACAGGGCGACCCCATGCACTCCGAGGAATTCGAACTGCTGGAGTCGCTCGCGGACCTGCTGCCCGGCCCCGCCACCTCTGCCAATACCCAAGGGAGACGCTGATTGAATCGCACGTCCGCGTTGGTGCCCCCCCAGTTATTCGAGACAAAGCGTTCCGAGACAAGGTGCGTCGTGCAGCGGGTAGTGGTTCTACCCGCCCGTTTCTGATGGGTTCGGCGCGCAACGCAGGATCGGGCCATATTCATTCAGAATCGGGGGGGCACCAACCCCACAAGCTATTGAAAGCAGCAGCTCGGCCGCCCGTTGTTGATCAAAAACGGGCGCGCGAACGGCGTTGCGGCTCCCTTGTGCAGAATGACTGCACGGCTGTCACCGCGCCTTGTTCGCACGCAAAAGCGACTCGAGCGCGGACGCGCGATTCAATCAGCGTCTCCCTAGGTGGCACGCCGACTACTTGACCGGTGTCGGCAGGTTGCGAATGCAATCCAGGCGGATCTGTACCGGCCGCCCCTCGCACTCGCCGTCCAGCCAGGCATAGCCATCGGCCTCGCGCACCTCGCGCGGCGTCACCTTGCCCCACCACGCTTGGCTGGAATCCGGTTCGGCCCAATTCAACTGCAGGGTCTCGCCGGTGAGGATGGCAATCTCCAGGCGTTCGGTGACGTGCTTGGGAACGGTGGTATCGGTCATCGGGGCAGTTCACGGTAGTCAGTCGGATCGGGGATGCCGGCGGCCGCGAATGCCGCACGGCGGGCCTGGCACTGCGGACACCGCCCGCATTGGCGCGATTGTGCCAGAAGGCAGCTCCAGGTGAGGCGCCAATCGAGCCCCAGCGGGTCAGTGGCCGCGATAATCTCGGCCTTGGACTGGTCGATCAGGGGGGCCTCCACCTGCAGGCCGGGCACCAGTGTTGCGGCCAATACCGACACCTGCTGCACGAACCCCAGCTGCGAGCCCGGCCCATGCCCCTGGTCTTCGCGGTTCAGCGCCAGCAGGATGCGGCGATCACCGTGATGCTCGGCGAGGTTGATGGCCAATGCCAGAACCAGCAGATTGCGCTGGGGCAGCGGCACATGACCGACCCAGTCGTTACGTCGGGTAAAAGCCGCGCGCAACGACTGCAGGTCCAGCGGGATCGGGGTACAGCCATAGGCCGCGGCCAGGTGCTCGACGGCGGCCCATTCGCGCTCGGCATTGCGTTGACCGTAATCCACCCAGACGGCCCGCAGAGGGTCGCCAGCGGCATGCCGCTGGGCCAGCAGTGCGCTGCTCTCGATGCCACCGGAGAGCAGAAGCAGATCGCGGGTTTCGGACCGGCCGGTTTCCATTCGGGCACCATACACAGCAACGCACCACGGAGACAGCCACTTGATCGAACAACTACGCAGCCACTGGCAACGCCTGCTGGGCGCGGAACGCAGCGACGCCGTCGAAGGCCGTCCAGAGGATCGCCTGCAGCGCGCCGCGGCCGCCCTGATCATGGAGGTCTGCCGCGCGGACTTTCAGCTCCACCCGCAGGAACTGGAATCCGTGCGCGCTAGCCTGATCGAACTGTTCCACCTGGATAGCGATACCGCCGACGCCATGTTGGAGATTGCCCAGGAGGAAAGCGATGAACTCATCTCGATTCATCCGATGGTGCGCGAGGTGAATGACGCGTTCGATGCGGAGCAGAAGGCTGACATCATGCGCGCCCTGTGGCGGGCGGCCTGGGCCAATCATGATCTGCACAAGCGCCAGGAGGCCGTGATCCGTCACCTCGCAGACCTGCTCTACGTCCCGCACGCGACCTTCATTCGCACCAAACACGAAGTCCTGGGCGATGCGGCCGATCCGGACTGATCGGGGCGGGCGCTGATGGGTGATCCAGGCACCTTGCTGGCCGCGCTGGCCGTCGGCATCCTCGGCGGCGTGCACTGCCTGGGGATGTGCGGCGGCATCGTCGGAGCAATCTCCATGGGCCACGGTCGCCGCGGTCCGGGACTGAACCTGCTGCTGGCCTACAACATTGGGCGCATGACGAGCTACGTGATCGCCGGTGCGCTGGCCGGCTGGCTGGGGGCGACCCTCCTGGGCGGGCTCCCGGCGGGGCAGGCGATCCTGCAAGGCATCGCAGCGCTTTTCCTGATTCTGTTGGGGCTGTACCTGGCGGGCTGGTGGTCGGTCCTGGCGCGGCTGGAGCAGGCCGGCGGGCTACTCTGGAGACGGGTCGAACCCCTGGGTCGGCGCTTTCTGCCTGTACAACACCCCGGTCAGGCCCTGCTAGTCGGCGGGCTCTGGGGCTGGCTGCCCTGCGGGCTGGTGTACAGCGTGCTGGCCTGGTCACTCAGTGCCGGCGGGGCACTGGAAGGGGCAGCCCTGATGGGCGCCTTTGCCCTGGGAACGCTGCCCAATCTGCTCTTGATGGGGGTATTCGCCGCGCGTCTGGCGGCCTTCGTGCGACGCCCCTGGGTGCGCCGCCTTGCCGGCGGTGCAGTCGCGCTGTACGGGGTCTGGATGCTGCTGAAACTGGTGATGTGACGCCCCGACCGGCTGCGACCGGGGCGTCGGTAGGGCATGCTGTTGTGGCGATTAGATCGGTGTTTCCTAGTCCGCGAAGAAATCGCGAGAGAAGCGAATCGGCAGTTCCCGCTCGCTGCCCGCCGGGGTGATGTCGATCGCGAAGTCGAGCGTCTCGCCGCTACGCACCGTAACCTCGGAGAGGAAATAGATGGCGTCGCCGTCCTGGATCTCGCGGAAACGCAGGCTGCGCATCTGATCGTTCATATTGGTGGCAGAACCGGTCACATCGGCCGCCACCGCCTCCAGGCCATTATCGCCACGCTCCATCACGCTGATATTGATCATGGCCCGGTTGGAACTACGGCGAACGTCATAAGCGCGCGCCACTTCCGGGGACAGGAACGTCGTGTTGATCACGTTGTAGTGGACGACGTAATTGTCAAACTCCGCCTCGTTGGCGGATGCGATCGAGGTGCCGAGAGCAACCGCCGCCAAAGCGACGAGAAAGCCGGTAATGACCCGATGCACTCTTGCCATGGATGACTCCTTTGCCTTGTTGGACAACCGAGACCCCGCGGCGGTATTGCCGCCAGAGCCCCTGTCTTCGAGTCTAGCCCGTTTTGCCTGCAATGAAACGGGGTACGCAGCGGATGATCGGCAAGCACCTTGATCCAGATCAGAAAGATCGGACGACAATCAGCAGGATATAGAGGCCAACCAACGCGATCATCGGTGAAAAATCAATTGCACCGGTATTTGGCAGAGCACGCCGCAGCGGACCGAGGATGGGCCGGTTCACCGCACCCGCCAGACGCATGATGGGATTGTTAGCAGCACCACCCCCGGCCTGAATCCAGCTCATCACCACCTCGACAATCAGGGCAATGATGAAGACCCAGATCACCGTGGTCAGCAATTCGCGGATCGCGGCGGCCAGGATGATCCCGACCCCGACGTCCACGCCGAGGATGATCACCCGTAGCCACACCTCGATGAACTTGAGCAGCACCATCAATACGATAGCGGCTAGGTCGAAACGACCCAGCGACGGGATCACCGGTCGCAGCACCCGCAGCGGCGGGTCGGTCAGCATGACGATGGTCTGCGAGATCGGGTTGTAGTAATCGGCCCTTACCAGGCCGAAAATCGTCCTCAGGATCAACAGGATGATGTAGATCCCGAAGACAACACTTACGAGAAAAATGGCGATCTCTTGTCCGGTTCCGGCGGCGGCCATGCGGGCTCCTTGCGACAGGTCAACCGCCCCCATTCTCCGGCAAGCCCGGCGGGATGCCAAGCGAGATTACACGGTATCCAGCCAAGCAGGGGCCCACTGCAGCAGTTGCCCCGTCAACCTCAGGACTTGCCCAGGCAGTCACGCACCCGGGTCGCGATCTCCTCGATGGACAGCTCGGTAACATCCAGATGCGGAATCGTCCAACTATCGAGGAATTCCTGGATGGCCGCGCATTCGGCCCGGCATTGCGCCAGGCTGGCATAGCGGCTGTCCGGGCGGCGGCCCTCGCGGATCTGCGCCAATCGTTGCGGGGTGATCGTCAGCCCGACCAGTCGCCCGCCCAGACCCCGCAGGCCCTCGGGCATGTGCGGGATATCGCCCTGGCGCAGATCCTCCGGCACCAGCGGGTAGTTGGCCGCGAACAGCCCGTAGTTCATCGCCAGATAGAGACTGGTCGGTGTCTTGCCGGAGCGCGAGGCACCCAGCAGGACCACATCGGCGACCGAGAGGTCCTGCACCGCCAGGCCATCGTCGTGCGCCAGGGTGTAGTTCAATGCCTCGATGCGGCGGTCGTAACGGCTGACATCGCCCATGCCGTGGGCTCGCCCGGATACGGACTGCGACGGCACCCCCAGCAGACCCTCCAGCCGCTCGACCTGCTCGCCGAAGACATCAATCACAGGGACCGGAGACTGGCGCAGGTCGGCACGCAGGTCGGCATTCGCCAGCGTCGCCACCACCAGGGCCGGCTGCGGCCCGTCTTGAGCGCGGGCAAAGACACTGGCCAGGCGGCCGGGTGTCTGCACGAAGGGCAGGCGGTGCCAGGCCGGGTCGACATCCGGGAACTGGGTAAACAGCGACCGCGCCAGGGTCTCGGCGGTAATCCCGGTCCCGTCCGAGACCAGGTACACCTGTGGGCACTGAACGGGGGCTTCAGGCATCACCCACCTTCCCCACCTTGCCCAGTTGCTCCCAGGTGGACAGTAACGAATCGGGGTTCAGCGACAGCGAGTCGATGCCCTCGTTCATCAGCCAGACCGCCAGCTCCGGATAGTCGGACGGGGCCTGGCCGCAGATCCCGACATACTTGTCGGCCCTGCGCGCGGCGCGGATTGCCATGCTCAACAGCGCCTTCACTGCATCGTTGCGCTCGTCGAAGGAGTCCGCCACCAGCCCGGAGTCGCGATCGACCCCGAGCGTCAGCTGAGTCAGGTCGTTGGAGCCGATGGAGAAACCGTCGAAATGCTCCAGGAAGCGCGGCGCCAACAGGGCATTGGACGGGATCTCGCACATCATCACGACCTTGAGCCCGTTCTCGCCACGACGCAGCCCTTCCTCGCCCAGCACCCGGATTACATCCTCGGCTTCAGAGAGGGTGCGCACAAAAGGGACCATGATCTGGACGTTTTCCAGCCCCATAGCGTCGCGTACCCGGCGCAGGGCTTCGCATTCCATCGCGAACGCCGGACGGAAGGTCTCCGAGCGATAGCGCGAGGCGCCGCGAAAGCCCAGCATCGGGTTCTCTTCCTGCGGCTCGTAGCCAGCGCCGCCGATCAGGTGGGCATATTCATTGGACTTGAAGTCGGACAGGCGCACGATCACCGGCTCCGGGGCAAAGGCTGCCGCCAGCGTGGCGATGCCCTCGGACAGCTTGCGCACGAAGAACTCGCACGGGCCATCGTCAACGCCGCGCAGGCGCTCGGCGATCTGCTCCTGCACCTCCGGGTCGAAGCGGTTCGGGTCCTCGGCATAGTCGAGCAGCGCCAGCGGGTGCACGCCGATGGTACCGTTGATGATGAACTCCAGCCGCGCCAGCCCGATCCCGGCATGCGGCAACTGCGAGAAGGCGTAGGCCCGCCCCGGGTTGGCGACGTTCAGCATCAGCTTGACCGGCAGATCGGGCAATTCACCGATATCGGTCTTTTTGATCGTGTACTCCAGCTTGCCGGGGTAGACGTGCCCGTCATCGCCCTCCGCGCAGGAGACGGTCGCCTCCATGCCGTCGGAGAGCACCTCGGTCGCATCGCCACAGCCCACCACCGCGGGGATACCCATCTCGCGGGCGATGATCGCCGCATGACAGGTACGCCCGCCCCGATTGGTCACGATCGCGGCGGAGCGCTTCATCACCGGCTCCCAGTCGGGATCGGTCATATCCGCAACCAGGATGTCGCCCTCTTCCATGGTGTGCATCGCGTCCGGTGAATCCAGCACCCGCACGATTCCGGCGCCAATACGCGAGCCGATCGCGCGCCCCGTGACCATCGGCTCGGCCTCATGCGCGGCCAGCTCATAGCGCTCGCCCGCACCCAGTTCCACCCGGCTCTCCACCGTCTCCGGGCGGGCCTGTACGATAAACAGCTCGCCGGTCTCGCCGTCCTGCGCCCACTCGATGTCCATGGGTCGGCCGTAGTGCAGCTCGATGGCCACGGCATAACGGCCCAGCTGCTCGGCATCGGCATCCGACAAACAGAAGCGGTGGCGCAGATCTTCGGGGGTGTCCTCGGTCCGCGTCCCCTCCTCGCTAAGCACCATACGCACGGCCTTGCCACCTAGCGCGCGCCCGATAATGGCGCGCTTGCCGGCCGCCAGCGCCGGCTTGTAGACCTGGTACTCGTCGGGATTGACCGCACCCTGCACCACGGTCTCCCCCAGCCCCCAGGCGCCAGTGATAAACACCGCATCGCGAAAGCCGCTCTCAGTATCCAGCGTAAAGATCACACCGCTGGCGCCGACATCGGAGCGCACCATGCGCTGGATGCCCGCCGACAGTGCTACCTCGTCGTGGGCAAAGCCGTTGTGTACGCGATAGGCGATGGCCCGATCGTTGTAGAGGCTGGCAAAGCACTCGCGCAGGCGCTGGATTAGCGCGTCGGCACCACGTACATTAAGGAAGGTTTCCTGCTGGCCAGCGAACGAGGCCTCGGGCAGATCCTCGGCCGTCGCCGAGGAGCGCACGGCCACCGGTACATCCTCCCCCAGTTGCGCGTAATGCTCGCGCACCGCCTGCTCCAGCTCGGGAGGCAACTCGGCCTGTTCGATCCATTCGCGCACCTCGCGGCCCGCCGCGCGCAGGGCCTCAATATCATCAGTGTCGAGATCGGCCAGGCGGTCCTTGATCTGAGCATCCAGTCCGTCCTTGGCCAGCAAGGCGCGATAGGCATCCGCGGTCGTGGCAAAACCACCTGGCACGCGCACCCCGGCGGCACCTAGCTGGCCCAGCAGCTCGCCCAGGGAGGCGTTCTTGCCACCCACCCGGGCGACATCGTTCATGGTTAGATCGGCGAGATCGACTATCCAGCTCATGAAGGCTCCCAAACGTGGCCTTTGTGACCCCCTTAACACGGGGCAAAGACTGTGATCAGCTACACTTTGACGTTTTGTAATTCTTCAGGAGACTGCGTGACTGCCCCAGCCGCCCGCCGTTCCAGCTTAACCCAATCCATCCTGCTGACCATGCTGCTCGGATTGGCCTGTCTGACGCAATCTGCCGGGGCGAACGACTCGGTTCCCTCCATGGCCATTCTGGGCGCGGTGGAGAACGTGCACATCATGGAGGAAGACTTCGTTCTGGAGGCGCGCATGGACACCGGCGCCACCTCGTCATCGCTGAATGCTCTGAACAAGGAACGTTTCGAGAAGGACGGCGAAGACTGGATCCGCTTCGAGGTCGTCGACCCGGAGGACGAAGAGGCCCGCATCACCCTGGAGCGCCCAATCGAGCGCATCGTGCGCATTCGTCGCCATAGCGGCGAGTCGCAGGAGCGGCCGGTGGTGCGCATGGAGTTCTGCATCGGCAACCAGCTCCTGACCGCCGATACCAGCCTGATCGACCGCACGGCCCTCACCTACCAGGCGCTGATCGGACGCAGCCACATGGCCGGGCACATCCTGGTCGATTCCGGTGCCGAACATCTACAAGCGCCGGATTGCTCGGCGGATGATCAGTGAAGCGCTTTCACCTACCGATCCTGATCGTTCTTTTAAGCGCGATCGGGCTCGGGGTCTTCGCTTACAAGGTGAGTGCGCTGGGGATGCCTCTGCAACCGGATGCCACCGCCGAGACCTGGCTGGTGGAGGCCCGCGTGCGCTACCAGCCGACCGGTGGTGCGACAACCGTGGAATTACGCATCCCCAACCGCCTCCCCAACTTCTCGATACTGGACGAGGGTTATGTCTCGCGTGGCTACGGGCTCAATACCCTCAGTCAGGCGGACGACCGTGTGGCCCAATGGACCACGCGGCAGCCGCGCGGCGAACAGGTGCTCTATTATCGAGCGACGCTATACCGTGACGGCGACGACCGATCCGAGGCCGAATATCCCGGACCAGTGGCGGCGCCGGAATGGACCGAACCCTTCCACTCGGCGGCGGAGGCGTTGATCGACGACGTCCGGGAACGCTCCTCCAACATCCAGAGTTTTGCCTCAGTCCTGGTCAATGACCTTGCCAACGCTCCCCCTGCCTCAAATGCAGCGGTCTTCATCGAGAGCGACGACAATCGCACCCGGCGGACCGAAACCCTGATCGAACTGCTCGCGACCGCCCGCATACCCGCGCGCCAAGTGACGGCCCTGCGACTGGTCGATGGACGCCGCGACGTCGAGCCACAGACCTGGCTGGAAGTACACAACACCCGACGCTGGGTGCCGATCGATCCGGAAACCGGGACCGTCGAATACCCCGACGACGTGGTGGTCTGGTCGCACGGCAGCGCCCCGCTCCTCGAGGTCAGCAATGGCGAGAATGCCGAGGTGCGATTCGCTGTCTCGCGCGGGGTGCAGGATGCGCTAGCCACCATCCAGCGCTTTGGAGAAACCCTCGACACCCGCATTCTGGACTTCTCCACCCTGGATCTACCGCTGGGCACTCAGAACACCTATCGGGTGCTGCTGATGGTACCCCTGGGCGCCATGATCATCGTGTTCCTGCGCAACGTGATCGGCATCCAGACCTTCGGCACCTTCATGCCGGTGCTGATCGCACTGTCATTCCGTGAGACTCAGCTTCTGACGGGCATCATCCTGTTCACCCTGATCGTCTCTCTTGGCCTCGTGGTGCGCTTCTACCTTGAGCATCTACGATTGCTGCTGGTACCGCGTCTCGCCGCCGTCGTCAGCGTGGTGATCATGCTGATGCTCGCAATCAGCGTACTGTCGCACCATCTCGGCTTCGAGCGGGCCCTGGCCCTATCGCTGTTCCCAATGGTCATCCTCGCCATGACGATCGAGCGCATGTCCGTGGTCTGGGAGGAACACGGCCCGGCGGACGCGATCACCCAGGGCGTGGGCAGCCTGGTCGTCGCCGCCGCGGCCTATGGACTGATGGCCAACCGCCAGCTGGAACACCTGTTATTCGTGTTCCCAGAATTGCTGCTGGTCCTGCTGGCGATCACCCTGCTGCTGGGACGCTATACCGGCTATCGCCTGACGGAGCTGTTCCGCTTTGGTCGCATCCAGGAAGCCATGCGGAGGACCGACTGATGCCCGCCTGGCTGCCACGGTTTGTACGTCCGCGCCTCTTGAAGGAGCAGGGCATCGTCGGGATGAACGCCCGCAATGCCCGCTACATCGCCGCGTGGAACGCGCGGCGCTTCTACCCGCGGGTGGACGACAAGCTGCAGACCAAACAGCTGGCGCTAGACGCCGGCCTGGCGGTACCCGAGCTCTATGGTGTCGTGCGCACCCACCGCCAGATCCGCGATGTACGGACACAGCTTCCAACCTATACAGACGGTTTCGTCATCAAGCCCGCGCACGGGGCGGCCGGCGACGGGATCCTGGTCATCGAAGGCTGGCGCGGGGATCGCCCCCGCCGCGCAGGCGGCCGCGCCATGGAATTAAGCGAGCTGGACGACCACATGTCGAACATCCTGTCCGGCATGTACAGCCTGGGCGGCCGACCGGATGTCGCCATGATCGAACAGCGAGTGCGCTTTTCGTCAATTTTCGATTCGGTCTCCTACCGCGGCGTGCCGGATATCCGCACGGTGGTCTACCGCGGCTACCCGGTGATGGCGATGATGCGCCTTCCGACACAGGACTCTGACGGCAAGGCCAACCTGCACCAGGGCGCGGTCGGGACCGGTATCGACCTGGGTTCCGGCCGCACCATCGGCGGGGTACGCTACAACAAGCCCTGTCGCGAACATCCCGATAGCGAACAAAGCATCGTCGGCCTGCAGATCCCCGGCTGGGAACAGCTGATGGAGCTGGCCGCGGGCTGCTACGAACTCAGTCAGATGGGTTACCTGGGGGTCGATGTGGTCATCGACGCCGACCGCGGACCGCTAATCCTCGAACTGAATGCACGCCCGGGGCTCGCCATCCAGATCGCCAACGGCGAGGGCCTCGACCACCGCATCACCGCAGTGGAGGCACACATGGTGGCACGCGAGACCGAGATGCCTGCGGAGCGCGCCCGCTGGGCCGCCGAGGTCTTCGCTCGCCCCGAGAACACCCAGCCCGACGAGCCGGAAGCGCCCGCAACGGCCACCAACCCCGCTTGAGCGTGGCGGCGAAGGGAAAGGGCGTTACGGACTGCGGGGCGGTTTGGGCTATCCTAGGCGTATGACTTTTGCCGCCGAGACCAACACGCCGGACATCGACCAAGCCCTGGCGGATGCCGAGCACGTCTGTGCCCGCCAAGGTGCGCGCCTGACCGAACAGCGCAAACGCATCCTCGAGCAGATCCTGCGCACTGAGGGCGTGATTAAGGCCTACGACCTGATCAACGCGCTGTCCTCGGACGATCACTCCATCAAGCCACCGACGGTGTACCGCACCCTGGCCTTCCTGCTCGAGCAGGGGCTGATCCACCGCATCGAGAGCCTGAACGGCTTTGTCGCCTGCTCGCACCCAGGCGAACGCCACGAGTCCGCGCTAATGATCTGCGACGGTTGTGGCCAGATCACCGAGTTTCACACCCCGGAACCCGCCAGCCGGGCACTGGAGAAAGAGGCGCAGGCAATAGGCTTTGAGATCGACTCGCGCATGGTAGAACTACACGGCCAGTGCGCCGACTGCCGCCAGACGGATGCGCTCGAATAACCCCGTCCGATCCCGCTGCTGGCATGTCCCAGACACCCGATCTGGCGGCCTTCCCGCCCCTATTGCGAGCCGATACCCGTGTGATGGTGCTCGGGAGCTTCCCCGGCGTGGCATCACTGAAGGCGCAGGCCTATTACGCTCACCCCCGCAACCAGTTCTGGCCCATCGTCGGGCAGATTCTGGGCGAACCCTTCGCCGAGTTGGATTACCCCAACCGGGTGGAACGCCTGCTATCCCGCGGCGTGGGTTTGTGGGATGTCTATGGCGCCTGTTCGCGGGAGGGCAGCCTGGACAGCGCCATCCGACAGCCCGTGCCCAACGACCTTGGGCGACTAGCCCGTGAGGCACCGGGGCTACGCCTGATCATCCACAACGGCGCCGAGAGCGCGCGGCGTATCCACGAGACTCGCGCCCTGGGCGTCGAGGCCGTGCGCCTGCCCTCGACCAGCCCCGCCAACGCCCGCCTGAGCCTATCCGAAAAACTGGAACACTGGCGTGCCGCCTTCGCGCGTGCCGGCCTCACCGACGCTTGAAACATTTCCCCCGAGAGGGGTGCCGTCCCTACATACTGCGCTTGAGAAACGAAACGTTATCTTGTAACGTTCATTATCGAATAGTAACTCTATAACGTTCCGTTCCATGTAGCAGGGAGTCCCGCCATGAACCGCCATCAGCTTCTTCTTCGCCCCACCCTTACCGGCCTCGCGGCTGTTGCCTTGACCGCACCCGGGCTCGCTTCGGCGCAGTGGAGCGCCGAATCGGAAAACCGCTCCTGGGGGCTGGACGTCTCCCTGATCCTGGAAGGGGTCTACTACAACGAACTGTCGCACGGCATCAGCGATCCCGCCGGCTTCGACGATGGCCACGACCACGGGCATGACCACGGGCATGGTCACGACCACGGGTTCGACGACGGGTTCAATCTTGGACACTCCGAGCTCGTCTTCGAGGCCAATCTCGGCGACCTCTTCGATGGCGTGCTTATGCTCGGCTTCGACGAAGACCATGTAGAGGTCGAAGAGGCTTACCTGACCACCCGAGCCCTGCCCGGTGGCTTCCAGATCAAGGCGGGTAAGTTCCTGTCCGACATCGGCTACATCAACAGCCGCCATGTGCATGACTGGGACTTCGTCGATCGCCCGCTGGTCAACGAGTACCTGTTCGGCGACCACGGCTTGCAGGAGACCGGCGTCCAGGCGACCTGGGTTGCCCCAACCGAGACCTACACCCAGCTGGGCGTGGAACTGCTGCAGGGTGAAACCAGTGGCATCGCCAACTACGAGGGCGGTCAATCGGCCCTCAATGGCCAGAATCGTATTCTTAGTGACCGGTCCGGCCCGCGTCTGATAACGGCCTTTGCCAAATTCGGCCCGGATCTCGGTCCCGACCATGCCGCTCAGTTTGGTGTCTCCGGCGGCTACGCAAACAGCTATCAGGTCAGCGACGAACACAGCACCCGGTTCGAGGATTGGGACGGCAGCGCCTGGTTTGCAGGTGTGGATGCCGTCTACAAGTACAGCTCCGGGCGCGCCTACGGTCACGGCGACTGGCGCCTACAGGGCGAGTACTTCTACCGCGAGATCGACGTCGATCGCCGTGACGTGAACTTCGAAGAGGATAACAACGGACCGATCGGTTTCGTCCGGAACGAACAATCCTTCAAGAACAAGCAGGACGGTATCTATGTCCAAGGCGTATACGGCTTTGCTCCGCGCTGGGAAGCCGGCCTGCGCGCCGAGGCCCTGGGCCTGACGAATGACGTTGGCCGTGGCGATGGCGACTCCTTCGGCACCTCTTACCGGCATACGGCCCAGGTCACCTTCCGCCCGGTGGAGCCGGTCTTCCTGCGCGCCCAGCTCTCGCAGAACGACTTCATCGATGACGACGGCCACCGCGACCGCGGGCTGGAGTTCATGCTGCAGTTGAATGTCGCCCTCGGCGCGCACGGCGCACACCGCTTCTGATGTTCGCTCGCGTGGGTCCGCTCGGGCCCACGCACCTCCCGATGCTCGGCGGATACGCCGGCTTCGGGACACACTAGACACGCAACCCTTTTCCAAGGAGTCCCGCATGTTTCATCGCATGATTCGCTCTCACACCACCCGATTGTTCACGGGCATGGCAACGATCGCCCTGGCGGCCCTGTTGCTGGCACCCAGCCAGGCGGTGGCCGGCCTCAATATCGTCGCCACCACCTCCAGCCTCGGCGCCATCGCACGCGAGATTGGCGGCGATGAGGCCGAAGTCCGCGTCCTCGCGCCGCCGGACCGCGATGCTCATTACCTCGACGCCCGCCCCAGCTTCATGGCCGCCCTGCGTCGCGCCGACATGCTGCTGGAACTCGGCGCCGGCCTGGAAGAAGGCTGGCTCCCGGCCGCCCAGCGTGGTGCCAGCAACCGCGCGATCAACTCCGGCCAACCGGGCCACTTCCGTGGGGCGGACAAGGTCGAACTGCGCCGCTCCATCACCATGGACGGCCCGAACATGGGCCATGTGCATGAAGAGGGTAACCCGCACTTCAACGCCGATCCTTTGCGTATGGCCGAACTCGCTCTAGCCCTGGGCGCGCGCATGGGCGAGCTCCGTCCCGACCACGCCGACACCTTCATGGAACGCGCCGAACGCACGGCTGAACGCCTGCGCGAACATGCCGAGGCCCTGGCCGAACAGGTAGAACCGGACCAGCGCATCGTGGTCTACCACGAGGATCTCGATTATCTGGAGGAATGGCTGCCGGTCGAGATCGTCGGCTACCTCGAACCCGCCCCGGGCATCCCGCCGACCGCGCGCCACCTGCGCAGCCTGGTCAGTGATCTCGAAGGCACCGAGGGCACCGTGCTGTATGCCGAATTTCAGCCGCCGCGCGGCGCGGAATTCCTGGAACGCAATCTCGGCTGGGCCACCAATGCCGTGCCGCTGGATCCGCCCGCCGATTCGGCGCTGGAGGGTTATCTGGATCTGATGACCACCTGGGCGCAAAGCCTGCCCCAACGGTAACCTGGCGACACAAGCCGACTAAAGGTTCGGACCCGGAAAGTCACTTTCCGGGTCCGTTATCATTTGCGCCTTCCCAACTCTGACGAGCCCACATGCCGCCGAACGCCACCCCTGCCATCCTGAGCGTACAGTCCGCCCGGCTCGGATTTGATCGTCCGGTGCTGGGGCCATTGTCAGTTGATGTACCCAACGGTGCGCGCTGGGCCTTGACCGGCCCCAATGGCGTTGGCAAATCCCTGCTACTGAAGGCCGTTACGGGCCAGGCAAGGGTGCATGGCGGCCGGCTGCACCTCGCACCCAATGTGGATGTCAGCTTGCTGGGACAGGACCATCCTCGGCGACAGCCTTGGCCTTTATCCGGACACGACTGGTTCCGGGCGATGGGGGCAAATGTTCCGGATCAACCCCGCATACAGGCGCTGCTCCACCGGCGTCTCGACCGCCTGAGCGGCGGTCAGTGGCAGTTACTGCGTCTCGCCGCCGCGTTGCACAGCGGCAGCGCACAACCGTCACGTGAGCGCTTGGTCCTGCTGGACGAGCCGGCCAACCACCTTGACGCCGAGGTGAGGGGCGACGCCGTCTCCCTGATCGCTGCACTTCCGGCCAACGCGACACTGGTCATGACCAGCCACGATGATGACTTCCTGCGAGCCATCGGCGTGGAGAACCACCCACTAGAGGGCTACTTCGATGCTGGGTGACCTCCTGCTCGTTCCGTTCGTCGCCGGGCTACTGGTCACGGCTGTACTCGCGCTGGCCGGAGCCGGGCTGTTCCTGCGCGGTTCGGTCTGGCAGGCCCTGGCACTTGGACAATGGGCGGCGGCCGGCGGGGTCCTGGCCTCCGTGCTGCACTTGCCGGTACTTCCCGTGGCACTCGCGCTAGGCGCTGGCGTAATGGCGCTGCTGCAACGCACCCCGGACCGCGAGCGTCTACCCCTTGCCGTTTTCCTGGCCGGACTGGCCGCGGTCACGTTGCTGGCGGCCAATTTCTCGCAGGCCAGCCTCGCCGCCGCGGCCTGGGCCGAGGGTCAGCTGTACTTCGCGGGACCGCAGGAACTCTGGGCTGTTGCGGCACTAGCACTCGCCAGCCTGGTGCTAGTACCCGGCTTGCTGAAGGTATGGCGCCACGCTCAGCTCGACCCCGACGTGCCCGCCACACCCGCCCCGGCAGCATGGCTGCGCCTGACGGAGATTGCCTGGCTGGTGGCGGCGATCGTGCTCGGAAGCATGGTCCTGGGCCTGCCAGCCGCGCTAGCCAGCCTGCTGCTCCCGGCCTGGGGCGCCGCCCATCTGGCGCGCAACCTTTGTGGCCATTTTCTGTGGGCGCAGTCGCTCGCCCTGGCCGGATTCCTGATCGCCTGGAGTCTAAGCCTACCGCTGGACCAACCCTTCGCCCCGGTACTCGTACTAGTGAACGTCGTACTCGCTCTCGCCGCCCGAATGGTCGCGATGTGGCGCTGAACTGACGGCCCTCGGCCTATTCAATTCGAGGACCGACCCAGGAGTTAAAAATGCCTCTCAAAACCACGCACAAGAAAAGCTCCCACACGACTTCATCGACCCCCAATGCAGCGGATTCGCCGATCTTCCAGGCGATCGAGAAGCTCCAGGGTGAGCGTCCCTGGGGCAGTTTTCTGGATGCCGGAACCGGGCGGAAGTCGGTCGAGTGGATATGTGGCCTGGACACCGAGCGCTGGACGGCTGTAACTGCCTCCAATCAGATGGCGACGACCGTGAAGAAGGCAGCGGGCACGGCCCGTCGCCGCCAGGACCGCATCATGGTCGGCAACTGGATGTCGGAGCAATTGCTGTTTGGTGAACGCTTCGATACCGTCCTGCTCGACTACTTCATCGGCGCGATCGAAGGCTTCGCGCCCTATTGGCAGGACCGAGCCCTGCCCCGGATATGGCCCCACGTGGGCGACCGACTGTACCTGGTGGGCGTCGAACCCTACGTTCTGGTGGAACCGAAGGATGAGGCCAGCGCGCTCGTGAGGGAGATCGGACGCCTGCGTGACGCTTGCCTGCTGATTGCCGGCAATCGGCCCTATCGCGAATATCCATCATCCTGGGTCATGCGTCAGCTTGGAATCGCGGGATTCCGGGTTCTGGATGTCCGCTATTTTCCCATCCACTATCGCGCACGGTTCGTCAACGGCCAGCTCGACCTGTGCCTGCGGCAACTGCCGCATTTCAGCGACGAGGATCTGGCCAAGGCCATGCACCACCAGATCGAGGCACTGCGTGAACGCGCCCTGCCTTTGGCCCGCAGCCAGGAGGGGCTGAAACACGGTGCAGACTACCTGATCGCGGCCGAACCGATGGCCGACCGGCATCGCGGCATGCCCGACGCGGCAGGCACCCCGCAGTCAGTGCCGTCCGGGCCGTAGCACGGGTCCCGCCGTCTATCCTCGGGTCTGGCGCAACGTGTCGCGCGCCGTAGCGACGAAATCCAGTATGTGAGGACGCTCCCGGTCTGCGCGGCGCATCGTGATGGCCAGGTTGCTCCACAGGCCGTCGTGACCAAGCCGGACACGACGGGTCGCGACAGGCTCACTCTCTCCCCCGTTGAGCCCCGCCTCCAGCTCGGGCAGGGCCCAGTCCGGCAAAACCGCCACACCACGGCGGCTCGCTACCAGTTGCAGCAGCATCGCACTAACCTCGGTCGTCCGGCGCGGAACCGTCACCCCGGCCGGGTGCAGAAAACGCCGATAGATATCCAGGCGCTCCTCGCTGACCGGATAAGTGATCAGGGTCTCACCGCGCAGATCCTCGGGCTCCAGGCAGGCGCGTTCAGCGAGCGGGTGGCCGGCCGGCACCACCAGCAGGTTCTCGTACTCCATCAAGTGCACCGACTCGAGCTCAGGGTCATCCACTGGGTCCACCGCAACGGCCGCATCCACATCGCCGTTGCGCAGGGCGTCCAGTGCCGTGAATCCATGGCTAAGCGTAAGATCCAGCTCCACCTCCGGCCAGTGCCGCCGAAAGGCACCTACGGCCGGCATCAGCCACTGAAAGCAGCTGTGGCACTCCAGCACCAGAAACAGTCGGCCACGTCCGCCGTCGCGGATCTGCACAACATCACGCTGCGCGGCGGTGACCTCGGGCAACACCCGGTCAGCCGCCTGCAGTAGCCGCTCTCCGGCAGCCGATAACCGCACCGGACGCGTTCGGCGTTCGAAGAGGGTCACACCCAGTCGGTCTTCAAGCTGGCGCAGCTGATGCGACAGTGCCGACTGAGTTACGCAAAGGCTATCAGCCGCGGCAGTCACACTCCCCAACCGCACGATCTCGCAAACCGCCCGCAGATGCCGGAGCTCGAGTACTCCCGACAGATCATGAGTTGAATTCATGGTTTTCGTGAATAAATATCGTTTTACTCATGTATCAAGCATGACGAGACTGGACGCCGTGTTCAACCCGGAGTCTATAGATCCATGATCACCACCCATAATCTTGGCTTTCCCCGCATTGGCGCCCGTCGCGAGCTGAAGACGGCTCTTGAGCGCTACTGGAGCGGCAACATCAGCCGCGATCAACTGGAAACCTCGGGCCGCGAGTTACGGCAGCGACATTGGGCCTGGCAACGCGAAGCTGGCATCCAACAGGTCCCGGTCGGCGACTTCAGTTTCTACGACCACGTGCTGGACATGATGCTGACGCTGGGCGTTCTGCCGGAGCGCTTTCATGCCGCAGCGGCCGAGCACCCGCTGGACCTAGCTTTCTACATGGCTCGAGGTCGTTCCCACAACGATGCGTTGCCCGATGTGCCGGCGCTGGAGATGACCAAGTGGTTCGATACCAACTACCACTACCTGGTCCCGGAGCTGACCCTCGAACAAACCTTTGCGGCCATTCCAGACAGACTACGAACGGTGATCCGGGAGGCGCGCGAGATGGGGCTGCAGCCCAAGCCTGTCCTGCTGGGGCCGGTCAGCTTTCTGTACCTGGCGAAGATGAAGGATGACGGGGAGCCACTGGAACTGCTTGACCGGCTCGTCCCGGCCTATCAGGAACTCCTGGAGTGGATCAGCGCAGAGGGGGTTTCTTGGGTTCAGATCGACGAGCCCATCCTCACACTGGATCTGCCCGTCGAGTGGCAGTCGGCGCTAAGGGCGGCTTACGACCGTCTCCACCGCGGCGGGCCACGCCTCTTGCTCACGACCTATTTCGGTGGCCTTGGCAGCCAGCGCGACCTGGCACTGGAACTACCGGTAGCGGGGCTCCACGTGGATGCCGTGCGCGGCGCGATGGAGGTCTCGACCCTGGTGGCCCGGCTGCCGCAGGACAAGATTTTGTCGTTGGGAATCATCGACGGGCGCAACATATGGGCCACCAATCTGGAGGCCAGCCTGGACACTCTGGAGCCCGCCGTCAGCAGCCTCGGTACTTCTCGCCTGTGGCTCGCACCCTCCTGCTCGCTGCTGCACGTGCCCGTTGACGTGGAACAGGAAACCGGCATGGACACGGAGGTACGCGGCTGGCTGGCCTTCGCGCGCCAGAAACTGGTGGAGCTGGCGATCCTCCAGCGCGGCTTGACCGAGGGACGTGCGGCCGTCGCCAAAGAGCTGGAACACAGTCGGCGCGTGCACAGCAGCCGCCAGAACGCCGTTCGTACTTGCATTCCGCAGGTTCGGAAACGGGTGGCGGGACTGTCCCCGGATGACGCCCGCCGTGCCCTGGCCTATGAACAGCGTGCACCGTTGCAACAACGCTCACTCGACCTCCCATTATTCCCGACCACCAGCATCGGTTCGTTCCCACAAACGCAGACCATTCGCCGGGTGCGCCGTGACTACCGCCGGAGTGAGCTAACCCGGGATGATTACCTGCGCACCATGCGCCAGGAGATTGCTCGCGTAATCCGCTTCCAGGAAGACATCGGCATGGACGTGCTGGTGCACGGCGAGCCCGAACGCAACGACATGGTGGAGTATTTCGGCGAGCAACTCGACGGGTATGCCTTTACCCGGCACGGCTGGGTTCAGAGCTACGGATCGCGCTGCGTGAAACCCCCCATCATCTACGGCGATGTGCAGCGGCCCAGTCCGATGACCGTCGACTGGACACGTTACGCCCAGTCCCTCACAAGCAAGCCGGTCAAGGCCATGCTCACGGGGCCGGTGACCATGCTGCAATGGGCCTTCGAGCGCGATGACCAGTCACGCGAGGCCACTGCCCTGCAGATCGCCCTGGCGCTGCGCGACGAGATCACCGACCTCGAGGCCGCCGGCATTGGCGTGATCCAGGTCGACGAGCCGGCGCTTCGGGAAGGGCTTCCGCTTCGACGAGGCGAATGGAATCACTACCTGGAATGGGCTGCGCGCGCCTTTCGCGTCGCCACCTCCGGTGTAGCCGACGTGACTCAGATCCACACCCACATGTGCTACTCGGAGTTCAACGACATCATCGAGGCCATCGCATCCCTGGATGCCGATGTCATCACCATCGAGACTGCCCGCTCGGACATGGAACTGCTGGATGCCTTCGAGCGATCCACCTACCCCAACGAGATCGGGCCGGGTGTCTATGACATCCACTCTCCGCGCCTCCCCACGGTACAGGAGATGGTGACCCTTCTGGAAAAGGCGGCACGCGGGATCCCGGTCGAGCGGCTGTGGGTCAATCCCGACTGCGGACTCAAGACCCGCAGCTGGGACGAGGTCCGTCCAGCGCTGGAGGCAATGGTTAAGGCCGCGCGCGCCATGCGTGACCAGCACCCCGCAACCGAGAAGAAGTCACAGGCCAAGGCTTGACATGTAAATGCACGTGCGTATGATTCGCATTTAGACACGCAGCCCGGACAGCTGTGTGTCGCCAGGACGAAAGGTGACTTCCTGCCTTTGGTCTCTCCAACCTCCGTTAACATTGCCGCCGGATTGCACATCCGGCGGCTTTTTTATGCATACCCGGTACCAACAGGCATCCAGGGTACGAACCGGACTCGCGGCTTCAGCGATTACCGGACGGCCAACGCGCGATGCGCGCGACGGCGTCGTGTGCATGCAGGCTCTCGCGGTGGCGAACCTGGATGCGATAGCCGCGGGCGGAGTACTCCGGGCGGAGGGTGCTGTCCAGACGCCGTACGGCATCTTCGCAGAACATTAAATTGCGACCGTTGGCGAGGGCGAAGGCCTTCTCGTCCACGCGCTTTACCGCCGTTTGCAGGGCGGTGCCCAGCGACCGTTCCACGCGGTCAATCAGATCGGGCAGGGGCAGCCTCGATACCAACGGATCCAGACCGACCGTGACGGTTGCCTCGCTTCGCTGGCTATGGGGCGTCGCGACAATGCCCTCGGCCCGGCCCAACCATTCGCGAACGGTTGCCGCATCCACGGCCGAGCGTGTGAAGTCGCGGTCGAACTGTTCCTGAATCGCCTGCCGCGCCAGCGCGGCGGAGCAGGGACAGGTGGAGGAATAGCCCACCTGAACCTCCAGCTCCAGGGACACCGCCCCGGACTCGCTGCGTGCAGCGATCCGGAACGGGTAGCGCTTCCAGCCCGCGGCGGCACTGACCAGGGCCGGCCGTTCCAGCGGCAGCTCCCCGGCCAGACGGACCTCGGCCACGCTGGACAGACCATCGTGCGAAGCCAGAAACGCCTCGAGCACGCCACACAGCCGCGCAACGTCCAACTCGCGGGACTCCAGCTGCCGCAGGGCCCCGTAGAGCCGCGACATATGGATACCGCGCGCGCCCGCGTCGTCGAGGCTCACCCCCGCGCTGGCCCGGGCGATCACTGGCTGGCCGGTCAGATACAGCGGAAGGGTGATGTCTTCCATACCCACCCAGTCGAGCGCGGAGGCGTGCGTAGCAGCCGACGCGGCAATATCCGGTAGCGGATCGGGCGCGGAGGTTTCCGTATCCGGCGAGGCCGTAGACACATAGGTAGAGGACATAAAACACCTTGTTGCTGGCGGGTCGACCACATCACAGGCCGGTGGCCGATCCGTGTTGTCGGGGCTCAATCGAAACGTTATGGTATAACATCCTGAAATCAACCGACGGAACCCCATGACCCGCGACGAACTGCTGGCCATGCCTGCCGAGGCCTATATGAACAAGGCCCAGCTCGCGTACTTCCGCGAGCGCCTGCTCGACATGCGCGACGAGATCCTGACCGACATGGAGGGCGCCCGGGACGGACTGCGCGACAACGAACGCACCCCGGACGAGCTTGACCGGGCAGCAATGGAGGAGTCGCGTCTTCTGTCGATGCGGGTGCAGGAGCGCGAAGGCCGCCTACTCCGAAAGATCGATGCGGCCCTGTTCCGCGTCGAAACCGGCGATTACGGCTACTGCGAAGTGAGCGGCGAACCGATCGGTCTGCCCCGCTTGCTGGCCCGCCCAACGGCGACCCTGTGCATCGAGGTCAAGGAACGCCAGGAAAAGACCGAACACGTCTACAGCCGATAGCCCCGAACACTGCCCGCAACCGAATATCAGGAGGCACCATGAAACGTTTGCCCGTTACCGTCCTCTCCGGCTTTCTCGGAGCCGGCAAGACCACCCTGCTAAACAATATCCTGCACAATCAGGCAGGCCTGCGCGTCGCCGTGATCGTCAACGACATGAGCGAGGTGAATATCGATAGCGCCATGATCCGTGGCGGTCAGGATGCGGTTACTCGCACCGACGCCCGCATGGTCGAGATGACCAACGGCTGTATCTGCTGCACGTTGCGCGACGACCTGCTGGTCGAGGTTCGCCGTCTCGCCGAATCCGGCCAGTATGATTACCTCGTGATCGAGTCCACCGGCATCTCCGAACCCATGCCGGTGGCCGCGACCTTTGCCTTCCGCGACGAGGATGGCCAGTGCCTGGACGACGTGGCGCGTCTGGACACCCTGGTGACGGTCGTGGACGCCGGCGCGCTGTTGCAGGATTACGCCTCCAGCGACTTCCTGGGCGAGCGCGGCGAGTCCCTGGGTGAAGACGACGAACGTACGGTGGTCGACCTGCTGGTGGACCAGATCGAGTTCGCGGACGTGATCATCCTCAACAAGATGGACCGTGCCTCGGCGGATCAGGTGGATACCGTGCGCGGTGTGGTGCGCGCCCTTAACCGCGAAGCCAACGTCATCGAGACCACCCACGGCAAGGTATCGCCGAAGCAACTGCTGGGCACCGGGCGTTTCGATTTCGACCGCGCCTCCCAGGCCGCAGGCTGGGCTCAGGAGATGATGGGCGGCCATACGCCGGAGACCGAGGAGTACGGCATCTCCAGTATCGTCTACCGCGTCAACCGGCCGTTCCATCCCGCGCGATTCTTCAACCTGCTGCATGAGGAATGGCCGGGCGTCATCCGCAGCAAGGGGTGGTTCTGGCTGGCCTCGCGATCGGACTGGGCCGGCACCCTGTCGCAGGCCGGAGGCGCCCTCACCCACCACGCCGCTGGTTTCTGGTGGGCGGCGGTTCCACCAGAAAAACGCCCAACCAACGAGGACTGGTGGGAGACCACCATTGCGCCGGTGTGGGACGAACGGTTCGGCGACCGTCGCCAGGAGATCGTGTTGATCGGTATCCGAATGGATGCCGACACGATGCGCCAGCGTCTGGATGCCTGCTTGTTAACCGATGACGAAATGGCACAAGGGCCCGAACACTGGGAAGCCTATGACGACCCGTTTCCCGTCTGGCGTCTCGGACAGGACCCCGAAGGAGAAGAACCAGTAGATAACGGGGCCCAGGTGGTGCAACCCGCATGACATCCGCTGGAACGGCTCACCCGGACACCCGTCGCAATCCCAGCCGTCATCGTTTTGTCGACCGAGCCAGGGAATTCAAAGGGATTCATCGCAATAACGTAAATGCCCTGATCTGGCGTCGCGTGCTCGACCCGGCCCTGATATCACAGGCTGAGCAGATGGCTGCGCACCAACAGGGCATGGTGCTGGATGTGTGCTGCAGGCCGGATCAAACACGCAGCCGCCTGCTTGATGCAAGCGGCCTGCGTCCCTTCGAGCTTCATTACCTGGCCTACGACATGGAACGACTGGCACACAACTTCGCTGTCGTCGCGCAGACGGTCAGTGTGCGGGTCCAGCTCGAGGTCCTGAACCACCAGCCATGCCCCCTGTTCCATGTCGACAACAACGTGCTCCGCATGATCTGCAGCTACACCGGTCCGGGCACCGAATATGCCGACGACCGCTATGTCCGCCGTGAGTCGTTGCGTTGCGGTGACAACCTGGGCGTCCTGGGTGGCCAAGCGCCCATTACCGCTAAAACGGGCGAGGTCATATTGATGAAGGGCGAACGCTGCCCCACTGCCCGCGGACAAGGCGCGGTCCACCGCTCGCCCCCCATTGCGAAAGGCCATACCCGCCTCCTGCTGCGCCTCGACTGGCCTTGAGCCAGTGCGTCACCACCCCTTTGTGGCCGAATTGGAAGCCCGTGACGTGCATCTCGCTCTGCCATCGATCCGACCCTTGCAATGGTTAATCGTAATGCTTATGATTCTCACTTCGACATACAGCCCGGACAGTTGTATGTCGCCTGACGAAAAGGCGAGCTTCTACTGCCTTTGGTCTCTCCAACCTCCGTTAGCATTGCCGCCTGACCCTCGTCAGGCGGCTTTTTTAATGGCCGTCGCCAGAGATGCGCCCAACCCCTTCACAAAGCTCAGCACAGTGGCCAAAACGAGTGGCTATCGCTTGACACCATTACCGCCTCACCGGATTATATGAGAATGATTCTTGTTTGTGATAAAGGAGGCCGGGATGTTCAAACTCGATGCATGGCTGGAACGCCGCGATCCCATACTGCGGATCGTGGACGAGGAGTCGGACCGCACCGTTGCCGAATGGCAAGATGAGGCATTGCAGGAACTACTCGAGTCCGGGGTTCTGTCACCCGGCGAATGCCAAGGCCCGCGGTCGCGGGATACGGTCCACGAGCTCATCCGCGAGCTGATCCTGGAATCCTGCCTGGGTGGCATTACCGTACAGCGCCGGAGCATCCCGTCCGCCACCCCGCCGACGCGAACGAACCACCGACGTGAGTCCCCACATGCCGAGGCCGACACGCCCTCTGCGCACGACCGGCCACGACAGTTGGCCTGCCTGGCCGCCCGCGAGGCACGCAGTCACAAGCCTGGTAACCGAGTCCCCGCAGTTGCCAGAGGACGGGTCCTGCACGTAGCGTTTCGCAGATGCACGCCCCCAGACTGACGCGATGAATCGCGCCGAACGCATCTTCCACCTGCACCGCCTGCTCCAGGGGCGCCAGACCCCGTCACTGGCGCGACTGATGGAGCGACTGGAGGTCTCCCGCGCCACCATCAAGCGGGACATCGAGTACATGCGGGACTTTATGCAGGCGCCCATCGAATACGACCCGCATGCCAACGGCTATCACTACGCGTCCGATGCCCCGGCCTTCGAGCTGCCCGGGCTGTGGTTCAACGAATCCGAGTTGCTGGCCCTGCTGACCATGGAACAGCTGTTGGAGGATGTGCAGCCTGGGCTGCTGTCCCCGATGATGGGTCCACTGAAACAACGCATCCGCGAGGCTTTGGAAAGCGGTGGCCACGCCCACACCGAGTTGCGCCGCCGCATCCGCATCCAGCCACTGGCCCAGCGCGCCGGCCCGGCCGAGACGTTCCAGGACATCGCCGAGGCCACCCTGAACGCCCACCCGGTCATGATCGAGTATCACGGCCGTGCGCGGAATGCCGCCACCCATCGCACCGTGCACCCGCAGCGTCTGCTGCACTACCGCGACAACTGGTACCTGATCGCCTGGTGCGAAACCGCGAACGACCTGCGGACCTTCGCCCTGGAACGCATTCGCGACTGTCAGCGCGTCGCTGGGCCACTCCGCGAGGTCGACGCGGCGAGCCTGGACCAGCACACCGACGCCGCCTTCGGGATCTTCACCGGCCCGGCCACCGAATGGGCCGAGCTACGCTTCACCGCCGAGCACGCCCGCTGGGTCGCCGACGAGACCTGGCACCCCGACCAAATCGGGCGCCATGAGGGCTCGGCCTACCACCTGCAGGTGCCGTACTCCGATCCCACCGAACTGATTCAGGAGATCCTGCGCCATGGCGAGGGTGTGGAGGTGATCGGGCCGCCCGCGTTACGCGAGCGCGTGGCCACGGCCCTGCGCGCCGCCGCACGGCAATACGAAGGGAGCAGCCCAGCGTGATGCTGGCCGCCGTGCTGGGCAGATGGCTCGAGTGGCTGCGCCCGACCCCGACGCAAGGCACCCTCGAAACCATCTGGGTCGCCGCAACCGCCGGGGCCCCGATGAGCAACCGCCACCAGACCCACGTGGACGATGCGGGTCTGGAGGGGGATCGCTACGCTCTCGGGCGCGGCCACTGGCACCCGGTCGAGTCCTGCCCGGTCACGCTGATCTGCCGCGCCGAGCTTGACCGCGCCGCGCGGCGCGCCCGGCGCCTGCGCGAGCCCGCCGCGAGCACACCAGGCGAACATCGGCGCAACCTCGTCATCACCGGACTGCGGCGCAGCCCCCACGAAGGCGTGCTGGTGATCGGCCAGGTCCGCTTCGCCATCCTCCGGCCGCGCCCACCCTGTGGCTGGCTCAATCAAGTCGTAGGCTACAACCTCGCCCGCGCACTGGGGCGCGACAGCGGCATCTGCCTGCGTACCCTCGAATCCGGCATCCTCCAAGTCGGGGACCCGGTCCGCTGGGAACCCACTTCGACGGCAACCGCCTCGAAACAATAAAACCTGGGGTGGCTCAACCTGTGAGCCACCCCCGGTGCTAAAACGGTCGCAACCTCAATCAAAGGAGCGCGACCATGCAACCGACTCGCCCGCGCAGCCAGGCCCGCCGCACCCCCGTCCTGCGGGGCTACTACGCCCAACGTGGCGCCTACAACGCTACGGCCACCACCGAAGAGCTGCTACAGACGATCCCGCTCGCGGGCTACCGCCACCACGCCGCTCCGAAGCTGTGGGAAGCCCTCAAGCGTGGGCAGGCCCTGACCCTGCGCCGCGAACGCCTGAACCCGCACGACTCGAAGGCCGTGGCAATCGACTGGATTGACCACCAGCTCGGCTACCTCCCGCGCGAGAGCAACCAGCTCGCCGCCGACCTGCTGGACCGCGACGAACCCCTGATCGCCCGTATCCTAGAAAAGCGCGACCACGCTGACCGCCACAACCGCCTGGAACTCGCCCTCTACCGCGCACGACACTAAGCGGGGGTATCAGCCGACCCAGATCGTCTTTGCGTTGACGAATTCGCGGATGCCCAGTTCGGAGAGTTCGCGGCCGTAGCCGGAATCCTTCACGCCACCAAAAGGCAGGCGCGGGTCACTCTTGACGATGCCGTTGACGAAGGCACAGCCGCATTCCAGCCGTCGGGCCAACGCCTCGCCGCGTACCGGATCACCGGTCCAGACGCTGCCACCCAGGCCAAAGCGCGAACGGTTGGCGAGTGCAATGGCCTGATCGGCGTCCCGGGCGCGGGTGACCGCCGCCACTGGCCCGAAGGTCTCCTCGTCGAAGGCGGCCATGCCGGGTTCGACGTGGTCCAGCAAGGTGGGCGGATAGAAGGCGCCGGAACGGTCCAGCGGCTGGCCTCCAATCACGCAGGTGGCACCCGCATCCACGCTGCGCCGCACCTGGTCATGCAACTCGTCACGCAAGTCGTCACGCGCCAAAGGTCCGATGTTGGTCTGCTCCATCATCGGATCGCCAATCACCAGGGCCTCGATGGCCTTCCGGAAGCGCTCGACAAACGCATCGGCCACCGACCCTTCCACGATAAAGCGCTTGGCGGCAATGCAGGTCTCTCCGTTGTTCTGGAATCGTCCGCGCACGGCCTGCTCCACCGTGTAATCAAGATCGGCATCCGCCAGCACCACAAAGGCATCCGAACCGCCGAGCTCCAGCACCGAAGACTTCAGCGCCTTGCCTGCAGCGGCGCCTACCGCGCGGCCCGCACCTTCTGAGCCGGTCAGGCTCACACCCTGAACCCGCGGGTCGGCGATGATCCCGGCCACCGCATCGGACCCGACCGGCAGATTCTGAAACACGCCCTCGGGAAAGCCGGCCTCGGCAAACACGCGCTCCAGATGCGCGGCGCAACCAGGGACATTGGAGGCGTGCTTGAGCAACACGGCGTTGCCCGCCAGGGTCGCCGGGATCGCCTGGCGAAAGGCCTGCCAGTAGGGAAAATTCCAGGGCATCACCAGGAGCACGGTACCCAGCGGCTGCCAGGCGATGAAGGAACGCGAGGCATCCGAGGCGATCATCGTGTCCTGCAGGAAATCCGGCCCGTGGTCGGCGTAGTACTCGCAGGCGTTCGCGCATTTGTCGACCTCGGCCCGGGCCTCGGCCAGGCGCTTGCCCATCTCCTGGGTTGCGGTGGTGGCCAGCGCCTCGCGGGCCGCGCGCAGCACCCCGGCCAGGTCACGCAGCCGGGCGGCACGCTCGGCCACTGGTCGCGCGCCCCAGTCCGGCGCGGCGCTGGCGGAACGTGCCAATGCCGCCTCCAGACACGCTTCATCCATGCGCGGATAGCGTGCCAGGACCTCACCAGAGGCGGGATTGATTGCGGTCAGTTCGGTCATATTGGCGCCTCGCGCGTCAGGTCCCCGTTTAGGGGCTTGTTTGAACAATGCGGGTCAGCCGAGTATAAGACGACCCGCACTCGCTTTCGGAAGGACCTTGCCACCATGTCGATCGATTCGATTCGCAATGTCTGCCTGCTCGGCGGCACGGGCTTTGTTGGTCACCACATCATCCGCCGTCTAATTGACCGCGGCCTCAAGGTACGCGTTCTCACGCGCCGTCCGCATCGTCACCGTGATCTCCTGGTCAACCCGGAGGTCGATCTGATCGAGGGCAGCGCCCACGATCCCGCCACGCTGGAACACGTGTTCGCGGGTCAGGATGCGGTCATCAACCTGGTCGGCATCCTGAACGAACGCGGCCGCAACGGCGCTGGCTTCCGCGCCGCGCACGTCGAGCTAACCGAAAAGGCCCTGAACGCCGCAGAATCGCAGGGCGTCCGCCGCTTCCTGCAGATGAGCGCGCTGAAGGCCGACATGGACGACGCCCCCAGCCACTACCTGCGCACCAAGGGCGAGGCCGAGCAGGCCGTCTTCGCTCGCGACTCCATGGCCGTCACCGTGTTTCGCCCATCGGTGATCTTCGGGCCGGAAGACTCCTTCCTGAACCGTTTCGCCACGTTGTTGCGCTTCTCGCCGATGATGCCGCTGGCCCGCGCACAGGCACGCTTCGCCCCAGTCTTCGTCGGCGACGTAGCCGAACACTTCGTCGAGGCCTTGGAGGATCACGACACCTTCGGCCAGGGCTATGAGCTGTGCGGCCCGAAGACCTATACCCTCGACGAACTGGTCCGCTACGTCGGCCGCGTCTCCGGCCATCGCCGTCCGGTGATCGGTCTGCCGGACTGGGCCGGCAAGCTACAGGCAAGCATGCTGGAATTCGTGCCCGGCAAACCCCTGTCACGCGACAACTTCGCCTCGCTGACCATCGACTCGGTCTGCGACGGTGAGCAGCAACTGCCCTGCCCCACCCGGCTCGAATCCATCGCCCCCAGCTACCTGGGCGGAGGCGGCGCCGGCCGGGAGGCGCGCATGCAGGTGCTGCGAACCCTCAACCGCGGATCAGGCCGCGGCTGACCGGCCTCGCGAATCGGCAGCCGCGATGCAGACCTATATCGTCGGCGGCGCGGTTCGCGACCGCCTGCTGGAGCGCCCGTTCTCGGAGCGCGACTACGTCGTCGTCGGCAGCACGCCGGAGGCGATGGAGGCCGCGGGGTTTCGCCCGGTCGGCCGTGACTTCCCGGTCTTCCTGCATCCCGAGACCCACGAGGAGTACGCGCTCGCGCGCACCGAGCGTAAGACCGCACGCGGCTACCACGGCTTCCAGTTCAACGCCTCGCCCGAGGTCACGCTGGAAGACGACCTCGAACGCCGCGACCTCACCATCAACGCGATGGCCGAGGATCATGACGGCACCCTGATTGATCCCTATGGCGGCCAGGCCGACCTTGAGGCCCGCCAGCTAAGACACGTCTCGCCCGCCTTCGCCGAGGACCCGGTGCGCCTGCTTCGTGTCGCACGGTTTGCCGCGCAGCTTGCCCCTTGGGGCTTCGAGATAGCCGACGACACCCGCACCCTGATGCGCGAGCTCGTCACCTCCGGCGAGGTCGACGCACTGGTGCCCGAGCGGGTATGGGCAGAATGCGAGAAGGCCCTGAAGAGCCCGGCCCCACGCCGCTTCCTGGAGGTGTTGCGCGAGGCCGGGGCGCTCGCTGTCCTGTTCCCGGAGATCGAGCGGCTGTTCGGCGTCCCCCAGCCCGCGCGCTACCACCCGGAGATCGACACCGGCGTGCACACACTGATGGTCCTGGACCAGGCCACTCGTCTGTCCGACACGCCCGAGGTCCGTTTCGCCGCGCTGGTGCATGACCTCGGCAAGGGCACGACCGATCCGGACATCCTGCCCAGCCACCACGGGCACGAGGAACGTGGGGTGGACCTGATCCGCGCCCTGGCCGAGCGCCTGCGTATTCCCAACCGCTACCGCGACCTTGCGGTGCGCGTGGCGCGCTACCACGGCTTGGTCCACCGGGTGTTCGAACTGCGCCCGAAGACGGTGATGAAGCTGGTCGACGGCCTCGACGTTCTGCGCCGGCCAGAGAACGTGGAGCCGTTCCTGCTCGCAGTGGAAGCCGATTTCCGGGGTCGTACCGGATGGGAGGACAAGCCCTACCCCCAGGCCGATGCCGTGCGTACCGCCGTGGCTGCGGCTCAAGGTGTACAGCCACAAGCGCTGATCGCCGAGGGATACAAGGGCAAGGCGCTGGGCGAGGCCCTGCGGCGCGAACGCATCCAGGCGATCGCCAACGCCCTGGGCGAGCACCCCGACGCGTAGGAGGCCAGCCCTCTGGCCGATGGGGTGCTGGAGTGGCCAATCGGCCAGAGGGCTGGCCTCCTACAACGCTTACTTGCCTGTGCCGGCGTGCGGACGTAATCTTGCGCGGCTATTGATGGTATACGAGGAAACCACGATGGATTTCGCCAAGGCCCGGATCAACATGGTCGAGCAGCAGGTCCGCCCCTGGGACGTGCTGGATACGCGCGTGCTGGACGCGATGGAGACACTCCCGCGCGAGCGCTTCATGCCCGACCCCTACCAGGCGCTAGCGTATGCCGATTCCGAGATCCCGCTGGGGCACGGCGAGAACACCCTGTCACCCGTGGTCATCGGCCGCCTGCTGCAAGCGGTGTCGCCGCAACCCACCGAGACCGTACTGGAAATCGGCACCGGATCCGGTTACGTCACGGCCTGCCTCGCCCACCTGGCCGCCCACGTCGACAGCGCCGAGCGCATCGACGAATTTCGCCTGGCCGCGCGCAATCGGCTGACGGATCTGGGCATCGAAAACGCGCATCTGCGCACCGCCACCGTGACCCCCGACTGGGCCCCGCCGCGTCCGCGCTATGACGCGATCATTCTCACCGGCGGGATGACCGAGTACGACGACTTCCTCGAACCCTATTTGACCCTCGGCGGTCGACTGTTCGTCATTACCGGCGACGGCCCGATCATGGAGGCCCAGCTCATCACCCGCACCACCGAGGACGACTGCCTCCACGAAGGCCTGTTCGAGACCCGGGTGAAGCCGCTGGCCGGCTTCGAAGCGAAGCCCGCGTTCGAGTTCTGAGCCCACCAAGTACGCCCCGGCACCTGGCACCTCCCAGGCACCCCATGCCGATACACGCTCTGATAGGATAGGCTTTTCCTTATATCCTTCCGGAGTTGCGTCTCATGAACCGTCTGCCGTCGTTATTCGCCGCCGCCGGGCTGGCCTTACTGGTCTCCTCTCCGGCCGCCGCCTCCAGCCTGATGGAGGTGTACGAGCGCGCCGCAGCGGAAGACGCTGAATTACGCACCGCCGAGGCAGAGTACCGCAGCATTCTCGAGAATCGCCCGATCGCCCGCTCCGCGTTGCTGCCCCAGCTCACCGGGCAGGCCGAGGCGGGCGCTTTCTACCGCGACGACCGGAATGCGCCGTCGGGCGTCAGCAGCAGCACCGATGGCCGTCAGACCAGCTTCGGTATCAATCTGGCCCAGAGCATCTATGACCGCCGCAACTACATTGAACTGGCACAGGTCGATCTCGAGATCGCCCGCGCCGAGGCCGAGCTGGATGCCGCACGCCAGGACCTGATCCTGCGCGTTTCCCAGGCCTACTTCGATGTATTGATCGCGCAGGAGACCCTGGCCTTCCGAGAAGCCGAACTCGAAGCCATCGGCCGCCAGCTGGAACAGACCCAACGCCGTTTCGATGTGGGTCTGGTCGCGCGCACCGACGTCACCGAGGCACAAGCCCAACGCGATCTCGCCGAGGCCGAACGCATCGCCGCCGAGAACCAGCTGGACCTCACCCGCGAACAGCTCGCAGTCATCACCAACACCTACTGGGACGAACTCGACATCCTGCGCGACGACGCCGAGCTGACCCCGCCGGACCCAGCTGACCCTCAGGCGTGGGTAGACATCGCCCTCGCCAACAACCTAGAACTGGCCGCTCAACGCCTCGGCACCGAGACGGCCCGCGAACAGATTCAGCGCCAGCGTGCCGAGGGCCTGCCGCGCCTGAACCTGAACGCGTCGGTAAGCGAGAACCGCTTTCACGGGGTCGACATTCCTCCGGGTGGTACCGCCGCATTCTTCGAAGGCACCGACGCCCAGGTCGGCGTGCAACTGGAGATCCCGCTTTACACCGGCGGCCGAGTGAGTGGTCTGACGCGTCAGGCGCGAGAGGACTTCCAGGCAGCCCAGGAAGGTCAATCGCTGGTCGAGCGCCGCACCACCCAGGACACCCGCAGCGCCTACCTGTCGGTGATCTCCAACAGCTCGCGCGTACGGGCGCTGGAGCAGGCCTTGGCGTCCACCCAGTCCGCATTCGAAGCCGCCGAGGCGGGGTTCGAGGTCGGCACTCGCACCCAGGTCGATGTCCTGCTGGCCCTGCGCGAGGTGTTCCGCGCCGAACGCGATTATGCCGAGGCCCGCTACGGCTTCCTCAGCGAATCGCTGCGCCTGCAGCGCGCCGCCGGCCGCCTGAGCGTGGCCGACATCGAGGCCATCAACGACCTGCTGGAGTGATGGAACGCCCTGCATCCAATTTGGGAGACCGCTGCGACCGTGCCCGCTCACGCCTGGTCCTGATCGACCTGCAGGAGCGTCTACTGGCCGCCATGCCAGACGCCGCGCGCGCCGAGGTCGAGCGCAACACGGCACGCCTGATCGAAGCGGCGCGCCAGCTGGATATTCCGATCGAGATCTCGCGGCAGTACCCGAAAGGCCTTGGCGACCTCACCACCCGCCTGCAGCAGGCACTGCAAGGGCACGGGACGGTCACCGACAAGACCGCCTTCTCCTGCTGCGCCGAAACAGAGCTGAACAACCGCCTGACAACCGGCGACCAGATCATCCTCACCGGCGCCGAGGCACACATCTGCGTCACCCAGACGACGCTGGAGCTTCTGGAGGCGGGGGTCACGGTGTTCGTGGTGGAGGATGGGGTCTGTTCGCGCGACGCCGGGCGCAAACGCAACGGGCTGGAACGCCTGCGCGCCGCTGGGGCTATCATTACCAACCACGAATCGGTGCTGTTCGAGTGGCTGCGCGACGCGGCCGATCCGCAGTTCCGCGAACTGAGCCAACTCATCCGCTAACCGGAGGACTTCGCAGGGATGCGCATACTCGGCAACATTCTGCGAGGGAAACACTGATCCATGTACACGCTCGCGTTGGCACCCCAGGTTTCCCGAGACAAGGCGCGGTGCGCAGCCGGTAGTGGTTCTACCGGCAAGGGCCGCAACGCAGGATCGGGGAACCTGGGGTGCCAACCCCGAAGGGGCTCGGCCGCTTTTGCGCGCGCACGGCGTTGCGGCTCCCTTGTGCAGAATGACTGCACGGCAATCACCGCGCCTTGTTCGCACACAAAAGCGACTCGAGCGCGAGCGTGTACATGGATCAGTGTTTCCCTAGGCGCCTGGCTGATCTTGTTCGGCCTGCGCGGTCTGCTGGGGCTACAGTTCCAGTACGACCATTACGTCATCAGTGGGCTGGCGGTCATCGCCGGTATCCTGTTCATCCTGCGTCGCTAATCGATTATCTATGCGCCTGACACCCGACGAATATCGCCACCAGGATCATCGCCGCATCACCCTGCTGGGAATGTCCGGTGTCGGCAAGACGCGCCTGTCGAACATGCTGCGGCGCGAAGACTGGTTCCACTACTCGGGGGACTATCGCATCGGCACGCGCTATCTGAGCGAACCGATTCTGGACAACATCAAGGCCCAAGCAATGGCCGTGCCATTCCTGCGCGACCTGCTGCGCTCGGATTCGATCCAGATCATCAACAACATCACGGTGGACAACCTGCACCCGGTGGCGAGCTTCCTGGGCAAGCTGGGCAATCCGGAACAGGGTGGCCTGCCGCTGACCGAGTTCAAGCGCCGCCAGAACCTGCACCACGAGGCCGAAGTGCAGGCGATGCTCGACGTGCCGGACTTCATCCACAAGTCACAGACGCTGTTTGGCTATCCGCATTTCGTCAATGACGCCGGCGGCTCGGTCTGCGAACTCGACAGCCCCGGGGTACTGGAGGCGCTCGCCGAGCACACGCTGATCCTGTACATCAAGGCGACCGATGAGGACGAGCGCCAGTTGATCGAACGCGCCGAACGCGACCCCAAGCCGCTGTACTATCGCGAGTCCTTCCTCGACCAGCAGCTCGCCGAGTACATGCGCGACGAGGGCCTCGACTATGTCGCCCAGATCGACCCGGACGCCTTTGTGCGCTGGGTCTTCTCGCGCCTGTTCCGCGCCCGTCTGCCCCGCTACGAGGCCATCGCCGAGGCCCACGGCTACACCATCAGCACCACCGAGCTGGCACGTGTGCGTAACGCGGCCGACTTCGATGACCTGGTCTGCATGGCCCTGGAACGGGAGGCACGCCTCTAATGCCACTCGTCGCCTACTCCGATCTGCCCACCTTTGCCCGGCTGAAGAGCGAGGGCGAGACCGTCCTGCCCAGCGACTTCGCGCAGCAGCAGGAGATCCGCGCGCTACATATCGGCCTGCTGAACATGATGCCGGATGCCGCCCTGGCGGCCACCGAGCGTCAGTTCTTCCGCCTGATCGGAGAGAGCAACCAGATCGCGCAGTTCTACATCCACCCCTTCACCCTGCCCCAGCTCAAGCGCGGGCCGAAGGGACGTGATCACGTCAAGCAGTATTACGAGGATTTCGAGGACCTGAAGAAGGAAGGCCTCGACGCGCTGATCATTACCGGCGCCAATGTGACCCAACCGGACCTGGCCCTGGAGCCGTTCTGGGAGCCCCTGGCCGAGGTCGTGGACTGGGCCTGGGACAATGTGACTTCAACGCTTTGCTCCTGCCTGGCCACCCACGCGGTACTGCAGGCCCGTTATGGCGAACACCGCGTACACATGGGCGAAAAGCTATGGGGCGTGTTCCCGCACCGGGTCGTCGACCGCGGACATCCGCTGGTAACCGGGGTCAACACCCGCTTCGATGTCCCTCACTCGCGTTACAACGATGTCTCTCGCGAACAGTTCGAGCGCCACGGCCTGCGCGTGCTGGTGGAAAGCGAACAATCCGGCATCCACCTGGGGGCGTCCCCGGATGGTTTTCGCATGGTCTTCTTCCAGGGTCACCCGGAGTACGACTCGATCAGCCTGCTCAAGGAGTACAAGCGCGAGGTCGTGCGCTATATCCAGGGCGAACGCGACACCTACCCGCCGCTGCCGGAGAACTACCTGCTACCCCAGGCGGCCGCGATCCTCGACGAGCACCGCGAACAAGTCGAGGCCGCGCTGGAACACTGCACCGAGATCCCGGCACTGCCCGAGGCGCTGCTGCTGGACCGCCTCGACAACACTTGGCACGACACCGCACTGGCAGTGATGAACAACTGGCTGGGCGCGGTCTACCAGCTCACCAACCTCGACCGCCGCAAGCAGTTTCGCGACAGCGTCGACCCGAGCGACCCGCTGGCCGGGCGCCGGTAGCGCGTCGCGCCCGCACCCGCCCCAGTCATTGCGAGGTGCCGCAGGCACCGTGGCAATCTACCTTCCGGAACCACCCGGCCCCAACGCCCTGCAAGCGTTTGGAGGTTGCTGCGGCGCCTCGCAATGACTGGGCAACGCAACGGAAAGACCTCATGACCGAAAACGACCCGGACAAGCTGCCGCGCCCGATGATCTCCCTGTACGAGACGATCGCCGGGGACGAGGATGCACGCGTCTGCAAGGACATCCCCGAAAACGCCTGCCGCGCCCAGCCGACCAACTTCTTCGTCCACCTGGTCTCCAATACCCTGAGCAAGATCGGCGACGAGCTCGCCTCGGCCCGCCTCGTGCTCGCCTGGCTGCTGGGCGCACTTGGCGCACCGGCCGCCTTCGCCGGCTTCCTGGTCCCGATCCGGGAGTCCGGCTCCCTGCTGCCGCAACTGTTCGTCGCCGCATCGATTCGTCGCCGGGCGATCCGCAAGGGATTCTGGGTCCTTGGCAGCCTACTGTCCGGCCTGGCCGTCGCCGGTATGGCCGTGGTCGCGCTGACGCTGGAGGGCACGGCCGCCGGATGGGCGATCCTCGGGCTCCTGATCGTCTTCGCGCTCTCGCGCGGGATCAACTCAGTCGCCTCCAAGGACGTCCTGGGCAAAACAATCGCCAAACATCAGCGCGGAACGGTAATGGGGTACGCCGCCTCCCTGGCCGGGTTTTTTACCCTGGGGTTGGGCGTGTACCTGACCCTCGCGAACCTGGAAGAGGCCGGCATCGGTGTGTTCGTCGCATTGCTGGCCGCATCGGCCGGGGCCTGGTGGGTGGCGGCGGCGACCTTCACCCGCCTGCGTGAGGATCCGGGTGCCACCGAGGGCGGCGGCAACGCGGTGACCGAAGCGATCCGCTCCATGCGTCTGCTTTGGTCCGACCGCGCGTTTGGCCACTTTGTGCTGACCCGAGCGCTATTGATGAGTACCGCGCTCGCCCTGCCGTTCTATGTCCTGCTCGCCGAGGATGCCACCGCGGGTGACCTCGGCACTCTGGGACTCTTGATTCTTGCGAGCGGCCTCGCCTCGGCGGTCAGCGCACCGATTTGGGGACGCTTTTCCGACCGCTCGGCTCGCTGGGTGTTGATCCTTTCCGGTTTGCTAGCGGCGGGCCTGGGCATCGCCGTGGCGCTCAGTGTTTGGTTCGCACCGATCGGCACCGAGCACGCCCTGGTGCCGGGAGGCTGGGTCTTCGCTGCATTATTCTTCCTGCTGGGCGTGAGTCATGCCGGCGTGCGCCTTGGGCGCAAGACGTACCTGGTCGACATGGCGACCCAGGAGACCCGCGCCGCCTTCACCGCGGTCAGCAATACGGTGATTGGCGCCCTCCTCCTCGTGGGCGGCCTGTTCGGCCTGCTGGCCCAGCTGGCTGGCACCGAGTTCGCGATCTTCGTCCTCGCGCTGATGAGCCTGGCCGGCGCCGCTAGCGCCTGGCTCATGGGCGAGACCTGACACCTTCTCGCGTCCTCGCCGCCAGCGAGGCAGGCTTTGCGATCTCGGTCTTGCGTGCCTCCGGCCGACCGCCTGCCTTGTTGTGGCTGGCCCTGGTTCGTCCTCGGGTGTTTACGGTGCCTCCGGTCCGCATACTGCCGAGCGCTGACTCGCCAGCGCGCCCCGAGTGACTTCTTTGCTCGTGCAAAGAAGTCACCAAGAAACACGCCCGACTGCCGCGACCCCGGCCCGCTTCGCGGGCCGGGGCTTCCCTCGCTCCGAGGGTTTTCGCGGGCGGCGCTGAACTCGCTGCGCCTTCGGCTCCGCTCAGACATCCAGCGCCTCTGATCCCGCGAAAACCCTCTCCACTCGGCGCGACGACAACGGGGAGGCAGGTCCAAACAACGGCTATCCCAGCGATATAGCTAGTAGATGATGGCTAGGCTTTCGGACATCTTGGGCACGCTCGGCCTTTGGCCGTTGCGTGCCGCGCCCGCAAGCGGGCGCTGGGGGCTTGCAGGCGGCAGGGCCGTTGTTGTGTCGCGGGGTCGGAATACCTCCTGTCTTGACCTTCCTCCCCCGTATGGAGCCCCTTGCGGAAGGGTTCTCGGGCCGGGAGAAGGCGCTGGATGTCTGAGCGTAGCGAGTTCAGCGCCGCCGGCCCGAGAACCCTGGAGCAAGGTTCCCGGGCGAAATCCGGGTGCCCTTCTTTGGGTCCTTTCTTGGGCAAGCAAGAAAGGACCTCGCGGCGCGCTGGCGAGTCAGCGCTCGGCAGTATGCGGACCGGAGGCACCGTAAACACCCGAGGACGAACCAGGACCAGCCATCACGAGGCAGGCGGCGAACCGAAGGCACCGTAAACACGGAGCCCAATCCAAGACCAGCCACAATAAGGCAGGCGGCTGGGCGAAGCCACCCACCCGCACGCCGCAACACGCCAAGGTGATAGTCTTGGCGCCCGCTACAATACTCGCTCGCGACCGGAACTCGAATGGCACTGCTCACCCTGCGCAACATCCACCTGGCCTACGGCATGGCTGCCCTGCTCGACGGCGTCAACATGAGCCTGGAACCAGGCGAGCGCGTGGCCGTCGCCGGCCGCAACGGCGAGGGCAAATCCACCCTGCTCAAGGTGATCAACGGCGATGCCCAGGCCGATTCCGGCGAACTCACTCGCCAGGACGGGCTGACCACTGCCTATCTGACCCAGGAACTACCACCTGGGATCGAAGGAACGGTGTTTGATGTCGTCGCCGAAGGGTTGGGCGAGGCCGGCCGCCTACTGGAGCGCTTTCACCATCTCAGCCAGGCCGCCGCGGCCGGCGATATGGAGGCCCTGGACAAAATGGGGCCCGTGCAATCGCAACTGGACGCGATCGATGGCTGGAGCCTGCAGAACCGGGTCGAGACGACGATCTCGCGTCTGAGCCTGGATCCCGAGGCTCAGTTCGCGGCGCTGTCTGGCGGTCTCAAGCGCCGCGTCTGGCTGGCACGCGAACTGGTGCAGCGACCGCAACTCCTGCTGCTGGACGAACCCACCAACCACCTGGATGTGGCCGCGATCCGATGGCTGGAAGAGTTCCTGGTCGAGAGCGGACTGACGGTGGTGTTCATCAGCCATGACCGGCAGTTCATGGAAAGCGTCGCCACCCGCATCCTGGAACTGGATCGCGGCCAGATCTACGAACACCCACCGACCATCGAGGCGTTCCGTCAGCGTCAGGCCGAACGCCTGGAGACCGAGGCCACCCAGCGTGCCGAGTTCGACCGCAAGCTGGCACAGGAAGAAAACTGGGTACGCCAGGGCATCAAGGCGCGGCGCACTCGCAACGAAGGCCGCGTTCGTGCACTGCAGGCGCTGCGCCGCAAACGCGCAGAACGCCGCGAACGCAGTGGCCAGGTCAAGATGAAGCTAAGCCCCGAACAACGATCAGGGCGTCTGGTGATCGAGGCCGAGCACGCGGACTTTGGCTACGACCACCCGATCGTTCGGGACGTGAATCTGTTGCTTCAACGCGGAGATGCCCTGGGCATTGTCGGTCCAAACGGCGCGGGCAAGACCACTTTACTGCGGGGACTACTCGGTCAGTTGGAGCCACTCGCGGGAAGCGTCAAGCTGGGCACCCAGCTGGAGATCGCCTACTTCGATCAAGCCCGGGCCCGCCTGGACGAAGCCACTACAGTGCAGGACGCAGTTGGCGAAGGACGCGACCGTGTGATGGTCAATGGCGAGAGCCGCCACATCCTTTCCTACCTGGAAGACTTCTTGTTTCCGCCGGCACGAGCGCGACAACCGGTATCGGCGCTGTCCGGGGGCGAGCGCAACCGTCTGCTGTTGGCCAAGCTCTTCCTGCGCCCGGCGAACCTGCTGGTACTGGACGAGCCCACCAACGACCTGGACGTCGAGACCCTCGAGCTCCTGGAACAGCTACTGATCGAATACACGGGTACCGTGATTGTGGTCAGCCACGATCGTTCGTTCCTGGACAACGTCGCGACGTCCACCCTCGTGCTGCCCGGGGACGGCACGGTCGAGGAGTTCGTCGGCGGCTGGACCGACCTACCGGAACGGGTCACCCGACGCCTACTGGAGAGCGAAGCAGGCCGAACCACCGAGGCCCCGCCTGACGCCGCCAAAGAGGCGCCAGCCAACCCGCCACCGGCCGCGCCGGAACCGGCTGCACCACGCAAGTTATCCTACAAGGACGCGCGCGAGCTGGAGGCCCTGCCAGCACGCATCGAGAGCCTTGAGGGAGAGCAGGTCAGCCTGACCACCGCCATGACCGAACCGGAGACACTGCGCGACGGGGAGCGCATGCGCAAACTGCAAGCGCGGCTCGAAGAAGTGGAGTCGGAATTGGCAGTCTGCTATGAACGCTGGGAGCAACTGGAATCCGACTGATGCATCACGCGTCACCACGTACACGAAGCGCCAACAGCACAGAACGTCAGCGGACGGCTCAACTCTCGCCACCGGCTGCCGTAACAGGGGTAGAACAAGCACCTTCCAGGCACGAGGTCCGCAAGACCGCGGCCGTATTTGCGAAGCGCCGACTGAACAGGCGCGCTGAAGGAGTCATCGCATGTTGGACAAATTCTCCATTCGGGGACTGCTGATCGCCGGCTTCGGGCTGGTCGTCGCGATCCTGATTATCAATTCCTTGCTCTCCCTGCGCGCCCTGAATGTTGGGAGCCAAGGGGTCGCCGAGCTTACTCAGTCCGATTATCCGGCCGTGGCCCGGGTCAATCAGGTCGAACAGTTGCTACAGGAGAGTGCCGCCTCGCTCGGCTTCTATCTGATGAGCGAGGAAGCCGAGCACCGCGATGCCTGGCTGCACGCCATGGAACAACTGGATCAGGCAATGAGCGCGCTGAGCCAGGATCCTGTTGTTGAGGGCTCCGAGGAACTGAGCCAGTCGGCCAGACGGGTACGCGCCAGTATCGATGCCTTTACCTCCCAGCAAGACCGCATGATCGAGATTGCGGAAGACGTGTCCGAGAACATGCCGGCTCAGGGCGTAGCCAACGCCCGAGCCAACCCGGCGACGATCCAGATGACCCAGTTGACCAGCACAATGATCAACGAGGAAATGGCGCGTCCGCGCTTCCAACGCTCCTTCGAGCGCCTGGACGAGTTCTACACCCTGCGCACCAACCTGCTGCAGATTACGTCCAACCTGCGAGGCTTCATCGCCTTCCGGGATTCTTCCTTTGAGCAGAACCTGCGCCTGTACCTGGGTCAGACCCATGACGTGCTCGCACGCCTGACCGACCAGATGGAAGAGCTCGATTTCGAACAGCAGATCGCGGTCGAGGATTTCGAGGGCCTCCTGAACACGTTGGATGACGCCATCCAGGAGATCGTGGAGATCCACGGCAGCGAGCGTGCCCTGCAGGATGCCTATCTGATCCGCACCGAAGTCGGCCCGGTTATTTTCGAAGCCCGCGACGAACTGCGTGGGCTCAGCGAGCGCATCACCGAACGCGCCGAACAGTCTGCCAGCGGCCTGACGGCGACCATGGGCGCCACCCAGACCACCCAGGCAGTGCTGGTCCTGATTGGTGTCATCCTGGGTGTCGCCGGTGCTGTGTTCATCATCCTGGTCGTGCGGCGCGCCCTGGCCCACTCTACGGCGGCGCTCGAGGAGATCGCCGACGGCGATGGCGACCTGAGCCGCCGCCTGGACGAGAACGGGCTGATCGAGACCGCGCAGCTAGGCCGTGCCTTTAACCGCTTCACCGACAAGATCGCCCAGGCCATCGGTCATGCGCGCGGCAGCACCGAGACGCTCAACCGCGCCACCGAGAACCTGAACCAGGAGGCCTACGGGGCCCGTGAAGCGGTCTCGCGCCAACGCGACGAAACCGAGCGCGTCGCCACCGCGATCAACGAACTGCAAAGCAGCGCCGAGGAGATCGCACGCAACACCGACGCGACCTCCCAGGCCGGCCAGGAAGCCGGGGATGCGGTGAACAACGGCTCCGAAGTCATGGAGAAGAACGTCGAATCCATGGCCTCGCTGCTCGGCACCGTCGAGGAGGCCGCCGGCACCGTCTCCAAGCTGGGCGAGGACTCCAAGCAAATCGGGACCATCCTCGAGGTGATCCGCGGCGTGGCCGAGCAGACCAACCTGCTGGCCCTGAACGCCGCCATCGAGGCCGCCCGCGCCGGCGAGCATGGCCGTGGCTTCGCGGTGGTCGCCGACGAGGTCCGCAAGCTGGCCACCCGCACACAGGAATCCACCGACGAGATCGAGACCATGATCTCGCGCCTGCAGACCGCCACGACCAGTGCCGTGAAGGCCATGGAACAGGGTCAGGAAGAGGCCGAAATGACCATGGAGCATACCGCCGAGGTCAACGGTGCTCTACAGCAGATCCGCCAGTCGGTCACCACCATTGTGGAAATGACCGAGCAAATCGCGGTCGCCTCGCGTCAGCAGAGCACGGTGGTCGAGGACATCAACCGAAACATCGTGCAGATCTCCGACGGAGCGGATCAGTCGGCCAACACCGCCGACCGCGTCAGTGCCGCCTCCGACGAGCTCAAGCAGGTGGAAAAGGAGATCCAGCAGGCCCTGGCCCAGTTCCGACTCTGATCCGGGCTACGGGCTACAGCCCACGGGCTTCCAGCCAGGCCCGGGCGGCGCGGCGCAGCCTGCGGGTGACGCCGCGCCGCCCGGACACTCCGAGCTCGCGGGCCAGCCGCGGCCAGTCGACGGGCGCGGCCAGGCTCGCCGCCAACAGGCGGCCCTCCGGATCAGCCGGCGGGCCCACCTCCAGCTGCCGCAGCAAGGCCGGCAGCGCCCACTCCAACGGCCGCACGCGGTGCGCAAAGGCCCGGACCTCCGCGAGATCGGTGGCCGGGTCGGCCTCCGACAGTGGCCGGGCCAATTCCTCCAGGACCGCACTCACCATAGCGGCGGCGGATGCAGGCAGAAAGCGTGGGTGCCAGACCGGCCAGTCGCGCTGGAAAGCACGCTGAATCGACCGCAGATCGGAGGCCGTAGCCGGACGGAGTGCGCGCAGGACCACGCTACTGACCTGACCACTGGCCGGGTCCGGCTGGGTCCCCACGCGCACCAGACCGTAGCCCTCACGCTTCCAGAGCCGCAGCAACGCGGGCTGCAGCCCGAAACTCGCCCCCAGCAGCCCGACGCGTTCGGCAACGGCCAGATCCGCGACCGCCCTTAGCAGGCGGCCGCCCAGGCCTCGTCCCTGCCAGCACGGATGCACCGCGATACGCTGGATACGCCAGACACGCTCCGCGGCCAGCTCGATCCCCCCCAGAGCGGCCAGCGTGCAAGGCAGGAACTGCCCCTGCGGTCGGCGCTCGCCCGCCCACACCGCCTCGGCGAGGGCCCGCTCCAGGCCGGGTTCCTCCTGGATCAGTGCGACGCCGAATAGCGCCCGGTCCATCACGCCCTCTATGCACAGCACGCGCACGCCGGGATCTTCCAGCCAGCGCAGCAGATCGGACGGACGGGTACGGTAGTGCGCATCCGCCAGTAGGCCCGTCACGGCCTCCAGGCAGGACGGCATTTCCGCCAGTGCCGCCCCGGTCGTCCAGCGCAGACGGACGGCCTGGGTGGCCGGGGTCCGGCTTTCCGCCTCCAGCAGGAACAACCGGTTGAGCCAGTCTTCCAGCGGATCCCCCCGCGCCCAGCGCACCGGGGTTGCCATGGCCTGCACGCGCACCCGGAAGCCCGCCGCCTCCAGGGCCGGTAGCGCGCGCAGCCGGAAACCCTGGCCGCTCCCCTCGAAGCCGCCGGTCGTGGTGGACAACACCAGGCGCCGGGCACGGTGGGCGAGGCGCAGCAAGCGCTCCACCGGCAGGTTCGCTGCCTCGTCGATAATCAGCGTGTCCACGGACTCGGGCGCTTGCAGCAGGACGTCCGGTGCCCGGTAGAGACGTTCCGGCGTGTCGACCCACTGACGGGCGCGCGCTAGCAGGGCGTCCACAGCCCGCGGACCCGGGGCTGTCAGGGTGATCGCCAAGGCATCCATCCGCAGCCCCGCACCCAGGTACTCGCCCAGCAACGTCGACTTGCCTCGGCCACGTGGGGCCGTCAGCGCCAGGCACTCATCCCCCTCCAGCCGCCCCAGCCGATCCAGCGCCTCCACCTGATCCGGCGTCCACGCGAACGGGGCAGGCGTCGCGGCCGGCACACGGGGCAGTCGCTCCGCCGAAGGCGCTTCAATATTCCGGATCCAGGGTTCGGCCAACGCCGCCCGCCAGCGGCGGGCAAACGCACCTTCACCGGTGACCCCGTCGAGCACCACCAGGGAGCCCCCGCCGCGCAGCAACCCGGCCGCTGTGACCAGCGCATCCACGGCGAGCGGGTCCCCGGCCTCGAACACCAGGGACTGCACTTCGTGGCCCAGCCAGTGCCCCGCCTGTGCCGGCGCCACGTGCGGCAGGCCGTCGGGCACATGCCGTCCCACCCAGAGCACCGGACTCCGGGCTGAGGCGATCCGAAGCCAGATCTCGGCGGCCTGTTGGGCCGCCGGATCGGCCGGCAGTCGGTAGAGCGAGCGAGCCTCCATCTCAACATCTCACCAGGGTCGTAGGTTGCATGGAGCAAGCGGGCTTGCGAGGGCGGAAGAGGCATCTGGACACACGGGCGCGACAAAAGTCCAGAGCGCTGCCAAACGCCAGCGCATAGACACCGCGACCGACCGCTGACAAGAGCGGCGCGTGACGCTGGATGCCGGCGGGGACCTCCGAGTGGACGCGGCGGCCGCGGCCGATATCGACGCCGCCAGTGTGCAGATGCCGCTGATGGCACGTCATACGGCGACACGCCAGGCACAGGGCTTTTCAATCGACGGCGCAAGCGCCGTCTTCGCGCAGGCCTTCCAGGCGCCCGGCGACCTCGAACGCCAGTGGCGCGAACAACCCCGTACGCCGGGGTAGACCTCGTCAATCCACCACGAAGCGCACGAAGACCGGAAGAGGGATATGGGATGAAGCACGAGTGCTATGCCGGACTTCTCGGATGTGCCTCGGCCGCCCATCCAGTACCCACCAAAATCCTTCCAGACTTCCCGTCTTCTGTGAACCGCCCTCGCCCCTTCTTCGTGCCTTCGTGCGCTTCGTGGTAGACAATCCGTACATTCAGAATCTCGAAGGAGAGCGATATGCAGGACGGCCGTTTTGGTTCAGCGCTGGTGACCGGCAATTCCAGCGGGCTGGGCCTGGGGATAACCCAGGTACTGCTTAAACAGGGCGCACACGTCTATGGCATGAGCCGGCGCGGCTGCCCCGAGGCCGGGACCAGCGCAGACGAACGCGTGGACCTGAATGACTTCGCTGCCACTGGTGCCGCAATGGAACGGCTGCTGGAAGGCGTCGAGTCACTGGATCTGGTCGTGCTCAACGCCGGGCTGCTGGGTCATATGCAGCGCATGCAGGACGCGTCGATGGATGAACTACGCCTGCTGATGGATGTAAACACCTTCGCCAACAAGGTCATCCTGGATACCCTGCTGAAACGCAATGTCCAGGTGGGCCAGATCATCGCGATCTCCTCCGGTGCATCGGTTTCCGGGCATGCCGGTTGGAGCGGGTACTCGCTGTCCAAGGCCGCGCTGAACATGATGATGCAGCTCTACGCCCACGAATTTCCGGACGAGACAGCCATCAATGCCTTCGCCCCCGGCCTGGTCGATACGGCCATGCAGGATTACCTCTGCGACGAGGCCGACCGCGAAAGCTTCCCGGTCCTCCAGCGCCTGAAGGCCGCACGCGGGACCCAGGACATGCCCACCCCGGAGGACGCCGCCCGCACCATCCTCGACGTCCTGCCCCGCCTGCACCACACCACCCGCGGCAGCTTCGTCGACATCCGCCAGCTCTGAGGCAGAGTCGTCCCGGCCACGAACCGAACAGATCAAGGGCGGGAACAGGAAGACGGGAAGATTCGAAGGGGGATCGGGCTGAAGCGTAGAGGGCAGGGCTGACGGGCAGAGGCATGCCCCGACATCCAGCCCCCTGCCCGTACCCAATCAACAATTCCTCCGACCTTCCCGCCTTCCTGTGAACCGCCCTGGCCCTCCTGCGTGCCTTCGTGCGTTTCGTGGTGACCCCCGGCGTGCGGAAAATCGGCGCTGCCGCGCCAAAAAAGTTCATGGAGGGGCGTTGGATTTCGCCGGGGATGCGGCGTATAGTCGGGGGCGTGATTCGTGGTTGAGCGACAACACTAGGAAGTTTCTAGTTATTGAACCAGTGCTCCCGTTGATCTGTTGGCAGCATGCCGCGAACACATTTGTTTGTTACATGAAGAGGTTACAAGTTGTGAATACTGGTGTTGTGAAGTGGTTCAACGAGAGCAAGGGTTTCGGTTTCATCACCCCCGATGATGGCGGCAAGGACGTGTTCGTCCATTTCTCCGCGATCAACGGTTCGGGTTTCAAGACCCTGGCCGAAGGTCAGAAGGTCTCCTTTGAAATCCAGGAAACCGCCAAGGGCCTGGCCGCCGGGGAAGTGACCGCCATCTAAGGCGCCACATCCCAAGGCTGACGGCTCCTTCGTTGGACCGTCCGAAAAGGCCGCCTCCGGGCGGCCTTTTTCGTGCCTGACGCCCTGTATTCACCACGAAGAAAGCCAAAAGCGATTTACAGGAAGGCGCGAAAACTGGAAGAGGGACTGGGGTGGCGCGTTCAGCGCAGGACCGACGATCCGGGTATGCCGCAGGCCCTGAGCCAGCACCCGCACTCCATAACCCTTCCTGTCTTCCCATCTTCCTGTGAAACGCTCTTGACTTGGCCCTTGTTCGTGGTGGAGGCAACGGTCCGGCGCGGGTGATTCAAGTACACTGCGGGGCTTTCCCGAAGGCTGGCCCCGCACGCGATGAACCGTCTGTTTCGTTCCACCGCCGTTGTCAGTGGCATGACCATGATCTCGCGAATCATGGGCTATCTGCGCGACATGGTGCTGGCGGTAACCTTCGGGGCGGGGGCCTCGACCGACGCCTTCTTTGTCGCGTTCCGCATCCCCAATTTCCTGCGTCGCCTGTTTGCCGAGGGCGCCTTCAACCAGGCGTTTGTCCCGGTGTTCGCGGAGTTCCGCGAGAAACGCGGTCGCGAGGCCCTGCGCGACCTGCTGGACCACACCGCCGGCACGCTCATGACCGTGGTCACCGTCGTAACACTGATCGGTGTGCTCGCCGCGCCCTTGCTGATCTGGGTGTTCGCGCCAGGGCTCGCCACACAGGAAGAGGGGCGCCAGGATCTGGCGGCACAGATGCTGCGCATCACCTTCCCCTACCTTCTGTTTATCTCGCTCACCGCGATGGCCGCCGGCATCCTGAACAGCATCGGGCGCTTCGCGGTGCCGGCGTTTACCCCGGTCTTCCTGAACCTGTCCCTGATCGTGGCCGCGCTATGGCTCGCACCAATGTTCGCCGAGCCGATCGTGGCCCTGGCCTGGGGCGTGTTCATCGCCGGGGCTTTACAGCTCGCCTTCCAGATCCCGTTCCTGCTGCGCGCCGGCCTGTTGCCGCGCCCCCGTTTCCGCCGCGCCCACGAAGGGGTCCGGCGCATCGTCAAGCTGATGCTGCCGGCGATCCTCGGGACCTCCGTCGTCCAGATCAACCTGCTGGTGGACACCCTGATCGCGTCGTTCCTGGTCGCCGGCTCGATCTCGTGGCTGTACTTCGGGGACCGCTTCGTGGAACTGCCCCTGGCCCTGTTCGGCATCGCCATCGGCACGGTGATCCTTCCGCGCCTGGCACGCCAGTACAACCTGGCGGACCCGGCAGCCTTCAACCGCACCCTGGACTGGGCCCTGCGTCTGGCCATGCTGGTCGCCCTGCCGTCTATGGTCGGGCTGGTGGTGCTGGCGGTGCCGATCCTGGCGACACTCATCCAGTACCAGGCATTCACCCAGTTCGACACCTACATGAGCGCGATGGCCTTGGCCGCCTATGCCCTGGGCCTGCCCGGCTTCATCCTGATCAAGGTCCTGGCGCCCGGCTTCTTCGCCCGTCAGGACACCAAGACCCCGGTCAAGATCGCGATCATCGCCATGCTCTGGAACATGGTGCTGAACGCGGCCTTCGTGCTGCCGTGGTATCTCTCCGGCACGCCGGGGGCCCACGCGGGGCTCGCGCTCGCCACGTCGGCCTCGGCCTACATCAACGCCGGGTTGCTCTACCGCGGACTGATCCGCGAAGGCATCTATCAGCCGGGCCCCGGGCTGCGCCGACTGCGTCTGGGCCTGCCTCTGGGCCTGGCCGCAATGATCGGCGTGCTTGTCTGGCTGTCGCCGGAGTTCGGCCAGTGGACCGACTGGTCCATCCGCACCCGACTGCAGGCGCTGACCGGGCTGATCCTGGCCGGCACCGCGACCCTTGCCGCCACGTTGTGGCTGGCCGGCCTGCGGCCGCATCACCTGTTGCTACACGAGCCACAGACGAGCGCGGATCGATGATGCCCGTCACCACCCGGGCGGGTTATACTTTCGGTTTTGCGCGGGATTGGGGCGATGCGGCTCATTCGCGGCCTGGGGCCGGCCGACAGCAAGGCATTCGAGGCAGCCGGCGTTCATGGCGCGGTGGTGACTATTGGCAACTTTGATGGTCTGCATCGTGGCCATCAGGCTGTTCTGGGACGCCTACTTGAGGCGGCGCAGGATCGCCAAGCGCCGGCGCTCTTGATGACCTTCGAGCCGCTGCCGCGCGAATACTTTGGCGCGCGCAGCCATGCGCCCTCCCCTCCCGGACGCCTGCAACGCCTGCGCGACCGTTTGATCACCCTGGGCGATAGCGCTCTGGGCACGGTCTGGGTTCTACGCTTCGATGCGCGTCTGGCACAGCTGTCAGCCGCGGCCTTCATGGAGGAGGTCCTGCATCACCGCCTTGGCGCCCGACATGTGCTGGTCGGCGATGACTTTCGTTTCGGACGGGGGCGCGAGGGCGATCAGTCGACCCTGCAGGCAGGCGGTGCACAGCACGGGTTCACGGTGGAATCCACACCGACCGTGCGCGACGCCGAGGGCCGCATCAGCAGCACACGCGTCCGCGCCGCCGCCGTCGCGGGAGATTTTGCCCAGGTGGCGGAGCTGCTGGGGCGACCCTACCGCCTGCATGGCCGGGTCGCGCATGGCGACAAACGCGGGCGCACGATCGGCTTTCCCACCGCAAATCTGCGTATGGGACCATGGCCGCTGGCGCTGCGCGGGGTGTATTCCGGCTGGCTGCGGCGGGCCTCCGGCGAGGCCTTGCCCGCCGTCGCAAACATCGGCTGGCGGCCGACCGTGGCCGGTACCGAACAGCGCCTGGAGGCCCACGTACTCCAGGGCCAACCCGACCTGTACGGCGAGGCCGTCTGCTTCGAACCCGTCGCGCAGGTGCGTGGCGAACAACGTTTTGAGGGTCTGGAGGCGCTGCGTGAACAGATCGCGCGCGACGTCGAAACCGCCCGAACCCAACTCTCGCAACTCAGCTGAAACCGGCCCACAGGGTCGATCCGGAACTCGCTCATGGCACGCAAACCGGCACCGCCGAATCCCTACAAGGACACCCTCAACCTGCCCGAGACGGCGTTCCCGATGCGCGCCGGCCTGGCGACGCGGGAGCCCGAGTGGCTGGAGGCCTGGAAAGCGGAGGATCGCTACCAGCGCCTGCGCGAATACTGCGCCGGGCGTCCGCGCTTCGTGCTGGCGGACGGCCCGCCCTACGCCAACGGCTCGATCCACGTCGGCCATGCGGTCAACAAGATCCTCAAGGACGTGATCGTGAAGAGCCGGACCCTGTCCGGCTTTGACGCGCCCTACGTGCCGGGCTGGGATTGCCACGGCCTGCCGATCGAACTGAAGGTGGAGCAGAAGCTGGGCAAGGCCGGCCGCGACGTGGATGCCGCAACCTTCCGCAAGGCCTGCCGCGAGTATGCCCAGGAACAGGTGAATGGCCAGAGCGCGGACTTCCAGCGCCTCGGTGTGTTGGGGGACTGGGACAATCCCTACCTGACCATGGACTACCAGGTGGAGGCAGACACCGTCCGCGCGCTGGGCACCATTTTCAAGCGCGGCCACGTGCAGATGGGCGAGAAGCCGGTGCACTGGTGCGTGGACTGCGGCTCGGCGCTGGCCGAGGCTGAGGTCGAGTACGAGGACAAGTTTTCGCAGGCAATCGACGTACGCTTTCGCGTGGTCGACGACATCGACTTCCTGCGTCGCTTCGACGGCATCGATGGCTCGCGCGGCCCCATCAGCGTGGTGATCTGGACCACCACCCCATGGACATTGCCCGCCAACCAGGCCGTGGCCCTGCACCCGGAACTGGATTACGCCCTGGTGGAGCTGGAGCACGAGCGCATCTTGCTTGCTGAGGCTCTGGTCGAGGACTGTCTCAAGCGCTACTCGCTGGGCGAAGGCCAGATCGTGGCCCGCGCCAAAGGCCAGGCGCTGGAAGGCCTGATGCTGCAGCATCCCTTCCTGGAGCGGCAGGTCCCGCTGATCCTGGGTGATCACGTAACCACCGAGACCGGTACCGGGGCCGTCCACACCGCCCCCGGCCACGGCCAGGAGGACTACGCGGTGGGGCTGCAGTACAGCCTGCCGGTGGAAAACCCGGTGGGCCCGGACGGCCGTTTCCTGCCGGACACCCCGCACTTCGCCGGCGAGAACGTACACCAGGCCAACGGCCATGTGATCGACGTGCTGAAAGACCGCGGCGCGCTGATCGTGGCGGTGAAGTTCGAGCACAGCTACCCGCACTGCTGGCGCCACAAGACCCCGATCATCTTCCGCGCAACCCCGCAGTGGTTCATCAGCATGGAGCGCGCCGAGTTGCGTACGGACGCGCTGAAGGCGATCGCCGACACCCGGTGGATGCCGAGCTGGGGCCAGGCCCGCATCCACGGCATGGTGGTCAACCGGCCGGACTGGTGCATCTCGCGCCAGCGCAACTGGGGCGTGCCGATCCCGTTCTTTGTGCACAAGGAGACGAACCGCCTGCACCCGCACACCTCCGAGCTGGTGGAGGTGGTGGCGCAACGGATCGAGCAGAACGGTATCGAGGCCTGGTTCCAGCTGGATCCGAAAGAGCTGCTGGGCGACAAGGCGGATGACTACATCAAGCTGAACGACACCCTCGATGTGTGGTTCGACTCGGGGGCATTGCACTCCACTGTTGTCCAGAAGCGTCCGGAGCTGGGCGATCTGCCGGTGGATCTGTTCCTGGAGGGATCGGATCAGCACCGCGGATGGTTCCAGTCCAGCCTGCTGACCAGCGTCGCCATGCGCGGCGAGGCGCCCTACAAGGCGGTGCTGACCCACGGCTTCACCGTGGACGAGAAGGGCGAGAAGATGTCCAAGTCGCGCGGCAACGTGGTCGCGCCGCAGGAGGTCGTCTCCACGCTGGGGGCAGATATCCTGCGCCTGTGGGTCGCGGCGACCGACTTCTCCGGCGAGATGGCGATCTCCAAGGACATCCTCGACCGCACCGCCGACGCCTACCGCCGCATCCGCAACACCACGCGCTTCCTGCTGGGCAACTTGAACGGCTTCGAGCCGGCCGAACACGCCCTGCCCCTGGACGAGCTGCTGCCGCTGGATCGCTGGATCGTCGCCCGCGCCCTGCAGGTGCAGGAACAAGTGACCCGCGCCTACGACGACTACCAGTTCCACCAGATCTACCAGCGCGTGCACAACTTCTGCTCGGTGGAACTGGGCAGCTTCTACCTGGACGTGATCAAGGATCGCCAGTACACCACCCAGGCGGACTCGCATGCGCGGCGCTCGGCCCAGACCGCGCTGTACCACGTGGCCGAGGCCCTGACCCGCTGGGTCGCCCCGATTCTGACGTTCACCGCCGAGGAGATATGGGAACTCCTGCCCGGCGAACGCCCCAACAGCGTGCTGTTCTCCACCTGGTACGAGGGGCTGGCGCCACTGCCCGAGGACGCCGCGTTCTCCGATGGCGACTGGGACCGCATCCTGGAGGTGCGCACGCATGTCGCCCGCGCCCTGGAACTGGCACGCAACGAGCAGGGTATCGGCGCCTCGCTGAACGCCGAGATCGACCTGCATCTGCCGGCCGATTCCACAGCGCGTGCGTTGCTGGAACGCCTGGGCGACGAGCTGCGCTTCGTGTTAATCACCTCCGAGGCTCGCCTGGCCAACGGCGCCGCCCCGGAAGGCGCACACAGCGCCGAGCTGAACGACGGCACGGCGCTCAGCGTCGTGGTGCACAAGAGCGATCAGGCCAAATGCGTGCGCTGCTGGCACCGCCGCCCGGACGTGGGTGAACACGCGCAGCATCCGGAACTGTGCGGGCGTTGCGTCAGCAACGTGGAAGGCCCGGGCGAAACCCGGCGTTTCGCCTGATGCGCCTGCAGGGTTCCGGCTTGGGCCCGGGCCTGGTGATCGCAGCGGCCATCGTAGCCGCCGACCAGGCCACCAAGGTCTGGGCCGAGCACGCGCTGACGTTGTTCGCGCCGGTGGAGATCACGAGCTTCTTCAACCTTTCGCTGGTATACAACCCCGGTGCGGCCTTCAGCTTTCTCGCCGGGGCTGGGGACTGGGGCCGCTGGTTGTTGAGCGGCATCGCCGTGGTCATCGGCCTGCTGATTATCGGCTGGCTGGCGCGCCTGCCGCGCCAGGCCTGGTGGTCGGTGACCGCCCTTGGCCTGGTGCTGGGCGGGGCCATCGGCAACCTGATCGACCGCCTGCGCTACGGTGCAGTGGTGGATTTTCTGGACTTTCACTGGGCCGGCTACCACTGGCCGGCCTTCAACGTGGCCGACATGGCGATCGTCATGGGGGCCATCACGCTGATCGTGGCGACCTTTATCGAAGGCGACCACAGCCATCCGCCAACGCATCGGGAGTAAGCATGACCACCGCGACCAAAGGCGCGCGCATCGAGATGCACTATCGCCTGATCCTGGAGAACGGCTATCTAGTGGACGGGACCGGCGACGAACCCATTACCCTGGAAATCGGATCCGGCGAGATTCTGCCCGGCTTGGAAGACCTGCTGGTCGGCCTGGAGCCCGGCGACCACCGGGAATTTGCGATCGAGGCCGGCATCATGTTCCCGTTTCGGGATAAGGCGGCAGTGCAACAGATGCCCCGCTCGCAGTTTCCGGACGATCTGCCGCTGGAAGTGGACTATATCTACGAATTCAACAGCCCCTCAGGCGACGCCGTTCCAGGGCGTATTGAGGCGGTTGAAGACGACACCGTTACCGTCGATTTCAACCACCCGCTGGCGGGTCAGAACTTCACCTTCGAGGTGGATGTGGTATCCGTAAAGGAACCGCAATAGGTCGCGAACGACCGCAGGAGAACAGCATGAGCATGCAGGCCCAGCTCGCCAATCCGCGAGGCTTCTGCGCCGGGGTGGAACGCGCCATCGAGATCGTGGAGCGCGCTCTGGAGATCTACGGCGCGCCGCTGTACGTACGCCACGAGGTGGTCCACAACCGCCATGTGGTCGGGCGCCTGACCGATGCCGGTGTGCGCTTCGTCGAGGAACTGAGCGAAGTGCCCGATGGCCAGGTGGTGATCTTCTCCGCGCACGGCGTGCCGCGGCGCGTGCAGAAGGAAGCCGAGGATCGCGGCCTGACCGTATTCGACGCCACCTGCCCACTGGTGACCAAAGTCCACCTGGAGGTGGGCCGCTACGCCCGCGAGGGGCGCGAGGTCGTGCTGATCGGCCACGCCGGGCACCCCGAGGTCGAGGGCACCATGGGCCAGTTCGACGACTCGCAGGGCGGGCGCATGATGCTGGTCGAGACCATCGCGGACGTCGAAAATCTGGAGGTCGCGAACCCGGATCGTTTGGCCTTCGTGTCCCAGACCACGCTGTCGATGGACGACACCGCCGGCATCATCGATGCCCTCACCGCGCGCTTCCCGAAGATCGAAGGCCCGCGCAAGATGGACATCTGCTACGCCACCCAGAATCGCCAGGACGCGGTGAAGGACCTGGCAAAGCAGTGCGACCTGCTGCTGGTGGTCGGCTCGAAGAACAGTTCGAACTCCAACCGCCTGAGCGAGATCGGCGCCCGGATGGGCGTGGAGTCCCACCTGGTGGACGGCGCCGCGGACATCGACCCTGCCTGGCTGGAGGGCAAGAGCCGCATCGGCGTCACCGCCGGCGCCTCGGCCCCGGAGGTCCTGGTCAACGAAGTGCTCGACTTCCTGCGCGGGCACGGCGTCGATACCGTCTCCGAACTCGCCGGCCGCGAGGAAACCATCACCTTCTCCATCCCCTCCGGCCTGCGCCGCGAATCCGCCTGAAAGGGCTGCTTACAGGAAGGCCAGAAGATTTGAAGAAAAACTGGATTGGGGCGCACCGCACACACCCGCCATTGCTGTCATATCCCCGAATGTCAGGGATTCCACACCCAAAAACCCTTCCTGTCTTCCCAACTTCCTGTTAACCGCCCTTGACCTTATCGGGGATACATAAACGACATGGATGATCGACCGCGTTTTCGGCTGAGTATTCGCTGTCCTGATCAGCACGGGATCGTTGCGCGCATCGCCAACGCGATCGCCAACACCGACGGCTGGATCACCGAAGCGGCCCAGCACACTGATGCCGAGGCCGGCTGGTTCTTCATGCGCTGGGTATTCTCGCTGCCCGTGGACACCGAGCCCGCCTTGCGCGAACGCCTGGACGAGCTGGTCCTGGACCTAGGCATGGACTGGTGGCTGACGGCGACCACAACTCGTCCTCGTGTGGTGCTGATGGCGTCGCGCGAACCCCACTGCCTGAGCGACCTGCTCGCTCGCTGGAGCGCTGGCGAACTGGAGATGGAGATCCCGGCCATTCTCTCCAACCATCGGGACCTGGAGCCCCTGGCTGCCTGCCACGGCATCCCGTTCGAGCACATCCCGGTACCCAAAGAGGGCCGTGAGGGCGCGTTCGCCCAGCTCCAGCAACGCCTGGGCGAACTCGCCCCGGATACCATCGTGCTGGCGCGCTACATGCAGATCCTGCCGCCAACTCTGTGCGATGAGTACCCCGAGCGCATCCTGAACATCCACCACAGCTTCCTGCCCTCGTTCGTCGGCGCACGGCCCTATCACCAGGCCTTCGCCCGTGGTGTAAAGCTGATCGGCGCCACCTGCCACTACGTCACCGAAGACCTGGACGCCGGCCCCATCATTGAGCAGGACGTCACCCGCATCCGCCACGACGACGGCGTGCAGGACCTGATCCGCAAGGGACGCGACGTCGAACGCTGGGTCCTCGCCCGCGGCCTGCGCTACCACCTCGAAGGCCGCGTCCTCACCCACGGCAACAAGACCATCGTCTTCGATTGAGCATTCAGCGACGCGCGTCACTGCCACCAACTAACGCTGAACCGAACGCCACTGGCGTCCAAGTCACGCCGGCGCCCTTCGCCAATACACGTCTGGACTAGACTCCGCGGATAGCCCAAATCACAAAAGCGGGCGACGGGAGACCCACGATGGCGAACGAAAACGGCATCCCCAGGACAATCCACTCCACACGGCGGGCCTGGCATCAACTCCTGCTTCTGGTGCTCATGGCGGCGGCCCTCGCGCTAGGCGCCCCCTCGGCCTCGGCCGAACGGCTTCCGGACACCATTGATCGGGTCAAACCCTCGGTCGTCGGAGTCGCGACCTTCCAACCAACACGAAGCCCGCGGGCCAACTACCTCGGGACCGGCTTCGTCATCGACGATGGCCGACTGGTGGTGACCAACTACCATGTAATCCCCGAAACGCTGGACCAAGAGCGCCGAGAACGCCTGGTGGTCATCAGCGGGGAGGGCCGCAACACAGAGGTCCACCACGCCGAAGTCGTCGCCCGCTCGGTGGATCATGACCTGGCCCTGTTGCGAATCGCTGCGCCGTCGCTTCCCGCCCTGCGCCTCGGTTCATCGGACTCGACCCGCGTCGGCGAGGAAGTGGCATTCACCGGCTACCCCATCGGGATGATCCTGGGTCTTTATCCCGCCACCCACCGGGCCACGATCTCCGCACGCACGCCGATGGTGATTCCGGCCCGGAGCTCAGCCGAGCTCGATGAACGTCGCATCCGCGCCCTGCGCAACGATCCGCCGATGGTTTTTCAACTGGACGCCACCGCCTACCCGGGCAACAGCGGGAGTCCGCTGTTCCGCAAGGGTTCGGGCGAGGTAATCGGCGTCATTAACCAGGTCTTCGTACAGGGCGGCCGCGAAGCCGCCATCGGCCAGCCCAGCGGCATCAGCTACGCCATCCCCTCCGACCGAATCCGTCCCTTGCTACAGGAATACCGCAACCAAAGCGGCAACTGACGCTCCGCAAGGTCAAGGACGAATTACAGGAAGATGGGAAGACCGGAAGAAAGGCTGGAATTTTTGGGGCTGTCATTGCGAACGTGGCACGGCAGTCTCCTGGAGGGATGCTGGCAGTAATCCTTGCAAATCGCCACGTCGCTTCGCCACTCGCGATGACCGGTCGATCGGCGGTGTCGGCATCCTGGTTGGGTGCAGGTGATCGCGATTTCAGGTTGAGGTCACCAAGGCTCCCGGCTCCCTGGCAACGAATCTGAATTCCTTCCCGCCTTCCCACCTTCCTGCGAACGGCCTTTGGCCTGGTCCTCCTCTGGGCCCTCTGTGCCCTCCGTGGTGAGCCGACCTTGACCTCACCCGTGCTTGTCGGGTTCGGGTTGTACATCCGTGTCGTCTTCCTTTTCGGCGAGGAAGGCCTTGTAGAACAAGTGCCGCACCAGCAGGCCCGGCGGCATCTTGAGCCAGTGTCCGCGCAGAAACAGGAGCCCGCGAGCGGTCCCATCCTGCAACGGTGTGCTGGAGGCCGCCCGCGTCTGGCTGCCATGATGGAACATCCAGCGTGCCACCGGGTTGATGCGCCGAGCACGCGGCGAGGCCGCGAGACGCCTTACAACCTCGGGCGGAATGTCCGTACCCAGATGACGGCCACACAACCAGAGTGCCCGCTGCGCCAGCCACGTCACCTCCAGCGCATCGGCCTCGACCAGCAGTGCCTCCCAGAACCCATCGCCCTCGCGAGCGGCGAAGTGGTTCACCAATACGTGGATATCGTTAACGTCGCGCAGACCGCGTTCCCAATCGGTCTCGGAGAACAGGTGCACCATGGCGTGCAGCACCATGTGTGCTGGCGCCAGCATGCGGAAACGCCACGGCGCCGGCAGGGCCACGCTCTGCTCGCGCAACCTGCCGGCATCCGGTCGGACGCGGAAAGTGCGCGGCAGGATATTGTGGTGCAGGTCGAGTGTAGTCCCCCGCTGGCGGTGGGCCAGAGGGGGCAGCTCGTGCATCCACTCGCGGTAGTAGCGCTGATCGTAGTCGTTGTGGTGCGACCCCGACCATCCATCGAAGAAAAGCAATGACTCTGCCCGTTCGATCTCCGCCTCCGGAAAGAGCAGGTCGATATCGTTAGCCAGACGTCCCTGTGCGTTGGGCAGATCCGCCAGCAGGTAGGCAGCCCCCTTCAGTAACACGGGCGGTGCCATTCGCGTCAGCATGCCTCGACCCAGCTCCTCCAGCTCCCAGCGCAGGGCCTCGGCACGTCGTTCCGCCACCCATGCCGCCCCCTGCAGATGCAATGCAACCGGCTTCGGAAGGTCCGTCTCCAGCCCTGCCTCCCGCGCCCGTTGCCAAAGCGCACCCAGCAGGGACGTCTCGCGTGCTGCCGCGAGCATCGTGGACCATTCCCCGTCGGTCCGCTCGGCCATGCTTTCGGGCCGCGCAAGGGCCAGGCACAGCGCTCGATTACCGTCCATCGGACAGCCTCTGGAACACGTCCATCGCCTCGTCGAGGTCGCCGTAGACGAAATCAAATGACCGAACCCCGTCGCTCAGCCCACCCAGACCATGGAAGGCTTGGGCTCCCAACGCCGCATAGTTGAAGGCGTTGTCAATCAGTCCGGTCAGGCATTCTCCCGGACTGCGCTCGATGAGCCGTGCCGGTACCCCTTGGCGATACTGCGGAAATATGACCCAGGCTGGTTCCGCCGCCTCTCCCGCACGTTCCACGGATGCCTGCGGCGGGGACATGTGCGACACAGTACCCTTCAGTGTGTCGTGGACCGGCGCATTCAGGCGAGCATCCGGGCAGAACCCGCGAATCACGTCGATAGAGGCGTTCTTCAAGCTGACGGGCCGCGCCGGACCAGACACCGTTCCGGCATCCAGATCCAGCAGGACGGATTCGTCGGTCAGAAGCCGCCAGCCATTGTGGGCCAGAGCGGCGCAAAGGGTGCTTTTGCCGGAGCCCGGGGGCGCGGGCAGCAGCACCGCGCGACCACCCTGCTCAAGGGCGGCGGCGTGCAGGACGAGGCGATGCTGGACCAGGCTGGCGATGCACCAGTTCATGCCCCACTCGAGCATCGGATAGGCCTGATGATAGGCAAGCGGCTTGAACACGCTGCGCCGGTCGGACAGGAAGAGCACCTGAGGGTGATAGAACCGTCGCAGCGTACGCGGGGCGCGCAGCTCGCAGTCGAAATCGTGAAAGGCACCCGACTCGTGCACTGGATAGTCGCGGTAAACCGCGGCCAGGCCTTCAGCTACGCTGGCAATCCGGCTACGGATCCGCGTCACGAAGGGGCCAGTCTCCAGTAGCAAGCCGTCGCCGGCTAGACGCCGACGAACGACCGTAGTCCCCAGGCTGCGCAGAGGAACACGCCCTAGAGACACTCCGTGCGTTCCCGGATCAGTCGATTGTGCTGCAGCGCGGCGAGCCATTCGGCAAGGATACCGGCATCCGCCGCGTTCCATTCAAGACAGTCGGACAACTGCGCCAGCACCAGCGGACCATTTTCCTGCAGACACTGGAGAATCGCCCCGGCGACGGGATCCAGCAGATGAGTGTCCCCCGTACCGGTATGAAACGCAGCCCATTGCTCGCCGCACGGGCGAAGATGCACGCTGGCGGCGTACTCCAGGAGCTTATCGGACAAGGCTTGTGCCGAAGCGAAGGACGGAGGTCAGGCCGATCACGGCCCCCAGGTCGGCGTGTCCATCGTGTTTTCGAGGAAGGCCTTCACCTGTTCCGGTTCCAGGCGATCGCCGCTGTTGGCGATGTAGTAGCCGTCGACCAGAGTGTCGGTCACGATGTCCCGCACCATCTGCTCGGACAGCGGGTAACCCGGCGTGTAACGCGCGTTCAGCAAGGCCGCTGCGCCGAAGCGGATGATCTGACGCTCATGCGGGACACCTGTGAGCCCCAGGACACTGTTGGAGGCCGCTACAGCCCCGAGCATCGTAAGCGGAATCTCCTCCGCCGAGTTGTCCGACTTACCGGGCTTACCGGGCTTACCGGGCTTACCCGAGTTACCGGGGCCGACAGACTCCGCATGCTGGCGATAGTCGTTCGTCATCCCCGGGAAACCGTAATCCGACGCAAACGCGATACCCTCTTCGACCGCCTGACGCCACGTCGGATGGTTCTGAAACGCCGCACTGTTAAGGTTCGTGCTGTTGTTGTTGGCCGAGCCACTCCAGTAGCCAGGCGTACGTCCACCGCATTCCTGCGGCTCATCATGGCGGGAGGTGTTGCCGGACACCCAGCCGGAGGGCATGCAGTTCGCGCCGGCCGCTTTCAGCGGCGCTGAATGCAGCGTCATCAGCACCGGCGCAGTGCCCAGCGCCGCCTTGCTTAGGCGCCGCCGGGTCCGACCATGCGCATTGAGCGCGTCCTGCGGCGCTTCCGAGCGCGGATCCTGCTGCTGATCGTGATTCATTCGCTTACCTCCGGGATGCTCGGCCGAGCGGCGCATCGCGCCTTGTTCCACCGAGTCCCGCATGCCATTGTTCCAAGTACGTACAGTTTCATCCTAGCGCGAGAACTGGGCCGTGCCTACTGTTCGAACGCACTGATACTGGAATGGAAGCAAGTTTGATACCACGGCGAGATAACGCTGCAACCGACTGTTTTAAAAGGAAGCTTGTCCGCCACAGTTTCTTACCCGCTCCGCAGCCCCGGAAACCGTAAAGAAACATGACACCCGACCTGGGCACCGACATCCGACTCGACAGCCTACTCAGCCGCCAAGCCAACCTCCTCCCGAACGCCCCAGCTCTGGAGAGTGGCTCGAACTGTTGGTCGTTTGCCGAACTCGACGATGAAACTGAGCGCGTCGCCGCGCTGTTAGTCGAGAGCGGCATCCGTGCCGGAGACCGGGTCGCCGTTTACCTCGAAAAACGGGTAGAGGCGGTCGTCGCCATGTTGGCCGCAAGTCGTGTTGGCGCCTTGTTTGTACCGGTCAATCCCGGCCTTCGCCAGCGTCAGGCGGAACACATCCTGCGCCACTCTGAGTCTCGGCTTCTGGTGACATCGAGCGCGCGCCTCGAGGCCCTGACACTCGATCCTGACTCCAGCCACCTCACGGAATCGCCGTTTCGAGTGCTGCTCGTGGACCACGGCGCGACCGACCATCCGCCACACAGCGGCGCCCTGGCCTGGAACACTGCTCCTATGGCGCGCGTCATTTCACGCCCACCAAGCACCGATCACGATCCTGTCGCAATCCTTTACACATCCGGCAGCACGGGTGCGCCCAAGGGTGTACTGCTGTCGCATCGCAATCTGCGCGCAGGGGCCGCCAGCGTGGCGACTTACCTTGAACTGGGCACAGACGATCGCCTCATGGCTGTACTGCCCTTCAGTTTCGATTACGGTCTGAATCAGCTTCTATCCAGCCTGCACGCGGGCGCCTGCTGCCGGCTGACCGAATACGTTTCCGCGGCCGCACTCGTGCAGGAAGCCGCCCTGTTCCGGGCCACGACGCTGGCCGGCGTACCCACTCTCTGGCAGGCCCTGGTGCGAGAGTCGTGGCCCGAAGGGCTGATCCACAGCCTACGGCAGATGACGAACACGGGCGGTCATCTGCCCGAAGCAACGGTCCGTGGATTGCGCGAGAAGGCTCCTGATGCCCGACTGTTCCTGATGTACGGTCTTACCGAGGCCTTCCGCTCAACCTACCTTGATCCCGACCTTGTGGACCGCTTTCCCACATCCATCGGCCGAGCCGTACCCAATGCCGAGATTGCCGTGGTCCGCAGCGATGGCTCGCGTTGCAATCCGCTAGAGGAAGGCGAGCTGGTGCACCGAGGGGCCTTCGTTGCACTCGGTTACTGGAACGACCCGGAAGCCACGGCCGCTCGCTTCCGGCCCTGGCCATTAACACCCGCGGAGCATCCCCGCTCGGAGATCGCCGTGTGGTCCGGGGATCGGGTCTATCAGGACGCGCAAGGACTTTTGTATTTCGCCGGCCGCGATGACGAAATGATCAAGACCTCCGGGTATCGTGTCAGTCCCACCGAAGTAGAAAGCGTGCTCCTGGAGTCGACAGACGTTGTGGAGGCCGTCGCGCTGGGCGTGCCCGACGAGGAGCTGGGCGAAGCGGTAGCAGTCATCTTCCAACCCCGCCAGGCATCGGTAACGCCCGCGAGCCTGAGCCGGTGGTGTCGCAAGACCCTACCAGGCTACATGCAACCCCGAATCTGGGTGCCGCTCCCCGAAGGCCTACCCCTCACGGCACACGGCAAGATCGACCGCAGCTATCTGCGACGAGCACTGGAAGACGGCACGCTACAGCCTGAACCTCGGGGGGACGCGAGCTAACCACCACATGATGTGACCGCCACCATCGGGCCCCAACCGCTGGCGAAAAAAAGCAGAGCATCCCGGCTCAAAGAATCGACTTGACCATGCACTAACGGCGCCGCACCCCGGCTGATATCGCTCGGCTACACTGCATTCACCACGCCTTGCATACTCGTCGCACCGAGTCAGGCGTGAACATGCACATACCTCAGCGCCTCCGGGAAACTCTAATGGCACAGACAACCGAGCTCGCCCCCCATTACTGGCCGGAGGGACTGGAGACCGACTCGCAGGGACAACTACTGATTGCCGGCCAGCCCGCCAGCATGCTCGCAATGCAACACGGTACGCCCCTATACGTTTACAACGCTGAAGACGCTGGCGTGCGAATTCAGGACCTGCGTAGCCAGCTTCCCAATGGGGTTAAGCTGCACTACGCCGTCAAGGCCAATCCGCATTCACAGCTACTGCGTCGGCTCGCCCCGTGGCTGGACGGCATGGATGTCGCCTCGGCCGGCGAGCTGCAACGCGCTCTACACGCCGGCATCGAGGGGCGTGACATCTCGCTCGCAGGACCGGGCAAGACCACGACCGATCTGCAAGCCGCCCTGAACGCCGGCAGTGTGGTCGGCATCGAGTCCTTTACCCAACTGCACCGGGCGGCGGATCTAGCGCGCGGACAAGGGCACCGCGTACCCATCAGCATCCGGCTCAATCCGGACTTCCGATTAAAATCCTCGGGGATGCACATGGGCGGCGGCGCCTCGCCCTTCGGCATTGACGCCGAAGAGGTCCCCGAACTGCTGGAAGAGGCCCGGCACCTGCCCGTTTATATCGCGGGGTTTCAGATATACGCCGGCTCCCAGAATCTCCAGGCCGAGGCGATTGCGGAGGCCCAGGCGCGGTCGCTTGATCTGATCCTGAATGTCTGTCCGGGCGGCATCATCCCGGAATTCGTGAACCTCGGCGGCGGCTTTGGCATTCCGTATTTCCCCGGGGATCGGCCACTGGAGATTGCACCCATTGCCGAGGGGCTGGCCCAACTTCAGGTTCGGCTGCACGAACGTTGGCCGGAAACGGGTCTAGTGCTCGAACTGGGCCGCTACCTGGTAGGGGAATCCGGGGTTTATCTGACACGCGTTGTCGATCGAAAGGTATCGCGTGGTGAGACCTTCCTGGTGACGGATGGCGGGATGAACCACCACCTCGCGGCCTCCGGCAATCTGGGGCAGGTAGTACGGCGCAACTTTCCGGTGGCCGTCGCCACCCGACTCAATAACCAGGCGAGCGAAGTCGTGAATATCGTTGGCCCCCTGTGTACCCCGCTCGACCGCCTGGCCAGCCAGGTACACCTGCCGCACGCTGAACCTGGCGACCTGATCGCCATCTTCCAGTCCGGCGCCTACGGCCTCACGGCCAGCCCCGTCGGCTTCCTCGACCATCCGCTACCCGCCGAGATCGTCCTGTAGAGAAATCCCACCCCACAGCTCACAGAGAAAGGCGCGGTCAAGAGCCGTTCACAGGAAGATGAGATGACAGGAAGGAATTCAGATTCGTTTGTTCTAACGGTGAGGGACTTGCGGGACGCAATGGATAGGACTGTGATCTTCGGCCGTCATCAATAGTCCGTTGCCCGAGAGCCCCCTAACGCCAAGAAATCCGTCATCGCGAGTCGCAAAGCGACGCGGCGATCCGCGAGAGATTGCCCCTGCGCTTTCCGGAAGTTGGCCGCGCGACACGCGCAATGACAGTCCGACCAATCCAGCTCTGCTTCTTATCCTCTTACCTGCCTGTAGATCGCCCTTGCCCTTGACCCTTCTCTGTGGGCTTCGTGACCACTGTGGTGAAAAACGCCCTTGAATTTCACAGGCGCCGGGCGCGGAGGATGAACGAGTGGCTCAGCCCGGCCGCCAACGGAGGAAGGGCGCTCAGAAGCCCTCGTGTGGGTCGGCTTTCCAGCACGCCCTGCAAACGCGCCAAGCGCCCCGGCGCAAGAGGAAGCCAGTACAGCGCCATCGGATCCAGCCCTGCTGCGCGGGCAGCCTGCTCCAGGCTCGCTCGCGTGTCATAACGCAGATGGGGCGGGCGACCGGCGCGATGACGGCGGTACTCCTGCACCCGTGTTGGCAGACACCGGGCATTGAGCGCATCCACCCAAATCTCACCGCCTGGGCGCATCACTCGTGCCATCTCGGCAAGGGCCGGGACCGGGTCCGAGAGCGCCTGCATAACGCCAAAACAGAGAATGCCATCGGCGGTTGCATCCGGTAACGGCAATTGGTGGATGTCCGCCGCCAGCCAGTCGATCCCGTCGGGGCTTCGATCACGGGCCTTTTGCACCGATGGCGGGGAATAATCCAATCCCACCGCCTGATACCCCTCAACCTGCAGCATTCGCGTGTAGGTCCCGGCACCACAACCGATATCCAGCCAACAGCCTTTTGGCGGACTGGCGAGCCGCCACCAATGTTGAAACTGGCGGACCCGGCTGTTCAGCCCCGTGGGGGTCCAGCCCGCAATACCGGCATCGTCGTCCCACTGGGCCCCACGCTCGACAAAGCGCCGCCGCCAACGCTGTTCGAACTCGGAATCCGTCATGCCTTCTCGCCCCCACCCACGCGACCGATCAATTCTGTTGCCGCGACCAGCACATGATCGCGGGATAGACCCGCCCGAGTCATTTCGTCGAACAGGCTGCGAGCCAGGATCCTTGCCACGGCCTCCGGCTCATGGGTAATCGGCCCCTCGTCGCCCTTTGCCTCCCGTGCCAGCGCGACTTGCGCAAAACTCGTACGCAGCAGCCCCTTCAAACGATGGACCAGGACCGACTTGGCCACCACCAGGGCCAGGATCAACGCCATGCGGAAATCCTCCTGGGTCAACCGGTCCCGCCCCCTGGGGCTGTCGATGTTGATTACACCCAGAAGGTCCCCCTCCAGAATCACAGGAACCGCAATCACGTCCACCGGGCCGGAGCCTTCGGCCCGAAGCGCCTCGGCTGCAAGATCGGAAGCATGTAGATCCCGAATCAGCAGCCCCTTGCCCGCGCTCGCCACCCGCCCCGCGATTCCCGAGCCCAGCGGTTGCCGAACGTCATAGGCCTGATCAGGCAGATACCCATGGTGCGCCTGAACCCGAAGGCGGGCGTCACCTCCGTCCGAGTCCCGCTTTAACAGCATGATCGAACAACGTTCGCATTCCATGGCATGACCCACCAGCGCTGCCAACCGCGAAAGACCCTTCTCCAACGACTCGGCATCTTCGACGAAAGAAGCCAATTCCAGCAGGCGTTCATCAAAGGTGGAAAAGGCCTCATTCATGAGTTTCGGATTCCAAAAGTCATTGATCCATGTGCACGTGCGGAAAACCGGCCACCCCTCCAGCCAATACCATCGGCCATTCTACGGTGGCCGCAATGACGCAGCAGTACGCAACCAACGCGAAGCGTGAGTTGGCCCGGTTGCCGCCCCCAGGGCCGCAGACTAATCTTCGGGTTGAATACTCGATTCACTCATACGCACACGTAGTAGCCCAGGGTCCCCCGGATCCCAGGCCACATGCGCAGCGCAACCGGACGAGCACCCGTGACACGTGTCCTGCAACGATTTCGCAGTCGTCGGCGCGATCTGGGCCTGGCAAACGCACTGCTTCTGGGACTCCACGGGGCATTGCAACGCCTGAATGATCATCTGGGTCTGGCACGCTACTACCTGCTTGCGCAGCCGGTAGGACAGATGCATGCATCCGGCAACCGTCCGGGGCGGCTGCAAATCCGGGATATCACGGAAGACCCCGCGGCCCTGGCACAGTTACCACGAGCGACGGAGCAGGTGCGTTATCGCCAGGAACATGGTGGCGTTTGTCTCGCCGCGTTCGCAGCGAACGGCGAGACCCACATGCTGGGCTTTATCTGGCTGCTGTTCGGGCCCTACCACGAGAACGAGCATCGCTGCGTTCTGCAACCTCCGCCGGATGCGTCCTGCGCACTGGACGTCGATGTGTATGTCTTCCCCGAGGCCCGGGGTGGCCTGGTATTCGCCGAACTGTGGCAGGCGGCCGACCGCGCCTTGCAGGAACGCGGGATCGAATGGAGCCTGAGCCGAATATCGGCCTTCAACGGAAGCTCCTTGCGCGCCCATGAACGCCTGGGTGCCCGACGCATCGGAAGCCTCTACTTCCTGCAACTGGGCCGCTCCGAACTCCTGCTCACCGGCCGCCCCCCCTTCCTCGCCCTGACCCGTCCAGATGGGCACGTCCCGACCATCACCCTGCACCCTCCCGCCAACCGCGCTTAACGCCGTCAAGGGCTGTTGCACCACAGAGCGCACAGAGGACACGGAGAAGGGCCCGGTCAAGGGCGGATTTACCACGAAGCTCACGAAGAACGAAGGAGGGCGAGGCCAGGGTCTAGAGCGGTTTACAGGAAGATGGGAAGATACGAAGAAATTCGGATTGATTGGTTTTAGGAGGTCGGACTTAGGGGTAACGATGATGCGACGTGACCGGTAACCGCTTCGCCAGCTGGCAACCCAAAAAACCGCTCACTCGAAAAAATTGCGTCATCGCGAGTGGCGAAACGACGCGGCGACCTGCAAGAGATTGCCGCGCTGTGCCCACAGCGACAGCCCTTTTCAATGCAGCGCCCTTCTCCCTGAACTCTGTGCCCTCTATGGTGAGCCCATCTTGACCTTGACCTCCTTCGTGCCTTCGTGAGCTTCGTGGTAAATCGGCCCTCGACCTGGCCCTTGTCCTTCCCTGTGTCCTCCGTGTCCTCTGTGGTGAATACGCCCTTGACTTGCCTCTTGGCCGGAGCCGACTGCGCCCAGGAGCAGCACCAGGTAGAACAAGAGCGCCACGCTGGGCGAGAAAAAGATGGTGCCGAAAACGCCGACCGCCAGCGCACCCAGGACGCCGGCCAGACTGCCCAGGGCAAACGCGTCGCCCCGCAGCGCCCGGCGCAGCAACAGCCAGAGCGCTGCCAGCGTCAGCCATACGAAAGCCACCAAACCCAGCAGGCCCTGATCGAGGTAGATCTCCAGCCACTGGTTCTCGACCCGCCAGGGCCACAGGTGGTCGGTCGTGAAGTACCAGTGTCGGCCCTGCGCCGCGAAATCCGCGTTGAGTAGCTGCTCACGGCCCGCGACGTCGGTCAATTGCACGTAATCAATCTCCAGAACGCTCGGCCCGCCGCCCGCGTGCGCAAGGGACAGGACCAGGCCGCGCCGGATCGGCCACGGGCGCGTATCCATTTCGCTCAGATCCAACGTCCAATGCGACTCCTTCCACTCCGCACCCGATGACACCGAGATCTGCGCGGAGACACACTCGAACGAGTGCCGGATCGGCTTCTCGCACAGATAAATCCCCAATCGACCGCCCTGATCGCTACGCACCCGAACGCCAAGGGCATACGGTTGGCTACGATCCAGCGCAACACGCTGATTCAGATACACCGAATCGCCCGTGCCGAGATGCAAGCTGTCATCAGCGAAGGCGAAATTCGCCGGAACACGGCCTTCCGGGTACGCCTGGCGATACGCCTGCGGGAACTGGCCCAGGCCACGCCCAATCCACGGACTCAAGGCATTGCCCCCCGGCAGGTCCAGCGCGAGCCGCCAGTGCGCCAGGCGCGCGTCCAGACCCTCGGCCACCTGGCTCATGCGCTGCTCGGCCACACCACCGAGCAGGGTCGGCAACAGCACGCCGGCGGCGACCAGGAGGACTGCCGCCATGGCACTCCCGCGGCCGGCCCGGCGTGTCCGCCCCCGCAGCAGCATGAGCGCGCCCACCAACAGCACCGCCGCAAGCCCGACCAGAAGGCCGAGATAGCCCCCGCGGGAATAGGTCATGGCCACGGCGTAAAGCGCCCCTAGCGCCAGCACCAGAGTTGCCGCCCAGGCCAGGGGGGCACGCTGCCGCCAGGCCCAGATCAGAGCGACCGGGAGCGCGAGCACGAGGAACGTCTCGATGCTCGGGCCACCCACATGCATGTCCGTAAACCAGCCCGAGATGCGATAGGGATGGGCAAAATCCAAAAACCCCGGATAGGTGACGCGTTCCCGCAGAACCACCAGGATCGTGGCCAAGAGCCCCAGGGCCACACCCGCCGGGAACCAACGACGGATTGCCTCGCGGGGTGTCCCGGGCGCCCCGCGAAGCAACGCAAGCAGGATCACCGCCCACAACAAACCCTTGGCGACCCGAAGTGCGTTCCACTCGGTTGCGTAGTGCGCCATATGGCCCGGCTCCCAGGCCGGCCAGGGCCAGAATGCGATCACCAGCGCAACCAGCGTGGAAACGAGCAGCAACCCCAAAGGCCACGACACAACCCGCGGCAGATCCAACGCCTGTCGCGGAGAACGCCAGTGCCACAAGGTACCCGCAACCGTCATCAGCAGGAACAGATCCAGCTCCCCGACAAACAGCCTCCCCGTGTACAGCGACCCGTCCAGCAATGGGATGAGGGCCGGGATTACCAGAAGCCAGGCAAAGGGCCAACGGATAAGCGCCACCGCATAGGCGACCAGGCCCAACACTAGCCACCCCGTCGCCACCGGCCAGGCCGCCGCGATCCCCAGTACCACCAGCGCCAGGCCACTGGCAATCCACCTGTTCCAGGAAAACGCAAAACCGGCGCCCGGATCGGGCGGCTCTGAATACCACTCGGGCTTCGCCTCAGGTGCTGACGGCGCTTCCGATTCGAGGGCGTACGTGGGCCGGCTCGCCCGCACAAGCCAGTGCAACGTGGCCGCACTGGCCGCAGCCGCCAAAGCAGCCAGGACCAGGCTGGTGCTGTCCGGACGCCCCGTTTCCAGGAACAGCTTGCCGGACTCGACCCACAAGGCCGTCAGCGCACCTGTCAAAGCCGCCAATCGGGCCAACCCTGTCCAGCGCGGGCAGCGGTCCAGGTACATCAACCACACGAGCACGCCTACCGGCAGATACATCAGCACGTGCAGCGCCACACTGCGCAGCGCCGCCACTTCGGACACGTGGTAGTGATAGTAGAAAGGCAGCAGTCGCGTATCCGCCAGGCGCTGCGCCGCCATCTCCAGATCCAGGTGATACGGGCCGAACTCGTAATTCACAGCCAGCAACAGAAAGACGTAAATCGGGGCGCCCAGCGCCAGCAACGAAATACGCCACTGCTGCAACCAGCGGATCAGGCCATGGGGATGGGAGGGCAAGAAGCCGACCAATGCAACACCCACCACCATGCCCAGCGCGCGCGTAATAACCGAACGCCCCTCAGCAATACCCGAGAGGGTCATCAGGTTGGCCAGCTCCAGGGAAACGGCCACAGGAATCACGAGCACCACCGCCCAAACCCGTGCACGGCCGTTTCCCAACATCCACACGCCAATCAGCAGCCCCACCGGCATACTGACCAGGACTTCCAGTCCCAACCCGAGACCACACGCCAATCCTTCCCGGCAGGCGCCCGGTGCCACCCACCAACCCCAGGCATCGGATTGCAGCCGCTGAGCCAACTCCTCCGTCGACAGCACCAGATCGAACGGCACCAGACCGACCAGCAAGTAGGCCACCGCATATCCCGCGAGCGCCAGACGCAAGGTGGCAGGGCCGGACCGGCCTAGCACCGTGAGCCAATGCGCTAACGGGCGCCGCAACGCAAACCAGGCAACGGCACCCAGCAACGCGCCCGTAAAGTTGCCCAGGATGTCAGCCCCGGCGGGATACCGGTAGGGCAACCACACCTGAAGAAACTCCACCGTCGCCGTCACCAGCAAACCGAAGGCCGCCACCAGGAAGACCGTCCCGATCACCACACCGGACCGGCGCGAGGCATACCCCACCCACGCCGCCAGGAAAAAGCCCAGCGGCAGGAACATCAGGACGTTGGACATAAACTGCTGGCGGCCGCGCGCACCCGGCCCGGTCATCTGCATATTGCTGTAGATCGCCCAGGCGCGTTCCAGCGAAAGCTCCCGGAACTCGAAGGGCAACAGCGTCAAGTAGAGCGCCGCCGCCAGCGACAAAAGGGCCCAGAACCCGCAGATGGAACGCGACCAGGGCGCCATTGGCGGCCCCATCGCTATCAACCGCCCCGGAGTTTGCGCAGGGCATGCTCCACACGGAACCGCCATCGCGGCCGTCGCAGTCGCACCTGCAGCATCTCGCCCTGGCCATTCCCCAGGCTGCGCTTGTACTGGCTGTCGCCCATCAGCAGATCGTAGCGGGCGAAGCCCTGCGCCGCCGCCAGCCCAATCGCCTGGGCATGACACACCAGTCCCGGCTTCAGCTTCGGGTCATCGCTGTAGCGGAATCCGCTTTGGTAGTTGCAGATGTAGCCCCCCGCCGCCAGGTTATAGAGATACCCGACCGGGCCATCCACGCCCTGGACCCGCAGCACCTGCGCCCGGCCATCCGGTGCACCGCAGGCAATCAGGCACTCGTGGAAGTCGCGCATAAAGGTACTGGCAAACGCGCCTGGCTTGCCCCGCGCAGTCCACTCCTCCTGATGCCACTCGACCATCGCCCGGAACCACTTCAGCGCCTGCTCCGAACCCGTGGCCCGCTCCACCGTCAGCGCGTCCTCTCCGCCGTACCCGCGCATGGCCCGCCGTATCTGATAACGGGTATTGCGGCTAAGCCCCGCCAGATAATCTTCCAGCCCCCCCAATCCCTGCAGGTCCACAAAGTGGAAGGGCTTGCGGTCCACCACCTCCGGCTGCAGAGCAAGACCCTGCAATGACCGCTCCAGAACCGCCCAGCGCTCCGCCGCCAGCCACCCCAGCGAGAATTCGTCCCACTCGGGGCCTTGCGCCAGCAGGTCCTCCAGTAGCGCCCGCAGTGCCTCCGGCTCGTGCGCGGTGTCGCCGGCCAGTCCGTTGTGCTCCAGGGTCGCCCGATCCAGTTCCGTATCACCCGTCTCGTTCAGATAGACCACGCGCGAAGGGATGATTCGGGACCGTAACGCCCCTCGCCGATACAGCGCCGCCATCAACTGCTGCCCCGCCGGCCCGGTCAGCTGCACCGGTTCCGGGATCACGCCCCCGTCGGCGGCCGCAAGCAGACAGCGAAACCAGCCATGCGTCAGAAAAGGAACAGCAGGCGCGCGCGCATCCAGCGCCGCCCAAGCGGTACCGGCGTCATCAAGTGACAGGCGTGACAGCCTCCAGTCATGCATTCGTTGGTCAATCCAGAGAAGCGAACGCGTTAGTCTCGCACAAGCCACCTACGCAGAAATGCGGCCCTCGAAGTCCTCCCTAACGTTCGGCATTACACCGCATGCCACAAATCAACGAAGGCTAGGGAAACACTGGTTAATGTACGCATTCGCGCTCGAGTCGCTTTTGCGTGCGAACAAGGCGCGGTGACTGCCGTGCAGTCATGCTGCACAAGGGAACCGCAACGCCGTGCGCGCGCCCGTTTTCGACAACAACGAGCGGCCGAGCCCCCGCTTTCAATCGTTTGCGGGGTTGGCACCCCAGGTTCCCCGATCCTGCGTTGCCGCCCTTGCCGGTAGAACCACTACCGGCTGCGCACCGCGCCTGGTCTCGGAAAACCTGGGGTGCCAACGCGAATGCGTACATTAACCAGTGTTTCCTCAGGCTTCAGTCCTCCGGGTCGGGCGGTCCGATGAAGGCAAACTCGGCGACGCCAACGCCGCGAAAGTCCTCTGTCCGACGCAGCACATAGCCTTCCCCCTGCAACGCCTCACCTGCCGGGCCTGCTTGATTCCCAACAACCCAGATACTGGATCGTCCCAGCATGGTTTCATCCACGCCCGGGCCTGTGTAGATGCGGCTTTCCCCAGCGGCAATCGAACGGCCTTCCGCGGCTAACCCAATCCGTTCAAGCCACGGGTCACCCAGCCGGTCATAAATCCGGCGCCACTGCTCGCTGGTTGGTTCACCCTGAATTCGAGTGATGGAACCCCATCGCGGCCCAATCCAGTACCGCTTCACCGCCCAGGCCGAGACGAAATCCGGTGCCCATACGATGTCACCTGGCGCCAGGTGACTCTGGACAAACTCGACTGCAGCGGGATAACGGTGGGACTTTTCCACCAAACTTGCGTTCCAGACGGCTAGGACGACCAGCAGCATCGTCATCAGCAGCGCGGGCGCGGATGCAGCCCCTCGCAGGCGGGTCATTCTCGCAAGAACATCGCCCAGCCGTGCCAGTGCCACAGCGCCCCCGAGCACCAGGAACGGCGTTAGCGGATACAACGCCCGCAAATGCCAGACCGGTCGCACGAAATAACTCACAGCGAGCAGGAGAAGGATCGGAAACAGAACGTAGGCGACGAACATCCAGCGCAGAGACGACCACCAGGCCCCCAGGATACTTCCCGCCAGGAGGAGCACGCCCAGCACCAACAATGCAGGGTGCTGCATGGCCGCTTGATCCAAGAGCAGGCGTGTCAGTGTGCCGACGACAACCGCCCCGTCCGGGAGCGTCATGTGGCCAACCGACCGGATCATACTGTTGAGCACCGCCGGGAGCACAGCGACCGCTACCAGCCCCTGCACCAGAATCCACCCGCGCATTGTCACCCGATGCGCTGTCGTCTGCCTCCAGAGCAACAACGAAAACACGGCCGCCGCTACAGGGATCAGCACACCGGTCGCATGGGAGTAGGCAGCCGCCACTCCGGCCAGGGCCAGCATCCAGGCGCCGGCACGTGCAGCGGGTCCGTGAGAAAACCAGAGGAGTGCGCCCCAGGACGACAGTAGCGCCAGAGCCATCAACATGGGATACATGCGAAGGTCTTGGGCCGTTACGACGGCAGCGGGGACCACCAGCATCAGAAACAATGCAATCCACGCCTCGCGCTCCCCCAGACACTGCCGTGCGACCTGCCAGGCCATCACTGCCGCCGCCAGCCCCCACGCCGCAGAGTTCAGCCGCAGCCACGTATCTCCGGCATCCACCCTGGCCCACAGCCACAACTGCAGGTAATAGAGCGGAGGGTGCAGATCAAAGCGCAGCGGTCCCAGCAACGCTTCATACAGGGTTCCGGATGCAAAGGTCGCTCCGTAGATCTCGTCGTACCAAAACCAACTCTCAACCGGCAACGAAATGCGGAAGGCAAGCCCACCAACGAGCACGCCGAGGACCGTCAGCGCCATCGGCAAACGGGGTTGTCGTACGAAAGGGCCTTCCCGTTTCATTCACAAGCTCCGTGTAGTGGTCAAGTGATTTTGGACACCTCGATCGGTGTTTCGGCTGCCCATTTTCGCTCGTAGGCGTTGGGCGACAGATAGCCCAGGGTCGAGTGCCTTCGGCGCTCGTTGTAGAAGCCAACGATGTAGTGGTGATGTCTCGGGTAGCCTCACCGTGGTTGGCGTAGTCCCGTCGCCAGACCCGCTCCATCTTCAGGTTCAGGAAGAAGCGCTCGGCCACCGCATTGTCCCAGCAGTTGCCCCGCCGGCTCATGCTGGCCCGGGCGCCGTGTTGTACCAGCAGACGCCGCCAGGCGTCGCTGGTGTACTGACAGCCCTGGTCAGAGTGCACCAGCAGCCCCGGTTCGGGCTGCCGGCTCTGCAGCGCCATGCGCAGGGCACTGCAGGCCAACTCGGCATCCATCCGACGGGCCATGGACCAGCCCACTACCTTGCGGTGGAACAGGTCCAGCACCGCCGCCAGATACGTCCAGCCGGTACGGGTCCGGATGTAGGTGATGTCTGTCACCCAGGCCTCGTTCGGACACGAGGGCTGGAACTGCCGGTCCAGGTGGTTCGCCACCACCGGCGCGGTCTCATCCCGTTGGGTGGTGACCACGAACGCCCGCTTCCAGACCGGCCGCAGCCCCTGTTCCCGCATCAGACGGCGGACCCGGTAGCGGCCAACCGCAACGCCATCAGAGCGCAGCGCCGCCTGCACACGGCGGCTGCCGTAGGTCCACTCCGACTGCTCGAACGCCTCCTTGACCCAGGGCCCCAGCGCACAAGGCGGCTGTGGCCGCCGGCAGCGCTGTCGCGCCGCGTAGTAGCTCGACCGATTGACCTCCAGAAGATCGCAGACCCGCTGTACCGAAGCCTTCTCCGCCAGGGCCGTGATGCAGCAATGCATCACTTCAGTTCCCGGGCGAAGAAGGCCGAGGCCTTTTTTAGGATGGCCTTGTCCTCCCGCAGCCGGCGGTTCTCTTCCTCCAGCTCGCGGATCCGCCGTTGCTCCGGCGTCAGGGGCCGACCATCACCGGCTTCCCCAGCACGATCCGCCTTGAGCTGCTCGACCCAGCGCCGAACGGCCGTCTCGCCAACCCCGGTGTCTCGCACCACTTGCGAAACACCCTGGCCCTCGTCCACCACCATCCGGGCCACCCGAAGCTTGTACTCCGGATCAAAACGCCTGCGTCCCATATCCTCTCCTCGATCAGATCCCAATCATTCCACCGATCGAGGTGTCCACCAAAATTAGACCAGCACACCGATGATGGGAATACACCACCCAAATGAAAAGGGGAGCACAAGGCTCCCCTTCACATTAGGCAGTACGGTATCGTTCAGACCTTGTTGCGACGCCGTGCCACCGCCCCCAGGGCCAGCAGGCCAGTGCCGAACAATGCGAGCATAGCCGGGTTGGGCACCTGTACTGCTTCGATCCCGAAGCCGAAGTTCACTGTAGTGACCTTGAATTCCGGCGTAGTCAAACCGAAGCATCCGGGACCCTCCCCAGCTGCCGCACAGGTCGCGTCATCCAGGAACCCCAGACCATCCGCCACGACGCTGGTGTTGTACGTGACCCCTTCCAGCGTAAACGTCTGCTGCAAGGCTTCGAAGTTGACGATAAAAATATCGTCACAGTTATTCACGACAGGGAAGCCGCAATTGGCGACGTTGGGGGTCTCCGTAAACGTCGTCGAAAACGCCAGTTCGAGGGGCTGTAGAGATGCGCCGCCGGTGACCGGCGGATCCACGGGCGTCAGGATCAGATTGGTCAGCAACGTCGCGGTGTTCAGCGTGGCGAAATTGGCCGAGATCTCACTGTTGAAGTGAGTGATACCTACAGTGGTTACAGAGTCTCCCGTATTGATTGCCCCGTTTGCTGGCGAATCAATGATTTGTAGCCCGCTTCGGTTCGTGTTCACACTAGGGTCGACGCTGCCGCTCGCACTCCCCCAGCTCAAACGCTCGGAAGTCACCTCCCGGAAGCCCGTCCCTGACGTGAAGGTCGGCTCATCCGAGCCCGCGATGATCCACTCCAGCGAAACGCTGTAATCCCAGGTATTTACGAATGCAGCGCTTGCGGGCGCTGCGGCGAAGGTCATGGCGGCTGCAACCGCCAGGCTCACTGCCTTGGTCTTGGTGCGCATATTGGCTCTCCTGCCCAGTCAATTCCGGCTTGTACCGGCTCCACTGCACGGATTGCACAAAACGGGCCATAATTCTAATTATTTGAAATTAAATAGATTTCCAGACCCCATCCCGTCTTCGAGTTCGCAAAATGTAAAATCCCCGGACAACCCACTCACGCCGAACAGCCTTGTGGACTCCGGTATCGGTATCGAGCGGAAAGGCCGTAAGATCATCGCAAAGCATTTCCACTCACGCCGGAGCCATCCAGTGTCGCCAACATCGGATCTTGTGCACCACGGGAGGAGAACGCTGCGTCCACTGGGCGTCGAGCACGCGCTCTACGCATACGGCCGGTTGAAGGGGTGGTACAAGCTTGGCCGTCCACTGCGACACCGGATGCCCACTGAAACAGCAATCGAACGGCTCAGGGAAAAGCAGCTCGTATTCTCGCTAAGTGCCGGGCGCACAGGGTCGGAGTATCTGACTCGCTTGATGGCCTTGATGCCGGACACCGCCAGCTTTCACGAGCCGGAGCCTGCCTTTCAGCGTCAGATGCGGCCGGCGCTCCGCAACCCGGAACTCGCCCGAAAGTTCCTTACCGACTACAAGCCTCCGGCCCGTGCGATGGTGGATAAAGGCACCATCGTCGAAACAAGCCACCTGTTCAGCAAGGGGTTCGTAGAACCGCTGTTGGACCTCGGCCTCGTGCCCTCGGTCGTGAACCTCCATCGCGATGCGCGCGCCGTCGCGCTGAGCTATCTCACCCGGCACACAATTCCGGCACGAACGCGATACGGCTGGGCGTTCCTGCTACAGCCGGACGATCCCGGCGTGCTCCCCATCGCCGGCTGGCAGGACCTTTCCGACTATCAGCTCTGTTTCTGGTACGCACTGGAGACCGAGCGGCGGATCGATTTCTACAGCCGCATGCTCCGGGATCGGGGCGCCCTCGTCGTCGACACCTCCGCCCAGGCACTCAATGCTCAGGACGAATTCGTTCGCGTAGGGCGCCTGCTCAAACCGGGTATGGAAGATACCGAAGGGGCCGCATACTCAAGGCGCATACCGAGCTGTCAGGCAAACGGCACAATGCCAACCCCCGCGAAATAGAGGAACGAATCGATTTTGAACGCGAGGAGGTGGTGGTCCACGAACGCGTCCAGCAGGCAGACGTGAATCAACCGTAAGGAGGGCCCTGGGAGCGCGCTGGTTTTCGCTAGAGCCAGGGCATAACGTGGTCGGCACTCCCTAGCATGGTCTACGGCAATGCGTGGACTCCCGACCGCAATCCAGATGCTCTGGCCTTTGATCCAACCCGGAAAAAGGCTTTCGATCCTGCTGTACCACCAGGTATTGCCGGAGCCCGACCCGCTCAAGCCGGATGACCCGGATATCGCCACCTTCGACTGGCAGATGGATCTGCTCGCCCGACATTCCAGCGTGCTGCCGCTTTCCGAAGCGCTGGAACGGCTCAAAGCCGGAACCCTGCCACCGCGGGCCACCGCCATCACCTTTGACGACGGCTATGCCGATAACCGGCTGCATGCGCTTCCGGTGCTGCAGCGCCACGGGCTGCCGGCCACCTTCTTCATAGCAGCGGGCTATCTGAACGGCGGACGGATGTTCAACGACACGCTGATCGAGGCGATCCGGCGGGCGCCAGACGGCGAGCTGGACCTCGCCAAGCAAGGGCTCGGAGTGCACAACCTGACGGACGCAGACAGCCGGAAAAACGCAATCCGAACCATTATTCGGGAGATCAAGTGGCTCCCGCGATCCGAGCGGGAAGAGACGGTGCACACCGTCGCCGAACAGATCGGAGCCGATCTACCGGGCGACCTGATGATGACCGATGAACAGGTGCGCGAACTGGCAAACGCCGGCATGACCATCGGCGGGCATACGTTGTCGCATCCCATCCTGGCCCAGGAAGACGAAGCCACCGCAGCCCGGGAGATCAACGAAGGCCGTCAACGGCTTCAGGCAATCACGGGACAACCCGTAGACCTGTTCGCCTACCCGAACGGCAGGCCCCACCAGGATTACACAGCCCGCGACGTCGCACTGGTGCGCAATGCCGGTTTCCGTGCAGCCGTTTCGACCTCCATGGGTAGCGGCGACACTCACTCCGACCGGTTCCAGCTCCCCCGCTTTACGCCCTGGTCACGCAACCCGGCCAAATTTCTCGCGCAGTTGGTGCGAAACACCCGCCATCCGGTTACCGTAGCCTGACACCCTCCGAGTGCGATCCCGGTCGCCGGCACGCCCATGCGCGATATCGTCTTCGCCCTCCTGATCTTCGGCTCGCTGCCCTTCATCCTCTGGCGGCCATGGGTCGGTATCGCCATGTGGTACTGGGTAGGGCTGATGAACCCCCATCGCCTCGCCTGGGGGTTCATCCAGACAATGCCGGTCGCCATGGCGGTCGGGATTGCTACCCTGGTGGCGCTCGTACTGAACAAGGACCGGCGCGCGCTCCCGTTCACGCGGGAAAGCGTGTTGATGATTCTCCTGTTCGGGCACATCACCGCGATCTCTTTGTTCTTCGCCTGGCAGCCCGAGGTCGCCCTTCAGCGCTGGGACACCGTGATGAAGATCATGTTGTTCACGCTGATCGCGCCCATGCTGGTCTTTGGCAAAGTGCGAACCATGGCCGTGCTCGCGGTGATCACGCTTTCCATCGCCTATTTCGGCTTCAAAGGTGGGCCTTACACGCTCGCGAGCGGCTTCGGCGGAATGGTACTCGGACCACCAGGATCATTCATCCGTGGCAATACGGATATCGGTCTGGCACTCGTCATGACCCTCCCGCTGGTGCTGGTGCTCGCACGCCAGGTGTACCAGGGGCGCTTCGAGCTGCCCTTTCACTTTCCGCTTTATGAACGCTTCCACAAGCTGATCGGGCTGGGGCTGTACCTGGGCTTCTGGTTCCACCTGATCTCGATCATCGGCACGCACTCCCGCGGCGCGTGGGTCGCTCTGGCCATCACCTTCCCGCTCATCTTCCTGAAGATGCGTTACAAGGGAACCATGATCGCGACCGGCCTCCTGGCGATTGTTGTGGTCGGCGTTACGGTCCCCGACAAAATCGAGCATCAGATCGACACCCTGATCAACTACGAAGAAGATGCGTCCGCGGGCGGGCGCTTCGATGCGTGGAACGTCTCATGGAATGTGGCGATAGATTACCCCCTCACCGGCTCCGGCATGAGCATCCAGCGTCTGCCCCCCGAGATCTGGCTCAGCTACCTGGATCGCGAGAACCCGGTCGTTAGTGGGCCAATCGCCGTACATAGCATCTACTTCCAGATGCTCGGCGAGCACGGTTTCATTGGGCTCGCTCTGTTCCTGATGCTGCTCGGTTTCAGCCTGCTGACGCTTTTCCGCCTGAGCCGAGAAGGGCGGCAGCGGGACGAGACTATGTGGATTGCCGAATGGGCGTGGGCACTTGCGATCGGGCTGATCGGTTACATGATTGCCGGGGCCTTCTTGAGCCTGGCCTATTTCGATCTCTACCTGGCCTTTATCGCCATGGCGATTGTGCTGCGCCGCGAACTTCTGGAAGCGGTTCCAATCGCCGCCCCTGTGCAGCAAGCCCGCGCGCCACGGACGGTGGAGCCGAAAGCGGAGACCCCGAAGTCCACCGCCACCCCGTCCGAGACGGGCGGGACGATCATGGATCCTGGCCGGTTACGCTAAGGAGCTTCTGGACGTGCCAAGCAACCCTCCTGATCCCTTCTGGCCGGTCCTGACGGACAGCCCCCTTGTGTCAGTGATCGTACCGGCGTGCAACTGCGCGGACTTCCTGGAAGAGACCCTGCGGAGCATCGTCGATCAGGACTATCCCGATCTGGAGATTCTCGTCATCGACGATGGCTCCATCGACGATACGGCCGCCGTGGCGCACGGTTTTCAGGGTCCGGTGCAATTACTGCAAACCGCGCAGCCCTCGAGCGGCGCAGGAGCCAGCCGCAACGTGGGCCTGCGGGCGGCACGCGGGGACCTGATAGCCTTTCTGGATGGGGACGATGTCTGGCTGCCCGGCAAGCTGCAGGCCCAGATCGAGTGCCTGCGGGAACATCCCGAATGCGCCATGGTGGCCAGCGAGTTCACGCTCTGGAGCCCGGACGAGAACGGCATGTGGCGCACCCCGCGCGCCTTTGCCCGCGAAACCGGAGGGCAAGACCCGCAGGCATTGGACCCGGAGCGCTCCGGCTGGATCTACCACCGCCTGCTGCTGGACACCATCGTCTGGACTGGAGCCGTGGTGATGCGCCGCGAACTGGTGGACACGATCGGCGAATTCCGCGAGGACCTGCGCCTGGCCCAGGACTACGACTACTGGCTGCGCGCCTCGCGGCTGACACCCATCCTGACCCTGACACGTAGCTACGCGCTGTACCGACGCCACCCGCAAAGCGCCACCAAGCGCTGGGCCTCCACGAATTACGCGCTGAGCGTGCTCGACTCCGCCGTACGCCAGTGGGGAGTTTCCGGTCCAGACGGTCAAGAAATCACCCCGGCGGAACTACGTCGGCGCCGCTTTGGGCTGCACTTTTCCATGGGTTACCAACTCTTCTGGAATGGCGCCCGGGCAGCCGCGGCACCCTCCTTCTGGGCTGCGTGGCGGCACCGTCCCACCTACTGGCGCACGACACCTTACGCGCTTCTGACCGGAGCGCTCTGGCTGGTTTCGCGGCTTCGTCCCGAAACATCGGGAAAACCCTGATGATTCGTCAGGGCCCCAACGACCGGCTTGCCTCGGCCAGAGGCGTCTTCGCGCCGCCATGGTCGATCGCGTCCGATAGTGACTGTGCGGCCTTCGACCAGGAGCGCTGACCCAGAAACTTCTCGTAGTTCTCGCTAGGCGTGCTGAGCGCTGTTTGAACCGCTTCGCCCAGGTTCGAAAAGTCCCAAGCAACGGTTGCCCCGATCTCCTCCTGCCGCACGATAGCCCCGACCCCCCCGCTGTCAAAGGCTAACACCGGGATCCTCGCTCTGGCCGCGTTGAGCAACGTAAAAGCGAATGACCAATCCCCCATGGCGCGCCAGATCAGATCCACATCGTCGGCCCATTCCGACTCATCGAGGTCGATGTAGCGTTTCACCAAAAGCACAGAAGGGGTCTTTTCACACCAATTGATGAAGGAGCGGTAATTCTTTCCTCTGGACCACTCGCCCTTCCTGAGAAACCGAGTGACTACTGCTATACGCGGGCTCCAGCCCAGCTGTCGCAAACGCTCTTCCAGCACCGGTAACAGGTCAAAATGCAGGTACTTGGGGCCGGATACGCCAGCGCACAGGATGTTCAGCTGATGCTTGCAGGCTGGATCCCGACTAAAAAAGTTTCGAACTTGATCCTCGAGCTCAGGCTTATTGAAACGGCGGCGCTTCGGCAAAAGCCCCATAGACATGGGAAAAACTTTGTGCCGGTGGCGTCCGAAAACCGCCGGCGCTGCAGCCATCAATGCCGGATCGGTGATCGCGATCGCCTCGGCCTGGCGGGCGTATAGCCATCGACGCAACGAACTGATCAAGGGCCAGTAGCTCTCCGTCTCTCGATCCAGATTGTGACAAAGCCAATAGACGCGTATACCCCGGACGCGGGCGACAAGGAGTGTCAGCACATCGCCAAAGGGCTTGCCGATGGAGACGAACCAAGAGGGATTGTCATTGAGATACCGAATCACGATCACGTCTCCCCGAGAAACAACCCGCCTCGCGAGCAAATGTTTCCAGGCCGTAAACGGATAGGCGCCCCAAGCCTCGGCATCTCGACCATGCTGGCGAAGTGCTTCGACGAACTGCCGCGCCTTGGGATCGTCGCCAACAAATACGATTCGCGTCATAGGGCCATCCCGTTTCGCATCATGTGACGACAATCTGTCACTCATTGCGCAACGCCGCCTTCCGGGTGGCAGCCCTGGACGAAATCATCGAACAGTGCCTGTTCGACTCGCACACTCTGATCGCACCAAACTGGATCGGCGTCGGCGCTTTCCTGCCACCAGAAGCCGGGACATCGATTCACGGCCCAAGTGGCATACGTCAGGGTCAGTTCAAGAATCAGTGGTTTCCCATTTTTCCTAATAAAGTCGAAAGCCACCGTTTGGGCCTGAAGTCGCCGGCTGATGTCGAAAGCCATCCTCACAAGCTCCGCATCGATCCTGGCAGGGTCCCAATCGACCTGTCCACTACCGCTTGCCCGGAAATCATCAGGGCGATTGAGGCGCCTGAAACCGAACGCCCGATTGCCAACGACGGCAATCCGCGTGTCAAAATCGTTATTCGGAACAAACTCCTGGGCCAAAAAGTATCCCCGATGCAGCTCGCGCTCATCAGAGGGGGCATCAACGTTACGCCCGCGAAGGGCGCCAATCGCCCGCCTTCCACGGCGAAGAGCTTCGTTGATCCCTCCCGAAGGGGGCAGGTCCACCCAGTACAACCCTTCGCCGAACAACCGATCCACCAAGCGCTCCGCCTGCTGCAGGTTTTCCACGAGCCGGACAGCCCCGGAGCGAATCCCCGATGCAAGCTTGAGGACGAACGGATAGTTGGCGCGCCGGACGAAGTCGAGCGCCCGGTCGCGGTCGTGAAAAAGCCAGGTGAGGGGATGAGGCAGATCCATCGCCTCGAACATTTGGGCCTGCAGAGCCTTGTCCTCCAGATGCCAGCGCGTATTCCACGAAGGGAATACCGGAAGGTTCAGACCAAACTCCACTGCATGCAGCAACGCCGCTGCGCGGGAACGCTCCTTCAATGACGGCATACATCGCCACATGAACGCATCGCATTCACGAATCCGCTCCAGCACATCAGGGCCCCAAACGTCCACCCGGACAGTTTCGACACCCTTTTGGTCGGCATAACGCTCCCATTGCTCGGAATACGACTGCCGCTCGCCACTTGGGTGCATCACGGCATCCGGCTGTATAGCAATTTTCACGTAATCCTCCGTTGATAGCCGGCAGAAATGCTCTAGGATCTAGCCTATACAAAACACGAAGAAAGTGCGGGCTTCGCGTTTCCTCGCTATACGCATCGCGTCAGCACCTACCCGCTCACCCAGTGAGAATCCAGAAAAGCCCATGAGCGCCACCAACAGCGACGAGCCAATTGACATTTTCTGGACCGGCGGGTGGGACTCGACCTTCCGCGTGATGGAACTGCTGCACCTCACGGACCGGCCTATCCAGCCGCACTACGTAATTGACCCGCGTCGACGCTCGTCTGGTATGGAAATCCTGACCATGAAGCGGATCAGCCGGGCTTTGATCGAAGAGGGCTTCGCAGAAACGGGGCGAATAGAGCCCCTTATGACGCATCAACGCGAGGCCATCCCGCATGACGAGACCATTGACGACGCTTTTCAGGAGATCATGCGAAGCCACAGGGTCGGTAACCAGTATCGCTGGCTAGCGATGCTCGTGAAGGCCGAAGGCCTTGATGGAATCGAAATCGGAATCGTCCAGGGGGATCGTATCGCCGCTGTCCTGGAAGACCACCTCATTGAATCGAACATCGACGGCTGCCCCACCATGACAGTGGAACGCGATGCAGGGGATGTCTCGGTCCTCTTCGCACACTACTCGCTTCCGCTAGCACGACGCGGTCCGCTGGAACTCCGAAAACAAGCGAAGGAACTGGGCTGGAAGGGCCCTCTCGCCAAGACCTGCTTCTGCCATACGCCCCTCTCGGGGGTGCATCCGTGCGGGACCTGCCGACCGTGCGTTTTGATGCTCGAACGCAAGGGTGAAGCCAAACGAGTGGGATGGCGCGGCAAGCTGCGCTATTGGTTGATTGAACGCCCCATCCGCCTGCTACCCAAGGCCGTTAGCTGGCGGATTCGGCAATCTCAGGAGGCTCGGGCCGCGGCGAGAAGCCAGAAAGAAGCCTGAACCTATTCCGCCACCTCACCGAACTTGCACTCCCGGCGTCCGCTTACCGACTCAAGCCGAGGAACCCGAGGATCCAATGTCGATTGCGCGGTCGAAGGGGTAGATCGATCAGGTCACCCATCGCGGCCAGGGGTTTGCCCTGCCGCGTCTTGTAGTAGGCCATTAGTGCGTGGTAGCGCGCCTCGCGCCAGCTACGCTGACGCCAGGAAAGCCGAACGGCACGGCCATCCTTCAACAGATCGCAGCGGCGGTGAAACTCCACCAAAGCCTGCGCTCGGCGCTCCGGACCGGGTGGCGCAGGGCGATGGTCCTCGGCAATCCAGACCGGCTCCATGTTCCACCCGCGCAGCCGTGGCTCCTTCGCTTCGTGGTCCACATCCACCGACAGTATCCACCCGTAGCGCGCTTCGGGATAACCACTTTGATAGGGGTTTCCGTGCACGTTGAACACAAAGTTCCCCAACGAATACGCGATCAATCCTCCACCGTACTCCTCGACGCCCTGCACCACATGCGGATGATGCTGGATGACCAGGTGGGCGCCATGGTCGATCAACTGCCGGCTCAGTCGTACCCGATAAGGCGCAGGTGCTTCGCTGAACTCCAGATCCGCGTGCAACTGCACCACGACAAGATCCGCCGCCTCGGAGGCGGCCTTGGTACGTTGCAGAAAGCTGGACAATGGCTGTGCCGGGGCGATACCTGCTTTGCTTTCGGTCGCATAATCCTCGGAAAAATCCGCACCGGAAAGGAATGCGATGGTTACCCCATTACGTTTTACAAACTTGGTAGCAATCGCCTCCTTGAGGTTCCTCCCCGCCCCCACCCAACAAAGGCCCTGCTGATCCATAACCTGGGTCGATACCTCCAGACCATGGAGGCCCCCATCCATGATGTGGTTGTTGGCCAGATTAACGACATCAAATCCAGCATCTACCAAGGTGCCGCACATGGCTGGATCAGCCCGAAGGACCTTGGCGTGTTTCCAGTGCCCCTGCTCGTTTGTCAGGTCATGGGTGAAAAAGCATTCCAGGTTAGCGCTTAGCACATCCGGATCACCCAAGAGGGATTGCACTCGATCGAACGGGCTCAAAGAGACAGTCCCCGGAGTTGCCGTCCGATCCGGAATCAGGCGAACGTCGCCAACAAAACTCAGCTTCAATGCGATACCTCGCTATTCCAAGTAACGCTCAGCAGACGGAGGGCCGCGCGCATCAAGCAATCGTGGTGGCCAGCTGCATTACAGTAAGCGGATCATACAGTGCGGGCTCAGCGACTCGACAGCAGGGGCGTTATTAGGCCTCACCCCCGGAGGAGCAGCGGTGCAGGAACCCACGGCCACAAGGGCCATATTGGTGGCGCATGCCGAAGCAGAGCGCCAACCACGCCGTGTCGTGTTCTGGACCGGCGGCTGGGACTCCACTTTCCGTGTACTCGACCTGGTGCTGCACCACGGGGAGTCGATCGCGCCCGTTTACGTGCGCGACGAGACTCGACAGTCACTTGAGCAGGAAACCCAGGTAATGGATCGGCTCCGCCAGCTAATCAATCACCGCGCGGGCAGTGGGCATCTGGGCGAGTTGCAAGTGCTAAGCGCCCAAACCACGGAATCCGACCCCGAACTTCGGCAGAAGTACGCCGAACTGGTGCGCACGCGAGGCATTGGCGAACAGTACATCTGGCTGGCCGAACTGGTCCGCCAACACGACCTGCAGGGTATCGAGGTCTGCGTGCAATACAACGAGGACTTCTTCTTCCTGGACCCGGACCTGACGCAAGGCCGGCGCGAGTACCGGCTAAAGCCGGTGCACCCAGCGTTGGATGAAGCCACCCCGGAAAGCCTGTTTAACCTGTTCAGCTTTCCAACCCTGCATATTGGCAAGGCCGAAATGCGCGAATACGCAAAGGAGCATGGGTTCCTGGATCTCCTGGAGCAGACCTGGTTCTGCCATATGCCCACGCGCTCCGGCCAACCCTGCGGATTCTGCGTGCCATGCCGGATGGTCGTTTCCAAGGGTGTCGGCGATCGCTTACCGTGGCGAGCCCGGTTCAACGGCGGCGTTGTCAGCGCCCTGGAGCATTTGCCACGAGGCTACCGCTTCAAGCGCTGGTGCAAACGCAAACTGCGCGGCTACTGAGCGACCAGGGGAGACGAAGGGCGTTGAAGGATCTCGGCGACAAGGTGGCCAGTGGCGCCGCTTGGATGATGGGGCTGCGCACCTTTCAGCGCTTCATGGGGCTGATCAGCACCGTCATCCTAGCGCGCATCTTGGTACCAGAGGACTTTGGCCTGGTGGCAATGGCCTTTGCGCTCTACGCGCTGGTCGAAATGATTGGTGCGTTCGGGCTGGACCTTGCGCTGATCCGGGACCAGAAAGCCGAGCGCCACCACTACGACACCGCCTGGACCATCAAACTGATCTACCAGTCGCTGGGGGCCTTGGCACTGATCCTGGCCGCACCCCATGCAGCCGCCTTCTTCGACGATGGGCGGGTGGAAGCAATCGTCTATGCCTTCGCGGCGATCTCGTTCCTGCACGGCTTCGAAAACATCGGCATTGTGGCCTTCCGCAAGGAGTTGACCTTCCGCAAGGAATTCCTGTTCGGCTTTGGCAAGAAGGCCTCGGCCGTCGTGGTCACGATTGCCATGGCCTTCTACTTGCAAAGTTACTGGGCCCTGGTCCTCGGCTCCCTGACATCGGCGATTGTCGGCCTGTCACTCAGCTACGGCATGCACCCGTTCCGCCCCCGGCTGAGTCTCTCCGGGTGGCGTGACCTGATTGGCTTCTCTGCCTGGATCACCTTCAACAATGCGGCGATGTACGGGCAAGGCCGGGGCCCGGACTGGATCGTCGGCCGCCTGGAGGGCGCCGCCGGTCTGGGGGCCTATCGCGTCGCAAGCGACATCGCAAAACTGCCCAGTTCCGAACTCTATGCTCCCATCATGCGCGCCGTGTTCCCGGGCTTTGCCAAGGTCTCTCACGATCTGCCGCGGCTACGCCGCGGATACCTGCTGGCGCAGGGCATGGTCACCCTGCTCACCGTACCCGCCGCCCTCGGCATGGTCGGTGTTGCGGCACCTTTGATTTGGCTGCTACTGGGCGAAAACTGGCTTGTCACCATCCCGCTGATCCAGGTGCTCGCCATCCTGGGCGCCACGCGCATCCTGCACGGCAACCGCTTCTCGCTGTTCATGGCACTCAACAAGCCCTATTGGGTCGGTATTTTCGTCCTGGCCGACGTCCTGATCACCCTGCCCCTGATGGGCTATCTGCTGTGGGCGGGCTACGGGCTGGAGGTGGCAGTTTGGTCGAAAGTAATCGCCTCAACCCTGCTCCTGCCTTTCGGTGTCATGCTGGTCTCGCACTTCCTGCAAATGCAGAGCAAAGACTTCTTCGCAGTCGTGTGGCGCCCGGTGGCTGCGTCATTGGCTATGCTTGGCGTGCTACTCGGCACATCCAATGCTCTACCCGAACTCACCAGCAGCGCGGCTGGGGCTATCCATCTTCTCGCCCTAGTTCCTGTGGGAGTCGCTACCTACGCGATCGGGCTCGTCGCGCTCTGGTTCGCGACCGGCTGCCCACCGGGCGCTGAAGCTCGCGCCCTGGAGATGGCAAATGAACGGGGTTTATTGCGGTCACGGTGGGCTTTTCCGCTTCGATTCCTGCTGACGAAAACCTCCGCGCCTCGATCCAGCCAAACGGCCGAAAAAAAGGACTCACCATGATACGAATTGCGGTACACCCTGATCACCACACTGTTATGGGGAACTTGCACCAGTCCTTTTCCGACCACTGGATGGAAGTCGGAAACCGGATGGGGATCCGCGTTGAGCCGGTGAATGCATACGAACACGATTTTTTTAAAACGATAAAACAGTACGATGCCTTTCTTTGGCGATACGCTGGACGCGATGAAAAAGAGTGGGCTTCGCGCTTGCTCCCTTCTGTGTCTCAGGGACTTGGCATACCTGTTTTCCCCTCAACTGAAACAATCTGGCACTCCGGCGACAAAATCAGCGGCCAAATGCTTCTCAAGACTGCCGGCGTCCCAACCCCTATAGACTGGTGGTTCTTTCAGTATTCAGATGCCCGTAAATTCTGCGAAGAAGCCGAGTTTCCGGTAGTTTTCAAATTACGGTCAGGCGCCGGCAAGAGCGAAAATGTAACCCTCATCAGGGACAAGGCCACCTGCAAGAAGTTTGTTGACATAATGTTCACTTGCGGGATGGAGTCAATCTGGGAAGTCTCGGGATCAAAAATCAAGACCAAGACTAGGTCACTCGTGAATTCTTTCAAGGAAACGATGGGCCGATCGCGGAGCAGACAGATACAGAAAGGTTACGCTTATTTCCAAGAGTTTCTGCCTGGAAACTCGGGCGATGTTCGGCTACAGATCATCGGGTCCAAGGTCTTTGCCTTCCGGCGCCAGAATCGAACCAATGACTTTCGGGCCAGCGGGTCTGGGAATATAGATTATGAACCAGAAGAAATCGGGGCGGATCTCGCCACGTTTGGCTGGAGGGCTTCGAGAGCCATTGGAATGCCGTTTTGCTCACTGGACGTAATATTCGATGGTGGAGAACCAAAAGTCATCGAGATCAACTACAGCTATGTAGCCGAAGCGGTTAGAAGATGTCCAGGGTACTGGGACTTCAGCTGTGATGGGGAATGGGTTGCCGAAAACATTGGTCCCGAAGCATACACGCTCGAAGAGTTTATCCGTCTCAACTTCCCACGCGTGTGGGATCAACTCGTCACGGCTCACAACCACTGCAATGGGTCCTGAGGACACGGATGGGCCGATTGATCGAGAATATTGAACATTTTGCGCCGCCACACGGGCTAGCGGCATGCTTAGTTTCGTAGCCATTCTAGGCAAGAATGCGGCTAGTCAGTCGCGACCTTTCGCCGAAAACGATCCTCGCCCCTTGCAGCAAATCTGGGCTGAAGGGTTCGCGTTTCACATTCTCGGTCACCATCGAAGCCTGACGGCACGGCGATTGGAAGAAAGCATACTGATCCAAGAGCAACACCTGCCCGGAAACGAAGCAGTTCCCCCTGAGCAACGCGACGGTGCCTGGCTTCAGATTCACTGGGGTCCGGAAGGGCTGGAGGTGGTGACGGATCGGATCGGGACCATTCCGGTTCATTGGGCGACTCAGGACGGACGAACCTGGCTCGCCTCCCGCCTGACCGATCTGGCAGCCCTGATGCCCCGCACACCGGGGCCGGACCGGATCGGAGCCCTGTCCACCATCTTCCTGGACAATCCCTGGGGCAGCCGGACCCTGTTGGAGGGGGTTTCACTCCTCCCTCCTGCCAGTCGTTGCCATTTCACGAATCCGGGCGCGGCGCCGCGCTGTACCCGCTATTGGTCGCCTCCACCCGTGTCCACAGCGCCCGCCGGGCCCATCGAACCCTGGCTGGACGAGGCAGCCGAGCGACTTGCATCTGCACACCAGGCTGGCGCGGCGGGCCTGGAGGCCTCCTCGGTGGCGATGCCCGTCACGGCCGGGCTGGATTCGCGCTGCAACCTTGCCCTGCACCCGGAGCTAAGCCAGCAGGCCCGCATGTTTCATTGCCACGACCTTGGCAATGTCGAGTGGCCCTACGCCCAGAAGATCGGCCGTTACCTTGGCCGCCCGATCGAGCGGTTCGACTCCGCTGATGACATGCGGCATGCGGCGAGCTTCGACCCGGCACTGGGCCCAGGCGATTTCAACATCGCCCACTGGCGGCTGGTCGGTACCGCACGGCGGCTGGCTGAAACGGGTTCCACGGCAACAATCGACGGCTTCCTGCAGGACCTGCTGTTCAAGGCGACCTTCCTGCGCGATCACTCGCGGGAGGCCCAGGTCGAGGGGCAACTGGCGCGCATGCGCTACAACGCGGCGGCGCTCGGATTTGCCGCCAACAGCGAAGAGGTCCGACTGCTGACCGACTACATCCACGCGGCCTACCCGGAGGCCGGTTCGGGGCTGGATGCCAGCCAGCGGCATTATCTGGAGAACCGCAGCCGCCGGCTCGTGTACAACATTGTGCGCCTGAATCAGAACTATCTGGATGTGCGCACCCCGGCTCTCGACCATGCATTGATGGACTTTGCCCTGAACCTGCCCTGGGAGCTGCGCCGGGGCTCCTGGCTTTATCGCCGCATCATCCACCGGCTGGACCCGAACCTGGCCGCCATCCCGTATGACAAGACCGGGCTGCCCCTGCTGGATCCCAGGCCGCGTTCCCGTGGCAAGGCACTCGCTCGCCAGTTGCGGCCCCTGCTTGACCGCGCCTGGCCGGGCCGCCCGTTCCTGCAACCCGCCGAAGGCAACTTTGCCCGTATTGCCCGCCGCGACCCGACTTTCCGCCAGCAGGCGGCCGAACTCCTGGCCGGGTCGGAATGGCTTCCCGAGGCCTTGCACCTGAAAGACCCGTCATCCGCGCTCAAACCGGGCCGCGAGATGGGGCAGGCACATATGGATTGCCTTGGTGGGCTGCTCACCGTGGCGACACTCGAACGTTCCGTTGACCGGTCACACCCTCTCCCGGAGGATTGAATGCCCAACCATCCGATTCACAAGACGCGCCTCCTGGGAAGCGGTTTCAAGACTTGGGAAATCGAGCTGTATCGCCTGCTGGATCGGCCGTCTGCCGAGTGTGCGAATTTCATGTCCCATCGGCAAAGCCACCAGCAATTCCGCCCCTCAGTCAACAGGGGCGGTCAAAAGCACGCGCTGGAGGACAAGTGGCTGATGCACCACATCACCTCGGGACTGGGCATCCCCAGTCCGGTAACGCTGGGACTCTACCACCCCGCATTGGGCCAGTACCCGGATGGTACCGCGCTGCAGCGGTGGGCCGATTTCGAGCCCCTGTTTTCGAACACTCCCCGGGTCAACTGGATCATCAAGCCCAGAGGCGGCCGACAGGGCGAAGCAGTACACCATTTTTGTGGTGACCACAGTGAGCTTCACGCGCTTTTGAGTTCGCTGCCGGATACCGATCGCCAGTACTACGATTCCGCTTATCACGGCTACCTGATCCAGCAATGCCTGGAGCAACATGCCGAGATAGCAGCCATCAACCCGACGTGCATCAACAGCCTGCGAGTTGTCACCTTCTGCGAGCGTTCGGGGGAGGTCCACGTCGATTGCGCAATCATGCGCCTTGGGCGCGGGCACAGTGCCGCGGACAACTGGGACAAGGGCGGCCTGTCCGTCGGCATCGATCTGGACACGGGGCAACTGATTCGAGGTGTCACGAAGCCCAAGTTTGGCGGCGACTGGTTCGACTCCCACCCGGATTCCGGCGAACCTTTGACCGGCAGGCCCGTTCCCTTCTTCGACGAGGCAAGGAGGCTTTGTACGCGGGCGGCCAAGGCATTCTCGGGCACGCCCTCCATCGGCTGGGATATCGCGCTGACGCCAAACGGCCCCGTGCTCATGGAGGGCAACGCACAGTGGGATCTCCCCATGGTCCAGGTCCATTCCACCGGCTACCTGACCGACGACAAGCGACGCCAGCTCAAGGAGTTCGGGGTGGAGCTTCAAGCCGATCTCCTGCCCGCAACTTCTTCCTCGCTCCACCTGGCCGCACAAACCGCCAGACGCTCTCGGGCAGGCCGCTGGTGGGTACGTCGCACACGCTCCAGCTGAGCACAATGTTCACGGACAAGGGGGCAGCCGGCGCTGCCTGGAGAAGGGTCCCACGAGCCCATGCACATTTCGGTTGAAACGGAGAGGCACCATGGGGTTACGGATTAGACGAAGAATAAGACGTTCGGCAGACTTCTTTCGACACCGCCGATACGCCGAAGAAGAGTACAAGAACATCATCACAAACGCGCAAGGCACGGCCGTGAGCGACAAAACCAAAAAGACAATCCAATCCTACGCAAGAGAGTGGCTAGGAGACGTAAGGTACGCGCCGTGGTTATACGTGTATACCGCATATCGAGGCGAATTCGTCGAAGGATGGCTCCCGAAGGATCTTATTTACAAAGACGGGATCATTAACGATATGTCATTCCAACGAATCTCTGAACGGAAAACGTTAACGCGGCGCATACTTGAGACCGACGTTACGGAAGATGTAGCGTATTGCGTTAATGGTCGGTGGTATGACCTAAACTATAGAGAGGTCTCAGAAGAAAAAATCGAAGACTTTTTATTTAAGCGACATAATTTCGTGGTGGCCAAGCGTGACGGATCCAGTCAAGGGCGGGGCATCTTCGTTTTAGACATGCCGGAATTCAAATCCTCAAGACTCCCAGAACTAGGGGATTTTGTCATTCAGAGATGGGTCGAACAGCACCCTTTTTTCGATCAGTTTTCACCTGATAGCGTCGCGACGATTCGTTTGATAACTGCTTGCTCGAGGGTCAGCGCACCGAGTGTTAGGGCGTCCATTTTGCGTATTGGTAGAGAGGGAGAGAAAAGTACGCTTGCAACGTCGTTAATTAAGGTTGCGATAAGAGATAAAGAGGGATCTCTGGACGAAAGCGGATTCACGAAAAATTGGGTGCGCTTCAGGCGGCATCCGGACACAGGTGCGCCATTCAAATCTGGAGCAGTTCCCGGATATAAAAAAGCCGTTTCACTTTGTGAGGAGCTACATCAAAGGTTGCCGCAAATACCGATAATCGGATGGGACATCGCTATCAACCGTCGAGAAGAGCCGCGGTTATTAGAGTGGAACGCCTCCACGCCGGGGATAGTCTTTGCCGAAGCGGCGTTGGGTCCTTGTTTCAAGGATCTGTGGTTTGGAGGGGTAGGCGTTGGCCAGTGATTTTGGAAGGCCGTACACTTCGAGCCGGGGAACTAAAAACGTGAAGAAGGACCAAGTGGGCCAAAGGTGTGATTCTGTATTGATTCTGGGAGCTACGGCACGCGTCATAATCCCAATTGCTGAAAATCTGGCGAGACGTAGTATCTATGTGGTCGCAGCATCGCTGATGCCGGGCACGCCGGAGATCTCCTCACGATCAGTGGTTGGGTTTCGTTACCTTCGTCCGCCAGCCCTCTCGCCCGAGCTTTTTCGCGAGGACTTGCAGCGCGTCATTGACGATTTCGGGGTGGACACGATTATCCCGACGGGGGACGAGGTGCTGTCAGCACTGTCGCTACACGAGGAGGAGTGGCGCTCCAAAGTGCACCTTCTCTGCCCACCGGCGGAGACGTTCCGCAAGGTGCTGGACAAGGGCAAGACGCTGGAAGCCGCGCAAGCGGCAGGTGTGCCGATCCCGCAGACGTGCGTGCTGACGAATCAGGATGGTCTGGGCGCGACGCTGGAGGGTTTCCGTTTTCCGGCTATCGTGAAACCCGCGGACAAGGGCCGGGAGACGACACTGCGGCTGCGCTACCTGGAGGATCGGGATGCGCTCGACAAGCTGATGGCCTCGCACTTTCGCTCCGGGGATGCCTGGATGCTGCAGGAGTTTGTGCCGGGGCACGGGGTTGGCATTGAGGTGCTAATGCATGACGACGAGCCGGTTGCGACGTTCCAGCATCGGCGCCTGAAGGAGTATCCCGTTGCAGGTGGTGTCGCGGCCCGCTGCCTGGGCGAGACGCCCGATCCGGAACTCCTGGACCACTCGCTGCGGTTGCTGCGCGCCTTGGGGTGGGAGGGCGTGGCGATGGTGGAGTTTCGCCAGGATCCCGACACCGGGCGCACGGCGCTGATGGAGATCAACGGGCGCTACTGGGGCTCCATCGCGCTGCCCTTGCAGTGCGGGGTTGAGTTTCCGTGGTACGAGTGGCAACTGGCACATGGGGAGACACCCGAGCCAAAGCGTTATGCGCCAGGTCGGCGCATGCGCTGGCTCGCGGGGGACGTGCTGCGGCTTCCGGAGGCGGCGGCCGCCGCAGTGGGCCGCGAGTACCCGGCTCGGCGGGCCGCGGCGGATTTCGGGACATTCGTCTGGGATTTCGTGTCGCCCCGCACCCGCGATGCCTTGTGGAGCTGGCGCGATCCACTACCCGCACTGGAGGATCTCGGCCGCGCCATCCGGCAGGTGAGCGCGCAGATCTGGAACAAGGTCGCGCGGCGCGTATTGCCGTGGCGCTGGTACGCCGCACTACGCCCGATCATGCGACTCGGCGCCGTGGGCGTGGTTCGCTATGCCGCGCTGGGACTACGCAGCAAGCCCCAGGCACCCGACGCAGAGACGATTCGAGCGGCACGCTCGGTGGTGTTTGTCTGCCATGGCAACATCATCCGCAGCGCGTTTGCAGCCGCCTGGCTGGAGCGGATCGTTGCGGAACGCGGAAACGCTTCCGGGATCACGATTCGGTCTGCCGGGCTGTGCGCCGAAGACGGCAATCCCGCGCATCCGGATGCGCGTGCTGCCGCGGAGCGATTGGGCATTTCCCTGGAGGCGCATCGGGCGCAACGGCTGGACCACGAGATCGTCCAGCAAGCTGATCTCATCTTCATCATGGACCGGCTGCACCGAGTGCGCATGCAACAACAGTTCCCCGAAGCGGCCAGACGCACGTACCTGTTGGGCACCCTGCACCCGGATGGCCGGTTCGCCCGCGACGGCCAGCAGATCCGCGACCCCTACGGTGAAGGCATGGAAGCTGTGACCAAATGCCTGGAGGGGCTGCGCCCCTGTGTGGAGGCATTGGCCGGGATCGGCGCAGCAAAATCCGGAGGTGCGCAATGAGCCTTCAGCAGGACGTACTGGACATGCTCGAGGCCGAGTTGGAACTGGGCGGACGCACGCGAGGGTTCGATGCGGACACTCGGTTGATGGGGGATGTGCCGGAACTGGATTCCATGGCCGTGGCCTACGTGGTCGCCGCAATGGAGGACCGCTTTGACATCCGCATCGAGCACGATGAGGTCTGCGCGGAGCTTTTTGCCACGGTGGGTTCGCTGGTGGCGTTCGTAGAGGCCAAACAGGCCGAGAACCGCTGAACGAGGTCAAGGGCAGTTTTCACCACGAAACACACGAAGGCGCGAAGAAGGGCCAGATCAAGGGCCATTTACAGGGACGCGGGAAGGCAGGGAGGAGAACGGGATTAAAAGGACTGACTTGGAGCTGTCATTGCGAGCGGAGCGCGGCAATCTGCCGGGCCAGCGCTCGGGCAATCCCTTGCTGATCGCCGCATCGCTTTGCGACTCGCGATGACTGGCCTTGGGCGTGTGGTGGCTCGGCGCGGCGTCCGAAATCGCCTTGGTTCGGACGGTTACATTGAATGCCTCGGCGCCTTCACGACCTTCCTGTAGATAGCTTCTGACCTTGACCTGGCTTTTCTTCGTGCCTTCGTGTGCTTCGTGGTGAATCTACAGCCCTTCAGGTTGATTCGTTTCGGGGCAGGAAAGCGTCCGAGGCCGGCACCGGGACCTGCCGGACATGGCGCGCGACGCGCGCGCGCAACAAGCGGCGAAGCGGGGTGCCGTCGTTGTCGCCCGGCCCCAGGATCAGCGCGTGTTCGACCAACTCCCGGGCGGAGTCCGGCAGCCCCTCGTACCCTTCGCGGTAGATGATGTCCTTGATGGCCCGGTTTTCCATCCGGCCCTGGGCCTGGCGGTGCATGCGCCGCCAGTGGGTGAGCAGGTCGCGTGGCGACCAGGGACAGAGACGCTCGCCCTGCCAGGCGGCCTGCGGCACGGCAATGATGTGCTGCTTGTCCCAACGGTTGGCGCGCGGATCGAGGTCGTGGCAGATCCACGACCCGATCAGACCGTCACCCCGGTACAGCCCCCAAGGCTGGAACAGCCCGCGCGCCACCAGGCGCTCGACAAACTCGCCGCGCAGGGCGTGCAGTCCGCCCAGGACCCCACCGTGGTGGGTAACGAACTCGCGCATTTGTACCGCACCGCGATGTTCGCCCGCTGGCATGCCTGTGGCCGCCGTTTGCTCGGCTAGTGCGGCTTCGCAGCGCTCGCGAAGTACCTCCAGGCCCGCGACGTCGGGAACCACGTAACCATCCACAAAAAGGTGCCAGCGGGCATCGGGCCGCAGGCCGTGGATGTACTGGTTCCAGGCGTTGGCCTTGTCCCCCAGCGTGATCTCCACCACCCGGGCGGGATACGGCCAGTGAGCAAGCGCCTCGCGCGCGGCCCCGGCCGTTCCCGTTGCCGGCCCGTTCACCACGACCGTTAGTTTCGGCGACTGCCAACCACTGGTCGCGTGGCGCAGGGCTGACAGACAATCCTGAATGCGCGCCCCCTCGCGGCTGGCGAACACGCAGATGGACCAATCCACTGCACGTTCGCGGGAGCGCGCTTGTGCCAGGCGTTCCAGCAGACTGCGGTAGGGGGTCTGTTCCATCGGTCTTGGCGGTATCCATTCGGGAAGGGCGCCAGATTAGCAGGATTGCGGGACCAATCCGGCGGCTCGCATCACGCCGGCCGGCCGCCCCACCCGGCCAGAGGAAACGGGAGGACCGTTCATGCCGAACCATGCAATACGCAGAAGCCCCCGCTATCCAGGGCAACACGGATTAGTGTACACACTCGCGTTGGTACCCCAGGCTTTCCGAGGGAAGGTGCGCGACGCAGCGGGTAGTGGTTCTACTCGCAAGTGGCAAAACGCAGGATCGGGGAACCTGGGGCACCAAGCCCCACAAGCCATTGAAAGACGGGGCTCGGCCGCCCGTTGTTATCAAAAACGGGCGCGCGCACGGCGTTGCGGCTTCCTTGTGCAGGATGACTGCACGGCGGTCGCCGCGCCTTGTTCGCACGCAAAAACGACTCGAGCGGGAGTGCGTACACTAATCCGTGTTGCCCTAGCGCTCGTCGCCATGTGCCTGCCCGTGATCGCCGGGGCTGAATCGCGCCTGGTTTCGGATGCGACACAACTGGAACGAGCCCTTTCTCAGGCCAGTGCGGGCGACGTGATTGAACTGCGCCCGGGCGACTACCAGCTGGAGCGTCGGATCAACCTGCGGGAGCCCGGCACCAAGGCCGAGCCGATCGTCCTGCGCGCGAGCATCCCCGGGACGACGGTGATTCATTCCCGCCACAGCACCGCGATCAAACTGTTTGCGCCCCACTGGGAGATCCACGATCTGGACTTTCGCGGGGATGGCGGCGGCAACCACGCCCTGCACATCGTGCGCGAAGCCGATCATGTCCTGGTCGAGGGCAACCGCTTTCGTAACTTTCACGCGGCGATCAAGGCCAACGGCGAGGGCGACCCAAGGCGTTTCCCGGACCATGTGCAGATCCGCCGCAACGTGTTCGTAAACGATGCCATCCACACCACACGATGGCCGGTTGTCGCCATTGATATCGTCGGCGGACAAGGCTGGCGAATCGAGGAAAACTTTATCGCCGACATTGCGCAGGGCACGCCAGGCCGGCATGGCTCGCCGGGGTTTGTGAAGGGCGGCGCGGCGAACGCCGTATTCGACCGCAACCTGGTCATCTGCGAGTGGCGCCACACGGGCCAGCGCCGTATTGGGCTGTCGCTGGGTGGGGGTGGAACTAGCCCCGGTGTTCTGGACCGGCGCGAGATCGGGGATTGCGAGACCTGTACGGAAAGTGTGAACAGCCAGATGACCAACAACATCATCCTCAACTGTCCGCAGGAACCGGGGCTTTACCTGAATCGCGCCGAGGGAGCACTGGTCGCCAACAATACGGTGTTCAACGCCTACGGCATCCAGGGTCGTTTCCCGGAAACGCAGGCGACGGTGGTGGACAATCTGATCACCGGCACCGTATGGGCGCGCGACGACGCCGAGCTCGAGACCGAAGGCAACATCTCCACTGGCTGGTTTGACACCGCCGCGTACGTGCCAGGGCTGCGCGACGAACTGATCCGGCGGATCGGCTATTACCAGGAACGCTATCCCAGCTGGATTCCCGAGCGCATCGCGCGCTGGACCCAATCGGCCATCGAAGGCACGGCCGACTGGGCACACGACAGCCTCCTGGGACAACGCCATGCACCCATGGAGCGCTGGCTCCTGGCGCCCGGGCTAGGCGACCTGCGACTGGACGACCCGGATGCCCGTCCGCTGGCTTCGGGCTCGGAACCACCCCGAGTCGAGCACGACTTCTGCGGGCAACCTCGCCAGGGCCGCGCCGACGTGGGCGCCATCCAGTACTCCTCCGGCACCTGCCACCTGCCCACCGAGCTCGAACGCCGCCACGGCCGCCTGTTCAGCGACCTGTAGACCTGCGCAGGGCTTTGTTACCACAGAGGGCACGGAGAACACGGAGAGGTCCTGGTGCTCAACGACTGAGGCGAAAGCTTTGCGGGGTGGCGAATATGGGCCGTTCGTCCGCGCGCGCCCCCGAGAAGCAGCCGATTTGTGAGCGGAGACCCGAAGCCGACAACTCGGCTGTTTCCTCGTCAGGATTCTTTACGGATCGTTCCGCATTCCCCCAAAGGGACGTGAAGCACTCCGCCTCATGACGGGCGTGAAAGAAGTTGGCCCGCCGCTTGCATACCCCCTCCTGGAAAGCTCAAGAACAGGGAATTAAGTGATGCGAACCAAGGAATTTCGTGCAGTACTGGCGGCGACCGGAATCACGATTGCGCTCAGCGCGGCTATGGCCGCTCCGGCCTTTTCGGCCCCACTGATCGACCGGGGCCTGCCGGACCAGAACCTAAATTCCGATGCCGGCTCCGACCGCAGCAACGTCGCCTGGGGATTCGAAGGCGATTTCTTTTCGGGCGATACCTTTTCCCTTGGAAGCAATGCGAGTGGGGCATGGGAAGTCCAGGGGCTGCGAACCTGGGCCGTCGGTGGCCGTCCCGTGGTTGGAGAGCTGGGCAACATCTTCTCCAACGTCTCGCTTTTCCTCGGCGAAGCTGGAGCCGAGACCATCCCCACTGTCGCTTCCGGGAATATTATCGGCAACGACACGGACAATGCTGACATTCAGATCACTCCCGTCACCTACGCTGATGGCAGCCACTATGAAGGCAGCAGCGGGACATTGAGCCAGATATGGCAGATCGACTTTTTGAACCTCGGAACTTTTTCATCCGGTGACTACGTCTTTGGCATCACCGGTGCAGGGGACAGTGCAATCTGGTTCAACCACGCATCGAACGCCGATTTGAGTGGCACACCGCAGGACGGCGCCAACAACGAATACAACTGGTTTGCTGGTACGTCCACGGATCTTCAGGCAAACGTTGGCGGGGTCATCGACTCGGACGGCGCTGGCTGGGACAAGAGCAGCGACGTCAACGTGCAGGTTTTTGCGACCGAGGCAACCGAAGTGCCTCTCCCCGGGTCGCTGCCATTGCTGGGACTTGGTCTGGCGGGCCTGCTCTTCCTGAGCCGTCGTCGCACTCGTCAACTCTAGCTCGAGCATGAAAGACAGGCCGGGCGCGGGCTTACACTCGTGTCCGGCTTCATTGGACAGCATGCCATTCTGGGTCAGACCTCTTTCGTGGCGGACTTCGTACCGGAGTACCTCACCATCAATCGGTGACGGCACCGGTCGTTTCCAGTTCGACAATCCAACTGTGGCTGCAGCCACTTGATGGCCACGGTATCGGATCAATTTTTTCCCGCCTCTGGACGCGCCCCAGCGTGGACATGTCGGAGCCGCCATCTTCGGCACGATCCACGCTCTCCAAACGGCGGGCGGCGGCTGGGTTCAACCAACGTGCACCCTCCGCGATCGTGGACGGCTGAAGGCTGAGTTGGTAACGCAGGACGGCTTTGGCGTCGTCAATCTCCAGTCGCGCCACCCACCGATAACCCGCGAGGGTCGGCGGACGTACGCCTTGCTGACGGCCGAGATGGCCGCCGAGGAGGCGCCAGTCCAGGGTGGCTCGTAGACGATCCCAGAATGTGCGTTCCGGGGCGCGGGTCAGGCGAACCGGGCTTCCAGAACCTGTAAGCACAACCCCCGAATCGACGGCCTCCACCGTGACGGCGTCAAGCCGCGTCATGCCGAACAGCACCTCGTCCGCCTCCACGATGGGTGTCCCACCCGCATGCTCCGGATGTTTCTTGAGGGATTCCGCACTGATCCGCGGCGGTGGCGCCACGACCGGGCGGCCGTCTACCTCCACATGGAATGGGCACATGGCAGCCTGACGCAGATCCACCATCGAGCGGCCAAATCCCTGGACCGCCTGGCCGCGCGTCGAGATCTGCGCGTCCACGCGCTCGCCCCGAAACCGCAGCAGACCGGCCTCGCGGTCTTCGTGGATGCCCTGCTCCGGGTTCCATGCAGGCGTCCAGTCCGGCAGCGAGGTTCCTGTGAGCCAGGGGTGGCCGTTTATGGTTGCGGATAGTAGACCGGCGAACCAGGCGTTGTAGACGCTCAGGAACATGTAGCCATCCCACCCGGCCGATTCACCGCAGCCGCCCCCAGGCGTCAGCCACAGGAGGCCATCGTCGCGACGCTGGCGCTCAAGACGCTGGCGAATGTTGCGGGCGACGCGGAGCACCTCCTGCGCCGCATCCGGCCGCAACGCATCAGGGCGCTGCAGCAGTCCATGCAAGACCGTGAGCAGGCAGGCATCACCAAACAGGGCATGATTGCTGCGCCCGAAACCGCCGCAGTAGCCGGCATCGGTCAGGAACAGGCGCAGCCAGTCGAGGCCGCGTATCAAGGCCCGCTCCAGTTCAGGGTCGGGGTCGCGGCCCAGTGCAAGGTGCAGACACAGCAGATATTTCAGATGGTAGGCAACCGGTGTCGCGATCCCACGCTCCGCATTCGGCCGCCGCGGGAAGTCGATGAAACCACCCTCGCGGGTCGTCCAGCGCCGCACCTGTGCCCGCAAGCGACGTCGCTCCCATGCCAGTCGTCGCGGGCTTTCTGCCTCGCGTACGCGCAGCGCCTGCGCCAGCAGACTCCAGTTATTGGACGGGTAGATGCGCGCCAGCGGACACAGCGAACGCATCGCTCGCACCGATCGGAGATCCACATCCGGGGATTCTTGCCGGCCCAGCGTCTCGGCCAACAGTCCTATTCCAAGCCGATTGAATGGCTCATGACCTCTAGCGCGCGCCGGCATCCGCGCCCATTGCTCAAGGGGCTTTCGCCATTGGGTCCCGCTTGATGTCGCCAGCATCGCAAGTGCCGAGAACACCGGGGCGTAATGGTCGTATGGCGAGGGGGCCTCCGAGCAAGGATCTGTGAGGGTGCCATCTGCGTGGACCAGTGCCCGCAGTGCCTCGGATACCCCTGCCACCATTTGCCCAAGGGCATGTCGTTCTTTCTCGGCAGTATCCTGTCCATCGTCTCTCTGCATGTCGCGATGCTCCCCCGGTTAGCCCACCCCTGCAAGCCCACTCGATGTTCCGTCGAGATTCTTTACAAAGCTGGCTAATCAGGATTGACCAGAAATCATAAATCACTGCCATGCGGCTATTTTAATGTTTCGGCACAAGTTTTGCTTGCAATGTCACCCACGATCCAGGCAAGCCCAACACCTGAAGGACGATTTATGCTCAAGAGAACAACCCTTTTCTCAGCGTTGGCCATGGTGGCCTCATCCGCCCTCGCAGCACCCGAGTTCGATCGATTCGGCGAGCTTTCGCAGGCCGACTTCGGCGGATCCGGAATCCCCAACGACGCTGTCGCGATCTCGGACTTCCGTTCGGATTTCGGTTTTGGAACGGTCGGCTTGTCAGCCGCCCAACGTTTCGACTCGCCGACCGTGACCGACGATGGCGCGGGCACATTCTTTGCGAATCCCGGGGAAAGTGATCCTGGACTTTCACTCTGGAACTTCAACTTCTATATGAGCGCGAATGCCTCGTTTGCAGCTCCTGGAGATGTGGAGACAGATGAAATCCAGCCCGAGCCCATTCCGGGCGGACTGATGTTCCAAGTGCAGTACGACATCAATCCCGGTAGCGGATCGGATATCGGGACCATCGACATTCCGGTACTTTTCGATGATGAAGGGTTATTCGAGTTCCAGGGCTCCCAGAATCTGGGCTTCAACTACCTCAATGAGGGTGGCGTACCAGGAGTGACTCCACCCGACGGCTCATTCGACCCCTTCGCCGTCGGCTTGTACGAGTTCACCCTCGTCGCTTTCGACTCCGGCAACCCCGACATGGGGAACGAAGACTTGGAGCTCGCTCGCAGCACGATCAATGTGCAGGTCGGCGATCCTGCCGAAGTGCCTCTTCCTGCCACGCTGGGCCTTTTTGGGCTCGGCCTTCTGGCGCTCGGTGCAGCTCGCCTCCGTCGCCGGAGTTAACGAAGGTCGGGCATTTCGGCATGACCAACGCCTGCGAATCGCAACCGTTGGTCATGCCTTTCGCCTTCAAGCAGGCTCCTGCGGCGGCTAGTTGCGTGTAGGAACCTGCTTGCAGGCGAAGTTCCCGGCGGGTCCGCTGTGATCAATCCGGCGATCGACCTTCCCTGTTGACCATCTCTTGCAGGCGCTCTACAAGCGTTGAGATGCGGGCCTCCCAGCGGTTTTCGCGGGCGTAGGAGATGATGGCTTGGCGGTCCCACTGGGTCTGCAGGGCCTCGGAAATCGCATCGCGCAGGGCTTCGCCGTCACCGAGCTCGACCAGACGGCCGAGCCAGTCGGCGTGGATGACCTCGGCATTGCCGCCAACCCGAGTGGTGACGGTGGGAAGACCGCAGGCGGCGGCCTCCAGGAAGACGTTGGCCCAGCCCTCGAAGCGGGTGGCGAGTACGAACAGGTCGGCAGCGGAGTAGTAGAAACGCAGTCGTTCCGGAGCGATCGCGCCGGTGAAATGCACGCGTTCGCTCACGCCCCTCTCCTTCGCAAGCCCCTGTAGCCAGGCCAGTTCGTTGCCGTCGGGACCACCGCCACCCACGCAGAGATAGTACAAATCCGGGTGCTGCTCCAGGAGCACCGGCATCTGCTCGATCACACGGTGGAAACCCTTTCGCTCGTTCAGTCCGCCGACGGTGATCATGATCTTGGCCTTTTGCGGCAAGCCAAGTTCGCGGCGACAGGTCTCGCGATCTTCGGGCTGGAAGTAATCGAGGTTGATGCCGTTGGGCATGACCTGCACCTTTTCGGACGGGATGCCCATCTCCAGTGCGAGGCGGCGAAGGTCGTCCGACACGGAAAACACCCGTGCCGCGCCGTGCATGGCATGCAGCGAGAGCCAGCGACATACACGCGTGCGCGAGATGCGCAGCAACGTGCCGCGCAGGGTGATGGTCCAGGGGAGCTTGACCCAGCGGCCCAGCAGCCACGCGGCGACACCGTCCGGGTAGATGAAATGGCTGTCGATGGCGGTGATGCCCTGTTCGCGCTTCAGGCGCCGTACAAGCGGCAGGATGCTCAGCGCCAAAAACGGACCGTCGGTCCATTTCATGACTCCGGGAATACACAGGAACGGGGGGTGGTAGACATCGACCCCGTCCTGGATCTCGTGGCGCGGGATGGGCGGGCGAAAGTGCGGCTTCCAGAATCGGCGGATCAACCCCTGCCCGGGAAACCAGGCGACCGGGGCCACCACGACCAACGGGATATGCTGCGCTACGCGGAACATGCGTTCGCGCACAAACAGGCCGTAGGTCGGCTGCACCGCATTGGGAAACACCCGCGACAGGACCAGCAATTTCATGTGGCGCCCCGAATCGGGGATGCCACTTGCTGGACGCTCTCGATCACGTGCCGCGCGTTGGCCTGCCAGGTATAGCCGCGCGAATCCACCAGTGCTACGGCCTGCTCCCCCAGTCCCTGACGCCAGGCATCGTCTGTGAGCAGGCGTTCCAGCTGCTCCGCCAGCGCGCCCCAGTCGCGAGGCGGGAACAGCAGCGCCCCCTGCTCGTGCTGGACGACCTCACGGATGTTCGGCTTGTCGGGCGCAACCACAGCACGCCCAAGGGCGAGGTATTCGAACAGCTTGATCGGGGACGCGTAGTCGGTCACGTCCGGCTGCACGGCGATATCCAGTGCGGCGATATGGGCCGGGATCGCATCGCGTTCGACCGGGCCGGTGAAGTGCACACAGGCCTCCATCCCTTGTTGTGCCACCTGGTTGCGCAGTGCAGGGATGGCCGGACCGTCACCGACAATCAGCAGGTGCAGATCCGGGTGGCGCGCGCGCAGGCTGGCCACAGCATGGATCAGGCCATCGACCCCGTGCCAGGGACGAATCCAGCCCACGAAACCGACCACTCTCGCCTCTTGCAGGCCGTGGTGCTCGCGAATCGCCGAGCCGTCCACACCCGTATGGAAATGCGCCCCGTCGACGCCGTTGGGCATCACCATCAGGCGTTCGCTCGGCACCCCGCGTGCGGCGAAGATATCGGCCATGGCCTGGGTCACCACGATGGTTCGATCAGCGCGGCGGCAAAGCCAGTCCTCGATGGACTGGGCCAGGCGCCGGAGAACCAGATCGCCATGGGTTTGCAGCTCGAGGCTGAGCGGGGCATTCACCTCCAGTACCAACGGACGACGGGTCAGCCACGCGACAAGGCGTCCCGCGAAGCTGAACAGGCTGTAGCGTTCGTAGATAAAGGCCGGCCGGTGGCGCAGAACCGCCACTAGCAGCAGGATCATCGCCGGCAGGTTGTAAGCCAGCGAGAGCAGCTCGTAGAACCAGAACGGGATCGGCACGCCTCCAAGCGTAGGGCGCGCATCCCCGTCGTCCGCGGATTTCGACGAAGGAGCCGACGGGGCCTCTTCCGGGCGCCCCGGCGCACGCCGTTGCAGTGGTGCCACCATGTGCACCTCGTGGCCGAGCTCGCGGAACGCATCGCACAGCGCACGGATGTGAATGCCTTGAGCATCCTCGCCACGGGTCCGGTGGTGGTAGAGGATCTTCACGATTCCAGGGCCTCGCTCTCGACCCAGCGGTACTTGCCGGACGGGGACGGCGCGATGTGGTCCACGAGCTTCAACCGCACCGGCACCTCGGCATGCAGGATGCCCTGCATACCCCGCGTCACCGCCCAGGTTTCGGCTTCGCCCCAGGGACCGTTTGCGATCACCTCGATATCCAGGCTCAGGTCGGCGCGCTGCACCAGCCGGTATTGCGCAACCTGCGGCATCTCGCGCATCACGTAGTTGGCGGCGGACCCGTGCACCCGACGCCCCTCGGACCCGGCCAGGAAGTCGTTGCGCCGTCCCTCCAACCGATCCAGCGTGGGCAGTGGCGAGCCGCAGGGGCAGTCCGCACCATCACCCAGGCGTCCGCGGTCACCCACACGGTAGCGTACGAATGGCATGCTATAGCCATCCAGGTTGGTGATTAGCAGGTCCCCAATGCCGTCTTCGTCGGGCTGATCGACCTCCACATGCACATGCTCGGTGGCGATATGCAGGCGCCCGTGCGGGCACTCGTGCGCAACCAGTCCGCCATCGCGCGAGCCGTATTCGTTGGCGACCGGACACCGCAGGATGCCCGCGATTTGTTCACGCACCTGCGGGTAAAGCATCTCCGAGGTACAGACCACCACCTGTGGGCGCCAGCCACGTGCCAGGCCCGGATTCGCTTCGAGCGTCTGAGCCACGCGCACGATCACGGTCGGATAGCCGTACACGAGCCGAGGGCGAAAACGGCCGAGGAAGCGCACATAGGCCTCCAGACGTTCCGGCGTCAGGTCGTGCGCCGACAGCACGACCTGGTTGAGGAAGTAGCGATCCTTGATGACGCGCATGCGCGAGGTCTTGCTCAGTTCGATCGGCGAGCCCCAAAAATCCACCTGCCGATCGCCCGGGCGGATGCCGAACCAGCCGCGAAAGCGCAGCTTCTGCGCGTTGTGGCGCGCTTCTTTCACGCGATCCGACCAGAACACCAGCGGCCGCCCGGTGGAGCCGCCGGTACTGGAGGGCAGCAAGGGGCCAGAAGCGTTGTCGGCCAGCAACTCGCGCCCACGCTCGCGCACGCTGTCCCGCTCCAGCACCGAAAACGCTTCAAGGTCCGGGGGCGACCCCGCCAGGATCTCGCGATAGTAGGGAACGTTGGCCGCGCAGTGCGCGAGAAGGGCTTCCAGCTTGTTCGTGTGTTCGTGCGACAGCCATGTCCCACCGGCGCGCTCGCCCCGCTGTAAGGCACGCAAGTGGACGGCCGTCTCGCGCCCGCGCAGCCTTTCATGCAATGGCCACAACAGATGCCGTGCCAGCGTCTGAGGCATCCGTAACGGCCAGTCGGGCTGCGGCAACAGTTTATTTTGGCGGAAGGCTTCGCTCATGCGTCCAGTGCCTTCATTGGATCCGTTCGGCGGGGACATCGACCCGCTGACGCAGGAACGATTCGAACATCAGAAGTGCCCAGAGCGGGCGCGAATGGTCGGAGCGCCCACTCTGGTGTTCGTCCACCAGCTGGCGCAGGCGGTCAGGATTGAACCAGCCGGAGTCGGCCAGACGATCGCCGAGAACAGCCTGGCGCAGCGTGTCGCGCAACGGCCCACGGAACCAGTCAGCGATGGGCATTACAAACCCCTGCTTGCGCCGATAGAGCACATCATGCGGCAGATCCTGCTCGAAGGCGCGCTTGAGCACATACTTGCCCTCGCCCTGATGCAGGCGCAGGTTGGCCGGCAGAGTCGCCGCCCATTCGACGAACGGATGATCGAGTATCGGTACCCGAACTTCCAGACTGTGAGCCATGCTGGCGCGATCGACCTTGGTCAGGATATCGCCGGGCAGCCAGGTCTTCAGGTCCAGGTACTGGACGAAGTCCAGCGGCTCATCCTTCGAGGCATTGGCCGCGTAAGTGTGCAGCACCTCGCTCGCCGCGTACCCCTGAAGCTCCTGACGAAAACGGTCCGAGAAGAGTCGAGCGCGGCTGGCATCATCCACCACCGCGACGCTGCGCAGGTAGCCTTCCACTGCATCCCGCGCCAGCGCCTGGAAGGTCGCTTTGGCGCGGAACGCGCGAGGGGCCCAATCAGCCTTGGGGTAGAGCGCTGCCAATGCCCCGAATAGCGGGCGGCGCACGCCGCCCGGCAGCAAGCCGCGCAACCGCTCCTCCTGGCGAAACCCCCGGTAGCGGCGATAGCCGGCCAGTGTCTCGTCGCCACCATCCCCGGACAGGGCAACCGTCACGTGCTGCCGCGTCAGGCGCGAGAGCTCGTAGGTCGGTAGCGCCGAGCTGTCCGCAAAGGGTTCGTCATAGAGCTGCGCGAGCGGGTCGATTAGCTGCATCCGGTCCGCGTCCACCTGATCGAGGAAGTGCCGCGCACCTACCCGTTCGGCCACCGCGCGCGCATGATCGCTTTCATTGAAACGGGGATCGCCAAAACCAATGGAACAGGCATTCACTGGCGCATCCGAGAGCTGACTCATGGTCGCCACCACGGCGCTGGAGTCCACGCCGCCAGACAGAAACGCCCCCAGCGGCACCTCCGAAACCATCCGGATATCCACCGCCTCACGCAGGCGCTCGCGCAGCTCGTCCCTGGCCGCGTCCGTGCTGGCGGGACTCGAGGCGGCGAAATGAAGATCCCAGTACTGGCGCGGCCACGCTGTTTCCGTTCCAGGCTGCAGGGTCAGGGTATGGCCTGGCGGTAGCTTGCGAACGCCAGAGAAGATGCTGCGCGGATCGGGGACATAGCCGTAGGCGAAATATTCCTCCACGGCCTTGGGATCGAGGTCGCGCGAAAGCTCCGGACAGGTCAGCAGCGACTTGATCTCGGACGCGAACAGCCAGCGCCCGTCGGGCAGGTGCGCGTAATGCAGCGGCTTAATACCCAGGCGGTCGCGCGCGAGGAACAGGGTCTGCTGATTGCGATCCCAGATGGCGAACGCAAACATGCCGCGGAAGTGCTCGACACAGGCCTCGCCCCACTCTTCCCAGGCATGAACGATCACCTCGGTGTCGCAGTGCGTACGGAAGTGATGCCCGCATGCCTGGAGCTCCCGCATCAGTTCGGGGAAGTTGTAGATCTCGCCGTTGTAGACGGTGAGCACACTGCCGTCTTCGTTACCTAGGGGCTGCTGGCCACTCGCCAGATCGATGATCGACAGCCGCCGATGCCCCAGCGCAATACCCGGCTCGAGATGCGTGCCACCTTCATCAGGGCCGCGATGAACCTGCACCGCATTCATGCGCTCAAGCAGCGAGCGGTCGGGCGTGGCCGCGTGGTCGGCGGCGAGTATGCCGGTGATGCCGCACATGGCTAGTGGTCCTTCAATGGGATCATTGCCGCTCTCGCGCCACGGGAACCCGGCGAGCCCCGTGGGCAACCAGGACTTCCTGGTAAAGCGCGGCATAGGCGTCGACCATGCGCGGCAGCCCGAAGGTCTCGACGGCACGCTGGCGTGCGGCCTGGCCCTCCCGGCGGGCGCGCTCGGGGTCGGCCACGTACGCGGCGAGCACCACGCTGAGCGCCTCGGCATCGCCAGGAGAGATCAGGGTTCCGTTGACCCCGTCCTCGACCAACTCCGGCAAGCCGCCAACCCGCGATGCCACTACTGGGAGCCCCGTCGCCATGGCCTCGAGCACCGTGACCGGAATCCCCTCCGCCAGTGACGGCAGGACGAAGAGATCCAGCTCGCGTAACTGTTCCGGCATTTCGCTGCAGTTGCCGGGCAAGCTGGTCTGGTCTTCTATGCCCAGCTCCGCAACCAACGCACGCAGCTTGCCTGCCTCGGGGCCATCCCCGATCAGCACCAATCGCAGACTCGGGAATTGCTCCGGCATCCGGGCGCGCAGAAGGGCAAATGCCTGTACCAGCGTCACCTGATCCTTGACGGGTGCAAGACGCCCTACCGTGCCAATCACGCGGCACTCGGGCGCCGATGAAGGTGCGGTCAAGTCTGCAGTGAAACGTTCGGTATCCACCCCGTTCACGATGTGTTGCACTCGTTCGGTCGGGATTCGGGCCACGTCCGTCAGGTAACGGGCCAGGTGCGCGGAAACGGTCACGTGGCGATGCACCCAGGGACTCAGCCAACGACGCAGTCGGCGATACTTTGGGTTGGTGCCGTCGAGATCGGCCATGTCCCATCCGTGTTCCGCATGAACCCGAGCAGGAACCCCGCTCAAGGCGGCCACCGGCTGGCACTCGAGCGCGGCAAGGTTGGAGCTGTGGACGATATCCGGTCGCAGCCGACGCAACAGACGCCACAGCCGAAAGAACATGCCGAGCCCAAGACCCGGGGTCTTGTGGAGCGCGTGAATCGGCACGTCCTCGGGGACCCTTGCACTGAAGGCCGTGTAGTCAGCGATACAGATAATCACGTGGCGGAACTGCTCCCGTGGCAGGTGACGGACCAGCTCGATCAGGATGTTCTCGAGCCCACCGACATCGAGCCGGTACACGATATGGGCCACGAGGGGGCGTTCATCGCGGCCATCGCGAGCAAGCACATGGGGGGTGGCACTGGCCATCAACGCGAGCGGACCTCATCCAGCTGATCCAGCATCGTTGGGAGGGCATGGTCGACATACCGCCCCAGTTCGGACTCGGCCGCCTCCTGGGCATCGTCGTACTCGACATAAAACACGAGCAGGGCGGCATCATCACGTCCACCGACCAGCCGGTTCAGGGCCTCGCGCGCCTTTACCTCGTGTGGCCGGGTCGTAAGCGCCCCACCGACCCAGTACAGACGCCAGACCAGTAGCTGACGATCCGGGCCGCGCAACCGGAACCGCTCGGCTCGTACGCCATTCTCCAGAGACACCGAACCCAGCCGCTGTTGCGACCAATCAGACTGATGACGGCCGGCAAGGATGTTGTCCCAGCCGACCATGCTGCCGTAGCGATGCTGCTCGCGGTAATAGGCGACATGAGCACCCACTGCGGGCGCCTCCTCCATGCGCGCCACCCAGCCTCCGCGCTCGGCGCGGGCATAGCGGTAGCCCGGCTGCCAGGACGCAGCGGACTCGACATCCTGGGCTTGCCAATCCGCCACCGCAAACGGTCCGGACCCGAGGCCCTGAACCTGGCCCAGGTCACGCTGGTTCATCCACTCGCTGTAGGCCGGGGCCGCTGCAACCATCAGTACGCCCAGAAGCCCCACCGTGGCCAACCGGCCCGGTCCCGAAGAACCCACCTGATGCTGCGGTGGCTCCACGTGACCCGCCGAGGCCGGGGCACCGTCCTCGCGCCATATTGTGCCAATCCAAAACATCAGGAAGATGACGAAACCGAAAAAGAGCCAGCCATAGATCAGGTGGTCCACCCCGGCGGCGTGCTCCATGCCGCTTAAATGCCCGATCATCACTATCATGTAGGCACGCAAGCCATTGGCTACAATCGGCACCACGATGGACACCGCGACGAACACCAATCGACGCCACATGCTGCGGTACATGATGTAGGCGTAAAGCGTACCCAGCGCGACCGAGGCAATCAGGTAACGCACACCCGAGCAGGCCTCCACCACCGACCAGCTCCCGGTCGGTAGCTCGAACTGCAGACCATCGCGATAAATCGGAATGCCCGACAACTGGACGGCGTACACGGTGAAGTCGGCGGTGAAATCCATTAGTGGCGGGACCAGGAAGTTGCCGAATGGTACGGCGAACAACAGGTATGCGAGGGGAAACTGCAAGGCCCTCAGCACGGCGTTGCCCAAGATCAGCCAAACCACCGTTGGAATCATCAACGTCGCGGCAAACTGGCGCACCGAGGTCACATCGACCAATTCGGCCATCACCCAGGCCAGCCCCAGAAGTGCCATCGGGATTAACGCCCAGGCATTCGGCTGCGGCGTCAGACCCGCCAGTTCATCGCGCTTGAGCCAGACCAGAAAGAGCACGATGGGGACAATCAGAAAGCCGTGGGTAAAGGTCTCCGAGCGCGACCAGGTATCCACCATGGATGCATAGGTGGGCTGAAACACCAGAAGCGTGATGGCCAGGAGCAGCGCCAGCACAGCCAATGGCCACCACCAGACGCGTCCGGGCAACATCCCGTCGAGCATGGACGGGGCAGTCTTCATGTCGTCTCCATACTGGGGGCCGCAGTGGATGCCACGGGTCCCTGCAGGTAGTTGTCGAGCCGCGCCAGATTGCGGGCCCAGTCGTAATCGGTCTCGACCCGTTTGCGGGCGCGCTCGCCGCGCTCCGACGGACCTTCTGCGAGTCCCCGCAGCACCGCACGGGCAAAGGCTGCGGGTTCGGCAGGGGCCTCGATCACCTCCTGCTCACGCTGCGCGGAAAGGCCCTCCAGGGCCTGTGGCGAGGCCACGACCGGGCGCGCCAGCGCCATGGCCTCCAGGACCTTGTTCTGCACCCCGCGGGCGATACGCAGCGGGGCCACGGCCAGGTCGGCATGTCCGATCCAGGCACGCATGTCCTCGACAAAACCGGTGACCATCACCCCAGGCAGGCGCCCAAGTTCGGTCACTGCCGGGGCCGGTCGACTGCCCACGATGTAGAACAACGCATGTGGTTCCTGAACACGGATTTCCGGGAACACCTCGCGGGCAAACCACACTACGGCATCGACATTGGGCCAGTAGTCCATGGCTCCGCTGAACACCATCACGCGGCTGTCGGGAGGGTAGGGATTGTGGGCCGGCACCCGGTCCGGCGCGAAATGCGCATGGTCGACCCCATTGTTCATGGCGTGAATACGCTCCGCACTCTCGGGTGCACGCTCGCGAAATGCTTCGGCCTCATCGGGCGAGACAAACAGGCTGGCCGAGCTACGGGCGGCTTGCCGACGTTCGTAGGCTAGCAAGCGGCGCCCCTCCCGCCGATAGATCGCGCTGAAAGGCCAGGGCCGGGTCGCGGCGTACTGGGTCCACTTATCCGAATCGACGTCCACAAAGTCGGTGACCTGGACGACCTCCGGATGGCGCTCCAGGTACTGGCTCATAGCGGAAGAAAAGATCAGCGCCCGCGAGATGGAGTGGCGCTTAATGGTGTCGTCGACCCAGCGCTGTAGACCCCGGTCGCGATACCACGGCAGCGTCAGCGGCGCGCCGGTCGCGAGCCCTCCCAGCGCCCGCAGCCGGGCGCGCCGGCTATCCAGAGGACGGATGCAGGTGCTGGCACACAGTCCCTCGACCTCGGCCGTATGCACGAGGTCATCGGGATCGTCGACGAAGGTGCCCAGGTGCACACGGTAGTGCTGCGTCAGATAGCGCAGGATGTGATGCGAACGGATCTTGTCGCCCTTGTTCGGCGGCCACGGAATCCGATGCACCAAATAAAGAAGATCTTCCATCAGGCGCCTGCCACAAAATTCTGCTCACAGGAAGCTTTGAAGACGGGAAGGGTTATCGAGTGATTCTTCATAGGCCGGTTGGGGAAACACGCCTCTCGAGCCGACGGATGCCGTCCTTAAGCACAGGGGCGTTAAAATTGATCAAGAGTCCGGTGTCGACTCGCGCAAGTTTCATATATGTCAGCAGCTGTGCCTTATGCAGGCCGTTGATTGCGTCCACACTTTTTAGCTCGACCATCAGGCATTGCCGGACCAGAAGGTCAATCCGGTAACCCGCCTCAATGGTCTCGCCCTTGTAGGCAACCGGCATCGGAACCTGCGTTTCGCACTCAATTCCTCGCTGTCGCAGTTCATGGGCCAGACATCGCTCGTAGACGGATTCCATCAGTCCCGGGCCCAGTTCACGGTGCACCTCAATCGCGGCGCCAATCACTTCCCTCGAAATCGGGTCGAATTCCATTTCGCGCCCGCCCCTTCAACATTATTCGGTTTCGATCCAGCTCTTACATAGCGTCGGTTAAAGAGCGGCTCACAGAAAGATCAGGAGATGAGAAGGGTTCCGGGGTTGAAGCACCTGGGGTCAAGACCAACGCCAAAGGCCGCCCCAACCCAAGCTCTTTCCCCGAACCCCACACCATAAACCTTCTTTTCTCACCTTCTTCCTGTAAAACGTCCTTGACCCTGACCTTCCAGTCGCTCAGCCGAGGGAGCGGGAGAGCTTGGGGCCGAGCCAGTTGGCGACGGGCTGTGGCAGGCGCTGCCAGGCCTTGATGAAGTAGCGGTACTTGGGGTTGAGCGGGTTTACGTCGGGCATCTCGCGAGCGCGCACCAGGTGATACTCGTAGTACAGCGGCTGCGGCTCGAAGCCCCAGTTCTTCTTGAAACTGAACGAGCCGGTATCACGCTTGCTGCGACCGAAGTCGTATATACGGTATCCGTCCTCACAGGCGCGGCGCATCAGCTCCCAGTAGAGGAAGTCATAGCCCGCGACCTGGCGCGCTTCGGGCGTACCTGCGCCGTAGTATGGAAGTACCTCGTCACGGAAGTAGAAGGTCACGACGCTAGCGACCGGGTCACCGTCGTGCAACGCCGTGAGCACCCTGCATTCCTCGCCAAACACGGCGAGCAAAGTCTCGAAGTAGTGTCGGCTGAAGACCGGGGTCCCCATACGCCGCACGTTGGACGCGAAGATTGGATAGAAGCGCTCGATATCGGGCTCGAACTCGCTCGTCAGACCTGCCTTGATTCCCTTGCGCACCATGCGGCGCTGCTTGCGGGGAATCGCATTCATGTTGGCCTCGACCTCGGGCTCCATCACCTTGCGGAAGGTGAAGTACAGATCGTTCTTGGTTGGCCGGTCGGGATACTGCGGCTCCAGATGGCGGTATTCCAGGTAATCGACCTGCAACTCCTCGGCAAGTGACCGGGCGCGCCGGTCCAGGGCCTCGAAGGCCTCTGGAGTCTGCGCGGCAATGCCGCCATAAACACCAAACGGGATCGAAGCCAGGGCGTCGCCGAACAGACGCGACCGCACGCGGACCAGCGGCAGCACGCCCTGAACATCCCCGCCCTGCTCCGCATAAAGAAACCAGACGGGATGCCCGAACGCGCGCTGCATGACTGTTGCCCAGCCGGCGCGGTGGAAGAACGTAGCCTGCGGGCAGTCATCGACGAAGGCATCCCAGCGCGCATGGCCGGTCGAATCGAGTGTGCGAACCTGGATGCGCAGCGCGCCCGTTATCCGTTCCTGGTCTTCAGGCGACTGATACACGATCGCCCTCCGAGGAGGTCAAAACAGGTGCCCGCAAATCGAGGGGGACGGCGAATACCCGATCCATTCGATCCCATCGGAAGTCCTGCAACAGGCGGTCCAGACGCGCCTCCATACGGTGCAGGTTCACGTAGTGCCGGAAACGCGTCTTGGCGGTAACGCCGGAGATACGCGGCTGGCCGGGGTCGATCTCCCAAGGGTGGAAATAGAACACTGCAGGCATCGCGTCGACCCGCTCGATCCGCTGCAAGGCCCGTCGCGAGATGGAGTAAGGCAGGAGCCGGAAGTAGCCGCCGCCAGCCGCCGGCAGATTTCGGCCGGCCATACGCAGTGTCGCTGGAGGGAGTTCCAGGATGCCCCCGTCCAGCGGACGGTGGGGCTCGCGGGGGGCGTCCGGCATCCCGTAGTGATCGTGGCGCACCGGGTAAATGCTTGAGCTGTAGTCGTGCCCCGTCTCGTCCAGAATCTCGAGCGCCCAGAGGTTGTCCGCACCAATGGAAAAACTGGGTGCGCGATAGCCCCGGATAGGGGCCCCGGAAAGGTCCTCAAGCAACCCGCGCGCGGATCACGTCGGCGCGGAACGCCTCGGGCGTGAGATCGGTTACGCGCTGGTGACCGTAGCCGTGGCTGGCTAGCTCATGACCCGCCTCGACGATGCGCCGAATAGCCTGCGGGTAACGCTCGGCGATCCAGCCCAGAGTAAAAAAGGTGGCATAAGCACCGCGGCGATCAAACAGGTCAAGGATCCGATCAAGATTGCGTTCAATCCGGCACTCGCGTCCATCCCAGGAGTCCCTCGGGATCTGCGGGGCCAGGGCGGAAACCTGAAAGTAATCCTCGACGTCGACCGTGAGTGCATGCTTCATCGGCGCACGGGCTGGGGCGGATGACATGACGTAGCCGCTCCCTAGTGCCCGGTCCCGGTGCCGCGCGGAGGCTCCAGGTCGTACTGATCACGCAGCGTTTCGAGGACTTCCTGCGACAAACGGAAGCTGATCGAGATATTGCGCTCGATCCGATTCAACCGCTCATGCAATGCCTCGATGTCCTGTTCAATGCGGACCAGGGCCAAGCGGTCCTCGACGCGGCCTTCGCCGTTCTCCAGTTCCTTTTCCACATCCGCCGAACGCTCGGTGGTTGCAGGGGGTGGCGCGGCCTCTTCCAGTGGATCCTGCCCCAGATCTTCCTCAATCTCGTCGATCACGACTTGGGCATGGGCGCCATCCAGATGGGTGCGTTCTTCCAGGTAGCCCATTAACAGCAGGCGATCGCAGAAGGTATTCACCTTGCGCGGGATACCGCTGGTGTATTCGTGAATGCGTGGCCAGATGTCGTCGGCGAACTCCGGGCAGTGTTCCCAACCCACCCGGGTGAGCCGGTGTTCGATGTAGGCACGGGTATCGTCCTCATCCATCGGGCCCAGGTGGTAGGTCGCGATCACACGCTGGCGCAACTGCTGCATGTTCTCGCTGCGCAGCAAACGCCGAAATTCGGGCTGGCCGAGGAGAAAACTTTGCAGCAGAGGGCCATCGTCTCCCTGGAAGTTCGACAGCATGCGCAACTCCTCGACCGCATCCGGGCCGAGGTTCTGCGCTTCGTCCACCACCAGGAGCGCCCGTTGCCCACGGGCGCGCGTGTCCTTTAGAAAGGCTTCGAGGCGCCGCAGCTGGCCGGCCTTGTGGTTGGGGGCATCATCCAACCCGAATGCGAGGCAAACCGAGCGCAAGAGGTCCTCGGCGTCCAGTTGTGTGCTGACGAGCTGTGCCGCCACCAGCGGTTTGTCATCAAGCATCTGGAACAGGCTGCGTACCAGCGTGGTCTTGCCGGCACCGATCTCCCCGGTGATGACAATGAAGCCTTCCTCCAACTGCACACCATATTCGAGATAGGCCATCGCGCGGCTGTGGCCCTTGCTCGCGTAATAAAACCGCGGGTCAGGGCTCAGTGCGAAGGGGCGAGCCTCCAATCCGTAGAATTCTTCGTACATGGCTAGAATTCCTTGGTCAGGGTGCCGATGATGGAATTCTCTCGGTACTCGTTGGCCGCACTGTCCGAGTCTTGCCGCTGGTGGCGGTAGGACAGCCGCGCGCTCAGGTCGGGAGTGATCTCGCGCGTGACGCCCGCTCGCAGGTACCAGCGATCATCCTCGCGGTCGGTTCCGAGAAAGCGGGTCCGGGTATAACCCGTCGCCAATTCTGTAGTCGTGCGCGGCCCGTAGCGCCACTGCCAGGAAGCGTTGACTCCAGTCCGACGATTATTGTCCTCGAACAGGCCGAAACCACTGCGAATCTCTGACTCGCGCTGAGCCTGAAAGGCATTGACGCCGAATACGCTGCGCCCTGTGTCGTAGCGCCAGGAGGCACGCCACGTCTGAGTGAAAAAGTAGTCTTCGACCAGGGCCTCGTCGGTCAGGCCGGCGAGCGCGAGCAAGAGGCTAATCTCATCCAAGGTGAACTGATCGAACAGGTCGTCGACCGTCGTTCCCAGTTGCTCCGCCAGAACATCGAACTGGGCCCCACGCCGGTCCCGCGTAGAACCGATGCCCTCGTTATAGCTGACGCGGTAGCTTGCGCGGCGGCTTCGATGATCCACGGACAGCGCGCGGGTCTTGCCGAAAAAGCGCTCGCCGTAGCGCGCCTCAATGTTGGTTACGCGGGTCGGCGCCCAGCCAGCACCGACCTCCCAGAAACCGCCATCGTCGTCGTCGCGGGTCGTGGCATAGTCGTTGAACTCCTCCCCGACTGTGCCAAACAACCGCAATGAGCGGCCAAAGCGATAGCCCGCCGTGGCACTAATCTGACTAAACTCGCCTTCGACACCATCCTCGTAACGTTCCTTTTCGTAGAACGCCGCGAGCTGCCAAAACGGCCGATTGAAGGCGGCACCACTATCAAGGGTGTATTCGGCGCGATGGGCATCGCTATTGTTGCGATCACTTCGGTGGTAGCGAATCTCGTCGTAGGTATATCGGATTTCCTGATTGGCAAAGCTGCCGTAACGCGTGCGCAATACCGGCGAAATGCTGTAGCGAGTGGTTTCCTGCAAATTATCACGGGGCGTGCTACCCCCGATGCCGACGGGGCCCAACAGCGAAGCGGCGTTTTCGGTACGGGTCGCGCGAGCCTCGAGGAACAGCGTATCGGGAACAATCTCCCAGTCGTTGCGAGCACGCAAGGAGTGGGTCGCGCGGCCTTCGCGCGACTCGTTCAAGTAGCGACGGTCGTTCAGGCTATAGTCGATCCGGGTATCCATGGTCGGGCCATCCCGACGCAGGGAAATACCAGGGCGGACCGTGCCGATCAGGTCCGACTCCTCTTGCCCGCGCGGAGCCAGGAGGACATTGTCGGTGACCTCGGCGGAGACGCTCACTCGCGGTGTAATCTCCCAGTCACTGGCAAGCGCTGGTGTTGCCACCAGGCCGAGCACAACGAACCACGAACCCGCCCGCAGCACGCCATGTTCGCCTAACCCCAGGGTGGTCTCAGGCCTGTTCACGCGCATCCATTTCATGATCCCGCCCCCCGTAGTAGTAACCGCCGGCATAGCCCATACCTGGCGACGGGGCCGCCCGGTTGAGCATCGACAGCACCACATCGCATGACTGCAGCTGATCCATCGCCCGTTCCACAGAAGATGCGGGCGTCGTATCAGCATCCACGACCATGACAACCTGGCCCATGTGATGAGCGAGGACCCCAGGCTCACTGGTGGCCAGAAGAGGAGGGGAATCGAACAGGATGATCCGATCGTCATACCGCTCGTGGAGATCATCGATCAACCGCATCATGGCATCGCTGGCCAGGATCTCGGTGGAGCGTCCATGGGGGCGACCCGCCGGAAGCACCGTCAGGCCCTCCACATTGGTGCGCAACAGGACATCCGGAATATCGAGATTGGGGTCGGTCAGGACATCCATTAGACCGCGGTCCGCCTGGAACCCCATCGTGCGGGGGATCGCCGGCCGCGCCACATCGGAATCGACGAGCAGAACGGTCCGGTCCACCTCCATGGCAATGCTGAGCGCCAGGTTGGTCGAGGTAAAGGTCTTGCCCTCACCGGGTAGCGCACTGGTCACCATGATCAGGCGGCCCTTGGGCACCTTCATCGCCGTGTGCCGCCCGAAGGCATTGTTCAGCAGCGGCCGCTTCATCATGCGGAACTCCTCCGCCGCCGACGTGCGCCCTTCCCCCGGAACGACAATCCCCTGTTTGCGCAACCAGGCAAAGTCGATATGCACCTCGCGCGAACGGGGTACCTTCGGGGCGGGGGCCTGTTCAGCCTCTTGGGTAGACGTTTCGATCCGAGCCTTGTCCGGACGTGTCCGATTCTTGTCGAGTGCCTTTTCGATAATGCTCATGCGGCGCCTCTCAGCGTCGTTTGCGAGTCGCGGCGCCCGCAGCCACTGCCAAACTCATCGTCTGACCCGGCCGACCACAGTCCTCTGTGTGGCACTGCGCTCATCGCAACACCCGAATCAGGTCATCGATCACATTCGCCGAACCGGTCAGGTAAAGGGCCATCACTGCGGCAAAAACCAATAGCAGACTGCCCACCCCCAGCGCGAAGAACACAAGCTCCGAGAAACGCCGCCGCCGGTGATTGGATGTACGCACCCGCGACACCGTCCCCAGGACCGGACGCCCCGTGACCTCAGCCAGCTGGCGGCTATCACCCACCGTGCGACGCATCTGGGAGAGCAGAAAAGCAAAGCCGGTGCCGGCCCCCAGACCCAACAAGAGGATTCCCGTGGCCAGCAAGGGTCGGTCGGGCGAGGCCGGCGCACTCGGACGCCGCGGTGGCTCGAGGACACGGAAGTCCACCGAGTCAGTCTGCATCTCGACCTCTCCGGACATGACCGCCTGCTCGCGACGGTTCTGAAGCTGACGGTACGAATCGCGCAGGACGTCGTAATTTCGTGTCAGCGAAGTCAGCTCGGACTCCACGGCCGGTGCCCGATCGACATCTCCTTCCAACGTTTCCACGCGTTCCTCAAAATCCTGAACGCGTGTACGCAGCGACGCGAGTTCGCTCTGCGTCTCGGTGATGGCGACCTCCAACGGATCGCTGCCTCCCGACCCCGGCACCTGTATCGTGCTCGGATTCTGTGCGTACTCAGCGGCTTCACGCTCCCGACGTTCTTCCAGTTCATTCAGGATTCTCCGAGTCGAGACCACGTCCGGGTGCTCGTCGGTAAAACGCTGACGCATGGCGTCCAGGTTTTCCTGCATGTCGTTGATACGCCGGTCGAGCTCCGGGTTCTGATAACGCGCCACTGCGGCAGGCCCAGAACTCTCCGCGGCTCGGCGTTGCAAAGTCTGAAGGCGGCTCTGGGCCTCGCGCTCCTGCAGACGTACCTGACGCAATTGTTCTCGGGCGCGCTCCAAGCGGCTGTAGAAGTTGCCATCGCCACTGAGAAAACGAGCGTTATCGCGCTTGAACTGCTCGATCTCTTCCTCTTTCTCCTGCAACTGACGCTCGTAACTTTCCAACTGACGCTCGATGAACTGCTGGGACGTGGTCAGGTCCAGACGCGAATCCCCCATCCCCCGCTCCATGAACAGATTGACCGTCTCACGCACGACCTGATGAGCCACGTCGGGGTTGTGATGGCGGAAGCTGACCCGATAGATGTTGTCACGCTGCCCGCCCTCAAGGGTCAGGCCCGAGCGCAGCAGTGAGACGTGGGCATCCAGGCTGGAATTGCCGATAAGCACATCAAGATCGCTGTCGCGCGCGATCTGTTCCAGGTTGTCGCGGCTGAGAAGTGTGCTAGTGATCATCCGCAGTCGCTGCTCGGTGTCAGGGCGCACCGTCATACCGCGCAGCAGGGGGTCCAGAACGGACTGGGTGTTCACGAAGACGCGCGAATCGGCTTCGTAAACGTCCGGGAGGTTGTGCACGTAGACCCAGCCGACCAGACATACGAGCCAAGCGATCGGCAGGATCCACCATCGCCGCCGCCAAGTCGCACGCGCATGCTGCAGAAATTCGTGGACGATCTTTTCCATGCTGCCTGGATTCCAGCCAACCGCACACGTGCGGGATGCATGCACCGTTGCGACTGCCCCATCGGGTTCGTCGCGGTCCGGCCCCTATCCACGCGGACGCTTGGGCAAAACGGCCACGCGAGTCAATGCCCTCATTGAAAAGCCTTTCCATGACCCTGTCCACAAATGTCGGCTTTGTTTACACAACGAGCGTTAGTTTGGCGTGGCTCCGCGCCCTGACCCGGCTTACTATTACGCTGGAACAGTGCCTTGCATAGGGTGGCGTGTATATTGCTTGAATCCATTGATGCGATTTGTCTGCGACCCCAGCAAAGGGAGAGTGCCGTATGAACCACGAGGAGCTCGCCCAGGAACTCGCCGATTTCTGGCTGCCGGCCCTGAAGGGCCGCGACTGGAAGGGGCGCCTGGAGGTCCTTGATGAAATCCATGCACAGCTCTACCAAGACCTGCCCACACTGGAAGAATACGATGCCATTGCGTCCCGCTTCGTGGCTGCCGTGATCGAGCAGCTCGGGGCACCACCCATCCGGGAGGCCGCCCAGGCCAAGATCTACGCCACATCCTCCGACGAGGATCACTGGGGCGCCGCCTTTGCATGGCAGTACGGTCTCACCGGGAACATCGAGTCCTCACCGAACCTTGACACCCCGGGCCACGAGCGCCGCCGCTGGCCCCGGAAGATGGTCGACAAGCTAACCGAGGCCTGGATTCAGGGTGAAGCAATCCGGTGCCGCCTGATTGACCTCTCCCGCGGGGGTGCCCGGATTGCCACGCTTGGCAGCAGCGCGCCACTGCCTCCTGGCACTGAGATCCACGTGGCACTCCCGGAGGATCGGATCCGCGAGGCTATCGTGGTCTTTAGCGAACGCGGCAGAGTGGGACTGCAATTTGCGGGCTAGAATCGGACACGATGCAGGTGACCCCACCGGAACCAAACGGTAACTTTACAAAGGAGCGATGCCGCCTACAGGGGCGTGCGAGCTCTCTACCCAAGAGACTCTTTCGATTCATGCACCGAGATGCCCCATTACGCGTTTACCAAGCCCGTTCCGACGCACTGAAATGGGCTCATTTCAGAATGCGCTACCAAGTCTACTGCGTAGACAACGCGTTTGAGCCTCAGGAGGCGTATCCCGGGGGGCTTGAGACAGACGAACACGACACATACGCCGAGCATTTCCTGGTTCGTGCGGGCTCCTATCACGGGCGGGGACGCTGGGTAGGAACGATGCGCCTGATTCCGCCCTCCCCCGGCACACCGGAAGGAGGCCCAACATCCCTTGAGGTATCCCGCCTCATCGCTTGCGATCCACGCCACCGGGGGACCTCCCGGGTGTTGTACTACCTTTGTCAGGCGGCCCAGGTCTACGCTGTCGACCACGGCTACGCCAGTCTGTCATTTCTGGTCCGCCCTGCACTGGCGCGAATCCTCGGTCGCCAAGGCCTCCCCCTGGAGCAGGCCGGAGACCCCTGTAACCACCGGGGCTTGCGTATTCCCTATCGCGTCGACGCGGCTTCGGCAGCGACCGCCCTCAGGGACTGGCGCAAACGGCTGGGAATCCCGGCAGCCATCCAGGAGGCACACTACACTCCGATGTATTGGCCTCCGGCAGAACCCGACCCAACACTTTCGGTGATGACAGCCCAGGCCTTTCAGCAACTCCAGAACGGCTGACAGGGAAGGCTTACCGTGGACGAAGAACCCATCACCCAGGCATTTCACCGATATTTCGACCTCAGCCAGCCACAAATTCCGGACGAGATTGAGCCCGCCTTTCGCCTGCGTTACGAGGTTTACTGCCGAGAATTCGGCTTTGAACACGAGGAGGATTGTCCGAATGGGCTGGAGTCGGACGGGTACGACTCCCGGTCCTGGCATTGCTTGATGCATCACCGATCAAGCGGAGCCGCGGCCGGTTGCGTTCGCATTGTGCCGACCAGCGCTACGTCTGATGCCATGTTGCCGATGGAGGAGCACTGCCGCGACAGTTTCTGGGATGTGCCTGAGCGCCCGGACCGCCTTGATCGAGAGTCCATCTGCGAGGTATCGCGACTCGCCGTGCACGGTCTGTTCCGACGTCGTCAGGGAGAACACCAAACGCCCCTGGGTGATGTTCGCTCTCTGGAGATCCCGCCCAATCACGTGCGGACCTTCCCGATCCTGGCCCTAAGCCTGTTCATGAGTGCCACCGCCATGGCCACGATTCACGACAAGGAACATGCCTTTGCCATGATGGAACCCGCCCTGGCGCGCATCCTGCGCCGTTCCGGACTGCCCGCCACCCAGATAGGCGAATTGCAGGATTATCACGGCCAGCGCGCAGCATTCCATATCCATCGCGACACCGCGAAGCAGGGAATCGAGAATTCGGCACTGCTAAGGGACCTGTACCTTCATGCGTACCACCGCCTGCGTACAGTGGGCCAATCACCGTTCGCCGAAAGCGATTGCCTGCGAGCCGCTTGATGAATGCCTTCGATTACGACACAGCCTTCACGCGAACCGTGGGATGGGTCACTCGCCCCGAACTCCACACGCTGCGTGAGAAACGTGTTGCCATAGCAGGCCTTGGCGGGGTTGGAGGAAGCCACCTGCTGACCCTGGCGCGCCTGGGCATAGGTCATTTCCACATTGCCGATTTCGACCACTTCGAGCTGCACAACATGAACCGTCAGGCGGGCGCATCCATGTCCCGACTGGGGCAGCCGAAGGTCGAAGCCTTGCGCGACCTAGCCCTGGATATCAACCCCGAGCTGGACATCCGAATATTCCCCGAGGGTGTGTCCACAACCCGGATGGATGCGTTTCTGGAGGGAGCTGACGTCTATGTGGACGGACTGGATTTCTTTGTCTTCCAGACGCGCCGGGACATGTTTGCCGCCTGCCAGCAACGGGGAATCCCGGCCGTAACCGTTGCCCCTTTGGGTATGGGCGCCGCGCTGCTCAACTTCCACCCGAGCGGCATGACCTTCGATAAGTACTTCGACCTCCGCGACGACCTGGACGACGAAGCCCTGTCGGTACGGTTCATGATGGGTCTGGCACCGGCCATGCTGCACATGGGCTATCTCGCCGATCCGGACGCCGTCGACCTGGCCGCTCAGCGCGGCCCATCAACTCCGATGGCCTGCGAGCTGTGTGCGGGGGTAGCCGGAACCGAAGTCCTGAAGATCCTCCTGGGGCGCGGTCGCGTGACCTGGGCCCCCCGGGGGGTTCAATATGATGCCTACCGCCAGCGACTGGCACGCACTTGGCGGCCGGGCGGAAACCGCAACCCACTGCAACGACTGCTGATTGGGATTGCCCTCCGCCGCCTCGCCCGATTACGTGACCAACGTCTGGCAAGGTCGTCTTCGGAAACGGGGTAAACCCATGAAATCAGCGATCCGACAAGCTCTGGTTGTCCTCACCGGCCTGGTGATGGCTGGACTTGTGGCACCCGCGGGAGCGGACTCACTAGAAGAAGGCCAGGCACTTGCTCAGGCGATCTATGATCGTCCCGACGGCCAGGATGCCGTGACGCGGGGTACCATGACATTGACTGGAGAAGGGCGTCGCGAGCGCGTTCGGGAGAGCTTTGAATACCGCCTGGACGGCGAGCCCGGCGAGAGCTGGAATCTGATCCGCTTCACTTCGCCAAGCAACATCGCGAACACCGCCCTGCTCGTCCACAACCATCCCGGCGGCGATGTCGACCAGTGGTTGTACCTGCCTGCGACACAGCGTGAACGGCGCGTCTCCAGCGAGAACCGGGGCGGCAGCTTCGTCCAGTCGGAGCTGTACTTCGAAGACCTTGAGGATCGCGAACCCCACAAAGACGAACACCGCATCATCGGAAAGGATGAGCTCGAAGGCGTCGAGGTAACGATCCTCGAAAGTATCCCGGTGGACTCCGGCAACTCGGTATACAGCAAGCGCGTCAGCTGGGTGCACGAAGAAACGCTCATCCCCGTGCGGATCGATCTCTACGAAGGCCGGGATGAGCCATCCAAACGCATGGAGGTGCAATCAATTGAGGAGGTCCAGGGCTACTGGACCGTGATGCGAAGCAGCATGACCGACCTCGATAGCGGCCGCGTAACGATCCTGGAGGTCCGCGAAGTCGTCTACGACAACGACCTTCCACGCGACATCTTCACCTCGCGCGGGCTGGAGGATCCACAACGTGCACAACGCTACAACCCCTGATCGAACCATGGCTCTCTGGCGGCTAGGCCCTGGATGGGTCCTGCTGGTCACGCTGGGCATGGCCGCGCCCACCGCCGTGGCCGACGACGACACGGACACCGCGTACACCGTGCGCGATCAGGACACGCTCTGGAGCGTCGCCAGCACCCTGCGACCCGACGACAGCATCACCGTGCAACAGATGATGCTCGCCTTGCACGCGCACAATCCTCACGCCTTTGGGAATGGAATCGACCAGTTGCGAACCGGCGCGACACTCCAGATCCCATCCGCTGAAACCGCCCAGGCATTCGACCCCGCCTACGCCCAAACCAAGGTCGCGGAGAAACAGGCATCGGGCGTTGCACCCACACCCCAGGTGGCCAGGCATTACGTCGTACAGGAGAGTGACACCCTGTGGAGTGTGGCCCGGCGCCTGCGCCCAGACCCGGCCATGGACATCGCTGCAATGGCCCGCGCCCTGTTCGAGGCCAATCCACAGGCATTCGACAACGGCATGGACAACCTGCGCGCAGGCGCGTCGCTACAGGTCCCCGAAACCAAGGCTCAGGCCATGTCGGCCCGCATGGATAATCCTGAAACGCCCACAAAGCCCGCAGACGGCACCATACAAGTCAGTGAGTCACGCAACTCCGATCCAACGGAAGCCAGCAACTCCACTCCGCGCGGCTTTACCTTCGGAGCGGACCGGGACAGTGAAGAAGAACGCCCTGCGGAAACCGACGGCGACTCACCCTGGAGCCTGCGGGTGGACGACATCATGGTGGAAGCCGGGATCCTCGGGGCCTCCGACCGTCCCGTGGATTTCACCCAGCACGGACGCGCAGTGGTATCGGCATCACGCCCACTGAACGATGCGTGGGAGCTGCGCCTGGGGGCGCGCGCCGATGCCGAGCTGCAACAGGGCGGCGACTACCCGGGCACGTCGCGCCTCCGAGCCGACTATGACGAGAACTACCTGCGCTACCGCGGGGAGCAAACGCGCTTCACCATCGGCACTCAACGGATTCTGTGGGGGCGCGTGGACGAGATCCCGCCGACCGACCGCCTGAGCACCAAAGATCTGACCCGCTTCGGGCTCGATGATCACGCCGACCGCCGGCGTGCGAATCCGGCCATCCGAGCCGAATATTTCCGGGGTCCGTGGCATGTGGACCTGGTCCTGCTGCCCCTTTTCCGTGAGGCGGAATTGCCCGATCGCGACAGTCTGTGGCACCCGGTCGACCGCAACCGAGGGCGGCTGCTCGGGCTTCCTGTGCAACCGGAGCTCTCGCCGATCATCCAGGAGGCCCGGCTGGATGACGATGTGTCCGGGAGTGGAGGGGGCGGGGTCCGCCTGGCGCGTTCCGGCCGTGGCGTGGACTTCGCCGCGACAGTCCAGCGCGCGCGCCACTCGGAACCCTATTATCGCTTCGACGACGATACCCGTCAGGCCATCCTCGCGGGGGTGCCGCCATCCGACCAGCCAGTCCTCGAGGCTGTTCACCCCCGCACCTGGGTGGTCGGCGGTGATGCCGCTTTTGCCGTAGGCGCCTGGACCTGGCGCGCCGAGGCGGCGTGGCTAAGCGATGTGCCTGTCACACGCGAGGATGATCTGCGCCAGGACACGGTTCGCGGCGTTGACTGGGTCGTGGGCGCCGAGGGCTTTCCAGGCGACGGTGACTTCCGCATGACCACTCAACTGGCGGGCCAGCACCTGGTCGATGCCGGAGATGTGCTGGATGCTCGCGACAGCTACTTCCTCACGGGCGAATTCGAAACGCCCCTTGCTGCCCACACCTGGCGAGCAAGCTTTCGCTATTCGCTTGGCCTGAATCGGCGCGATGTCTACCTGAATCCGGAATTGGCCTGGATCGCGAACGAGCCGATGGAACTGTACATCGGCGCCCACTGGCTCGACGGCGACGAGGAAACAGCGGGCGGGTTCTACCGCGATAATCGAATGCTGGTGATTGGCTGGCGAGGACAGTTCTGATGCGCTGGATGCTTGGGCATCCCATCTTGGCGCTGATTCTCCTTGCCCTACTGGTACTGCTACCCGGCCCCGTCCTGCTCCAGGTCGACTTTAACAATGCACCCGAGGTCTACTTCCCGGAGGATGCCCCTGCGGTCCAGTTCGATCGCGAACTACGTGAGCGTTTTCCTCAAGATCAGGTTCTGGTCGGGCTTTTTTCGGGGCCACATGTTTTCGAGGCGGCATTCCTGGAACGTATAGCGGGGCTGTCACGAGCGCTCGAGTCCGCGCCGTCGGTGGAGCGGGTGCTCACCGTCACCACCCTGGATCACATCCGGGCCACCTCGTTCGGCTTCGCGGTCGACCCGCTTATCGACGCAGACGATCTGGACAGCCGACCCCCCGAGGAATGGCGGGCTCGCACACTGGGGGACCCCTTTGCACCAGGGTTGGTTGCGGGACGAGACGGCCAGTCTCTGGCGGTGGTGGTCCGTCCGCATGCCCTGGACAACAGTCTGCAGCGCCTGCAACTGGAACGGCTGCTGCGCGACACCGTGGCGACGCATGAACTGGATGACGACCTGACGGCGGTCGCCGGTCACATTGCGCTGGACGTTGCCCAGCTACGCGCCATGCTGACGGACCTTGCACTGCTGGTGCCCGGCACCATGACGATCGGGCTCCTGTTGTTGTGGTGGCTCTTTCGTCGCTGGTTGGTGGTGGGTGTGGCGGCTGCCACGATCAGTGCCGTGACCGGACCCGCAATCGCCCTGCTGATCCTCCTCGAAAGGCCATTCACGCTGATCTCGGCGATCCTGCCGCCGCTGCTCACGGCGCTAACGGTGGCGATGCTGATGCATTTCTTCAATGCGTTGCTTCACGCGGCGCAACGAGGATACGAGGGAAAAGAGCGGGTACAACACGCTCTCGATGCTGTCGCCCGCCCCACGTTATTCATGGCCCTGACAACGGCCGCCGGGCTGGCATCGCTGAATGTCAGCAGTATCCGCCCGATCGGGACCTTCGGGTTGGTCGGCGCGATCGGCGTATTGCTTGCGGCCGCGATCGTACTGTGGCTTCTTCCCGCGCTAATGGCACGCTGGGATCGCGGTGGCTGGCGAACACCGCAACGCAGCCTGCGCCAGCTGGACCGCTTTACGGGGCAACTGGCCCACCTCGCCATCCGCCGGGCCGGCTGGGTGGTCGGGGGTGCCGCTTTGCTGTTAGCGCTCGCGTTACCTCAGATTCGGCATGTCGAGGTCGAGACCGACCTCTACGCGTTCTTTCAGGAGGACCACCCGATTACCCAGTCCACCCGCGCGGTGGAAGAACAGCTTTCCGGTGTGATGGCCCTGGAAGTGGTCTTCACCGGACCGGAGTGGGACAGCCTCCAGGCGCCCGAGCGTCTTGAAGCCATCCATGCGACCCAGGCCTGGCTGGATGCCCGGCCCGAGGTGGATTACAGCCTGTCACTACCGGACCTGGTGGCCGAGATGCATTGGGCCTTCAACGAGGAAGAGCCGGAGTACCGTGCGATCCCCGATGACAGCGACCTGGTCGCCCAGTACCTGTTCATCTATGACGGGCGCGACCTGTACGACGTGGTCGACCGCGATTTCGAGCGCGGCCGTTTGCTGCTCAACCTGAACGCCCACGGCGCGGGCGAGATCAATGCCCTGATGCGCGACTTGCGGGCCCACCTGGAGGCCAACCCTCCGGCCGATATGGACTGGGACATGGCCGGAATGGCACGCCTGTTCGCAGACCAGGAACGCCTCCTGATCGAGGGCCAGCTCCACAGCCTGTATGCCGTAGCGGGCTTGCTCGCGCTGTTGATGCTGTTGATGTGGCGCTCGATACCCCTGGCGGTCTCCAGCATGGTCCCGAATCTGGCCCCGGTAGCGATGATCTTTGCCCTGATGGGCCTGCTTGGGATCTGGCTGGACATGGCCACCGCCATGATCGCCAGCGTCGCCATCGGGATCGCCGTCGACGACACCATCCACCTGCTGCACGGCTACCTCCAACGGCGCAGGTCCGGTAGTAACGTGGCCTGGGCGCTCGCGCGGACCTTCAGGCGCACGGGCCGGGCCGTCACCGCAACAACGATCGTACTGGTCGGTCAGTTCATACTTCTGGCGCTATCTGACTTCCAGCCCACCGCAGCCTTCGGTCTGCTAACCGCCTTCGGGCTCATAGCAGCGCTCATCTTCGACCTGCTGGTCTTGCCCGCCTTGCTCGTCCTGAGCCACCGCCTGGGTCAACGCTTCGCCCGTACCTGAAACCGCGGCACATCCCGTACCAAGGCCAAGTGCCGTTCACCACGGAGGGCACGGAGAAGGGCCAGGTCAAGGGCGAGGGCATTTAACAGGGAGAGGGGGGGCAGAAGGAAAGATGATGATTGGTTGGGCCTGGGTATATCCGGCGGATGAGAGGCGTGACCCGACCGGGGGTACCCAAACGATGGTGCATTTATATGCCCCGCGGCGTTCGCGGAGCCGTGCGAGTCCTGGACTGGCTGGTTCGATAACGGTGCTCGGGATACCGGAGCCGGAGGGGTCTGCGGTGTGACTGGATGAATAGCTGAGGGAAAACCGTGTCCTGCAGAATTCGTTCGGATCCAAGGTCCGAAGGCTTTCGCGATCGGTTGGTCCAGCCTCCCAGAAGGCAACGTGTCTTACCTCACCCCGCAGGGTGACGCTTCTCTGCACCGGCAGCCGCTTCGTCTCGTCCTCCACCAAACCGGCCCGGTGCCAAGCCGACTTATTCAGAAATTTTTACAGGGCCTCAGGCGCTCGCTCGAGTCCGATCGAACGAAAGCCCACGCACGACCACACTCCACATCAGAACCCTTCTGTGCTTCCCATCTTCCTGTTAGACGTCCCCGCCCTTGACCTGGCCTTCTCTGTGTTGCCCGTGTTGTCTGTGTTCTCTGTGGTGCAGATATAAAAAAGCCCCCATCCGGGGACGGGGGCTTGGAAAGATCTTCCCTCAGGGGGCGGGGAAGATCGTCCAGGGTCAGGCGCTCAGGCCACCTTTGGGGGTGCGGCGACGGGTCGCCATGAAGCCAAGGAACAGCAGGCCGGTACCCAGCAGGATCAGCATACCCGGCTCCGGCACTTGGTAGCGGATCGTTGCGTTGCCGGTCGTCTGGCGTACCAGCGAGGGATTACCTTGAGCATCGGTGATCAGGGTCAGATCATCCGCATCCGGAAGCCCACCACCCACATTGGTGTCCAGGAACCAGCTCACCGGGATTGAGGCACCGATATCTTCGCTCCAGAGCTCATAGAAGCTCTTGCCAGTGCCCACGTCAACGAACATGTTCTGGATGAAGCTTTCGTTCGGGTCACCTTCCCCAAGGAAGCTGTAATCGACTTCACCGAACAGATTGAAGTCACCAGCGACCAGTGCGGAACCGGTCAAGTTCATGGTCAGCACCTGAATGCGGTCATTGGTGCCGCCTTGCTCGAAGTAGATGTTGAAGTAGCCGCTGTCGTAGGCAACGCCCGTATCGGTCAGCGAGCCTTCAATGTAGTAGTCGAAGCTCAGGCCCCACACGCTTGAGTTCGAACCCGCCCAATTGTTGGCGACAAAACCGTTCTCGCCATCGATGGTGACGGGGTTGTCAAATTCGAGCCCGGTGACATTGACATCTCCCGGAACTCCCGGATGCCGATAGTTGGTCGGCGCGGTCTGGTGAGAACTCGGATTGGCGGTGCCGACAACGGATGCGAAACCGCGGGCATCCATCTCCGATTGGATGTTGGTATCCATCACGCCGCCAGACAGCTCGCCTGTTTCGGGATTGGCGTCGTAGAAGGAGGTGTAAAGGGTGTTGTTAGCACCCAGCGCGCCGATATCGGCGGTTCGGGTCTCGCCACTGCCGTCGAAATCCTGCCCCAATTCGATGTAGAACGGGGCGGCCGCGGCAGTGCTCGACATGGCGAAGCCGAGCGCAGCAGTCAATAGAAAGCTTTTGTAGTTCATCGTCATGATCCTTTAGCGATGCCCATGGTGGACTCACGCAATGTGAAGCAGGGACCGTGCCACTTTTGGATTTCTGATTTTTAATACTTACCTAACAGTAAGTTACCGAAACGCCGGCGTACCTGCGGGGCCGCCCTGAGTCGCGAATTCAGGAAGACTGTAAAGTCGTTCGACAGCACGCGCGGCTCCTGCAACCAAGGGTTATCCCAGCTCGTCCAGTAACGACTGGGCTTCGTCTCGTTCCGGGAATGCGCCGCCATCCGCGAGCACGCTCTGCAACAGCTCACGGGCACCTTCGGAGTCTCCGGCGGCATGGCGGGCGCGGGCGAGGTTGTACCCGATGCCCGGGGTGCTGGAGGCATCGGCATAAGCACCCTCCAGAACATCGCGGGCACCATCCGGATCGCCGCTGTAAAGAAGAACGACACCCAAGGTGTCCAGCACGGCCGGGTCTGTCGGCGCGAGGTCGGCTGCCCGCCGGGCATATTCGAGCGCCTCGTCGGTTGCATCCTCACGCAGCAGCCAGGCAAGGTTGTTCATTGCCACGACATCGTTCTCGCGCTGGGCCAGTACGGTGCGATAGGTCTCGCGCGCCGCGTCGTTCGCGCCCAACGTGACCTGGGTCGAGCCGACCAGATGGCGTGCCCCTAGGTCTTCCGGATGATCGGTCAGCCAGGCTTCGAGTTCCTGCAGACTTTCTTCCGCCATGTCCCCACGCATACGGGCCTGATGGCGTTCGATGACCCACTGGCGGGTGGACTGACGCTCCAGGGCTTCGGTGTACCGGGCTGCGGCGGCCGCGTGATTTCCCTCACGCGCCAAGAGCCAGGCATCGCGGGCGATGACATCCGCGCGCTCGCCATCGGCTTGCAGCAAAGGTTCCAGAGCCTCGCGAGCCTCTTCGGTGCGATCCGCCAGCGCCAGCTGATGCACTAGGGCCTGCCGAGCCGCAGCATGCTCAGCGTCCTGCTCCAACACCCCGCGCAGGGCTTCGATCGAACCCGCCCCGTTGCCCGTAGCCGCAAGGACGCGAGCAAGCCGGAACCGGAAGTCGACATTCTCCGGGCGCAGTTCAACGAGTCGCTGTAACGGAGGCAGGGCCTCCGCAGACTGCCCAAGGCGCTCGCGGACATCCGCCATGGCAAACAGCACCTCGGGTTCGTCCGGGTGACGCTCCAGGGCAGCCTCCAACGTGCTAATCACGTCCTCGGGGCGATCCTGCGACATGTGCAGCCGCGCCAACATCAGGTGCGGCTGTACTTGATCCGGGTGATGCCGGATCGCACCTTCCAGCCAGCCCCGGGCCGTTTCATCATCGCCGCCGGCAATGGCCATTCCGGCAAGGCGCATTGCCGAGGCCGAGTGGCCAGGAACCGCCTCCTGGAGGTCTTCGAACACTTCCCGGGCCGCACGCTGGTTACCCAAACGCAGCTCCAAAGAACCCAGATTCATGGCGAGGCTGACGCTGTCCGGTGCGGCCTGCAGGCCTTCCTGGAACGCGAGACGCGCCTCGTCGATCCGTTCCAGACCCAAAAGGGCTGCGCCCTGGATGTTGTACCCCTGGGCCATTCCCGGGTCCTCGCTGATCATCTCCTCAGCGATACGCAAGGCATCGGAATACCGACCCTGCCCCAAATGATCCAGGGCTCGGGCTTCACGGTCCGACTCCGGATCGGCTTCCAGCAGTTCGCGGGCCTCGGCATCATCCCCTCGTTCGAGGAGTGCACGTGCCAACATACGACGCATTTCGGGTGAATCCTGGCCTTGCTCCAGAGATGTACGAAGGAACTCGACACCACGATCCGGCTGTTCGGAGTCGAGGTACAGGGCGGCCAGCATGGAACCTAACGAGGGGATCAGCTCAGGATGCCGCTCCAAGGCATCTTCCAACCGGTTACGGGCGGCGGCCGGGTTATCCTGCTCCATGTGAAGGCGCGCCCACAACCGATAGGTCATCGCCGTGCCTTCGCCCAGCGCGCCGTGCCGCTGCAACTGGTGTTCCGCCTGACCGAAGTTGCCGTTCTCCAGGTGCACCGCAGCCAGGTAAGGCATCGCGGGACGATAGTTCCTATGAGCGGATAGCGCCTCTTCGAGGTAAGGCTGCGCGGCATCGAACCGTTCTTGCTGAAAGTGCACAAGGCCCTGCAGGAAGTGCCCGCCTGGGTGCCCCGGGGCACCCTCCCGCAAGAACTCCGCGTCGCGCGAGGCATCGTCAAATCGCTCCAGCTCCAGGAGAGTGAGCCCCCGCTTGAGACGGTCCGCGATTTGCGCCGGACGCAGATCCAAAGCCCGGTCGTACCCGGAAAGTGCCCCCTCGACATCGCCTTCCCAGCGAGCCACGTCACCGATCAGGGTCCAGGCCGGAGCCAGCGCTGGATCAGTGTCGGTTGCTCGCTGGGCGGACGCTCGGGCCGCGTCTGCGTTGCCCTCGCGAAAAGCGATGCGAGCCTCGGCCAGGTGAACCAGCGCCAAATCCGGCGCCTGCTCTCGAGCTTTATCCAACCGCTCCAATGCCTCCTCCATCTGCCCCTGCTGGATATGCGCAAGGGCTCGATAACTTAGAAACTCGGCGGCATCCCGCTGCGATAACTCCCCAGGCGTGGGCAGTTCGAGGATGTCGGGCAGACGGTCCAACTGGAAATACGTGCGCGCCAGGGGCAGCATCAACGCCTCGGACGAGTCCTGTCGGAAGGCCCGTTCCAAATGCGAAACGGCCCCGCTGTACTGTCCATCGGCAAGATAGGCTCGGCCTAGTGCGGCCCGAGTGCCGGTGCGATCCTCCAATCGCAATGCGTTGCGGTATTCGATAATCGCCGAGGAATAATCGCCGGCATCCATATGTTGTTCAGCGCGATCGAGGTAGTCCGCCTCACTTGCGCTGCCGAAGCTATCGCAGCCGGCGGCCAGTAAGAGCGCCAGGGCCAGAATCACCGACATCCCGGCGCGGCGTAAGCCGGCTCCGGGGAAATAGTGCAGATTGGCGCCAGTCATCGTGTGTCCCTCAATCCAAGTTTATCGAGCAGGCTGTAGAGCGTAGGGCGGGTAACGCCCAACAGATCGGCGGCCTGGGCAATGTTCTGGTTGCTGCGGGCCATGGCCCGCAGGATCGCGTCGCGCTCCGCGCTGTCGCGGATCTCGCGCAGACGGGGCGATGGAGCCACCGTGTCCAAGTGGTCCAGTCCCAGGTCACGCGCTGTGATCATGGGACCATCAGCCATGATCACAGCGCGGCGGATTACGTTTTCCATCTCCCGAACGTTACCCGGCCAGTCGTAGGTTTCGATGGCGTCGGTGGCATCGCGCGTGAACCCCTTTTGGTTCCTTTTCTGTTCCCGGGAAAAGCGGTCCAGCAGGGCATGGGCGATCAGGCTCGGGTCCCCCTGGCGCTCGTTGAGCGGGGGGATGGTGACCGTGATCTCGCTGATTCGGTAATAGAGATCTTCGCGGAAGGTACCGTCCCGAATCAGTGACTGCAGGTCCTGATTGGTGGCTGCAACAATGCGTACGTCGACAGGGATTTCAGCGCGCCCACCCAGGCGTTCCACCTTGCGCTCCTGCAAAAATCGCAACAGCTTGGCCTGCAAGCTCTGCGGCAGATCGCCAATCTCGTCGAGGAACAGAGTTCCGTTATTGGCGTGCTCGATCTTGCCAATGGTCTGCCGGGTCGCCCCGGTAAAGGCGCCCTTCTCGTAACCGAACAGCTCACTCTCGAGAAGATTCTCGGGGATTGCAGCGCAGTTGATCGCTACAAACCGCTCCTTGGCGCGGTCACTCAGATCATGCAGCGCACGGGCCAGGACCTCCTTGCCGGTCCCACTACTGCCCAACAACAGGACGGTCGCATCCGAAGGAGCCACCCGTTCTACCATTCGGCAGACCTCCAGCATGCCCGGGTCGGCCGTCACCAGACCTGACAACGGGCTACGGGAGTTGCGGGACAGCGCGCGATTTTCGGCTTCCAGCTCGAACAGCTGGGCAGCCCGGTCCACGATCATACGCAACAGGTCGGATTCCACCGGCTTGATGTAAAAATCGTACGCGCCCAGCGAGACAGCCTTAAGCGCATTGGCGCGATCATCGTTGCCGGTGACAACGATCACCTTGGTCTCCGGTGCGGCAGTCAGAATCTCCTGCAGCAGCTCCAGTCCCTCGGATGCATTGGCCGGGTCCGGCGGCAGTCCGAGATCCAGGGTCACCAAGGGGGGCCCATGGCGGCGGATCTGGGTCATCGCGTTCGCACGATCTTCGGCTTCCAGGACCTCGTAGCCATCGAAACACCAGCGCAACTGGCTACGCAAACCCTCGTCGTCCTCGACGATCAACAATTTTGTCAACGAGCTCACGCCTCCTCCGCCTTCAAGATCTGTTCGTCCACCAGGCCGGACCCACGCAGGGGTAGGCGCAGGGTGAAGCGAGTGCCCTCCCCGGTAACACTCGACACATCAATGCGACCGCCCATAGCGACAATGCGATCACGCGCCTCGTATAGGCCGATCCCCATCCCTGCATTCCCCTTGGTGGTTTGGAATGGGCGGAACAGGCGGTGCTTGAGAAAGTTCTGATCCATGCCCTCACCGTTATCCTCTACCAGAACCATCGCCCAGGGTCCCTCCGTGTAGAGCCTGAGCGTGATACGGCCGTGATCGTCGGTGGCCTCCTGCGCGTTACGCACCAGATGCATCAGTACATTGCGCAGGGCATCGTGATCAGCCATCACAGCGACTTTATCTTGCGCTTCCAGCACTGGCTCCGGACGCAGGTCGGCGCTGGCACGCACAACTTCCTCCAGCAAGGGCGCCAGATCCACCGAGCGTTTGGGGGCACTGGGGCCCGGCTGGACCTGGCGCAGCTGCAGCTGGGTGCGTTCAAGCCGTTCACGTGCATTGGCAACCGTCCGGAACGCATCACGGACAAAATCGGGATTTCCGGCATGCCGCTCGGCATTCGAGCAGACCAGCGACAACTGGGCCGAGACGTTCTTCAAATCGTGCACCAGAAACGCGGCCAGACGGTGGAATGCCTCGAATTGGCGGGCTTCCAGTAGTGCCTCGTCGGTCTGAACCAGCGCGACATACACCGCAAGCTGACGTCCCGCCGTCTTAAGCAGGTCACGTTCTTCCCATTCGATCTTGCGCGGCGCCCGAGGTCGCGCCAACACGGTAAAGCCCTGAAGGGTATCGCCCTTTAATAGAGGCACGACCGCCCAATGACGAGGATTGTCGAGAAGCCAGTCGGGCAGCTCGAGTTCACGGTAAAAACCTGGATCCCGTCGGTATTCGTCGAGGTCGATGACCCAACCCGTGCGTTCAAGGAACTGCGCGAGATTACTTTCCGGTGGTTCGGGCGCATAGTCCGGCTCACCCAGGTTCAGCACACCGTCCAATCGGTAGCCACCATCCCGCTCCCGCACCCACAACAGCCCGCCCGGGCTCTCCACCAACTCGCCAATAGCGAGTATGGCGCGCTGCCGAAAAGGCAACTCATCACCTTCCGCCGAAAGCGTGCCGGTAAAGCGCAACCACTCCTGGCGATAATCAAACGAGTAACGAAAAAAGTGCTTCGACAGGAACACACGAAGCCGCGCCCGCAGTGCCCCGGAGGTAATGATCACTGCTAGCAGAACCACGGCCCCGAACAAGAACGTGACTTGAAGCAATCCACCTAAATCGCCACCTACGTGACGCAGGTAATAACCCGCAGCGCCGACGGCTAACAGATAGAGCCCCGCCCCTGTGAGGGCAGCGGTATGGAAAAGAAGCTGACGCGAAACGGTGGGTGCCTCGCGCTGAACCGGACGTCTCGCGAGCGACACCGCAATCAACGGCACCACGATGGCGTTGACCAGGCCTCGGGACTGCCAGGCGGGTCCCTCCATTGCCTGGAAGAGGACGAGGTCGGCAAACAGGAACAAATCGAAGGCGAAGACTGAACCCAGCCCAAGGGTCAGGAACTTGATCTCCCAACGCTGTTGCGGGGGCGTATTGCGGTACACCTGTTCGACCAGGACCAATCCCAACACCGCCATGGTCAGCACCGCAACCGCCGGCCATGGGCCAAGGATGGCGAACGCGGGCAGCACCAGCAACAGCAGGGCGACCAGCAGGAACATCAACAGCGCAAGAGTAATCAGACCCAGGGCACCGAACAGACGGAACGGCTGATCGGACCGCCCACCTAATAGCGCCAGCAAGAGCGCAAACCACCCCGCGTTACGCAGCACCTCGAACGCACCACCGGCCAAGGGCGTCGCGCCAACATCCAGCGACAGTATGCCCATATGCCCCGCCCAAGCTACGGACAGGGCGGCTCCCGCTGCGACCCACAGACTACCGGGCCGCTTTCGCCAAGGACCCAGTGCGAGCGCTGCAAGCACCCCGAAGGCTACTGCGGCGGTGAAATAACTGATAGCCGCCAGATCCACGATGTCGATCTAGCGAGCGCCGCGCCCGAACAGCACGACCTTAACCGTTTCGAGCAGGATCAATAGATCGAGAAACAGCGTGTGGTTCTTTACGTAGTACAGGTCGTACTGCAACTTCTGCCGTGCATCCTCAACCGATGCACCGTAGGGATAGCGCACCTGGGCCCAACCGGTAATGCCCGGCCGAATCGAGTGGCGAGCGGGGAAATACGGAATCTGCCCGGTGAGCTGCTCGACGAACACAGGACGCTCAGGCCGAGGGCCAACGAACGACATATGCCCCTGGAAAACGTTGATGATCTGTGGCAACTCGTCGATCCGCAGCTTTCGGATAATGCGGCCGACACGAGTCACCCGATCGTCATCGCGAACAGCCCATCGCGCCACACCGTCGAACTCGGCATCCTCGCGCATGCTGCGGAACTTGCACACGTCGAAAGGCTCGTTGCTACGCCCCACCCGCGTCTGCCAGTAGAACACCGGACCGGAACTCTCCAACTTGATGGCTGCGGCCGTAACCAGAACGATCGGGAACGTAACCAGCAGCAGCAAAGAACTGGCCGTGACATCAAAGCAGCGCTTGACCGCGAGCCGCGACCAGTGCTGGCGGAAGCCCTCGCCAAACACTAGCCAGCTAGCATTCAGCGAGTCGAGCTGAACCTTCTGTTCCTCGCGTTCGAAGAAACTCGATATTTCCGTGACCGCCACGCCATGCAGTTTGCAATCCAACAACTGCTGTATTGGGAGGTTGCCCCGACGATCGCGAATCGCCACCACCACTTCGTGGGCGCGATGTTCTCGCACCATGTCCAGCAGACTGCCATCACAACTCAGTCGCAGCCGGCGAACCGGCTCGTCCGGACAATCCTTCTCGCCGTCGGTCGCGATGTACCCCAAGACCCTGTAGGGCAGCTCGTCAGGGCCCTTATCGCTGTGGATCGATTCGATGGCGCATGCGCGGCGTCCCGTCCCCAACACCAAAATCCGGCGTTTAAACGCATCCGCTTCGGAGAAATTGTTCCAGAGACTTCGCTCCGCCACCAGGCCCGTAAGCAGCAACAGGAAGCCACCCCCTATGGCAGACGCGGAAAACAGGGAAGCGGGCACCAGAATGTTGTAGAGGAGCAGCACGCCAGCCACGAACAACAGCGCCGGGATCAGGCGGAACAAGGAATGCCGCGCACTACGGGTCGCCAGATAGTCAGGCTCGTACAGACCCGCCAACATCAAAGCTAGAAGGACTGCTGCTGTCGCCAGTACCAACTCGGGGTCTAGGGCGTTCAGCACCTCGGGCTGGAATGGGGGCAGGGTCAACACTAAATACAGACAGAGGTAGGCCACCGCCAGCTCGGCCAGCACCAGCATCAGCACCCGCCGCCGTACATAGTGTCCGAAGATACGCATGGTTAAAGCCCTTGGTCGGACAACCCCGCCGACCGCTTATCCATCCGCAAAGGTCGGGCGGCCCCATAACTCCCGGAGCCCCCAGGGCTGATCGACCCTTCAAAGCCAACGCCTACCGGAGGCCCGCCAATCCTGTTCAATGTGGATGACGGGCTCATCAGGAGCTTTAGAAACGCCTTTCGGGAATAATAAGCGTGTCACCCGGCACCATGTCGATATTGGCGGAGATATCGCCGCCATTGACAAGGTCGTCGAGTCGCACCCGATACTGCTTGCGCTCACCATTTTCGTTGCGAACGATGACGGCACGGTTACCCGCGGCGAAATCAGTAATCCCGCCCACCGCGATCATCACGTCCATCACGCTCATATCTTCGCGGTATTGCAGAGCCTGCGGCTCGGCAGCCTGCCCAATGACTCGGATCTGACGATCATAGGGTCCGGCAAAACCGGTAACCATCACGGTCACAATGGGATCGCGTAGAAAGCGAGAGAGATGCTCTTCCATCTCCCGCGCCAATTGGGTCGGGGTCTGGCCGCTAGCCTGGACATCTTCGACCAGGGGCGTGGTGATCTGCCCATCAGGGCGGACCGCCACCCCGGTGGAGAGATCCGGGTTGCCACGTACCGATATTTGCAGGGAATCGCCCGGACCGATGATGTACTGCTCGATCACCGTACGCTCTACCGAGGTCGGCGCATCCGGGTGATCCGTCGTGGCACAGCCAGCGAGGAACAGAAACGGTGCAAGAATGGCGAAACCAAAACCGATCTTCGGCCCGACCTTTGGAGCGTGCATCAGGGACATCGCGATTCCCCCTTGGAGATTCTGGCGTTGAACTGGAGGCTTCACCCGACCGGACCACGACGCCCCAACCAACGCCTAGAGGTCGGCAGATGGGCTACGCTTCACCGGAAACAACCGGATTCCACAATCAGACTGATGGTAGGCCCGGCACGCGAAAGGAATCCACGCAAGTCTCACTTTCGACCTTGCAACGGACTAACGCTGGCGTTACGCACAACGGCAATGGTAACCGGCTTCCACCACGGTGAACGCATTGGAAATCTTCTCGCTTCGCGCCCTCGCCGACTGGCTTCTACCGCCGAGTGGCCCGTTACTGCTGGCCCTGCTCGGGCTGATGCTCCATCGCACCCTCGTTGGGAAAGTGCTTCTGGTGGCGGGGTTGCTGGTGCTGTATGCCCTGAGCCTGCCCCCGGTCAGCTACGCACTGATGGCGCCCCTGCAAGGCCCCTACCAGCCCCCGGATAGCGAGGCATTGGAACGCGCCGAGGCCATCGTCGTACTCGGTGCCGGCTACCGTAGCGGGGCGGTGGAATTCTCCGGCGAGACCGTCAACGATCTCGCACTGGTTCGCCTGCGCTACGCGGCGGCGTTGCATCAACAAACAGGACTCCCAGTGCTGGCCACTGGCGGTGCCGCCAAAAACCGTGAACCGGAGGCCCGATGGATGGCTGAGGTGCTGGAGCAATTCGGGGTCAACTCGATCTGGCAGGAGCCACTCGCGCGAGACACGGAGGGCAATGCCCGTCACTCGGCCGCAATGCTGCAGGAACACGGACTGCAACGCGTTCTCCTGGTCACCCATGCGCACCACCTGCCACGCGCCAGTGCAGCATTCGAACGCACGGGCCTTGAGGTGATACCCGCCCCGACGGGTGCCTTTGTGGCCCATGACGCGACACTCTCGTTAGGCGCCCTCAAACCCCAGGCTAACGCCATACGCAACAGCTGGCTCGCCATGCACGAGTACCTCGGTATTCTGTGGTATCGCTGGCAGTATGGGGGTCACCCGTCGACACGGGACTGACGCAGTCCGCCAGCATCCACCCAAACCGCCCGGGGGCGACGGATGAAACTGCTGGTAACAGGCGGCGCCGGCTATATCGGTAGCCACGTGGTGCAACAATTACGTGGCGCAGGACATGCCGTCACGGTGTACGACAATCTCTCCACCGGGCACCGTTGGGCCATTGGCGATGCCGAATTGGTAGTCGCCGACCTGGCCGACACAACCCGCCTGCGCGAAGTCCTTGAGCGCGGATTCGACGGCGTGCTCCACTTCGCCGCGCATATCGTCGTGCCCGAGTCGGTCACCGACCCGCTCAAGTACTACGGCAACAACACCCGCAATACCTTCAACCTGCTGCAGGCCTGCGCCGACACCGGCGTGCGCTACTTTGTGTTCTCTTCCACCGCCGCGGTCTACGGCATCCCCGACACGGCTGCGGTCGCAGAAGACGCACCGCTACAGCCGATCAACCCCTACGGCGCCTCCAAGATGATGTCCGAGCGCATGCTGATGGACCTGGGCGCCGCCTCTGACCTGCGCTACGTCAGCCTGCGCTACTTCAACGTCGCCGGCGCCGATCCTGAAGGCCGCATCGGACAGTCATTCCCCGACGCCACCCATCTCATCAAGGTCGCCTGCCAGGCCGCCACCGGCCAGCGCGACGGCATCACCGTATTCGGGACCGACTACGACACCCGCGACGGCACCTGCGAGCGCGACTATATCCACGTCGAAGATCTCGCCTCCGCTCATATCCGCGCACTCGACTACCTCGAACGCGGCGGCACTTCGGAGGTGCTCAACTGCGGCTACGGCCACGCCTACAGCGTGCGCGAAGTCCTGGATGCCGTGAAGCGCGCCAGCGGCGTCGAGTTCCCCGTGCACTACGGCGATCGCCGCGCGGGCGATCCCCCGGCGCTGATGGCCAACGCCGACCGCATCCGCCAGATCCTCGACTGGCACCCGCAATACGACGACCTCGACCTCATCGTCCGCCACGCCCTCGCGTGGGAACAGAAGACCGCGCTACAGACCGCCTAATCCACGTCGCCCAGGCACTGAACAGACACTTTGGGGACCCGCCAAGTTGGCGGCACCATCTCAGCTCATTCGGAACTTGCGGCAATAAAGCCTTCGAACAATGGGATGTCCGTAGCCGCGAGCTCGAGCCCTTGTGCCTCCATTGGCGACACCCAGCACCACCGGTCGTGCACCGTTAGCATCGGGCTCGCGTCTCCCGTCCGCGCACGCAGCGCCACCAACTCAAGGCCCCCATTACCCGAAATCGGCGTATGCCCGATCTCCTTCCCCACCCGGAGGTCCATCGCCAGCTCTTCACGAAATTAGCGGCACAACGCGGCTTCCAGTCTCTCGCCCGGCTCCGCCTTGCCACCGGGGAATTCCCAACACCCCGCCAGCGCCTGATCGGCCCCGCGACGCGCCAGGAGCACCCGCCCCCGTGCATCCTCCACAATGCCGCAGACCACCAACGCCCGACTGGCCCCTATGACCGTATCCAACCCCGCCCCCCACTTGCCTCTGGCCGGATCGTACCAGGGAACGCCGCCACGGCTCTCGCCGGAAGCCTTTAAGCTCGGCCCCTCCGTCTCCCCTACGCTGGGCCGGATGGGCGGTGTAAGCCTTGGACCAAGCACCGAAAATCGTTCGTCCCAGCGCGTGGGGCGCCCTGCCACTCGACGGGACGCCCACAACCATGGTGAAAATATGGTTTACCCGTGGCGGTGTGCCACCGACAGGAGAACGCCGGGATGATATCCAGAATCTGTATATCATCAATATGACAGATTCTGTCTAATCTACTGTTAGAGGGACGTGCAGATGGGTCTAATTCCTGGTTACTGCAAAGATTGTGGAGCCCGCTTTGTCTCCCAAGCGATGTCTGTGGATGACACGTCTACAGTCATTCTGGAAAACACGCGTGTTACTTGTCCAAACTCGCCTAACCATCGTGCATACCTATTGGACGGCGTTTTCACGGGCGCAGGTGAGCTTGTGAAGCTGGTGAGTGGGCCTGATTTCAGTTTCGATGTCCTTCGCGAGATCACAGAGTTACTGGAAACGGCACGGGCTCAACGAAAAAGCCTCGAAGAGGCGGCTGACACAGCGGAGAGAATGTACCCAGGATTTGGCCGCATTCTCAAGCGCTTCCAGAACTTAGGCTATGCAGTAGCCTTCTTTGGGCTTTTGAGTGCCGAAATTAATGTGAATCTGAACATCGACATTGATGTTAATCAGCTTGTTGAGCAGGCTATGGAACTATGGAATGAGCAGGAAAGCTCGGAAGTTGTGAAGGACGCAGATAAGAGCGAAGATAGTAAGCATGACTCAGATTGAAACAACCTATTTTTCGTGTAAAGCAGTCGCCTCTGAGGGGCGCCCCCTCTAACACCAGCGTCAACGCGGATCGGCTTTTCCGCTGGCGCTCCAAAGCCGCCTGGTTACACTGGGCGTTAGAAGCGCAACGGAAGCTATATGATCTCCGAAGTTGAGGCTCGCTGGCTAGATTACGCATGGGCGGTTGTCAACTGCCCCGATTATCATCGCCGGAAATGTGTTGCGGATGGCGCAGCGGTTCCCGGTCCAGGCAGAACCGACGGCAATGATCTGCGGTGGCCGGGTTACATTGGACGGAACTATGTTCCTGGTCATTCCATACTTTGCGTTGGTGCGGTACACCGTGAACCCAATCCGGAAGAAGAGACCGCCCATGGGCTGATTGCTTCCGCTCGCCATTGGTTGGCAGAAGGGAGGTCTGAAACAAGCGATCATGAGTACCTAGAGTCGGTAAGAGAGCAGTACGAGCAGAATCTCCCTCGCTGGTCACGTTGGAACAGGCATTTCCGGACGCTGATAGTCAATTACCTGGGAGCAGACATAACAGAGATTGCTTGGACAAATCTAGCAAAATGCCGTGTTTCAATTGATCGTGGCGCTACTGTAAGGCAGGCCGAGCAAAAACTCACTCGGCTCTGCCAGGCAGAGTTCGCCCCTATGGCTGACTTGGTTGAAAAAATCGAACCGGTTGCTTGTCTTGTGTCTGTATTGCACGGCGGCCGGGGCGGGTCAATTGTGGACGCTTGGGATGGAGAAACAGTTAGGCCGCTCGTTTACTCATGGCAGGGTCAGTCGGGGCACGATAGGCATAACACTGTCTCAGGCGCGCGACGCCTCGAAGAGTGGGCTCCTGAGATGGCGGAGGCAGTCCGTAGAAGGAGAGAAGGGCACTAACCCTTCGCATAGTTCAGGGTGTTCTAACGTGGCGCTGAAGCCGACCAGTCCTCCACGGTTGAGATAACGGGGTCGGACCACGTAGATATCGGAGTCGGACCACGATAACGAACGGATTTGAAAAGGATTTACCCAGTTTCGGGACCGATTCAAGAGCTTAAAGGGGGCATTTGAGGCCTCGAAACGATTGGGAACTTCGGGGCAGACACCCTGCCTTGTGCACTGCGGTGTACCACCTGTTGAAACATGCCACGATGCGATCGGTGATGGGCGACACGAACCCTTCCCCAACGCCACCGGGGTCACCTTTGACCGCCTCACGGGTGGGGTCTAGCGTCAGAGAGAAGGGGCAGGAAACGGCCCGGCTAAATGCGTTGCAACCTCGCGGAATCGCGAAGGAGGCTCACCATGCGGAGCGTAGACAACATGCCGGTGCTCGACTGGCAGGACGGCAAGAACGCGATGCGGGCGAAGTTCCAGGTGATGCACAAGGAACCGGTGGTGCTGAACATGCCGGCCGACATGGACTGGTCGGTGAACGAGGGCGAGTTCGGCTGCACACTGGACGACAGTGGCATGCCGCGCGATTGTGAAGGCGGCAGCCTGCTGCATCGTCTGGCGGAGCTCAATGAGATGCCCGGAGGGAAACACTGACCCATGTACACACTCGCGTTGGTACCCCAGGTTTTCCGAGGCAAGGCGCGGCGTGCAGCGGGTAGTGGTTCTACCCGCAAGCGGTGCAACGCAGGATCGGGGAACCTCGGGTGCCAACCCCGAAGGGGCTCGGCTGCTTTTATGTGCGCACGGCGTTGCGGTTCCCTTGTGCAGAATGACTGCACGGCAATCACCGCGCCTTGTTCGCACGCAAAAGCGACTCGAGCGCGAGCGTGTACATGGGTCAGTGTTTCCCTATAGGACATCGCGAAGGCCTGCGCCTACTCCAGCTCGCGCGTGGATATCGACGCCGCGGGTTCCCGCATTATCGTGCACGACTGATCGGGCCTGGGCCGCCGGTCCTGGCGGTGGCGACCCTGCAACCTGGAGCGGTGGGCGATGTCGGTGATCCACCACGAGATGGAGATCGACGCCGCGCCGGAAGCGGTGTTCGATCTGATGGCCCGGGTGGAGGCGTTCGCCGCCTACAGCGAGGCCATCGAGTCCATCACCCATGTTGGACCCGAGCGCTACCGCTGGCGTGTGCGGGTGGCCGGGGTGCCGCTGACGTTCGACGTGGAGGTGCTGGTCGCCGTCCCGCCGCGTCTGCTCGGCTGGCGCGCGCGGGCCGGGCTCTCCTGCGAGGGCTGTTACCGGCTGACACCAAGCGCGCGCGGCACGCATCTGGATCTGGCCGTGCGCTGCGGCGACGAGAATCCCCTGACCGATGGCCTGCTCGGCCTGGCTGCCCACCCGCTGCTGGACGCGCTTGGGGCGGAGGTGGCGCGCAACGCCTGGCCGCGCCTCCACGGGGCGTGATGCCTACGACTGCGCGTGAAACTCGAGGTATTCGTCGAGGAAGGCGAGGCGGGTGGTGTCGGTGACGCGGTCGATGAACAGGGTGCCGTCGAGGTGGTCGATCTCGTGCTGGAACACGGTGGCGAGGAAGCCTTCGGGTTCCAGGTGGCGGGGCGTGCCCTCGGGCTCGTGGTAGTCCACGGCGATGTGACTCGGCCGGGCTACCTCACCGCGCAGGCCCGGTACGGAGAGGCAGCCTTCCCAGTAGCACTGCGGGGTTTCGTCCAGCACGGTGACCACCGGATTCACGAGGACCAGGCGGCCGGTCGGTACGGCACCGGGGTAGCGGATATTGCCCGGCTGGATCTCGATCACGGCGACGCGCTGCGGAACGCCGATCTGGGCGGCAGCCAGGCCGAGGCCTTCGCTGGCGTGCATGGTATCGACGAGGTCGTCCACCAGGGCGTGCAGCCCAGGGCTGTCAAAGTCCGAGTCGGGTACCGGGTCGCAGACGCGACGCAGGTCGGGGTGCCCCATGCGCAGGATACGGCGAACGCTCATGGGAAGGATGGTGCCACAGGAGAGATAATGGTGGCCGGGGACGGAATCGAACCGCCGACACGGGGATTTTCAATCCCCTGCTCTACCGACTGAGCTACCCGGCCATGCTTCGGAGGGATTCGTCCTGCGGACGAAGGGCGGTATTAAAGCGGCCCGGCGCCGCCACGTCAAGCATGCCGGGCCGGTCGCGGCAGAAAAGCCTGGATCAGGAGGCGTTCGGGTCGACGAAGCCTTCCGGCTTCTCGGAACCGTCGCCGAACAGGAACTTTTCCATTTCCTCTTCGAGGAACTTGCGCGCCTTGGGATCGACCGGGGTCAGGCGGTATTCGTTGATCAACATGGTCTGGTGTCCCAGCCAGGCCTGCCAGGCCTCCTTGGAGACATTCAGGTAGATCTTCTTGCCCATCTCGCCGGGATAGGGCGGGAAGTCCAGGCCATCGGCCTCTTTGCCAAGCTTCACGCAGTTAACGGTTCGTGCCATTGCCGGGATCCTTGTCGTCGTGCAGATAACGCTGGATGGGGGCCGGGATACCGACCGCCCGTGATGTGCCGGGTTTATACCAAATCAACCTGTCGCCTTCCATGATCCCACACGCGCCCGCAGGGAGGTCGAAGGGGCGAATGCGCAGGTCCAGGCGGTAGTGACTGAAGCTGTGTTGCAGGCCGTCGTCATTCGCCGACGGGGTCGCGCCGGGCCACTGAGCGAACACCCAGTCCTCCAGCGCCTCGGGTGTCTCGGCCTCGGGAAGACTGTAGAGCCCACCCCAGATGCCATCCTGTTCGCGCTGCACGAGGGCGACTCCCTCCGCTGTGCGCAGGCAGGCCGCCCAGCGAGTGCGGGTGGGCAGGTCGCGTCGTGGTCGTGGCGAGGGCAGCGTATCGGTCAAACCCCGCCTGGCGGCGGCGCAGTCCTCACGCACCGGGCAATCGCCGCAGGCGGGGCGGCTGCGCGTGCAGCACAAGGCGCCCAGGTCCATGATCGCCTGGGTGTAGTCGGCGCAACGCGTCGCGGGAGTGCGTGCCTCGGCCTCGGCCCACAGCGCACGCTGGACGGCGGGGCTGCCCGGCCAGCCGGAGATCGCCGCGTGGCGTGCGAGCACACGCTTGGCGTTACCGTCGAGAATGGCCTCGGGTGCATCGTGGGCCTGGGCGATGATCGCGGCGGCGGTGGAGCGGCCAATGCCAGGCAACTGCTCCAAGGCGCCGCGCTCGTCCGGAAACATGCCCGCATGTTCCGCAACAATCACTTGAGCGGCGCGGTGCAGGTTGCGAGCCCGGGCGTAATAGCCAAGCCCGGACCACTGGTGCAGCACCGCATCCTGCGGCGCGGCAGCCAGAGTGGCGGCGTCCGGAAACTGCTCCATAAAGCGGAGAAAATAAGGGACGACCGTCTCCACCCGGGTCTGCTGCAGCATGATCTCGGACACCCATACCCGATACGGGGTACGGGGGTGCTGCCACGGGAGATCGTTGCGGCCATGGTCGTCAAACCAGGCCAGTAGACGCTTGGCGAACGGGTTCATGGTCGGCACGGGCCGAGGCCCCATGCGCTACACGGGACCCGCACGGATCAGCGGCTACGCAGACGATCCAGGATCCGGTCGGACTCCTGCTCGATACGATCACGGGCCCGCTGTTCTTCCTCGTCCAGTCGCTCCCGGGCGCGTTCCTGTTCTTCACGCACACGTTCGCGCGCCTCGCCCTCATAGCGCTCGCGCAGGGCGTCCTCCAGGTCGAGACGGAAACTCGGGTCGGCAAACGTACCGGTAATGCGGATCGGCAGCGTCACCCCCCGCAGATCCTCCAACTCGCGCCCACCCTGGCCCTCCAGCGTGCCCACCACTGTGGTGTTCACGCGGTAGTCCATGGAATCGTCGTTCAGGTCGGCCTGGCCCTCACCGCGAACCCGCAGCAACGGGGAGTTGGCCCGGAGGTCATCGTTGCGGACCACGCCATCACGAATAGTGAAGCTGCCGGTCAGTTCGCTGAAATCGGTCTGGTTGGGTTCGTCCTCTTCCAGCGACTCGCCGCGCAAGCGCGCCTCGGCTCGGCGGATGACCTGCGCGACATTGATGCCGCGCACCGCACCATCCTCGAAGCTCATATTGCCGGAGCCGTTCAGGGCACTCTTGAGGTCGCTCAAGAGCTCACCCCGGGTGGCAATATCGAGCTCCAGGTTGCCAATGCCCATCAACCGCGCGTCATCGCCCTGAAAGTCTTCCAGCAGGGCGCCAATATCCAGGCTCTGCAGGTCGGCAGCCAGTTCGTAGCGTGGGACGTCGTGGCGGGCATCCAGGCGTATGCGGCTAGTCAGCTCGCCTTCGTAGGCCTCGGCGTTCAGGGGCTCGATGTTCCAATCGCCCGCCTCGGCCTTGATCTGCAGCTCAATATTGCGCAGGACCATGCCCATCACGTCGAGTCGGCCCAGCGCAGCGCTACCGTCCACATCAATACTGCGCAGGGCCTCCAACGGCAGTTCGATAGCGATGTCCTCGTCGGCATCGCGCTCACCATTGCCGTTGTCCGTACGCGCCTCTTCCACTTCCGGTGGCAGGTAGTGATCGAGGTTCAGGCTCTCGCCGGATACATCGAAGCGAATCAGCGGGCGTTCGCCTCGACCATCCCACCCCGCGGAACCGCCAAGCATCGCTTCGTCCACGGTAATAAGGAACGGGTCCATAGTCAGATTCTGGAAACCGCCGTTGGCGGAAAAGTCCAGCGCAACCCGCGAAAGGGCATCCGGGTTGTTGGTTTCCGGCGGCTCCATGCCCAACTCGGCGACCAGCTCCTTCAGGTTGAAGGTATTGGTGCGCATTTCACTGCGAATCTGCGGCGCTTCACTATCCAGATCCGAGAGCTCGGCAAAACCGGTCAGGCGCACATTGGCGACCCCCAGCGTCAGCCGCTCGAAGCGCAGAGCCATCGCATCGACCATCTCCAATGCCACATCGGTCTCTAGCGTCATGCCCACAGCCCGGGGCAGGCCCCCACCGTCCAGCCCCAGAGTCGCATTCAGCCGTCGCACGGAATAGCGCTCGTTGAGCAGGTCCACGTTGAGCAGCCCACCCAGGTCGAGGGCAACCTCCATGGGTTCGTCCAGATCATCGCCCTCGACCCGCAGCAGGGCCTCCAGGTCCAGGCGAGTCTCCATGCCCGGCCGGAAGCGGCCCACTTGCAGGTTGAACGGCTCCAGGGTGGCTTGAATGCCGGATTCACGATCATCCCAACGCACCCGGGTGTTGGACAGGGAGATGCCCGCCACGTCAATGCGCTGCAATGCCAGACGCGTCTCGGTTTCGGTGCGCTCGTCGTCATCCGCGCCCACGGCATCATCCCGCGCGGCACCCGCCTGATCCAACAGGTCGTCCCAGTTGTTGCGGCCTTCTTCGTCGCGCGCCAGGTTCAGACGCACGCCATCAGCCTCCACCCGCTGGACCTCCAGCTCGCGGCGAAGCAACGGCATCACCGCCACTGCCACATCCACCACATCGATCTCGGCAAAAGGCTCGTCTCCAAAGCCCTCGGCGTTACCGAAACGTACCTCCTCCAGACGCAGCCCAAGACTGGGGAACAGGGTCAGACCGATCGGGCCGGAGAGAGTCAGTTCGCGGCCGGTAGCCTCCTGCACCTCGGCCTCGATGCGCTCCTTGTAGTCGTTGGCATCGAAGGTGATCAGCAGATAGGCGGCCACAATGATGACCAGCAGAATCAGTACGGCGATCAGGCCCAGCAGGCGCTTGATCCATTTCATTCGGAATCTCCTTTGGGTTCGGCCCGCCAGGCGCCGCTACGGCCCCCGCGCTTCTCCAGCAGGCGGACTCCATCAATCCGCATGCCGCGATCCACGGCCTTACACATGTCATAGACCGTCAGCAGGGCGGTGGAAACGGCGGTCAGCGCCTCCATCTCCACCCCGGTTTGTGCGTGCACCTCGCAGGTGGCCTGCGCACGCACGGCCGTGTCCTCGGTCTCCAGTTCCAGCGCCACCCGCGTCAGGCCGATCGGGTGGCAAAGCGGGATCAGGTCCCCGGTCTTTTTCGCCCCCATGATGCCAGCCACGCGGGCGATACCCAGTACATCCCCTTTCGCATGACGGCCTTCGCGGATCCGCTGCAGGGTGTCCGGCTGCATGTGGATGCGGCCTTCGGCGATCGCCACCCGATGGGTGACCGACTTTTCGCCGACGTCGACCATGTGTGCATGGCCTTCGGCATCGAAGTGAGTGAATTCGTTCATGGTGGCTATAATGCTTGACTCGCAGCCATGTTTACAGGGGCCGGCATGACCGTACACGTTCACTATTTCGCGCGTCTGCGCGAAGAATTGGGCCGACCGGGCGAAGAGACAGAACTGCCCGCCGACGACCTGACGGTCGGCGGGCTGTGGCAACACTTGCACCATGAGGCCCCACCGGCCCGCCTGATGGCTGCGGTCAACCAGGAGCAGGCAACACTGGAGACGCCTGTCCACGATGGCGACGAGGTCGCCTACTTCCCGCCGGTCACCGGGGGCTAGTATGACGGTGGAGATCCACTCCGGCGACTTCGATCCCTGGGAGGTCGTCCGCCAGGCCGAACAGTCCATCCCGGCAAATGCCCGCGGCGCCGCCAGCGTGTTTGTCGGCCGCATGCGGGATTTCAACGAAGACGAGGACGTGACCGGCCTGTTCCTGGAGCACTATCCGGGGATGACCGAGCGCGAACTGGAACGCATCGTGGCCGAGGCCGAGGCCCGCTGGCCACTGCTGGGTTGCCATGTCGCCCACCGCGTCGGCGACGTACGCCCCGGCGATGCCCTGGTCCTGGTGGCCACCTGGTCCGCCCACCGCGTGGCCGCCCGCGACGCCTGCAGCGACATCCTGGAGAGCCTCAAGCACGAGGCCCCGTTCTGGAAACGCGAGACCCTCGCCGACGGCACCCGCCGCTGGGTCGAGAAGAACACCCCGGGCTTCTGAATCGACCGGTCAGAGTGGGCATTGTGGGTGTGCCCTTGTGGGAGCGGGCTTGCCCGCGAAGCCCCTGCCCGCGTCCGGCTTTGCCAGGAGCATTCGCGAGCGAGCCCGCTCCCACCAAACCCCTTCTCGGTAGTGATCTCGCCTACCTAAGGGTGAGGTAGAGGGTCTGGTTGCCACGGCGTAGTTGCAGTTCCAGGGTCTGGTGCGCGCCCAGTTGCTGCGGCAGGTCCGACAGGCGTTCGATGCGCTGGCGATTGATGGCCAACAACACGTCGCCTGGGCGCAGACCGACACGCGCGCCAGCCGATTGCGGCTCCACCGCCACCACGGTGACTCGGGCACCACCATCGCGGTCAGTGCTCTCCGACAGGCGCACGCCCTCCAGGCGCGGATGGATCGCGGCACCCTCGGCACGGTGCTCTTCCGGCCGATCCAGGCGCGCAACAATACGCTGCTCCTCTCCGTCACGCAGCACATCCAGACGAACCTCGGATCCAACTCGCAGCAGGCCAAGCCGATTGCGCAGGTCGCCGGCGCTGCGCACAGGCTGGTCATCGACCTTTAGCACCACATCACCGTTTGCAAGTCCGGCGCGCTCGGCGGCCGAGCCGCGTACCACGCGCGTGATCACGGCCCCCTGCGACACGTCCAGATCAAAGGCCTGTGCTAGCGCCGGAGTCAGGTCCTGCATCTCCACGCCCAGGGCGCCGCGCTCGACCCGACCCTCCGCCAACAGGTGATCGCGGATCTGGCTGGCCATGTTGGCGGGGATCGCGAAGCCGATGCCGATGTTGCCCCCGCCGCGGGCGAGGATCGCGGTGTTGATGCCGACCAGCTCGCCCCGCAGGTTGACCAGGGCCCCACCCGAGTTGCCGGGGTTGATGGACGCGTCGGTCTGAATGAAGTCCTCAAAGCCATCGCCGCCGAGGCCGCTGCGGCCCAGGGCACTGACGATGCCGCTGGTCACGGTCTGGCCTAGCCCGAAGGGGTTGCCGATGGCGACCACGAAGTCGCCCACGCGGAGGGCATCGGAGTCCGCCAGTGGGATTGCCTGCAAGCCCTCCGCGTCGATGCGGATCACCGCCACATCGGTAGCCGGATCGGTGCCTACCACCTCGGCTTCGTACTGACGGCCGTCATAGAGGGTGACCAGAATGGCGTCGGCACGGGCAATCACATGACTGTTGGTCAGGATGGTGCCGGCCTCGGCGTCCACGATTACGCCGGAGCCCAGGCCCTGGCGTTCCCGCTCGCGCGAGCGTTCGGGGACATCGAAGAAACGGCGGAAGAAGGGATCGTCGAACAGCGGGCTGACCGACTCCACCACCCGCGCCCGGGTGGCAATGTTCACCACCCCGGGGATGGTGCTTTCGAGCATGGGTGCCAGCGAGGGCAGAGGCTGGCCATCCACGGCAGCCGGCAGCTGGGCCGAGGCCGGCGAGGCCAGGGCCACAACCAGGATCAGGAACGTAATCAGCCGACGCATGGGCGCTCCTTAAATGGTGTGTGAACGATCAGGGCACGAGCCCTGCGCGCGGGGCAAACGACGACTCCGCGGCCATCTTGCGGTACCAGTCACCGGCCTCGTCCTCCGACGGCACCTGCACCATAAGCTTCAGGTAGAGATCGCCCGGCGGCTTGCCCGGCAGACCCTTGCCCTTCAGCCGCATCTGTTTGCCGGACTGCGAACCGGCCGGGACCTTCAGGTTCACCCAGCCATGCGGCGTGGGGACCTCGATGGTCGCCCCCAGCGCGGCCTCCCACGGCGTAATCGGGATCTCGCGAGAGAGATTGCGCCCGTCCAGGGTGTAGCGGCTATCCGGCTTGACTCGGATCTCCAGCAGCAGGTCCCCGGCCCCGCCACTGCCAACCCCCGGGTCGCCCTGCCCGCGCACGCGCAGGCGCGAGCCATCACGGGCCCCCGCCGGAATGCGCACACGCTGCACCCGACCTTCGGCATCGTTGACCGAGACCTCGGTGCCCTTCAGTGCCTGATCCAGGGTGATGTCGACACGCCCCTCGCGATCGGCGCCGCGCATGTTGAAGCCACCGCCGCCCCGGCGACGCCCGCCGCCCATGCCGCCGCCACCGAAGATCGAGTCGAAAAAGTCCGAGAAGCCCGCGCCGCCACCGGCAGCCCCACGGGCACCGCCGGCCTGCGCCCAGCCATCCCACCCGGGGGGTGGGCGGAAATCCTGACCCTGGCGCCAGTTGGCACCCAGCTGGTCGTAGGCCTTGCGCTTTTCCGGATCGCCCAGGGCCTCGTAGGCCTCGTTGACCTCCTTGATGCGGGTCTCGGCGTTCGGGTCCTTGCTGACATCCGGGTGGTACTTGCGCGCCAGCTTGCGATAGGCCTTCTTGATGTCGTCCTGGCTGGCGTCGCGGCTCACACCGAGGATCTTGTAGTAATCCTTGTATTCCATTGCGTTCCTCGAACGATTGCGTCCTCGGGTGACACCCGGATCCCGCCTGCGGTCATAGCGATCATGATAGCCGGGATGCGGCTGTAACCCAGGGAGACACGAAACCGTGCCTCCTCGGGGCCTAAAAAACCGGGCGCCACCACGGGACCCCCCGGGGCAGCGCCCATGTTGCGCCCAGTCAGGGAGATCCTGCCGGGCCGGTGGAGCCGGATCAGCTCTCGATCTGGATCCGGCGCGGCTGCACGCGGGCCTGTTTCGGGATGCGGACCTCCAGCACACCATTCTCGCTGCGAGCGGAAATGTTGTCGGCATCCGCCGTATCCGGCAGCGAGAAGCGGCGGAAGAAGCTGCCACGCACGCGCTCAATGCGCTTGTAGCCGTCCTTCTCTTCCTCGCTTTCGTGTCGGCGCTCGCCGCGCAGGGTTAGCACGCCGTTCTCCATGTGCAGCTCGATATCCTTCGGGTCCACCCCTGGGATGTCGGCATGCAACACGTAGGCATCGGTCTCTTCGCGGATATCCACCGCAGGGGCCCAGTCGGAGGTCGCGGCGGAGTCCTCGGTACCGGGCATATCCGGCATGCGACCGAGTTCGCGCGACAACTGACCAAGCAGGCTGAACGGTTCGTAACGGGTCATAGTCATGGCTTTCCCTCCTTTTGCGGGCGTCATCTGATTCACCAAGAGAGATAGGGACATATCCCGCGTTTTCAAGGGCCTGAAGGAAACACGGATCAATGTACACGCTCGCGTTGGCACCCCAGGTTTGCCGAGACAAGGCGCGTCGTGCAGTGGCTAGTGGTTCTACCCGCAGGCGACGCAACGCAGGGTCGGGGAACCTGGAGTGCCAACCCCGAAGGGACTCGGCCTCTTTGGCGCGCGCACGGCGTTGCGGTTCCCTTGTGCAGAATGACTGCACGGCAGTCGCCGCGCCTTGTTCGCACGCAAAAGTGACTCGAGCGCGAGCGCGTACATTAATCCGTGTTTCCTTAAGGAAACACGGATCAGTCGAGACGACGAAACTCCTGCAGCTTGTAAGCGTCGTCGGTGATCAGCTCGAATATGCCGTGCACGCCGCGCTGGTCCAGGTGGTTACGCAGCAGCCGCGCGGGGAATTGCACACTCTCGCCGCTTTCGGCCTGCGCGAACACCACCGCCGCGCGCCCGGTGTAATAGTCCTCCATCTCCTGGTGCGTGATCGCCAGGCGCAAGCGAAACCGGCGCATCGACTATTCCAGGTTCTGCACCTGCTCGCGCAGCTGCTCGATCAAGACTTTCATTTCCACCGTCGCCCGCGTGACCTCCAGGTCGTGCGACTTGGAAGAGATGGTGTTGGCCTCGCGGTTGAACTCCTGCATCAGGAAGTCCAGCCGACGACCGCTGGGTCCGCCCTGATCCAGGATCTCGCGCACGGCCGCCACATGGCCGTCGATGCGATCCAGTTCCTCGGCAATATCCATGCGCTGCGCGAGCAACGCGACCTCCTGCTCGAGGCGCTTGGGGTCCAGGTTCAGGTCCAGCTCGCCGATGCGCGCAAGGAGGCGGCTACGTTGCTCGTCTAGCATCGGCTGCCGGCGCGCGGCAATCGACCGGGCGTGATCCGCCAGCGCATCTAGCCGTGCCCGCATCCCGTCCGCCAGTGACCGGCCCTCGGCCGCTCGCATCGCTTCCAGTGCGCCCAGGGCCTGGTCGAAGCCCGCCAACAGCGGTTCGGAAAGCTGGTCGTCGGCGGTCGAGCAGTCCTGCAGCACGCCCGGCCAGCGCAGCAGGTCCAGGGGCGAAACGGGGGCCGCTCTCGGCATCATCCGCTCGATCGCCGTGCAGGCATCGACAAGGGCCTGCACCCGGTTATGGTCGAACGCGTTGGGCGTGCTGTCGGCCTGCCCTCGATCGCGCAGGACCGCGTCCACCTTGCCTCGCGCCAGGCGCCCCTTGAGGCGGTTGCGCACCTCGGCCTCCAGCGATCGAAGATGATCGGGGAGATGGATCCGCAGCTCCAGGTAGCGGTGATTGACACTCTTCAACTCCCAGTCGAACACGCCTGCGTCCAGCGTCACGGCGTGCCGGGAAAATCCAGTCATGCTGGCGATCATCATTGCCCCCGTTGCGATCCCTGCTGCGTAACGTGAGTGTAGTGCCTCGCCTGTAGGGCGACGCACTACACCGATGGCCCGTATACTGCGCGCTCATTAAATCTAGCAAGGATCACAGCATGCGACCCAGTGGCCGAGCAGCCGACGCGATGCGCGCCGTGCGTTTTACCCGCAATTTCACCCGGCACGCGGAGGGTTCCGTACTGGTGGAGTTCGGCGACACGCGCGTGCTGTGCAACGCGACGGTGGAGTCGCGCGTGCCGCCGTGGCTAAAGAACAAAGGGCGCGGCTGGGTCACTGCCGAGTACAGCATGCTGCCCCGCTCCACCCATGACCGCATGGTGCGCGAGGCCGCCCGCGGCAAGCTGGGAGGACGCACCATGGAGATCCAGCGTCTGATCGGCCGCTCGCTGCGCGCCGTGGTGGACCTGGAGGCCATGGGCGAACGCCAGATCATTGTCGACTGCGACGTGATCCAGGCCGACGGCGGCACCCGCACCGCCTCCATCAGCGGCGCCTATGTCGCCCTGCACGATGCGATCCGCAAGGCTCGTGAACAGGGCCTGATCCGCAAGAACCCGCTGCACGGCCAGGTCGCCGCGATCTCGGTGGGCATCTCCGGCGGCGAGCCGGTGCTGGACCTGGACTACGACGAGGATTCCCAGGCCGAGACCGACCTGAACCTGGTGATGAACGAGGCCGGCGGCGTGATCGAGATCCAGGGGACAGCCGAGGGCCACGCCTTCCGCCGCGACGAGCTGGATCAGATGCTGGACCTGGGCGAGAAGGGTATCCAGGAGATCTGCGAGGCCCAGCGCGCCGTCCTGGCCGAGGGCTGATCATGGGCGAGCCGCGCCGCGTCGTCCTTGCCACCGGCAACCCCGGCAAGCTGCGCGAGATCCACGCCCTGCTGGAACCGCTGGGGCTGACGGTCGAGGCGCAGTCGGAGCACGCCGTGCCCGAGGCCGACGAGACCGGCCTTACGTTCGTGGAAAACGCGATCCTCAAGGCGCGCAACGCGGCCCGGCACACCGGGCTGCCGGCGATCGCCGACGACTCCGGGCTGGAGGTCGATGCCCTGCACGGCCAGCCGGGAATCTACTCCGCCCGCTATGCCGGCCCCGATGGCGACGACGCGGCCAACAACGCCAAGCTGCTGGAGGCACTGGCCGGTGTACCGCCAGAACGGCGCGCCGCGCGGTTCCGTGCGGTGGTGGTGTACCTGGAGCATGCCGAGGATCCGGCGCCGATCATCGCCCAGGGGGTGTGGCCCGGTCGCATCGCTGAGCAGGCCAGCGGCGCCGAGGGCTTTGGCTACGACCCGCTGTTCTTCGTACCACAAGAGGGCTGCACCTCGGCCGAGCTGCCCCCGGAGACCAAGAACCGCCTGAGCCATCGCGGTCAGGCCTTGCAGCAGCTCGGTGCCGCACTGCGCGAGCGCATGGGCAACCCACCGGCCTGACATCCCGCACCGTCCGGCACCGGGGCCGCCCGGAGAGATGGCCACGGCGCTGTGCGCCTCGCGATGACGGGTACAGAATGACAGTCATCGCGAGCGCCGCAGGCGCGTGGCGATCTCCCCGGCCTGGCCCCGACGCGGGTCCGAACATGCGCCGGGGTGTCGTCGGGAGGTTGCCACGGCCCCCACGGGGCCTCGCAACGACGGGCACGAAGGCCCCGTCATCGCGAGGCGCGCAGCGCCGTGGCGATCGGCAGGGAAGCCCCCGGCGTGAGGCTGCAATAGGGGGACTGGGCCCTTTCGACGCCACCCGAAGCCAAGGGAAACACTGATGAATGTACGCACTCGCGCTCGAGTCGCTTTTGCGTGCGAGCAAGGCGAGGTGACTGCCGTGCAGTCATTCTGCACAAAGGAACCGCAACGCAATGCGCGCGCCCGTTTTTGATAACAACGGGCGCCCGAGCCCCTACATTGGATGATTTGTGGGGTTGGCACCCCAGGTTCCCCGATCCTGCGTTGCGCCACTTGCGGGTAGAATCACTACCCGCTGCACGACGCGCCTTGCCTCGGAAAACCTGGGGTGCCAACGCGAGTGCGTACATTCATCAGTGTTTCCCTCGCCTATGCTTCGCACATGACTGCCACGCTGACCCATCCGCCACCGCTGGCGCTGTACGTGCACCTGCCCTGGTGCGTGCGTAAGTGCCCGTACTGCGACTTCAACTCGCACGAGCCGCGTGGCGAGCCCCCCTTCGATGACTACGTGGACGCGCTGCTGCGAGACCTGGAAGGCCAGCTGCCCGATGTCTGGGGTCGGCGCCTGGAGAGCGTGTTCATCGGCGGCGGGACCCCCAGCCTGTTCCCGCCGGAGGCACTGGACGAACTCCTCTCCGGCCTGCGTGCCCGGCTGCCACTGCGGCCGGATTGCGAGGTGACGCTGGAGGCCAACCCCGGCACAGCCGATCGTGCCTACTTTCGCGGCTACCGCGAGGCGGGAGTCAACCGGCTGTCACTGGGTATCCAGAGCTTCGACGACACGATGCTCACGCGTTTAGGGCGCATCCACGGCGCCGCCGAAGCCCTGAGCGCAGTGGAACACGCCCGCGCAGCCGGATTCGAAGCGATCAACCTGGACCTGATGTTTGGCCTGCCGGGGCAGTCGGTGGAGGCGGGATTAGCGGATCTGCAGGCGGCGATCGAACTGGATCCCGGTCACATCTCCTGGTACCAGCTGACCCTGGAGCCGAACACCTATTTCGCCGCGCACCCGCCCGAACTGCCGGGAGATGCCACGATCGAGGAATTATTCAGTCAGGGGCAGTTGCATCTGGCGGCGGCTGGCTATACTCGATACGAGGTATCCGCCTATGCACGCGCGGGGCAGGAATGTCGGCACAACCGCAACTACTGGACCTTCGGCGACTATCTGGGCATCGGCGCCGGGGCCCACGGCAAACTGACGCAGGTGCACGACGGCACGATCCTGCGCCGGATCAAGCCGCGCCAGCCCGAGGCCTACCTGTCCGGGCCACAACAGCACAGAGACCAGGTGGTACCGGCGGCGGAACGGCCCTTCGAATTCATGCTGAACGCGCTGCGACTGGTGGAGGGGGTGCCGACGACCCAGTTCGAGACGCACTGCGGCTTGCCGCTCGCGACACTCGAACCGGCACTGTCCGAATTACGCGCGACAGGCCTGCTGGTGGCGGACCCAGAGCGCCTGCAGGCCACGGAACAAGGCCTGGCGTTTCTCAATGACGTGCTGGAACGGTTTCTTCCGGAAGGGACTCCGCAGGACTCGGTCGCCACGCCGATAGCCTGGCCTGTAGGCCAGGAGGAGAGTCGATGATGCGTCCCGTCGAGTTTATCGGTTTTGCCTGCCCCTGGTGCGGCGAACACGGCGAGACCACGGTGGACATGATCAGCAACGACCGCGAATGGATCGAGGACTGCGCGGTGTGCTGTGCGCCCATTGTGTTCCGCCGCGAGGATGCCGGCGACGAGGAGATCCCACGCATCCTGGCCCAGCGGGAGGGCGAGTGATCGCCGCACCCCCGTATACGCCCATTGCCTGTGAGCGCTATTCCGAGCTGGAGCTCGCCATCCTGCGCGGCCAGTTTCTGCGCACGCACTGGCGTCGCGGCGAGATGGATCGCATCGCGGTCGTGCGACCGCTGGACCTGCGCACCCGGCGCGGTGCCGAGTATCTGATCCTCCGCGACACCGAAGGCCGCCGCCAATGGTGGCGCCTGGACCGCCTGATCAGCTTCGAACCCGTCCCCGGCTGAACACCGAAAGGCAATCTACAGGAAGGCATGAAGACGGGAAGAACGGATCAAAATTGGCCGGCATCAGCCTCCGGCTATGGGCCGATCCGCGAGGCCTCGGCCCTACCCGGATACCCCTGAAACCTTCTGTTCTTCGAACCTTCCTGTAACCCGCCCTCGCCTTTCGAGGCAGAGGCGGCTGCGGCTGCGGCGGGTCGCAGCTAGCTGCGCTTCATCTGATCGAAGAACTCGGAGTTGGTCTTGGAGGACTGCATGCGGCCGAGGAGGAATTCCATGGCCTCGATATCGTCCATGCCGTGCAGGAACTTGCGCAGGATCCAGAGCTTTTGCAGCTCGTCCGGCGCAGTGAGTAGTTCTTCGCGACGAGTACCCGAGCGGTTCACGTTGATCGCCGGGTAGATACGCTTCTCGGCGATCCGACGTTCGAGGTGCAGCTCCATGTTGCCGGTACCCTTGAACTCCTCGTAGATGACTTCGTCCATCTTGGAGCCCGTCTCGACCAGGGCGGTGGCGATGATCGTCAGGCTGCCACCTTCCTCCACGTTGCGCGCGGCGCCGAAGAAGCGCTTCGGGCGGTGCAGGGCGTTGGCATCCACACCGCCAGTCAGCACCTTGCCCGAGCTGGGGGCGACGGTGTTGTATGCACGCGCCAGGCGGGTGATGGAATCCAGCAGGATCACCACGTCGCGCTTGTGCTCGACCAGGCGCTTGGCCTTCTCGATCACCATCTCGGCGACCTGCACATGGCGCTGGGCCGGCTCGTCGAAGGTGGAGGAGACCACCTCGCCCTGGACCATGCGGTCCATCTCGGTGACTTCCTCCGGACGCTCGTCGATCAGCAGGACGATCAGGTAGCACTCGGGGTAATTGCCGGCGATGCTCTGGGCGATGTTCTGCAGCATCAGCGTCTTGCCCGCCTTGGGCGGGGAGACGATCAGGCCGCGCTGGCCCTTGCCGAACGGCGAGACGATGTCGATCACGCGGGCGGTGATGTCCTCGGTGGAACCGTTGCCGCGCTCCATGCGCATGCGCTCGTTGGCATGCAGCGGCGTCAGGTTCTCGAACAGCACCTTGTGCTTGGCATTCTCCGGCGGCTCGAAGTTGATCTCCGAGACCTTCAGCAGCGCGAAGTAACGCTCATTGTCCTTGGGCGGACGGATCTTGCCGGCGATGGTGTCGCCGGTGCGTAGCCCAAAGCGACGGATCTGGCTGGGGGAGACGTATACATCGTCCGGCCCGGCCTGGTACGAGCTATCGGCGCTACGGAGGAAACCAAAGCCGTCGGAAAGGATCTCGAGAACGCCGTCGCCATAGATGGCCTCGCCGCTCTTCGCGTGGGCCTTGAGCAGGGCGAAGATAATCTCCTGCTTGCGTGCGCGGGACATGTTCTCGATGCCCTTCTCTTCGGCGAAGGCCACGAGATCGGCAGCGGACATCCGCTTCAATTCGGTCAGATTCATGCGTGGGGTGCTGTGTTCAACGTGGATGAACGGCAACCGGGGGTGGTCGCTCGGATGACTGGAAGGAGGATAGAGTGGCCTGGCGGCCTCTCGAATGCTGCTGATGGTAAGCGAGGTGGCGGCCCGGGGCAAGCCCGAAAAAGCGACAGGGCTTGCAAGGCCCGGCGGTCGCCCACCAGGCCTCTGAAATTTACAGGTGCTGGTCCAGGAACGCGGTCAGCTGCGATTTGGACAGGGCACCCACCTTGGTGGCCTCGACATCGCCGTTCTTGAACAGCATGAGCGTCGGGATCCCACGAATGCCGTACTTCGGCGGGGTGGATGGATTCTCGTCGATGTTCAGCTTGGCGACCTTGACCTTGCCCGCGTATTCTTCAGCGATTTCGTCCAGAATGGGCGCGATCATCTTGCAGGGGCCACACCATTCGGCCCAGTAGTCCACCAGGACCGGCTGATCGGCCTTCAGGACGTCCTCGTCGAAACCGGCGTCCGATGTATAAACAATTTTGTCGCTCACTCCGAGCCCTCATGACTTGGGTTGGGGGAACAGCCCGCAACGCCGGCTGCACGGCCTTACTATCGACGATGAACGCCGGACAGTTCAAGTAACAGGCAGCATCCGAGGAACCCGATGACCGAAACCGCGCAGGACTCGCCCCGCTTCGACCAGCTCGATCTGCCCGAACCCGTCCAGGCGGGCATCCGCGCCACCGGCTTCGAGCACTGCACCCCGATCCAGGCCCAGACGTTGCCAATCGCCCTGTCCGGGCGGGATGTGGCAGGTCAGGCGCAGACCGGAACGGGCAAGACCGCGGCCTTCCTGATCGCGACCTTCAACCGCCTGCTGCGCCAGCAACCGTCACCGAACCGCAAGCTGACCGACGTGCGCGCCCTGATCCTGGCCCCGACCCGCGAACTGGCGATCCAGATCCACCGCGATGCCGAATCGCTGGGGGCGCAAACCGGGCTGAAGCTTGCGCTCGCCTACGGCGGTACCGGCTACGACACCCAGCGTGAACAGCTGGAGGCCGGGGCGGACATCCTGATCGGCACGCCCGGACGGATCATCGACTACTTCAAGCAGAAGGTCTTTGGCCTCAAGCACACCGAGGTCGTGGTGCTGGACGAGGCCGACCGTATGTTCGATCTCGGCTTCATCAAGGACGTACGCTTCCTGATGAACCGTTGCTCTCCCGCCAGCGAGCGCCTGTCCATGCTGTTCTCGGCCACGCTGTCCCTGCGGGTGATGGAGCTGGCCTTCGAGCGCATGAACAACCCGGAGAAGGTCCAGATCGAGAGCGAGACCCTGACGGCCGACCGCGTGCGCCAGGTGATCTACTACCCAGCCAATGACGAGAAGATCCCGTTGCTGCTGGGTCTGGCGCGCGACCTTCAGCCGGAACGCGCGATCGTGTTCGTCAACACCAAGCACGGAGCCGAAAAGGTCTGCGACTGGCTCAATGTCAACGAGCAGAAGGCCGAGCTGCTCTCCGGCGATGTGCCGCAGAACAAGCGCTCGAAGCTGCTGGAACAGTTCGCCGCCAGTGAATTCACCTACCTGGTGGCCACCGACGTGGCGGCCCGCGGCCTGCACATCCCGGCCGTCACCCATGTCTTCAATTTCGACCTGCCGCAGTCCGGCGAGGACTACGTGCATCGCATCGGGCGCACCGCCCGCGCCGGGGCCGAGGGCGACGCGATCAGCTTCGGCTGCGAGGATTCGGCCTTCTACCTGCCGGATATCGAAACCTACCTGGGCGAGCGCATTCCCACCGCGAGCGTGGACCCGGAGCGCCTGTTTCAGGGAGCGGTCAAGCCAAAGCCACGCCCCCGCAAGCCGCGGGACGATCGCCGTGGCGGCGGCCGGGGCCCCGGTCGACCCGGCGGCGGACGTCATCCACGCGGCGGGCGCAACTGAACGGGCATTGCGTCAAGAAGACGCCGACGAGCCCAGGGAAACACTGATTAATGTACACGCTCGCGCTCGAGTTGCTTTTGCGTGCGAACAAGGCGCGGTGACTGCCGTGCAGTCATTCTGCACAAAGGAGCCGCAACGCTGTGCGCGCGCAAAAGCGGCCGAGCCCCTGCTTTCAATGGTTTGCGGGGTTGGTACCCCAGGTTCCCCGATCCGGCGTTGCGTCGCTTGCGGGTAGAACCACTACCCGCTACGCGACGCGCCTTGTCTCGGAAAACCTGGGGTACCAACGCGAGTGTGTACATTAATCAGTGTTTCCCTAGGCAATGCTGCTGGATTCGCTCGATAAGCGCCGCGACAGAATCGCATGCCCCAATGCCTTCGGCGTCGAGGCAGATCGATAGCCCCGACGGGCCCTCCATGAACACTACGGGCAGCACCGCGTCCATGTCCGGGTACTCGCGTTGAAACTCGTCGCGGTGGATGAACCTGCAGTCCACCGATAACCCGTCGACGAACTGTTTCCATTCCTTTCGCATCGAAAAGGGGTTGTGCGTGACGGCACACAGCTGGCACGAGTAAGTGCCGGGCGAGACAATCTTGTGCGCCGCATCGAACCAGGCATTGAGCCGTCCGCTGTCGGCAGCATAGACAAAGACAAGACGTTCAGTCATGCACCATCCCTCGCAGTGGGCAACCATTCGACGGGGAGCGACGCCAGGTCTTCCGGTCGATCGATGTCATCTCTTGGTTCCAGCTCCAGCCAGCGCAGGCCGAGCGACTCCAGGCGCGCGCGTGTCTCGGCGAGGACGCTGCCCGTCCCCCAGGTGACCGCGCGAAAGAGGCTCGCATCCGCGCTGCGCAGACCCAGCAGATAGTAGCCGCCGTCGGTCGCAGGGCCGACCACCGCGTCGAACTTCTCGAGGCCTGCGAACGCCTTCGCTAGGTCGCTGGGTTCCAGCGACGGGCAATCCGTGCCAATCACAACCGCCGGCGTCCCCTCCGGGTCGAATGCGAATGCGTTATACATACGGTCACCCAGGTCCGCGCCTGCCTGCGTTCTCAGCGTGACGCCGAACGACGCTGCACAGTCCGTAAACAGGGGGTGCTCCGAATCCAGGTGGCACCACAGCTCCACATCCGCATCGATCCGACGCGCCTTCTCACAGGTATGACGGACCATCCGCGCGTGCAACTCCGCGGCACCCGCAGGGCCCAGCGCGGGGATCAGGCGGCTCTTGGCTTGACCCTCCACCGGGGCCTTGGCAAACACCAGCAAGCGGCGGCGGCTCATCGATACCACCGCGCCAGCCGTTCCGGCGCAACACCCAGGGCGCAGGCCAGCCGCAGCCACCACATCAGCAGTATGACCCGCACAGCCCCCCGCTCCTCCCATCGCCGGCTGGATGTGATCAACCGGGAGGGAAGACAAACCCGGCGCTCGGCCGCACGTTTGAGCCGGACACTCAGGGCAACATCCTCCATGAGTGGCTGCTCCGGAAACCCGCCCACCTGCTCGAAAAGGGCACGTCGGACGAAAATGCCCTGGTCACCCGTCGCGATGCCGGTCATGCGGGACCGGGCCGTCATCATCCGCTCCACCATCCGGAACAATCGGCGCTCGCCCGAGAGGCGTACCGAAAAATAGCCCCAGTCCGCGCCATCCTCGATCGCACCTCGGATCGCCTGATCGGCCTCCGGCGAGGGCTCGGTATCGGCATGCAGGAACCAGAGGATCTCGCCCTGCGCATGGGCGGCACCCGCATTCATCTGCGAGGCCCGACCGGGCGCGGCGGTTAGCACCCGATCGACCAGCGGATGCGCCCGCTCCGGCGTCCCATCGCGGCTTCCACCATCGACCAGCAGGACTTCGGTTCCGCGATCACGCATGGGCTGAAGGAGCCCAAGTGTCGCAAGAATCGATGGCGCCTCGTTCAACGCCGGTATGACACAGGAGACCCGACATCCACCTGGCAAGTCAGTGCCGTCGGTCACCATTGGACACAGGTCACGGCATCGTGGCCCCAGCCGCCACGGCCCGCGATTCCACAAAGGGGCGGCAATGCGATAGACGCACTACAACGCACCGGAACAACTGGACCCGGCGCCCGCCGTGCAACCATAGCAATGCTCGCCGACCGCAATACTGCCTTGGTCCAGCGCCTGGGCCGTAATGTTCTGGACGTGAACGCGCTGCCCTTTGGCGCCCAGCGGAAGCCCCAGCATCTGGTTGAAGTCGCAATCAAAGAGATAGCCCTTCCAATCCACGCTGACCAGATCACGGCACATCACCTTTGCGAGATTTTCGGTGCGATGGGCGGCGCGCAAGCGATCCATGTATTCCTGGTAGCGACCTTCCCGCCGCAACTGTCCTGCAAACCGGTTGATCGGCATGTTCGTGATCGTGAGCAGGTGATTGAAGTGGATGCTCCAATCCCGCAGTAGCGATTCCCGGTAGGCGGCTTCCAGCTCACCCTGCGGAGGCGGAAGCTCGGCCCCCTGGGGGTTGTACACAAGGTCCAGGGGCAGCCCGGAGTCTCGCTGCCCGTAGCCCAGGGCATTCAGCATCCGGATGCCCTGCAAACTGCGCTGGAAAACGCCTTCGCCTCTTTGCTGGTCAACGTTGGCTTCTTCATAGCAGGGCAGTGACGCGACGATCTGGACCTGGTGATCTGCCAGAAACTCCGCAAGACTGTCCTGCCCGGGCTCGGTCAGCACCGTCAGGTTGCAGCGGTCGATGACGGTCCAGCCCCGTTCCCGCGCCTGGGTCACCAGCCACCGGAAATGGGGGTTCAGCTCCGGGGCGCCGCCGGTCAGATCCAGCGTGGTGGCGCCGACACGATCCGCGAAGGCCAAGACCGCTTCCAGCGTGGCCGCATCCATGGACTCACGGCGATTGGGGCCGGCATTCACATGGCAGTGGAAACAGGTCTGATTGCATACATAGCCAAGATTGACCTGAACGGTGCTGACCTGGCGAGCCCGCCGGATTGAGGGGAAATCCGTAGGGTTCGACCACATCACGGGTGCTTCCATATGCCAACTCCTCAAAGCCTGCAGGGACCACGGCGGATACGCCCGATCAGTCAGGAACCCCGCCCCAGCGCCACCAATGCCGACACCATAATGGAACCCGGATTCGGTCTCCCGGATGGGAGCGTTTTCATTGGGGGCTCCTCCTGATAGGAACACGGTTCGAGACGTCCGTTCCCAACGGCCGCTCAGTGCGATGGCTCAATCCCGTGGCGAATGTTCGGCCGAGGCGGTCATGCCCTTGCGCACCACGGCCACATCCTCGAAGCCATGGGCCCGAAGCAGGCGCGCCGCGTTCTTCGAGCGCTTGTCGGTGCGGCAGACCAGAGCCAGGGGCCGATCCTTCGGGAGCTGTTCCAGGTTCGATTCCAGTTGGTCGAGCGGGATATTGGCGGCGCCTTCGATATGGCCCAGCTCGCCCGTAAACTCCTCGGGCGAGCGCACGTCAACCACCTGCGGCGGGTTTGGCCCCTGTAGCCGCTCGGCCAGTTGGGTCGTCGTGATCCATTCAGAGGGGCCGCGCAGGCGCTTGACCAGCCGCGGCAGGAAGGCGACCAGCGCCAGCAGGCCAAGGGCGATCAGAGCGGTCTGGATCGCGGCCTCGCCCCCGGCGATCGCCTGGCGCCCGGCATAGCCCACGTAAGTATAGGCCAGCGCCCCCGGGGCCATGCAGATGAACGTGGCCAGCACATAGGCCAGCAGGCGGATGCGCGTCAGGCCGAGCGCGTAGTTGAGAAGGTTGTACGGAAACAGTGGGACCAGGCGCACGAACGCGACGAAGCGCCAGCCCTCGGCTTCGACGCCGGCCACGACCTGCTTCAGGCGCCCGCCGAGCTTGCGTTCCACCCAGTCGGCGCCCAGGTAGCGTGCGATCAAGAACGCCAGGGTGGCCCCCAGGGTGGCCCCGACCAGGTTGATCAGGGTCCCCCAGATCGGGCCGAACAGGGCACCGCCGGCCAGGGTCATCACCATACCGGGGAGGAACAGCACCGAGGCGATGGCGTAGACCCCGATGAACACCAGTGGGGCGGTCACGCCAAAGTCCCCGATCCAGGCCTCCAGCGCGGCGGGGTCCAGATGATCGCGATACTGCACCGCGATCAGGATGCCGGCCATAAGGACCAGGCCCGCGCCGATCCGCAACCAGGTCGTGCGGCTCATTTGGAACCTGCCCGCCGGGCACCGGCACTGGCCTTGCGCACGACCTGCTCACTCTCGTCCTCGGTCTCCGGGCGGCGGTTCAGCGGGTAGCTGTCCGCCGGGCCAATGAAGGGCTGGATCAGCATCTTGTCCAGTCGCTCCCAGCTGGGGTCGCGGAACTGGTTGAGGCCGATGGTCATGCCCTCGTGGCCGTCCTGCGGCTGAGCATGGTAGGTGCCGAGCATGCGGTCCCACAGTGAGAGGTTGAACCCGAAGTTCGAGTTGGTCTCGTGCGGGTACCAGGAGTGGTGCACGCGGTGGAAGTCCGGCGTCACGATGAACAGGCGCAGGAAGCGGTCGATCGCCGTGGGGATACGGACATTCGAGTGATTGAACAGGGCTAGTGAGCTGAGGATGATCTCGAAGAACAGGACGGCCAGCGCGGGTGCGCCGATCGCCACAATCACCATGGCCTTGATTCCGAACGACAAGAGGATCTCCAGCGGATGGAAACGCAGGCCGGTGGTCAGATCGAAGTCCAGGTCCGCGTGGTGCATGCGATGCAATCGCCACAGCGCGGGGATCGCATGGAACATCACGTGCTGGGTCCAGACCGCAAAATCCAGCACGACGATCGCGATCAGGACCGCCAGCCAGAAGGGCATGTCCAGCACCTGCAACAGCCCCCAGCCCTGGCTTTCGACAAAGAAGGCCAACCCGACGGCGCCAGCCGGGAAGATCACCCGGGTCAGCAGGGTGCCCGTAACCACGACGCCCCAGTTGTTGACCCACCGGTAGGCCTTGCCCACGGTCAGTGCCCGCCGCGGGGCGAAGGCCTCCCAGAGCGCCATGATGGCCACCATACTCAGCAGGAACCCGATCCGGATGATCGGCTCCTGCTCCATGAACCAGTCCACCATGATGTGTCGCCTCTTGTTCGTGCCGTTCAACCGGGCACTTCGTTTAGGGAAACACTGATTAATGCACGCGCTCGCGCTCGAGTCACTTTTGCGTGCGAACAAGGCGCGGCGACTGCCGTGCAGTCATTCTGCACAAGGGAACCGCAACGCCGTGCGCGCACCCGTTTTTGATAACAACGGGCGGCCGAGCCCCTTCGGGGTTGGCACCCCAGGTTCCCCGATCTTCCGTTGCGCCCCGAATCAATCGAAAACGGGCGGGTAGAACCACTACACGCTGCACGACGCGCCTTGTCTCGGCAAACCTGGGGTGCCAACGCGAGCGCGTGCATTAATCAGTGTTTCCCTCGGTTAGATGTTCAGACCGGCAATCCCATGAATCATCGCGCCGGGTGCATGCGGAAGGCCCAGATTTTAGGCCCATCTAATATTCAACCGATTAATTGAATATTGACATTAGTCGGGACGGATGGGGCTGTCAAGCCAGGCGACAAGAGGCCATACCATTAAGGAAACACTGATTGACTTGAGAGGCTCATCGTCTTCGTGTCTGCATGTATGCTGAGGGCCTGTTTCCTGACACTTTTACCGGAATCACATGGGTTTCAAACAGGACCTGTTCAGCCAGTTCGCCCGCATCGGAAAGGCATTCGCCAGTGGCCGGCGCCTGGAGTTGATCGAACTGCTTGCCCAGGGCGAGCGCAGTGTCGATTTGCTGGCCGAGTCCAGTGGTCTCTCGGTCGCCAATACCTCCCAGCACCTGCAGATTCTGAAGCAGGCGGGCCTGGTCAAGACGCGGCGCGAGGGGCAGCGGATTTTCTATCGCCTGTCGGACGCTGACGCCGTAGTCCAGCTCTTCGACGCGATCCAGGTACTCGCGGTGGATCAGGTCGCGGAGGCCCAGCAACTGGTCAACGAAAACCTGCAAAGCAAGGATCCGCTGGAGGCCGTATCGGCGATGGACCTGGTTGAACATATCCGCAATGGGGATACGCTCCTGCTGGACGTACGCCCACCGGAAGAGTTTTCCGCAGGACATCTGGCGGGGGCGGTCAATGTGCCGCTTCCCGAACTGAACACCTTCCTCGAAGACCTTCCGACCGACCGCGAGGTCATCACCTACTGTCGCGGCCCATACTGCGTACTGGCCTATGACGCCGTCGCCCGGATGCGCGACGCGGGTTATCAGGCGCGTCGCCTTGAAGGTGGATATCCGGAATGGGCGGCCGCCGGCTTGCCGGTGGAGCCCTGATCCGCAGGGTTGCGCATTTACGCGACGAACGTTTGTCGGTGCCGCGCAGCTTCTCTCTCCCGCGCAAGGCCGAGAGGGGCTTTCTTCGGCAGCCGGCCAATGGCTTTTAGAGGAACCCGGGCGAGGGACCGGACCACTCCCCGACTTGGGACAGCCAGCGCTGCCTGGAGCCGAGGAGGTCGGAAGATTGGTGCCGGCGAGAGGAGTCGAACCTCCGACCTATCGATTACGAATCGATTGCTCTACCAACTGAGCTACACCGGCGAAGCGCGACATGATAGCGGGGGCCGGGAGCGACCACAATCCGGGCAGCCCCAGGCGAGGGTCGTCCCTCTCAGGAACGGCGGCGACCAACCCGGATGACGACATCCACGCCTTCCAGCACCTTGCCCTCGGGTAAGGCCGGCAGGTCGGAGATATCGATCCGTGCCGGATCCACGTCCTCCAACTCACCGGTATCGGTGTGGAACAGGTGGTGGTGGGGATTCATGTTCGAATCGTAGAACAGTTTGGCAGGATCGATCAGGACCTCACGCACCAGCCCCTTCTCGGCAAACAGGTTCAGGGTGTTGTACACCGTGGCCTTGGAGACGCGCGAGTCGTGGCGCACCAGCTGCGCAAGAATTTGCTCGGCGCTGAGGTGCTGATGACGGGCAAACATCACGCGCGCGATTTCGACCCGCTGCTCGGTCGGGGAGATCGCGTGGTCACGCAGGAGCCCGCGGGCGGCATCGACCGACAGCAGTTCCGTAAGGTTGGGCGTGGCGCTCATGTTTCTGACGATATAACAAGGCTCTGGAGCAAGTCCATAACCCGCTCGCAAGACAGGTTGGCGGGAACCGAAAGGGCCAAGAAGCCTGATAGAATGGAGCGGGTGATGGGAATCGAACCCACATTAAGAGCTTGGGAAGCTCCCGTTCTACCATTGAACTACACCCGCTTGAGCCAGCGATTGTAGGCCTTGTCGGCCCCCGGCTCAACGGTAAACTGAAGAGTCGAAGAACCATGCAGATTCAGCTGAACGGCGAACCCTTTGAACTGCCCGACGATCGCGAGGCCACCCTGGCCGCGCTGATCGAGGCACGCGGCCTTGGCGGCCGGCGCCTGGCCGTGGAGATCAACGAGGAGCTGGTGCCGCGCAGCGAACATGCCGTGCATCCGCTGCACCCAGGCGATCGCGTGGAAATCGTACAGGCGATCGGGGGCGGCTAGTCGAAGGGCTGCCGCACTGCATCAACAAGAATCGCGCCGCCCGCGACCGCCTCGTCCCACAACCACTTTCAACGAAGGAAGCACCATGACCGAATCGGCCGCCGCAACCGCCGACGATCTCTTCCGCGTGGGCTCACGCGAGTTCACCTCCCGTCTCCTGGTGGGCACCGGCAAGTATCGCGACCTGGACCAGACCCGCGATGCCATCGAGACCAGCGGCGCAGAGATCGTCACCGTCGCGATCCGCCGCACCAACATCGGCCAGAACCCGGACGAACCCAACCTGCTGGACGTGATCTCGCCGGAGCGCTATACCCTGTTGCCGAACACCGCAGGCTGCTTCAACGCCGAGGACGCCATCCGCACCTGCCGCCTGGCGCGCGAGCTTCTGGACGGCCACAACCTGGTGAAGCTGGAAGTCCTGGGCGACGAGAAGACCCTCTATCCGGACGTCTTCGAAACGGTAAAGGCCGCCGAGACGCTGGTGGCCGAAGGCTTCGATGTGATGGTCTACACCACCGACGACCCGCTGCTGGCCAAGCGCCTGGAGGACATTGGTTGCCTGGCGATCATGCCGCTGGCCGCGCCGATCGGTTCGGGACTAGGCATCCAGAACCGCTACAACATCCGCGAGATCGTGGAGAACGCCACGGTTCCGGTGCTGGTGGATGCCGGCGTCGGCACCGCCTCGGATGCCGCGATCGCGATGGAACTGGGCTGTGACGGCGTACTCATGAACACGGCCATCGCTGCTGCCGACGACCCGGTGATGATGGCCTCGGCCATGCGCCACGCGATCATCGGCGGTCGCCAGGCCTTCCTCGCCGGGCGCATGGCGCCGCGGCGCTACGCCTCGGCTTCCTCGCCACAGACCGGCCTGTTCTTCAGCTAGCATGAAGGAGCCTGCCAACGCTGGGGCGGAAGACAAACCGTTCTACCGCCGCATCCGCAGCTTCGTCCGGCGCGAGGGCCGGCTGACCCCCGGTCAGCAACGGGCCCTGGACGACCTGTTCCCACGCTTCGGCCTGCCGCTGCCGGAACCCGCCGCCCCCCTCGACCTGGCCGAGATCTTCGGGCGCACGGCACCCGTGACCCTCGAGATTGGCTTTGGCGATGGCGAGAGCCTTGCCGAACAGGCGGCCAACCACCCGGAGCGTGACTTCATCGGGACCGAGGTGCATCGCCCCGGGGTGGGGCACTTGCTGCGCGAAGTGGAACAACGCGGCCTGGCCAATGTGCGGGTGAGTGACGTCGATGCGGTGGAGCTGCTGGAGCACTACCTGACCCCCGGCAGCCTGGACTGCGTGCAGGTGTTCTTCCCGGACCCCTGGCACAAGAAGCGCCACCACAAACGCCGGCTGATCCAGCCCACGTTCGTGCGCCACCTGGCGACGCGCGTCCGGCCGGGCGGGCGCCTGCACCTGGCGACCGACTGGTCCGACTATGCGGAACACATGATCGCGGTGATGCAGGAATGCGCCGTCTGGTTCGAGCCCGATGGTCCAGTCCCGGCCCCTGGACGCCCCCCGGATCGCCCGGTCACCAAGTTCGAGCGCCGCGGGGAACGGCTTGGCCACCAGGTGGCCGATCTCCTCTATCGGCGCACTGACACACCGGCCTGACGCGGGACCGCGTCAGACGTTCTTGACCACCAGCACCGGGCACTCAGCACCGCCGACCACGCGCTCGGAGACGCTGCCCATCAGCAGGCGCTTGATCCCGGTACGGCCGTGGCTTCCGACCACGATCAGGTCGCGCTGATCGCGCCGGGCGATGTCCACCAGTGCGATCTCGGGCCGCCCCTCCTCGGTGGTGGCATCGGCCTGACGCCCCTGCTCCCGGGCTTCGCCCTGCAGACGCTGCACCGCCTCCACACCCTCCTGACGCCGCTCGTCGCTCTGGCCGGGAACCGCCACCGAGGCAATGGTCAGCGGCAAGTCACAGTATCCCGCCAGTTCGATGGCCGCGCGCACGGCCTTGTCACCCAAATCGGAACCATCGGTGCCCACCAGCAGCCCGCGATGCGGCGCCTGGGCCCCGCGCGGCACCACCATCACGTTACAGGGGGCCAGTCCGATTACCTTGCGTGTGGCGTCGCCAACCATCAGGCGTGCGATGTCGCCACGGTCACGCCGGCCAATCACGATCAGACCCGCCTTGAACTCCTCGGCAATCGCAACGATCTCCTGGTGCCGATCCACCCCGTGGCGCAGGATCATGGAGGCATCGATCCCCGCCTCACGGGCCCGCTTTTCCAGCACGTCCAGATCGGCCTGGCCGGCCACACTCGCCTCGTGGCTACGCGGCGGGGACAGGGCATCGTGCTGGGTATCCGTCAGGATGATGCGTGCGACGATCAGGCGCGCACCGCAGCGCTGCGCCAGGTCCAGCGCTACGCTCTCGGCGGATTCGCTGAATTCGGAACCATCCGTCGCCAGGATGATGGTCTCGAAACGGCACAGTGGGGCTTCGGAATCGGACATGCGGGGGTCTCCACCTGGACATTTTTTCCAGCATAACCGACACGTTCACAAACGCCAGCACCGGCAGACCCAGGGGTCACATGCCGGGACCGGGACACACCCCATCCGGCGATCCACGACGGGGTGCCCGGCACCCAGGGCCGGGGACGGCGGCGGCCACGCTTTTTGCGTCCGGGCGCGCGGAATGAAATAATCCCGCGCTTTCAAGGGAAAGGCGGAGCCCGATTCCTCCGACCCGCCCCCGGCGTTTGCGCTTGGCGCACGCCTCCTTCGGCTTCCGGCCACGCGCCGTCCGGCGCGGGTCTTCAGGACACGACTGGAACATGGAAAACCTTACGCTGACCACCGAGATGATCGTGGTGCTCGCGCTGCTCGCGTTCACGATCTTCCTGTTTGTATCCGAGATCATCCGTGTCGACCTCGCGGCCATCTCGGTGATGGTGTTGCTGGGCTTGCTGACGCTGGTCCCCGGCCTGGGCATGCTGGTGGGCCAGGAAGAGCTGTTCAGTGGCTTCGCATCGAATGCGGTGATCTCCATCATCGCGGTCATGATCATCGGTGCGGGGTTGGACAAGACCGGGGTGATGCACAAGGTGGCCGCCTTCATCATGCGCGTGGGCGGGACCACCGAGAAGAGCATTATCCCCACCGTATCCGGCACGGTGGGCGTGATCTCGAGCTTCATGCAGAACATCGGCGCGGCCGCCCTGTTCCTGCCGGTGATGAGCCGGATCTCCAACCGCCTGAACATCCCGCTTTCGCGCCTGCTGATGCCGATGGGCTTCGCCGCCATCGTCGGCGGCACCATCACCCTGGTGGGCTCCAGCCCGCTGATCCTGCTGAACGACCTGCTGCCCTCTGACATGGAGCCGTTCCAGCTGTTCGACGTGACGCCGATCGGCCTCGCCCTGCTGGCCACCGCCATCGTCTATTTTGTCGTCCTGGGGCGCTTCGTGCTGCCTTCGGTCAAGAGCAAGTCGGCCCAGCGCGAGAGCGCCCAGGACTACTTCCAGCGCGTGTACGGGCTGTCGTACGAAGTGCACGAACTGTTCGTGCCGGAGAACGACCCCCTGGTCGGGCGCACGGTGGCCGAGATCGAACGCGACACTGGCATTGCAATCGTCGGGACCTACGTACGCGACGAGTTGCGCATGGCGCCCTGGACCGGCTACGAGATCCAGGCGAACTCGCACCTCGCGGTGCTCGCCAGCCCCAAGCGCATGGAAAAGCTGTGCGAGGGCACGCGCAAGCGCCCGACCACGAACCTCGACGTGTTCGCCAACGCCCTGGACAGCGGGCGTTCCGGTGTCGCCGAGGTCGCGATCGCGCCGGGATCCAACCTGGCGGGCAAGACCGTCACCGAACTGGCGATGCGCCAGACCTACGGCCTCTCGGTGATGCGTATCCAGCGCGGTAGCGAGACCTACGGCGAAGGCCTGCGCGACATCCCGCTGGAGACCGGCGACATCCTGGTGGTGCACTGCACCTGGGAATCGCTGGCGCGTCTGGAGCAGGACCGCGACTTCGTGGTGATCACCTCGGACTATCCGCACGAGGAACTGAGCCCGTCCAAGGTCCCGCACGCCCTGTTCTTCCTGGCGCTGACCGTGGGCCTGATCGTGTTCACCGACCTGATGCTGTCGGTGGCCCTGCTGACCGGCGCGCTGGGCATGATCCTGACCGGCGTTATCAGCCTCGACAGCGCCTATCGCGCGGTCAGTTGGAAGACCGTCTTCCTGCTCGCCTCGTTGATCCCGCTGGGCATGGCGGTGGAGAACACCGGCACTGCCGCCTGGATCGCACAAAACACCCTCGACATGCTGGGTACCGTGCCGCCCTGGGTGCTGCAGGCGACGATCTTCGCCCTGGCCACGTTCTTCACCCTGGTGATGTCCAACGTCGGCGCGACCGTGCTGCTGGTACCCTTGGCGATCAATTTCGCGATCGCCGCGCAGGCCGCGGGGATGGACGCCGACCCGCGCGTATTCGCGCTGACCGTGGCCATTGCCACCTCGAATTCCTTCCTGATCCCGACCCACCAGGTGAACGCCCTGATCATGGGCCCCGGTGGCTACCGGGTGAAGGACTTCATGAAGGCCGGCGGCATCATGACCATCCTGTTCGGCGTGGTCGCGATGTTCATGCTCAATCTGATTTTCTAGTCTTTTAAACGCAACCTTCCGCAACCCGTTTGCAAGGAGAACTCCCATGTCCCAGAAGCATCCCGTGATTGCAGTGACCGGTTCCTCGGGTGCCGGCACCTCCACCGTCAAGCGCTCCTTCGAGTCCATCTTCCGCCGCGAGCAGATCAACCCGGTGGTGATCGAGGGCGACAGCTTCCATCGCTATGACCGCAAGGCGATGAAGGAAGCCATGCAGAAGGCGGCCGCCGACGGCAACCACCACTTCTCGCACTTCGGCCCCGACGCCAACCTGTTCGACCGAGTCGAGGGTCTGTTCAAGACCTACGGCGAAACCGGCCAGGGCGAGAAGCGCTACTACCTGCACTCCGACGAAGAGGCCGCCGAGCACAACGCGCGCCTGGGCACCAACCTCGGCCCGGGCGAGTTCACTCCCTGGGAAGAGATCCAGCCGGGCAGCGACCTGATGTTCTACGAGGGCCTGCACGGCCTGGTCGTGGACGGCGAGGTGAACGCCGCGCAGCACGTGGATCTCGGCATCGGCGTGGTGCCGATCGTGAACCTCGAGTGGATCCAGAAGATCTTCCGCGACAACGCCGAGCGTGGTTATTCCGCCGAGGCCATCGTCGACACCATCCTGCGTCGCATGCCGGACTACGTGAACTACATCACCCCGCAGTTCGGCTACACGGACATCAACTTCCAGCGCGTGCCGACGGTGGACACCTCCAACCCGTTTATTGCCCGTGCGGTGCCGACCCCGGACGAATCGATGGTGGTGATCAGCTTCAAGGATCCGGCGAAGTTCGGCATCGACTTCCCCTACCTGCTGAACATGATCCCGGATTCCTTCATGTCCGATCCCAAGACCCTGGTGGTACCGGGCGGCAAGATGAGCTTCGCGATGGAGGTCATCCTCGCGCCGATCATCCACGAGATGCTGTCGCGCCGCGGCTAATCCGGCCCATCCGGAGAAGTTCCAAGCCCCGCTCCGGCGGGGCTTTTTTCGTTTGAGGCCGGGCATTCCGTTACGATCCAGACTTTCCCCGACAGGACGGAGTTGGCGTGTTCGGACTCTTCGGGCCTCGACCGGCCCAGCAGATGGAACGCTTTCGCAGCCGCTACACCGCGCGCTCGCTGATCGTGCACCAGGGCTTTGCCGGAGACTGGCTGGAGGAACTCCTGAAGCAGCCCGGGGGCGGGGGCCATTTCCGGATCGACAGCCGGCCCCTGCCACGGCGGCGCCCGACCCCGGTGGAATGGTTGGTGCAGACCCACATCCTGCCGCTGGAACTGCCGCAACCGCTGTTTCTGGACGTGCGCGAGGACGCGATCCTCGCGCGTCACCTGACCCGGGGGGGACACCCGGTGCACCCGTCCGAGATCGCCTGGTTCCTGGAGGAGCTGGACCGCCGTCACCATGCCCGCCTCGCATTCACCGGAGACGGCGATCTGCAGGTGCAGCGGGGCATGCCCGAACAAGATAACGAGGCACTCAGCATGCTGGAGCAACTCGGTCTATGAACGCAGCCTTTCGCAGCGCATCCACCACCGGCGAAGATCCCAAGGCCCTAGCAGACGCCCTGATCGCCCAACTCGGCGAACAGCCGCCACGCGCCGAGGACCAGGTACGGGTGGGCTTCATCTACCTCTCCGACCCACTGACCCGACATGCCCGCGCCCTGCTGAAGCACCTCCGCGAGGGCCTGGGCGTCGATCACTTCGTGGGCGGCATGGCCATGGCGATCATCGGGCCCCAGGAGGAGTTCTACGAGCAGACGGGTGCCGCGCTGATGGTGGGTGAATTTCCCGCGGCCAGTGTCCGCGTGATCCACCGCCCGGTGCGCCGTCTGGACGACCTGATCCAGGATCTGGACGGGTTCCTGGACCCGCAGACCCCGGGGCGCCTGATCCTGAACGCGGACCCGCGCATGGAGGGCCTGGAAGACCTGCTGACCGAGATCGGCGAACAGACCGCCTGGTTCGCTACGGGCGGAGTCAATTCGGGCGAGGATGGCGTAGTCCAGATTGCCGATGGCGTGGCCGCCTCGGGCCTCACCGGGCTGGCGCTGCGCGAGGACGTCGCGATCGCCGCGCGCCACACCCAGGGCTGTACCCCGCTGCCGGGCCAGCACGAGCTGACCGAGACCTGGCGCAACATCATCGTGCGCCTGGATGGCCAGCAGGCGTTGACGGCCTTCAAGGGCATTATCGGCGATGTGCTGGCGCGCGACCTGGAGCGGGCGCTGGGCTACATCCTGGCCGGCTTCCCCATTGCCGGGTCCGATACCGGCGACTACCGCGTGCGCAACATCATCGGCGTGGACCTCGACCAGGAAGTTCTGGCCGTAGGCGAAATGCTGGAACCGGGTACCAAGATCCTGTTCGTGCGCCGCGACGGCCAGGCCGCGACGGAGGACCTGGAGCGCATGCTGGAACAGATCCGCGCCCAGACCCCTAACGGCATCCGAGGGGCGATCTATGTTTCCTGTGTTGGCCGCGGGCGCCACCAGTTCGGCCAGGCCGGCACGGAACTGGCGATGGTACAAAAGGGTCTTGGAGGGGTGCCGCTGGTCGGTTTCTTCGCCAACGGCGAGATCTTCTCTAACCGCCTGTATGGCTACACCGGGGTCCTGACCCTGTTCACCTGAACTGCCCAAGCGGCAAGGGATTGGCATGCAATACCGCAGACTGGGACGTACCGAGATCGAGGTCAGCCTGATCGGCCTGGGCACCATGACCTGGGGCGAGCAGAACACCGAGGCCGAGGCGCACGAACAGCTCGACTACGCCTTGGCTCAGGGCGTAAACCTGATCGATGCCGCCGAGATGTACCCTGTGCCGCCGCGCGAAGAGACCCAGGGGCTGACCGAGACCTATATCGGCAACTGGCTGGCCAAGCGGGGCAATCGCGACCAGGTGGTACTGGCCAGCAAGGTGGCCGGCCCCGGCATGATCGACTACCTGCGCGGCGGCCCAAAGCTGAACCGCGAGCATATTGAACAGGCCCTGACGGACAGCCTCACGCGCCTGCAGACCGACTACCTGGATCTCTACCAGGTGCACTGGCCCGCGCGCGCCACCAACTTCTTCGGCCAGCTCGGCTACACCCACCAGCCGGAAGACGACGCGACCCCGATTGAGGAGACGGCGGCGGCGCTGAAGGCCGTGGTGGAGAGCGGCCGCGTGCGCACCATCGGCATCTCCAACGAGACCCCGTGGGGATTCATGGAGTGGATCCGCGCCCATGACCGCGGCCTGTCCGAACGCATCGTCTCCATCCAGAATCCCTACAACCTGCTCAACCGAAGCTTCGAGGCCGGCCTGGCCGAGATGGCCATCCGCGAGGACGTGGGCCTGCTCGCCTACTCCCCGCTGGCCTTTGGCATGCTTTCCGGCAAGTATCTGGAAGGGGCCAAACCGGAAGGGGCCCGACTGACCCTGTTCGAGCGCTTCCAGCGCTACAGCAACGAATCCGGTCTGGCCGCCACCGCCGAATACGCGAAGCTGGCGGCCGCGCACGGGCTGACCCCGACCCAACTGGCACTGGCCTTCGTCAATCAGCAGCCGTTCGTGACCAGCAACCTGGTCGGCGCGACGACCATCGAACAGCTGCGCGAGAATATCGCCACCGTGGACGTCACCCTGTCCGCTGCCGTGCTGGAGGCCATCGAAGCCATCCACGCCCGTTATACCTACCCCTGCCCGTAGATCCAGTACTCCAGTGCATCTGATCGACACGCATGTCCACCTGGACCTCGACGCGTTCGATCCCGACCGCCCGGCGGTGCTAGACCGCGCCCGTGCCGCCGGCGTGCAAGAGCTGGTCCTGCCGGGGGTCACCCGCGCCCGCTGGCCCGACATCGACGCCCTGCACCGGGAGCACGAAGGCCTACACGTGGCCTACGGCCTGCATCCGATCTTCCTCCGCGACCATGCGGATGAGGACCTCGACGCGCTGGAGACCTGGCTGGACACGCACCCGGAGGCCGTTGCCGTCGGCGAGATCGGGCTCGATGGATTCCGAAAGGATCTCGACTGGGAGCGCCAGTGGCGCTACTACACACGGCAACTGGCCATCGCCCATGAACGCGACCTTCCGGTGATCATCCACAGCCGGCGCGCACTCGACGAGGTGCTCAAGGGACTGCGTCAGCACCCGGGCCTCACCGGCATCCTGCATGCCTTTATCGGGAGCCCGCAGCAGGCCCGACAGGCCGCGGATATGGGGCTTTGCCTCGGGATCGGCGGCCCCGTGACCTACGAACGCGCAAAAAAACTGCACAGGGTGGTCCGCGAGGCACCGTTAGAGGCACTGGTGGTGGAGACCGACGCGCCGGACCAGCCGCTGGCCGGGCACCAGGGAGAGCGCAACGAGCCGGCCATGACCGCCAAGGTCAATCGCCAGTTAGCAAACCTGCGGGACATGGACCCGACGGACATGGCTATAATCACGTCACGAAACGCACGCCGGGCTCTCCGGCTTCCGACCGGTCCCGACGCATGAGCACGCCCGCCGACGCCCCGCAAAACCCCTACACCGAACGCACCGACCTGTTGCTGGGCCACGACGTCACCGCGCGTCTGCGCGACCGGCATGTGTTCATCGCCGGGCTGGGCGGCGTGGGCAGCTACGCGGCCGAGGCGATCGCGCGCGCGGGCATCGGCCGCATGACACTGGCCGACCACGACGTGGTGGGCGCCTCCAATCTGAACCGCCAGCTGGTCGCCTTGCGCTCGACCGTGGACCGGCCCAAGACCGAGATCATGGCGAACCGCATCCACGACATCGATCCCGACATCGAGCTCACCATCCGCCACGACTTCCTGCAGCCCGACACCATCGGTGACCTGGTCCCGGAGGATGCCGATTTCGTGCTGGACGCGATCGATTCCATCGTCTGCAAGGCCGCGCTGGTCGCGACGGCCCAGGCACGCGGACAGGGCGTGATCTCGAGCATGGGAGCCGGCGGACGCATCGATCCCACAGCCGTCCGGGTGGGGCCGCTGGCGGGGACGCGTGTGTGCCCCCTCGCGCGTCAGATGCGCAAGCGCCTGCGGCGCCTGGGCGCGCATCTCGACTACCCCGTGGTGTTTTCCATCGAACAGCCGCGCAAGGGAACGGAGCACCGTCCGGTCGGCGATGGTGGACGCCCGCGCTCGGTCAACGGCACGATCTCCTACCTCCCTGCGATCTTTGGCCTCACCGCCGCCGGGCACGTGATCCAGCAGCTAATCGCCCGCACCTGACGCACCAAGCCCCGTCATTGCAAGGCGCAAAGCGCCGCGGCAATCGCCGGGGGGGTCCCCCAGCGGTACTGCTAGTCGTCGAACACGGCCTCGATGCGGGCCTCGATATGCTGATCGGCATCCGGGCCGAACTGCGTGCTGGCCGGGTCGAAGCGGTCGCAGAAGGCGTAGGCGAACTTCAGGTCCTTCACCCCCAGCGCGCCGAACAGTCGCGCCTCGAAGGAGTGATCCTCGGGGTTCTGGATCAGGGTCGGCCAGCCATCCGCGCCCGGGGCCAGGGCCGGACCGAAGAACACCACACCGGGCAGGTTCTTGAGGCGCAGTGCACAGGAACCCTCGGTCACGCCGGCCATCGGCAGGAAGTCGATGGTGCGCGACAGGCGCTGCTTGCGATTGAAGGCGATGTCGATCTCGCCGCCCGCCGCGCGAATCGCCGGGGCCTCGGCCTCGAAGGCCAAGGTCTCGATGCCCGCTGCGCGCCAGGCATCCAGGTCCTGCGCCCCGTACCGGCTGGGCAGGAACAGGTAGGCCGGCTTGGTGATGGCCCGAATGGCCTCCAGTAGCGGCCCGGAGTAGGCCGGCGCATTCACAAGGATGCCGCCCAGCTCAAGATCGTCGATCAGCCAAACGGCCGGTTCCGAATCGCCGACCCGATAGATCGTCCGGTCGCGCAGCTCGACCAGCGGGGCGCTAATCACAGGTTCATTGGCCATGCGCATTCTCCGATAACGTCTTCGCCGGGCGCGGCTCGATCCCAGCCATGGTGGTCTCGATCCAGTCTTCGGCCTCGCCCAGCACCTCGACCGGCTTGCGTCCTGCGGTCTCGATCGGGGGACCGATCACGACCTCTATGGTCCCTGGATAGCGCCGCAGCCCCTTCTTCGGCCAGAAGCTACCGCTGTTCAGCGCCACCGGCAGGACCGGATAGCCGGTGCGTGCCGCGAGCATCGCACCGCCCTGGCGGTAGCGGCCGTGTTCGCCCGGTGCCACGCGCGTGCCCTCGGGGAACACGATCACCCAGCGCCCCTCGTCCAGACGCTTCTGACCTTCGGTCACCAGGTTCTCCAGGGCCTGGCGGCCCGCATCGCGATCAATGGGTACCGGGTCGATCATCGCCAGCGTCCAGCCAAAGACCGGAATGCGCATCAGCTCGCGCTTGAGCACCCAGGTCTGCATCGGAAAGATCGCCACGAAAGCGACCGTCTCCCAGGCCGACTGGTGTTTGGACAACACCACGTGCGGGCGCGACGGGTCGATGTGCTCGGCCCCCTGCACGCGAAACTCCGTGCCGCAGGTGATGCGCAGCCACCAGATGTTGAAGCGCCCCCATTGCGTCAGTACGCGGTAACGGGCGCGGCGGGATAATGGCCAGATCAGCGGCGGCACCAGCACGCCGAACACCAGCATCGAGCCGATGAACCCGACCTGGAACAGCAGACCGCGGATCAGGGGCAGCATCGGAAGAGCCTACCCTGTGGCCAGCCGACCGATATCGGCCACGGTCTCGAAGGCGCGGCGCAGTTCACGCAACAGGGCCAGGCGATTGCGCCGCTCGGCCGGGTCCTCGGCCATGACCATCACCTGGTCGAAGAAGGTATCCACCCGGTCACGCAGGCCCGCCAGCTCGCCCAGGGCGTGCAGATAGTCACCGTCGGCCACCGCCTGCTCCACCCCTGGGCGCACCGCCTGCAGGCCCTGGTAGAGGCTCCGCTCCTCGTCCAGCACCAGCGCCTCGGGGTCCAGTTCGGCCTCGGCCTCCTCGCCCGCCTTGCGCAGCAAGTTATGGATGCGCTTGTTCGCGGCGGCCAGGGCCTCGGCCTCCGGGCGCTCGCGGAACAGGCTAACCGCACGCACGCGGCGGACGAAATCCAGCGGGGCGTCGGGGGCGATCGCGGCCACCGCCTCGATGGTCTCGTGGGCCTGCCCCTGCTCCAGCAGGTAGCCGCGCAGGCGCTCCAGAATGTATTGGCGCACCGGCTCCACGGCCTGGTCGGCCTCCGGCACCCGTTCGCGGATCGGCTCGGCCGCCGCCTGTAGCAGCGGGGTCAGGGCCAGCGGCAGTTCGCGCTCGACCAGGATGCGCACCAGCCCGAGGGCCGCGCGGCGCAGGGCAAACGGGTCCTTGGTGCCGGTGGGCTGCTTGCCGATGGCGAAGATACCGACCAGGGTATCCAGGCGATCCGCCAGCGCCAACGCCTGGGCCAGCGCGGCGTCCGGCAGCTCGGAACCGGACTGGCGCGGCCAGTAGTGCTGTTCGATCGCGGCGGCGACGGTCTCGTCTTCGCGGTCGTGCAGGGCGTAGTAGCGGCCCATCGTGCCCTGCAATTCGGTGAACTCGAACACCATCTGGGTCACCAGGTCACACTTGGCCAAACGCGCGGCGCGGGCGGCCAGGTTCGCGTCCAGGCCCATCAAACCGGCCAGCCGCTGCATCAGGGCCTCCAGCCGAGCAGACTTGTCGCGTAGCGTGCCCAGGCGCTTCTCGAACACGACCGAATCCAGCGCCTCCAGACGTTCCTCCAGGCGCTTCTTGCGGTCCTGCTGCCAGAAGAATTCAGCATCGGCGAAACGCGGGCGCAGCACCCGTTCGTTACCATCGCGGACCGCATGGGGGTCGCGCGACTCGATATTGCTGATAACGATGAAATGCGGCTGCATGCGGCCGGCCTCGTCGACCACCGGGAAGTATTTCTGGTTGTCCTGCATGGTGGAGATCAGCGCCTCCTGCGGGACCTCCAGGAAACGCGGATCGAAGCCGCCGGTCAGGGCCACCGGCCACTCGACCAGGGCGGTGACCTCGTCCAGTAAATCCGCGTCCACCAGGGCGCGGCCGCCTAAGGCCCTGGCCTGCTCGTGGACCTGTTCAAGGATGCTCTCGCGACGCGCCTCGAAGGACGGCTCGACAAAGCCCGGAGTGCGCAGGCGTTCCGCGTAGTCGCTGGCGCGCGTGAGCTGCAAAGCCTCGGGCTGGTGGAAGCGGTGGCCGTGGGTCGCCCGACCCGCGCTCTGTTCCAGCACCGTCATCTCCAGCACCTCGGTGCCGTGCAGGACGACCAGCCAGTGGGCTGGGCGCACAAACTCGGTGCGGCTGCTGCCCCAACGCATGCGTTTCGGGGTCGGCAGGGCGTCCAGCGCGCCTTCCAGCATCTCCGGCAGCAGATCGCCCAGGGCTCGGCCCAGCTGCAACTGCCGAAACACCAGGTACTCGCCCTTGTCGGTGGTCTCGCGCTCCAGGCGCTCGACCTCCACGCCGCAGGAACGGGCAAAGCCCATAACCGCCTTGGTCGGTTCGCCCGCCTCATCGAAGGCGGCGGCCACGGCCGGGCCGCGACGCTCCTGCAACTGGTCCGGCTGCTGCCCCGGGACGTCCGGGAACAGCACCGCCAGCCGGCGCGGGGTGGCGAAGGTCTCGGGCGCGCCCGGCTCCAGCCCGGCCTCGCTCAGCCGGTTGGCCAGGCCCTCGGCCAAGGCATCACGCAGGCGCGGCAGGGCGGCGGGGGGCAACTCCTCGGTGCCCAGTTCGATCAGCAGTTCACGGGCTTCAGCCATGTCGGGTCCAGTTCGGGTCCATCACGACCGCGCGCAAGGGCACGCGGTCCGGAAAATAGGTTCAGGCGGCGTTGGGCTTGTTCGTGTCGTCGTCCGCGCACAGCGGAAAGCCCAGTGCCTCGCGCGATTCGTAGTACTTCTGCGCGACGTTTCTTGAGAGCTCGCGCACGCGCAGGATGTAGCGCTGGCGCTCGGTGACGGAGATCGCCCCGCGCGCATCCAGCAGGTTGAAACTGTGTGAGGCGCGCAACATCTGCTCGTAGGCCGGCAGCGGCAGACCCAGTTCGATCATGCGGTCACTCTCGGTAGCGTGCTGGTCAAACGCGGCGAACAGGGCATCGCGGTCGGCATGCTCGAAGTTGTAGGTGGACTGCTCCACCTCGTTCTGGTGATAGACGTCGCCATAGGTGATCGCGCGACCGTCGGGACCGATGGTCCAGACCAGATCAAAGACACTCTCGACCCCCTGCAGGTACATCGCCAGGCGTTCGAGGCCGTAGGTGATCTCGCCGGAGACCGGGTGGCAGTCCAGCCCGCCGACCTGCTGGAAGTAGGTGAACTGGGTGACCTCCATGCCGTTCAGCCAGACCTCCCAGCCCAGACCCCAGGCCCCGAGAGTCGGGGACTCCCAGTTGTCCTCGACGAAGCGCACGTCGTGGGTCAGGGTGTCGAACCCGAGCGCCTCCAGCGAACCCAGGTAGAGATCCTGGATGTTGGGGGGCGACGGCTTCAGGAGGACCTGAAACTGGTAGTAGTGCTGGAGGCGGTTGGGGTTGTCGCCATAGCGCCCATCGGTGGGGCGACGGCTCGGCTGCACGTAGGCCGCGCGCCACGGCTCGGGACCGATGGAGCGCAGGAAGGTCGCCGGGTGGAAGGTCCCCGCGCCCATCTCCATGTCGTATGGCTGCAGGACCACGCAGCCATGATCGTTCCAGTAATCCTGTAGGCGGCGGATCAGATCCTGGAAGGTCGGGCTGCTGGACGGCGTGCGTTCTTGCGACATGCGGGATCCCGGGTCAGGGCAAAGCCGACAGTATATCGGCCCGGCTTCGGCCGCGGCCACCGCCAACGCGGGGGCAACCGGTTTTGCTCACGCCAAGGACGCGCCCATACTGGGGCATGCCCGCCCTCATGGGAGAGCCGAACTGAGCGAGCCGACGCCCCAACCCCATCCGCAGACGACCGCCGAGAACGGCACGCGTTACCGCGACACGCGCCGGGTCACGCTGGTGGGTGCGGTCGTGAACGCGTTCCTGGCACTCGCACAGCTGCTAAGCGGCTGGCTGCTGAACTCCCAAGCCCTGGTCGCGGACGGGGTCCATACGCTCTCGGACCTGATCACCGACGGGGTCGTACTGTTCGCCGCACGGAAGGCCGCCGCCTCCCCCGATCAGGACCATCCCTATGGGCACGCCCGCATCGAGACCCTGGCGACCGTGATCGTCGGCGTCTTTCTTGCGTTCGCCGGCCTGGCGATTGCCTGGGCCGCCGGTAGCCGCCTGGTAAGCCACGAAGCAATGACCGGGCCGGCGACCGCCGCGATCGGCTTCGCGGCACTCACCCTTGTAGCCAAGGAAGGGCTCTACCAGTACACCCACCGGGTCGCCAAGCGCCTGAACTCGCGGATGCTGGAAGCCAACGCCTGGCACCACCGCACGGACGCGATCTCGTCGCTATTCGTGCTGGTCGGGGTGGGCGCGGCCGTGGCCGGCTTCCCGTGGGCAGATGCCCTGGCCGCGCTGATCGTGGCTCTGTTCATCCTGCACATCGCCGGGCGGCTGATCGTGCGCAGCGCGGCGGAGTTGATTGACACCGCGCTGGAACCGGAGAAGGTCGAGCGCATCCACCGAACCATCATGGAGGTGCCGGGGGTCAAGGACGCACACATGCTGCGCACCCGCCGCCATGGGAGCGATGTGGTCGCGGATGTGCACATCCAGGTCGCCCCGATGATCTCGGTCTCCGAGGGCCATCGAATTGCCGATGCCGTCTTCCAGGCGGTCACCGCTCAACACACCCGAATCAACGACATCACCGTGCATGTGGACCCGGAGAACGATGCCGAACAAGCGCGCAGCTCGGAACTTCCGCTACGCCCCACCCTGGTCGAGGCACTGCGCGAGGCATGGGGGGAGGCCCCCGAGCTGGAGGCGGTCGAGCACGTATCTCTGCATTACCTGGGCGGGCGGGTGCACGTCGCTGTTACGCTGCGCCTTGACGGGGCAACCGCCTCCGAGGACCTGGAGGCGCGCGCCCAGGCATTGGCGGAGCGCCTCCAGCAGAATCCACGGGTAGGCGACATGCTGGGCGAGGTCACGCTACTCTATCGCCCATGCACCCATTGAGTGCGCCACGACGGCATATGCCCAAGTACAGTGCAACTAAGGCACTACATTGGTGCACTGGAGGGGTGCCGGACCCACTTGAATGCGCCTCAAACGGGCATACCAGCCCAATCCGGAAGACTGGCATGATGCCTGCATAATGATTCGCGAAGCCGTGCAGGCCCTTGTCGCGCCGCCCGGCCACCTTTGAAGACTCAATACTGAAGACCAAGGAGATCCCCATGTCCGCAGCCGACGTGCTGAACCAGATCAAGGAAAAGGAAGTTCGTTTCGTCGACTTCCGCTTTACCGACTCCAAGGGCAAGGAACAGCATGTGACCGTGCCGGCCCACGAAATCGAAGAAGAAACCTTCGAAGAGGGCAAGATGTTCGACGGCTCCTCGATCTCCGGCTGGAAGGGGATCAACGAGTCCGACATGATCCTGATGCCGGATGCCTCATCGGCCGTCCTCGATCCGTTCTTCGAAGACATGACCATGAACATCCGCTGTGATGTGGTCGAGCCGGCCACCATGCAGGGCTACGACCGCTGCCCGCGTTCCCTGGCGCGCCGCGCCGAGGCCTATCTGCAGAGCACCGGCATCGCCGATACCGCGCTGTTCGGTCCGGAGAACGAGTTCTTCATCTTTGACGACGTCAAGTGGGGCTCCAGCCTCTCGGGTTCCTACTGCCGCGTGGATTCTCAGGAGGCCTCCTGGAACTCCGAACGCGTCTACGAAGACGGCAATATCGGCCACCGCCCGGGCGTGAAGGGCGGCTATTTCCCGGTCCCGCCGGTCGACAGCCTGCACGATATCCGCTCCACCATGTGTGAAGTGATGACCGAGATGGGTCTGGAGACCGAGGTGCACCACCACGAGGTGGCGACCGCCGGCCAGTGCGAGATTGGCGTGGGTGCAGCCACCCTGACCCAGAAGGCCGACGAAGTGCAGATCCTGAAGTACGTGATTCAGAACGTGGCCCACATCCACGGCAAGACCGCGACCTTCATGCCCAAGCCGATCGTCGGCGACAACGGCTCCGGCATGCACGTGCACCAGTCGCTGTCCAAGGACGGCAAGAACCTGTTCTCCGGCGATCTCTACGGTGGCCTGTCGGAAACCGCGCTGTTCTACATCGGCGGCATCATCAAGCACGCCCGTGCGCTGAACGCCTTCACCAACCCGTCCACCAACAGCTACAAGCGTCTGGTGCCGGGCTTCGAAGCGCCGGTCATGCTGGCCTACTCCGCGCGCAACCGCTCCGCGTCGCTGCGTATCCCGTTCGTGATGAATCCAAAGGGCCGCCGCATCGAGCTGCGCTTCCCGGACTCCACCGCCAACCCCTACCTCGCCTTCGCGGCGATGCTGATGGCTGGCCTGGACGGCATCCAGAACAAGATCCACCCGGGCGAGGCGATGGACAAGAACCTCTACGACCTGCCGCCGGAAGAAGAGAAGGGCATTCCGCAGGTCTGCCATTCGCTGGATCAGGCGCTGGAAGCCCTGAATCAGGACCGCGAGTTCCTGACCCAGGGTGGCGTGTTCACCGACGACATGATCGATGCCTACATCGACCTGAAGATGGAAGACGTCACGCAGATGCGCATGACCACCCATCCGATCGAGTTCGACATGTACTACAGCCTCTAAGGCAACCGCTTCCGGCCCCTCGGGGCCGCGTGGCACTCGAGCCGCCCCGGCCCCTGGCCGCGGCGGCTTTTTTTGTGTCCGCCCCCCAACGTGTTCAGGGGAGATCCCGCGACAAGCGCAACAGGCTGGTATCCTCGCGGACCATATGCTGGCACCTCTGGGGACACACTAGAAATCCGTGTGCCCGGGGCGCTGACTGATTCGGTTCGGGCGTCGCCCGCGCCGTCGACTCTGGAGGCCTCATGAGCAGTACGCACCGACCCACCGATATCCAGCTGCATCAGAAGTCGCGCATCCTGGAGATCGCCTATTCGGATGGCTCGCATTTCGAGTTGCCCTGCGAATTCCTGCGCGTGTACTCACCCTCGGCCGAGGTTCGAGGCCACGGGCCAGGCCAGGAGGTGCTACAGGTGGGCAAGGAAGACGTGAACATCGCGGAGATCGAGCCGGTCGGCAACTATGCGGTGAAACTGGTCTTCTCGGACGGCCACAACACCGGCATCTACGACTGGGACTACCTGTACAAGCTCGGCACGGAGCAAGAGCGTATGTGGCAGGATTACCTGGATCGGCTGAAAGAAGCCGGCCACGAGCGCAAGACGCACTGACAACGGCACGTTGATGAAAGAAGAACCTGGCAAGACCCACTTCGGCTACCAGACCGTCCCCGAGTCCGAGAAGGCCTCGCGGGTCGGCGAGGTCTTCCACTCGGTCGCCTCGCGCTATGACGTGATGAACGACCTGATGTCGATGGGCGTCCATCGCATCTGGAAGCGCTATACGCTGGAACGCACCGGCGTACGCCCGGGTATGAAGATCCTGGACCTGGCGGGCGGCACCGGCGACCTGGCCGGCGCCTTTGCCCCGCGCGTCGGGCCGAAGGGGCAGATCGTAGTCTGCGACATCAACGCCTCGATGCTGGAGGCCGGGCGCGACCGCATGCTGGACGAGGGCCATGTGGGCAACCTCGACTTCGTGCAGGCGGATGCGGAACAGCTGCCCTATCCGGATGACTACTTCGACCGCGTGACCATCGCCTTTGGCCTGCGCAACGTGACCCGCAAGGGACGCGCCCTGGCCGAGATGCGCCGGGTCATCAAGCCGGGCGGACGCGTTCTGGTGCTGGAATTCTCGCAGCCGGTGGCGCTCCTGCGCCCGATCTACGATGTCTATTCGTTCAAGATGCTGCCGATGATGGGCAAGCTGGTCGCGAACGATGCCGACAGCTACCGCTACCTGGCCGAATCCATCCGCATGCACCCGGACCAGGAGACCCTGGCCGGCATGATGCGAGATGCAGGCCTGGAGCGCGTGGAGTACGACAACCTCACCGGCGGCATCGTCGCCCTGCATCGCGGCACAAAACTCTAGGGAAACACTGATTAATGTACACACTCGCGTTGGTACCCCAGGTTTTCCGAGACAAGGCGCGTCGCGTAGCGGGTAGTGGTTCTACCCGCCCGTTTCTGATGGATTCGGGGCGCAACGCCGGATCGGGGAACCTGGGGTACCAACCCCACAAACCATTGAAAGCAGGGGCTCGGCCGCTTTTGCGCGCGCACAGCGTTGCGGCTCCTTTGTGCAGAATGACTGCACGGCAGTCACCGCGCCTTGTTCCCACGCAAAAGCGACTCGAGCGCGAGCGTGTACATTCATCAGTATTTCCCTAGGGAAATGCGGGCCTCATCATGACCGAACCCCTCGCCCTGCCCAGCCCGTTCGCGGCCTTGATCGAGGCCACGCTCAACGAACACCTGGCCAGCGCCCCGGAGAAAGACCGGGCGCGTCTGGCGGGACGTGCAATCGCCATTGTGATCGAACCGCCGGGGCTGGCCCTTTCGCTGATCGGGGCCGCCGACCGGCTGCAGGTCATTGGCGGTGTCGAAGAACCCGTCGATGTACAACTTTCGGGCTCGCCGCTGTCGCTGGCCGCGGCGATGGCACGTGACGACCGTTCCGGGTTGACTATCGCGGGCGACGCCACCGTACTCTCCGATCTGCAGCACGCGCTGCGCGACTCCGGGATCGACTGGGAGGGCCTGTTCGAGCGCTTTGCCGGCGCCGGGGCCGCCGGACCACTGCGCCACCTGCTGGATCAGGCGCGCGACAGCCTGCGCCACCTGGGCCGGCGCTCCGCCGAGGACACCGCCGACTATCTGCGTGACGAACTCGAGTGGCTGCCGGCGGGCGGGGCCTTCGAGGCCTTTGCCGAAGATGTCGCCGACTTGCGCGATGGGGTTGCGCGCCTAGATGCCCGACTGCGCCGGCTGGAAACCGACGCCTCCGAACCCGACGACCGGAAGGCCTGATGCGCCGCGCGCTGTACCGGGGCTTGCGGCTGTGGACCATTGCGCGGGTCCTGGTGCGCTATCGCCTCGATGTCATCCTGTTTACGCTGAAGCCGCTGCGCCCGCTTAGCTTCCTGCTCTATCTCGCCCCCTGGAACTGGTTCCGCCGTACCGAGGGCACGCGCGGGGAGCGCATCCGTCGGGCATTGGAGGACCTGGGGCCGATCTTCATCAAGTTCGGGCAGATGCTCTCCACTCGCCGTGACCTGCTCCCGGACGACATCGCGATCGAACTGGCGCGCCTGCAGGACCGCGTCCCGCCGTTCCCCAGCGACCAGGCCCGGGCACTGATCGAAGCCGAGCTCGAACGCCCCATCAGCATCGCCTTTGCCGCGTTCGAGGACACGCCGATCGCCTCCGCCTCCATCGCCCAGGTGCACGCGGCCACGCTGCAGGATGGACGCGAGGTCGTGGTCAAGGTGGTGCGCCCCGGCATCCTCAAGACCATCCGTGCGGATCTCGAGGTCATGCACCTGATCGCGGACCTCGCCGATCGCTACTGGTCCGAGGCCAAGCGCCTGCGTCCGCGCGAGGTTGTGGACGAATACGAAAAGACCGTCACCGACGAACTGGATCTGATCCGCGAGGGCGCCAACGCCGCCGCGATCCACCGCAACTTCGAGGACAGCCACCTGCTGTACATCCCGGAGATCATCTGGGACTACACCCGCCGCAGCGTGCTCGTGATGGAACGCATCGGCGGTATTCCCGTCGCCGATATCGCCGCACTGCGCGAACGCAACGTAGACCTGAAGCTGCTGGCCGAGCGCGGGGTGGAGATCTTCTTCACCCAGGTGTTCCAGCACAACTTCTTCCACGCCGACATGCACCCGGGCAACATCTTCGTCGATGCCACCCACCCGGACGACCCGACCTACCTGGCGGTGGACTTCGGCATCGTCGGCTCGCTGCTGGACTCCGACCAGCGCTACCTCGCGGAGAACTTCCACGCCTTCTTTAACCGCGACTACCGCCGCGTGGCCGAACTGCACGTGGAGTCCGGCTGGGTGCCGAAAGACACCCGCGTGGACGAGTTCGAAGCGGCCATCCGCACCGTCTGCGAGCCGATCTTCCAGCGCCCACTGGACGAGATCTCCTTCGGCCAGGTCCTGCTGCGCCTGTTCCAGACCGCGCGGCGCTTCAACATGGAGGTCCAGCCGCAGTTGGTGTTGTTGCAGAAGACCCTGCTGAACATCGAGGGCCTGGGCCGCCAGCTCTACCCGCAGCTGGACCTGTGGACCACCGCCAAGCCGTTCATCGAGGACTGGATGCACGAGCGCATGGGCGTGCGCGCCTTCATCCGCAATGCGCAACAGCACCTGCCACGCCTGCTAGCGCACTTGCCGGAACTGCCCATGCATCTGGAAAAGGCCCTGACGGTCGAGGAACAGCGCGCCGAGCGCGACGCCGCCCTGCGCCACCAGATCCTCGAGCTGGAGGATGGGCTGCGGCGCCAGTCCCGACGCCGCAACGAAGGCTGGGCCGGCGTCGCCCTGCTGGCCCTGGCAGGGCTAGCCACGCAACTCGAGGTCGCCGCCTGGCAGGGCCTAGCCTGGCCAGTCTGGCCGCTCGCCCTGATTGGCGCCGGCGTGCTCCTGTTCAGCCTGCGCCCCGGCCCGCGCCGTCGCCCGGCAACGGATGACTGATTGACTCGTCATCGGCGACCGGCTTCAGTCGTAGCCAGCGGCCGGGTCTGAGCCGAATTCAGACGTCGAGGAGCAGGCGCGCCGGGTCTTCGATGGCGTCCTTGATCGCGACCAGGAACTGCACGGCGTCGGCGCCGTCGACCAGGCGGTGGTCGTAGGACAGCGCGACATACATCATCGGCCGGATTACCACTTCGCCATCCACCGCGACCGGGCGCTCCTTGATCGCGTGCATGCCCAGGATCGCGCTTTGCGGCGGGTTCAGGATGGGCGTCGAGAACAGCGAGCCGAATACACCGCCGTTGGTGATGGTGAAGGTGCCGCCGCGCAGCTCGTCGATATCCAGCTTGCCGTCGCGGGCGCGCTCGGCGAAGTCGCGTATGCGCCGCTCGATCTCCGCGATCGAGGCGTTGCCGGTATCACGCAGCACCGGCACCACCAGCCCGCGCGAGGACGACACCGCAATCCCAATATCGCTGTAGTGGTGATAGACGATCTCCTCGCCATCCAGGGCGGCGTTCACCACCGGGAAGCGCTCCAGCGCCCGGCTGGCCGCGGCCACAAAGAGGCCCATGAAACCGAGCTTGATGGAGTGGCGCTTCTCGAAGCTCTCCTTGTAGCGACCGCGCAGGGCCATCGCCGCGGACATGTCGATCTCGTTGAAGGTGGTCAGCATCGCGGTGGACTGCTTGGCCTCCAGCAGGCGCTCGGCGATGCGGGCGCGCAGCCGGGTCATCGGCACGCGTTCGATGCGCCCGGCATGCTCACCCGACACGGCTGGACGCGGCTCGGGCCGCGGGCCCTCCCTCGAAGCAGGCGCCCTCGGCTCCCCGCCGTCACCTGAACGCTGACTTCGGGCGCGCTCCACGTCCTCGCGCTGGATGCGCCCATCCTCGCCCGTGCCCTCGACCTCCTCGGCCCGCAGCCCGGCCTCCTGTAGCAGACGGCGGATGGACGGCGATGGCGGGGGCGGACTGCCAGCGGATTCCGGCTCCCCCCCATCCGTCGCGGTCTCGGACTTCGAGGTCGCGGCGGGCGTCGATGCCTTCGCAGGAGAGGTCTCGTCGGTGGTCTCCTCGTCGTCGGCGTCCGCTGGGGTTGCTTCGGCCGGCCCCAGGTAGCCGAGGATCGCATCGGCCTTCACAACGTCACCCTCGCTGGCGGAAAGTTCGACCAGGGTGCCCGCGCTGGGCGCCGAGACCTCGAGAACCACCTTGTCGGTCTCGAGCTCCGCGATGAGCTCATCGCGCTTGACGGAATCACCGGCCTTCTTGTGCAGGGCAATCACGGTCGCGTCGGCGACCGATTCGGGGAGTTCCGGGACCTGGATCGGGGTGCGATCGGATGCCATCTCGCTTCCTTGTGCTGTGCTTCAGTGTCGAATGTTCAGGGTGTCGGATGCGGCGTGTCGCGCGAGCTTATGGGCCCGAACGCGCGCTCGAGCAAATCCTTTAGCTGCGCCTTGTGCACCTCGGGATAACCAACGGCCGGTGCGGCGGCCGGGGGCCGAGCGACCGCGTGCAGGGTCTGGCCACGCACCGCCAGCAACGGGTTAATGCGCGGGGCGACAAACTCCAGATAGCCCTGGTTCTCCGGCTCGTCCTGGACCCAGACGAATTCGTCCGCCTCCGGGTAGCGACCGAGCAGCGTGGTCATACGCTCTTCGGGGAAGGGGTAGCACTGCTCCAGGCGCAGTATCGCGGTATCGGTGTGTTCACCCTCGGACTGGCGGGCGGCCAGATCATAAAAGATCCGGCCACTGGTCATCAGCACGCGTTTAATCTTGCCGGGGTCCTCGACACCGGCGTCGTCGATCACCGTCTGGTACTGCCCGCTGGCCAGCGCGTCGAGACCCGAGACCGCATCCTTGTGCCTGAGCAGGCTCTTGGGGGTCATCACGATCAGTGGCTTGCGGTAGGGGCGCAACATCTGCCGGCGCAGCAGGTGGAACATCTGCGCCGGTGTGGTCGGCACGCAGACCTGCATGTTCTCCTGCGCGGCCAGTTGCAGAAAGCGCTCCGGGCGCGCCGAAGAGTGTTCCGGTCCCTGGCCCTCGTAGCCATGGGGCAGCAACAGGGTCAGCCCGGACAGACGCCCCCATTTCTGCTCGCCGGAGGAGATGAACTGGTCGATTACCACCTGGGCGCCGTTCACGAAGTCGCCGAATTGCGCCTCCCAGATCACCAGGGCCTCGGGCGCCGCCGTCGCGTAGCCGTATTCGAAGGCCAGCACACCCTCCTCGGAGAGCAGCGAATCGATCACCAGGAAACGCGGATGATCCGGGTCCAGGCGGCGCAGCGGGACGATCGCCTTGCCGGTCTCCTGATCATGCAGCACGGCATGGCGATGGAAGAAAGTGCCACGGCTGGAGTCCTGCCCGGACAGGCGAATGCGGTAGCCATCCTGGATCAGCGCGCCATAGGCGAGGGTCTCGGCGGCGCCCCAGTCCAGCGGCTGCTCGCCGCGCGCCATGGCCACGCGCGCCTCCAGGATCTTCTGCACCCGGTCATTCGGACGAAAACCCTCCGGGGACGTCGAAAGCTGTTCCAGGGTGCGCGCCAGGCGGTCGGCGGGGGCACCGGTATCCACGTCCTGGTCCCAGGTTTGATTCACGTAGGGGCCCCAATTGGTCGAGGAGCTGGCATGGCCGTTGCGCTCGCGCAGCAGGGACAGTGCCACCGGCTGACCCGCGTCCAGACGACCGCGATAGTCCTCCACGGCCTGTTCCTGCGCATCCTCGGTGGTCAGGCCATCACGGATCAGGCGCTTGGCATAGCGCTCACGGGTCGTCGGCAGTTCGCGGATACGGTGGTACATGCGCGGCTGGGTCGCCGCTGGTTCATCCGCCTCGTTGTGGCCCTGGCGGCGGTAGCAGACGAGATCGATCACCACATCCTTGCCGAAGCGCATGCGGTAATCGAGCGCGATCTGGGTCACGAACACCACCGCCTCGGGGTCGTCGCCATTCACGTGCAGAATGGGCGCATTCACCATCTTGGCGACATCGGTCGAATAATGCGTCGAACGCGCATCCTTCAGCGTCGATGTTGTAAAGCCAATCTGATTGTTCACCACCACGTGCACGGTGCCCTTGGTGGAGAAGCCCCGGGTCTGGGACATGTTCAGGGTTTCCATGACCACGCCCTGCCCGGCAAAGGCGGCGTCGCCATGGATCACCACGGGCATCACCCGATTGCCCTTGCGGTCGCCCACGCGCACCTGGCGAGCGCGCACGGAGCCCTCGACCACCGGGGTCACGATCTCCAGGTGCGAGGGATTGAACGCCAGGGCCAGATGGACCGCCCCCCCGGGGGTCTCGAGGTCCGAGGAAAAGCCCATGTGGTATTTCACATCCCCGGTGCCGCGGTCGTCGCGCGGCCGGCCCTCGAACTCGTTGGCCAACTCCTCCGGGGACTTGCCGAACAGGTTGACCAGGACATTCAGGCGCCCGCGGTGTGCCATACCCACCACCAGCTCCTGCAACCCGCGCGCGCCACCGCGCTGGACCAGGGCATTCAATAGCGGGATCAGGCTCTCCGCACCCTCCAGGGAAAAACGCTTCTGCCCGACGTAGCGCCGGTGCAGATAGCGCTCCAGACCCTCGGCGGCCGTCAGGCGCTCAAGGATGGCCAGGCGGGTATCACCGTCAAAACCGAACTGGCCGTGCGCCGACTCCAGACGCTCCTGCAGCCAGCGCTTCTCGTCGGTGGCCATGATGTGCATATATTCCGCGCCGATGCTGGCGCAGTAGGTCTCCTTCAAGACCCGCTCGATGGTATCCAGAGACACCCGGCCCTCGATAAACAGCGAACCGGGATCGAACGTGACATCCGGCCCCACCTGATCCAGCCCGTGGTGCTCGCGGCTTAGTTCCCGCGGCGGCTCCGGGGACTCGCGCTCCAGCGGATCCAGGCGGGCACCAAAGTGGCCGAGATAACGGTACGCATTAATGAACTGCAGGACGCGGATCTGCAGTTGCTCGTGGGCGAGATCCGGCCGATCGGTGGAGCGGCGGCGACGCTCCGGACGTGCCGCACCCTCCAGGGACCGAAAGTAATCGGCCCAGGCCGGCGGAACCGAATCGGGGTCTTCGCGGTAGCTTTCCAGCAGCCCCTCGGCGAAGGCGAGGTTGTCCGGGTGCAGTTCCTGGCCGGAAACGGGGCTGTCCAGCCGGTGCCGGGATGGCATCTCGTTCATTCGCGGTCTTCCCATTCCTGATGCGCCTACCCTTGGGACCTGATCGACACGTGAGGTTCCTGCGTGTCGCAAGAAGGCTGTCTCCGAGAGTAGCGCGTTTGCCCTGCCGAAGGCACACGGCCCGCGTGCCGAACGTGCGATTCCGGCCGGGTTTCCCTACCATTCGCGCATGGATGTCTCCCCCCTGCTCGATTCCCTGAACCCGGCCCAGCGCGAGGCCGTGGCCGCCCCACCGCAACCGGTGCTGGTCCTGGCCGGTGCCGGCTCCGGCAAGACCCGCGTACTGGTGCACCGCATTGCCTGGCTGATCGGCGTGGAAGGCGTGGCCCCGCACAGCCTGCTGGCGGTTACCTTTACCAACAAGGCGGCGGCCGAGATGCGCGGGCGGATCGAGACCCTGCTGGGACATCCGGCCACAGGCCTGTGGGTTGGCACCTTCCATGGGCTGGCGCACCGGCTGCTGCGCCAGCACTGGCAGGAGGCGAGACTGCCGCAGAGTTTCCAGATCCTCGACTCCGACGATCAGCTGCGCATGGTCAAGCGCGTGCTGCGCGGCCTGGAACTGGACGAATCGCGCTGGCCACCGAAACAGGCGCAGTGGTACATCAACGCACGCAAGGACGAGGGCTCGCGCCCGGAGCACCTCCCGGATACCGGCGATCCGGTCGCGCGTCAGTGGGTGCGCGTCTACACCACCTACCAGCAGGCCTGCGAGCGCGCCGGGGTGGTGGACTTCGCCGAGCTGATGCTGCGCTCGCTGGAGCTGCTGCGCGACAACAAGGCCCTGCTGGAGCACTACCGCACCCGCTTTCGCCACGTGCTGGTCGACGAATTCCAGGACACCAACGACATCCAGTACGCGTGGCTGCGATTGCTGGCCGGCGACAGCCCGGTGTTCGCCGTCGGCGACGACGACCAGTCGATCTACGGCTGGCGCGGCGCGAAGATCGAGAACATCCAGCACTTCCAAAAGGACTACCCCGGCACCCAGGTGGTGCGTCTGGAACAGAACTATCGCTCCAGTGCCAACATCCTGAACGCCGCCAATGCCCTGATCCGGCACAACTCCGGACGTCTGGGCAAGGAGCTGTGGACCGAGGACAAGGAAGGCGAACCGGTACGGCTGTACACCGCGCTGAACGAGCAGGAAGAGGCACGCTTCATCGCCGAAACCATCGCCCGCCACGTGGACCAGGGCGGGCTGTACCGCGAGTGCGCGGTCCTCTACCGCTCCAACGCCCAGTCGCGCGTGCTGGAAGAGACCTTCATCGCCCGCCGCATGCCCTATCGCGTCTATGGCGGCCTGCGCTTCTTCGAACGCCAGGAGATCCGTGACGCCCTGGCCTACCTGCGCCTGGCCGGCAACGGCGATGACGACGCCGCCTTCCTGCGCGTGGTCAACCAACCGCCGCGCGGGATTGGCGAGAAGACCCTGGAGGGCTTGCGTCAGGCCGCACAGGCCGCCGACACCAGCCTGCTGCAGGCTGCAACTCACGCGGTGGATTCCGACGCGCTGCCAGGACGGGCTCGTACTGCCGTTGCCGGCTTCGTTCAACTCATTCGCACCCTGCAGCAGGATCTCCCGCGCCAGCCACTGGCCGACCAGGTGGAACAGGCGATCGGCCGCGCTGAGCTGCGCGAGCACTACAAGAAAGAGAAGGGCGAGCGCGGCGAGGCGCGTCTGGAGAACCTGGACGAACTGGTGGGCGCCGCGCGCGCCTTCGACATGGAGTCCACCGCCGAGAGCGAGGAAGGCGAGGGCAATCGGCTGACCGAGTTCCTCGCCCACGCCGCGCTGGAAGCCGGCGAGGGCGCGGCCGACCCGCATGAGGACGCGGTGCAAATGATGACCCTGCATTCGGCCAAGGGCCTGGAGTTCCCGTTGGTATTCCTCACCGGGATGGAAGAAGGCCTGTTCCCCAACGCCCGCTCACTGGAAGAGCCCGGGCGCCTGGAAGAGGAACGCCGCCTGGCCTACGTCGGCATGACCCGCGCGGAGAAGGAGCTGTACCTGATCCACGCCGAGACCCGGCGCCTGTACGGCCGCGAGTCCTACAACGTCGCCTCGCGCTTTATCAACGAGATCCCGGAAGGCGCCCTGGAGGTGTTGCGCCCGCAGGCCTCCCCGTATGGCGCCGGGCGCTTCGCCGCCAGCCGGCGCAAAGCCGCCGAGGGTTTCGGCACCATGGATGCGCGGGCCCACGAAGCAAGCGCTGCCGGGCTCGCAATCGGGGCCCGCGTCCACCACGCGAAATTCGGCGAAGGGCTGATCACCCAGTTCGAGGGCTCCGGCAACTCAGCCCGCGTCCAGGTGAACTTTGCCCACGCCGGCTCCAAGTGGCTGGTCCTCGGCTTCGCCAAGCTGGAAGTCCTGGGCTAGGCTTTTTTGACCACGGAGAACACAGAGGGCACGGAGAAGGTCCAGGGCGATTTACAGGAAGGTGGGGAGGCAGGAAGAAAAAGGCTGGATTGATAGGGCTGGCATTGTGAGCGCAGCGCGGCAATCTTTTGGGTAACACTGGAGGGGATCCCAGCCCGATCACCACGTCGCTTCGCTCCTCGCGATGACCTCCTCAATAGCGACAAGATGCGATGCGCTCGTCACATTCCTGCCCCTCTTCGCGGGATTTCTCCGTGTTCTCTGTGCCCTCTGTGGCGCAAACGCCCTTGACCCCCTTCGTGTCTTCGTGCGCTTCGTGGTGACACAAAAAAGCCCCGCCGAAGCGGGGCTTGTGATCATGAGCACGCGCAACGATCACTCAATCTTGATGTAGGCGAAGCCTTCCTCGTTCTGCAACTCCGCGACGCGCACCACGCCGGAAGGCACGAAGTTCACGTGATCATAGATCAGGTCTTCGTCAAGCCCGATCTGGGAGCGAGTGATCTCGCATAATTCCAGCTGCACACCATGCGTGGAGGCCAGGCTCATCAGCCGACCGCGCAGGGTCTCGCGCTCTTCCTTCAGCTCCTCGTCGGCCTCGAACGGGGTATCGGCCAGGTTGTCGTCGGTCAGGAAGCGGATGCCGTGGGCCACGAACACGATGCGCACGTCCACATCCATGAACTCGTCCTGGTAGTACGTCATCATGTTGTTGATGCTGGTCAGCATCGCGGAGAACCGACGTGGATCAGCGAAGTCCGCGTGGTAGACGACCTTGGCTTCTGGCTCGAACGCCTTGGCCTGCGGCATGAACGCCAGACTGGCAATCAGCAATGCGGTCAACAGCATGCCAACACCAATCCCGGTGGCGTGAGTGCGGGGCTGTTGCAGGGCGACGGAAAACATGGCGCGCTCCTTTTTTGGTGGCCTTTTTCTTACACAGTAGACGCTTCTGCGGGCCGACACCATCCTCAACAGTACGATCGTTCTGGTTGACCCGGCATCTGCATTTTCGGTATGCTCGCCGCCTTTTCCGGAACCTAGCGATTCAACGCGAGGGAAGTACTTTGGCAAATATTGCTTCTGCCCGTAAGCGGGCCCGTCAGGCGGTCAAGAACCGCGCCCACAACATGGCGCTGCGCTCCCGTTTCCGTTCGGCCATGAAGGCCGTGCTCAAGCCGCTGCACAAGGGCGATGCCCAGGCCGCGGCCGAGGCCTACAAGCAGGCGGTGCCGGTGATCGACAAGACCGTCAGCAAGGGCCTGGTGCACAAGAACAAGGCGGCCCGCCACAAGAGCCGCCTGAACGCCCGCATCCGCGACCTGGCCCAGGGCTAAGCCCCAGGCTTGCGGGCTGGCCCAGCCGGCCCGGTTGGCAGTGAATCGAAAAGCCGCGCCCCGGTACTGGGGCGCGGCTTTTTGCGTGGATGACTTTCAGACAAATCCCACCACGGGCGAACGCCCGATTCTTCGTTCAGTGCCCAGATCCAGCCCGTCATCGCGAGTCGCGCAACGACGCGGCGATCTGCTCGAGACTGGCTCAGCGATTGCCGCTCTGCGTTCGCAATGACGGGCACCTGAAGGGCTTCGATTACTGCAGCTGGAAGACGCGCGCCTCGCCCTCGCCACGCGGATCGGAGGCGGCCTCCAGACGGTCGGCGGAACGCTCCCACAGGATGGCGTGCATATCGCCGAACGGGCGCACCTGGGGTAACAGCTGATGGCCCCGCGAGACGAGCTGGCCGCGGAGTTCGGCATCGAAGGCCCCGGTCTCGTGTTCCACCCGGTCCGGCAGGTACTGGTGGTGATAACGCGGGGCCGCGACCACGTCACTGACGGAATCCCCCTCAATGATGCCGAGCACGCCGTGCAGCACCATGGTGATGATGCGACTGCCACCCGGGGTGCCGAGGATCGCGACGCGATCCCCAGTCTCGACGAAGGTTGGGCTCATGCTCGACAGCGGGCGCCGCTGCGGGGCGATGGCGTTCGCCTCGAACCCGACCAGGCCATAGGCATTCGGCTCGCCCGGCTTGGCCGAGAAGTCGTCCATTTCGTTGTTCAGGAGGACGCCGGTGCCGGGGACCATGTAGCCGGACCCGAACGGGTAGTTCAGCGTCAGGGTCGCCGCCACCCGGTTGCCATCGGCATCCATCACCGAGAAGTGGGTGGTCTGGCGGCTCTCGGTATCCCTGGCGTCCGGGAGGTCGGCCTGCGGCTCCACCGACAAAGGCAGAAAGCGGCTCGGCGTGGCGGCGTCAGGATGGATCGTCGCGCGCAGGCCGGCCGCATAGTCCTCCGACAGCAAACGTTCCAGCGGCATGTCGACGTGATCCGGATCGCCCAGGTACTCGGCGCGATCACGATACGCCCGACGCATCGCCTCGATGATCAGGTGCGTGCGCATGTCCGGCGCCAGGGCTTCAAGGTCGTAGAACGCGAGGATGTTCAGGATCTGGCCAATCGCGACCCCGCCGGAAGACGGCGGGGAGGCCGTGGTGATCTCGGCATCGCGATAGGCGAGACGCACGGGTTCGCGCTCGACCACCTCGTAACCCGCCAGGTCATCCAGCGTCCAGATGCCGCCGGCCTTGCGCACGCCCTCTACCAGGGTCTGTGCCAGGTCTCCCTGGTAAAAACCATCCCGCCCCCGGTCGGCCAGGAGCCGCAACGTGGCGGCCAGATCGGGCTGGCGCAGCGTGGCGCCTTCGTCCGGGAGGCTGCCATCCACCAGAAACACATCGCGGGCGGCCGCGCCGTCCCGCAGCGCCTGGTGGCGAAAGCCCGCCATCTGCAGATAGCGCCCGCTGATCAGCACTCCGTCTTCGGCGAGCTCAATCGCCGGTGCCAGACTGTCCGCCAGTGACAGCCGCCCGTAGGCCCCAGCGATGTGATCCAGCCCCGCCGGCATACCGGGGATCCCGGCCGCCAGCACGCCATCCAGCGACAGCCCGTCGATCACGTCGCCGTCCGCGTCCAGGTACATGTCGCGGTCCGCCTCGGCAGGGGCCGTTTCGCGGGCATCGACCATGATGCTGCGGCCGGAGTCCGCCTCATGCAGCAGGAAGAAACCGCCGCCACCCAGACCGGAGCCGTAGGGCTCGGCCACGCCCAGCGCGGCGGTGATGGCGACGGCGGCATCAAAGGCATTACCGCCGTCCCGCAGCACGCGCTCCCCCGCCGCCGTTGCAGCCGGGTGAGCCGTCGCCACCGCATGCTGCCCGGGCCCCGCCAGCGCCAGCGGGGCTGCCAGGGAAAACGCGACCAGAGTGGCCGCAACCAGCAGGGGACGATGCCAACGCATGGCGCGGCTTACTTGGCCGCCATCAAGGCTTCGTATTTGGCCTGCAGCTGTTCGCGGGTCTCCTTGCGATCCGGATCCAGCGGGATGCAGTCCACTGGGCAGACGTCCTGGCATTGCGGCTCGTCGAAGTGCCCTACGCACTCGGTGCACAGGTTCGGATCGATCTCGTAAATCTCGTCCCCCGGGTAGATGGCCTCGTTCGGGCACTCGGGCTCGCAGACATCGCAGTTGATGCATTCATCGGTGATCATCAGGGCCATGGGGCATTCCTCGTCGAGTCAGTGGCGAAAGCCCGGCAGGGTCAGGCTTCGTCACCGTTGTGACCAGCCAGCATCCGCGCCACGCCGGGGCTTACGAATTTTGAGACGTCCCCGCCCAAGCGGGCGATTTCCCGTACCAGACTGGAGGAGACAAAGCTGTATTCCTCCGCCGGGGTCAAGAACAAGGTTTCGACCTCTGGGGCCAGCTGCCGGTTCATCGCCGCCAGCTGGAATTCGTGCTCGAAGTCCGACACCGCACGCAGCCCACGTAGAATGACATTGGCCTGCTGCTGATGCACGAAGTGGGCGAGCAGCACGTCGAAACCCTGCACCTCCACGCCGGGGATATCACCCACCGCCTCCTTGACCAGGGCGACGCGGGTCTCCAGCGGAAAGGCCGGCCCCTTGTTGGGATTGGCCGCCACCGCGACCACCACCCGATCAAACAACCGCGCGGCCCGGCGCACGATATCGGTGTGGCCGTGGGTGATCGGATCGAAGGTACCGGGGTAAATGGCAGTTACGGACATGGACGAAAGGCCGGCCGGGGAAACCCCCATTAGACCGCAAGCACCGCGAGCAGACAAAATACGTCCCACGCCCGCTGCCCGAACCAAGGATTGCCTGATGACTGACGACTACCGCCCCCCGCTGGCCGACTACTGGGATCAACTGGAGACCCGCTACGGCGGCGGCTTCAATTTTCACCAGATCTCGCGCGACGAGCTGGCGCAGCTGGTCGAACATCTGCGGCAGGCCGTCAAGAACGACCCACAGGTCACCGACGTCGAAAAACAGAACCTGGGGCTGGTGCTGAAACACGCCGAACAGACCCTGGAAAAGCGCAAGGCCTGACCATCACTCTGGCGGCGTTTTGGAGGAACGGTCAAGACGAGCGCAGCGCGGCAATCTCGGAAGGTTCCCGGGAGATGCCGGGCGGATCGCCGCGCGACTCGCGAGCACAAAGGGTTCAATCGCCGCGCCCGTAGATCCTGACTAATCTGCACGCGCCCCGAGGGGTGCGGCACAAGGGGGCAGAGCGCGGCACTCGCTCCCGCCATCCGGCGCCTCTGCCGCAAGCCCAAGGGCGCGGGCGTAGGTACCCGGCCCCGCCAGCGCCGCCGCACAACTCGCGGCCTCCCGCGCCGGCTCGCCACACTCGCGGGCGACCAGTACATGCGCCAGGTTGTTCCAGCCTTCGTGCCGGGCGGGATCGCGCTCGACGAGCGTACGCAGGGCATCCTCCGCCGTGGACAGATCGCCCTGGGCAAACGCGACATTGGCGCGGCCCACATAGGGGATCGGTTCGTCCGGCCAGCGCTCCATCGCGGTTTCGTAGCCCGTGGCGGCGGCCCCGAGACGGCCTGTCTGCTCCAGCTCGTTGACCGCCCGCAGCCAGCGCAAAGGGGTCGCAGTGGCCGGCAGGGTATCCGGCGCCATCACCAGAAAGGCCCAGCGTTCACCCCGCGCCCAGGTGCGCTCGAAGCGCGCGAAGGAATTCACGTGGCGCTGGATGGGCCCGCTGCGCAGGAAGAGCTCCTGGTCCTCCAAGTCATAGCCTATCACCACCGCGAAGTGCCATTCCGGGATCAGGGCGACCCCGAGATTCTGGAACACCACCACCGGATTACCGGCCGCGACCTCGCGCAGGATGGTCTCCATCTGGGGCTCGATCCGGTAGGCGACCTGGTCACGTGCGCGCACCGCCGCGCGCATTTCCGCCTGCAGGCTGCCCTGGCGGGCGGGGATATAGACCTCGTCGATCAGGTCCTCCAGCTCGGCGTCGATACCGCGGGCATTCAGGGCCGTGGCCAGGGCGGCGGGGCCACACTGATAGTCGTCCTGGGGAAAGAAGGGCGTGTCCGTCAGCTCGACGCGCGTCGGCAGATCCGCCGGGCGTTCGCTCGCCAGGCCCGCGCTTTGCGGCGCCGTGGCGCACCCGCTTACCACGAGAGTGACCAGGACCAAGCCCAAAAGAAGAACGGCGAGCCCGGGGGCTCGCCGTGGTTGGATCGAGGTCATGGTCGGGCTAGCGATTCGCGCGGGCCGGACCCACGAACGAGAAGATGTCGGTCACGCCCACCGCGTCCAGGATCACGAACACCACAAACACGATGGCGACCACGCCGATAACGCTGCCAGCAGCACCGGCCGGATCGGTCTCCATGTGGGCCTCAAATCGGGCGAGCTCGTCAGGGGTCAGCCGTGCAATGCGCTGCTCCGCGCGCTCGGGATCCACGCCCATCTCGACCAGCTTGGCGCGAACCTCGGCGTCATTGAGCTGCTCCAATAGCTGGGCGCGGGTATCGTCCGCGCTGGCCTGCTGGATCATGCTCCCGGTATCCAGCATGCCGACTTCGGCGAATGCGGGCGTTGCGGGCAGCAGGGTCAGTGCCAACGCGACCAGGAAGGCCGCAGGGGCAGAGAGGACTCGACGGGACAAAACAGTGCGCATGAGAAGGCTCCTGGAACGCGGTGAGTGACCGCTCAAAGTGTAGCGCGCCAGGGCGACAAAAAAACCGGCCGCGACAACAAAATCGCGGCCGGGGTCACTCTAGTGACAGGGGCGGAACCCCGCCCCGTTTGCGCTTGGTCACAAGACTAGCTTTCGTCCGGCGGGTCGATCACATTCACTTCGTACTCCTGGACCTCGACTCCACGTGCCCAGGCCCCACCACAGACCGAGTCGTCGCGGGTCCGTTCTTTCGTTTCACCGGGGCCGAGGGTGCGCCAAACTCGAGTGGAGGTACGGACGTCGTCCTCCAGATCGCCGGGACAATTATAGGCGATCTTGGTCACCCTCACTTCCAGCCAGTCGTCGGTATTGTTGGTCGCCCGCCACTGGCCGCGCACGTTGGCACAGCCGTACTCGCGCATGCGGTATTCAAAGGTCACCTCGTCCGGCGAGCCATCCGCAGGGGCAAAATAGGCTCCCTGGGCAGCGACCTGACCGGGGGCCACGAAAGCCGCGGCCAGGACGCTGGCAGCGGTCAAGGCGAGGGTGCGATTCAGGATTCGCGATTGCATGATGTCCTCCATCCAGTAGTGGATTCTGGGCCCGTCTTGCGCGGGCTCGTCATTCGTTGGACGCAAACTGGTGGAATTCGTGCCGTTTCCGGGTATCTGACGCGGTTTTTTTGGCCGCTCCACCAAGCGGTTATGGGCCCATTCTCCCAAACCGAACTGAAACGGAAATGAACGAAACCCAGCTGAATTCAATCCTGACCTGCCCGGAATGCGGGCACCAGAAGTCGGAATCGATGCCCACCGACGCCTGCCAGTGGTTTTACGAGTGCTCGGGCTGCGGGTCGCTGCTGAAGCCGCTGCCCGGGGACTGCTGCGTGTTCTGTTCCTACGGCACCGTCCCCTGCCCGCCCATTCAACCGGACGGTGGCGGCTGTTGCAGCACCTAACGCTTTCGCTCGACGATCATTCTGTCTTGACCTCAAACGGCGGGCATTTCTTCGGCAGGAGCTCGCCCCGAATGCGCGGGTAGCAGGGGAGCCCGCGCTCGAACGGCGGCGCATCCTCGCCTTGGATTAGCGGACGCAGGTAATCACGCGCGACCTGGGTAATGCCGTAGCCATCCGGGGTGATGAACCTGCGCGGCATGCCCTGCTCGATATCCGCCACGGTCTCCAGCGGCGTAAAGCCGATACTCCAACGATAGGGGTCATCCGAGTCGCGCCGAATAATCGGCATGAAGGCATCCTCGCCGGCGACGACGCCCTCCACGGCCGCACGACCACACCCGTAGGCCTGCTCGACATCCACCTTCGAGGCGATGTGCCGCGAGGCGCGCTGGATGTAGTCCACTACCGCCCAATGCAGCTTGTGCCCAGTCTTTTCGCGGATGAGCTCGGCCAGACGCGGCGCCGCTCCGCCAAGCTGAGTGTAGGCATAGACGTCATGGTCCTGGGCCACCGAGAACAGACCGCCATCCGGGTTCTTGAGTCCTTCCGAGACCACCACCACACAGTAGCCATGGCGCTCGATGGTGCGGTTCAGGTGCTCGAGGAAGTCATCCTGGTCGAACGGAATCTCGGCAAACAGGATCAGCATCGGCGGCTGGCCGTCGAACTCCTGGGCCAGAGCCGCGGCGGCTGCCAGCCATCCGGCATGCCGACCCATCACCTCCATCACGAAGACCTTCGTGGAGCTGGTGTGCATGGACTCCACGTCCAGGCTGGCCTCACGCACGGCCGTGGCGATGAACTTGGCGGCGGAGCCGAAACCGGGGCTGGAATCGGTCACCGCCAAGTCGTTATCGATGGTCTTGGGAACACCGATCGCCTTGATCGGGAAGCCCATGCGATCCCCCATCTTGGCGATCTTCAGCGCGGTATCCATGGAACCACCGCCGCCGTTGTAGAAGAACGTACCGATGTCGTGGGCACGGAAGACCTCCACCAGGCGCTCGTATTGCTCCGGATCCTTGTCCGGATCGCCCAGATCGAAGCGGCAGGAGCCGAAGGCCCCGCCCGGCGTATGGCGCAGGGCGGCCAGGGTTAGCGGGTCTTCCTGGTCGAGATCGATAATCTCTTCGCGCAGTACGCCGAGGATCCCATCACGCGCCGCATAGATTTTGCCAAAGTGGGCCGGGTGGCCCCGCACCGCCTCAATCACGCCCCAGGCGCTGGCGTTGATGACGGCGGTTACTCCACCGGACTGGGCATATAACGCGTTCTGCGGCATGCGAACCCTCCTTTTTCAGTTTCATCCCGGATGCCCTGCAGGTTCAATGCCAGGCGGACGAATGCGGCGGATCGGCCTCTCCGGGTGCTTTTGCTACACTATGCCGCCTTTGACACCCGACGCGCCGGGGCTGCTCGCCCCGTCAAGGTGCCTGTGCACCCCAAGCGCGCGGCGTCGCCCTCATTCACAACAGCATCAGGATTGCATCATGCATATCGGTACCACTCTGACCAACTGCATCATCGAAACCCAGCGCGGCATCCAGGGCGCGACCGGCGAATTTACCGGTCTGCTGAACGATATCTCCGTGGCCTGCAAGAAGATCTCCAACCTCGTCGACAAGGGCGACCTGGTCGGCGTTCTCGGCTCCGCCGGCTCCGAGAACGTGCAGGGCGAGACGCAGAAGAAGCTCGACATCATCACCAACGAGGTGTTCATCGAGAGCCTGAGCCACAACGGCCATGCCGCCGGCCTCGCCTCCGAAGAGATGGACGAGATCTGCGAGATGCCTGCCAACGAGCCGCGCGGCCACTACCTGGTCCTGTTCGACCCGCTGGACGGTTCCTCGAACATCGATGTGAACGTCTCCGTCGGCACGATCTTCTCCATCCTGAAGGCCCCGGAAGGCGTGACCGATCCCAAGACCGAGGACTTCCTGCAGCCGGGCACGAAGCAGGTCGCCGCCGGCTACTGCCTGTACGGCCCGTCCACCATGATGGTGATGACCACCGGCCAGGGCGTGAAGATGTTCACCCTGGACAAGGACTTCGGTGAGTTCCTGCTGACCAAGGACAGCGTGCAGATCCCGGAAGACACCCAGGAATTCGCGATCAACATGTCCAACAGCCGCTTCTGGGAGGCCCCGGTCAAGCGCTACATCGACGAATGCCTGGCCGGCAAGGAAGGCACCCGCGGCAAGGACTTCAACATGCGTTGGGTCGCCTCCATGGTGGCCGAAGTGCACCGCATCCTGTCGCGCGGCGGCGTGTTCCTGTATCCAATGGACACCAAGATGCAGGCCAAGGGCACGGCCGGCAAGCTGCGTCTGATGTACGAGGCCAACCCGATGAGCTTCATCATTGAGCAGGCCGGCGGCGCCGCCACCACCGGCCGCGAGCGCATTATGGACATCAGCCCCGAGGGCATCCACCAGCGCGTGCCGGTGGTCCTGGGCGCGAAGAACGAAGTGGAGCGCATTACCGGCTACCACAACGAGGGCTGATCCAGCGCCCTCTGCAGTCTCCGGCCCGGCCCCGCAAGGCGCCGGGCCTTTTTAATGGTGACGGGCTCGCACCGCTCACCCTCAGCGAAAGAATCCAATGACCGAGCCCCATGAGCCACAACCAAGCTCCGCCGAACGGCCCCCGGCGCCGACACGCGGCGAAGCCTTTCGCTACTGGCTGAAACTGGGGTTTATCAGCTTCGGGGGCGCGGCCGGACAGATCGGCATGATGCACGACGAGGTCGTGGAGCGCCGCCGCTGGGTCTCGGAGAAGCGTTTCCTGCACGCGCTCAACTACGCAATGGTGCTGCCCGGACCGGAGGCCCAACAACTCGCCACCTATCTCGGCTGGCTGCTGCACGGCGCCTTTGGCGGGCTGATGGCAGGCTTACTGTTCATCCTGCCGTCGCTGCTCCTGATCACCGGGCTGTCCTGGGTCTATCTGGCCTTTGGCGATGTACCGGCGGTGGAGGCCGTGTTCTATGGCATCAAGCCGGCGGTGGTCGCGATCATCGTGTACGCCGGCTGGCGCATCGGCGGACGGGTACTCAACAATGGCCTGCTGTGGTTGATGGCGATCGCGGCCTTCCTGGCCATCTTCGCGCTCAATATCCCGTTCCCGTACATCATCATCGCGGCCGGCATCCTCGGCTGGCTGGGCAGCCGTGTGTGGCCGGAGCGCTTTCGTGGCGGCGAATCCCACGGTGACGGCGCCCACGAGACCCGCGGCCCGACGGTGGTGGACGACGACACGCCGCCCGCCCCCTGGATGCAGTTTCGCTGGCTGCGAGTCGTACGATTTCTGGTGGTGGGCCTGGGCCTGTGGGCCGCCGTATTCGGCGCGTTGCTCGCGGTGTTCGGCTGGGACGGCACGCTGACCCGCATGGGCCAGTTTTTTACCCAGACCGCGCTGGTCACCTTTGGCGGCGCGTACGCGGTGCTGCCCTATGTGTATCAGGGTGGGGTGGAGACCTATGGCTGGCTGAGCCCGACCCAGATGATCGACGGGCTGGCGCTGGGCGAGTCCACGCCGGGGCCTCTGATCATGGTCGTCACGTTCGTCGGCTTCATCGGCGGCTGGACACAGGCCTTTCTCGGCCCGGATCAGGTATTCCTGGCCGCGCTGCTCGGGGCGCTGGTCGCGACGTTCTTCACCTTCCTGCCGTCGTTCCTGTTCATCCTGATCGGCGCGCCGCTGGTCGAACGGACCCGGGGCGATCTGCACTTCACCGGCCCATTGACCGGGATTACCGCAGCCGTCGTCGGCGTGATTGTGAACCTGGCCGTGTTCTTCACCTGGCACGTCCTCTGGCCCGCCGGCTTTGACGGTGCCTTCGAGTGGTTTTCCGCCCTGCTGGGGATTGCCGCATTTATTGCCCTGGCCCGTTTCCGGGTCGGCATCATCCCACTAATTCTTGTATGCGCCGCCCTCGGCGCTGGATATCAGCTCTTGCTGTAGGGCTTAGTACAGGGCGGGGAGGCACGAGAGCGGCTCGTCATCGAAGACACGTTGTGGCAACCCACAGGCCGGGACCCGCGGCTTGGAGATCACCACGTCGCTGCGCTTCTCGTGATGACGAGTTGCTACACGATCCGGCCGTCGAGCATCGCGCCCGCCGTCGGGTCTTCAAGCATGGCATGCAGATTGTCGGTGGTCTGTTGCGCGATGCTGCTCAGGGCCTCGCGAGTCAAAAAGGCCTGGTGGCCGGTGACCAGCACATCGTCGCGCTGCATTAGGCGCGCCAGACGTTCATCCGGCAGCCCATCCGCCGACCAGTCGTAGAAGAACAGACCCGCCTCGTCCTCGTAGACATCGAGCCCCAACCCACCTAACTGGCCTGAGATCAGCGCCGCCTCGGCAGCGTCGGTATCCAACAACTTCCCGCGACCGGCATTGATCAGGATGGCCCCCCGTGGCAGGCGGGCGATGCGTTCCGCGTCCATCAGGTAGCGGGTCTCGGGCGTCAACGGGCAGTGCAGACTCACTACCTGAGAGACTGCCAGCAGATCCTCCAGCTCGCGGTATTCGACCCCCGCCGCCTGCAATTCGGCATTGGGATACGGGTCGTACGCGAGCACACGCGACCCGATCCCCTGCATAGCCCGGGCGAAGGCGGCGCCGATGTTGCCGGTCCCAATCACCCCGACCGTGCACTGCGCCAGATCAAAGCCCACCAGTCCCGTCAGGCCGAAATTGCCCTGCCGGACGCGCGCCCAGGCCTGCGGGATATGGCGGTTGAGCGCCAGCAGCAACGCCAGCGCATGTTCGGCAACCGCATTCGGGGAGTAGGCAGGCACCCGCGCGCACTGCATGCCTAGGCTTCGGGCATGCTCACGATCCAGGTTGTCGCAACCGGCGCAACGCAGGGCGATCGCACGGATTCCATACTCCGAAAGGCGATCCAGCACCGACGCACCGAGATCATCATTGACGAACGCACATACCGCCCCCGCGCCCTCGGCCTGGGCCACACTTTCCATATCGAGCTTGTCCTCGATGAACCGGGCCTCGAAACCCGCCTCCTGAAAGGCCGGAGCCAAAAATTCTCGGTCATGGGCCTGCGTACTGAATACGGCAACTTGCATCAACGTGGACTCCAAAGATCGGCGGGCATCACCATCTTGGCTTGAGACATCCCTTGGGCCAAGCCTGCGGAGGGAACAAACATTGATTGCGGTCGCCCTCGCCTAACGTTTCGAGAAGACGAACCCTGATGCCCAAGGGGGTGACGCAATCCGCCCAAACGTTACGAGATATTGACCGTCTTCACGATCTCATCCCACAGGGCGCGGTACGCCTGCGTAGCGGGATCGTTCCCGGCAAACACGGGTAATGGGAGTCCCTTTTCACCCATTCGCTCCACGCTGGCGGCGTACGGAACCTCCGTCTTAAGCAATCGTTTCAGTAACGGGGGCGGCCGTTCGCGGAGATTGCGATGCAGGTTGCGACGTCGGTCCACCATCGAAAAGAACGGATACAACTGCTTGTGCCCAAGCCCCTTTTCCTTAACGAAATCGCGCGTCTGCTCGAACGTCCGCAACGAGAGCGGGGACGGGACCAGGGGCAACAGGATGGCGTCGCTGGCCACAAAGACCTGCTCGGCCAGATCCGAAAGGCTGGGCGGACAGTCCAGGACGACCAGAGCATAGTCCTCCCCGAACGGTGCGATCAGCTTCGACAGGGCATCGGCCCCATCGGCATGCTGCCGGATCAGCAGATCAAGATGACGGTAGGCCAGATCGGAGGGGATCAGGTCCAGCTTCTCGTAGGCGGTGGACGTGACGAGCCGGCCGACCGGGAGCTTTCCCGAGAGGAGCTTCTTGAGCCTCCCGTTTCCGGATTGCCCGGGTGCCAGATACCAGCCACCGGCGCCCTGAGGGTCCAGATCCCAGAACAGGGTGCGCAACCCGGATGCCGCCGCCAGCCAGGCGCAGTTGACGGCCGCGGAGGTCTTTCCGACCCCACCTTTCAGGTTGTAGAACGCGATGGTCTTCATCAGCCCGCTGTGCATGCCCCCACGCTCCAAGACAAGCGAGGGAAGCTACCACACGGCGGCGGCTGCCTGTCACCGTGGGCCGCGCTTTCCTAGAGAAACACCTTGGTCAACTCAACGTAGCTAGGCGTCGCCATAGAGATGTCACTCAGGAGGGCGATCACCATGGCTCGTATCCGAGCGGCTTATGGCCACCGGTCGGCGCATTTGCAGCCAGCGCCCATTACGCCTCCGAGTCCCGTTCTGAATCCTTGACCAACGCCGGCGGCGTGGCGCGCGAGAAGACGCTAAGCGCGGTGACCGTGACCAGAATCAGGGCCATGCCGAGGACCTGCACGAGAGCCAGGCTTTCATGCAGCACGACGACGCCGAACAGCGTGGCAGTGACCGGCTCAATCATCGCGACGATAGAGGCCACAGCAGGCGCGGTGTACTTGAGGCCGTTGATGTAGAGCGCAAACGACAGGCCCGCCCCGAACACACCAAGCGCTGCAAATAACGGCCAGTCCGTGGTGGTGAGTACCGCCACCATCTGGGTATTGTCGCCCGGCAGCATCAGCAGAATGACAAGCACTCCGAATGCGATCGAAAGGATCGCCTGCGGACTGCCATGCGAACCGGCATATTTGAAGCCGAATATGAACAGCGCGTAAGACACGCCGGCCAGGATGCCCGCACCAGCACCAATGAGTGTGACGCCGCCCGCGCCCGTGTCGTAGATCTGGGTAAGCATCACGATGCCGACCATGACCACCGCGATCGCGACCAACTTGAGTGTGGTGGGCGTTTCCAGTTTCAGGGCGAAGGAGACGATGTAGACAAATACGGGCGCGGTGTACATCAGCGTGGCCGCAACCGCTACGCTTCCATTCGCGATACTTACGAAATAGAACGCAAAGTTACCCGCCACGCCAAGGCCGGCGACGGCCGACCAGAACCACAACCTTGGATTCCCGAGCCCGCTACCACCCGGCCGCCAGGCGAGCCACGCGAGCACAAACAAAAGGCCAATCGCACCCCGATAGAACGAGACCACAAAGGCATCCCAGCCTTCGGCCATCAAGATACCGCCGATCCCACCCGACAAGCCCCAGAAGAGCGCGGCGAGCACCACGAATCCTACACCCAACCCCATCAGTGGCTCCCTTTGTTGTCGTATTCAGCGTGGTGCGATTGAGGTCGGTACGGGCATGCTGAGTAGCGCGCCGCACCGCGGTTTATGCGGCATTCATCATACAGAGCGATCATCGGCCGTTAAAAAAGGGCGCGAACCCAAGGGGCAACGGGATGAATCTTTCCCAATGTTGCGCATTTTTTGGCACGGCGGCGGTCGGAGCTTGTATGAGCAGATGAGCCTCTAGGCTCATCCCGTCCGCCAACAGGGTTCCCTATGTACGAACGCTCCCCTCCCATTGTCTGGTCGACCGCCATATTCTTTGTACTGACCAACCTGGCCGCGATCACGCTGGTGCCCTGGTGGGGTCTCACCCAGGGCTTTAGCAGTGCTGCTTGGCTGTTCTTCGGGCTTTTCATGGTGCTGAGTGGACTGGGCATCACAGTCGGATATCACCGGCTCTGGGCGCATCGCAGCTTCAAGGCACGGGGGCCTTTGCGCGTGATCCTGGCGCTTTGCGGAGCCATGGCGCTCCAGAACAGCATCTACAACTGGAGCGCCCGCCACCGCGTCCATCATCGCTATGTAGATGATGTAAAGCGCGACCCGCACTCTATCAAGCGCAGCTTCTGGCACGCCCACATGGGCTGGATGCTACGCAACTGGCCCACCAGCGAGGCCGACTATTCACGGGTGAAGGACCTGACAAAGGACCCGGTGGTGATGTGGCAACACCGCCATTACTGGACCCTGGTGTGGTCACTGAACCTGGGCCTGCCGCTACTTCTCGGACTAATACTCGGGGATGTGGTCGGCATGCTGTTGCTGGCAGGTGTTCTTCGCCTCGCCCTCAGCCACCACTTCACCTTCTTTATTAACTCCCTGGCGCACTGGTGGGGCCTGCGTCCCTACAGTGACGAAAACACCGCGGTAGACAACGGCCTGGTCGCATTGCTGACCTGGGGCGAGGGGTACCACAACTTTCACCACGCCTTTCAGGCGGACTACCGCAACGGGGCCCGCTGGTGGCAGTACGACCCGTCGAAGTGGCTGATCAACCTGTGCGCCTGGCTGGGGCTGGTGCATGACCGGCGCTGGACGCCGCACTTCAAGATCCTGCGGGCACGCCTCCACACCGAGTTCCGCCGCCTGCTAACTGCGGGCGAGGCCGAGCAGATGCACGAGACCTGGCGCTCGACCGTCGAAAGGGAATATCAGCGCTTTCGCGACACCGTGACCCAATGGCAGGAGGTGCAGGCGCGCAAAATGCGGGCCGGGCGCGAGGCCGTGAACGATCGCTGGGTGCGCACCGAACTGCGTACCCAGTTCAAGGAGCTGGAATACCGCCTCAAGATGCAACGCCGCCGCCTGCGCGCGCTGGCGGCCTCGTGCCACACGCCAGCGTAATAGTCCGATCCGGCGCGCGTGGACTGTAACGTCCAAACGCCTCTAGGAGCGATCACTTTCCAGCTTGGCGGCGACGCGGTCGGCGACCTTGCCGCGGACGACGACTTCGTCCGCGCCGGACTGTCGCGCAGCCTTAAGCATCTCACCCTCCACGTGTGGGCCGAAGGCAAGAATCCTGGCTTCCGGATAACGCTGGCGCCAGTCAGCGATAGCCTCAACACCTCGGGTGCCCAGGTCGACGACGACCAGGTCTGGATGGCCGGGCATCTGGCTACTGGTGACGTTGGCGCCGGCCGAACGCCAGCGGGACTCGAGCCGAACACGGGTCATCAGGTCGGGTGTGTCCAGGTGGATTTGCATGACTTATCCGGCGCAGGCTGATGTGGGTGAGGTGGGCAGCATGGCGGGCTTGCTCATCAAACATCGGGGGGTCTCATGCGCTCGGCCAATCGCCGATCACGTGAGTAATGTTTGCGTTCCATCCAATAAGCATGCGCAGGACTCGTTTACAGGGTCAAAGAACCCGCCTTCTCGCGCGGACTGTATTACCGCACGCCATCGTTGTCCGTGGGATGGTCGGGGATCCAATAGCGTTGTTCGTAATCGCGATCACGGTCCCGGACGGGCACGGGTATGAAGCCCATGGCCTCGAAGAAGCCGGCGGCCGAGCCTTGGGCCTTGACCAGCACGCCGGCTACACCCACCTCGCGCGCGGCGGCCCGACAGGTATCGACAAGCTGGCTGCCGATACCCATTCGGCGTGCCGCGCGGGCCACGTACAACCCGTGCAAGAGGAGACCGCCCGATACGCCGCCGGGCAGTTCGCGGGGGCCCGCATGCTCCCAGGCGGCAACGCCCAACACCTGACCGGCCGATTCCACGACGCGCACCTCAAGGAACATGAGATCCGCCTCGGTATAGCGGTAGGCCGGCAACGCCAGCCGCCGGACGCGTTCCGGCAGCGGCCAGTCCTCGATGGCCTCCGCTACCAGGGTATTGATCGGGTCAAGATCGTCGGGTCGGGCGGCTCGGAGGGCAACAGTCTCGGGCATGGCGTAGCTCGTGGTCGGCACGGTTCCTGCTCGGACCCGGGTACCGGTGCAAAGTGCCCCGAGACATGCGGTTCGACCGCGTCACGACAGCGACATCCCCAATCGGGGATAATCGCGCCGCACCGAAAGGAGACGACACCGCACCATGACGGAACTGAAAAAAGCGATCGAACACCAGCGCGCCTACCTGGAAGACAAGCTACACGACACCCTTACGGTGATCGCCAACCGCCTGAGTTCAGCCTGGCCGCGCCGCGAAGACCTCGACTCGATCCTTGAGGAGGCGATTGGCCAGATCCCGGAGGCCACATTCGTCTATGCATTGAATACCAAGGGCATCCAGCTCTCCGACAATATCTCGCGCAGCGGGGTGCTGCCGGAGCATTTCGGTCGCGACCGGTCGCAACGCCCCTATATGAAGGAAGTGGTGCCCGCCGACGGCTTTTTGCTGTCGGACGCCTACATCAGCCTGCTCGGACGGCGACCCTCGCTGACCGCGCTGCAACTGGTGCGCGACGACGAGGGTAATGCCCTGGGTTTTCTGGGCGCCGACTTCGACCTGCGCAACCTGCCGGATTTCTCCGAAAACCTGTACGAGGAACCCAACGAGTGGCGCCAGATCAAGGGCGATCCGTCCATCCGCGGCACGCTGTTCCTGCAAAGCCGTACGGAAAGCCTGATGGACCAGAACATGGATACCGCCCTGGCCATCATCGAGGAGCTATTCACCGAGCGCGGCGTATTTCAGGGCGTGTTCCACTTCTCCAGTTCGCGCGCCACGCTGTGGACGACCGAGGACCCGTACCGCTACCGCATCCTTACCCACGAGTCTCTGGGAGACCCGGACGTCTGCCTGGCCTTCCCGCATGAGCCCTATCCCGAAGAGGCCCTGATCCCGAAGGACAAGGTTGGTCCCGTGCTGGAGGGACTGAAGACGCTGCGCTACGCGGATGAGACCGTTTACCTACGCTCCGCCTCCATCAACCTGTTCAACGGCATGGTCAGCCTGACCTTCTCCTGTGACGGCTCCCACTACATGACCTGGGACGAGTTCCTCGGCCGCTCCATCGAGTTCTGGATCGGCGCCACGGGCTGACCCGCAAAGATGAACTGACAGCGCAGGCCCGTCTGCGCGATGATGGGGCAACGCCAACCGGGAATGGCCATGGACACCGCATACGCCAGGGATGTCGGCGGACGCGCCGAACAGCAGGACCAGGCCAGCGTGCTCGTGGCCCGTAAAGGTGGGGCGCACCTGCTGCTGGTTGCCGACGGCATGGGCGGGCACCAGGGTGGCGCGACCGCCTCGCAAACCGCACTGAAAACGGCCGAACGCCTGTGGGATGAGTGCGCCGGTCGGCCTGCGGATCCAGCCGACCTGCTAGAACGAATCTTCCACGAGACCCACGCGGCGCTGGCTTCTGCCGGCAGCAGCCTCACCAGCCGTCCTGGCACCACTTTGGTGCTACTGTTCTGCGACGGCCAGCAGGCCTATTGGGCCCACTGCGGCGACAGCCGCCTGTATCACTTCGAAGGAACGACGCTGCTACGGCGCACCCGGGATCATACGCGCGTCCAACATCTTGTCGACGCTGGCATGATTGGCGAGGACGAGATGGCAACCCATCCGCAGCAGAACCAGCTGCTGCAGGCTCTGGGCGTGATCGACCCGATTCACGTGGACCACGGTAATGCCACGCTCACCAAGGAGAGCCGTTTTTTGCTGTGCTCCGATGGCTTCTGGGAACAGATCCGACCGGACGAGATGGCCGCGTTGCTGGACGTCGACGACCTGAGCGAACGACTGCCACGCATGGTGGCCGAGGCCGCCCGGCGCGGCGGGCCCTCCGGGGACAACGTGGCTGCCGCGGCACTGCGGCCGGACACCACGCCCTCCAGAGGCGATCACCGGCGACGCACGATCCTGCTCGGGCTGTTGTTGCTGGCCGCCCTGAGCATCCTCTTCTGGCCGCTGGATTGAACCGGGCCGTATACTCCTTTCCTGATTCGCAAAGACCCTTCCGATGCTACCGACTGTTCTTTTCCCGCGTGCTGCTGTCCTGTTGGTGCTGGCCGGACTCCTTGGCGGCTGCGCCCAGTTCAAGGCCCTGATGGACCCGGATAAAGGCCGCGAGGACGAGACGGAGACCGAGCCCACCGAGACGGCCGAGGCCACGGCCCAGCCGGAGGACGCACCGACCCCGGCGATCGAGGAAATCATTCAACTCTTGCAGGCGGGTGAATACATTGAGGCGGAGGCCGCCCTGGATCGACTCATGGCCGTGGACCCGGGGCACCCGGCCGGACGCGATCTGATGTCCCAACTACAAGCGGACCCACAAGAGGCCCTGGGCTCCGACTACCAGATCCACACGGTAGCCCCAGGCGAAAGCCTGGCCCAGATTGCGCGGAAGCACCTGGGCTCCGCCTCGCAGTTCGTGATCCTCGCGCGCTACAACGAACTGGAACAGCCATCCCGTTTGTTGGTGGGCCAACGCCTGCGCATTCCCGAAGGGTCGATGGCAACCATGGATGCCCCGGAAGCGCCGGACACCGGGGATGCGCCCGCAGCCGCCTATCGCGAAGCGATCAAGACCGAGCTCGAGGCAGGGCGCTACGAACAAGCCCTGGCACTTGCCAGCCAGGCGCAGGCCGAGCTGGCTGTGAGCGGAAGTGGGGCCGACTGGCTGGAGCCGCTGCAACGCGAAGCGGAGGCCGGTTACTGGGAGCAGTCCGGCCATGCGGCACGGGACGCGGGGGATCGGTCCGAGGCACTGGCGGCCTACAACCAGGCACTGGAACACGATACGGAACGCCGCTCCGTGGTTGAAGCCCGCGACGCGGTTCGCAAGGCGCACAAGGAGGCCCTGCACGAAGAGGCGATTGTGCGCTATCGCAATCAGGATCTGGATACTGCGATTGCGCTGTGGGACCAGGCCCTGGAACTGGATCCTGAATTCGAGGCCGCCCGCGGCTATCGGCTGCGGGCACAGGAGCTGCTACGCCGACTGGACGCACTGGACAACAGTTAGGGAAGCGGCGCTGACCGGTCCGTGATCACGAGCGCGATCAGGGCCCGTCACGATCCTCGCGTGAACGATCCCCGGTTTGCGGGGCATCGAGCTCCAGAGTTTGATCCGCGGGATGATCGGAGGAGGACGGCGTCGGGCGTTTCATCCGAGCCTCCAGGGAATCGGCCATCACATTGTAGGCGGCATAAACCCGTTCGAAGTCATCGCGTCGGTGGGTCCGGATGCGGGTATCCAACCGGCCCTGGCCAATCTGATCCAGTGCCCCACGCAGGGTATTCAGCGGGCCCTGCAACCGTCGCGTCAGTACATAGGCGACGATCAGCACGGCTAGCAGCGTCACCAGCGCCAGTAGCAGCAACGCCATGAAGGTGGCCCGGTTGGCCTGACCCAGGGATTGGGTGGACAAGCCGACCTGAAGACGGCCGATGGTCCGGTCCTGATAGCTCACCGGTGATTCGAACAGGAACAGCTCGCGGCCGTCGGGCCCCTCCACCGACCACACCGCCTGATCCCCTCGCCGGTTACGCAGACGCTCGTCCGGGGGCGACTCCCAGGGCTGGCCCAGTGTCTCCGAGTCACTGCTGGCCACGATACGGTCATGGCGGTCGGCGACACTGAGCAGGGCGATCTCCCGGTTTTGCTGCATGTCGCTCAGTCGGCCCTGAACGGCAATCGAGTCCTCCAGCAACAGATCTTCGGCACTCTCCACCGCGATGATCTGCGCCAGCGCGGCACCGTAGTCGAATGCCAGATCCGTCATCACAGCGTTCTGTTTCTGGTAGACCAGGGTCGACGCTATCACCAGGGTGAGCGCCACCAGCCCCCCCATGATCCCGGCCCAGCGCAGACGCAGCGGAATAATGCGCCGCCCGCTGCCCAGACGCTCGCGTTCCAGGCGCTCTTCCTCCAGGCGCTGGAGGTCCACCAGGAGCTCGCCGGCGCTCTGGTAGCGCGCGTCCGGGTCCTTGGCCAACAGTCGCATGACCCCATCGATCAGTTCCGGCGGGCAATCGGGCACAATCGGGCGCGGGCGTTCAGCGTCCTCGCGCACCACCTGGGTGAGTAGCGCCTCCACATCGTGGCCCCGAAACGGGGTCGTACCCGTCAGCAGTTCGTACAGAACCACGCCCACCGAATACAGGTCAGCACGCGTATCCGTGGGCTGCCCTCGAATCTGCTCCGGAGCCATGTAATGCGGGGAACCGGCCACGTAGCCATCATCGTCGGCCCGCCAGTCGGGGTCGCTCAGAGTGCGCGCGATCCCGAAATCCATCACCTTGATGTTCACCGTGGCGCTGGTGACGATGATGTTCTCGGGCTTGATGTCGCGATGCACGAGCCCATGGCGGTGCGCGTAGTCCAGGGCCTCCGCCAGCTGGATGCCAATCTTGAGGACATTGCGCAGACGCAAGGGTCGGAACTGCTCGGCGAACGCGGCCAGCGTGATCCCTTCGAGCAGTTCCATTGCGATGAATGGGCGCCGGTCGCTCTCGCCCACATCGAAGATGGTGACGATGCCGGGATGCGTCAGGGTCCCGGCGGCGCGTGCCTCGGCCAGAAAGCGGCGGCGATACTCCGGGCGGCTGGCATAGTCATCCTGCAGGCACTTGATCGCCAGCGGGCGACCGATCTCCGGGTCGTAGCCACGATAGATCACCGCCATCGCGCCGCGTCCGATCTCCTCCCCGATTCCGTAGCGTCCTATTCGCTCCATGCTGAAAGGGCGCTCCGCCGACGCAGCGTTCAGACGGTCTCGAGGAAAATGCGTGCGATGACCGCCAGCACGAGTACGATCACCGCGAAGCCAATCCAGCGCCATGGAATGCCGCGACCCCGACGTCCAGGCAGCACATCGGAGCCGTCGTCCTTCTGGTGGTATACAAACTCGGCGCTCCCAAAGCGGACATGGTCGCCCTCCTTCAGCACCGCATCATGGACCTTTTCATCGTTGACCCAGGTGCCATTGGTAGACAGCAGGTTGACCACTCGGCACTCGCCGCGCTCGTTGACCAGCCAGGCGTGCTGGGCCGAAACGCTGCGATCCTGGAGGACAATGTCGTTGTCCGTCTGACGACCGACCGAGCGCTTGCCCGGCTTGAAGGTGAGGCGTTGCTGGCGGAAGTTGGCACTGACCCCGACGAGCACCGGGTAGCCATCGAGTGGCGCCTGGTCGGCTGCCAGCTGGCCCCGGCCTTTGGACTCGGGCAGACCTTGCCCTTGAAAGAGCATGGTGCCTTGCGGACCACTGCGGGCCTTCTCGTTGCGTCGTCCCTGATCGCTCATACATCCCCCTGTTCTCACACCCGTTACATCCTGAAGGTCGGGTTTGCACCCCGTGGAGTATGCACGGGCCACGCGCGCCAAAACAACGAACGCGTCAAAGCATTAAATCGCCTGCTATGCTGCGGTCATCCGCCCATCACGGCAAGGAGTCTGAACATGGAACAGGATACAACCAACGAGGCCGACCTCCGTGGACTGATCGAGCCGCTCGTTCGCGGCAAGTTCTGGATGCAGCTTATTGGCGTGATGCTGATCATCTCGGGCGCGCTCACGGCACTCTCGATCATAGGCATCATCATCGCGTGGATCCCGATCTGGGCTGGCGTGGTCCTGATGCAGGCCGCCGGCGCCTCCCAGCGCGCCTTCGAAAGCGGCGACCCCGAAGCAATCAAGTACGCCCTGGGCCGCCTCCGGATCTACTTCACGATCTTCGGCGTGCTGCTGCTGATCTACCTGATCCTGATGCTGCTGGGCATGATCTTCGGGATCGGTGCGGGACTGATGGGTATGGGCGGCATGAGCGGCGCCATGTAGGAACCCTCACCCGGGCCCGGGCACGGACCAGCAAAGGAGTCAAGGCTTGGACAAAACCAGGCGCCGGTGGGCCCCCTGGGGCCCGCTGCACCGGGAAGACACCGCGGCTCAACAGGCGTTCGACGCCTGGCATCGCCACGCGCGCATCCCGCAGGTCCGCTACGTCGCGCTGCTGACGGCCCTGATGTATTTCCTGTTCAGCTTCGTCGAACAGTCGGTGGCAGCGGACCTGCACAGCGAGCGGTTGTTTGCGCATGCGGTGCTGGTGCCCGGCCTGTTGCTGGCCGTGGCCGCGATGAGCCTGCGGGCCTCCCTGCGGCGGCCGATGTGGGTCCTGCTGATGGTGGCGCCAGTGGTTGCGAATGGCGCCAATCTCTACCTGAATTCGGGGTCGCCGCAGTTCCTGTTATTCGCCCCCGAGATCTATCTCAGCATCATGTGGACCTTCGCGATATCGGGCCTGCCGCTGCGCCAGGCCTCGATGGCCGCCATCGCCATCGGCGCGCTGGTGATTGCGGCGGCTTTCCGCGATGCCATGCAGGGCGAACTTATCCTGCTGCATCTTCTTTGGGTGCTGGCCGCCTTCGCCTTCGGCGCGCTGAGTGCCTTCATGCTGGAACAGGCGCGCAAGCACAGCTTCCTGCAGCAACGCCAACTGGAGCGCGCAGCGCGGATCGACGAGCTGACCTCGCTGTGGAACCGCGCCCATATCGAGCGCCTGTTCGAGGCGGAACGGGCCCGCACCGAGCGCTACGGCGAACCGTTCTCGGTGATCCTGCTGGACATCGACCACTTCAAGGCGGTCAACGATACCTGGGGGCACAGTGCCGGTGACCGCGTGCTGCGACAGTTCGCGGACCTGCTGCGCCAGAACCTGCGCAAAGTGGATGCGATCGGCCGCATCGGGGGCGAGGAATTCTTCGTGCTGCTACCGCAGACGTCCGTCGCGCAGGCACAGGGGGTGGCCCGTGACCTGCAGGCCCGCATCAATGCCTTCGACTTCGACACGATCGGGCGGCGCACCGCGAGCTTCGGCGTGACCGAATACCGGCCGGGCGAAAGCCGGGTCGACACCTTCGATCGTGCCGACCAGGCCCTGTATGCCGCGAAGGAGAACGGCCGCAACCGCATCGAGGTGCGGTAGAACGACAGCACCTCGCATGCCACCCGGGGTCTACACCTCGCGGTAGATCTGCGCGCCCTTCTCGACGAACTCGACCGCCTTCTCCTGCAGGCCCTTCTTCAGGGCCTCGTCCTCCGAGATGCCCTGCGCCGCGGCGTAATCGCGCACGTCCTGGGTGATCTTCATCGAGCAGAAGTTCGGACCGCACATGGAGCAGAAGTGGGCGACCTTGTGCGCATCCTTGGGCAGGGTCTCGTCGTGGAATTCGCGCGCGCGCTCCGGGTCCAGCGCGAGGTTGAACTGGTCCTCCCAGCGGAACTCGAAGCGCGCCTTGCTGAGTGCGTTGTCCTGCAGCTGCGCGCCGGGGAAGCCCTTGGCCAGGTCGGCGGCGTGGGCGGCGATCTTGTAGGTGATGATGCCGTCGCGCACGTCCTGCTTGTTGGGCAGGCCCAGATGTTCTTTCGGTGTCACGTAGCAGAGCATCGCGGTGCCGTACCAGCCGATGTTGGCCGCGCCGATGCCGGAGGTGATGTGGTCGTAGGCCGGGGCGATGTCGGTCACCAGTGGGCCGAGGGTGTAGAACGGCGCCTCGAAGCAGTCCTCCAGCTCCTTGTCGACGTTCTCCTTCACCTTCTGCAGCGGGACGTGGCCAGGGCCCTCGATCATCACCTGCACGTCGTGCGCCCAGGCTTTCTGCGTCAGCTCGCCCAGGGTCTCCAGCTCGCCAAACTGCGCGGCGTCATTGGCATCAGCCAGGCAGCCGGGGCGCAGACCGTCGCCCAGCGAGAACGAGACGTCGAACGCCTGCATGAGCTCGCAGATCTCGTCGAAGTGGGTGTAGAGGAAGTTCTCCTGGTGATGCGCCAGGCACCACTTGGCCATGATCGAGCCGCCGCGGGAGACAATGCCGGTCACCCGGTCGGCGGTCAGCGGCACGTACTGCAGGCGCACGCCGGCGTGGATGGTGAAGTAGTCCACGCCCTGCTCGGCCTGCTCGATCAGGGTGTCGCGGAACAGCTCCCAGGTCAGGTCCTCGGGCTTGCCGTCGACCTTTTCCAGCGCCTGGTAGATCGGCACGGTGCCGATCGGCACCGGCGAGTTGCGCAGGATCCACTCGCGGGTCTCGTGGATGTTCTTGCCGGTGGACAGGTCCATCAGGGTGTCGCCGCCCCAGCGCGCGGACCAGACGAGCTTCTCCACCTCCTCCTCGATTGAGGAGGTGACGGCGGAGTTGCCGATGTTGGTGTTCACCTTCACCCGGAAGTTGCGGCCGATGATCATCGGCTCGAGCTCGGGGTGGTTGATGTTGGCGGGGATGATCGCGCGACCGCGGGCAATCTCGTCACGCACGAACTCGGGGGTGATCGCGTCCGGGATGGAGGCGCCGAAGGACTCGCCGGCGTGTTGCCGCAGCAGCTTCTGGTAGCGCGGGTCGGCGCGCAGCTCTTGCAGGCGGTTGTTCTCGCGGATCGCGACGTACTCCATCTCCGGGGTGATGATGCCCTTCCGGGCGTAGTGCATCTGCGAGACGTTCGCGCCGGCCTTTGCCCGGCGCGGCGGGCGGATGTGCTCGAAGCGCAGGGATGCCAGCTCCGGGTCCACCGCACGGGCCTGGCCGTATTCCGAACTCGGGCCGTCCAGCCATTCGGTGTCGCCGCGTTCGTCGATCCAGGCGCCGCGCAGATCCGCCAGCCCCTGGCGCAGATCGATGGTCGCATCCGGGTCGGTGTACGGGCCGGAGGTGTCGTACACCGGGATCGGCGGGTTCTCCTCCGGGGTGCCGGAGGTCAGCGTCGGGCTCTGTGCGACCTGGCGAAACGGCACGCGGATGTCCGGACGCGAACCCTGGACGAACACCTTTTCGGAGTTCGGGAACGGGCGCGTGACGTCGGCGGAGACCTCGGCGGTCTTGCGGGCGAAGGATTCGGGGATGGCGCTCATGACAGGACCTCTGCGACTCGGACGTGACGGCAGAGGGAGCAGAACGGGCAGGACAGACTGCGAACGGGTCGCGCGCGGACTGAATCGAGCACCGAGCTTCCCTCCGCCAGTGTGAACTGGTTCAGGTTCAAGGGGACTCTCTCAGCCCGGCACGTGGCACGGGCACCCCCAGCTCTGAGGGCCCGAGTGTAGCGCACCCGTGCAACCACGGCACGAACAAGGCCGCGCGCATAGCGGTGTTTTGCGTTAGATTACTGCTTTGTGACAACCTTCGCGCCGCTATGTCCCCCAAGAACTTCGTCTTCGAGCTGTTTGGCCGTTCCCCGGTGCGCCCGTTACAGGCGCACATGGAGAAGGTGCGCGCCTGCATCGCCGAACTGCCCCCGTTCATCGAGGCCATGGCCCAGGACGACTGGGAGACCGCGCGAGTTCAACAGAAGAAGATTTCCACGCTGGAGCGCGAGGCCGACCGCCTGAAAAAGGATCTTCGCCTGCACCTACCCAAGGGCATGATGCTGGCAATGTCGCGCCGCGACGTGCTCGACACCCTGCTGATCCAGGACCGCATCGCCAATATGGCGAAGGATATCGCGGGGTTGATGCTGGGGCGCCAGATGCAGTTCCCCGACAACATGCACGAGCCCATCCAGCGCTTCCTGAACCGCAGCGTGGACGCCGTGGATCAAGCTGGCCGCGCGATCAACGAGCTGGATGAATTGGTCGAGGCCGGCTTCCGCGGGCACGAAGTAGAAGTCGTCAACGGCATCCTCACCGAGCTGGACCATATCGAACATGAATCCGACGAGGCCCAGCGCGAGGTCCGCGAGATCCTGTTTGCGCAGGAGGTCGACCTGCCGCCGGTCAACGTGGTCTTCATGTACCGCGTGATCGACTCCATTGGCGAACTGGCCGACCTGGCCCAGCGTGTGGGCAGCCGCCTGCAACTGATGCTGGCCAAGTAACCACTGGCACCATAGGGACTTAGGACTGCATGGAATACAGCACCCTGTTGCTCGGCCTTGCAGTAATCTTCGGGCTGTTCATGGCCTGGGGCATCGGCGCCAATGACGTCGCCAATGCGATGGGCACCTCGGTCGGCTCGCGCGCGCTGACCATCCGCCAGGCGGTATTCGTCGCCGCGATCTTCGTATTCTCCGGGGCCTGGCTGGCCGGCGGCGAGGTCACCCAGACCATCCGCAGCGGGATGGTCGATTCCAGCCTGATGGCCGACAACCCCGAGTTGCTTGTGTACGGGATGCTGGCGGCCCTGGCGGCCGCCGGAACATGGCTGATGATCGCCTCCTACTTCGGCTGGCCGGTCTCCACCACCCACTCCATTATCGGCGCGATCGTCGGCTTTGCCGTGGTCGGGCTGGGTTTCGAGGTGGTGCGCTGGGAACGCGTGGGCACCATCGCGATGTCCTGGGTGGTCTCGCCAATGGTCGGCGGCATGATCGCCTTCGCCCTGTTCCGCAGCGTACAGATCCTCATCCTCGACACCGTGGATCCGCTGAAGAACGCCAAACGCTGGGCCCCGCTGTATATCTTCCTGACTGCCTTCGTGACGGCGCTGGTCACGATGTTCAAGGGCCTGACCCATGTCGGCCTGGATCTGACACCTGTGCAAGCCTATGGCTTTGCCATTCTGATTAGCGCGATCGTCGTCGTGCTCGGCATGCTGGCGATTCGTCGCCTGCGCTTTGATCAGACCCACGGAGACGATGGCTCCCATTTTGCCAACGTCGAAAAGGTGTTCGCGGTGCAGATGGTGGTCACCGGCTGCGCGATGGCCTTTGCCCTGGGTTCTAACGACGTGGCCAATGCCGTCGGCCCGCTGGCCGCGGTCGTGGACGTGATCCAGACCGGCGACGTCAGCGCCGAAACACTGGTGCCGGTCTGGGTGTTGCTGCTGGGCGGCGTCGGGATCGTGTTCGGCCTGTTCACCTACGGCCACAAGGTGATCGCGACGGTGGGCACCGGCATTACCCAGCTCACCCCTAGCCGCGGCTACGCCGCTACCGCGGCGGCGGCCGCCACCGTGGTGCTCGCCTCCGGTACCGGACTGCCAATCTCCACGACCCACACGCTGGTCGGCGCGATCCTCGGAGTCGGCCTGGCGCGCGGGATCGCCGCCATCAACCTTGGCCTGGTGCGTATGATCTTCCTGTCCTGGATCGTGACCCTGCCGGCCGGTGCCATCCTCGCCGTGGTCTACTTCTATATCCTGCGCAGCATTTTCGGCTAGGGAAACATCCGGACTCCGGCCCCTTCAAAGCAGAACTCAAGCGACCACCGCCCTAGGGGGACGGACGGTTGCTACCGATCCCTCAAGAAGAACAGCTTAGCTGGATGCCACTCGCCCAGGCCGGTGGCAGATCCGCGTAGGCTTCAAACTCGGGCTGCTCGTCGAACGGTCGTGCCAGGATCTGCTGCAGGCGCAGCACCTCGGACGGGTCCCCGGCCTCGGCCTGCTCAATGGCAGCCTGGGCCAGATGGTTGCGCAGGATGTACTTCGGATTGACCGCGTTCATCGCAGCCTTGCGTTCACCCGCCGCTTGCCCTTCGAGCGCCAGGCGCGCCTGGTAGCGCGACCACCAGGCCTGCCAGGCGACCACGTCCTCCAGCTCCGATTCCAGTTGAGCGCGGGTTTCCGCCTGCTCCAGATCGGGCAATTGGCGGAAGAACCGGGTGTAATCCACGCCCTCGGCCGCCATCCGCGCGAGCAGCTCCTGGATCAGTGCCTCATCGTCCCCCTGGGGCGTCTGCAGCCCCAGCTTCTTGCGCATACGCAAGAGCCATGCATGGCGGTACTGCGGCTGGAAGTCCTGCAGCAGGGCCTTGGCGCGCTCGATCGCGGCCTCGCGGGTGGCGTCGGCGAAATAGATGACCAGGGTCTCGGCCAATCGGATCAGGTTCCACTGCGCGATCTGCGGCTGCTGATCGAAAGCATAGCGACCGCCCTGGTCGGTATGGTTGCAGATGTAGCCAGGATCGAAGGCATCCATAAAAGCGAACGGGCCGTAGTCGATGGTCAGCCCGATCAGGCTCATGTTGTCGGTGTTCATCACCCCGTGGCAGAAGCCCACGGCCTGCCAGTCGGCAATCATCTCCGCGGTGCGGGCAATCACCTCCTCCAGCATGGCCGCGACTGGATCGGCTGCATCCTGTAAATGGGGGTAATCATGCGCCAGGGCGTACGCAATCAGTTCCTGCAGGCGTTCGCTGTAGCCGTTGTAATGGAAGTACTCGAAATGTCCGAAGCGCAGGAACGAAGGGGCGGCGCGCAGCACGATGGCCCCCGGTTCGATCCGCTCGCGATAGACCCGCAGGCTGGACCCGAACAACGCGACGGCGCGGGTCGTCGGGACACTCAGCGCGGCCATCGCCTCGGAGGCCAGGTACTCGCGTACCGAGGAACGCATCACCGCGCGGCCGTCCGCCCCGCGCGAGAAGCGGGTCGGGCCCGCACCCTTGACCTGCAGCTCCCAGGTCTCGCCCTGCGAAGTCCGCACCTCGCCGAGCAGCTTGGCGCGGCCGTCTCCCAACTTCGGCACGAAAACCCCGAACTGGTGGCCGGCATACACCGAGGCCAGCGGCTCGGCGCCGGGCAGCTCACTCCCGTGGGTACAGGCCCCGAGCCACGGGTCTTCGGCCAGCTCAGCCGGGTCCAGGCCCAGGCGCCCGCAGAGGTCGGGGCTAGTCGCCAGGCAGGCCGCGCCCGGAAACGGGGCGGGCAGCGGCCGATCGTAAAAGGCCTCCGGCAGGCGGGCGAAGCGGTTGACCCACTCCAGTTCGGAGTCGGTTCGAGCGGCGTTTACGGGGTCGGGGACCGACATGGGGCATCTCGGCAGATTGCGGTGTGAGGGGTTATCATGCGCGTCGCAACGACCCCGGTTCAGGAACCCACGGCGGTCGCACGTTCATTTTTCCGCTGGCCGCCGCAGCGCGGCCGCGCATCTCGCATCCCGGAGGCTAGCCCCGTGTCCGAACAAGAAAGCCCCAAGCAGCAAAACCTCAAGACCAGCGAACGCCTGGTCTGGGTCGGTTTCATGCTGTTTTTCGTCGTCATCCTGGCGATCTACATCGCCCGCGGCAATGGTCTCGAGCAGGATCTGTCGGAGGCCAACCGCGACCTGCTACAGGCACAGATGCAGCTGCAGCAATACACCCGCCACGAGGTGCCGCGTCCCGTGGTGCTCGGCCTCACCAATGCCCACCTCCAGGACCTGCAGCGCCGGGGGATGGTCCGGCCCGACGAACGTCTGGCCAACGACCTGATGCAGCAGACCGACCTGATCCCACACCAGGCGTCCGAAGGCGAGTCGTATGAATTTCGCGAGGACGGCATTCACGTGCTGAACCACCAGTGGGTCCTGGCGAACTTCGAGGGCGACTCCGCCCATGGCCAGCTCCTGCTGGCCTACGAGGTCGTGCACGGCAACGTCGTCTGGGAAGTGCTGGAGTCGACGCTGGACCGCTTCTGAGGCCCCTCTTGGCCGCACACGCCCAGACGGGCCATGGCCAGGGGACGCGCAGTTCCAAGGAACAGGATCAGGTGTCGGCGCGGGCTAACGCCGCCAGATGCTCGCGGGCCGCCGCGGCCTGGCGGCGCACCTGCTCCGGGGCGGTTCCCCCGGTCAGGTTGCGCGCCGCCGCCGAACCTTCGGGTGTGAGCACCGTATAGACATCCTCGCCAACCGCCTCGCTGATCGCCTGCAGATCGGCTAACGGCAGCTCCGCCAGGTCCACCCCGCGTTCCTGCGCAATGCGCACCGCCCGTCCGACCACTTCGTGGGCATCCCGGAAGGCCACGCCCCGACCCACCAGGTAATCGGCCAGATCGGTCGCGGTGGCAAAGCCCTTGCGCGTTGCGGCCAGGGTGTTCTCCCGCCGCACCTCCAGGTTCGGGACCATGTCACCAAAGGCCCGGAGCGACCCCTGCAAGGTGTCGACGGTGTCGAACAGCGGTTCCTTGTCTTCCTGATTGTCCTTGTTATAGGCGAGCGGCTGGCTCTTCATCAGGGTCAATAGCGACATCAGATGGCCGTAGACTCGGCCCGTCTTGCCGCGCACCAGCTCCGGCACGTCGGGGTTCTTCTTCTGCGGCATGATCGAGGAACCGGTGCAGTAGCGATCCGGCAGCTCGATAAATGCGAACTGCGCGCTGGTCCACAGCACCAACTCCTCGGCTTGGCGTGACAGGTGCATCATCAGGGTCGCCGCGGCCGCGGTGAATTCGATTGCGAAGTCGCGATCCGACACCGCGTCCAGCGAATTGCGGGTAACGCCATCGAAGCCCAGCAACTCGGCCGTGTACTCGCGGTCCAGCGGATAAGGCGTGCCGGCCAGCGCGGCGGAACCGAGCGGGAGCACGTTTACCCGGACACGGCAGTCCCGCAGGCGTTCGGCGTCGCGCTCCAGCATCTCGTACCAGGCCAGCATGTGATGACCGAAGGTCACCGGCTGCGCGGTCTGCAGATGGGTGAAGCCCGGCATCACGGTATCGGCCTCGCGCTCGGCCAGCGTGACCAGGCCTTCCTGGTAGATGCGGATCAGGCGCAGGATGTCGTCGATGTTTGCGCGCAGCCACAGCCGAATGTCGGTGGCGATCTGGTCGTTGCGCGAGCGGCCGGTGTGCAGCTTCTTGCCAACATCGCCGATGCGCTCGATCAGGCGCGCCTCGATGTTCATGTGCACGTCTTCGCGTCCGACCTGCCAGTCGAAGTCACCGGCGGCGATCTCGTCGCGGATCGCGGCCAGGCCGTCCAGGATCTGCGCGGCCTCGTCCTCGGTGAGCACACCGACCTTGGCCAGCATGCGCGCATGCGCCTGCGAGCCCTGGATGTCTTCGCGGTAGAGACGGCGATCAAAATCCACCGATGCGGTAAAGCGTTCCACGAAGGCGTCGGTCGGTTCGGAGAAACGCCCGCCCCACAGCTTGGCCTCGGCGTTCGGCTTGTCGTGCGCGGAATCCTGCGTCATGGTGCACCCTGGACCGGGTTGGAAAGACACGGAAGTATACGGGCACAGCCGGGGATTGAACATGGCGCGGTCCCGCCCCGGCGAACCCGCCGGGAATCCGAGGAGATCCACGCGCATGGCCGAGGCGCCGACCGCCAGGGATAGCACCGAGGAACTTTCGCCGCTGCCGGATTTCTGCAGCGCGGAAACGCTGCTGCGCGTGTTGATGGTGGCCGTATTGCTGGCGCTGGCCGTAGCCCTGCTACGCGGGGGCGGCCAGGACTGGGTTTCGGGCCTGGCGCTGCACGCCCTGTTCATCTTCTGGGTCGCGCTGACCAGCCTGCTGATCCTCTGCGCATTCAAGAGCCCCCTGCGCCGGCTACCGCTGACCGCTCAGATCGTGGTACCGCCACTGATCCCCATCGCCAACACCGCGATTGTCTATCGCCTGGCGGAGGAACTGGTGCTGGCCGACCCGGCACTGCGCTGGCCGGTGATTGGTGTCGCCACCATCCTCAGCCTCGTCGCGATGCACTACCTTTATCTGCAGGCCGCCTGGCAACGCGAGACGCAGGCCGTGGCCGCGGCGCGCGAACAGGCGATGCGCGCCCGCCTGCGTCCTCACTTTCTCTACAACAGCATGAACACCATCGCCGGGCTTTGCCGCAGCGATCCGACCCGCGCGGAACAAATCACGCTGGACCTGGCCGATCTGTTCCGCGCGACCTTCGCCACCGGCGACCGTCATACACTGCGCGAGGAACTGTCGCTGGTACAGGCCTTCCTCGGGATCGAGCAGACCCGGTTCGGGGAACGCCTGACACTGGACTGGGACTGCCCGGACCACCCGGGGATGGACCTCGAGGTACCAACCCTGGTCCTGCAACCACTGGCCGAGAATGCAATCCAGCATGGCATTGCACCGGCCCGTAGTGCCGGTCGCGTCTGGATACGCTGCCGCATGGACTCCGGACGCATCACCCTCGAGATCGGCAATACCGTGGATCCGCAGGCGCGCGCCGACGGGACCGGGACCGCGACGGAAGCCGTGCGCCTGCGCCTGCAACACGCCTTCGGAGGACAGGTACACTTCGAGTCACGCAGCCAGCCGGATCGCTTCGAGGTCCACATCCGGCTACCGCTCGTGACCGGGGAGGGATCCAAATGAATGCCACGCCGCTGGATCTGCTGATCGCCGACGACGAGCCGATCGCCCGCCAGCGCCTTGCCGCGCTGGCGGAAGAGCTCGGACACCGGGTGGTGGCCGAGGCCGGCCACGCCGGCGAGGCCGAACAGGCCCTGGGACGATGCCAGCCGGACGCCCTGCTTTTGGATATCGACATGCCAGGCGAGAGCGGGCTGGAACTGGCCGCCCGCCTGCACAAGCCATACCCCGAACTGACCGTCATCCTGGTCACGGCCCATGACCGGTTTCCACTGGAGGCCTTCGAAGCCGGAGTGCGCGACTACGTGCTGAAGCCGGTGCGCCGCGAACGCCTGGAACAGGCGCTGCAACGCGCAGTACAGCAAAAACAGGGGCGGCCCCAGACCGTACCGAACGAGGTCCACATCACCGTGGGCCGGCGTGAGGAGCGCGTCCCGCTGGAGCGCGTGGACATCTTCATCGCCGAGGGCGGCTACGTGATGGCGCGTTCAGCGCGCCTCGCCGGGTTCGTGGATGCGCGCTTGCGCGATCTGGAGGCCCTGTATGGCCCGGCTCTGCTCAGGGTGCACCGCGGCTGCCTGGCGGTGAAGGCCTCGATCAAGGGCGTCGAGAACCTCGGCCCGACCGACAACCGCCTGCTGTTCCACGACGACCTGGACCCGATGCCGATCAGCCGCCGCCAGTTGCCAAGGGTGCGCGAATACCTGCGCAACGGCAGCTGAACCCCGGCGGGGGAGCCCGCGGATCCCTGCGGGATTCAGGCCCCTGGGCATTCGCCGTTATACTAGCCCGTTTTGAACGCCCGGCCCCCCTGAGCCGAGGCTCGCCCGGACAACGCATGAAGCCTGTACGCATCGCTACCCGAAAGAGCCCGCTTGCCATGTGGCAGGCGGAACACGTCGCTGAACGCCTGCGCGCCCGCGAGCCCGAACGCCCGGTCGAACTGGTGGGCATGACCACCCAGGGTGACCGCGTGCTGGACTCCCCGCTGGCCCGGATTGGCGGCAAGGGGCTGTTCGTGAAGGAGCTGGAGATCGCCCTGCTGGAGGATCGGGCCGACATCGCGGTGCACTCGGTCAAGGACGTGCCGATGGAGCTTCCGGAGCAACTGGAACTGCCCGTGATCCTGGACCGCGAAGACCCGCTGGATGCCTTCGTCTCCAATCACTACACCCATGTCGACGAGTTGCCGCAGGGTGCGCGGGTGGGCTCCTCCAGCCTGCGTCGCCAGTGCCAGTTGCGCGCCCGGCGACCGGATCTCGAGGTACGCGACCTGCGCGGGAACGTGAATACCCGCCTCGGCAAACTGGATGCCGGCGAATACGACGCCATCCTGCTCGCCGCGGCCGGGCTCAAACGACTCGGGTTTCACGACCGCATTCGCTCCTGCCTGGAGCCGGATGTCAGCCTGCCGGCGGTGGGCCAGGGCGCGATTGCCATCGAGTGCCGCGCCGGCGACACCATCATCGGCGAGCTGATTGCGCCGCTTAACGATCCGGACACCTCCGACCGGGTGCGCGCTGAACGCGCCTTCAACCACCGTCTGGAAGGCGGTTGCCAGGTGCCGCTGGCGGCTCACGCCACGCTCGACGGGGACCACCTGTACCTGGATGGCCTGGTGGGGGCCGTGGATGGCAGCCGCCTGCTACGTCGCCAGGTCGATGGCCCACGTGCCGATGCCGTGGCCCTCGGGATCCAGTTGGCCGACATGCTGCTGGAGCTCGGTGCCGGCGAACTGCTGGCCGCCGCGCATCGTGACCACGGCCAGGACGCAAAGGGGTAGTCGCCATGAATGCATCCGCAAACCAGAACACCCAGCCCGACGGCACCGGTCCCCTGTCCGGACTCGGCATCCTGGTGACCCGTCCGGCCGCTCAGGCCGAACCCTTCTGCGAGGCGCTGACGGCCGAGGATGCCACCGTGATCCGCTTCCCGGTGCTGGAGATCCTGGCTCCCAGCGATCCGACCAACCTGCGCGAGGTCCTCGACCGGCTGGACGACTTCGATATCGCGGTGTTCATCAGTCCGAATGCGGTGCAGCGCGTGCTGAACCTGGCCCTGGCCGACCGCGACTGGCCGGCCACCACCAAGATCGCGGCGATCGGCAACCGCACCGCGCAGGAACTGAAGGGCTTCGGCCGCCCGGCGGATATCCTGCCGCCACGGCGCTTCGACAGTGAGGCGTTGCTGGCGCAGGAGGCGATGCTGGACGTCGCGGGCAAGCGCGTGGTGATCTTCCGCGGCGACGGCGGCCGCGAACTGCTGGGCGACACCCTGAAGGAGCGCGGCGCCGAGGTGACCTTTGCCGAGGCCTATCGCCGCGGGCGCCCCGAAGGCGACACCGGGGAGTTGATGTATTCCTTCTCGCGCGGGCAGATCAACGTGATCACCATCACCAGCGGCGAAGGCCTGCGCAACCTGTACGAGATGGTCGGCAAGCTGGGTCGCATGTGGCTGCGCAAGACCCCGCTGGTGGTCGGCAGCGAACGGATCGCCGAGATCGCCCAGGAACTCGGTTTCAAGGCCGCGGTGGAAACCGCCGAGGACCCTACAGATGCCGCCATGCTCGCCGCCGTCCACCGGCTCGCCGACCAGCTCCGCACCAGCGGCTCTTAATTTTTTCACCACGAAGCGCACGAAGGCACGAAGAAGGGCCAGGTCAAGGGCGCTTCACAGGAAGGTGGGAAGGTCGGTAAGGTTCTGGATGGAGAGGTTTGGGATGTGGGGTACGGAGGTATCCCGGCCCAGCGTTCCCGATACCTCTGTCATCCCGGCCGGAACGTCGTGAAGAGCCGGGATCGCCACGGCCGGGCACCGATGCCAAATCCACCCTGGACGGTTGGCCAGCTAGCCCTAGCCGTTCGTCCGCTCTGCAAACCTGCCTGTGCGTTCAAGCCCTAAGGTCACTCCGCGGGGACGGCGGGTTCGAAGCTGTCGTAGTACAGCTGGTCGGTGGGCAGGCCGACGGCGAGGAAGGCCTCGCGGGCGGCATGGATCATGGCCGGAGGGCCGGCCATATAGACGTCGAAGCCCGACAGGTCCGGATATTCCGCCAGAACGGCGTCATGGGGCCAGCCGCTGATTGCGGGGAAATCCGCCGCGGTGGCGGTCGGGTGGTCGGACAGTACCGGGGTAAAACGAAAGTGCTCGGCGTGCTCGGCGGCCATTTTCTGCAGCCATTCCGGCGCGTAGATGCCGTCGGCCGCCCGGGCGCCCCAGAACAGGTGGTGCGGCCGGTCCAGGCCCTCGGCCGCCAGGTGGTCGAGCATGCCCTTCAGCGGTCCAAAGCCGGTACCGCCGCCGATGAAGAGGCGTGGGCGCGGGGAGTCTTCGTCGACGAAAAAGCTGCCCAGTGGGCCCTCGATGCGTAGCAGCCCCTTCGGCTTGAGCTCCTCGAACACCATGGTGGAGAACCGTCCGCCAGGCAGGTTGCGCACATGCAGGACAAGCTGGTCATCGTCGTGCGGGGCATTCGCCAGGGAGTAGCTGCGCCGGTCCCCGCCCTTAAGCAGGATGTCGAGATACTGACCCGCGAGAAACTGTAGGCGCTCGGACGCGGGCAACTGCAGGCGCAGCTCCATCACGTCATCCGCCAGGCGGTTCAGCGCCGCCACCCGGCACGGCAGGGTCTTGACCACGATATCCCGGGCGGCGCCAATCTCGCGGACTTCGATCTCCAGATCATCCACCGCGACCGCCTGACAGAACAGCGCCATGCCGTCGGCCAATTCCGCTTCGGTAATGCCCGGCGGCTTGGTGGGTCCGTGATCGACCTCGCCCTGGAGTACGCGGCCTTTACAGGAACCACAGGCCCCGTTGCGACAACCATAGGGGAAGGCAAAACCCTGGCGTATCCCAGCTTCGAGAATGGTCTCGTCGTCCTCCACCTCGAACGTATGACCACTGGGCTGAATGGTGACATCGAACGCCATCGAGATCCCTCTGTCGCGGAAAGGCCGTCATTTTCGCCACTACCCCGACGAACGCAAGCAACCGTAATGGCTCCGGGTCGGAACGGTCACGGCGTGACCGCGCATGAGCGCTCGAAAGGGCCATGTCGGGGGCAATCGCTACCGCGGTGACGAGTCGGGGCAAGGGCCGGTCTTCGAGGTGGCTGGGGCCTCGGCCTCGCCCCGCATCACGCGCTGCATCCAGTCGTGAAGGCGCTGTGCCGTTTGCGGCCAGTCGGGTGCGTGCAAGAGGAGGTGGGGCCAGTTGGGATCAGCCCAAACCTCGGCCTGACCCCGGGGATGGGCGGCCGCCGCGGCACAAACCGATTCAAGCAGGATTGTTCCGTCCTGCTCACCCCACAGGTACACCACCGGCACCGTAACCCGGTCGATATGGTCGGTCGCGTACTGAGCCAGCCAGACGACCCCGGCGTAGGTGTCCATGCGAATTCGACGGATGATCAAGGGATCCTCGGCGAAACGCTCCGCGGCGGTCGCAGACAGGCTGTCCGAATAGTCCGGGTCAACGGTGATGGTCAACCCCCCGGCCAGCACCTCACCGGTCCGTACGGCCGCATCCCAGAACCGGCGGGCCGGGATACCCCCGCGCAGGCCGGGTGCCACAGCGATGATCCCGGTAACATCCAGTTCGGGGTGGGTAGCCAAACTGGCGAGCGCAGCGGAACCGCCCATGCTCTCGCCAAGCAGGAACACCGGTTGCTCAGGATCATCTTCTTGCGCTTGACGAACCAGGGCCACGACGTCGGCCATCATCGCGTCCAGTCCTGGCCAACGCCCATGCGGCTCGCTTCGGCCATGCCCGCGCTGATCCAGAGCGGTCACGCTGTAGCCTCGCGCGGCGAGCCAAGGACCCAGTTCGCCATAAGCACCGGCGTGATCGCGAAAACTGTGCAGGGCGATGACGGTCGCGTGGGGCGAGTCGGCAGGCCAGGAACGGATGCGCTCGGGTGCGATGCGGGAGACTTCGGACAGTGCGTTTACCGGATCCTGGGCCGCGCGCACGTCTTCACGCTCCGGCGTCGCAGCACAGGCCGTCAGACCGAGCAGGACCGCCGCCAGGACGAGCGGGCGGCGCCAGCCCGAGCCGGTCTTCACGCGTCATAACCCCAGTTCATCCCAGATCTCGTCGACCCGGCGTTTCACCGCGTCGTCCATGGTGATTGGGCGCCCCCATTCACGGTTGGTCTCGCCAGGCCATTTGCTGGTCGCGTCCATCCCCATCTTGGAACCGAGACCGGAAACCGGCGAGGCAAAGTCGAGATAGTCGATTGGGGTGTTCTCGACCAGAGTGGTGTCGCGGGCCGGATCCATGCGGGTGGTGATCGCCCAGATTACGTCCTTCCAGTCGCGCGTGTTCACGTCGTCGTCCACCACGATCACGAACTTGGTGTACATGAACTGACGCAGGAACGACCAGACGCCCATCATCACGCGCTTGGCGTGGCCGGGGTACTGCTTGCGCATGGAGACCACCGCCAGACGGTAGGAACACCCCTCCGGCGGAAGATAGAAGTCCACGATCTCCGGGAACTGCTTCTGCAGGATGGGGATGAATACCTCGTTCAACGCCACCCCAAGGACCGCGGGTTCGTCCGGCGGGCGCCCGGTGTAGGTGGAGTGGTAGATCGGGTCGTCGCGGTGGGTAATGCGGTCGATGGTAAAGACCGGGAATTCGTCGACCTCGTTGTAGTAGCCCGTGTGATCGCCGTACGGACCCTCGGGGGCCGTATCCCCCGGGTGGATATGCCCCTCCAGCACGAACTCGGCCGACGCCGGCACCTCCAGGTCGGAGCCGAGACAGCGGGTGACCTCGGTGCGGCTGCCGCGCAGCAGGCCGGCAAAAGCGTATTCGGACAGGGTATCGGGTACCGGTGTGACCGCCCCCAGGATAGTGGCCGGGTCAGCGCCCAGGGCCACCGCGATAGGAAACGGTTCGCCTGGGTGGGCCTTGCACCACTCCTGGAAGTCCAGGGCCCCGCCACGATGCGACAGCCAGCGCATGATCACGCGATTGGGGCCAATCACCTGCTGGCGGTAGATGCCCAGGTTCTGCCGCGACTTCTCCGGCCCACGGGTGACCACCAGGCCCCAGGTGATCAACGGTCCGGCATCGCCCGGCCAGCAGGTCTGGACCGGCAGGCGGTCGAGATCCACCTGATCGCCTTCGAGGACGTGGCGTTGACAGGGTGCGTTCCGCGTTTTCTTCGGGGCCATATCCAGCACCTTGCGAAACACCGGGAGCTGCTCCCACGCCGCCTTCAGGCCCTTGGGCGGATCGGGCTGCTTGAGAAAGGCGAGCAGACGGCCTACCTCGCGCAGCGCCTGCACCGAATCCTCGCCCATGCCCATCGCCACACGCTCCGGGGTCCCAAAGAGGTTGGCGAGCACCGGGATCTCCGAACCGGTCGGGTTTTCAAACAGCAGGGCGGGACCGCCAGCGCGCAGTACGCGGTCGGCAATCTCGGTCATCTCGAGGTTTGGATCCACCTCCCGGCTGATGCGCTTCAACTCGCCACGCTGCTCGAGTCCGGCAATGAAATCGCGCAGATCCTTGTACTTCACGGGGACTCCCTGGAGGCGGTCGAAAGGACCGGCCTAGTCAGCAAATTCGGCCCATACCGGGGCATGGTCGGAGGGACGTTCCCAGCCGCGTGGTTCGCGGTCGATCCCGGCAGCCTGCAGGCGCGTCTGCAACGGCGCACTGGCCAGCACCAGGTCGATGCGCAGGCCACGGTTGCGGCGGAACGAGGCCGCGCGGTAATCGAACCAGGAGTATTCCTCTTCCGGCTGCTCGAAGGCTCGGAAGGTATCCTTCAGGCCTAGATTCGTTAGGGCAGCGAGCGCTTCACGTTCCGGGTCCGAACAGAGGATTCGATCCTTCCAGGCCTCCGGATCGTGCACGTCTTGGTCAGTCGGAGCGATGTTGAAGTCCCCTAGGACGACGAGGTTGGGGTAACGGGCGATCTCATCCACCAGCCACTCGCGCATGCGGGCCAGCCAGTCGAGCTTGTAGGCGTACTTTTCGGTTCCGACATTCTCGCCATTAACCACGTAGAGGTTGACCACGCGGACATCACCAATCGTGGCCGCCAGGATTCGGCGCTGGGCATCCTCGAGTCCCGGGGGGTCGGTGATGACATCAGTGGCCTGAGTGCGCGACAGGATTGCGACCCCGTTGTAGGTCTTCTGCCCGGAGTAAACGACCTCGTAACCCGCATCCTGGATCGCGGAGACCGGGAAATTTTCGTCGGTCAGCTTGGTCTCCTGCAAGGCGAGGATGTCGGTCCGCGACCGGTTCAGCCAGTCCAGGACCTGGGGCAGACGAACCTTCAGGGAATTGACGTTCCAGCTCGCAATCTTCACGCGGCTTTATCCTCCAGACCGCTGTGGCGCAGCAATGCATCAATCTGCGGATCTCGACCGCGGAACGCGCGGAACGAATCCGCAGCGGGTCGCGAGGATCCGGCCTCGAGGATTTCGTGGAGATAGGCCGCGCCCACCTCCGGAGAAAACAGCCCCTCTTCCTCGAAGCGGCCAAAGGCATCCGCCGACAGGACCTCGGCCCACTTGTAGCTGTAGTAACCGGCCGCGTAGCCGCCGGCAAAGATGTGGCCGAAACCATGGGCAAAGCGATTGAATGCCGGTGGTTGAACCACCGCGACCTCGTCCCGGACCGAGTCCAGCAGGCGCTGAATCGCGGCGGCGTCAGCGGGTGCCGGGCCTGCATGAAGGCGCATGTCGAACAACGAGAATTCGACCTGGCGCAAAAGCTGCAAAGCAGCGTGGAAGTGGCGCGTGCCCTGCAGGCGCTCGAACAGATCAGCCGGCATGGGCTCCCCGGTCTCGTGATGACGCCCGAACAGATCCAGCGCCTCGCGCACCCAGCACCAGTTCTCCATGAACTGGCTCGGCAACTCGACCGCGTCCCATTCGACGCCGTTGATGCCCGCGATCTCCGGTTCGTCCACCCGGGTCAGCATGTGATGCAGGCCATGGCCGAACTCGTGGAACAGGGTGATGACCTCGTCGTGAGTGAACAGCGCGGCCTTGCCGTCGACCGGCGGGGTGGAATTGCAGGTCATGTAGGCGACCGGCAGCTGGGCCTGATCGCTGGAGATGAAGCGCTGACGGCAGACGTCCATCCAAGCGCCGCCACGCTTGTTCTTCCGGGCGTAGAGATCGAAGTAGAATCCTGCACGTTCGACGTCGTTGGCATCATAAATGCGATAAAACCGAACATCATCGTGCCAAGTTTCGACGCTATCGTCAGGCTCGAAACGCACCTGGAACAGGCGCTGGACGAGATCGAACAGGCCCCTGACGGCCTGATCGGCGGGGAAGTAAGGCTTCAGCATCTCCTGGCTCAGACCCAGGCGGCGTTCGCGCATCTTCTCCGCGGCAAACGCCATATCCCAGGGTTCCAAAGTATCGAGCTCGAGTTCCTCACGGGCAAAGGCCTGCAGATCGGCCAAATCGTGTTCTGCCTGGGGGCGGGCGCGGCGCGCCAGGTCCTGCAGGAAGTGTTCTACCTGTTCGGCGCTGTCGGCCATCTTGGTCGCCAGTGAACGCTCGGCATAATGCGAAAAGCCCGTCAGGTGTGCCTTTTCTTCGCGTAGCTGCAGGATCTCGACCATGATCTCGCTGTTGTCGTGATTGCCCGCCCCGGGACCCTGGTCCGAGGCCCGGGTGGTAAAGGCCTCATAGACCCGGTAGCGCAGTTGACGGTCCTCCCCGTGGGTCATCACTGCCAGGTAGCTGGGGATGTCGAGCGTGACAACAAAGCCGGTCTGATCATTATCGCGGGCGTTCTGCGCAAGCATCGCTTGATCCGATTCGGGAATCCCGGTCAACGCCTCGCGGTCATCGGTCTGCCAAGTCCACGCCTGGGTGGCATCCAGGACGTTTTCCTCGAATCGGGCGGTCAGCTCGGAAAGCCGGGAATTGATCGCTCGCAGGCGTTCACGTTTGGCCTCCGGCAGGTCGACACCGCTGAGGTGGAAATCGCGGAGCATATCGTCAATGACTTTACGGCGCGCGGGCGGCAGGGTCGCATAGGCGTCGCTATCGGCCAGTCGGCGCACCGCCCGGTACAGGCCCTGGTGCTGCGAAACCCAGCTGCCGTAATCCGACAGCAAGGGCAGACAGGCGTTGTAAGCCTCGCGGATGGCCGGGCCGTTCATCACCGCATTGAGGTGGCCCACCGGAGACCAAACGGCGTCCAGACGGGCGTCCAGACGCTGCAAGGGCAGCATCAGATTGGACCAAGTGGGCGTCTCGCCCACAGCCTCCACCAACGCATCGATCGCCGTTCGATTCTCCACCAACACCGTCTCGACGGCCGGCAACACGTGCTCGGGTTCGATGGAGCGAAAGGCGGGCAAGCGGTCGGTCTGTAACAGTGGATTCGACACGGTTTCTCCAAGGGGCGTGCTAGCGTTCGATTATGCCATTCGGACCGAGTGGCCGGGAGGGCGTTCCCGTTTGATCGTGGGCCGGTAAGAATATGTGCCGAGTTGTCCAAACAGCCCAATTTCGGGTGATTGCGCCTAGCTGAGAGTGGAGCCCACAACGCAACGACGAGCGCAATTGCCTGTATGGAATCGTCATGGTGAGTTCGGCGGATTCACTGGACGAAAATTGGTGAATCCGGTTAGCCGTGCAAGGACACTGTAGCCCCGGCGGCAACGCATGGCAGCGTAGTCGACAACCGCCTGGTTGTAGCGAGCGAGGGCTTCGCTCAGGGCTTGATCAAGAGCTGCTACCCGCCGCTCTGCACGCTTGGGAAGATGAAGGGTTTTCGTTTTAAAATCAATAGGATAGGACAATATCGAATCCCAGGATGAGCGAATGTCACGTTCTGCCTGGGCTAGAGACAGCAAGTCACCCCTCCGACGCGCGGTCTCCTGGACCTGAACGCAGGAGCTAAGACGTCCCAAAAGGTCGGCATCCGGGTTGGCCAGATAGCATTCGTGTAGCTGACCATTGCGTTGGGTCAGAAGTGTGTCCAGCCGATCCCAGGCCGCAACGACCCGCCGTTCGTGAACCGCGAGCTGGGTATAAAGGCGAAACGCGGCCAGGCTCAGCGCGACCAGGGCAAAAACCGCGAATAGAACCCACATACTCGAGAATGCCCCGCGCCCTACCCACACCGTGGGGTTAGATATCGACGTTCTCCGCGCTTAGGGCCCGGCTCTCGATAAACTCGCGACGGGGTTCAACTTGATCACCCATAAGTGTCGTAAAGACCTCGTCGGCTCGAATGGCATCCTCGACTCGAACCTGCAGCAGGCGACGGGTATCGGGATTCATGGTGGTCTCCCAAAGCTGCTCGGGATTCATCTCGCCCAGACCCTTGTAACGTTGGGTGGCGAGACCGCGACGACCTTCGTGCAACAGCCATTCCATGGCCTCCGAGAAGCCTTCGATGACGTGCACCCGCTCGCCGCGCTTCATATACGCGCCGTCATCCAACAATGTGTTGAGGCGTGCCGAGAGATCCAGAACCGCCTGGAAGTCGCGCGAGGCCAGGGTGTCGTCAGTGATGTACTGCGAGAGGGCTGCTCCGTGTTCAATCCGGTCCAGGCTTAGCTGCGCATGGCCGTCGGGTTCGGTCACCGGGCCCAGGCTGTACCGAGTGGCCCCCGCCTTGTCACTGGAGAGCGTACCGAGAATCCGGCCAAACCATGCCTGCACGTCGGGGTTAGTGACGCTACGCGGTTCTGGAATCGCGTCCGCTTCGAGCATGGCCCAAAGGATACGCGGGTCGTACATGCGGCCCAGTCGTTCGACCGCACGGGCGGCCTTCAGGTAGCCCTTCACGAGGTCCTCGAAGGCTTCACCGGTGATGGGTGGCGCATCCGGGCTAGGGTGGAGAGCGGCGCCATCCAGCGCCAGGGAAACCACGATCTCACCCATCTCGGCCTCGTCCCGGACGTACTGTTCACGCTTCCCGCGCTTGATCTTGTAGAGCGGCGGCTGGGCAATATAAACGTGGCCGCGTTCGATCAACTCCGGCATCTGACGGAAGAAGAAGGTCAGCAGGAGCGTGCGGATGTGGGAGCCATCCACATCCGCATCCGTCATGATGATGATTCGGTGATAACGCAGCTTGTCCGGGTCGTATTCCTCTTTCCCGATCCCGCAGCCAAGCGCAGTGATCAACGTGCCCACCTCCGCGGAACCCAGCATGCGGTCAAACCTTGCGCGCTCGACGTTGAGAATCTTGCCCTTGAGCGGAAGAATCGCCTGGAAGTGTCGGTCTCGACCTTGCTTGGCCGAGCCACCCGCCGAGTCGCCCTCGACCAGGTAGAGCTCCGACTGAGCGGGGTCCTTTTCTTGGCAATCCGCCAGCTTTCCGGGCAACCCTGCGATATCCAGCGCGCCCTTGCGACGGGTAACCTCACGCGCTTTTCGCGCCGCCTCGCGGGCGCGCGCGGCATCCAGGACCTTCTCGGTGATGGCCTTGGCCTCCTGCGGGTTCTCCAGCAGGAAGTTGTTCAGGGCATCGGAAAGCACACTCTCGACGATCGGCTTGACCTCCGAGGAGACCAGCTTGTCCTTCGTCTGCGAAGAGAATTTCGGGTCGGGAACCTTGACGGACAACACGGCGGTGAGCCCTTCGCGCATGTCATCACCGGCGGTGGCGACCTTGGCCTTCTTGATCAGGCCTTCTTTCTCCAGGTACTGGTTGATTGTCCGCGTTAACGCCGCCCGAAAGCCCGCCATATGCGAGCCACCATCGCGCTGAGGGATATTGTTCGTGTAGCAGAAAATGTTCTCCTGGTAGGAGTCATTCCACTGCAGGGCAATCTCGACGGCGTAGTCCTCCCGCATCTGATCGGCATAGATCACGGACGGATGCAGGGCCGTCTTTTTCTGGTTGAGGTGCTCAACAAACGCGCGGATCCCGCCTTCGAAGACAAAGGTCTCCTCGCGATTATCACGATGATCACGCAGGGTAATCCGCACACCGGAGTTCAGGAACGAGAGTTCGCGCAGACGTTTGGCCAGCACCTCGTAGTGGAAGTTGATGTCGGTGAAGATCTCGGGGCTTGGCCGGAACCAGATTCGGGTGCCATTGCGATCGGTCGAGCCGGTCTCGGACAGGGGCGCGTCAGGCTCGCCGAGGTGGTAGACCTGTTCATGACGCTTCCCATCCCGGTGGATCTCGAGCCGTAGCTCCTCGGACAGGGCGTTCACCACCGAGACCCCGACCCCGTGCAGACCGCCGGAGACCTTGTAGGAGTTATTGTCGAACTTCCCGCCGGCATGGAGCACGGTCAGAATGACCTCGGCCGCGGACATCCCTTCCTCTTCATGGATATCGACAGGAATGCCGCGACCGTTGTCACTAACCGAGACGGCGTTGTCTTCGTGAATCGTGACTTCGATGGCGTCGCAGTGTCCGGCCAGGGCCTCGTCGATCGAATTGTCGACGACTTCGAACACCATATGATGGAGGCCGGTCCCGTCATCGGTGTCCCCGATGTACATGCCGGGTCGCTTGCGAACGGCATCCAGTCCCTTGAGGACGCGGATCTGAGTGGAGTCGTAGGCGTCGGGCGTTTGCGCTTCAATATCGGACATGCGAGGAATTCATCCGGCCAGGTACGGATCGTGCAGTATAGCGCAAAGCGAGGAGGTACCGGTTAGGTCCAACAACAAGCTGAGGCGGGGCGGCCGATGGTTAGAGCGAGTAAGTACTAGTCCTCCGCATGGGTAAGGACGCGGCCATGTTTCACGTGGAACAATTGGCCCACCCTGTCACTTATCAGGCCGGGAATAGCATCCTCAACCGCGGTCACCAGGATCTGCCAGCCTGAATCCGCGAGCCCCGCCATCAACCCTTCTACCGCCTCGCGATCCAGTTCGGAGACGACATCATCGAGCAGCAACACGGGCGCCCGCCCGCTGACGGACTCCAACACCCGTGCCTGCCCCCCGACCATAGCCGTCACCAGACGCTTTTGTTCTCCCCTCGATGCTTCGGCCGCTGGCCTACCGTCCAGCCTCAAATCCAGATCCGCACGCTGTGGACCGACCTGGGCAAAGCCTCGCTCTTCATCCGACTCACGACTCCGATCCAACGCCTCCTCCAGGCTGCGCTCCCGATCCCAACCCGCTCGCAGTGCAAGCCGCAGCCCCTCCAAGCGTTCGCCGAATCCGAACTGCGCCGCCACCGCCCGTGTCTGGACTTCCCAGTCCTCCACGTACCGTCGGCGAGCCTCGCTGACCACCTCCCCGAATTCCAGCCAAGGCCTCTCAAATTCGCGCGCCCCTGCACCGTCCCCTGCACGCAAGGCCGCGTTGCGTTGCTCGTGCGCCCGCCGCCACCGTTGCCAAGCCGAGCGATATCCCGCCAACGCGTAGAACCCACCCCAATCCAACAAGCGCCGCCGCTCCTCCGGGCCTCCTGTGAGCAATTCGAACGAACCAGAGTGAAGGACGCGAGCGGGCAACCACTCCGCAACCGCGGCATGCCCTTCCATCCAACGACCATCCAGCCGAGAACGGCGAGCCCCATCCCAGACCAACCCAAGGCGATGCCCCCCTCCCGCCGGATCCCGAGTCTGCGCACCCACCCACAGGCTCTCGGACCCCGAGGTCAGCACTCGGCGCAATTGAGACGTACGGAAGGATCTCCCCGCTGCAAGAATATGAACCGCTTCCAGCACCGAGGTCTTGCCCGCCCCGTTCGGACCTACCAGCCGGTTAATCCCAGGGGTCAGTTCGAGGGTCTGTTCCTGGAGGTTGCGTACTCCCTGCCACCAAAGCGAGTCCAGCACGCAGAACCCGAACTACAGTCGCATCGGCATCACGACGTATCGCGCACCGCCAGGGGGCTCGGCTTGAATGAGAATCGACGAATTCCCGTCGCGCAGCCCGATCCGGACCTGCTCGGTTTCCAGCACGTTCAAGACATCGGCCAGGTACCCCAAATTGAAACCGATCTCCATCGACCCACCGTCGTACTCGGCCTCCACGGACTCCTGTGCCTCTTCCCGATCCGCGTTGTGAGTCATCACCTGACAGCCATTCTCGCCAAGCACCATGCGAACCCCGCGATACTTGTCACTCGCCACGATTGCCACACGGGCGAGCGCCTGTTTAAGGACCTCCCGATCCACCTTCAACGTGGCCGGAAGATCCGCCGGGATCACCCGTTCGTAATCCGGAAAACGGCCCTCAATCACCTTGCTCCGTAGTACGGCCTTACCCAGCTCAAAGACGACCTGGTCCTCCCCGAATCCGATCCGTACCCCGGTCTCATCATCGGCCAGATTCCGCCGCAGTTCCGCTACCGCCTTGCGCGGCACGATACGCTCCACGCGATCCTCTACGGCCTGTTCCAACTCCACCTCGGCGAGCGCTAGTCGATGGCCATCGGTGGCCACCGCTCGCAGCGTATTGCCCGTGGCCACCAGCAGAAGCCCCTGCAGGTAATAGCGCACGTCCTGCTGCGCCATCGAGAACATGGTGGCCTCCAGCAATCGCCGTAATCGGTTCTGTGGCACATCCAGCACCACCTCCGAACCGCGTGCCTCCCAATCCGGAAAGTCCGCACCCGGCAGGGTGGCCAAGCTGAACCTCGACCCTCCGAACCCGACGGTCATTCGTTCCCCTTCCACCCGGGCCCGGATCTCACTATCACCAGGCGCGGCCTTGACGACATCCAGGAGTTTGCGAACGGATACCGTCACATCGCACTCGCCGGGGATCGAACCCTCCGCATCCGCCTTCCAGGCCAGTTCCAGGTCCGTGGTGTCCATCCGAATCGAACCGTTGTCGTCCGGCCGCAGCCGAACGTTACCGAGGATTGGCATTGTCAGTCTTTTCTCGGCCGCGCCCACAATCCTTTGGAGCGCTTCGGTCATCGTCTCGCGGTTGAAAGACAGTTCCATGGCGATGTCCTATATCTATTTTGTTTAGATATTAATCTAGTAGTAATAAGGGGCCGGGGTCCCTGTGCAGAAAACCCGTAAATCCCTTTTTATTCAGTCGATTAGATCTACTTTTCGGCTTCATTGAACCTCTGTGAACACTGTTCTCAACCTGTGGACAGTTTTGGCCTTCACGTTATACCCGGTTCCATACCGGGTTTGCGCCCAGGTTATCCACAGCTTTGAAGCCCCCGAAAAAGCGCCCTCAACTACTCAGTGTACGTAGAAGATTGGAGTAGTCCTCGTCCAGGCTGGCGTCGGCCTCGCGCAGTTCGGCCACCTTACGGCACGCATGGATCACGGTCGTGTGATCGCGTCCACCAAAGGCCTGCCCAATCTCTGGCAAGCTGTGTTGGGTGAGTTCCTTGGCCAATGCCATCGCGATCTGGCGCGGACGAGCAATCGAGCGACTACGTCGCGTGGAGAGCAGATCCGCCACCTTCACGCGATAGTAATCCGCCACCGTCTTTTGAATGTTGTCCAGCGTAATCAGTTTGTTCTGAACCGCGAGAAGATCGCGCAGGGCGTCTTTCGCGAAGTCCAGCGTAATTGGCTTTCCGGTGAAATGGGCGTTCGCTATGACTCGACGCAGGGAACCTTCCAGTTCGCGGATGTTGGACCGTATCCGTTTGCCCATGAAGAAGGCGACCTCGGTCGGTAGTTCGATGCCGGCCTGTTCTGCCTTGCGCTGAAGGATTGCGACGCGAGTTTCCAGCTCGGGTGGATCGATGGCGATGGTCAGACCCCATCCGAACCGCGACTTCAATCGTTCCTCCAATCCTTCCACCTCCTTCGGATAACGATCCGAGGTCAGGATGATCTGCTGCTGGCCCTCAAGCAAGGCATTGAAAGTATGAAAGAATTCTTCCTGTGAGCGATCCTTTCCCGCAAAGAACTGAATGTCATCGATCAGTAGGGCGTCCGCCGAGCGATAGTGCTGCTTGAATTCGTCGATCGCGTTGTGTTGCAACGCCTTGATCATGTCGGCCACGAAACGCTCGGAGTGCAGATAGATGATCCTTCCCTCCGGGTGGCGCGCCAGGATGCTATGCCCGATGGCGTGCATTAGGTGGGTTTTGCCGAGTCCGACCCCGCCGTAGATGAATAGGGGGTTATAGGCGACACCGGGGTTTTCGGCGACCTGCAGACTGGCCGCTCGAGCCAGCTGATTGGACTTACCTTCGACAAAGGTCTCGAAGGTGAAGGCGGGGTTGAGATTGCTCACGGGCCCTTGCGGGCGTGGCGCGGCCCGGGAGGTTTCCGCCGCCGTCTGTTGGCTGCCAGCTGACTGCTCGCGAGTCGCCGCGGCCGACACTGCAGGCAGTTCGGCACCCCCGATCCCCAGGCGGACCCGGCGGGCGTCTTGGTCATTACCTGGCTGCAGTTCGTCCACCGCCGCCTCGATCGATTCGAGCAGATGATCGCGGACATGTTCGAACACGAACTGATTCGGGGCGAGCAGGCGCAGGGAGCCGTCCGCTTCCTCGGCATGCAAGGGCCGTAGCCACGTATTCAGTTGCTGCTCGCTGACCTTCCCCTGCAAGCGATCCAGACAGGCTGTCCACAGGGTCTTGGCTGACACGCGATCGTCTCCGGGGCGGCGGGGCATTGGAAGCCACCGAGTCTACGCCGATGCGACCACTGGGTGCTAGCCGGTCTCCTCAGGTCGAGATTGACTTTGCTGCCAGATAACGCTAGTTTTCACCGCCCTTTAACCAAGCGTCACGGGAACTTGTCATGAAGCGCACTTTTCAACCCAGCCGGCTCGTTCGCGCCCGCACGCACGGCTTTCGGGCCCGCATGGCCACCCGTGGTGGTCGCAAGGTCCTAAACGCTCGCCGCGCCAAGGGCCGCAAGCGCCTCTGCCCGTAGTACGGGCGGCGCGCCGGCTCCCGTGACCGCGGCGCCTGTTATCCAGACCTTTCCGCGGCACGCCCGTCTCCTAAGCGGAGCGGATTACCAGCGTGTGTTCCAGGATGCCCGGCGCCAGCGGGGCCGCGAGCTGACGTTGCTGTACCGGCATTCGGAGTCTGGCGAAGCCCGCCTTGGTCTGGCCATCGGTAAACGCCACGTCCGCCGCGCGGCCGACCGTAACCGGATCAAACGGCTGGTACGTGAGGCCTTCCGCCATCGGCGGACCCGTTTGCCGGCCATGGACCTGATCGTACTAGCGCGCGGTAGCGCGGCCACGGCGGACCGTCGTGTGTTGCGCGCCGAGATCGACAGCCTGCTGGAGCGTCTGTGATGACCCTGCCACGCAAGATTGCCCTGTTGCCCGTGCGGGCCTACCAATACGGGATTTCACCGTTCATGGCCCCCCACTGTCGTCATTACCCGACCTGTTCGGCCTACACCGTTGAGGCCGTCGAGACCCACGGGGTTCTAAGGGGATTCTGGCTGGGGCTGCGGCGTATCCTGCGCTGTCACCCCTGGTCCCCGGGTGGCTATGATCCGGTCCCGGCCCCGCGTTCCGATTCTCCCAGCACCCGACCCTTAAAGTAGTCGCGCTCATGGATAACCTTCGCCCCCTTCTGTGGCTGACCCTGGCCTTTGTCCTGTTCCTGATGTGGCAGGCCTGGAACCAGGATTACGGCACTGCTTCGCAGCCCGAAACCGCTGCCGAGCAGGCTGAAGACGACCCCGATGCCCGGCCGGAGGATGTCCCCGACGCCCCGCAGTTCGAATCGGAGGCGGATTCGCAGGCCGAGGATGCCCCGCAGGTGCACACCCTGCAGGAGCCTGATCGCCGCCAAATTACGGTGCGGACCGACACCCACGAGATCCTGATCGACACGCGCGGCGGGACCCTGCTGCGCGCCGACCTTCTGCAGTATCCGCGGGACCTGCAAGACGACCCCCTGGTGCCGGTGCGCTTGTTTGACCATCGCGTGCGTGGGTATGTGGCTCAAAGTGGTCTGACCCATGACCGGGTCGATGACCGATCCATGGAGCGCCGCGCGCCCTCGCACCATGCGAATTTCGAGGTCGATCAGGATCGCTTCGAGCTCGGTGAAAGCGACGATCAAATCGAGGTCCCGCTGCGTTGGACCTCCGAGGATGGCGAGATCGAGGTCATCAAGACCTACACGTTCACCCGTGGCTCGCATCTGATCGACGTGCACTACGAGATCCATAACCGCTCTGACTCCACCTGGAGCGGTCGCCAGTACCGTCAGCTTCGTCACGGCCCGACACCGGACCGCGAGTCCTGGTGGCTGTACACCTTCACCGGGGCGGCCTACTTCGACGGTAGCTATGAGCGCGAGCGTTTCGAATCCCTGCGGGACGATCCGATCCAGGCACGCATCCAGGGTGGTTGGGTCGCGATGATCCAGCACTACTTTGTGTCCGCCTGGATTCCGGGCGAGGACGAGGTCAATGCGCTGTATGCCCGCGCCGTCCCGGGCGAGGTGGGTGACGAATACCTCATTGGCCTGCACTCCGAATCGCGCCAGATCGCCGCCGGAGAAACGGGCGAGTTCCGCACCCGCCTGTGGGTTGGGCCCAAGCTGCAGGACGAGCTCTCCGAAATTGCCCAGGGGTTGGAGCTTACGGTCGACTACGGCATGTTCACCTTCCTGTCCAAGCCGCTGTTCTGGCTGCTGGACAAGATCCACATGGTGGTGGGCAACTGGGGCTGGTCGATCGTCCTGCTGACCATCCTGATCAAGCTCGCCTTCTTCAAGCTGTCCGCGACCAGCTACCGCTCGATGGCGCGCATGCGCAAGGTCGCGCCCAAGCTGCAGGCCCTGAAGGAGCGCTACAAGGACGACAAGCAGCGCATGAATCAGGCGCTGATGGACCTGTACAAAAAGGAGAAGATCAACCCGCTGGGTGGCTGTCTCCCGATCCTGGTGCAGATCCCGGTGTTCATCGCCCTGTACTGGGTGCTGCTGGAGAGTGTGGAACTGCGCCAGGCGCCGTGGTGGTTGTGGATCCAGGACCTGTCCTCGCGTGATCCGTACTTCATCCTGCCAATCCTGATGGGCGTGTCCATGTTCGTGCAGTACAAACTGAACCCGCCGCCGATGGACCCGGTGCAGCAGAAGATCTTCATGGCGCTGCCATTCGTGTTCACCATCTTCTTCGCCTTCTTCCCGGCGGGCCTGGTGCTGTACTGGTTCACCAACAACCTGTTCTCCATCGCCCAGCAGTGGTACATCACGCGCAAGATCGAGGGCGGAGAGGACCCGGACAAGAAGAAGGAATGACCGCGTCGTGACCGTGGCGGAGACCATCGTCGCGGTCGCCACCCCGCCGGGGGTCGGCGGTATCGGCGTGGTTCGTCTGTCGGGTCCCGAGGCACTCCCCATTGGGCGGCGGCTCACCGGGCGCGTGGATCTGTCTCCTCGCCACGCCCACTACGTCACCCTCCGTGACTCGAGCGGTGCCACGCTGGATGACGGGGTTGCCTTGTTCTTCCGGGCGCCGCATTCCTACACGGGCGAAGACGTGGTCGAATTACAGGGCCATGGCAGCCCCGTCCTGCTGGACGCCATCGTCGAGACCTGCGTGGCCCAGGGTGCCCGCCGCGCGCGGCCTGGCGAGTTCACCGAGCAGGCCTTCCTCAATAGCCGCCTGGATCTGGCGCAGGCCGAGGCGGTCGCCGACCTGATTCATGCCCAGACCGAGGAGGCCGCGCGGCTGGCCCGCTCCAGTCTGGACGGCGCCCTGGCGACCGAACTGGAACCCGTATCCCGCGCGATCCGCGAGATGCGGGTGATCATCGAGGCCGAGATCGATTTTGGCGAGACCGATCTCGAGTCCGAGGCGGCGGCCGACATCGCGCATCGTTCCGGCTCGTTGCACCAGACGGTAAGCCAGTTGCTCGAACGCCTCCGTCCCGCGCGCTACTTCGCTCAAGGCATGCGCCTGGCCCTGGTCGGAGCCCCGAACGTCGGCAAATCCAGTCTGATGAACCGCCTCGCCGAGAGCGAGGTCGCAATCGTGACCGATCGCCCCGGGACCACGCGCGACGTCCTGCGCTCGCCGATCGCGATCCACGGCATTCCGGTGGAGATCATCGATACCGCGGGCCTGCACGCCAGCGAGGACCCGGTAGAGCGCATTGGTATGGAGCGGGCGCGCGAGGCCGCGACCGGTGCCGACGTCATTCTCGAATTGCGGGATCTGACCCGGCCGGATGCACGCCCGGACCTTCAGGCACCGGAGGCGATCCCCCGTATCGTGGTGTGGAACAAGAGCGATCAGGTCAACCAGTCTGTTGCGGCCGGCGACGGCGGCGGGTTGCAGATCTCTGCCCTTACGGGCCGGGGCGTCGAGGCCCTCAAGCTAGCCATCGTGAACCAACTCGGCGTCGGTGACGGGGGCACGCAACGGTTTAGCGTGCGCGCCCGGCACATCGACGGACTCCGCGCCGCGGCCACCCATCTCGCCGCAATCGACGCGCTCGCCCCGCCGGACCTCATTGCCGAGGAACTGCGCCTGGCCGAGCGCGCCCTGGACGAACTCCTTGGCCGGCAGGACCACGAGGCCCTGCTGGGCGAGATCTTCGCCGGGTTCTGCATCGGCAAGTAGCCACGCCGCCGACGGAGCCCGAAGCGCACGCCGCAGTTGCTGCGGCCCCGCCGCGACCCCGTAATAACGAGGACACCGGGTGCCCGGAAAACCATCCGCGTCCGGGGGCGCTTCGCGCGCGCGTAACTCCCTGCTAGAATTCCGATTTTTAGAGGCCCCCCAAGGGGTCGCGCCGCGTGCAGGCACAGGCCACAGACTGGCCGGGATAGCAGGACCATGGCAAACGCTTTTGATGTCATTGTGATTGGCGGCGGACACGCCGGGACCGAGGCCGCACTGGCCGCGGCGCGCGGCGGTGCGCGCACGCTGTTGTTGACCCACAACATCGAGACCATCGGCCAGATGAGTTGCAACCCCGCCATCGGCGGTATCGGCAAGGGCCACCTGGTCAAGGAAATCGACGCCCTGGGCGGGGTGATGGCCCGCGCCGCGGATGCCGCCGGGCTTCACTTTCGTATCCTGAACCGGCGCAAGGGTCCGGCCGTGCGCGCCACGCGGGCGCAGTCCGACCGGCAGCTGTACCGCCAGGCAATCCGCCAGTTCGTGGAAGCCGAACCCAACCTTGAGGTCTTCCAGCAGCCGGTGGCCGATATCACTCTGGACGGTGACCGGGTCACCGGGGTCGTGACCGAGGCCGGGATCGCGTTCGGGGCCCGTGCCGTGGTGCTGACCGTCGGGACGTTCCTGAATGGGCAGATGCATACCGGCCTAACCCAGCAGCCCGGCGGGCGTGCGGGCGACCCGCCCAGCGTGCGCCTGGCCGCGCGTCTGCGTGAGATGGCCTTTGCCGTGGGACGCTTGAAGACCGGTACGCCGCCGCGCATCGACGGGCGCAGCGTGGACTTTTCGCGGCTCGAGCCGCAGCCCGGGGACGATCCGCGACCGGTGTTTTCGTTCATGGGGTCGACCGCCGATCACCCGGCCCAGCGTCCCTGCCATATTGCGCGTACCAGCGAGAAGACCCATGACCTGATCCGGGAGAACCTGGACCAGGCGCCGATGTACAGCGGCCAAATCGACAGCACTGGCCCACGCTATTGCCCGTCGATCGAGGACAAGGTCGTGCGCTTTGCCGACAAGACCAGCCATCAGGTCTTCGTCGAGCCGGAAGGACTCACCACCCATGAGCTCTACCCGAACGGGATCTCCACCTCGCTGCCGTATTCGATCCAGGTACCCCTGGTGCAGAGCATCGCCGGCTTCGAGCAGGCGCGGATCACCCGCCCGGGCTATGCCATCGAGTACGACTACTTCGATCCGCGCGGTCTGCGCCCGAGCCTGGCGACCCGCGAGGTGGGCAACCTGTTCTTTGCCGGACAGATCAACGGCACCACCGGCTACGAGGAGGCCGCGGCACAGGGACTGGTCGCCGGTCTGAATGCCGCGCGCCTGGTGCAGGAGGCCGAGCCGTGGATCCCGCAGCGCTCCGAGGCCTATATCGGTGTGCTGATCGACGACCTGGTGACCCGCGGCACCCAGGAGCCTTACCGCATGTTCACCTCGCGCGCCGAATATCGCCTGCTGCTGCGCGAGGACAACGCCGATCTGCGTCTGACCCCAGTAGGCCGCGAGTTCGAATTGGTCGACGATGCACGCTGGGCACGGTTCGAGGCACGCGCCGCGGCCATTGATGCGGAGCGCGAACGCCTGAGCGGCCTGCGCCCGGACCGCGAGCAGCGTAACCGTGCTGCCCTGACCGAGCTGCTGGGGGCCACCCCCGACCCCGAGGCCACCGTCCTGGATCTGCTGCGCCGACCGCAGGCCGACTACGCGAGTCTGATGGCGACCCTGCCGGAGTTGGCCGCTGAATGTGCCCCGGACGTCCGCGAGCAGGTCGAGATCCAGGCCAAGTACGCGGGCTACATCGAGCGCCAGCAGGCCGAGATCAATCGCCAGGCCAAGGCCGAGCAGACGGCTCTGCCGGACAGCTTGGATTATCATCGAGTTCACGGATTGTCGAACGAGATTCGCCAGAAACTGGCGGAGTTACGGCCGCACACCATGGCCCAGGCGCAGCGAATTCCCGGCGTCACCCCGGCCGCCCTGTCAGCCCTGGCTGTGCACCTGAAGCAGTGCGCCAGTGGCGAGTAGCGACTGGGCGGCCCAGCTCGAGCCGTATGCGGATACCTGGGATCTGGATCCTCGAGCCTGCGCGGTGCTGGCCACGTATCTTGCCGAACTGGTGCGCTGGAATAGGGTACATAACCTGACCGCGGTGCGCGATCCGACGCAGTTGATCCCGCGCCACATCCTCGACAGCCTGACCCTGCGCCCGTATCTTCAGGGCGGGCGCGTCCTTGACGTGGGCACGGGGGCCGGGCTGCCGGGCTTTATTTTGGCAGCGACCGAGCGTGAACAGGCCTTCTGTCTGCTCGATAGCGCGGCCAAGCGCATTCGGTTTCTGCGCAATGTGATCGGCCTGACCGGTCTGTCGGGTGTCGAAGCCCTGCACTCTCGGATCGAGGATTTCCATCCCGAGGCGCTGTACACCACGGTGCTGTCGCGTGCCTTCAAGGCCCCGGCCGAAATGCTGGACCGGGTGGGCCACACGGTTGCGCCGGGGGGTCGTGTACTGGCCATGCTGGGCCAGCGGCGGGTCGTGGACGACCCATTACCTGCGCCGTGGTCGTATCACCGCGTGGACCCAGTTACCATTCCTGGCGAAATGGCCGAGCGCCATGTTGCCATTATCGAGAGAGCCTGAGCCGTGACCGATACACTCGCGATCACCAATCAGAAGGGCGGAGTCGGCAAGACCACCACCTGCGTCAATCTGGCGGCGTCCCTGAGCCGGTTGGGCAAGCGTGTGCTCGTCGTGGACCTGGACCCGCAGGGCAACGCGACCACCGGTTCGGGGGTCGACAAGCATGCCGACGACCCGACCTCCTGCGAGTTGCTGCTGGGCGAGACCACGGTGGAGCGCGCCGCGCATCGGGTCGAGGCCGGCTACGATCTGGTCCCGGCCAACGGCGACCTGACCGTGGCCGAAGTCCGCTTGATGGAGTCCGAGCGCCGCGAATACCGCTTGCAGGACGCCCTCGCGGACGCCGCAGCGAATTATGACTACATCCTGGTGGACTGCCCGCCCTCGTTGAACCTGCTGACGGTCAACGGACTGGTGGCCGCCGACGGGGTCGTGATCCCAATGCAGTGCGAGTACTACGCGCTGGAGGGCCTGACGGCCCTGATGCGTACCATCGAAAGCATCCAGCGGGGGCCCAACCCGAAGCTGCGGATCTCCGGCTTGCTCCGCACGATGTTCGATCCGCGCAACCGCCTGTCCGGCGATGTCTCCGCACAACTGACCGGCCATTTCGGCGAGCGGGTCTTTCGCACGGTGATCCCGCGCAACATCCGCCTGGCCGAGGCCCCCAGTTTTGGCCAGCCAGCCTTGTTGTATGATGCCTCCTCGCGCGGCGCGGTGGCCTACCTGGCCCTGGCCGGCGAGATGCTGCGGCGCTGATCGCCGCCAACCCCTTACCCGACTGCCCGCAGGAACGACAGACCATGGCGAAACGTGGATTGGGCCGAGGCCTGGATGCCCTGCTCTCCGGCGCCCAGGCCGGTGGCGACGAAAGCGACAGCCTGGAACAGCTCCCGATCGAGCAGATCCGGCGTGGCAAGTACCAGCCGCGGGTCCATATGGCCGAGGCGGCCCTGGCCGAGCTCGCAAATTCCATTCGCGCCCAGGGCATCGTTCAGCCGGTTGTCGTTCGGCGGCTGGAGGAGGGCTATGAGCTGATTGCCGGCGAACGCCGCTGGCGTGCCGCGCAGATCGCCGGCCTGGAGACGGTCCCGGCCGTGGTGCGCGACATCCCCGATCAGGCCGCCGCCGCAATGGCGCTGATCGAAAACATCCAGCGCGAGGATCTGAATCCTCTCGAGGAAGCCCAGGCCATTCGCCGGCTGATTGGCGAGTTCGAGATGACTCACCAGGCGGCCGCTGATGCCGTGGGTCGCTCGCGGACCTCGGTCACCAATCTGCTGCGTTTGCTCGAACTCCACGACACCGTCAAGGAACATGTGAACGAGGGGCGGCTTGAGATGGGCCATGCGCGTTGCCTGTTGGCCGTCCCGCTGGATGACCAGCCCGGTGTCGCCGCCACGGTCGTCAAGCGCGGTCTCTCGGTTCGTGCCACCGAGCAGTTGGTCAAGAAAGTCCTTGCCGCCACCCCGGAACCGAAGAAAGAAGCTGCCCCCTCGCCCGAAGTGCGTCAGCTCGAGAGCCGGCTGTCCGATCAGCTGGGCGCGGCCGTTCAGGTGCGTTACAACCGCCAGGGAAAGGGCCGGTTGGTCATCGAATACAATAGTCTGGACGAGCTCGACGGCATCCTCGCGCACATTCAGTAACGCCTCCGCTACCCCCAAAACCAGGCCCCGCGCGGTTTGACGCAATACAAGCGCTCTCTTATACTACGCGCACTTTTTGGGAGAGGGGTGGGCGTTCCCATCCGCTAAATGACACCGCGACGCTTCAGCCACGCAAAACAATCGCTGGGCCTGCAGCTCGCCTTAACGCTGATACTATCGGGCCTGCTTTTGGCCCTGTTTCCCCCGATCGTGGCGATCTCGGCCGCGGTGGGCGGCATGACCGCGACCCTCGGCAACGCCGTGGCCGCGGTTGTCGTGTTTAGGGCCTACCGTTCCGATCAGGTGGGTGCGCTAACCGCCCGCATGATGGGCGCCCAGTTGGGACGATTGGCAATCATCGCGGTGGCTTTTGGTGTGACGTTCGCTTACCTGAACGAGCCGGATCTATTGGCCCTGTTCGGTGTCTTCCTCCTGGTGCATCTGGCCCCCTTGTGGTGGCTCCACCGGGTTTCTGATCAAGCAATGACGAGATAACTGCATGGCTTCAGAAAGCGAACTGCCCACCATGGAAGAGCATATTGCTCACCATTTGACGAACCTCACGTTCGGGCTACACCCCGAAAACGGCATGAGCTTCGCCACCACCAGCACCGAAGCGGCCGAGATGGGTTTCTGGGCCATCCATGTCGATTCCATGATCTGGTCGATTGCGCTGGGCCTCCTGTTTATCCTGACGTTCCGCGCCGCAGCCAAGAAGGTCACCGCTGGTGTCCCAGGCGGCTGGCAGAACTTCGTCGAAATGACCATGGACTTCGTTAATGACAACGTCCGTGGCTCCTTCAAGCACAAGAACGATATGGTCGCGCCGCTTGCGCTGACTATATTTGTCTGGATCTTCCTGCTCAATCTGATGGATCTGGTGCCGGTGGATCTGATCCCGCACATCGCCTATCTGCTGGGCATCCCGTACTTCAAGATCGTGCCGACGACGGATATCAACGTCACGGCGGGTCTCGCGCTGGGCGTGTTCATCCTGATCATCTACTACTCGCTGAAGATCAAGGGCCCCGTCGGCTTCATCAAGGAACTGACCGGCATCCCGTTCCAGACGAACATCGTGTTCCTGAAGCCGCTGTTCTGGACGATCAACTTCGTGCTGGAGTTCATCAACCTGCTGGCCAAGCCGGCCTCGCTCGCCCTGCGACTGTTCGGCAACCTCTACGCCGCAGAGATGATCTTTATCCTCATTGGCGTGATGTACTCCGCGGGCCTGATCCTGGGTCTGGCCGGTGGTGTGCTGCACGTGGGCTGGGCGATTTTCCACATCCTCGTGGTGCCGCTGCAGGCCTTCATCTTCATGGTGCTCACCGTCGTCTACATCGACATGGCGTACAGCGAAGACCACTGATTCCGACTTCACTACTCAACTGACTGTTTCAACACTCGACTGGAGATACAAAAATGGAAATGGCAAACGCTTTGATCGTTCTGGCTGGCTCTCTGCTCCTGGGTCTGGCCGCTGTCGGCGCCGCGATCGGCGTGGGCACCCTGGGTGGTCGTTTTCTGGAAGGCGCCGCGCGTCAGCCGGAACTGATCCCGATGCTGCGTACCCAGTTCTTCATCGTGATGGGTCTGACCGACGCCGTGCCGATGATCGGCGTGGGTATCGGCCTGTACGTTCTGTTCGCCCTGGGCTAAGAGGCTGACCGAGTCCCGAGGATCCCTCACACTCGTCAACCCGAGGTAGCAGGATGAATATCAATCTGACCATCATCGGCCAGCTGCTCGCGTTCAGCGTCTTCGTGTGGTTCACGATGCGCTACGTCTGGCCGCCCATCTCCACCGCCCTGGAAGAGCGTCGCAAGAAGATTGCCGACGGCCTGGCCGCCGCGGAACGTGGCGAGAAAGAGCAGGAGCTCGCCCAGGAGCGTGCGACCGAGGTCCTTAAGGACGCCAAGCAGCAGGCGAACGAGATCGTCGCCTCGGCGCAGAAGCGCGCCAACGAGCTGGTCGAGGAAAGCAAGACCACGGCCCGTGAGGAAGGCGAGCGCATCAAGGAAGCGGCGCAGTCCGAAATGGAGCAGGAACTCAACCGTGCCAAGGAAGAGCTGCGTAAGCAGGTCTCCCAGTTGGCGGTTGCCGGTGCCGAGCAGATCCTGGCCAAGGAGATTGACGCCAAGGCTCACGGCGATCTGCTGAAGAAGCTCGCGGCCAAGCTCTAAGGAGACGTTATGTCAGACCTGATTTCGGTCGCCCGACCCTACGCCCGCGCAGCATTTGAGCGGGCCCGCGAGGCCAACGATCTCGCTGGCTGGGCCGAGCAGCTCGAGTTGTTGGCCGCCATTGCCAGCGACTCGCAGATGCACAGTCTCCTCTCCAATCCGCGGCTCCCGCGCCCGGACCGCGCCCAGCTCGTGCTGGACGTCGCCGGCGACAAGATCGGCGCCGAGGCCGGGAACCTGGTCCGCTTGCTGGCCGAGAACGGCCGCCTGCCGGCCCTGCCCGCGCTGCGCGACGCCTTTGCAGAACTGAAGGCCGCTGCCGAACAGCGCGTGCAAGCGGACGTCACCGCGTTTCGCAAGCTCACGCAGGCGCAGGAGAAAGAGATCCACGACGCCCTGGCCAAGGGCCTGGGTTGCGAAGTCGATCTCGAGTGTTCGGTCGACAGCTCCCTTCTTGGAGGGGCCATCATCCGCGCCGGCGACCTGGTAATCGACGGCTCCGTGCGAGGCCAGCTGAACCGCCTGGCAGCCAATTTGAGTCGCTAAGAGGACATTTATCATGCAACTGAATCCCTCCGAGATCAGTGATCTGATCAAACAGCGCATCGAGAAATTCGATGCATCCTCCGAGGCCTCCAACGAGGGCACCGTCGTCAGCGTGACCGACGGTATCGCTCGTGTGCACGGCCTGGGGGACGTCATGCAGGGCGAGATGCTCGAATTCCCTGGTGACACCTTCGGTATGGCGCTCAACCTTGAGCGTGACTCCGTCGGTGTCGTGATCCTGGGTGACTACAAGCACATCACCGAAGGGCAGACGGTCAAGTGCACCGGCCGTATCCTGGAAGTCCCGGTCGGCGAGGCTATGCTCGGCCGCGTGGTCGACTCCCTCGGCCGCCCGATCGACGGCAAGGGCCCGGTGAACACCGACCTGAGCAGCCCGATCGAAAAGATCGCCCCGGGCGTTATCGAGCGCCAGTCGGTGGATCAGCCGCTGCAGTCCGGCATCAAGGCCATCGACGCGATGGTCCCGGTTGGCCGCGGCCAGCGCGAGCTGATCATCGGTGACCGCCAGACCGGCAAGACCGCGGTAGCGATCGACGCGATCATCAACCAGAAAGACTCCGGCGTTAAGTGTGTCTACGTGGCGGTTGGCCAGAAGGCCTCCTCGGTGGCCTCCGTGGTGGCCAAGCTGGAAGAGGCCGGCGCGATGGATAACACCATCATCGTTGCGGCCAACGCCTCCGAGTCGGCCGCGATGCAGTTCATTGCCCCGTACGCCGGCTGCGCGATGGGCGAATACTTCCGCGATCGCGGCGAAGACGCCCTGATCGTGTACGACGATCTGACCAAGCAGGCCTGGGCCTATCGTCAGGTCTCCCTGCTGCTGCGTCGTCCGCCGGGCCGTGAAGCCTATCCGGGTGACGTCTTTTACCTGCACTCCCGTCTGCTGGAACGCGCGTCCCGCGTGAATGCGGAGTACGTCGAAGAACAGACCAACGGCGAAGTGAAGGGCCAGACGGGTTCGCTGACGGCGCTGCCGATCATCGAGACCCAGGCCGGTGACGTGTCCGCATTCGTGCCGACCAACGTGATCTCCATCACCGACGGTCAGATCTTCCTCGAGACCGACCTGTTCAACTCGGGTATCCGCCCGGCGATCAACGCCGGTCTGTCGGTCTCCCGAGTGGGTGGGGCCGCGCAGAGCAAGATCATCAAGAAGCTGGGTGGTGGCGTGCGTCTGGCGCTGGCCCAGTACCGTGAGCTGGCGGCGTTCTCGCAGTTCGCCTCGGACCTGGACGAACTGACCCGCAAGCAGCTGGATCGCGGCAAGCGCGTGACCGAGCTGATGAAGCAGGGCCAGTACCAGCCGATGTCCATTGGCGAGATGGCCTTCTCCCTGTACGCCGCCAACGAGGGCTTCCTCGATGACGTCGACGCGGACAAGATCGTGAGCTTCGAAAAGGAACTGATCGCCTATGCGCGTTCCTCGCAGAAGGAGCTCCTGGACGAAATCAACAGCACTGGCGACTACAACGACTCTATCCAGGAAAAGCTGAAGAAGGCCCTGGAAGAGTTCAAGGCCAAGCACAGCTGGTAACGGGAGCACGCAATGGCGGGCACTAAGGAGATCCGGACGCAGATCAAGAGTATCCAGAATACTCAGAAGATCACCAAGGCCATGGAGATGGTCGCGGCGTCCAAGATGCGCAAGGCCCAGGACCGCATGGAAGAGTCCCGGCCTTACGCCCAGAAGATTCACGACGTGATCGGTCACGTCGCCATGGCGAATGCGGAATACAAGCATCCGTTCATGGTCGAGCGCGAGGTCAAGCGTGTTGCGCTGATTATCGTGTCGACGGACCGCGGCCTTTGTGGCGGGCTGAACACCAACCTGTTCAAGAAGGCCGTCATCGAGATGCGCCGCTACCGCGACGAAGGCGTCGAGGTGGACCTGTGTGTGATCGGCAACAAGGCGCTGCAGTTCTTCAAGCGATTGGGCGGCAACATCGTGGCCGAGGCCAAGGATCTGGGTGACCGTCCCCACATCAACGATCTGATCGGGTCGGTGAAGGTGGTCCTGGATGATTTCCGCGACGGCAAGATCGATCGCGTCGTCCTGCTGGAGAACCAGTTCGTCAACACGATGACTCAGCAGCCCGAGGCGACCCAGTTGTTGCCGACGGCCCCGAGCAGTGACGAATCGCTCAAGCATCACTGGGATTACATCTACGAGCCCGACACGCATCCGGTGATGGATACGCTGCTCGAGCGCTATGTCGAGTCCCTGATCTACCAGGCGGTGGTCGAGAACGTGGCCTGCGAAATGGCGGCACGTATGGTGGCCATGAAGTCCGCCTCCGACAACGCCGGAACGATGATCAAGGATCTGCAACTCGTCTACAACAAGGCGCGTCAGGCTTCGATCACTCAGGAGATCTCCGAGATCGTCAGCGGCGCAGCAGCGGTCTAGCGCCCAAACGAATCGGTCGACTCGGCACGAATTACGACTTACGAGGATGAACAAATGAGTTCTGGAAAGATTGTCGAAATCATCGGCGCCGTCGTGGATGTGGAATTCCCCCACGGCGAAGTGCCCAAGATCTACGACGCACTGACCCTGGAAAACGGTCTGACGCTCGAGGTCCAGCAGCAGCTGGGCGACGGCATCGTGCGTACCATCGCCATGGGTACCACGGAAGGCGTCAAGCGTCAGACCCCCGTGACCGCGACGGGCAGCCCCATCTCCGTGCCAGTCGGCACGGGCACCCTGGGCCGTGTGATGGATGTCCTCGGCCGCCCGGTGGACAACGCCGGCGACGTGGAAGCCCAGGAGACCTGGTCGATCCACCGCGCCGCCCCCACCTTCGACGAGCAGGCGGGCTCCACCGAGCTGCTGGAAACCGGCATCAAGGTCATCGATCTGCTGTGCCCCTTCGCGAAGGGCGGCAAGGTCGGCCTGTTCGGCGGTGCCGGCGTGGGCAAGACCGTGAACATGATGGAGCTGATCCGCAACATCGCGATTGAGCATTCCGGCTACTCGGTGTTCGCCGGCGTAGGCGAACGTACCCGTGAGGGCAACGACTTCTACCACGAGATGAAGGACTCCAACGTCCTCGACAAGGTGGCCCTGGTCTACGGCCAGATGAACGAGCCGCCGGGCAACCGCCTGCGGGTCGCGCTGACCGGTCTGACCATGGCCGAGTTCTTCCGTGACGAAGGTCGCGACGTGCTGATGTTCATCGATAACATCTACCGCTACACCCTGGCCGGGACCGAGGTCTCCGCGCTGCTGGGCCGTATGCCCTCCGCGGTGGGCTACCAGCCAACCCTGGCGGAAGAGATGGGTGTGCTGCAGGAACGCATCACCTCCACCAAGAAGGGCTCGATCACCTCGATCCAGGCCGTGTACGTGCCGGCGGATGACTTGACCGACCCGTCCCCCGCCACCACGTTTGCGCACCTGGATGCGACCGTCGTGCTGTCGCGCCAGATTGCCGAGCTGGGCATCTACCCGGCCGTGGATCCGCTGGATTCCACCTCGCGTCAGCTGGACCCGCAGATCATCGGGCAGGAGCACTACGATACCGCCCGTGCGGTGCAGGGTACGCTGCAGCGCTACAAGGAGCTGAAGGACATCATCGCGATCCTCGGCATGGACGAACTGTCGGAAGACGACAAGCTGGTCGTGGCCCGCGCACGTAAGATCCAGCGCTACCTGTCGCAGCCGTTCTTCGTCGCCGAGGTCTTCACCGGCGCGCCTGGCAAGTACGTCTCCCTGAAGGACACCATCCGTGCGTTCAAGGCGATCGTCGCCGGCGAATACGATCACCTGCCGGAGCAGGCCTTCTACATGGTCGGCACCATCGAGGAAGCCGTCGAAAAGGCCGAGAAGCTCGGCTAAGGAGCAGGCGTTATGCCCATGACTATGCATGTGGATGTGGTCAGCGCGGAGGAGTCGATCTACTCCGGCAAGGCCCTGATGATCGCCGCACCTGCCGAAGGTGGCGAGGTCGGCGTGTATGCCGGGCATACCCAGATGCTCGCCCGGCTGAATCCCGGCGAGCTGCGCATCCTGGAAAAGGAAGGCGAAGATCCGCAACCGGTGTTCGTGTCCGGCGGCATCCTCGAGGTGCAGCCTTACCATGTGACCGTTCTGGCCGACACCGCGGTCCGAGCCAAGGACCTCGACGAGGCCGAGGCGCTGGAAGCCAAGAAGCGTGCGGAAGAGGCCCTGGCCAACTCCAAGGCCGATTTCGACTATGCCCAGGCTCAGGCCGAGCTGGTCGAAGCGGCGGCCAGATTGCAGATGATCCAGAAGCTGCGCCGAAAATAACTCGGCAAATTGCGAAGGATGACCTACCTTAAGGGCCAACCATGTCGGTTGGCCCTTTATCATTGCAACCATGCCTGAAACGAGCCCACTTCATATCGCGGTACTTGCGGCGGGAAAGGGAACGCGCATGCGTTCACACCAGCCAAAGGTCCTCCAATCCCTTGCGGGGCGACCCTTGCTCGCGCATGTGCTACAACGCGTGTCCGCGCTTGAGGTCGCGGCCTGCCATGTGGTCGTTAGCCACGAGCAAGAGCGGGTTCGGGCGATGTTCAGCGAATCCACGCTGGCGATTGACTGGGTCGACCAGGGGGAGCCCCGAGGCACCGGACATGCGGTGTTTCGCGCCCTCGAAACCATTCCGGAAGCCGCGCGAGTTCTGGTCACCTACGGGGATGTGCCGCGCATCCCGGTCTCCGACCTTCGGGCTTGTGCCGCCGGCGACGGGGTCACCGTACTGGCCGCTCGCGTGGCCGACCCCGCGGGGTACGGACGCCTGATCCTGGATTCCGCCGGACATCTCGAGCGGATTGTCGAGGATAAGGAGGCCACGCCGGATGAAAAGACGGTTGATCTCATCAATACGGGCGTTCTCGCCGCTCCTGCGGGCGAACTGCGCCGCTGGCTGAAGGCCTGCGAGCCGGCCGCCGGGGGAGCCCGCGAGTGGTACCTGACCGACGTGGTTGCGGGGGCGCGAATGGACGGCCACGCGGTGACGGTCGTCGAGAGTACCGATGCCTCTGCCGTTCTCGGCGTCAACGATCGCCAGCAACTCGCTGTCCAGGAACGCCTCTATCAGTCCGAGTTGGCCGCGCAGATGATGCGCGAGGGACTCGCATTGGCGGACCCCGCTCGCCTGGATGTTCGAGGCGATCTCAGTTTCGGAGTCGATTGCGAGATCGACGTGAATGTCGTGATCGAAGGCACGGTCACGCTCGCGGATGATGTCTACATTGGCCCCGGCTGCGTCCTGCGGGACTGCGAAGTGGGCCCCGGAACGCAGCTTGGCGCCTATTGTGTCCTCGAGGGTGTGCGGATTGACGCAGATGCGCGCGTCGGACCGTTCGCCCGTTTGCGACCGGGGACGCAGCTCGCTCGCGGTGCCCGCGTGGGCAACTTCGTGGAGATCAAGAACGCCACACTGGGGCCCGGGGCCAAGGCGAACCATTTGACCTATGTCGGCGACGCCGAGGTTGGCGCGGGCGCCAATCTGGGAGCTGGCACGATCACCTGCAATTACGACGGCGCGAACAAGCATCGAACCGAGATTGGTGCCCGCGCCTTTATCGGTTCGAATACCGCGTTGGTGGCGCCCATCCGAATCGGCGACGATGCAACCGTTGGTGCAGGGTCCACCCTGTCGGACGATGTCGAGCCGGGCGCCCTGGCGCTCACGCGTGCGCGGCCCCGGACCATCCGCGATTGGCCGCGGCCGAAAAAGCGTGGCAACAAAGAGGAAACCTAAGCAATGTGCGGACTGGTTGCAGGCATTGGCGAACGGAACCTGGTCCCGGTCCTGGTCGAGGGATTGCACCGCCTCGAATACCGCGGCTATGACTCGGCCGGGGTCGCCGTAATCAACGACCAGGCGGTGGCGGATATCCGCGCGATTGGCAAGGTCGCCGCCCTGGAACAGCGCATTGATGCCGCGGGTACCCAGGGTCCGGTGGGTATCGCCCATACCCGATGGGCAACGCACGGCGCCCCGACCGAGGAAAACGCCCACCCCCATCGGTCACGCGACGGCCGCGTGGCAATCGTGCACAACGGGATTATCGAGAACCATGCCGATCTGCGCGCCCGCCTGGATGCCGCAGGGTGGCCCTGCATCTCAGCTACCGACAGCGAGGTCATCGCCCACTGGCTGGAACAGGCCCTTGAGGCGGGTGCCTCGCCGTGTGAGGCCATGCGCAGCACCTGCGCCGAGCTTCACGGGGCCTATGCGATTGCGGCGGTCTTCGCCGACTTCCCGGATGAAGTGATCGTGGCCCGCTCCGGGAGCCCGGTCCTGATCGGCCTGGGCATTGGCGAGACCTTCGCCGCCTCGGACGTCCAGGCCCTGCTGCCGGTTACCCAGCGTTTCATCGACCTCGAAGACGGCGATATTGCGCGGCTTACCCGAGCTGGTGTGGAGATCAAAGGCGCCAATGGCGTCCCCGTAGAGCGCGGAATCCGCGAAAGCCGCTGCCAGGTCAGCATCGCGGATCGTGGCGAGTACCGGCATTTCATGCTCAAGGAGATCTACGAGCAACCCCACGCCCTGGAAGAGACCCTGTCGGGGCGTCTGGGCGAGTCCGCCGTCCTCGAGAACATCCTTGGACCCGGTAGCGACAAGCGCCTGGCCGACGTCACCGCCGTTCAGATCGTCGCCTGCGGTACGAGTTATCACGCCGGTATGGTCGCGGCCTACTGGGTCGAAGAACATCTCGGCCTCCCGGCTCGGGTCGAGGTCGCGAGCGAGTATCGTTACCGCCGCCATGTCCTCGCACCGGGGACCCTGCTGGTTGTCATCTCGCAGTCCGGAGAGACGGCCGACACCCTCGCCGTATTGCGCCAGTCCCAGGACGAGCCGTTCCTGGCCCGACTGGCGATCTGCAACGTGCCCGAGAGCACGATGGCGCGTGCGGCCGATCTTGTATTGATGACCCATGCCGGCCCCGAGATTGGCGTCGCCTCCACCAAGGCGTTCACCACCCAGCTCGCGGCCCTGTCCATCCTGGTGCTTCTGCTGGGCCAGGTTGCAAAGGCCGCGCGTATGCCGGCGGCCGAGTGCGCAGAAGCGGTCGCCGCCTTGCGAAGTCTGCCGGAACAGGTGGCCCGGATTCTCGCCCTCGATACGCCCATCGCACGCATCGCCGAGGACCTCCTCGAACGCCAGCACGCCTTGTTCCTGGGGCGTGGCGCCCATTACCCGATTGCGCTGGAAGGCGCGTTGAAGCTGAAGGAGATCTCCTACATCCACGCGGAGGCCTATCCCTCCGGTGAGCTGAAGCACGGACCCCTGGCACTGGTGGATACCGAGATGCCGGTGGTCGCCGTGGCACCGGACGATGCCCAGTTGGAGAAGCTATCGAGCAACCTTCAGGAGGTTCGGGCCCGCGGCGGCCAGCTGATCGTGATCGGTGAGTCCAGTGCGGCGCGTGCGCTCGCGCCGGAAGATACCTGGATCGGCCTGCCCCAGACCGACACCGTCAGCCCCTGGCTGGCCCCGATCCTGTTTACCATCCCGTTGCAGCTGCTGGCCTATCACACGGCGGTGCTGAAGGGGACGGATGTTGACCAGCCGCGCAACCTGGCCAAGTCGGTGACCGTCGAGTAGCCCGCCGTAGCCGCCAACCGGTTCAATCCATCAGGAAACGCTTGTATTCGCGCCCCGGGTCCGCTAGATTCGGGCGCGCTTGAATAACCTGTCACAGGAGTACCTTATGGATCAGCAAGAGCTCAACAACCGCTGCGTTTCCCTGTTTCAGTCCCCGCGTATCCAGACCAAGTTGTGGAATCCGCGGATGTTCTGGGAAGTGGGCCGCAAGCTCAACACCAACCCGGACGAGCTGACCCAGCCGAAGGTCGATCTGTGCGAGCTGGAAGTGATGCTCTCCGCAGCCGCCTACGAGCCGTCGCAGTGCGCCGACAATCTGAACCACCGTGAGGCCGGCCGAGCCGACTTCATCCGTCGTGCGGTGCAGTCCGGCCAGCGCCCGTTCCTGCGCCGCGCGGCCTGATCCGCAGCACGCAGCGAACCCCGGGACCCGGCCTCGTGCCGGGTCTTTTTGTTTTGGGGTATTCCGACACCCGCTTGTTCACCACAGAGGCCACAGAGGATCCGGAGAATGGCGGGTCAAGGGCCTTTCACAGGAAGACGGGAAGCGGATGAAGGTTTTGAATGGAATGCCGTGGGACCGCCAGGTGATGGATCATCCCGGCCCTACCCCGCATCTCTCTCGCACCCACAGAGCCCTTATCCGGGGAACCCTTCTAGGGGTTTCCTCCGTGTTCTCCGTATTCCCTGTGGTAAAGCCGCCCTTCGCCGTCCTTCGTTTCTTCGTGTCCTTCGTGGTGCAATCCGCCCTTGACCTTCCGCGTGCACTCGGCAGGGCGCTACGGCCCCCGGGCCTCAAGCCAGAAGGTGACGGGCCCGTCGTTGGTCAGGCTCACCTGCATGTCGGCACCGAAGCGACCGCTGGCGACGGGGTGATGCCGCTCAGCGGCGCGCTCCACCAGTCGCTCGAACAGCGCGGCCCCGTGCTCGGGACTCGCCGAGCCGGAGAAGCTCGGGCGCATGCCCTTGCGAGTATCCGCCGCCAGCGTGAATTGGGGAACCAGCAGCAGCCCGCCCCCGGTCTCGCCCAGGCACCGGTTCATTCGGCCGGTCTCGTCCGTAAACACACGGTATCCCAGTAGCCGGTCCAGCATGCGCTCCACGCTGGCCTCACGATCGCTCGGCTCCACGGCGACCAGCGCCAGCAGCCCCTCGCCGATCGCGCCAACCTCCTCTCCCTCGATGGCGACCCGCCCCTCACGGACCCGTTGAATCAGTGCGATCACGCGTGTGCCCTGCCGGTACCGGGTTCCACCATGCCGGCCAGATCCGCGGCGAGCTGGTCGGTTGCCGCCACCAGCCGCCGGACGATGCCGGGCTCGGCCGCCGAATGCCCGGCATCCGCCACGATCTCCAGCCGGGCCTGCGGCCAGGCACGGTGCAGGGCCACCGCCTGATTCACCGGGCAAACCACGTCATAGCGCCCGTGCACCAGAACGCCCGGAATGTCCCGCAGGCGTCCGGCATCGCGCAGGAGCTGATCGGGCTCGAGGAAGGTGTCGTTCATGAAGTAGTGGCACTCGAGCCGGGCCAGGCTGACCGCGACGTCCGGCTCCTCGAAATGCGCGATCACGTTCTCGTTCGGAATCAGGCAGGAGGTGCGGCCCTCCCATCCAGACCAGGCCCGGGCCGCCGCCTCGCGCACGGCGCGGTCGTCGCCCGTCAGCCGGCGGTAATAGGCCGCGACCATGTCACTGCGTTCCGCTTCGGGGATCTGCGACTCGTAGTCGGCCCAGGCCTCCGGGAACAGGCGATCGGCCCCTGTCTGGTAGAACCACTGGATGTCCTGGGGCCGACACAGGAAGATTCCCCTTAACACCAGCCCCAGCACGCGTGCGGGGTGGGTCTGAGCATAGGCGAGTCCTAGCGTGGAGCCCCAGGAGCCGCCGAACACCACCCAGCGTTCGACCCCCAGGTGCTCGCGCAGGCGCTCGATGTCGGCGACGACATGCCAGGTGGTGTTCGCCTCCAGGCTGGCGTGCGGCGTCGAACGTCCGCAGCCGCGCTGATCGAACAATACAATGCGGTAGCGCTCCGGGTCGTAAAACCGGCGGTGCCAGCCTTCGCACCCGGAGCCCGGGCCACCGTGCAGGAACACCACCGGCATGCCGTCCGGGTTCCCGCATTCCTCGAAATAGAGTTCGTGGCCGTCGCCGACCTTCAGGCGGCCCATGCCGTAGGGTTCGATCTCGGGGTACAGCGCGTCCATCGCGGCTCTCCGGGCAAAACCCCGAGTGTCGCCAAAATCCCCGAGCGGGGAAACCCTTGATGCGGGTCTATTCCGGATCCTCAATGATGCGCCCGCGGTATACGCGACGCTTCGGTGAATGGGCGTGTGACGCGGATGACCCGCCTTCCTTGTTGGGTCGTTCCACTTCGGGCCGCTTCAGGTACCCGCTCCCCTCCAGCTGGCTGCGCAGCGTCAGGGCAGCTGCCTGGACCATATTCGATTGCGAACGTCCGGCGTAATCCAGGATCGCCTCCATGAAGTCCGGGTCGCTCACCGACAGCCTGGCCACTGCGGGAAACTCGGCGCGCAGATTGCGCCGTAGTTCGGCGGCCAGACTCAGGCTCTTGCGGTCGTGCATGACTCCTCCCGGAGGGCTTTCCCATCTGACTGCTTGCAAGCCGAGTGCCAACGGTCGTGCTGCCTGTGGCGGCGTCGTGGAGGTCAAGCGTGGGCATGCGTGGGGCGTCTTGCCCATCCCGGGTGCGTCCATGGCGCGAACCGCACCGCGTCGGTGCGCGCCTCACCCTAAGCAGGCACGCTTGCGCACAACGCCCCTATTCGTGGCGGTCGCCCTTGCGCAGTGGCCGTCTGCGCCCTATGTTGCGGGGCCATGGAGACACCATCCGTTCCCACCTCGATCCGCCGTCTGGCCGGGCGCGCCATCGCCGATTTCGACATGATTCGGGACGGTGACCGCATCCTGGTTGGTCTGTCCGGCGGCAAGGATTCGCTGACGTTGTTGTGGCTGTTGCACAACCTGTCGCGGCGGGCCCCGGTACGCTTCGAGGTCGGTGCGGTGACGATCAACCCGGAGATTGAGGGTTTCGAGCCGCAACGTCTGATGGATTACCTCGGCGGCTACGGCATCCCATATCACTTCGTGTCCGAGCCGATCGCGGAGCTGGCGGATGCGCACATGGACAATGACTCGTTCTGTTCCTTCTGCTCGCGGATGAAGCGCGGCCTGATGTATCGTACCGCGCGTGAGCAGGGCTACAACGTGCTCGCCCTCGGTCAGCACCTCGACGATCTTGCCGAGAGCTTTATGATGAGCGCCTTCCACGGCGGCCAGCTGCGGACCATGAAGGCCCACTACGCGATCGATGCGGGTGATCTGCGGGTGATCCGCCCGCTGGTCTACGTGCGCGAGCGCCAGACCCGCGACTTCGCCGACGCTGCCGGGCTCCCGATCATTCTCGACAACTGCCCGGCCTGCTTTGCCATGCCCACCCAGCGCGAGCATATGAAGCAGCTCCTGGCGCAGGAGGAGGCCAGTCACCCGCGGTTGTTCCGCAACCTGCGCACCACGCTCAAGCCGCTGATGACCGAGGGCGGCATCCCGCCGCGCACGCCAGCCCAGGCCGACACCGACCACCCCGAAGCCCCAGCCCATGGCCCAACGTCGGCATCTGCGTGACCGCCTGATCGGCGGTGCGCTGCGTCTGCTGGCGCGACTGCCCCTGCGGATCAACCATGCGCTGGGCGGCGCGGTGGGGACGCTGGTGTGGTATTTCCCAACTCGCGCGGCCCGGATCACGCGCATCAACCTGGCGCTGTGTTTCCCGGAGAAGGACCCGGCCTGGCACCGGCGTGTCGGGCGCCGTTCCCTGATGGCCATGGGTCAGGCCCTGACCGAGTCTCCCTGGTTGTGGCAGTCACGTCCCGAGACCCTGCAGCATCTCGCGATTGAACCGCCGCAATACGCACGCCTGCGGGCGCGCCCGGCGGGCCAGGCACTGTTCCTCTGTGCCCCGCATCTGGGTTCCTGGGAGTTCGCGGGCCTGCAGGCCGCCCAGCATGGGGCAATGGCCACGCTCTACAGCCCATTCAAGACGCCGGAGATCGACCGCTGGGTCCGTGAGGCCCGGGCCTCCACCGGGGCCGAACTGGCCCCGGCCGATCGCAGTGGCCTGCGTATCCTGCAGCAGGCCCGCGATCGCGGCGAGATCATCGGCATCCTCCCGGACCAGAGCCCCAAGGGCGCCTCGGGCCAGCACGCGCCGTTCTTTGGCCGCCCCGCCCTGACCATGACCCTGTTGCCGCGGCTACTGCGCGGGCGGACGGATCATGTGGTGTTCCTGTTTGCCGAGCGCCTGCCCAAGGGGCGGGGTTTCCGCTATCACGAGATCGAGGCCGGGCCCGAGGTGGGCGATCGCGACTTCGCCCGAGCGGCCGCTGCCATCAATGCCCATGTGGAGACGCTGGTCCGCCGCTGCCCCGAGCAGTACAACTGGGCCTACAAGCGCTTCCACCCCGCCCCGGAGGGCTGGCTGGACCCCTATCGCAAGGCTTGAGCGCCCCTACGGGCGCGCCTCGGCGCTGGATGGCAGGGTCATCACGCTGGCGGCTCAGAGGATGTAGCGCGACAGGTCCTCGTCCTCGACCAGGTCGCCCAGGCGCTCGTCGACGAAGGCCCGGTCCACGATCACGGCACCGTCGACATCAGGGGCGCGATACGCGACGTCCTGCAGCAGGCGCTCCAGAACCGTGTGCAGGCGGCGTGCGCCGATATTCTCGGTGCGCGAGTTCACGTCGAACGCGATCTCGGCCAGGCGCCGCACGCCATCCTCCTCGAAGCGCAGCTCCACCGCCTCGGTCTTCATCAGTTCGGTGTACTGCTCGGTCAGCGAGGCCGTGGGCTCGGTCAGGATGCGTACGAACGCATCCACCGACAGCGAGTCCAGTTCGACGCGGATCGGCAACCGGCCCTGCAGCTCCGGTACCAGGTCGGATGGCTTGGACAGGTGGAAGGCACCCGAGGCGATGAACAGGATGTGATCGGTGCGCACCATCCCGAGCTTGGTCGAGACCGTGGTGCCCTCGATCAGCGGCAGCAGGTCGCGCTGCACGCCCTCGCGGGAGACCTCACCTCCGCTGGTCTTTTCGCTGCCCTTGGCCACCTTGTCGATCTCGTCGAGAAACACGATACCGCTTTGTTCCACCCGCTCGATCGCCTGCAGCTTCAGCTCTTCCTCGTTGATCAGGCGTGCCGCTTCTTCCTCGATCAGCAACTTGCGCGCCTCGGCAATCTTGAGCCGCCGCGAGCGGGTCTTCTGGCCCCCAAGGTTCTGGAACATCGACTGCAGCTGGCTGGCCATTTCTTCCATGCCCGGCGGCGTCATGATCTCCACCCCCTGCGGATTCTGCGAGACCTCGATGTCGATCTCGCGATCGTCCATGTCACCCTCGCGCAGGCGCTTGCGCAGCTTCTGGCGGGTCTCGCTGTTGGAATCCTCCGGCTCCGATTCGGTGAAGCCGGCGTTGCGCGGTCGCGGCAACAGGGCATCGAGGATGCGTTCCTCGGCAGCATCCTCGGCCTTCACGCGATTTTCCTTGATTGCTTCATCGCGCAGCTGCTTGACCGCGGCCTCCGCAAGATCGCGGATGATCGACTCAACATCGCGCCCGACATAGCCCACTTCGGTGAACTTGGTCGCCTCGATCTTGATGAAGGGTGCGCGCGCCAATTTCGCCAGGCGACGGGCGATCTCGGTCTTGCCGACGCCGGTCGGGCCGATCATCAGGATGTTCTTGGGCGTGACCTCCGGCTGCAGCTCCGGTGGCAGCTGGCGGCGGCGCCAGCGGTTGCGCAGGGCAACCGCCACGGAGCGCTTGGCCTCGTCCTGGCCAATGATGTAGCGGTCCAGTTCCTGGACGATCTCGCGGGGGGTCATGTCGGTCATGGCTATCGGGCCTTGGTCGAATCGCTTGGAGAGGGCAGCAGGCGCTGGCGCGTTATTCCGCGTCCAGGCTCTCCAGGGTGATGTTGTGGTTGGTGTACACGCAGATGTCGGCCGCGATGTTCAGCGACTTCTCGACGATCTCGCGGGCCGAAAGATCGGTGTTCTGCAGCAGCGCCTGGGCGGAGGCCTGGGCGTAGGGACCACCGGAGCCAATCGCGATCAGGGCATTTTCGGGCTCGATTACGTCGCCATTGCCGGAGATCACAAAGGAATTCTCGCGATCCGAGACCGCCAGCAACGCCTCCAGCTTGCGCAGGGCGCGGTCGGTGCGCCAGTCCTTGGCCAGTTCCACGGCGGCGCGGGTGATGTTGCCGGAGTGTTTCTCCAGCATGCCCTCGAAACGCTCAAACAGGGTGAAGGCATCCGCGGTGCCGCCGGCGAAGCCGGCCAGGATGCGGTCGTGGTAGACGCGGCGCACCTTGCGCGCGTTGCCCTTCATCACGGTGTTGCCCAGCGATACCTGGCCGTCGCCGCCAAGCGTGACGGCGCCGTCCTTACGGACGCAAACGATGGTGGTGCCGCGAAACTGTTCCACGGGCGGTCTCCTTTTGCTGCAGTCGGGGGCGATCCTGGGACGGTTCAGGCCCCAGGGCCCCGGGTGCGGCGTGCATTCGGCCGGCTTACCCGAGGCCGTGAGGGTGCGGTGTCCCAAGGCTTCGCGCAATGAATCGTTGGCGAGGGTGTGGCTTCTCCCGAGGTTTTTGACGATCCTGCGGCCGTGTTCAGTCAGTGTCGGCCGGGCGGCTCCGCCGGGCCCGCGGGTGGGCCGCATCATACACCTGCGCCAGGTGCTGATAGTCGAGATGGGTATAGATCTGGGTCGTTTCAAGGTTGGCGTGGCCAAGAAGTTCCTGGATCGCCCGCAGATCGCCGCTGGACTCCAGCAGGTGGCTGGCAAAAGCGTGGCGCAGCCGGTGCGGGTGCAGGTGTACGTCGAGACCGGCGCGCCGCCCGGCCTCGGCCACCCGGCGCTGGACTGCGCGGTTGCCAATACGCTGGCCTCGACGGCTGACGAATACGGCGCGCTCGTCCGCCGCCGCCCACTTGCCCCGGCGCTTCAGCCAGGCGCGCAGCGCGTCGCGGGCCACCCGTCCGACCGGGACGCTGCGTTCGCGCCGGCCCTTGCCGAGCACCCGCACCAGCCCCGCATCCAGATCGAGATCGATCAGGTCCAGCCCGGTCAATTCCGACAGCCGCAGGCCGGAGGAATACAGAAGCTCCAGCATGGCGTGGTCGCGGGCGGCCAGCGTCGGGTCCAGGCCCTCGGGTGGGGCCAGCGCTTGCTGGGTTTGGTCGACATCGAGATCACGCGGCAAGGCGCGCCCGGCGCGCGGGCCGCGCATGCCGGCGGCCGGGTTGGCCGGCATGCGCCGCTGTTCTACCTGGTAGGCGAAGAAGCCGCGCACGGCGGACAGAAAGCGCTGAATGGAGCGCGGGTGGCGGCCCTGACGGGCAAGCTGCCCCGCGATGCGGCGCATGTCGGCCGCCTTGAGCGCATCCCAGGGGCCGTTGTGCAGCGCGCGCAGTTGCGTCAGGTCGCGTCGGTAGGCCTGGACGGTGTGTGGCGAATGGCCGCGAATATCGCGTAAATGCGCCAGAAACGCCGCGATATCCGCATCCAGCGAGTCGGCGGCCTTGTCAGGCTGCAGCGTGGGTCCGCTCGACATGACAGCGGATCGATTCGGCCAGCAGGTCGCCGATATGGGTGACGAAGTAGGTGCCCATGTCGGGCTGGAAGCGATCCGCGGATTCGCTGGCCAGACCGAGCACGCCGATGCGGTTGGTATCGTCACCCAGCGGCATCAGGATCCCAGAGCCGATCTCTTCGGTGTCGTCGAACAGCACATCCAGCATCTCGGCCGGCACTCGCCCGCACTGGGCCTTGCCGCGGCTGAACAATGAATCGAAGGTCGCCAGCTCGCTGGACTCCAGCGCGTGCAGGTCCGCGGCCTCGCGATGGGCCAGGCGGATGCTGACGCGCTCCGCGCCCAGCTCGTTGCGCAGGGCGTCCTGGGTCAGGGCCAGCACGGCGTCCAGATTTTCGGCCCGCATCAGGGTCTTGGCCAGCTCGTGCAGGTGTTGGCCCATGCGTTCGTTGTCGCGGGCGCGTTCGACCAATTCGCCCATGTGCTGCTCCATCGCGCGGTGCTTCTCGCGCAGCAGGGCCACCTGGCGCTCCAGCAGGGACACCGCGCCACCGGTCGGGTGTGGCAGGCGCAGGATGTCCAGCAGAGGCAGGTGCTCCTGGAAGAAGTCGGGGTGGTCGCGCAGATAGGCCTCGACATCGGCCGCGCGGATCGTGTCCTTGACGCTGTTTTTCGGGTTGCGGGTCTTTGTTGCAGAGGCGTTTGAGGATTGCCCAGTCATAGATCGATCCAGCCGTTGAATACCGTGGTGGCCGGGCCGGTCAGCCAAACCGGTGCCTCGGCCTGTCCGTTCCAGCTTAGCACAAGGCTCCCGCCCGGCAGGGCCACCTCGACTTCGTCGTCGACCAGTCCGCGGCGACGCAATACGGCCATCGCGGCGGCTGCGCCACTGCCGCAGGCCAGCGTCTCGCCCACTCCGCGTTCGAACACGCGCAGGTCAACATGGCTGCGGTCGCGCAGCGCGGCAAAACCGACGTTCACCCGCCGAGGGAAGTTGTCGTGACGTTCAATGATCGGGCCGATCTCGGCGACCGGGGCGTGGCCCACGTCGTCCACCAGGATCACCGCATGCGGGTTGCCCATGGACACCGCGCCCAGGGTGATCGAGTGGCCCTGTATGTCCAGGGTGTAGGCGTCGGCCTCCTGCTCGGCGACCAGCGGGATTCGTTCGGGCGTGAACACGGGCTGCCCCATGTCCACCCGGACCTGCTCGTTGTCCTCGATGTGCAGCACGATGCGGCCGCCCAGGGTCTCCACCGGGATCTCGCGGGCCTCGGTCAGGCCGTGCTCGCGCACGAAGCGGGCAAAACAGCGGGCACCGTTGCCGCACTGTTCCACCTCGGAGCCGTCGGCATTGAAGATGCGGTAGCGAAAAAGTGCCTGCGCGGGATCGCCCGGTGGCTCGACCAGCAGGATCTGGTCGCAGCCGACGCCGAAGTGACGGTCCGCCAGCAGGCGCAGGCGGGGTTCGTCCAGGGCGACGTTCTGGCGCATGCCGTCGATGACCACGAAGTCGTTGCCCAGGCCGTGCATCTTGGTGAATTCCAGGCGCATCAGCGGGCCTCCGGTAAGCGACCGTAGATGATCATGTGCCGGTCCGAGGTAGTCCGTACCTCGAATCCGCCAAGCCCGGCGGCGGCCAGTTGTTCGCGTACCTCTCCCGGGGTGAAGGCGGCGTGCAGGGAGTTCTCGAAGTCATGGCGCAGCACCTCCGGGTCATTGGCCGCGTACTGCGCGACCAGGGCCTGGACCGTGTCGGTCGAGTCTGGCCGTCGCAGGTCCATCACGAAGACCAGCGCGCCGGGGGCGCCGTCGCGGCGGACGGCCTGCCACAGGGCGGAAGGATCATGCAGGTGGTGCAGCAGGGAGTTGCTGATAAGCGTCGCATAGGGCGCGCGCGGGCCCCGGGCCTCGGGCAGGCAGCCTTCCGCGAGGTGCACCCGATCTACCGCCGGATGGCCCTGCATCAGGGTTTCGCCGACAGCCAGCATGGCCGGGGCACCGTCCAGCCCGTCCACCTCGCAGGTCGGGTAGCGCGCGGCAAAGCGCAGCGAGACATCCCCTGGCCCGCAGCCCAGATCCAGCACAGGGCCGGACACGGACCCCGGGAAGACCTCGGCAAAGGCATCCACAAAGCCCTCGTGCGGGGCGGCGAAGTCGGCCTCGGCATAGGCGCGGGCCTGTTCCGGCGCCAGCATCAGCTCGGGTTCCGGGCGTCGCGGGATCACGGGTCCACGCCCCCCGGCGGATTCTCGTCGTCGGGGTCATGCGGCAGCATGCTCTCGCGCATCATCAGGTGATCCACCTGCTCGCGGCGGTTGATGATCTGGAAGTGGTCGCCGTCGACCATGACCTCCGGCGGGCGCGGGCGCGAGTTGTAGTTGCCGGCCATTACATAGCCATAGGCCCCGGCCGAGCGCACCGCGAGAAGGTCGCCCGCGGCCAGCGCCAGTTCGCGCTCGCGACCCAGGAAGTCGCCGGTCTCGCAGACCGGGCCGACGATGTCGTAGGTGCGCGCTGGCGTGTCATGGTGCTGTACGACCGGGACGATCTCTTGCCAGGCGCCGTACAGCGCCGGGCGCAGCAGGTCGTTCATCGCGCCGTCGACGATCGCGAAGTCGTGGGCCTCGGTATGCTTGAGGTACTCGACTCGGGTCAGGAACACGCCGGCGTTCGCCGCGATCGCGCGGCCCGGCTCCAGCAGCACCTTCATCTTGCGCTCGCCCATGACCTCGCGCAGTGCGCTGGCCCACGCATCCGGCTCCGGTGGCGTCTCGTCGCGGTAGCGTACGCCCAGCCCGCCGCCGACATCGATGTGCTCCAGTTCGATGCCGTCGGCGGCCAGTTGGTCGATCAGGGTCAGCACACGCTTCAATGCGTCGGTAAACGGATCGATGCGGGTCAGCTGCGAACCAATGTGAAAATCGACTCCGGTTGCCTCGAGATGCTGGCTGTCGCGCACCCGGGCATACAGCGAGGGCGCCTCCTCGATGGCGACGCCGAACTTGTTTTCGCGCAACCCGGTGGCGATATACGGATGGGTCTCGGCGTCCACATCCGGATTTACGCGGATGGACACCGGGGCTTGCACGCCCATTTCCGCCGCGACGGCCTCGAGGCGTTCCAGCTCGGGGGCCGATTCGACGTTGAAACAGTGGATGCCGACCCGAAGCGCCCGGCGCATCTCGGCTGCAGTCTTCCCGACGCCGGAGAACACCACCCGCGCCGGATCGCCGCCGGCACGCAGCACGCGTTCCAGCTCACCGCCGGAGACAATGTCGAAGCCCGCGCCCAGACGCGCGAGCACGTTCAGCACCCCCAGCGCGGAGTTCGCCTTGACCGCGAAGCACACCTGATGCGGTATACCGATCAGCGCCTCGCTGAACGCGCGATAGTGACGCTCCAGAGTGGCGCGGGAATATACGTAGGCGGGAGTGCCGACCAGCTCCGCAAGGCCGTCCAGGGCCACGCCCTCACAGAACAGCGTGCCGCCGTGGTAGTCGAAATAGTCCATCAGTGGTCCTTCAATGGGATCAGTACGGGTTCAGCATTCCTGTGGCGTTTCGCTGCAAGGATCACTCGCGACGCTCCTCGGTTTCTTCGTCGTCGGGTAGGTAGAGATCCCCCTTCTGTCCGCAGGAGGCGAGCATCTGCATCGTGCCAAGCACGATAACGACGGCGATCAGGAGCCATTGGGCCTTGCAGGAGAACATGGGTCGAGTCCGGGGTTGCGTTGCATCAAGAGGCGATAGTGTGCCATTGATACGCCGCTGGCTTCAGGTGTGGCTCGCCTTCGTGGCGGCGATTTCCTGGAAATCCACCCGATATTGAACGGTGATGATTTTTGTTCATCAATGATTCAGCCAGGTTTGGGACGATGCACCTGCAAGACCAGCAAAAGACCACCAAGCTGGTCAGGGGCGGAACCCGATCCGCTGGGAATAGAGACCTGCCGGTCGCCGTCCAGAGCAACAGGCGTCACTGCGGTTTACCGCACCGACGTCCCGGAATGATCCGGAACTGACCCACAAGATGAGAGGAGATCATCCATGATTAGCACCAAGCGCCGTGTCTTCCTGAAAGGCACTCTCGCCGCCGGTACTGTCGGTGTCGCCGTCGGGGCCGGTCTGCTGGCTCCGAGCAAGCTGCTCGCCGCCTGGCCGTCCGAAGCCTTCGAAGCCGAAGGCCTGGAAGCCGCCTTTGAAGCCGTCACCGGCTCCAGCGAAATTGCGGATGGCGATGTGACCCTGAGCGCCCCGGAAATCGCCGAAAACGGCGCCGTGGTTCCGGTGTCCATCGAGTCCAGCCTGGACGACATCACCGAAATGGCCGTGTTCGTCGAGCTGAACAACCAGCCGCTGACCGCTCACTACGTGCTGGGTGATGGCGCCCACGCCAACATCTCTGGCCGTATCCGCATGGGCGAGTCGTCCAACGTGGTCGCCGCCGTGAAGTCCGGCGACACCTGGTACAAGACGGTTCAAGAAGTGAAGGTCACGGTTGGTGGTTGCGGCGGCTAACGCCGACCCCCAATCGCTGATCCGAACACTACTGGAGGTTTAAGATATGTCTATTCGAGTTCGCGCCCAGGAAAGCAATGGCGTAATTAACATCCGTGCGCTGATGAGCCACGACATGCTCGTCCCCGAAGATGACGGTGGCCCGCACTTCATCGAGACCGTGGAAATTGGTCGCAACGGCGAAACCGTGCTGACGGCCAACTGGAACTACACCGTCTCGCGCAACCCCTTCGTGCAGACCGAGATCGATGGTTCTGCCGGTGACACCGTCTCCGTCTCCTGGACGGACAACAAGGGTGAATCCGATTCGACCGAGGTCGAAGTAGGGTAATAAGAGGGATTTCATTCCTCTTGAAGAAGCCGGGGCTTGTCCCCGGCTTTTTTTGTTTCTGGGCAACGGGAATGCCCCGCAGCCCCTTTGTTTCGCAACGAAGCGCACGAAGGTGCGAAGAAGGGCCAGGTCAAGAGCGGTTTACAGGAAGATGGGAAGCAGGGAAGGGATTGGTTGAAGTGCTCCTGGATGGTCAGGACCTTGAGGGGCGACCGACCGCCGGATCGTCATGCCCGCCGGAGCGCGGCGAAGAGCGCGGGATCTCCAGCGTTTGCAGTGCCACATCGGGAAGATTCCAAATCACTGCTGCGAGGTGTCCGGGATGGCAAAAGCGTATGGCATGCCTCACCGCGACGGCATTCTGGACAATCCAAAAACATCCAAACGCCCTTCTTCCAACCTTCCTGCCTTTCTGTAAATCGCTCTTGACCTGGCCTTTCTTCGTGCGCTTCGTAATGGAGCCAACCGTAAAGGCGGTCAGGCGGCGGGGAGCCGGGCTGTGGCCTACACTCAGTTCAGACCCATGTGTAGCGATCCGTTATGCCACCTGAACCGCTTATCTCCCCCGCGGGCACCGAGATGCGTCCGGCCTTGCTCCTCGAACCCCACCAGCCGTTGTGGCAACGCCTGCCCCGGCGCGACGCCGAAGGCCGGCGCCTGGCGGATTTCATGATGCTGATCCCCGGCCTGCGCGAGCGGCCCCGCGCCGAACTTCACGCGCGAGCCCACGCCATCGAGCGGGTGCTGAATGGGTATGGCCGCGAGATCGCGTTCGTGGAGTTGAACCTAAAGCTGAATACGCTGTGGGTGTCGCTGACAGCCCGCCCCGGCATCTGCAGCGAACTCCCCTGCGCGATCCAGGCGGTTGTGCCCGAGGCCCTGCTGGTCGGTCCCAAGCTCGCCCCGAGCCGATAGGCTCTCCTTCGAGGCCGCATTCCACGCGCTGTCATACCGGGCGCGCGCCAGCCTTGCTACACTGGCCTTTTACCGTGCCTGAACCGGAACATGACTGAACGTACTGCATCCGTCCGCCGCGACACCCTGGAGACCAAGATCGCCATCGAGTTGAACCTCGATGGTACCGGTCAAAGTCATCTCGAGACGGGCATCCCGTTCCTCGATCACATGCTGGATCAGATCGCCCGCCACGGCCTGGTCGATCTCGATGTGCGCGCCGAGGGTGACCTGCACATCGATGCCCACCACACGGTGGAGGACATCGGGATCACCCTGGGACAGGCGCTTGCAAAGGCCCTGGGGGACAAGAAGGGCATTCGCCGTTATGGCCATGCCTACGTCCCGCTGGACGAGGCGCTGTCGCGGGTGGTCATCGACTTCTCCGGGCGTCCGGGGCTGGAGATGCATGCTGATTTCCGTCGTTCGCACATCGGCGAATTCGACGTGGACCTGTTCCATGAATTCTTTCAGGGGCTGGTCAACCACGGCTGGATGACCCTGCACATCGATTGCCTGCGCGGAGACAATGCGCACCATGTCGCGGAGACCATCTTCAAGGCCTTCGGGCGTGCCCTGCGCGCGGCGGCGGAGATGGATCCGCGCGCGGCGGGCATGATGCCGTCCACCAAGGGCAGTCTGTAAAGAATCAGAGGACGAGACCCGGCCATGGAAACTGTTGCCGTCATTGATTACGGCATGGGCAATCTGCACTCGGTCGTGCGTGCGCTGGAGCACGAGGCGGCGGCCGACCAGCGTGTGCTGCTCACGGACGACCCCGAGACCTTGCGCGAGGCGGACCGCCTGGTATTTCCCGGCCAGGGCGCGGCGGGTGATGCCATGCAGGCACTGTCCAGCCGGGGGCTCGATCGCCTGTTGCCGGAACTTGCGGCCGACCGCCCGTTCTTGGGCCTGTGCCTGGGCCAGCAGATCCTGATGGATTCGAGCGAGGAGAGTGGCGGCGTTGACCTGCTCGGGATCCTGCCGGGCAAGGTCGCCCGTTTTCCGGCGATGGATGGCCCGGACGGGCGCCGCCTGAAGATCCCGCACATGGGGTGGAACCGCGTGCTGCCGGCCGCGGAGCACCCCTTGTGGCATGGCCTGCCGGAGACCCCTTGGTTCTACTTTGTCCACAGTTACCGGGTACAACCCGAGCGCGAGGCCGATGTGGCCGGGCGTACCGACTATGGCGAGACCTTTGCCTCGGCACTGGCACGGGGCTCGTTGTTCACCATGCAGTGCCATCCGGAGAAGAGCGCCGCCTGCGGGCTGCGCCTGCTGCACAACTTTCTGCGCTGGGACGGAGACGGTCCCGGGGCGTCGTGAGGAGTCGAAGATGCTGGTCATCCCCGCAATCGATCTGAAGGAAGGCAAGTGCGTTCGCCTGCGCCAGGGGAACATGGACGATTCCACGGTGTTCGGCGAGGACCCGGTGGAGATGGCGAAGCGCTGGGTGGACGCCGGGGCCGAGCGCCTGCACATCGTGGATCTGGATGGCGCCTTTGCCGGCCAGCCGCGCAATGCTCAGGCGGTGCACGCGATCGCCAAGGCCTTCCCCGACCTGCCGATCCAGATCGGCGGTGGCGTACGCGACGAGGACACGGTGCAGGCCTATCTCGATGCCGGGGTCGAGTTCGTGATCATCGGTACCCGGGCGGTCAGCGCCCCGCACTTCGTGAACGACCTGTGTCTGGAGTTTCCAGGCCGCATCATCGTCGGTCTCGATGCCAAGGATGGCAAGCTGGCGGTGGATGGTTGGTCCAAGCTGTCGCACCACGACGTGATCGACCTGGCCCAGCACTTCGAGGCTGACGGCGTGGTCGCCTTCGTCTACACCGATATCGCCCGTGACGGCATGATGAAGGGTCCCAATGTGGAGGCGACCGCGCGTCTGGCCAGCAACGTGCGTGTGCCGGTTATTGCTTCCGGCGGTATCAGCTCGCTGGACGATCTGCGCAACCTCGCCGCCCAGGAGGAAGAGGGCATTACCGGTGCCATCGTCGGGCGCGCACTGTACGAGGGCGCCTTCACCCTGGAGGAGGCCCGCAAGGCCGCCGCGAACTGAGATGCTTGCCAAGCGCATCATCCCCTGCCTGGATGTCGACGCTGGCCGCGTGGTCAAGGGCGTCAACTTCGTTGGCATCCGTGATGCCGGCGATCCGGTGGAGATCGCTCGGCGCTACAACACCCAGGGTGCGGACGAGATCACCTTCCTCGACATCACCGCCTCCAGCGATGACCGCGAGACCATTGTGCATGTGGTCGAGGCGGTTGCGCGCGAGGTCTTTATCCCGTTGACGGTGGGTGGCGGCGTGCGTGCGGTGGAGGACATCCGCCGCCTGCTGAACGCCGGGGCCGACAAGGTTTCCATCAACACCGCCGCCGTGCACCGGCCCGAGCTGGTGCGCGAGGCCGCTGACTGGGTCGGCAGCCAGTGCATTGTGGTCGCGATCGATGCCAAGCAGGTCAGCCAGGGCAATGAACCGCCGCGCTGGGAGGTCTTTACCCACGGAGGCCGCCGCGAGACGGGGCTGGACGTGGTCGAGTGGGCGCAGCGCATGGAGTCGCTGGGCGCCGGCGAGATCCTGCTGACGAGCATGGACCGCGACGGCACTCGGGTGGGTTTCGATCTAGCGCTTACCCGCGCGGTGAGCGATGCGGTCGGCGTGCCGGTGATCGCCTCGGGTGGCGTCGGCGAGCTGCAGCATCTGGTCGAGGGCGTGACCGAGGGCCACGCCGACGCGGTGCTGGCGGCCAGCATCTTTCACTTCGGGCAGCATACGGTGGGCGAGGCCAAGGACGCGATGGCGGCCGCCGGGGTGCCGGTGCGGCCAAACGACGCCGGGTTGGCCACGCAATGACCGATTCGACTTCTGCGCGTCCGAGTGGTGCCGAGGTGCTATCCGCGCTGGCCGAGGTGATTGAACAACGGCGTCAGGCCGATCCGGGGCAGTCCTATGTGGCCAAGCTCCATGCCCGCGGCCTGGACGAGATGCTCAAGAAACTGGGTGAGGAATCGGCGGAGACGTTGATCGCCGCGAAGAACGACGACACGGACGCGCTGGTGTCGGAAATGGCCGACCTGTGGTTTCATGCCTTGGTGGTGCTCGCGGCACGCGGCCGGCACCCGGATGATGTACTGGACGAGTTGGCTCGGCGCTTCGGTCTGTCGGGTGTTGCCGAGAAGGCCGCACGCGAGAGCAGTGGTCGACGCTCCGACCATTAGTCGTGTCCCGGCCCCTTTTTATTTTCGGCCGTAAAGCGTTCGTTCATGTGGCTTGGCTACACTGCGATCACTGCGTCTTGTCTACGAAATCAAAAGGGACTTGAGCGCGAACGTGTACATTACTCGGTGTGCCCCTAGTTGATTATGCGCCTGGCGCCGTTCAGGCTACCCCCAAAGTCGTTTTACCGGAGACAGAGTTCATGGGTATCGGTGGTATCAGTATTTGGCAGCTCCTCATTATCCTGCTGATTGTCGTGCTGCTGTTCGGCACCAAGAAGCTGCGCAACATGGGTGGGGACATTGGTTCGGCCATGAAGAACTTCCGCCAGGCGGTCAAGGATCCCGACGCCGAAGAGAAGAAGGAAGGCGAGGAAGACGGTGAGCCGCGCGAGGTCGAGGACCAGACCGACAGCGACGGCCGGGTGGTCGACGCTGAGGTGAAGAAGAGCAGCGAAAAGGATTCCGACGCCTCGCAATCGGACAAGAAGTCCTGAGCGCCGCGCCCTGCGCGGTGACTGGGTCCAGGCGGCGGTAGCCCATGTTCGACATCGGCTTCTGGGAGATCATCATCATCGTGCTGGTAGCGCTTCTGGTCGTGGGGCCGGAGCGTCTGCCCGGGCTCGCGCGCGAGATCGGGCGCTGGGTCGGCAAGACCCGGCGGTTCGTGCATAGCGTGCGTTCCGACTTCGAGCAGGAACTCCAGACCGACGAACTGCGCAACATGTTGAAGAGCCAGGATCGCGAGATCCGCCAGCTCAAGAACATGATGGACGAGACCGAGACCAGCCTGCGTGAGGACATCGAAGACACCGAGCGAGGTCTCCGCGAAGACATCGAAGGCGAGCCAAAGAAGGGCGGCAAGGATCTCTCCACTCAGGAGAAGAAGGCCCTGGCCGAGAAAAAGAAGGCCAAACCCGCGGTGCGCGACAAGCCCTCCCGGCAGGTTTCCGATGATGCCGCCGATCCTGACGGCAAGAAGGATACGGCGGATGACAGCGCTGAGGGAGACGCCACCGAGGTGCGTCGGGTCCCTGCGAAGGGCGGCCTGGATGGCAACTTGATGACCGACGACCCGGCTCTGGCCGCCGAACAGAAGGCCCGCAGCGCCGATGGCCCGCGTCCGCAACGCAAGAAGCCTGCCGTGCGCGAGCGCCGCACGCCGGACACAGCCAACGAGCCGCCGGCTCCGGATTCAACCGCCAACGCCGATACCACCCACGACGATCAGACCCCTGACAAGCACTCATGAGCAAGACCAAACCGGGGGTTGAGCCGAGTCCGGAAGCGACCGAGACCCTGCTCACGCACCTGATCGAGCTGCGCGACCGCATCCTCAGGATGTTCATTGCCATCCTGGTGATGTTCCTGATCCTGTTCCCGTTCGCGAATCCGATCTACACCTGGCTGGCCGGCCCGCTGATGCAGCATCTGCCGGAAGGCACCAGCATGATCGCGATCGACGTGGCCGCGCCGTTCCTGATCCCGTTCAAGCTGACCCTGCTGCTGGCGGTGGTGCTCAGCATCCCCTATTTGCTCTATCAGGTCTGGTCGTTTGTGGCCCCGGGCCTGTACGCCCACGAAAAGAGTATGGCGCTGCCGCTGGTGGCCTCGTCCACCATGCTGTTTTACCTGGGCATGGCGTTTGCCTACTTTGTCGTCTTCCCACTGATCTTCGCGTTCTTCACGGCCACCGCACCCGAGGGTGTGGCCGTGATGACCGATATTTCGCGATATCTGTCGTTCGTGATCATGCTGTTCATTGCCTTCGGCATCGCCTTCGAGGTGCCGGTGGCGACGATCCTGCTGGTCTCCATGGGGGCCACCACGCCGGCGAAGCTGGCACAGAAGCGCCCCTACGTGATCGTCGGCGTGTTCCTGGTCGGCATGGTCCTGACCCCGCCGGACATCATCTCGCAGACCCTGCTGGCCCTGCCGATGTGGCTGTTGTTCGAGATTGGCCTGATCCTGTCGCGCATCATGGAGCGCAAGAAGGCCCAGCGGGCTGCGACCGCGGGTGGACCCGACGCGGATCTGGATGACGACGGACCGTACGATGACGGCCCTGACGACGATGGCCCTGGGGGCGGTGGCGGCTCCTCGCGCAAAGGCTCTAGTGGTTACAAGCGGTACTCCTCCAAGGTCGCGAACCCCTCGAAGGGCGGCTCCAAGGGGGTCGCCAAGGGTGCCGCCAAGGGACAGGCGAAGGCGAGCAAGGGCACCAGTGCCGCCGCGCGGACCGGGTACACGCCACTGACTGACGATGAGATGGACGCCGAACTCGACCGCCTGGAGGAAGAACAGGCCGAGTTGCGCCGCCAGCGGGAGGCCCGCCAGACCGGTACGGCAACGGAGGATGCGGCGCCGGAGTCCACGGACAAGCCGCTGCCGGACGCGGATGAACGCGACGCCACTGGCGCCTCGGAGCCGGATCAGGACCCGCCGCGGGACCGCTGATCTGGCGCGCCGATTTGTGTGGGGTCGCGCCCCATCCAAGCATCGGAACTTGCTAAAATGCCCGGGTAATCCATTGACTCAGGTATTGATTCCGCGATGGCCGATCCGCGTTCGACCCCCCGCCGCCCCGTCCTGTTGATCATCATGGACGGGGTGGGCGTCAATCCCGCCAAGGTGAATAACGCTTACGCCGAGGCGGACACCCCTCGCCTCGACGAGTATCTGTCCTCCCATACGCACACCACGCTGGATGCCTGCGGTCGTGCAGTCGGGCTACCCGACGGGCAGATGGGCAACTCTGAGGTGGGGCACCTGACGCTGGGTGCCGGGACCGTGATCAACCAGGACCTGGTGCGCATCGATGACTCCATTTCCGATGGCAGCTTCTACGAAAACGATGCCCTGGTCAGCGCCGCGCGGGCGGCCGCCAATAACGACTTGCCGTTGCACCTGATCGGCCTGGTCTCCGATGGCGGTGTGCATTCGCATATCCGTCATCTGCGAGCACTGGTCGAGATCTGCCAGCGCGAAGGCGCGCGCCCGATGGTGCACATGATCACGGATGGCCGTGACACCGCTCCGCGCTCCGCGCTCCAGTACCTCGACCCATTGGAGGAGGAGCTGGCCAACGCTGGCGGCGCGATCGCCACTGTATGCGGCCGCTATTACGCCATGGATCGCGACAAGCGCTGGAACCGGACCGAGAAGGCCTTCCGTGCAATCGCCTACGCCGAGGGTGAACCCGCCAGCTCCGCGCGCGAGGCGATCGAAGCCGCTTACGCCGCGGGCGAAGACGACGAGTTCATCAACCCGCGCATCATTAACGGCGGCGCGCCTCTTGGGCAGGATGCGGTCTGCGTGCTGTTCAACTTCCGCAATGACCGTCCGCGTCAGCTTACCGCGGCGCTGGGCATGGATGATTTCGACGGTTTCGACCGCGGCGATTTTCGGCCAGTCGCCGAGACCTGCCTAACCGAGTACGACCCCCGCTTCCTGTCGCCGATCGCCTTCCCGCCGGAGCGCCCGTCGACCACCCTGGGTAGCACGATCGCCTCCGCCGGCATCCCGCAGTTCCACTGTGCGGAGACCGAGAAATATGCCCACGTCACCTTCTTCTTCAATGGCGGCAAGGAAGAGCCCTACGCCGGCGAACAACGGGTGATGGTCCCGTCGCCGGCGGTGGACACCTATGACGAGCAGCCCGAGATGAGCGCACAGGAGGTCGCGGACGAGACCATCAAGGCGATGGAGAGCGGGCGTTACGGCTTTATCCTGGTCAATTTTGCCAATGGCGACATGGTTGGCCATACCGCCAAGCGCGAGGCCTTGCTGGAGGCCGTCCAGGTCCTGGACCGCGAAGTCGGGCGCGTCCTGGATGCGGCCAAGGAGCTGGAATATTCCGCGATTGTCACCGCCGACCATGGCAACTGCGATGAGTACGTCGATCCGGTCACCGGCGCTCCGCACACTCAGCACACCATCTACCCGGTGATGTGCATGATCACCGACTCGCAGCGCTGGCGCCTGCGCACCGGCGGCGGTCTGGCCGACGTCGCCCCGACCGTCCTCGAGCTGATGGGCGTCCCCAAGCCCGCCGCGATGGGGGGCAGCAGCCTGCTGTTGGAGGAAGTGCCGGCCTCGGCCTGAGCACTCGAACGCGATGCACACCCGTTACTCCGACATCCCGGCCTACGACACCAAGGACGGCTCCGAGATCCGTGAGCTGATGCACCCCGCGGTGCACGGAAACGCCGCACAGAGCCTGGCCGAGGCCGTGGTCGAGCCCGGAGCGATCACCCGCCTGCACCGCCACGCCCACACCGAAGAGCTCTACCATGTGACCCGCGGGCAGGGCGAGATGCGTCTGGGCGAGGACCTCTTCCCGGTGACCGTGGGCGACACCGTCTGCATCCAGCCCGGTACGCCCCACAACATCCGCAACACGGGCCCCGAACCGCTACATATCCTCTGCAGTTGCTCCCCGCCCTACTCGCACGACGACACCGAACTGCTGTAGTCCCGCGGTCATCTCAGTCCGAAACCCTCCGGTCCCTTTCCCTCTCGTTGAGAGAAAACAAACGACGATGCTCGCGCCTTCCAGGGCCTCACAGTGCCGGGAAGGCTAGGGAGACGCTGATTTAATCGCGCGTCGGCGTTGGTGCCTCCTGTTTTCCGAGACAAGGCGCGTCGTGTAGCGGGTAGTGGTTCTACCCGCCCGTTTCTGATGGATTGGGGGCGCAACGCAGGATCGGGGAACAGGGGGCACCAACCCCACAGGGGCTCGGCCGCCCGTTGTTATCAAAAACGGGCGCGCGCACGGCGTTGCGGCTCCCTTGTGCAGAATGACTGCACGGCAGTCACCGCGCCTTGTTCCCACGCAAAAGCGACTCGAGCGCGGACGCGCGATTAAATCAGCGTCTCCCTACACCCCGTATTCGGCCCGGTAGGCGCGCAGGGCCTCGAGGTGCTCGGGGTCGCGGCCCGTCTCTTCCAGCATGGATACCAAATCGCCGAGGCGGGCGACGCGCACGACCTGAAGGCCGAGGTCGGCTTCGACCTCCTGGATGGCCGAACGCTCGCCTCGGCCGCGTTCTTCACGATCCAGCGCGATTGCGACGCCGATCGGGGAGGCCCCGGCGGTGCGGATCAGGTCCACCGACTCGCGGATGGCGGTGCCCGCGGTGATTACGTCGTCCACGATCAGTACGCGGCCTTCCATTGGTGCGCCAACGATGTTGCCGCCCTCGCCATGATCCTTGGCCTCTTTGCGATTAAAGGCCCAGGGGCGGTCCATACTGTGGTCGCGGTAAAGCGCCTCGGTCACCGCGGCGGCCAGCGGGATCCCCTTGTAGGCCGGGCCGAACACCAGGTCGAACTCGATCCCGGAATCGACGATCGCTTGTGCGTAAAACTCCCCCAGCCGAACCAGATCGGAACCCCGATTGAACAGGCCCGCGTTGAAGAAATACGGGCTGATGCGCCCGGATTTCAGCGTAAATTCGCCAAAGCGCAGGACATCGCGTTGCAGGGCGTATTCGAGGAAGGCATGGGCGGTCATCGGGTGGCTCCGGTCTCAAACATCGTATTTTGACACAGACCTGTGCCGGTGCCGCAGTCCGGGGCTTTTCCACGCGCCCGGGCGCAGGTATCGTTCGTCGCCATGCGCATACTCTCGATGAACGCCAATGGCATCCGTGCCGCGGCCCGCAAGGGCTTCTTCGACTGGCTCCCGGGGACCGAGGCCGACGTGGTCTGTATCCAGGAGACCAAGGCTCAGATCCACCAGATCCAGGGGGAGCCCTTCCATCCGCCCGGCTATCACAGTGTCTATGTCGATGCGGTCAAACCGGGTTACAGCGGTGTGGCCCTGTACAGCCGCCGCCAGCCGGACGAGGTGATCACCCGTATCGGCTTCGAGGAGGCCGACAACGAGGGCCGCTATGCCGAGATGCGCTTTGGCAACCTGTCGGTGGTGTCGCTCTACCTGCCCTCGGGGTCTTCGGGCGACCATCGCCAAGATTCCAAGTGGCGTTTCCTTGAGTTCTTCCGCCCTTGGCTGGAGGAGCGCATGCAGGACGGGCGTGAGTGGGTCATCTGCGGCGACTGGAACATCGCCCATAAGGAAATCGACCTCACCAACTACAAGTCCAACCGCAAGAATTCGGGCTTCCTGCCGGAGGAGCGGGCCTGGCTGGACCATCTGTTCGACGAGATCGGTATGGTGGATGTGTTCCGCCGGCTAGATGATCGGCCGGAGCAGTACACCTGGTGGTCCAACCGCGGCCAGGCCTGGGCCAAGAACGTGGGTTGGCGGATCGACTATCAGATTGCCACCCCGGGCATTGCCGCCACCGCGCGCGATCCGTATATCCACACCGCCGATCGTTATTCGGACCACGCGCCGTTCTGGATCGACTATGACTCCTAGCGGCGTGCCGGACTCGGGGCTGATCCGCTTCGGCGACTCTGCATGACCGACGTCGTCGAGGCGCAACGTCCGCCCCATCGCGACTGGCGCGCTGCGCTGGCGGTTTACCGCCACCCCCGCGTTCTCGGGATGCTGTTCCTCGGCTTCGCCGCCGGGCTCCCGTTGCTGCTGACCGGCGGCACGTTTACTGCCTGGCTGCGCGACCTTGGGGTGGAGCTGGCCTCCATCGGTTTTCTCTCCTGGGTCGGGATGGCCTACAGCATCAAGGTCTTCTGGGCACCGGTGGTCGATCGCATGGCCCTGCCGGTGCTGACTCGGGTCTTCGGACGGCGCCGAGCCTGGATGCTGTTCGCCCAGGCGGTGATCATCCTGGGGCTGGCCGGCATCGCGCTGACCGACCCCACGGAAAAGCTCTGGCTGGTCGCCGTCTGGGCGGTACTGACCGCCTTCGGCGCTGCCACCCAGGACATCGCCATCGACGCCTACCGCATTGAGGCCGTTAGCCAGGAACGCCAGGGTGCGATGGCTGCGGCCTACGTAACCGGCTACCGCGTCGCGCTGCTAACTGCTGGCGCCGGCGCCCTGCATATTGCCGCAGTGGGTAGCTGGAGCCTGTCCTACGGCGCGATGGCCGCGCTCATGTTGGTCGGCGTGGTGTGTACCCTGATCGTTCGTGAACCTGAAGTACTGCAGCGGGATTCGGCCACCGCGCGGCTTGAGGACCGAGTGGTCGCCTATCTCAACAGCACCGCGGATACCGGCTGGTGGCGAGACTTCAAGGCCTGGTTTATCGGGGCCGTCATCTGCCCCTTTGTCGAGTTCTGGCAGCGCTTTGGGCGAGTCGCACTGCTGGTGATCACATTTATCGCGGTCTTCCGCATCGCGGACATCTTTATGGGGGTGATGGCGAATCCGTTTTATCTCGACATCGGCTTCACCAAGGACGAGATCGCCAACATCGCCGCCGCCTTCGGTCTGGCGATGACCCTCACCGGTGCTGCGCTGGGCGGGCTGCTGGTCGTGCGCTTCGGCATCATGCGCATGCTGATTGCCACCGCTGTGCTGGCCCCGCTGACTAACCTGACCTTCTCCTGGCTGGCTACCCTGGGCCCCGAGACCTATGGCCTGGTGTTCGCGATCATGGCCGACAACTTGTCCGGCGGCATGGCGATCTCGGTGTTCATCGCCTACCTCTCCAGCCTCACCAACAGCGCCTACACCGCCACCCAGTACGCCCTGTTCAGCTCCATCATGACCCTGCCGGGGCAGTTCCTCGCCGGCTTCACCGGAGTGCTGGCCGAGAACATCGGCTGGGTCTGGTTCTTCGCCAGCTCCGCCCTGATCGGCATTCCCACCATCCTGCTCGCGTTCGCCCTGATGCGCTGGGCTAACCCGGATCGTATGGCTCAGCCGGGCCGACCGATTCCGAACCGGTTACCCGAGAGTAGTTGTCGACGGCTTCCATCCGGCGGTCACTAAAAAGCCCGCACCATAGTGGGCGCGGGCTTGAGTCATCCGCCTGCAGCTGGAGGTACGTTAGAAGCTGTAGTGAACACCAACCATGAACACGTTATTGCTACCCCCACCTGAGGGAAACGGAATCGGGTCGGTACCAGAGTCCCGTGCCTTGACCGCAGGGATTGCTCCAGTCGCTTCTTCTTCATAGTAGTACTCGGCGAACAGGGTCAAGCCGTCCATCCAGTTAAAGGCATAGCCCAAGTGGTAGACGTCCTCCCCATAGTTGTCGACATTCGCGTACGTACCGTGGAAGACGTGCTGTCCCATGGTGTAAGCCGCGTAGATGTTGGCCGCAACGTCACCATCATCGCCGAACGCACCAATGTCTTGGTCACTGTCGATGTACTCGACCTTCGCGGCTAGCGACAGCGGACCCATGGTGTGCATCGCAGAGAGGCCCCAGATGCGGGTGTTGTTTGCACCATCGACGTCATCGACCCCGACCGAAAGCGTGGTATCCCCTACGCTGTAGGTGCCGGTCAGCTGTATCCGGTCATCGGCGGAACCAGAGCTGTCCGCGTAGCCAGCGTTTGCACTATGGGATGCAGCAAAGGAAAAGCCGTTGAAGTCAGGCGAGTAGTACATGACGCTGTTGCTTTCGCGGAACGTCGTATAGGTCGCGAATCCGCTCTGGAACGAATAGAACATGTCCACCGGGAAGGCGATCGCGTTGTAGTAGGGCAGCCAGTCGCGACCGTAGGCCACGGTACCGAAGTTGCCCGAAAGCCCGATCTTGCCTATCCGGATGTCTTCATCACGGGTGTTGAAGGGGTCCTGGATTTTTCCATTGGCGAGATCAAGCGGTACTTCCAGCTGTGCGAATGCACTGATGTTGTCGTTGATTTCATAATTTGCGTTGAAGCCGATGCGGGAATACGCATCTCGAAAGCCGTCGTAGCTATCTTCGCCCTTGGGGCTCGCCGCTTCGTACTGCAATCGCAGTGATCCATAGAAATCGAACTCCACGCCGCCAGCGCCTTCCTGCTGTGCCAAGACGGTATTCGGGCCCAGGATCAGGGCCAACGCAACGGCACCGGACAGCGGCGCCAGGGTCCAACTCATCGTCGTCTTCATTGCGATTCCTCTCGGGTCAGGCGGTTGGGTGTCGCCAGGTCCTGCCCTGGCAGACACAGTGCGCAGGCATGCGAAGGTTTCTCTGCGCTCTCTTTATAGGCAGGGGCCGGGACGTTGTAAACAAGACACGTTAACTCGACGTTCTGTTGCATGACCGCGACACCCATCCCTTGTTCCTGGTGATGGCCTTCGCGTGTCAGTGGCTCTTTTCCAGCTCGGCTTTCCCGCTGTGAAGGCGTCGGCAAAATGCTCGCGCGATCTGCCCAAATCACCTACTTAGAGCTCTTTGCGCCATTTCGCCAGCCGAGGTGCAAGTTGCAATGGAACTATTTTTGTACAAAACTAACTATACGAGTAATTAAACCTGCGAGAACTCCGATGTCCCTGAGCCATGCCTCCCATTCATCCCCGGATAACCCGCCCGGCACCTCCGCCAGCTCCGCCGAGCCGGATGTTGCGCGTTCGGTGATCCGCCAGCTGCGGGTGATCATCCGCGCCCTGCAGGGGCACTCGCGGACGGTGGAGAGGGCCTGCGGGATCAGCGCCTCGCAGCTCTGGGCGCTGTGGGAGTTGCAGCGAACACCGGGTCTGAACGTGAGCGACCTGTCGCGTCGGCTATCGGTCCACGCCTCGACCACTTCCAACTTGCTGGACAAATTGGAGTTTCGCGGCCTGATTGAGCGCCGGCGTCCGGAGAAGGACCAGCGCATTGTCCGCCTGTATGTGACGGACGCGGGTATGGAACTGCTGGACAAGGCCCCGGCTGCGCCACAGGGCGAGCTCAACCGGGCCTTGCAGTCGTTGCCCAAGGGTCGGCTCGAAGAACTGGACCAGGGCCTGGATCTGCTGGTCGAGGCCATGAACACCACCGAGCCCAAGGCCGGTCTGCAGCCGTTCGACGGCAAGTCCTGAACCGGTCGCCGCGGAGCCTCTTGATGCGTCTGGTTTTCTTTCTTCTGTTGCCTCTGCTCTGGAGCCCGCTGGTGGCGGGCGCAGCGCCGGCCTTTGACGCGCCCCCCGAGCGCTCGACCGACGGCGGCTTCACCCTGAACTGGGATGCGGACACCCCCGTGGTGCTGGAGCAGTCCACAGGCCCGGATCATGCGGATGCGCGCATCATCTACGAAGGTGGCGACACCAGCACGGTGATCAGCGGCCTGTCCGATGGCGAATATCGCTTCCGGCTGCGTGCCGCGGAGGCCGATGACTGGGCCGATCAGGCCACGGTCACGGTGGAGCATCACAGCCTGGCCCGCGCCTTCGGCTTCTTCGCGGTGGGCGCGATCGTCTTTCTGGTCCTGATCGGGGCCATCCTGCGCGGGCGTCCGCGCGACTGATTCACTTGGTCCAGTCCTGGCGATCCGTGTTCATCTGACGTTGAAACGTGACCCGGACTGGACCCGCTTTTGGAGGATTCCATGACGGATCTGAAGATCAACATGCAGCGTCTGCAGCAGGACATCAACGAGCTGGGTCAGATCGGACGCGATGCCGACCGAGGCCTGCATCGCCGCGCCTTTAGCGAGGGCGATCGCGCCGGTCGTGAGTGGTTTCGCGGACGCCTGGAGGCCGCCGGGCTGGATGTCTGGCAGGACGGAGCCGCCAACCTCCACGGGCGCCTGGACTACGACGGCAAGCGGCCTGTAGTCGCGATGGGTTCGCACCTCGACACGGTGCCGGGCGGCGGTCCGCTCGATGGCGCGCTGGGCGTTCTGATCGGCCTGGAGGTGCTGCGTACCGCGAAGGAAAACGAGGTGGATCTGGCGTACCCCCTGGAGGTGATCGACTTCACCGACGAGGAGGGTCGCTTCGGCGGGATGTTCGGCTCGCAGGCCATGGCCGGCAAGCTGACCCCGGAAAGCATCAGCCATGCGCGCGATCTCGAGGGCGTGACCCTGGTCGAGGCGATGGCCAACTGGGGCCTGAACGCCGACGATGCCTTGGCCGCGCGGCGTGACCCACACACCCTGCACGCCTTTATCGAGACCCATATCGAACAGGGTCCGGTCCTCGATCGGCGGGGCCTGAGCGTGGGTGTCGTTGAGGCGATCACCGGGCTGTTCAAGTGGGAGGTGCGCCTGAAGGGGCAGCCGAACCATGCGGGCACCACGCCGATGGACATGCGCATCGACGCCTTCCAGGGCCTGGCCGAGTTTGGTGGCGAGATCAATCGCCTCCTGGAGGAACACGGCAGCCCCAACTCGCGGGCCACTATCGGACGCGTGGAACTGGCGCCCGGTGCGGCGAATACTGTCCCCGGCATGGCGACCTTCTCCTTTGAGGTGCGCGATACCGACGAGAAGGTACTGACGGCGCTGGCCCATGCGGCCCGCCGCACACTTTCCAGCCTGGCCCGCCGTCGCGACCTGATGTTCGAGTTCGACGTGCTGTCCGAGATCGACCCGGTGCGTTGCGATACCGGCATCGTGCAGACCATCGAGGCGCAAGCCGAGCGCATGGGTCTGGAGTACCTGACCATGCCCAGCGGTGCGGCCCACGATACGCAGAGTATGAGCGCCATCACCCGCACCGGCATGATTTTCGTGCCGAGTCTGCAGGGGCGTAGCCATTCCGCCGCGGAATGGACAAACTGGGAAGACATCGAGACCGGTGCCAATCTGGCCCTGCAAAGTGCCCTGGCGTTGGCGGCCCGGCAATAAACCGCGAATAAAGGAAACGCCCGGAATGGTCGAAAACGACAACGTCTCCCATATCAGTGACTACGATTACGACAATCTGGACCCGCTGCGCGAGCAGTACCAGGAAAGCCTGATTACCACACCGGTCCTGCGCCGGGAGCTGCGGGAGCACCATGTGGCGCTCTTGTGCATCGATTTGCAGTACCTTGATGCCGCTCGCGGTCACGGGGTGTTTGCCGACTCCGCCGAATCTGGCGTGCCGCTCGAGGCCCAGGAGTACTACTTCAACCGTCTGGAGCAGACGGTGCTGCCGAATGTGCGGCGCCTGCAGGACGCCTTCCGCGAGAAGGGGCTGGAGGTGATCCATACCCGCATCCGTTCCCTGACCCACGACGGCCGCGACCGCAGCCCCGGCCACAAGCGCCTGAATCTGCATGCCGCTCCGGGCTCCAAGGATGCCGAGTTCGTTGAGCAGGTCGCCCCGGTGGGGGACGAGATCGTCCTGGACAAGACGGCCAGCGGAGTCTTCAACTCGACCAACCTGCATTACATCCTGCGCAACCTGAACATCAGCGCGTTGTTTATCGTTGGGGTGTACTCCAACGAGTGTGTGTCCACTGCGGTGCGCGATGCCTGTGATCTCGGGTTTTATGTCAGCCTCATGGATGACGCCACGGCCACGGTGACGCCCGAGATGCAGAAGGCTACGATCACGACCATCAAGGATCGCTACGCCCGGGTCATGAGTACGGACGAGGCGATCCGCGAGATCAAGAAGGTGAAGGAGGCCTCGTGACCGGTCTCGACGACCCCATCCTGCCCACCTCTATTGCCTGGGGGCTGCTGGCGGCGTTCAGCGTCCTCTGGGTGGTGCTGGGCTGGTGGCTGGGTCGTCGTAACAAGACCGCTGAGGACCACATGCTGGCGGGCCGTAATGTCGGCCTGGCGCTCGCCACCGCCACGGCGATGGCGACCTGGGTCACCGCCAACACCACCATGACGGCCCCGCAGCTAGCGCTGCAGTTGGGTGTCTGGGGCATGCTCGGGTATTCGCTGGGTGCGCTGGGCCTGATCCTGTTCGCGCCGCTGGCGCGACGCATCCGCGAGCTGATGCCGCGCGGATTCACCTCCGGCGACTTCATCCGCCTGCGCTTCGGCACCTTCACCTGGCGCGTGTTCCTGGTGGTCTCGCTGATCTACGCCTTTGGCTGGCTGGTCTCGATGGCGATGGCCGGCGGGGTGCTGATCAATGCCCTGGCCGGGATCGACTATCGCGTGGGCATGACCGTGATCCTGACCGTGTGCGTGCTCTACACCCTGCTCGGTGGTCTGCGCGCGGTCATCGGGACCGATTTTATCCAGACCATCATCATCATCGCGGGTGCGGCGTTCATCGCCTGGCTGACCATCGACAAGGTCGGCTTCGAGGCGATCCACTTCAACCTGATGGAAGAGCGTCCGGAACTGCTGAGCCTGTTGTTCCCGGCCGCGATCATGTTCCTGTTCAACAACCTGCTGTTCGGCGTCGGCGAGATCTTCCATTCCAATGTCTGGTGGTCGCGCGCCTTCGCCTTCGGTCGCCACGTCGGCTTCCGCGCCTATCTGTTCGGTGGGTTGCTGTGGCTGCCGATCCCGATTGTCGCGGGGTTCATCGCCTTGGCCACGCCGGCCCTGGGGATCAACGTACCCGCGGCGGACATGGTCGGCCCCTTGGTCGCCGCGGAGGTGCTGGGCCTGACCGGCGCGATCGTGGTGTTTATCGTGGTGTTCGCCGCGCTCGCCTCCAGCCTCGACTCGTTGCTGGCCGCGACCTCGGATCTGGTGACCCGCGACATCTATCGCGGTCATATCCGGCCGCAGGCCAGCGAGCAGAACCAGTTCCGTGCCACCAAGGTGATTGTGGTCCTGCTGGGGCTGTTGACCTGGCTGGCGGCAAGCTACCGCGGCGAGCTCCCGATCGTCGGTTCGCTGGCCGAGCTTCTGTACTTCACCGGGGCCTTCGTGGCCTCGGCCATCTGGCCGATCGTGGCCGGGCTGTACTGGAAGCGAGCGAACCCGCAGGGTGCCGCCTGGTCGATGATATTGGGGTCGGGCCTGGGGCTGGCCAGCTATTTCATGATCGGGTTCTACGTCGCGGCTCTGGTGGGCGCGGCGGTGTCCCTGGCGGTGATGGTGCTGGCCACCTGGCTGGCCCCGCGCCCGTTCGATTGGGACCGTCTGGCCCGTGATGACACCCAAGTGATGGGGAGCCCGGCATGACGATCTCGACCACCGCCCTGTCCATCATCGTCGTGATCGCCACGCTGGTGGCGACGCTGACCCCGATCCTGTTGATCGCCCTGTTTATCCGCGACTGGAAAAAAGGATGCCTCTGGTGAATTACACCGAAGATCCCCTGCACGTGCTCCACCCGAAAGACGGCGCGGCCGGCACCGACCGACCAAAGGCTTTGCTGGACGCGGTGGAGGAAGACCCGGATCCGCTTCTGAAGCTGGCGGCCTCGCATGTGGTCTCCAGTCAGCAGTTCTCTTGCGACGAGTTGCTGCAACTGTTCCGCCTGGCGGCACAGTACGAGACGACCCCGGCCCTGATGCACCTGCCGCTGGCGGGCAAGATCCTGATCAGCGCGTTCTACGAGCCGTCCACCCGCACGCGATTGTCGTTCGAGAGCGCCTGGCACCGCCTGGGCGGGTCGGTGATGTCCATTACTGACCCCAAGAGCACCGGGATCGCCAAGGGCGAGTCGCTGGCGGACATCGCCGAGATGTTCAACAACTACGGCGACGTGCTGGTGCTGCGCTCCTCCGATGGCGAGGCGGCGCACAACATGCTGGAGAACCTGCGTATCCCGCTGGTCAACGCCGGCAACGGGATCGACGAGCATCCGACCCAGGCCCTTGCCGATGTCTATGCCCTGGCCAAGTGGCGCCCGGAGCTTTTTACCGGCGAGGTGCCGCCGGAGCAGCGGATCAAGGTGGGCATCATCGGGGTCCCTTCGCGCATGCGCACGGTCCGCTCCCTTCTGCGGCTGTTGAGCCTCTTCCCCGATGCAATCGAGGAGGTTGTGCTGATCTCGCGCGCGGACGAGAACTTCGATCCCGGCCAGCGCGAGGAACTGGAGCAGGCCGGCCTGAAGCTGCGCGTGGTGCACGACCTGGACCCGGAACTTCCGGGGCTCGATGTCGTGTACATCAACGCCATCGCCTGGGTAGGTGATACCTTCGAATCCATGGGCGAGGGGTTGAAGCTGGATCGCAACTCCCCGCTCAAGAAGGGCGCCATCATCTTGCATCCGCTGGCACGTGGGGACGAGTTGTCCACCGACCTCGATGCCACGCCGCACAACTGGTATTTCGCCCAGGCCCGCGGGGCGGTGTTTGTGCGCATGGCTTTGCTGACCACGGTGGTGCGCCGCATTAGCGCAGTGATGGATACGCCCGAAGGTTGAAACCCGACTCGTAAACCGAACCGCGAGCGGCGTGGCGCGCCGGGATGGCCCGGGCCGCGCCCCGCTCGCCCTGATTGAATAACCAAGGAGACATGCCATGTGTGGCATTGCCGGAATCTTTAATGCCGACCCGAACCGCAAGGTCGATCCCCAGACGCTGGTCAACATGGCGGCGATCCAGTATCACCGCGGCCCCGACGGCTTCGGCTACAAGACCCAGGATGATCGCGGCGTGGGCTTCTCCCATGCCCGGTTGTCGATCATCGATCTCGACGAGAATCGCGGCCGCCAGCCGTTCTGCATGAGCGACGGGGAGATCATGACCGCGGTCAACGGCGAGCTCTATGACTACAAACGCATCCGTACCGATCTCACCTCGCGAGGCGTGAAGTTCAACACCAAGAGCGACTCCGAGATGGTGATGCACCTGTATCAGCGCGAGGGGCTGGAGGACGCGGTGAAGCACTTTCGCGGCGAGTTCGCGATCTCGCTGTATGACCGCAAGCACGACCGGCTGATCCTGATCCGCGACCGCTTTGGCATCAAGCCGCTGTACTTCACCGAGGCCAACGGCAGTTTCGTGTTCGGTTCCGAGCTGAAGGTGTTGTTCGCCAACCCGGACGTGCCGCGCCAGTTTGCCGATGACGGTCTCTATCATCAGCTGATGCAGACCATGGTGCCCGGCACTACCGCATTCGAGGGCATCCACCAGGTCAAGCCGGGCCACATGGTCATCGTCGAGCGCGCCCACGGCAAGCTGAAGATCCGCCAGGAGAAGTACTGGGACATGGACTTCCCGCTGGCCTCCGAGCGTCCGCCCGAGAGCGAGACCGACGAGAACTACTGGATCGAAGGCGTGCGCGAGAAGCTGATGGAGGCGGTACAGCTGCGCCTGGAGGCCGACGTGCCGGTGGCCTGCTACCTCTCCGGCGGGATCGATTCCTGCATCACGCTGGGGCTGGCCTCGGCCAGCCAGCAGTCGTCGGTCAAGGCCTTCACCATCGGCTTTGACAACGACGACTACGACGAGACCGCGATCGCCCGCGAGATGGCCGAGAGCGTCGGCGCCGACCAGGACATCATGACCCTGAATGCCGACCACCTCTACGACAACTTCGAAGAGGCCCTTTGGCACGCCGAGCGCACCATCTACAACACCCTCGGCGTGGCCAAACTCCTGATGAGCCGCCACGTGAACAAGGCCGGCTACAAGGTGGTGGTAACGGGTGAGGGCTCGGACGAACTGTTCGGCGGTTACCCCGCCTTCCGCCGCGACATGTTCCTGCACGGTCTGGACACCCTGCCGGAGGCTGACCGTCAGGCCTGGCAGCAGATGCTGAACGAGTCCAACGAGCTGGTCTCCGGCGCGATGCTGGCCGAGAACGAGCTGGACGATCCCGAGTTCACGAAGATGATGGGCTTTACGCCCTCCTGCCTGCAGCCCTGGCTGGCCGCGGCGGACCACGTGCCAGGCCTGCTGCACCCGAAGCGTCGCGAGCGCCTGCAGGGCTACCAGCCCGGCAAGGCCATCGCCGATGCCCTGGACAACGATATGCTGGAAGGCCGCCACCCGTTGGACAAGGCCCAGTACGTCTGGATCAAGACCATGCTGGAGGGCCAAATCCTGACCTGGGGTGGCGACCGCATGGACATGGCCAACTCGATGGAGGCGCGCCCGCCGTTTCTCGACCATCACCTGGCCGAGTTCGCCGCCCATCTGCCGCCGACCCTGCGCATCAAGGGCAAGACCGAGAAGTACGTGCTGCGCGAGTCGATGAAGGGCCTGCTGCCGAAGGTGCTCTACGAACGCGAGAAGTTCGCGTTCATGGCGCCGCCGGCGCACACCGATCCGGTCAAGTGGGCCGCGATGAAGGCCCTGGCCGACCGCTATCTCTCACCCGAGAAAGTGGAGGAGGCCGGCCTGCTGGATCCGGAAGGCGTCCGTCAGGTCTTCGAACTGCACGAGTCGGAGGACACCCCGGCCGCCACCCAGGTGCAGCTGGACGCGGTGATCAACCACATGATCGGAGTACAGGTGCTGCACGAGAAGTTCGTCGCCACCGACATCCCGGCCCTGGCGCGACAAAAAGCCGAGGAGTTCGGCTGGCACGCTTGATGGACTCCGTCGGGGGCCACACCAGAGATTGAGTGGCACCCCCGCACGGGGTATCAGGCGGGCAGCCAGTCCCGCGTGGCGTGTTGGTAAAAACCGGTGTCGGCCGTGGTCGCGCCCTGCAGGCTGCAGACGGTCGCGGCGAAATCCAGGGCGCGTTCCAGCGTTGTGTCCCAGGCCCAGCCATTGAGTTGGCCGATGATGGCGACGCTGGCGAAGGCATCGCCAGCACCGACGGCGTCGCGGAAGCCTTCGACTGCAGGGGCCGGAGCCTGCCTGGACTCGCCGTCGACGGTGTGGATCGCAGCGCCGTCGGCACCATGAGTGAGGATCAGGGCCGAGCGGATGCTGGCGCGTTCCAGCAGGACGAAGGGGCGGTCTTCGGCCGCTGCATCCGGTGCCAGGATCGCGGCTTCGTCGGTGTTCAGCTTGACCACGTCGGCACCACGTATCAGGGCCAGCACGTCGTCCGTTTCGTACCAGGGCGCGCGCAGGTTGGCGTCCACAAAACGGCTCTGGGCGCGTGCCTGCAGCCGCTCCAGCAGGTCGCGATTGCCGGAGCGTAACGCCAGGGTGCCGTGGTACAGGATTGGACTGGTGTCGGGCAGTTGCTCGGCCCAGTCCGCCGGGACCGCGTCGTAGGCCTGGTCGGGGACGATCGTGTAGGCGGGCTCGCCGTCTTGAAGCTCGACTCGCACCTGCCCGGTGGCGGTCGAAGGGTGCCGGTACAGGCCTTGGTCATCCATGCCGATGGCGGCCATCCGCTGACGGATCTCCTGGCCTGCCCGGTCGTTTCCGACGCCACCTACGAAGCAGGCAGCCTGGCCCAGTTGATGCAGGTTCCAGGCGACGTTGAAGGGCGCGCCACCGAGCACCCGGGTGCCGTCGGGGAAGACATCGAACAGCGCCTCGCCAAAGATGAGGCTGGGGGCCTGCGTGCCGCTCACGGTCCGGCCCTTTCGATACGGTCCCGACCCCGCTTCTTGGCCTGCAGCAGGGCCTGGTCTGCCGCATCGAAGATGGCCTCCGGCGTATGGGTGGGATCGACCCCGGCCAGACCGGCCGAGATCGTGACCTTGAGCCGCTTCTTCCCGGCGCGGACGATCAGCCGATCCACCGCCTCGCGGATGGTGTTGGCCTGGGTCTCGGCGACACCGGGTTCGTGGTGGATGATCATCACGAACTCCTCCCCACCGTAGCGCGCGACGAAATCCGGCTCGCGGACGCCTTCGGCCAGGATCTCGGCGACCGCCCGCAAGACCTTGTCCCCTGCCGAGTGGCCGTATTCATCGTTGATCGACTTGAAGTGGTCGATGTCCCAGACGAGCAGCGAGGCCGATCCGGAACGCTCGATCTTCCGGGGGAGGTCGCGCAGACGCTCTTCAAACGCGGTGCGGTTGGGCAGCCCGGTGAGGCTGTCCCGTGTGGCCTCGGCGCGCGCTTGTTCCAGCCGGTTGCGCAGCGCTTGCACTTGCGTTTCCAGGCTGCGGCCCTTGGAGCGCAGGAGGCGGTTGCGTTCCAGCGCAGCCAAAAGCTCACTCTCTTGTGTGTCACGGAAGGCGCTAACGCGCTCGACCATGCGATCCAGTCCGCGGGTGACTTCGGCGCGCAGGGTCGGCAGGTCATTGATATCGACCACCCGGCCCTTGATGTGCTCCACATCTCCGGAGATCCCGGCCTGCAGCTCGGACACCGACTCGCGGGCCCGCTGGCCCCTTGCCTCGTCCTCGGACAGGGCCGTGTCCACATCCTCCAGCCGGTGCCAGATCTCGCCCACCACTTCCGTGAGCTCTTCGCGCTCGGTCATGGCCTGCTTGCATTTGTCGTGCAAGACCGAGAACAGGCGGCCCAGGGTGCGTTCGATTGCAGTCTTGTCGCGGCGGTCGGCTGCGCGAGCCAGGGCCTCCACCTCGGGATCGAGGAACTCGAACCCGTTCAGACCCCGCCTTACGACCTCCAGGATGCCCTCCGCCAGGTCCTGACGATGATCGCTGGAGCGGACGGCATCCGCGAGCTGTCCGCTCAGGCGGTCCAGCCAGGCGGTATCGCCGGGATCGGATTCGATCGCCCGGGTAAGATCCCGCACCGCGCCTTCCAGGGCGGGTGCCTTGGCGGCTACAACGGCGAGAGACCGCAACGCTACACGGCGGGTGGCATCTTGTACCGCACGTTCCCGGTCCAGCGATCGTTCCAGATCGATGATGGTCTTGCGCAGGTCGCTGTCGGACATCGGGAAATCCCGGAAGGATGGCGCATCAATTTAAACGCGGAATTGGGTTGGATGCTACCGCTTCAAGCCTACTGCTATGTCTTGATCGCTTTAGTGCGATGGATCATGAAGGGCCTGGCGTTGAGGTAACTCGATTTCGATGCCGACCGGAAGATGGTCGGACAGCGCTACGTTGTAGACCCGGACGTCGCTCACATGAAGGTCGGGCGTAAGCAGGATGTGGTCGAACACCAGGCGCGGATCCCAGGCGGGATAGGTTGCGGGGCAGGCCATGGGCTCCATCAGACCGGTGCGCGCGATGAGTTGGCGCAACTCCTCGCTGTCCTGCTGGCAGTTGAGATCGCCCATCACCACGGCATGTGGCAGGTTCTGAATATGCTCGGCGACGTAGGCGAGCTGCGATTTTCGGGTGCGCTTACCCAATGCCAGATGCAGCAGGAACAGCACCAGCTCCTCGCCATCCCCCATCGCGTAGCGGGCCTCAATGGCCCCGCGTCCGGGCAGGGCGCCGGGCAGCCGATGCATCTCGACGCGATCCGGTTCCAGGCGCGAGAACAGCGCGAGGGAGTGCTTGGCGAACTGGCCCAGATCGCGATTGATGCGGTTGTAGGTATGGGGGAACTGAGCCCGTTCGGAGAGATAGGACGCCAGATCGACGAAGTTGCTGCGCAGGCTGCCGCCATCCAGCTCCTGAACGCCCACGATGTCGAATTCGGATATGAAGCGCGCCACGCGGTCGAGATTGTCCATCCGCCCCCCGTAGGGCAGCACGTGTTTCCAACTATTGGTTACGTAGTGGTGCAGGCGGGAGGAGTGAATACCGACCTGGGCATTGAAGCTCAGTAGCCGCAAGCGCTGGTTGCCGGGTTCGTGCTGGTAGCCCAGTTGTTCGGGGATGGTGTTGTTAGTCGAACCGGAGACGTCGGACGCAGGGTCCGATGCGTGGTCATGCGTGGGCGCGATCGAACTCATCGCGGGTGTTCTCCTGCTGGCGGGAAAGTCCGTGTTGTCAGAATGGACAAACGAGCTCGCCCAAACGTTCCGTCAGCTTCATGTTCTCACTGTAGTCGACCGGGCAGTCGATGACCGTTACGCCGGGGCTCACCAGGGCCTCGCGCAGCGCCATCTCCAAGCTGTCGCCGGGCTCGATGCGCACGCCCTGGGCTCCGAAGGACTGCGCCAACTGGACGAAATCGGGGTTGCCGAACTCGACGAAGGCCTTGCGGCCGTATTCGCGGACCTGCTTCCACTCGATGAGGCCGTAGGCGTTGTCGTTCCAGATCAGTACCACGAAGTTCAGGCCCAGGCGTACCGCGGTTTCCAGTTCCTGCACGTTCATCAGGAAGCCGGCATCGCCGGTGACGGCGACCACCTGGCGTTCCGGGTAGAGTTTCGCGGCCGCGATGGCGCCCGGCAGTGCGATCCCCATGCTGGCAAAGCCGTTGGAGATCAGGCAGGTGTTGGGCAGCTCGCAGCGGAACATGCGCGCCATCCAGAGCTTGTGCGCCCCCACATCGGTGATCATGATCGCGTCGAGATCTGCGGCGGTGCGCAGGTCCCAGATCAGCTTCTGCGGCTTAAGCGGCACCTGGGTATCGTCGCGGTGCTCGTTCATGTCCGCGATCAGGCTCTGGCGCAGCGGCCGCAGGATGGTCTCCTCGCGCGGGCTCACCTGCTCGGCCAGTCGGTGCAGGCAGGTCACCAGGTCGCCCAGCACCTCGGCGGTCACATTGTAGTGGCCGTCAATCTCGGCCGGGGCCGAATCAATATGGATCAGGGTACGATCCGCGTCCGGGTGCCAGAAGCTGGGCGGATATTCGACCAGGTCGTAGCCGATACAGACGATCACATCCGCCTTGTGGAAGCCGAAGTTCACAAAGTCCTGGCTCTGCAGGCCCACCGAGCCCAGCGCCAGCGGATGTCGGAAGGGCAGTACGCCCTTGGCCATGAAGGTGTTGGCAACAGGGATATTCAAGGCGCTGGCGAGCGCCGCCAGGGCGCCACTGGCGCCGGAGCGGATGACGCCGTTGCCGGCGAGGATCAGCGGATGGTGGGCCTCGTTCAGCAATCGAGCAGCCGCTTCCAGGGAGGCCTCGGCGGGAACAGCGGCGGGGCCCGAATGCACCGGTAGTGGCGGATTCGGGCACGGCATCGACGCGATGTTCTCCGGGAGCTCGAAGAAGCTGGCGCCGGGCTTGCCGCCTTCGGCCCACTTGAATGCCTTGCGCACGATCTCCGGGAGGATCTCCGGCTCGACAACACTGGAGCTGTATTTGGTGATTGGCTGAAAAAGCCCCTTCAGGTCCAGGACCTGGTGGGATTCCTTGTGCAGCCGGTGGGTGCTGGCCTGGCCGGCAATGGCGACCAGGGGCGCATGATCCATGTTGGCGTCCGCGACGCCGGTGATCAGGTTGGTCGCTCCCGGTCCCAGGGTCGCCAGGCAGACCCCCGCGCGACCCGACAGCCGACCGTGCACGTCGGCCATAAAGGCCGCGCCCTGCTCGTGACGGGTTGTGACGAATTCAATGGGGGAATCGGCGAGGGCATCGAGAACCGCCATGTTCTCTTCGCCTGGGAGACCGAAGATGCGTTCAACGCCCTCCTGTTCCAGGCATTCGACCAGGCGTTGTGCAGTGGTGGGCTCGCTCATGGCCGCGTGGCCAATCGTGTGCCGGCCACGCGGGATGTAGCCCCGTTAGCCGCGGGCACGTTCGATCAGGTAGTCAGCAACCTCCAGCATCTCGTCGTGACCGCCGGCCATGCTGGCGGAGACGATGGCTTCGCCGTTGATGACCAGCGTGGGTACGCCGCCCACTCCATAGTCCTGTACGGCCTCGGTGGCCTGCACGACACGGCGCCGGATCTCGTCCGAGCGCATGGTCTCGCGGAACTCGTCCGCGTCCAGGCCGCGCTGGTTGATGAAGCGCAGGATGGCGCTCTCCGAGCGCAGCTCGCGACCCTGGTCGTGGATGGCGTCGTAGAACGCCTGGTGGACGTCGTCCAGCACGCCCAGTTTTTCGGCGGTGTAGAACACGCGGGCGTGCAGGGCCCAGACGTCGTTCATCGGCGCCGGCAGGTATTCAAACTGCACGTCGTCGGCCAGTTCGGGCTTCCAGGCCTGGACCTTGGGCTCGAAGGAATAGCAGTGCGGGCAGCCGTACCAGAAGACCTCGACGACCTGGATCTTGCCGTCTTCCAGGCCGGTGTCGACCGGCGGCTGGATGGCTCGGTAGTGCTGACCTTCGCGGAATTCCGCGGCCAGACTGGTGCCGCTGGCGAGGAGCAGGCCGGCCCCACCCAGGGCCCCCATGAATTCACGACGCTTCATTTACAGCTCTCCGTAGGAATGCAGCCCGGACAGGAACATATTCACGCCCAGGAAGGTAAACGTGGTCACGAACAGGCCGATGATGGCCCACCAGGCCATGACCGGACCGCGCCAGCCCTTGGTGAAGCGCATGTGCAGCCAGGACGCATAGGTCAGCCACAGGATCAGGCTCCAGGTCTCTTTCGGGTCCCAGGTCCAGTAGCCGCCCCAGGCCTCGGCCGCCCACATGGCACCGAGCACCGTGGCGATGGTGAAGAAGGCGAAACCGATCGCGATCGCCTTGTACATCACGCTATCCAGCGCGTCCTTGGAGGGCAGCCGATGGGTGATCGGGGCGTCCGGACGGGTGCGTTCGAAGCGGTGCTTGACCAAGTACGCCACGCCCAGCATGGCCGCGATGGCGAAGCCGCCGTACCCGACGAAATTGGTGGGCACGTGGATCTTCATCCACCAGCTGTTCAGAGCGGGCACCAGCGGTTCGATCTCTGCGGCCCCTCGATCGTAGGCGTACCACAGCAGGAAGGTCACCGAAGCGGCAATCACCAGCATCACGAACGCGCCCATGGTCCGCTGCCCGGTGCGGCTTTCATAGTACAGGTACATCAGCGTGGTCATCAGCGCGAGCAGGATGAACACCTCGTAGAGGTTCGCCACTGGGATGTAGCCCCAGCTCGGGTCGGTCAGGTAGATCTCGCGCCAGCGAACCAGCAGTGCCATCAGGCCGGCACCCGAGCCGACCCAGGCGAAGGCCGCGCCGGCGCGGCTCGGGAAGGTGGAGCTGGAGAACAGACCCATTACGTAGGCCGCGGTGGCCAGGTAGAGCATCACGCTCATCCACATCACACCGGCCTGACCGGAGCCGATGTAGTTCAGCCAGAAGTTGGTTTCTCCTCGCGTGAGGTCATCGCCATACATCCAGATACTGAACAGTGCGAGGGACCCGACGATGATCGAGTAGGCCTGCCAGGGCCGCCAGAACCAGCCCATCCAGGAGCTGGCGACAACCGCTAGGATCAGGCCTCCAACGTCGTAGCGGTCCATCATGTGACCGTACAGCGAGTAGGCAATCACACCCGTGGCGACCATAAGGGCGAAGTACGCCCAGTCGCGCAGCTGAATGCGCCGGAAGATGCTCGGCCGTTCGAAATCCAGGGCCTCGTGGGGTACGGACATGGGTAGTGCTCCTCCGACTTCTCGCTGACTCAGTCGTTCTTGTTGGTGTTAGAACCGGTGGTTTTTTGGCCATCGTCCGCGTTCTGCTGATCGATGATCCACCGCTTAAGATGCGCGAAACGCTCTTCAAATTCCACTTTATGGCGATTGCTGGTGCCTGCCATGGTGACATGGGTTCCTTGGCCATCCTCGCGCCGTCGCGCGATGATCCACAACCGTTGATACGACACGTAGAACAGCAGGAAAATCCCGACGATCAACATTACGCTGCCGGTGTAGACCGTGCTTTGTCCAGGAGCCCTTGCGATCTGCAGGCCCGAGGCCTCGCGGTGCTCGAAGTCCTTCAAGTGGAAGAAGAACGGCGACTGGTACAGGCTGATCGCATTGATTGCCGAGATGGTGTCTTCCAGGAAGCGTTGCTCTTCTTCCTGGATCGAGACTACACCCTCGTCCTGCAGGACTTCCATGTAAAGCCCCTGGAGGCCCGCGTGCAGGATGCGGATCATCAGGTCGCGCACGTCGTCCAGACGCTCGGCCGGGACTCGGCGTTCAATCTCGTTGTGCACTGCCGTGTAGCCGCCTTGAGCGAACAGGCCCATCAGCTCGGCGGTAGTGCTCGCGATAGCCTGAGTCTGCTCATTCGGGACGGTTTCGTCGTCGCGGGCCACCTGGCGGGCGATTTCGTTCCGTACCTCGGGGTTGTGCAGCATCGCCAGGTAGGTGCGGAAGCGGTCTAGCGACTCATCGGCGTCCGCCGGTAGGAACAGATAGTGGAACTCGTCTGCCGGACTCTCGCGTACGCCACTGAGGAAGTACATTGCGCCTTCCTGCAATGCGGGGCGCTTGTAGTTGCGGTAGTACAGACCGTGGCCAGTGCGGTCCATCAGGCGGAAGTCGAAGCTCGGCCCCATGTGCCGGTTCTCGCGCACACCTTCTTCGTTGAGAAGCTGGATCACGTTCTCCACCTGGAAGTTGATGAACTCGATCGTGCGGGTGTTACCGTCCGGGGTCGGGATATCCATCTCCTGGAACACTCGGCCGGGCACTTCCAGTTCGCGCAACGCCTCGGCACCCAGCGGGATTGCATCGATATCCAGCCGGGTTCCGCCGTCGGCAAAGCTCGCCTGGTAGATCGCGTAGCCGTTGTAGATCAGTGGATGGTTGACCGAGATGGTGTGACGCAGGGGCTCGTCCCGGTCCGGGTCATGGATGATCAGGTCGGATTCGTAGGAGCTCTCGGCGCCCGTGGAGAAACGCTCAATGCGGAATTCTTCCAACTCGATACGGAACGGCAGCTCCTGTACGAAGTAACCCTCGCGCATGGGCAGGAACACGACGTTGGCTGAGGCGCCCTCGGGGATCTCGACCGATCCACGGAACGACGGATTCCATTCCGGAATCCAGGCCGAGCGCGGGACCTCGGAGATCGGCACGCTACGGGTCTCGATCTCCAGATTCCCCAGCCACTCGTTGATCTTGAGCAGGGTGGTGCCGTCAGCCAGGGCGCCGACGCAGATCACGACGATGCCGACATGGGTCAGCAGGTAGCCCATGCGGTTCCATCGCCCGCGCATCGCGGCAATCACGGTCTGGCTGTCGGAGTTCTTTTCGCGCGCCCTGAAGCCCTGGGCCTTCAGCACCCGGTGGGCGTGTTGGACAAACTCATCCTGGGGCTGGTCCAGGTCGCTGGCTGCACTCGAATGGAACGAGAGCAGGGACTTTTCCTTTACCTGAAGGTTGTAGCGGCGCAGGTCTTTTAGCAGGCCCGGGGACTGGCGGTAGACACAGAACGAGGTGGAGACGACCAGAAAGCCCACCACCAGCAGGAACCAGGTCGCCGAATACACCTGATAGAGACCCATCCCGGCAAAGATCTCGTGCCAGAATGGCCCGAAGTCCATCAGGTACTCGGTGTAGGGTTCGTTCTGCACCAGGACGGTGCCGATTACCGACGCGATGGCCAGTGCCACCAGCAGGGTGATCGCCAGGCTCATTGAGCCCATGAAATCGACAAGAATACGGCTTCGCCGCGGCTTGCGCGCGGTTTTCTGGCGGGATGCGGGGACCGTTCCGGTGGTCGCGGCCTGATCGTTATTGGACATTCTTAAACCTGCTTTAACCCTGGCGACTATGCGAAGCAACCCGACGGGGGTTCAATTTCCACGATAAACAGCGCGGGCGTTGCCCGGTGCACTGGATGGACCCATGACGAGCCCGGGAGTTCGTCATGCCCCACCATGACGCACTCGGTTGCAGGGGCATTCCCGCACAGGCCATTTTTTTGCCCAATGAAAAGGGGCGGCCGAAGCCGCCCCTTCCCTGGGTCCTGCGCACCGCCAGTCCAGCGCGGCGCTGCACTGCGGTCCGTATCAGTTGCCGGACTGCAGGCCAGCCATGTACTGGGACACGGCTTCGATGTCGGAGTCGGACATGTTGCGCGCGACATTGCGCATCATGCGGCCGTTGTCATTGGCGCGGTCGCCGCTGCGGAAGTAGCGCATCTGGTCAGCGCTGTACTGCGCATGCTGACCGGCAACGGCCGGGAACATGGCTTCCGGGTTGCCCTGACCGTTCGGGCCGTGGCAAGCGATACAGGCGGCAACGTTCTGCGACGGGATGCCGCCGCGGTAGATCTGCTCGCCGCGCTCGACGACGTCTTCGTCGGCGGTTTCACCGGACATCTCCTGTTCGGCGTAGTAGGCCGCCAGGTCACGCATGTCCTGCTCGTCGAGGTCGGCGACCTGGCCCAGCATCAGGCTGTTCTCGCGGCGCTCGGACTTGTAGTCCTGCAGCTGCTTGACGGTGTACTTCGGATGCTGACCCGCGAGCTTGGGCCACTCCGGGTTGGTCGAGTTGCCGTCAGCCTGGTGGCAGGCCGCGCAGGACTGGGACAGTTCCTGGCCGCGCTGAGGATCGCCCGCCTGGGCCGCCGACAGCGGGAGCAGCAGGGATACGGACAGGGCAGCAAAGAGAGCGGAAAGCTTGTGGTTCATGATGGAAGAATCTCCTGCTTGTAAATGCGTCCCGGGTTTCGACCCGTTCCTTGTGCCCCGTGGCAGGGCGATCTGTACCCGCGCCCCATCGGCACGGCGTGCAACATAAGGGGCGCAGTTTATAGCACAATGCTAAATTGCGCTCAAAAATATCCCTAGCCCTGTACTCGGCCAAAGACCTCTGTGAGTCTTCTATGCAGCCCCGATTCCGTGAGACCGCCTTCCTTCAGGGCGTAGCCCAATTGCATCAGTTGCCGGCGGATACCGGGGTCGAGATCGCCTTTGCCGGGCGTTCCAACGCGGGCAAATCCAGCGCCCTCAATGCCTTGTGCGGCCGCAAGGCGCTGGCGCGGGTCGGGCGCACGCCTGGGCGCACCCAGGAGATCAACCTGTTTGGTTTGCCGCCGAACGAGAATTCGCGCCTGGTGGATCTGCCGGGCTACGGCTATGCGAAGGTTTCGGCGGGCAAGCGCGCCGAGTGGGATCAGCTTCTGGGCGGCTATCTGCAGAAGCGCCAGTGCCTGATCGGACTCGTATTGATCATGGATATCCGCCGACCCCTGACCGACCTGGACCGCCAGCTCCTGGACTGGGTCCCGCTGGAGCGCTGCCGGTTGCACTGCGTGCTGACTAAGGCGGACAAACTCTCCCGCCAGGAGGCCGACAAGCAGTTGCGCAAGGCCCACGGTGAGCTGGAGGCGATGGGCATCGAGGCCTCCCTGCAGACGTTCTCCTCTCTGAAGAGCCAGGGTGTTGATGACTTGCGCGGCCTGCTGGGCGACTGGCTCATCGAGCACGCGGCCGGAGACCTTGCAGGCGACTGAAGTCCGCCCCGGGAGCTGGAGGGGCGTAGACAAAAAGAAGCCCCGGCCTTGGGGTTGGACCGGGGCTAACTTCGGCCTCTACAGGGGGAGAGAGACCTATTTGCCCGCACAGGGAGAAAAGCGGGCCGCGCTGGGCTAGAGCGCTTACTGATTGAGAAAGCGGCGCACGGGCAAAGTTCCGGCGGGGTTTGCTGCAAATGCGATTTTTTTCACAGTTTCTTTCTTCGTCCGCGCCGAACACGTTTCGCGGCGCCCCCGGGCGATTCATTCATCTTCCGATTCCGCGTTCATGTGGGCTTTGAGTGACTCCAGCAGTTGGGCCGACGACGTCCCGTGCGGGTAGATCTCCAGTAGCTCGCCGTTCGGGCCGACCAGGTAGGTCGACGAGCTGTGGTCGATTACGTAGCCCATCGCCGAATCCGTCTCCGCCCGCTCGAAGAACACGCCATAGTTCTGCGCCGCCGCGTGCACCTGTTCTTCCGGCCCGGTCGCGGCGTGAATGGCTTCGTGGAAGTGGCCGACATAGTTGGCCAGGTGGTTGCGCGAATCCCGCTCGGGGTCCACGCTGATCAGCACGCCGTTGACCTGGCCTCGCAGGTCATCAGGCAGTTGGTTCAGGGCGCCGCTGATCCAGCCCAGGCCGGTCGGGCAGGCATCCGGACAACTGGTGTACCCGAAGTACAGCCATACGTACTGGCCCTCGTAGTCGTCTAGATCGAAGCGCTCGGCATGAGTGGCCACTGGCAGCTCGATGGCCCCGCCGCGGACCTCGTCCGCCACCGGCAGCTGTGTGTGGCCCGGTTGCGGGTGGGGTGGCTCCCCAGGGTTCAGGGTGACGAATACGAGCAGGGCCCCGGCCGCCAGAACGGCCAGACCCCAGAAAACGCTGCTGATCGGGATTCGTTGCATCGTGGTTATGGCTGATGATCGCGGGCGGTAACGAAGCGGAATTGTACGAAGGATGCCTCGGGCGTGCCGGCTGGCATGGCCGTGGCGGCCCAGGTCATGGATTCGGTGGTGCAGATCGGCAGTGTTGTGGTGCCGCGGTAGAGGCCGCCGCCCGTGTGTTCCAGGCGGGGGCGCTGAAAGCCCATGTACATCTCCACTCCGGCCAGGTCCAGTTCCAGCGCGTCCGGTTCCTCAAGGGCCACGCGGGCGGTGGTATCCAGCTCCAGCTCCAGTGTCAGCTCCCGCAGCATGGGTATGGGCCGCGGGGTGATCGTCAGGCGGACCTCGCCTCCCAGCGGCAGGACGGTGCTACAGGCGCCGGTGTTCAGGTCGCACTCTTCCGGTTGCACGACGGCGAGGTCGGTGGGTGCGTCGGTGTCCAGGTAGCGCTCGGCCAGCATCCAGGCGGTGGCGACCAGCAGGAGCGCGACCAGCCAGGCAGCAATGCGGTTGAAACGGGTGGCAAACATTCGGGTCACCGGATTAATGGGCATCGTTCCAGTTGGGGCCGGCGCCGACATCCACCACCAGGTCGACGTCCAGCTCTGCGGCGCCGCCCATCGCCTCGCGAGCGAGACCAGTCAGCGCCTCTATCGCGTCGACCGCCACCTCGAATACCAGTTCGTCGTGCACCTGCATGATCATGCGGGCATCGATCCCGGTCTCGGTCAGGGCGTTCGCCATGCGCACCATCGCGCGCTTGATGATGTCGGCTGCGGTGCCCTGCATCGGAGCGTTGATCGCCACGCGTTCGGACTGCTGGCGGCGGGCGCCGTTGCGGCTGTTGATCTCCGGCAGGTACAGGCGACGACCGAACAGGGTCTCCACGTAGCCATTCTCGCGCCCGCTGGCGCGTGCCTGCTCCATGTAATCGTGCACCCCGGGGTAGCGGTTGAAGTAGCGGTCGATGTACTCGCGCGCCTCGCCCTGCTCGATGCCGAGGTTGCGTGCCAGGCCCCAGGCGGACATGCCGTAGATCAGGCCGAAGTTGATCGCCTTGGCGGCACGCCGTTGGTCGCTGGTGACGGCGTCCGGCTCATACCCGAAGACCTCGGCGGCGGTCGCGCGGTGGATGTCCTGGCCCTCGGCGAAGGCCTTGAGCAGGCCCTTGTCCTGCGACAGGTGCGCCATGATGCGCAGCTCGATCTGAGAGTAGTCGGCCGCCAGCAACTGGTGACCCGCCTCCGCGATGAACGCTCGGCGGATGCGCCGCCCGGCCTCGGTGCGCACCGGGATGTTCTGCAGGTTGGGTTCTGATGAGGACAGGCGCCCCGTCGCTGCCCCCGATTGGTGGTAGGAGGTGTGCACCCGTCCGGTCTCCGGGTGGATGCGGCGCGGCAGAGTCTCGGTGTAGGTGCTGCGCAGCTTTGACAGGCCGCGGTGCTCCAGGATCAGACGCGGCAGGGCGTAGTCATCCGCCATCTGCTCCAGCACGTCCTCGGCGGTGGAGGGCTGACCTTTGGGCGTGCGGCGCAGTACCGGCAGGCCCAGGCGTTCGAAGAGGATCTCCTGGATCTGCTTCGGCGAGCCGAGATTGAACTCGGTACCTGCCTCCTCGAAGGCCTCGCGCTCGATGCGTTCCATCTCGGTCAGCAGTTCCTGGCTTTGCTGGCCAAGCAGGTCCGGGTCGACCTTCACGCCGACGCGTTCGATATCTGCCAGCACCGGGACCAACGGCATCTCGATCTCGCGGTACACGAACGCGGGGCCTTCCGCTTCTTTCAGGCGAGGCTGGAAGACTGCGTCCAGTTGCAGGCAGATGTCCGCGTCCTCGCCGGCGTAGTCGGTGGCGATGCCGATATCCACCTCGGCGAATGGAATCTGCTTTGCGCCCTTGCCGGCTACATCCTCGTAGTGCGTGGTCTTGTAGTTCAAGTGGCGCTCGGCCAGGGAGTCCAGGTCGTGGCGGTTGGCGCCGGCATCCAGGCAGAAGGATTCCAGCAGGGTGTCGTCGACAATCCCGCGCATGGTGATGCCGTGATTGCCCAGCACATTGCGGTCGTATTTCAGGTGATGGCCCAACTTGCCGTGCTCCGCTGAGTCCAGCCACGGCGTCAGGCGCTCGAGTGTGGCCTCCAGCGGAAGCTGCGGGTCGGCATCCGGCCCAGTATGTGCCAGCGGCAGGTAGTACGCGGTGCCCGGTTCGAACGCGAAGGACATGCCGAGCAGCCGGGCACGCATCGCGTCCAGGCTGGTGGTCTCGGTATCGAAGGCGACGCGGTCGGCCTTCTCCAGGCGTTCCAGCAGTTGCGCGAAATCCGTCTCTTCACGCACGGTCTGGTAATCGCCCTGGGTCTGCGAGGGGCCGGGGTTGTCGCCTGCGGCCGCGGCGTCTCCCCCTTCCAGTTCTGCGCGCCAGCGGGTGAAGCCGTAGCGGCGCACCATCTCCAGAAGGTGGTCATGGTCCGGTTCCTGGATGGTTAGGTCGTCCGGGCCGACGTCCAGCTCGACGTCGCGCTTGACGGTAATCAGCTCGCGCGAGGTCGGGAGCCGTTCGGCGGCGGCGCGCAGGTTCTCGCCAATCTTGCCGCCGAAGCGATCGGCCTGATCCAGGATCGTGTCGAGATCGCCGTACTGTGCAATCCACTTGGCGGCCGTTTTGGGCCCGACCTTCTCCACCCCAGGGATGTTGTCGACCGTGTCGCCCATTAGGCTGAGGTAATCGACGATCTGCTCAGGCGCAACGCCGAACTTTTCCTGCACCCCGTCCGGGTCCAGAGTGACTCCGCTCATGGTGTTGACCAGCGTGACGCGGTCATCGACCAATTGCGCCAGATCCTTGTCGCCGGTGGAGATCACCACGTCGTGGCCGGCCTTTGCCGCCTGGTCGGCTAGGGTGGCGATGACGTCATCGGCCTCGACCCCCTCGACACACAGAAGCGGCAGGCCCATGGCCCGCACGAGTTCGTGCAGGGGCTCGATCTGGGCTGCGAGCTCCTCTGGCATGGGCGGGCGAGTCGCCTTGTATTCCGGGTAGAGGTCGTCACGGAAGGTCTTGCCCTTGGCGTCGAAGACCACCGCCATGTTGTCGGGGCCGTAGTCCGCTCGCAGCTTGCGCAGCATGTTGGCCACGCCGATCATTGCGCCGGTCGGAGCGCCATCCGGTGCGGTCAGGGGGGGCAGCGCATGGAACGCGCGGAACAAATATGACGAACCGTCGACCAGGACGAGGGGCGCTTTCGACATGAAACAGAATCCAGACGGGGGACGCGCGACATTCTACAGGGCTGATCGGGACGCGCCCATTCGTGCAGCCCATTTGTACGGACCCAGGGCGGCCGTTACGCTACGCTCAAAGCCCACCGAGACCCCTGGATGAATAACCGCGAACGTGCCGAACACCCGGGCCTGCGCCCGATCGATGACTCCGCCCTGACCCGAGAAAGCTGGAAGATCTTTCAGATCATGGCGGAGTTTGTGGAGGGCTTTGAGCGCCTCGCGCATATCAAGCCGTCCGTAAGCATTTTCGGCTCGGCCCGTTTTCCGCCGGAGCACCGCTACTATCAGCTGGGCGAGACCGTCGCGCGCCAACTGTCGGATGCCGGATTCGCAGTGGTCAGTGGTGGCGGACCCGGCATCATGGAGGCGGCAAACAAGGGGGCCTTCGCCGGCCGATCGCCCAGCATCGGCCTGAACATCCAGTTGCCACACGAGCAGAGTGCGAACGATTATCAGGACATCGGCCTGGGGTTTCGCCACTTCTTCTCGCGCAAGGTGATGTTCGTCAAGTACGCATCCGCTTACGTGGTACTGCCCGGGGGGTTTGGCACCCTGGACGAGATGGCGGAGATCCTGACCCTCGTGCAAACCGGCAAGACGCGCCGGATCCCGATCGTGCTGGTCGGGAGCGAGTTCTGGAAGGGGTTGCTGGACTGGTTCCAGGACACCCTTGTGGAGCAGGGCACCATCGACCAGGAGGACCTGCAGCTATACTCGCTGGTAGATTCCCCGGAAGACGTGGTGGACGTGATCTTTGAATACTACGAGGCCCGCAGCTTCGAGCCTTCTGCGGAAGAAAAGAAACGACTGATGGAGCTGTGATGATGCCCCTGTCTCGCATGACCCTGTCCCTGACGTTGAGCGCCAGCCTTATGCTGGCGTTTGGGTCGGTGTCGGCGCAGCAAGACCGCGAGTGGGATGACGCCCCGCCGCCGCCGGAACTGGAAGAGGGGGCCGATCCGCCGCCGCCGGTTCTGGATGAACGTGCCCGCGAGCAGCGCTCGCTGGAGGACGCTGACATCATCATCATTGAACGCGATGGTGAAACTCGGCGTGAATATCGCGTGGGCGGCGAACTCGTGATGGTCGAGGTCACCCCGGCGGTGGGTCCGACCTACTATCTGATCGACACCACGGGCGACGGCACTCTTGATGGTCGTCGTAACGAGCTTGACCCCAACTTTATACCCCCGTCCTGGGTGATTTTCCGATGGTAATGAATGATTTCGAGATCCAGGCGTGCAGCGCGCTCACCCGTCTGATACTAAGTGTTGGTCCCGAGGGTGCTGAACTTGAAGGCCGGCCGGTGCAGTGTCTGCGTCTGTCGGACGCTGCGGCGCCAGCGCTCGAAAAGGCGCTCGCCGAGGTGCCGGTTGGCTGCGGACGCGTCGTGGGTCGAGGGATCGACGAGGCCCAGCAGCAGACCGTCCTGGTGCTTGAGCGAGGTCGGTCCCTGCAAGACGCGGTCGCAGACGAAGGCCCCGGGAGTATCGAGGCGCTGGGCGAGCGGGCGGCCGATTGGCAAGGCCGTCACACCGCTGCCGTCCTGCCAGCTGGCGAGGGATACCGCCGCGGCGTGTTGCAGCAGCAGATGCGCGAGCGGGCGGATGCCCTCGTGGCTACGCTCGACGATGGCACGCGCGCGGTCCTGGATGCCGAGTTGCACCATCAGGGACTTTATCGGTTCGAGGATCTGCCCTTGGCCGGGAGCTATTGGCGGTCTGTTCGGGTCTACCCAGAAGGAGCCGGACTCGCAGATCTGGTGGTTCCCCCGGCACCGGTGCCGGCATTCTGGCAGCTGGCACGCATCGCCCTGGCGGTGGCCGTCGATGCCGAAGGTCGGCCGGACGCCACGCGTTATCGCGCGCTGCTAGATGGGTACAACGGGCGACGCCCTCTGACGGCTATTGAGCGCGGGGCGGCCCCCACGATGCTGCGCCTGGCGGCCCTGGATGACTGGCTTGCTGCACTCGAGGGCGGTTCTGGTGGTGACAGGGAGCGGGATCGACTCGCGAACTTGCAGGCCGAGGCCGCTCGTCTGCAAGGCGTATGGATTCGCGCAGCGGCCTGACTCGGGGCAGGTCGCCCTCGGCAGCTGGATACGGATCAGACCGGGGTTCCGGTCGCCGGCCATACCCTGGAGACGGGTCCACGGAGCCGTCGCTACACGGAGGAAAGTCCATGTTCCGCTTCTTTACCCTGCTGGCCTTACCGGTGGCTGCCCTGCTGCTCCCGGCGCTCCTGAGTGCCGATGTCTATCGCTGGACCGACGACCAAGGCAACGTGCACTTTGGCGACCGGCCGCCCGAGGGGAGTGCAAGCGAGTCCGTTGACGTCCGCGAGCCCATGCGCGCGGTTCCGCTGGAGGGCGCGCGCGAGATCCTTGAGCGCCCGGTTCGGCCGCGAGGTCAGCCTGAGGCGGAGGGTGATTATCAACGGGTCGTAATCTCGCGCCCGGAAGACGGCCAGGCTGTGCGGGCTAACGATGGCAACGTGACCGCCGAACTGGACCTGGAACCTGGGCTGGATACTGAGGCCGGCCACCGTGTCGTGTGGTTGCTCGATGGTGAGGCGGCCGGTGAGGGGGCGTCGGCCAGTGCGACCTTCGAGGGCCTGAACCGCGGTGCCTACTCCTTGCAGGCTCGGATCGTGGACGAATCCGGTAACGAATTGGGTGTCAGCGACACGATTGAGTTTAACGTGCTGCGAATGGCCATTCCCCGCAGCCAGCAGCAGCAGCAACGTCCCCAGCAGTTCCCCTCGGGTGGCGCGCCGCAAGCTCCCCAGGCTCCGCAGGCGCCTCGTGCCCCTCAGCCGGTGGCGCCTGGTCCAAACTGACCCGGCATGCGCGCACCTAAGTAGTGCGACTTAAGCCCTATGTTGGTGCTACTATTGCACCAACATAGGGCTTTTTGATTCTGAGGCGGCCGGGACTCGGCAGGTTTCTTTAGTGCGGTCCCCGGCTTCGGCGCTTCGCTAGACGATTCGTCCTTGGCGCGATTCCTGCTTGAGGCCCTTTAATGAACACGTCCTCCGCTAATCTCGACTCGACCGCGCCTCGGTGGTGGGACGATCTCTCCACGGCCGTCCTGGTCACGGATGCGGACCTTTGCCTGCTCAGTATGAACAGTGCTGCGGAGGTTCTGCTCGGGCTCAGCCGCGAACGCATCATCGGGCACCCGCTGGGGCAGTGGCTCAAGCTGGACCGAAACTTGTCCTCGCGCCTGAGCTCGGCATTGACTCTGGATCAGCCTATCACCTTGCGCGCCCGTCAGATGGAGCCCCTGCGCGCCGATCGTTTTCTAGCCGATGTAATCATTACGCCGTTGCACGGCGGCATCAGTGAACGGCCGGGTCAGCTCTTGTTCGAGCTCAATGCGATCGACCGGCACGAGCGCATCAGCCGCGAGGAACAGTTGCAGAAGCAGCAAGCCATTACGCGCGCGGTGACCCGCGGCCTGGCCCACGAGATCAAGAACCCGCTGGGTGGGTTGCGCGGCGCGGCACAGTTACTCGCAAGCGAGCTGGACGACTCGGGCCTCAAGGAATATACCCAGATCATCATCCGCGAGGCTGACCGCTTGCGCAGTCTGGTCGATCGCATGCTGGGGCCGAACAATCTTCCCCGACGCGAGGCGGTCAATCTGCACGAGGTGTTGGAGCACGTGCGGGGCCTGGTCAGCGTGCAGCTGCCGCTGGGATTGAAGATCCGCGGCCACTATGACCCCAGCATCCCGGATGTGCAGGCGGACCGCGACATGCTGGTGCAGGCGATCCTGAATCTGGTGCAGAACGCAGTGCATGCGTTGGAGGATGGTGGCGAAATCACCCTGCGTTCGAGCATCCTGCGTCAATACACGATCTCCGGGAAACGTCACCGCCTGGTGGCCAGGCTCAGTGTTTGCGACAACGGCCCGGGCATCCCCGAGGACATCCGCGAGCGCATCTTCTTTCCGATGGTCACCGGGCGCGCGGCTGGTACCGGACTGGGATTGCCGATCGCCCAGAGTCTGATCCAGCTGCATGACGGACTGATCGAGTGCCGCTCGCGGCCCGGTGCGACCTCGTTCGACATTCTTCTTCCGATCGACTCCCCGAAGGCCCAGGAGGGCAGAGGCTGATGGATCCGACTGTCTGGATCATCGACGACGACGATTCGATTCGCTGGGTGTTGGAGCGAGCCCTGCAGCGTCAGGACATCGCGGTACGTGGTTTCGAGACTGCGGATGCCGCCTGGGCGGCTCTGGACCACGACCCGATGCCGGATACCATTGTGGCGGATATCCGCATGCCGGGGCTGAACGGTCTGGATTTCCTCGCACGCATGCAGACCCGCCCGGATCCGCCGCCGGTCATCATCATGACCGCCTTCTCCGATCTGGAAAGTGCGGTTGGGGCCTATCAGACCGGGGCCTTCGAATACCTCCCCAAGCCGTTCGATGTGGACGAGGCCGTGGCCCTGGTGCAGCGCGCACTCGAGGCGCGTCGCGCCGGGCAGGAGAATGGCGCCAGCGGACCTGAGATCGAGGAAGCCCCGATCATCGGTGAAGCGCCGGCGATGCAGGAGATGTTCCGCGCGATCGGTCGGCTATCTCGCAGCAACATTACTGTGTTGATCAACGGCGAATCCGGTACCGGCAAGGAGCTGGTCGCGCGGGCCCTGCACCAGCACAGCCCGCGTGCCGATCAGCCGCTGATTGCCCTGAACACGGCGGCCATCCCCAAGGATCTACTGGAGAGTGAACTCTTCGGGCACGAACGCGGGGCGTTCACTGGAGCCAACCAGAGCCGCAAGGGACGCTTCGAACAGGCCGATGGCGGCACGCTGTTTCTCGACGAGATCGGCGACATGCCCTTCGACCTGCAGACTCGGCTCCTGCGCGTCCTGTCCGACGGGACGTTTTATCGAGTCGGCGGGCACACTCCACTCCGGGTGGATGTTCGCATCATCGCCGCGACCCATCAGGACCTGGAGGAACGGGTACGTGCCGGGCTATTCCGCGAGGACTTGTTTCACCGCCTGAACGTAATCCGAATCCATGTGCCCTCGCTGCGTGAGCGCCCAGAGGACATCCCGTTGTTGGTGCAGTACTTTATGGCCGAGGTTGCGCAGGAGCTGGGGGTGGAGTCCAAGACCATGCGGCCCGAGGTCGTCGCGGAACTGCAGCGTCTGCCCTGGCCAGGCAATGTCCGTCAGTTGGAGAACACCTGCCGTTGGTTAACGGTCATGGCGTCCGGTCGTGAGGTCCATCTGGACGACCTGCCTGCCGAGCTGCATCACGAAACCGAGACCCGCGCTGACTCGGGCAGTGCCCCGGCCAGCGTTGCCGCCGGGCCGAGGGACTGGACGGCGGAGCTGGCCCAGGTCGCGCGCCAGCACTGGCAGCGCGGCGACCACGACCTGCTCGGCTCGGTCCTGCCACAGCTTGAGCGTACCGTAATCCGCGAGGCCCTGAACGCCACCGGCGGCCATCGCCAGCAGGCCGCGGCCCTGCTCGGCTGGGGGCGCAACACCCTGACCCGCAAGATCCATGAACTCGGCCTCGACGACCACTAGGTTGATTCCACCACGAAGCACACGAAGGCACGAAGAAGGGCCAGGTCAAAAACGGTTCACAGGAAGAAGGGAAGAAGGGAAGGGTTTTTGGCTAAAGGCCGCTGGCCCCTGTCCTGGGGCCTGCCCGGCGGGTTGATCAGTCCAGGGGCAACATTCCCGCGTTCTTCCGTCCTTCCCATCTTCCTGTTAATGCTCTATCGCTTTTGACCTGGCCCTTCTTCGTGCCTTCGTGTGCTTCGTGGTGAAAAAGGCCTTCAGGTGGTGGGGTCCTGCGGCGCGGGTGGGGCGCAGGCGGAGATGGCACCGTTGAGCTCCAGGGTGCCGGTCAGGTCGCGTACGTGGGTGTAGCCGTGGCGGTCCATGTAATCGCTGATGCCGTGCAGAATCTTGGGCAGACATAACGCGTCGTAGAAAAGTCCCGTCCCTACACCCACGGTGCTGGCGCCGGCGATCAGGAATTCCAGGGCATCGGTCGCGTTCATGACGCCGCCCTGCCCGATGATCGGCACGTTGTGCGGGGCGGCGACCTGGTAGACCTGCTGCACCTTCAAAAGCGCGATCGGCTTGATCGCGGGACCCGATAGCCCGCCCTGGTTGTTGCCGATCAAGGCGCGGCGGTTCTCCACATCCACTGCCATCCCCATCAGCGTGTTGATTACCGCGAAGGCATCGGTGCCTGCCTCGATACAGCGTCGCGCATTCTCCGCGATGTCGGTCTGGTTCGGGGACAGCTTGGTGATGATGGGCTTGGACGTCACCGCGCGGCAGGCCTCGACCACTCGTGCCGACATGTCCGGGTCGTTGCCAAAGGCGACCCCGCCTTCCCTCACATTGGGGCAGGAGATGTTGATCTCGATAGCATCAATCGGCGAGTCGTCGAAGCGCCGGGTCACCTCGATGTACTCCTCAATGGTGGAACCGGACACATTGGCGAAGAACCGGGTCTCTTCGAAATCCAGCTGTGGCAGGGTCTGGTCCACCACGTGATCAACGCCCGGGTTTTGCAGGCCGATCGCGTTGAGCATGCCGTCCGGGGTTTCGTAGACCCGGTGCGGTGCGTTCCCCAGCCGGGCCTGACCGGTCGTGCCCTTCAGGCAGATGGCGCCGGCGTCACGGTTGGAGAAGCCGGCCACCCGTGTGTACTCCTCGCCGAAGCCGACGCAGCCGGACAGCAGCACCAGCGGCGTGTTCAAATGCAGACCGCAGAGCTCCAGGGCCAGCCGCGGATCGGTGCGCGAATCAATCATGCTTCACATCGTCCTTTATGAACCGGAAATCCCGCCGAACACGGGTAATATTATTCGTCTGGCGGCCAACACCGGGGCGGCGCTCCATCTGATCCATCCGCTCGGTTTCGAGCTGGACAGCGCGCGGGCGCGCCGCGCCGGACTCGACTATCACGAGCTGGCCCGGGTGCAAGAGTATGACAGCCTCGAACAGTGGCGGGAATCGGTACAGCCCTGCCGGATCTTCGCAATCACCACACGTGGGCAGGTGCGCTTTGATGCCCCGTCCTTCCGCGATGGCGATGCCCTGTTGTTCGGGCCGGAGACCCGCGGCTTGCCGGACGCCGTGCTGGCTGGGCTCCCGCAGGAACAGTGCCTGCGCCTGCCCATGCGCGAGGGCAGCCGGAGCCTGAACCTTTCCAACGCGGTGGCCGTCGTGGTCTACGAGGCCTGGCGCCAGCAAGGGTTTCCGGGCGGGGCCTGACCCGTCCCGGGCACGCCTTGCAGGATTGTTCTACCCTCGGAAGAAAGCCCTGTCTCTCGCCGTCTCTCATTGGAACGGCCCGATACCCCGCACGAGGTTCATTCCATGTTCTACGTCCTTCGCTCGTTCTGCCTGATTGCTGCCACGACCCTGATCGCCGCCCCACTGGCCGCCGATGAGCCCACCGGTTCCGACAACTGGTGGTGGGACGACGACTGGTGGGAAGACGGCCAGATGTATTCCGACCTGGAAAACCACGAGGTCAACATCGAGCGTATCGAGTACGAGCGCGACGGCATCGGGATTCCGGCGATGGTGGCGCGCCCGGCCGATGGCGAGGCTTATCCCGCCATCCTCTGGACCCACGGCCGGCGCGGACTGGATGACCTGGCCGAGCTGCACGTGAAGCGCCTGGCGGCCCGCGGGTTCGTGGTGCTGGCCCCGGACCTGTACACCGGCCGCTTCATGGAGAGCCACCCGCTGGATCATGACTACGAGTTGGAAGGCGATCTGAACACCGGACTGGATGTCCTGCTGGCGCGTGACGACATCGCGGGTGACCGTGCCTGCCTGGTCTCCATCACCCGTGGCGGCTACAAGACCCTGAAGGTCGCCGTCACCTTCGAGCGCCAGGTCGAGGATGTCGCCTGCTGGGCCGGCTACTACCCGCACCTGCAGGACCCGAATCTTGGCGAGCCGCACCAGGTGTACCGATACGCAAACGAGGTCAATCAGCTCGAGATCCCGATGATGATCCTGATCGGCGACGAGGAGCAGTACCAGCGTCACCGCACCGCGCGCATGGCCGCGGATGGACTGGAGAGCCGCGGCGGTGATGTCACCTGGATCGAATACCCCGGTGTGGGTCGTGGCTTCGACTTCCGCAACGGCAATAACCGCACCTTCGCCGATGACCTCGCCTCGCGCGACGCGATGATTCGGGTCACGCACTTCGTCAATCAGCACCTGCGCGACTGAGTTCTGCATTGCCCCCTGCCGGGGCACAACTGACGCTTATGCAGGGAGGACCGCCAGGCTTCGCGACATTAAATAAGTTTATGATAATAAAATTAAACAATTCCGTACTTGGGGTGCGGAATTTGCTATCTTCGGGCATTGTTGCATCGAGATGCCCCGGTCGTTGCGCGGCCGGTTCACCGATTGTTCGCACGCAAGTCGCAAAAGGAGGACGAAGATGGCCAAGGTTCTGATCGCCCAGGGTGGAGGCCCGACGGCGGTAATCAATCAATCCATGGTGGGTGCGGTCCTCGAGGCCCGGAAATTCACCGATGTCGAACTGGTCTACGGGGCCTTCCACGGAGTCCGTGGGATCATCGACGAGGAATTCCTGGACCTGACCCAGGAGACCACCCATAACTTGGAGATGGTCGCGCAAACGCCCTCGTCCGCCCTGGGGTCCACGCGCGACAAGCCGGACCTGGACTACTGCAAGGAGATCTTCAAGGTTCTCAAGGCCCACGAGATTACCTACTTCTTCTACATCGGAGGGAACGATTCCTCCGACACGGTGCGGATCGTGAGCGAGGAGGCCCGCAAGGCCAACTATCCGATGCGCTGCGTGCATATTCCGAAGACCATCGACAACGACCTGGTCGAGAATGACCATACGCCGGGCTTCCCGTCGGCGGCGCGTTTCGTGGCCCAGTCGTTCATTGGGGCCAACCTGGACAATTACGCCCTGCCGGGTATTTATCTGGCCGTGGTCATGGGGCGTCATGCGGGGTTCCTGACCGCGGCCTCCGCACTTGGCAAAAAATTCCCGGACGATGGTCCCCACCTGATCTACGTGCCGGAGCGCGTGTTTGAGGTGGATCGCTTCCTGCAGGATGTGAAGGCGACCATGGACCGCTACGGCCGTTGCGTGATTGCGGTCAGTGAAGGCATCCACGATGCCAACGACGAACCCATCGCGACCAAACTGGCCAAGGATGTGGAGAAGGACGCGCACGGCAATGTGCAGCTCTCGGGTACCGGTGCCCTGGCCGACATGCTGTGTGGCGAGATCCGCGACAAGCTCGGCGTGAAACGCGTGCGCGGGGATACCTTCGGTTATCTGCAGCGGGCGTTCATTGGCTGCGTGTCGGACGTCGACCAGCGCGAGGCCCGTGAGGTGGGCGAGAAGGCCGTGCAGTTCGCGATGTGGGAAGGCCGGGACGGCTCGGTGGCGATCAAACGCACCGGCTTTTACTCGGTGGACTACGAATACGTCCCACTGGAGGCCGTGGCGGGCAAGACCAAGGTGATGCCGGACGAGTTTATCGATTCCTCTGGCACCGATGTTACCGATGCCTTCCGCATGTACCTGCGGCCCCTGCTGGGTTCCGGTATGCCGGATGCCTACCGTCTGCGACAGAACAAGGTAACCAAGGTGCTGGGTCGCTAGCGCAGTAACGGCAGGAGACAGGTCGGCTGGTACGGCTGACCCTGTAACGCAGTACCCGTAACGCAACAGGCCCGCCCGGTTTTCCGGGCGGGCCTGATTGCTTCCAGGGCGGCGCCTTTCAGCGTCCCCCGGCGTGGGTTCAGCCCAGGGCGTTGAAGATCTGGTCGCGGATGTCTTCCACCGACCCCGTGCCCTTGATATGCACGCATTTCGGCGCTGCGGCGTCACCGCTTTCCGACCACTTGGCGTAGAAGTCCACCAGCGGCTGGGTTTGGCTGTGGTATGCCTCGAGGCGCTTGCGCACCGTTTCCTCGTTGTCGTCCTCGCGCTGGATCAGGTCCTCGCCGGTGACATCGTCCTTGCCCTCGACCTTGGGCGGATTGAATTCGACGTGATAGGTGCGCCCCGAGCCCGGGTGCACTCGCCGCCCGCTCATCCGTCGGATCACTTCTTCGTCCGGTACGTCCACTTCCACGACAAAGTCGAGCGGTACGTCCTGGTCCTTCAGGGCCTCGGCCTGCGGGATGGTGCGCGGGAAGCCGTCGAACAGGAAGCCGGTATCGCAGCAGTCGGGCTGCTCCACCCGTTCCTTGACCAGGCCCAGGATCAAGTCATCGGAGACCAGGCCGCCGGCATCCATGACCTCTTTGGCCTTGAGGCCAAGTGGGGTGCCCGCCTTGACTGCGGCGCGCAACATGTCGCCGGTGGAGATCTGCGGGATGTTGTACTTCTCGCAGATGTACTGGGCTTGCGTGCCCTTTCCGGCGCCGGGCGCCCCCAACAAAATCAATCGCATGCTCTCGCTCCTATGAGGAGTGGATGGGTGTGCTATGGTCGCGGCAGGCACTCCTGAGCCGCGCAAGTTACAGTACAGGCATTGTGGTTGTAGGTACAACCCTGCCCTGTGTGCTCGGAGGCGCACCGCCCGCAAGGAGCAAATAACCGTCATGCAAACCGGCCCCCGCGAGATCACCACGCCGTTTCGGCCCATCCCCCTGGATATCCCGGAGGGCATGAAGCCCAACGAGTTCTTCAACAGTACCGAGAACCTCGCCGACCTGGTCAATAACAACGGCCTGCTGGTCAACCCCGAGAACCTGCTGCTCTATCGCAAGGCGTTGGGGCATAGCAACGAGTTCGACTGTTCCATCATCTACAACACCTCGCAGACCATCCTCGACCCGATGGGCCGCCCAGTACGGCGGACCCAGGTTCCGGAGCCGGTACGGCATGTCTGGAACCGCATGAACGGGGTGATCATCGAGTACATGCTGGAGCAGTACCCGGACCCGGCCGAGGCCCTGGTGCTGGCGGGGGAGGCGAGTCTCGACGCGACCTGGCCGCTGACCGCACCAGGTGTACCCAGCATCCGCATGTTGCACAACCACTTCATGGTGTTCCCGATGGCGACACTGGCCGACGCACCGCTGGCGGATACGGCTAATCCCAACCTGACCGATGGTGGCCAGCACAGCCTGTTTCAGGCCTACATGCGCGATGTCTATCGCGAGTTCTTTACCCGGGCGCTGGATCTGCGCATCCTCCGCCCGGCGTCGGATCACGAAGCGCGTCTGGGTCTGACCGGCTATCCGCATGGCCTGCCAAGCTGGGAGATCCAGGGTGGGGTCGACGCATTGAAGGACATCCGCTTCTGGCGTGAATACGATGCGGTCCTGCAGGGTTTTCTCGACTTCTACCGCACCTTTTTCTCTCAGGTCTCCACGCGCAACGCGCCGATGCCCGAGGGCGTACATTTCCCTGACGCTGTGGAAGAAGTGCTCCTGTTCAACAACGACTTCCTGAAGACCGCGAAGAAGGTGCGTGACCGCTGCTTTACCGACGCCAAGTACGCCCATGCGATCCGTTGGCAGCCAGCCTTCAAGCAACTTATCTATCGCAACGATGAGGGCCGCCTGATCGTCACGATCAGCCAGAACTCGATCGGCAACGCGATCACCGAGCTATTGGGCGTGGTGGTAAACCGGGAGCCGGACGCCGAGGCCTACGAGCGGGTCGAGCCGGCCCTGGTCGAGAAGTTGCTGGAGGTGCGCCGTCGCCTGATCGAGGTGGACTTGGGTGAAGGGATCGCCACCGACCACTGGTCGGCCGCCTGAAGGCGGTGCAAGGTTGGTAACGAGGGGCGAGTGAATTCGCCCCTCGCAAGGTTTCAGCCGACTGACTGGTAATAGATGTTTTGCGGATGATTCGCCTGAGCGAAGAAGAACCACCGTTCCGCGACCAATCCCAGATACTGGATCACGAAGGCGGCGATGAGGACGCCGACGGGGTCGATGCGCGTCACGAGGACGATGGCCAGCAGCAGAGCCGGAATCACGAATGCCCCGAGCAGGAAGATCCACTTCATGGCTCGCAGGAACGCCGCCGACATGTGGTGGAAGAACTCCCGGGTGTTGAACGACCCGCCCATAAAGCCCTGGGACTTCTGCTGGATCCTCGGATGCTTCACGCCGATCGCGGTTTGCACGGTGGATTTGGCCTTGATGCGCGAGTTGCGTACGAGCGACGCGACCCGGGTGGCCAGTCCCAGCAGGGTCAGAACGACCGCGATGGTTGCCGTGAACGTCACCAGGGGTACGCCGGCCCACGCCGAATAGGCGGCCGCCAGGGTGAATCCGGAGGCGGCGCCGAGAACCGTGTAGTTGACCACGGTCAGTGGCGAGTGCCACTCCTGCAGGAACTTGATGCAGGCGTAGATCATCGCCGTGGTGACATACAGCACGACCGCGAGTAGTGCCCCGAGGGACCCAAGCAGCATGGTGGCCAGGATCGGGTATTCACCCGGCAGTGTGCCGAGGGCCGGGTTGACCCCGAACCAGTGGGCGGCCCCATACAGGAACACGAGGCCCATGAATGCGGGCAGCACAATCACCTCGCGCGATAGCCAAGAGGTGCGCCACTTGGTGGCCGTGCGCCAGGCACGTTCCGGACGCCCCAGGTGGAAGAACGAGGCGACCAGGCCGAGCACCAGGAATACCAGGGCGAGTACGGACCCCAGCGCCAGGAATTCGGAACTGGGGGCCGGCAGCACCCCCAGCAGGCCCAGGGCCTCGGCACCAAACAGCGCCAGGAACAGGCCCTGGCCGGCCCCGATCAGGGTGGTGAGGAAAATAACCGAGAAGGCAGGATGCATAGTCTGTTCGTCCCTGATTACCAGCTGGTGACGTCGTCGAGAGAGGGTTCTTCCTGTCCGGGCTTGGGTAGCTGGCTGTCAATCTTGAGGGGATTGTCAGCGCGTTCCACCTCGTCCTCGCGGATGGTGAGTTGGGTCTTGCGTCGCGGCAGGTAGTGATTGGCCGGCTTGCTGCCCCATTCGGGCATCAGTTGGTAGCCCCCCGCCTCGCGTATCGCCTTCGAGACCACCGACTCGGGGTCATGGATGTCGCCGTACAACCGCGCATTCGTCGGACAGGCGCGTACGCAGGCCGGCTTGCGGTCCCATTCCGGCAGCTCCTCGTTATAAATGCGGTCTACGCACAGCGTGCACTTGGTCATCACCTTGCTTTCGGCATCCACTTCGCGCACGCCGTAGGGGCAGGCCCAGGAGCAATACTTGCAGCCGATGCACTTGTCGTAGTCGACCAGCACGATACCGTCCGACTCGCGCTTGTAGGACGCCCCGGTCGGGCAGACGGGCACGCAGGGTGGTTCCTCGCAGTGCAGACAGGACTTGGGAAAGTGCACCGTCTCGGTGTTCGGGTACTCACCGACTTCGAAACTCTGCACCCGGTTGAAGAAGGTACCGGTCGGGTCCGCATCGTAGGGGTTCTGGTCGACCAGCGGGCCGGCATCGCCGGAGGTGTTCCATTCCTTGCAGCTGGTGACGCAGGCGTGGCAGCCCACGCATACGTTGAGATCGATGACAAGGGCGAGTTGGGTCATTTCTTGCCTCCTGGGGAAACGCTGCACAATGTGCGCACTCGCGCTCGAGTCGCTTTTGCGTGCGAACAAGACGCGGCGACTGCCGTGCAGTCACTCTGCGTAGGGGAGCCGCAACGCCGTGCGCATGCCCGTTTTTGATAACGACGGGCGGCCGAGCCCCTGCTTTTCAATGGTTTGTGGGGTTGGCGGACCAGGTTCCCCGATCCTGCGTTGCGGCCCTTGCCGGTAAAACCACTACCGGCTGCGCACCGCGCCTTGTCTCGGAAAACCTGGGGTGCCAACGCGAGTATGTACATTGTTCAGCGTTTCCCCAGGCCCGCAAAGAAGTTCACTACACGAGCCCGTGTGGATTGGCCGGGGTAGGGTTTGAGGGACTTGAACTGGGGCGAAGTCTCCTGCGGTTCCCCTTCTTCGGCCTTGTAGATGCGAACGCGTACGTCGTACCAGGCGGCCTGGCCGGTCACCGGGTCGGAGTTGGAGATCGGGCCTTCATCGCCCGGGAGCTCCTCGGAGATCAGGTGATTCAGCAGGAAACCCTTGCGCGACTCGTTCGCCTTCGGGGTCAGGTTCCAGGCGCCTGCGGCCTTGCCGATCGCGTTCCAGGTCCAGACCGTGCCGGGCTCGACCGCTTCCGAGTACTTGGCCATACAGCGCACCCGGCCCCACTGACTCTCCACCCAGATCCAGTCTTCGTCGTGGATCCCGGCCGCCTTGGCGGTACGTGAATTGACGTACAGCACGTTGTGCGCGTGGATCTGACGCAGCCAGGCATTCTGGGAGTCCCAGGAGTGGTACATCGCCATCGGCCGTTGCGTGATCGCGGCTAGCGGGTAGGTGTGCTTGTTGGTGGACTGGTATTCCAGCGGGTCGTAGTAGAACGGTAGCGGGTCGAAGAAGGTCTCGACACGCTTGGCCAGGTGGGCCGGCGCCTTGCGCGAGGGGCCCTTGCCCTGGGCGGCGGCGCGGAACTTCATTAGCACCTCGGAGTAGAGGTGGATCAGGATCGGCTCGCCAAAGCGCGTGATGCGGTTGCGCTGCGACCACTCGAGATAGCCTTTGTTCCAGTTGCGCATGTACTGGTAGCTGCGCGGCAGCTCGTACTGGAATACGCAGTTGTTCTGGGCGTACATCTCCCACTGGTTGGGGTTCGGTTCGCCGCGCAGGGATTTCTCCCCGCCCTTACCGCGCCAGCCCGCCAGAAAACCGATGCCGGAGCCTGGTTCGGTCTCGTAGTTGACGACAAAATCGGGGTAGTCGCGGAACTTGCGTTCGCCCTTGTCGTTCACGAATGCCGGCAGTTTCAGGTGCGAGCCGAGTTCGATCAGCACCTCCTGGAACGGCTTGCACTCGCCCTTGGGTGGGACGACGGGAATGCGCACCGAGTCCACCGGCCCGTCGAACTCGGAGATCGGGCGGTCCAGCATGGACATCACGTCGTGGCGCTCGAGATAAGTGGTGTCCGGCAGGATCAGGTCGGCGAACGCCGTCATCTCGGACTGGAAGGCATCCGCCACGACCAGGAACGGGATCTTGTATTCCCCGTTGTCGTCCTTGTCGTTCAGCATCTTGCGGACCTCTTCCGTGTTCATGGTCGAGTTCCACGCCATGTTGGCCATGAAGATCAGCAGGGTGTCGATCGGGTAGGGATCCCCGCGCCAGGCGTTGGTGATCGCGTTGTGCATCATGCCGTGCACGGCCAGCGGGTATTCCCAGGAAAACGCCTTGTCGAGGCGCACGGGCTCGCCCTTGTCGTCCACGAACAGGTCGTCCGGGCTGGCTGGCCAGCCGAGCACCATGCCGTCCAGCGGCTTGCCGGGCTGCACGCCCTCCGGCCCCTTCGGCGTGCGGGCGCAGGGCGGAATCGGACGCGGGAACGGGGCCTTGTGGCGGAAACCGCCAGGCCGGTCGATCGTGCCCAGCAGGGACATCAGGATCGATAGCGAACGGATGGTGTGAAAGCCGTTCGAGTGTGCGGCCAGCCCGCGCATCGCGTGGAAGGAGACCGGGTTACCGGTCACCGACTCGTGTTCCTCGCCCCAGGAATCGGTCCAGGCGATCGGAAGTTCGATGCGCTGATCGCGAGCCGTCACGCCCATTTCATGGGCCAGGCGGCGGATATCCTTGGCCGAGATACCGGTGATCCGTTCGGCCCATTCGGGGGTGTATTCGGCGACCCGATCCTGCAACAGCTGGAACGAGGGTTTGGTGCGGGTGCCGTCTTGCAGGGTGAACTCACCCAGCAGGTACGGGTCGGCGCCTGGGGTATGGGTCGTTACCGGGCGGCCCGTCTTGCGGTCCCACCAGAGCTGGTTCTGTGCGTCGTAACAGCCTTCTTCCGGTGGCGCTTCCTCGCGCAGGAACATGCCGAAGGCATCGCTGTCCTCGTCCATGTTTACCAGCTGGCCGGCATTGCTATAGCGGACCAGGAAATCGCGGTCGTACAACCCCTTGTTCATGATCTCGTGGATCAGAGCCAGCAGCAGGGCGCCGTCGGTGCCCGGACGAATCGGGACCCATTCGTCGGCGATCGCGGAATAGCCCGTGCGCACCGGGTTGATGGAGATGAAGCGTCCGCCCTGGCGCTTGAACTTCGAGATCGCGACCTTCAGCGGGTTGGAGTGGTGATCCTCGGCGGTGCCGATCATCACGAACAGTTTGGAGCGTTCGAGGTCGGGCCCACCGAACTCCCAGAACGAGCCACCGATGGTGTAGATCATGCCGGCGGCCATGTTGACCGAGCAGAAGCCGCCGTGGGCCGCGTAGTTGGGGGTGCCGAACTGCTTGGCGAACAGGCCGGTCAGCGCCTGCATCTGGTCACGTCCAGTGAACAGGGCAAAGCGTTTCGGGTCGGTCTCGCGGATGTGGCCGAGGCGTTCGGAGAGGATCTCGAAGGTCTCCTCCCAGGAGATCGGCTCGAACTCGCCATCGCCGCGTTCGGCGCCCGCCTTGCGGCGCAGTGGCTGGGTCAGGCGTGCCGGCGAGTGCTGCTTCATGATGCCGGAGGCACCTTTTGCGCAGATCACGCCTTCGTTGATCGGGTGGTCGGGGTTGCCATCGATGTAGCGAACCTCCCCATCCCGCAAGTGCACCCGGATGCCGCAACGGCAGGCGCACATGTAACAAGTGGTGTTCTTGATTTCCTGCGAGGGGGTCTGTGCCATAAATCGTTAGCGCCTTAATGGTTTAGACAATCACGATATAATTGTTTCCCCCTGTCGCGTTCTCACAGGGTTGCCCCCACTATGCAGTTCCGGGGTGACCGACACAAGACACTTCGATCATCCCGATTGTGACGGGAGACGCGGGTAAATTAATGCGGCCATTCTTGATTAAAATAGGCAGATTTGCGGCATTAGGGTTCGGTAATGAAGCTCGAATGTCCTTGGCTCGCCGCGGATTGTCAGCAAGTAAAATCGACTCGTGCGTGAAGGCAGTCTTCAATTAGAATGTGATTAAATTACGGAAGCCAGCTGGCTGGTCATCGATCCCGAAAACGCGGGTCAACGCTCCTGTGGCGGTTCATGCAGTAGGCATCACAAATCAACCCGATCGACGACAAAAAGGTCTGCGAATCCTATGAAGGTATGTATTGTTTCCGACAGTCATGACCGCGGCCCTATGCTGGCGCGGGCGATCGAGGCCGGTATTGCCGAAGGGGCCGAAGTGGCGATCCACTGCGGTGACCTGATTGGTGGGAATACCCTGCGCGCCTCGCTGAAGCTCGGTATTCCGATCCACGCGGTACATGGAAATAACCTGGGTGATCCGGTGGCGATCTCGCGCATTGCCCACCAGTCCGAAGGCCTGCTGACCTACTACGGGCAGGATGCCTCGATCACGCTGGGCGGGCGGCGCATCTTTGTCACTCACTACCCGCACCATGCCCACGCGATGGCATGCACGGGTGACTACGATCTGGTCTGTTGTGGGCACAGTCACGAAACCGAGATCCGACAGCAGCCTCATGTCCAGAATGGCTCGACCTGGCTGGTAAATCCCGGGACGGTGGCGGGGCTCGGCGCGCCCGAGGCGACCTGGGCCATTGGCGACCTGGACAGCATGGCCTTCGAGATTCGGACTACGCCTGAAGAATCGAGTGTGGTCGCGGCTCGGATGTGAGGCCTTGGCGGACTTCACCCTGGGGCTGAGGCTCTGGAATGGTGCGCTCGTTAATCCGCGGGTCAGATTTTGGCTTGTCCGCAGACGCCAAGCAGTGCATCGTCTTAGGGACCTTCCCTGGATGGAGAGAGCACGATGACCGCAGAAAGCCCGCACAAGCCCCTGCCTTCCCACAAGGCCAACCTCGGAACCGGCCTGCAGCAGGTGACCGAAGAGGCGCCCCAGGTGACGATGGCCTCCTCGGCGCTTTGTGTGATGACCGATTTTCGCAAGGTTCCGGTCGCCACCATTGGGCCCGATGCGACGCTGGGTCAGGCGACCGAGGAGATGATCGCCAAGGGCGTCCGCTTGCTGGTTGTGGTCGATGAGTCGCGCGTCCGCGGCCTGATCACGGCGCGCGATACCCAGGGCGAGCGCCCGATCCAGATGGTGAACGAGCGGGGCATGAAGCATGAGGATCTCCGGGTCCGCGACCTGATGGCCCCCGTGGAGGATATTGATCTGCTCGACATGCATCGGGTGATGCGGGCCGACGTAGGTGACATCATCGCGACCTTGAAGAACTGGGGGCGACAGCACGCGCTGGTGGGTCAGACCAATCCGGAGACCGGGGAGACCTGCATTCGGGGGATATTCTCGGCAACTCAGATCGGCCGTCAGTTAGGGCTGGAGGTCCAGACCTTCGACGTTGCCCGGACCTTTGCGCAGATTCAGTCCGCGCTGACCAAGGCGTACTAACCGAAAAATTCCCGCCAAGGCAGGCCCGTTCCGGCCGGCCCTGGCGGTTTTTCGTTTGACCGGCGCCTTGTCCCGAGACGCCTCCAGTCGCCCTCTACTTCTGATTGAGCTGCTGGTAGTAGTCCATCAGGATCTCCGCCACTTCGGGGCGGGAGAACTCCTGCGGGGGTGCCTCGCCACGGCCCAGCATCTCGCGGACCTTGGTTCCGGACAGGAGGACAAAGTCTTCCTTGGCGTGGTCGGGCGCGTCGCACATCATCACGACCCGGTTGAGCTTCTTCGAGTAGGCCGTGTGGTCGGCGCGGAAGATCTCGATCTCCAGGGCGTCGTCCGGTACCTCGGTATCGAAGATGGTCTGGGCGTCGAATGGCCCGTAGTAATCCCCGACCCCGGCGTGATCACGACCGATGATGAAATGCGTGGCTCCCATGTTCTGACGGAAGAGGGCGTGCAGAACCGCCTCCCTCGGGCCTGCGTAGAGCATGTCGAAGCCGTAACCGGTAATCATCACGGAGTTCGGCGGGAAGTAGATCTCGGCCATCTTGCGGATGGCGGCATCGCGCACCGGTGCCGGAATGTCGCCGGGCTTGAGCTTGCCCAGCAGCATATGGATCACCACGCCGTCGGCCCCAATCTGCTCCATCGCCATGCGGCAGAGCTCTTCGTGGGCGCGGTGCATCGGGTTACGGGTCTGGAATGCCACCACCGTATTCCAGCCACGTTCCGCGATCTCGTTGCGGATCTCGACCGCAGTGCGGAAGGTATCCGGGAAGTCGTCCTGGAAATAGGAAAAGTGCAGGACCTGAATCGGCCCGGAGACGCAGATGCGGCCGGCGCTGTTGAAAGCGTCGACACCCGGGTGTTCGCGGTCGGTCGTGCCATAAACCTTCTGGGTCATGGTCTCCATTTGTTCCGGCGAGAACTCTTCGATCGCCTCGACGTCCTGGATGGCCAGGACCGGATTGCCCTCCATGTTGGGGTCGCGCAGGGCGACCCGCTTGGCTCCGCGGATGGCGTCGGCATTCTCGATCAGGTTGACGACCGGCACCGGGAAGAACAGGCCGCTGGTGGTCCGCATGTTCTCGGCACAGCTCATGGCGTCGGCGACATTCATGAAGCCGGTCAGCGGGGTGAAATATCCCCCGCCCATCATCACCGCGTTGCCCGCGGCGGCCGAGCTGATCATCACCGAGGGGAGGCTTTCCGCCTCCTGCATCAGGGCGTGATGTTGTTCGGGGTCGTAGACAAACAGAGGCTTCAGGCTGTCTGCACCGTGTGGTTTGATCATGGGGCGTTTTCTCCTGCCGACGCTGGATGTGGGCGTATTAGTTGGGCGGACATGGCCGCCTTTTGTTGAGTTTGTTGCGCAAGCAGCCACGCCGATCTAAAGGCCGGGCGTGTCGCTTCGCCGATCCAGAACGTAGCACAAGATAGTCCATAAAGCGCCGGGTTTTAGATCGGCCCATCTGACCCAAACGCAAGACCCTCGTTCCGGTCTTTCCTCCGCTTCCGCGTTTAGCAACACTTGTCCGGCCCCTCCTGTAGTATCTTGTCAGTCGCGAATTTTGGCGGGATGTGTTTTCTTGCAATCTCCAAACTCAACCAGAGCCCACATAGTCGACGTCGGCCTAATATTCGGTTTTAATAATTTTCTAAATTAGCGAACCCATAAATAAGGATATCGCCCCATTCATTACTCTTATGTTGCGACAGGTAAGATTGATTTGAAGCGAAATTAGCTATGACACAGACTCGTTGTGCTAATTGGACACACCAAGGAGGCCAGACACCGTGATCACTACCAATCCCTTCGCCGAACTCGCCGCGGTCATTCCACCGTCCGCCATGCAAGTGTACGTCGTGCTCATGGTCGTCCTGGTGGCCGCCGGCACGATCTTCGACATGATGCACAAGAAGAGTGCCAAGTACTTTTTCGAAAATTCCAAAAAGGCTCAGCAGAACGCCACGCGCTCCGTGGACGGTGGCGAGAAATTCTCGCTGGCGCTGAAGACCATCGGTAAGGAAGTCATCACCGCCGGTGAATTCGACAACCCTCAGCGCCGTATCTCCCACCTGTTCATCATGTACGGCTTCCTGGTGTTCGTGATCACCTCGGCCATCCTGATCTTCGCCCAGCCGGCCGCGACCGCCGCTCCGGTGACGTCGCTGTTGTGGCATCTGGGTGCGCTGTCGCTGGCCTTTGGTGGTTACTGGTTCTGGTTCTTCATCCGCGTCGATGTCTCCGCAGAGGGGCGTCGCTGGTATCAGCTGGTGCGGGCCGACCTGTTCATCCTCTCGCTTCTGGGCATGGCCACCTTTGGCATCCTGTGGTCGCTGACCCAGGGTGGCGCACTCGGCTGGCTGTTCTTCGCCCTGTTCCTTGCGGCTACTACGACCCTGTTCGCATCGGTCTACTGGTCCAAGTTCGCGCACATGTTCTTCAAGCCCGCTGCGGCCTATCAGAAGCGTCTCACCAAGGCCGATGGTTCCGCCGAGAACCTGCCGACCCTCTCGCGCGACGATCCGGAGCAGCAAAAGCGTCACTCGATGGAACTGCTGCGTGACGCGCCGATGGAGATGGGGCTGGGTATCAAGCGCGAACCGCCGCACCACTACTAAGCCATTCACCCGAACATCAGCATCGAACGAGGACAACCATGCCAACTTTCGTATACATGACCCGTTGTGACGGCTGTGGCTACTGCGTGGATATCTGCCCGTCGGACATCATGCACATCGACGAGACCACGCGTCGCGCCTACAACATCGAGCCCAACATGTGCTGGGAGTGCTACTCCTGCGTGAAGGCCTGCCCGCAGCACGCCATCGACGTGCGTGGCTATGCCGACTTCGCGCCGTTGGGGCACAGCGTCCGCGTCCATCGCGACGAGGAGCGGGGCACCATCGCGTGGCGGATCAAGTTCCGAGATGGCCGCGAGAAGAATTTCCTGTCTCCCATTACGACCAAGCCCTGGGGCAAGCACATTCCACAATTGTCGGACGTGCCCGGCCCGGACAAGTCGATGCGGGACAGCCAGCTGCTGTTCAACGAGCCGAAGTACATCCGCATGGATGAGGGGGGCCTGCACACGCTGGAGGCCGCGGGTCTCAAACTGAAAGAAGGGGTGTATTACTGATGGCCTATAAGACAGTCGTCGAAGACAACATCGACATTCTCGTCTGTGGCGCCGGATTGGGCGGCACGGGCGCAGCTTGGGAAGCCCGGTACTGGGGCCAGGACAAGCGAGTCGTGATTGCCGAAAAGGCCAACATCGACCGTTCCGGCGCCGTGGCCCAGGGCCTGTATGCGATCAATTGCTATATGGGCACCCGCTGGGGTGAGAACAACCCCGAGGACCATGTCCGCTACGCCCGCATCGACCTTATGGGCATGGTGCGCGAGGACCTGCTGTTCGACATGGCGCGCCACGTGGATTCCACGGTGCACCAGTTCGAGGAGTGGGGCCTGCCGCTGATGCGCGATCCCAAGACCGGCGCCTATCAGCGTGAAGGTCGCTGGCAGATCATGATCCACGGCGAATCCTACAAGCCGATCGTCGCCGAGGCCGCGAAAAAGTCTGCCGACAAGATCTACAACCGCATCTGTGTCACCCACCTGTTGATGGACGAATCCAAGGAAAACCGGGTGGCCGGTGCCGTCGGCTTCAACGTCCGCACGGGTGACTACCACGTATTCAAGTCGAAGTCGGTCGTGGTCGCCGCGGGCGGCGCATCGATGATCTTCAAGCCGCGTTCGGTGGGCGAAGGTGCGGGTCGCGTCTGGTACGCGCCGTGGTCTTCCGGTTCTGCCTATGGCCTGCTGATCAACGCCGGCGCCAAGATGACCCAGATGGAAAACCGCATCGTGCTGGCCCGTTTCAAGGACGGTTACGGCCCGGTCGGTGCCTACTTCCTGCACCTCAAGACCCGTACCCAGAACTGCGTCGGGGAAGAGTATGAGTCCAAGTGGTGGCCGCAGCTGCAGGAAATGGTCGGCAAGGAATACCTGGATCCGGAGCTGTCGCACGCGACCCATCGTCCGATCCCGACCTGCCTGCGCAACCACGCCTTCCTCAGCGAGGTGAACGCCGGCCGTGGCCCGATCCACATGATCACCATGGAGGCCTTCCAGGATCCTCATTTAGAAGAGGTGGGCTGGGAGAACTTCCTCGGCATGACTGTCGGCCAAGCCGTCCTGTGGGCCGCGACCGACGTCGATCCCAAGAACGAGAACCCCGAGCTGACCACCTCCGAGCCCTACGTGATGGGTTCGCACGCCACCGGTTGCGGCGCGTGGTGCTCCGGCCCTGAGGATGTCTCCCCGCCCGAGTACTTCTGGGGTTACAACCGCATGACCAGCGTCGAAGGCTTGTTCGGTGCCGGCGATGCCGTGGGTGGTACGCCGCACGCGTTCTCCTCGGGCTCGTTTACCGAGGGCCGTCTGGCCGCGAAAGCCGCTTGCAAGTACATCGACGATGGCAAGGCCGACGGCATCCGGGTCTCCGACGATCAGGTCAACAAGCTGAAAGACGAGATCTACAAGCCGCTCGAGCATTACAAGGTCTACCGCAACGAGGTCGTCGCGGGTTCGGTCAACCCGAACTACATCAACCCGCGCCAGGGTCTCGACCGCCTGCAAAAGATGATGGACGAGTACTGCGGTGGCGTGACGGTCAGCTACATGACCAACGAAAAGCTGCTCAACATCGGTCTGAAGAAGATGCATACGCTCGAAGAGGACCTGGAAAAGCTGGCCGCGGAGGATATCCACGAGCTGCTGCGTGCCTGGGAACTCAAGCACCGTTTCCGTACGGCCGAGAGCGTCTTCCATCACACGCTGTTCCGTAAGGAAACACGTTGGCCGGGATACTACTATCGCGGTGACTATATGAAGCTCGACGACAAGAACTGGCACCACCTCACCGTATCCCGCCGTGATCCGAAGACCGGCGAGTACACCATGGAGAAGGCGCCGTGCTATCACCTTGTCGACACAGACGAAGCCCCCGCCAAAGAGGCCGAGAAGGAAGAGGCCTAGGGTGTTAGCGTGACGGGGTCAGCAATGACCCCGTCACGACTGCCGGAAGCAGCGAAGACCAACGGGCGAGCGCGTTGGTCTTCTTTTTCAACCGCCACATCCGGGAGCTTTTCCAACATGAACAGCACAGCCGATGCACAGGCACTGCCGGAGACTTCGATGAACATCATCGATCACTCCGACGAAGAGATTCTCGAGGTTGCCAACCCCATGTGGAGCGATCTCATCAAGTATTCCAACAAGGGGCAGTTTGGGAACTTCGTGCGCAAGTTCTCCTACAACCTCCTGTTTGGTCTGAACGAAGTCGAAGTGGGCAAGCAGTTCGCACAGAGCGAATTGACCCGTAGCCTCAGCGACGATTGGGACTACCTCGGCATGATCCGCCGCGGCGAGCATGTCACCGTCCTGTACCGGGTCCGCAGTACCAAGAAGGAAGGCGAATGGCTGGGGCGCATGGTCCTCGGCTACGAAGAAGGCGAAATACGAATCTTCGGCGCGTCCATTTTTTGATATGACGGAATTGGCAATGACAAAGAACGTAATCCAAGCCAACCAGTACGTCGAACTGACCTACAAGGTCATCGACCAAAAGTCCGGTGAGGTCCTGACCGCCGTCGAATTTCCGCTTGGCTACGTCCACGGGGTCAACGAGATCCTGTCCCCCCAGGTCATGTCGGAGCTCGAGGGTCGTGCCCAGGGTGACACCATTGAGGTGCCGATCGACTGCAACGCCATCTACGGCCCGCGCGATGAGTCCCTGGTGATTACGGATTACATCGAAAATGTCCCCGAGGAATACCGCGAGGTCGGCACCGCCATCCTGATGGAGAATGACCGGGGTCAGACCAAGAGTTTCCTGGTGACTCGCGTCGATGAAAGCACGGTGACCATTGACGGCAACAATCCGCTGTGTGGGCGGGAAGTCATCTTCAAGCTGGATATCACGCTGGTTCGGGATGCTTCCGACGAGGAGATTGCACACGGCGGCAAGGTGGAAACCGGCCCGGATATCGACACCGGAAAGGCAGTGCCCATCGACATGGTCAACGGGAATCCCTAGGCCGAACAAAGTCTGGCCAAGGCGACTGTGCGCGTGAAGGTTTTGCGCATGCGGCCGCCAGCGAAGAAATGGCGCAAGCACCAACACAAACACCTGTCAGCAATTTGGGGGGCTGACGCCAGTAAACCCCTTCCCCCACTTTCATCGAGACGAGGTGAAGCATGAGTGCAGCAACCGATAAGAAGAAGCCCGAAGTGCCGGATGGCAAGTCCCAGTTCCTGACCACTCGGCAGCTTCCGCCCAACGAAAAGGGCTACGTGGGCTATGAAACCATCTGGGAACCCTTCCAGAAAGAGGCCGAATACCAGACCCCCAAGCGCCCGTAATCGTACCGGCCGCGCAACCGCGATTTGCTTGCGCGGCCGTTTCCATGCGACCTGATCAGCCGAGCACGTCATGGATGCACGGGCAGGCATAGCTCGACAGACGCGCGGGTGGGTTGCCCCTCCGGTAACGGAGTTCCCAACGACGGTGGCCTGTTCTGTATCTGTCACCTCCGCTCTTATGGTGGGATATACGCAAGTCCAGCGGTAGGTCGGGCCGATCGATGGCACTGACCGTTTTGACAGTCCCCAGCTAGGTTCCTCCCCCAAACCTGCGGCACGGATCGCCGAGGTCACAGCAACGGAATGCGCTCGTAAACCCCGTTACGCTCGCGGGCATCCTGCCCGCAATCACCGTGGCGCTCGCCGCGGGCTGCAGCTCACCCTTTCCTGACGAAGCCGAATTCGATTTGGGTAACCTGTCCATGGCCGAGCGGACACCCTTGCAGCCGGAGGTCCTGGCCCGCCTCGTGCCCGGCTTGTCGAAGACAGCAATGGTTGGCGAATCGCCTTTTGGCTATGTGCTCCCGACAGAAAAAAGCCCCGCCGGGGCGTAGACCGGCGGGGCTTGGTGAACGGGGAGGGCGGTCCTGGCCGCCGGCCCCGGTGCTGCACGATCAGAAGTCGTAACGCATCCCAATCGAGAACGCGGTGGCGTTTTCACCCGCGGCGCCACCCGGACCGGAGGTGCGCGCGGCACCCCATGGCGTCAGGGCCGAAGCGTCATCGTTGTCGACCATGGCGATGTTGCCGTAGAAGCGCAGATCGTTATCCAGGCGATACTCGAGACCCAGCGCGTACATGGTGGCGTCGGCATCGTCCAGATCGGAATCCAGTTTGAAGGCGTGGCCGTTCAGATACATGCTCGGGGTCAGGCGGAACTGACCGCCCAGACCATAGATGTCGGCGTCGTCACCGTTCACCGTCTCGGAGTTCTGGTAGAAGGCGCCCATCCGGAAGGCCGGCGTGATGCGGTAGCCGACCGCCAGACGCCAGGCGTCCGGATTAACGTCACCGTCTTCCTGCTTCTCGTAGGCCAGGGCGCCGGTCAGGTCCCCCATGTTCAAATTCAGTGAGGTCGAGTAGGCCTTGTTGTCGGCGCCGTCGACCGTAGTGGCCCCTTCAGTCTCGTTCGAGTACTGAATGTTCCAGGTCAGGCCACCGAAGCTGGGGGTCTGGTAATGGATGCTGTTGCGGAAACGCTCGTCGAACCGACCGGTCTGGGCCGCCGAACGCGTCAGGTTACGCATGTCGCCGACCTGGTCGCCAAAGAAGTTCGCAGGGCCACGCGCGCGCTTGAAAGGTGTGTCGAACTTGCCGACGCGCAGCATACCCCAGTCGGAACCCTTCAGGCCCACAAAGGTGTCGCGAGTGGCGAAGTCCGTCCCATCGGTATCGAAGTCGATCTGCTGTTCGATCTGGAACACGCCAACGAGTTGTTCGCGGAACTCGCGCTCGCCACGGAAGCCCAGGCGGCTGGAGTTGCTGGAGACGTTGAATTCGTTGTAGTCCGCGCCGTCGTCGAGAACGTCGGCGGAGACATGGGCGCGGCCATAGAGGGTCCAGTCGGCGGTGGCGATGGCCGGGGCGAGCAGGCCGGCGGCGATCAGGCTGGTCAGAAGGTGCTTGCGGTTCATGAGGTTCTCCCTGTTTGCATTGCGAAATTTGGCGGGACACGGGGGTGTGCCGACAGGACGCAAGCATGGGGAGGCGGCGTGACGTTCCGGTTAAGCGGCTATGAAGATCGCGTTAAATGGCAACACTGTTGTAAATACGAGACTTGGGCTAACGGGAACCCCTCGGACGTCCGCGAGTCCTCCTAAGGACGGGGTGTGGCCGACGAATCGCACCCTTTGCGGGGGCGGCAGGAGGGAGGTTGGCAATGCGACGATCTCAGTGGATGGCCCCTCGATCGGCGCCCCTCGCGGTTGCGGCTCTGCTGCTGAGCCCGGCGCAGGCGCCAGCCGAGGACCAACCACCAGTATTAGATCCCGTGGAGGTCACGGTCACCGCACCGCGCTTGGCTACACCGCTGGCGGATCTGCCGGCCGCGGTCTCGCGGGTCGACGAGCGCCAGGCCACCGAGGGGCGCCAGGGCCTGCAGCTGGATGAGTCGCTGAACCGCGTGCCGGGGCTGTTCGCCCAGAATCGCTACAACTTCGCGCAGGACGCGCGCATCTCCATCCGCGGCTTCGGCTCGCGCGCACCGTTCGGCGTGCGCGGGCTGCGTATCCTGCAGGACGGGATCCCCGAGACCACGCCGGACGGCCAGTCACAGGTGGATACGATCGACCTGTTGAACCTGCGCGACATCGAGGTGCTGCGCGGACCCAGCGCGGCGCTATACGGCAATGCCTCCGGCGGCGTGATCTCGGCGCGCACCCGCGACGGGCGCGACCCGCGTGGCTTTGGCGGTGGTGTACAAATGGGCAGCTACGGCTATCGCCGCGCCGAGGCCATCGCCGAGCAGGACTATGGGACCTATCGCTACTCCCTGACCGCCCACGACTTCGCCATCGACGGCTACCGCGACCAGTCCACCGCCGAGAAGCGCTACCTGCGCCTGCATACCGCCTCGGAGCTGGAGGCTGGCACGCTGAACTTCCACCTGCGCTACCTCGATGCCCCACGCACCGACGACCCCGGCGGACTCACCCGCGAGGAGATGCGTCAGAACCGCCGCGCGGCCGCCCCGCTAGCCACGGCCCTCGACAGCACACAGGAGGCCGAGCAGCTGACCACGGGATTGCAGTGGGAACAGTCGCTCGGCCCCGGCGAGCTGCGCCTCGGCGGGTTCTGGACCCAGCGCGACTACGAACAGCAACTGCCATTCCCCGGCGACTCGCGGGTGGCCTACGAACGAGACTTCTACGGGCTCAACGCCCAGTACGAACAGGATATCGGGCCGACCCGGGTGCTGACCGGTATTGATCTCGAGGAACAGCGCGACGACCGCACCCGGCGCTGCACCGATATCCAGGGACAGGCGAATTGCCCGGGCGGCACCCCCTCGATCGACGATCTCGCGCTGGATCAGCGCGAACGCGCCCGCTCGCGTGGGGTGTTCGTGCAGACCGACACCGCGCTGGGGTCCGACTGGAACATGGTGCTCGGCGCGCGCCACGACCGTATCCGCATGTCCATCGATGACCATTTCTCCGAGCAGGTGGGCGAACCGGACCGCTCGGATGAGCGGACCTTCCGCGAGACCAGCGCGATGGCGGGGCTGATCTGGCACTTCCGTCCGGACTACCGGGCCTACGTGAACGTGGCCACCAACTTCGAGACGCCGACCTTCACCGAGTTCGCGAACCCCGAGGGCGGGGGTGGCTTCAACGACGGCCTCGACCCCCAGCGAGCACGCAGCATCGAGGTCGGAATCCGCCGCGAGACCGGTCGCCTGGCCTGGGACGCCTCGGTCTACGCGACCCGCGTGCGCGACGAGATCGCCCCGTTCGAGGAGCCCAACGTGGACGGGCGCACCTTCTACACCAACGCCGGCCGGACCGCGCGCAACGGCTTCGAGCTGGCGGTCGACTGGGCCGCAACCGAGCAGTGGACGCTGTCCAGCGCGCTCAGCCTGAACGACTTCCGCTATCGGGATTTCGTGGACCAGCAGGGCGAACGGCAGGACGGCAACCGCCTGCCCGGCCTGCCGCGCGAGCAGCTGTTCGTGGAGGCCGACTGGCGCCAGGGCCCGTACTTTGTCACCGTCGATGCGCTGTACACGGGCGGGCGCTACGTGAACGACGCCAACGACGAACGGGTAGGCGGACAGACCACGCTGAACCTGCGCGCGGGCCGCCACTGGCAGGACGGCAACGCCCATGTCGAGGCCTTCGTGGCCGCGAACAACCTGCTGGACGTGGACAACGTCGACAACATCCGCATCAACGACGGCAACCGCCGCTACTACGAGCCGGCACCGGGCCTGACCCTGATGGCCGGCATGCGCATGACCTTCGGGCGCTAGCGCGCGCCACCAAGCCGGACCCTGCACCGTCATTGCGAGGAGGCGCAGCCGACGAAGCAATCTCCCTCCGGAAGCACCGCGTTGCCAGCGTTCGGAGATTGCCACGTCAGCTTCGCCTCCTCGCAATGACGGTGCGTTGAAGAGGCGCCGTCGTCACTACGTCGCGGGATGCCCCGAGCGACGCGAGCTGCATTAAGGACGGGTGTTCGGCTAGTCGCGACGTCCGGGCCCCTCCGGCGGTTCTTTCGGCTCGATCTCGTCGAGCCGGCCCTGCTCGATCTTGCGCAGGGTCTCCGGATCGGTCCCGTCGTCCTCCTCCCAGGAGGGCCGTCGCGCGGGCGGTAGCGGGTCGCGCCGGTACAAGAACCAGCCGCAGATCGCACCGACCACGGCGCCGAACAGGTGCGCCTCGAACGAGACCCGGGGCGCGCTGGGGAATACGCCCCAGATCATGCTGCCGTAGAGGAACAGGATGATGATGGCGAGCGCGATGGACAGCGCGTCGCGCCGACGAATGCCAATGACTACGGCAAAGAACATCAGGCCGTGCGTCAGGCCCGAGGCCCCGATGTGCAGGCCTTCGCGGGCGAAGAGCCAGACGCCGAGGCCACCCATCAGCCAGATCAACGGGACCGCCACCCGCGTGGCGTGAGGGAATCCATAGAGGGTGAGCATGCCGAGCACCCAGAGGGTGGGTACGTTGGCCAGCAGATGTCCCCAGGAGCCGTGGATCAGCGGAGAGGTGATGATGCCCAGCGCGCCTACCGCGTCGCGCGGCAGAATGCCCAAGCGAGCCCAGTCCCCGCCGGTCAGCTCCTGCAGGGCATGGATCGCGATCAGGATGCCTGCCCCGAGCATGGGCCACGTCAGGGCGCGTCGAATGCGCTCGCGTTCGGCCCTGGGATCGGTCGGGGGCGCCGGCCGGCGAAGGTTCATCATGCGCCTAGCCTGCCACGCCCCGGCGCGCGGTCCAATCTCTCCAGTCCCCAGGCGCTGGTACCAGCACCGTCATTGCGAGGAGCCGAAGGCGACGCGGCAACCTCCATCCGGAGCCATCGAATCCCGAGTCGGTTCCAGCTTTCGGAGGTTGCCGCGTCGCCTTCGGCTCCTCGCAATGACGGCCTCGAAGGCGAACGGCGGCGCTAGTGCCCGCCCGGCCCCAGGTCGGCGCCCTTGTCGTGCACAGCCAGCTTGTCGTGCAGTTCGCCGCTCTCTCCGCGCGGGGCCTTCACCGCGACCTCCATACCATTGCGGCGGAACTTGCCGACGACCTTGTCGATGGCGGCTACCGCCGAGCTGTCCCACAGCGAGGCGCGCGTCAGATCGATCTCGATGTGATGGATGCCCTCGCGGTAGTCGAAGCTGTCGATGAACTTGTCCACGGCGACGAAGAACAGCTGGCCGCGCACGGTGTAGATGCGCGTCCGACCGTCCTCGGACAAGGCGCTGGTGACCTCGACCGCCTTGACCATCTTGCGCGCGAAGAAGATCGCGGAGAGCAGCACGCCGGCGAACACGCCCAGCGACAGGTCGTGGGTGATCACGGTGGTGCCGACGGTCACGATCAGCACGGTGGCGTCGGTGCGCGGCAGCTTGTGCAGGGTGGTCAGCGAGCCCCAGTCGAAGGTGGCGATGGAGACCATGATCATCACCGCGACCAGCGCGGCCATTGGGATGATCGAGACCAGGTCGCCGAGGAACACGATGAAGATCAGCAGGAAGATCCCCGCCGACAGCGTGGACAGGCGCCCGAGCCCCCCGGACTTGATGTTGATCACCGACTGGCCAATCATCGCGCAGCCCGCCATGCCACCGAAACAGCCGGTGACGATGTTGGCGATGCCCTGGCCCTGGGCCTCGCGGTTCTTGCCCGACGGCGTGTCGGTCAGGTCGTCGAGGATGGAGGCGGTCAGCAGTGACTCCAGCAGGCCGACGATCGCCAGGGCGAAGGCGGTCGGGAAGATGATCTGCAGGGTCTCCCAGTTCAGCGGGATGTCCGGGAACAGGAACACCGGCAGGCCGTCCGGCAGCTCGCCCATATCGCCGACCTCGAGGGTCGGCAGGCCCATGAAGTAGACCACGACGCTGAGCACGACGATCGCGACCAGCGGCGGCGGCAGCAGCTTCGGGTAGCCCGGGATCATCGGCAGGCCGTAGAGGATGATCAGCCCGGCGGTGACCAGCGCCCACATGGTGGTGTCACCGTCCACCAGGTAGGGCACCTGCGACAGGAAGATCAGGATCGCCAGCGCATTCACGAAGCCGACGAGCACCGTGCGCGGTATGAACATCATGTAGCGCGCGAGCTTGGCCCACGCGAACAGGATCTGGATGATCCCGGTCAGGATGGTCGCGGCCAGCAGGTACTGCAGCCCGTGCTCGGCGATGAGTGTCACCATCAGCAGCGCCATGGCCCCGGTCGCGGCCGAGATCATGCCGGGGCGTCCGCCGGCGAAGGCGATCACCACCGCCATGGTGAACGAGGCATACAGCCCCACGCTCGGGTCCACCCCGGCGATGATGGAGAACGCGATCGCCTCCGGAATCAGGGCCAGCGCGACCACGATCCCGGCGATCAGATCGGCACGCACATTGAACAACCAGATCTTGCGCTGGCGTTGCAGGAAGTCGTTCAGGGTCTGCTGCACGTGGGAATCCCCAATACGGATGCGCGCCGCTCTATCGACCGGGGGGCCGGACTGACGACGGGTGAGCGAACGGGTGCCGGGGGAGACTCGCCCGTGTGACACCCCTGGCGGGCGCGGTTGCAAGCGGTCTGGTGCCAGTACAGACTGAAACCGCCAAAAAGGGGGCGGAGTCTAGCACCTCGCACCACGGTGCTGAACCTCGCGGCCCCGTGCAGGGTTTCGCTGGCGCCCTTACTTCCCATAATTAGCCCGAGGATCTCCATGCTGCAGCGTGTCATCATCGCCGTCGACTTCTCGCCCGCCTCGGCCGCGGCCCTGGCCGTGGCCCGGCAGCATTGCCCGGGGGCGACGAAGCGGCTGCTGTACGTGATGAAGCCCGCCGAGGTGGCCAAATCCAGCGCGGCGGGTGCGTTCAGTGGTGCCGGGAGCTCGCCCCTGAATGCGAAGGCGATGCGCGACTCGGCGGAGGAGCAGGTGCGTGCGCAGCTGCAGCAATGGGCCGAGGAGGGTGACGAAGTGGCGATTGTGTTCGGCAGCGCCGCGGAGGAGATCTCCCGCCATGCCGAGGAATGGGGCGCGGACATGATCGTGATGGGTACGCGCGGGCGCAGCCAGATCTCCAACATGCTGACCGGCTCCGCCACCGAGTGGCTGGTGCGCCATGCCCGTCTCCCGGTGCTGGTGGTGCACGACGTGCCGCTGTCCGACTCGATGAAGGAGAAGCTGCCGCCGGAGGGCGCGGTCGACTGAGCCAACCCGCAATCCCGACACGCAGAAGGCCCGCTTTCCAGCGGGCCTTTCTTGTTCCTGCGGAATGCTCTCGCGGGGGTGGGGTCTCGGATGTGCAGCCGGTCAGCCCCTGAGCGATGGGGTGCTGATCAAGCCCCATCGCTCAGGGGCTGAGCTCCTACGAATAGCGGAACAGGGGCTGGAAGATCGCCACGGCGCTGAGCGCCTCGCGATGACGGGCCCGGTGGGTGAGCAGCTCGGGAGTCGTCAACCGCCGGTCATGGACATGAAGCGCAGGACCTTTTCCGGGCGTTCGGAGAACTCGTGGCGCTCCGGCTTCAGGTTGATGGCTTGCACCACCAGGTCTTTCAGTTCCGAGTCGGTACAGCCTTCGCGCAGGTAGGGGCGCAGGTTCAGGCTGTGCTCGTTGCCGAGGCAGGTGTAGATGGTGCCGTCGACGGACAAGCGCACGCGGTTGCAGGTGTCGCAGAAGTGCTGCGAGATCGGCGTGATGAAGCCGATGCGTACGTCGCTATCCGGGATCTGCATGTAGCGCGCCGGGCCGCCGCCCGGCATCACGCCGGGGACCAGGTTGTAGCGCGGCTCCAGCCGGGCGCGTACGTCTTGCAGGTTTACGTAGTGGCCTTCTTTCGCCTGGCGGCCGGTGTCGCCCATCGGCATGGTCTCGATGAAGCGCAGGGTGAAGCCATGCTCGATGCAGAACTCGACCATGTCTTCGACTTCTGGCTCGTTGATCCCGCCCATTACCACCATGTTGATCTTGATCGGGTTCAGGCCGGCGGCCTTGGAGGCCATTAGCCCGTCCAGGACCTTCTCCAGCTTGCCGCCGGTGATCTCCTTGAAGACTTCCGGCTTGAGCGAGTCGAGACTGACGTTGATGCGCGCCACGCCAGCATCCTTCAGTTCCTGGGCATGGCGCGCCATGCGCGTGGCGTTGGTGGACAGCGAGATGTCGTCGATGCCGGGCAGGGCGTTCAGGCGTGCGGCCAGGTCCGGGAGATTCTTCCGTACCAGCGGCTCGCCGCCGGTCAGGCGCACGCGGCGGGTGCCGAGGCGCCCGAAGGCCCCCATCACGCGCTCGATCTCCTCGAAGCTCAGCCAGTGCTCCGGCTCCTCGAAGTCACGAAAGCCCTTGGGCATGCAGTAGAAGCAGCGCAGGTCGCAGCGGTCGGTAACCGAGAGACGGACATATTCGATGCGGCGGCCGAAGGCGTCGACCAAGGCGTTCTCTTCCTTGAGGGGTTGTTCCATGGCGGCATCCGTCCTGCTGATCGGGGCGATATGTTTCATGAGACACATCGTAAACCATTTTTCCGGGAACGCCACAACAAGGCCCCAGATTCATTGCTACAATAAACTTGGTCTATTGCAGATTAATCTCACTTATTTATGGATAAGAACTTTTCGTTGTTCAAAAGGCCCGTTTATGGCCAGACTATCCCGTGAATAAGCAAACAATGATCTATGGGGTCGCCTGAATGAGTGCCTTGCCCGAATTTGAGAACCACAGTCAGCAGGAGATCAAGTACACGACCTGCTACATGTGTGCCTGCCGTTGCGGCATCAAGGTTACCGTGGAGGACAACAAGGTCCGCTATATCCAGGGGAACCGGCATCACCCGATCAACAAGGGCGTGCTCTGTGCCAAGGGCAACGCCGGGATCATGAAGCAGCAGTCCCCGGCGCGCCTGCGTCAGCCGATGCGCCGCAAGCCGGGCACCGAGCGCGGTGCCGGCGAGTTCGAGCCGATCTCCTGGGACGAGGCCCTGGACATGCTGTCCACGCGTCTGCAGAAGATCCGCGAGACCGACCCGCGCAAGCTGGCGTTCTTTACCGGCCGCGACCAGATGCAGGCCCTGACCGGCCTGTGGGCGACCCAGTTCGGCACCTACAACTGGGCGGCCCACGGCGGCTTCTGCTCGGTGAACATGGCCACTGGTGGCCTGTACACCACGGGCTTTGCCTTCTGGGAATTCGGCGATCCGGACTGGGACCGCACCAAGTACCACATGCTCTGGGGCGTGGCCGAAGACCATGCCTCCAACCCGATCAAGATCGGGCTGGAAAAGCTCAAGCGCAGCGGCGGCAAGTTCGTCGCCATCAACCCGGTGCGCACCGGTTACCAGGCGATCGCCGACGAGTGGGTGGGCATCAAGCCCGGTACCGACGGTCTGTTCGCGCTGTCGATGCTGCACGTGCTCTTGAAGAACGACCAGTTCGACTGGGACTTCCTGGTGCGCTACACCAACGCCACCCAGCTGGTGGTGCAGACCCCGGGGCAGAAGGGCGACGGCCTGATCCTGCGTGGCGAGAACGGCAATCCGCTGGTCTGGGAGCTGGAACAGGAGGCGTTTGTCGACGGCACCCAGGTGGATATCAAGCCGGCCCTGTTCGGTGAGTACACCGCCCCCGACGGCCGTCCGGTCAAGACCGTGATGACCGTCCTGGCCGAGCGCTACCTGAGCGACGAGTACTCCCCGGAGAACACCGCCAAGGTTACCGGTGTGCCGGCCGACCAGACCGAGCGCCTGGCGCTGGAGATGGCGCACGTCGCCTTCAAGGAAACCATCGAACTCGACATCGAGTGGACCGACTCCTGGGGCCGCAAGCACGACAAGGTGTTCGGGCGCCCGGTGTCCATGCACGCGATGCGCGGCATCTCCGCGCACTCCAATGGCTTCCAGACCTGCCGCGCGATTCACCTGCTGCAGATCATGCTGGGCTCGGTCGACTGCCCCGGCGGCCACCTGGCCAAGCCGCCGTATCCGAAGCACGTCCCGCCGGGCATCAAGCCGGCCAAGGAGTGCGCGCCGAACACCCCGCTGAAGAGCCCGCCGCTTGGTTTCCCGACTGCGCCGGAGGACCTGGTCATTGATGATGACGGCAACCCGCTGCGCATCGACAAGGCCTTCTCCTGGGATGCGCCGATCTCGAACCACGGCCTGATGCATATGGTCGTGACCAATGCGGTCAACGGTGACCCTTACCCGATCGACACGCTCATCTTCTTTATGGCGAACATGTCGTGGAACTCCTCCATGAACACCGCCGAAGTGATGGACATGCTGCGAGCGAAGGACGAGAACGGCGAGTACAAGATCCCGTTCCTGGTGGTCGCCGACGCGTTCCATTCGGAGACGGTCAACTTCGCCGATCTGGTGCTGCCGGATACCACCTATCTGGAGCGCTACGACACCATCTCCATGCTGGACCGCCCGATCTCCGAGCCGGCCGCGGCGGCGGACTCCATCCGCCACCCGATCCTTGAGGTCGACCGCGATGTGCGCCCGTGGCAGGAAGTCATGGTCGAGCTGGCGGGTCGCCTGAAGTTCCCGGCGTTCACCAAGGACGACGGCAGCCGCAAGTTCTCGGATTACAAGGACTTCATCGTCAACTACGAGAAGGAGCCGGGCATCGGCTTCCTCTCCGGTTATCGCGGCAAGGATGGCCAGACCCACCTGCGCGGCGAGCCGAACCCGAAGCAGTGGGAGGCGTACATCGAGAACCAGGGGTTCTTCATGTACCACCTGGCGCCGAACCAGCAGTTCTATCGCTATGCGAACAAGGACTACCTGGAGCTGGCCAAGCACGCCGGCTGGGTGGGCAAGACCGATCCCATCACCATCGAGCTCTACTCCGAGACCCAGCAGCGCTTCAAGCTGGCCGGCCAGGGCCTGTATGACGGCCCGCAGCCGACCAAGCAGGAGCACAAGGATCGCCTGACCCAGTTCTTCGATCCGCTACCGATCTGGCACAAGCCGCTGGAGCAGACGCGTATCGACGAGGATGAGTACCCGTTCTACGCGGTCAACCAGCGTCCGATGTTCATGTACCACTCCTGGGACTCGCAGAACGCCTGGCTGCGCCAGATCTGCGCCCAGAACTACCTGTACATGAACCGCGGCAGGGCGGAATCCATGGGCATCGAGGACATGTCCTGGGTGTGGATGGAATCGCACAACGGCAAGATCCGCGTGCAGGTGAAACTGATGGAAGGTTGCGAACCCGGCACCGTCTGGACCTGGAACGCGATTGGTAAGCAGAAGGGCGCCTGGGGCCTGAAGCCGGACGCGAACGAGTCCAACAAGGGCTTCCTGATGAACCATCTGATCAGCGAGTTGCTGCCGAAGAAGGGCGACGCGATCGATGCGATCACCAACTCTGATCCGGTAACCGGGCAGGCCGCGTGGTACGACCTGAAGGTCAAGATCACCCCGGCCGATGCGCCGGAACCGGACGAACAGGGTTCCTTGCCCGAGTTCGAGACGATCAAGCCGGCCCCGGGCATGACCGAGGCCCCGGACCAGTTGCGTTATTCCACGCACAAGCCGGTGCACCTGAATCGTTCCATTCGCGATGTCCTGACCCGCGGCTCGCTGGACGAAGAAAAGTAGCCACGCCGGACAAGGGACCTGCCGCCGGCTGTAGCCAGCGGCCCTAGAGAAATTTGAGGAGTACCTGATATGCGACTTGGACTCGTAATCGACATGGATACCTGCGTTGGCTGTCACGCCTGCGCGGTGGCCTGTAAGCAGTGGAACACCAGTGGCACCACCGGCGCGCTGACCGACTATCGCCCTTATGGCGAGGACCCGTCGGGGGTGTGGTTCAACCGCATCCGCCACTACGAGGTGGGTGACTACCCCAACAACAAGACCGTGAACATCCCGATGTCCTGCATGCACTGCCAGCATGCCGACTGCGTGAATGTCTGCCCGACGGGTGCCTCCTACAAGCGTCCGGAAGACGGCATCGTGCTGGTCGACCAGGACAAGTGCATGGGTTGCAACTACTGCGCCTGGGCCTGCCCCTACGGTGCGCGCGAGCTGGACCGCGAAGACGGCGTGATGAAGAAGTGCACGCTCTGTGTGGACCGCATCTACGACCAGCAGCTGCCGCCGGAAGAGCGTCAGCCCGCCTGCGTGATCACCTGCCCGGCGCATGCGCGCTTCTTCGGGGACTTCGATGACGCCAACTCCGAGGTCAGCCGTCTGGTGCGCGAACGGGGGGGGGTCAAGCAGATGCCGGAGCTGGGCTACAAGCCGGTCAACACGTATCTGCCGCCGCGTATCACCCGACCCATTCCCACCGACGATGTGCGAGCCAATCGGTTGGTCACCTCGGTGAAGGACTGGGTCAACAAGATGGTCGCGCGCTAAGCGCGGCCCGATCGGGAGAATTCGTTATGCATCCAGCATTTTCCGTTATTCTGTTTACCGTCATCTCGGGTGCGGGCTACGGCCTGTTCATCCTGCTGGCGGCCTTCCACCTGGCGGGTGTCGGCCCGGCGATGAGCCACGGTGAACTGCTCGTGCACGGTGGCGTTGCCATGGGCATGATCACGCTTGGCCTGCTGCTTTCCACCGGGCACCTGGCGAACAAGAAGAACGCCTGGCGTTCGTTCATGCGCTTCAAGACCTCCTGGCTGTCCCGCGAGGCGGTGTTCGCGGTGCTGTTCTACCCCTTTGCCGGGATCTACGCCCTGGGCGTGCTGTTGCAAGGGCCGGCTGTCGGTCCGCTGGCGGCCGTCGCAGGCGTCCTGGCTGCACTGCTGGCCGTGATCACCCTGTTCTCCACCGGCATGATCTATGGCTGTCTGAAGACGATCCGTCAGTGGAACACTGCGTTGACGCCGGCCAACTACATCATGCTTGGCATCGCCACCGGTACCACGCTGTTTGCCGCCATCGCCAGCGTGTTCGGCAACGCCACCCCCATGCACGCCGGCGTTGCCATGGTGGCGCTGGTCGCCGCGGCCCTGCTGAAGGGGATCTACTACTTCTGGATCTCGCGCGTGAACGGCCCGACCATCAACACCGCGACCACCTTCAACCGTGCAACCGTGCGTCTGCTGGATACCGGCCACACCGCCGGCACCTTCCTGACTGACGAGTTCGGCTATGACCCGCGCAAGGACACCATCGACAACATCAAGATGGGGGTCTTCCTGCTTGGCTTCATCGCCCCGGTACTGGTCTTCGCGTCGATCCTGTCCGGTGCCCCGGAGGCCGTCGCCTGGCTGGCCGCGATCTCGAGCCTGATCGGGATTGGCATGGAACGCTGGCTGTTCTTTGCCGAGGCCAAGCATGTCGTGCGCCTGTATCACGGTGCCCCGAACTGCACCAGCCCGCTGACCCAGCCCGCCAGCGACGGACCGGAAGTTCCGGAAACCGCCGGTGCCGGCGAGAAAGGGCCCGGCTGGCGCCTGGGCGACACGCCCGGGGGTTCGGGCTCCTGACCGACCCTGAAAGATCAAGAAGCCCCGGGCAGCTGCCCGGGGCTTCTTGCTTTTGGGTCAGCACCAAGTCCGGGTCGAGAGGCCCCCGTTGCCCTGACGCCTTGCGTTAATGGGACTTGTCGTCTTCGTGCATGCCGTGAACGATGAAATACCCCACGTAGGCGAAGAACGCGACAATCCCCAGCAGGGTGATGATCGTCAGGATGCCAATCGGCGACTGAAACATGATTTCGGTGAGCATGACAGATCCTCCTTCGTTTGCCTGTCTGTCACCTTCGACGCTAGCCTCGGGATACAAACCATCGATTGATCTGGATCAACACCGCGGTGTTTTCGGGAGGCGAGTTTGCGGCTGGGCGCGCTACGATCGCGCGTGGCGAATGGTGCGGACATGGGAGTTCGAATCGGACCCTTCGCTACCCCATTACGCAGAAAGGGACCACGAGGGTCCCTTTCTGCGTAATGGCGCGCCCGGCAGGATTCGAACCTGCGACCCCTGCCTTCGGAGGGCAGTACTCTATCCAGCTGAGCTACGGGCGCAAGATCTGCAATGATACGGGCGCGTACTTCGGTGCGTCCAGCCATATTTGACCGCCGCGCTAGGTTTGTGGTCGTGCTCTGTTCGATGCCCTATACTCTGCGCCCGATTTGCGCGTCTTGCGCGCACGCTTTCAGATAAGCACACCACAAGGCCACGAATGGCCGGAATCTCGGAGGGAGAGAAGTGGCAAATCAACCGATCAAGATGGACACCGGGAACAAGGTGTTGCTGTTTATCGCGTCGCTGGCGCTGTTGGCCACGGTCCTTTTCCTGGTGTCGCACCTGGCCGGCTGGCTCGCCGGTTTGCAGGTCTCCCAGCCCGAGACCGTTAGCGAGGAGCGGATCGCTCAGCGCATCGCCCCGATCGGTCAGGTCACTTCCGGTCGGGTGGATGCAGCCGAGGAAGCGGACGATCTGAGCCCGGGTGATATCTACTCCAACGTCTGCGCGGCCTGCCATGACAGCGGCGCCTCCGGCGCCCCGCTCAAGGATGACACGGACGAGTGGAGCAATCGCCTGAACGAGAAGGGTCTGGAGGGGCTGTTCGAAAACTCCATCAATGGGATTGGCGCGATGCCGGCCCGTGGTGGTGATTCGAGCTTGAGCGACGAACAGGTGCAGGACGTTGTGGCCTTCATGCTGGACGAGGCCGGTGTGGAACATGATCACGAGCCCGCCACCGATGACAACGGAAATGGCAACGGCAACGGCGATGAGGCGGCCGCCGAGGGCGACGAGCCGGTCGAGACCACCGAAGCGGGTGAAGCGGCCGCCGAGGAAGAAGCGGAAGCCGTTTCCGCAATTGTCGTCGACGAGGGTGATGTCGAGCGTGGCCAGTCTCGCTACAACACCTGTGTCGCCTGCCACGGTGCCCAGGGCCAGGGTACCCCGGTGTTCCCGGCGCTGGCCGGTCGTGATGCGGAATACATCGCCGATAAGCTGGTGCGCTACCGTGCCGGCGAGACAGTGGGTGACCAGACGGCCCTGATGGCGCCGAATGCCGCGAACCTTTCGGATGAGGATATCGCGGACCTGGCGGTCTACGTGGCGACCTTCGAAGACTGATTGGCGTCGGTGTCACTGCAGTACCGAAGCCCCGCCCGGGTTCAGCCCGCGCGGGGCTTTCTTTTTGTTGGAGCGCCTACTGCGTGCGCCAATGGTCCAGGGCTCGGTAGCAAAGGGCCTCGGTCAGGTGGGATGTTGTGATCGACGGGGCGTTGTTGAGGTCGGCGATGCTGCGGGCGACACGCAGGATGCGGTGGTAGGCGCGTGCGGATAGGCGGAATCGTTCGGCTGCCGTATCCAGCAGTTGTCGGTCGGTGGGCTGCAGCTGGACGTAACGATCCAGCGCCGTGCCGTCCAGCGTGCTGTTGAGTCGGCCCTGGCGCTCGTTTTGTACCGCTCGCGCTCGGGCGACGCGCGCCGCCACACTTGCCGAGCCTTCGCAGGGTTCGTTCGAGCCGGCCAGCTCCGCGGGCGGAATGCGGGGGACCTCGATCGCGAGATCGATGCGGTCCAGCAGCGGGGCCGACAGGCGCTTGCGGTGGCGTGTGCGCTGCTCCGGTGTGCATTCGCAGCGTTCGGCTAGGTCGCAGTCGAACCCCTGTGGGCAGGGGTTCATCGCCCCTACGAGCTGGAAGCGCGCCGGAAATTCGGCCTGACGCGCCGCGCGCGAGATGTGGATGACGCCCGTCTCCAATGGCTCGCGCAGCACGTCCAGCACCGAGCGGTCAAACTCCGTTAGCTCGTCCAGGAACAGCACGCCCTGATGGGCCAGCGAGATCTCGCCGGGACGTGGAGTGCTGCCCCCTCCGACCAGCGCCACGCCCGAGGCCGTGTGGTGGGGCGAGCGAAACGGCCGTGCCCGCCAGTCCCCGCGTAGATGGGTACTGCCGCGCAGGCTGTGGATCGCGGCGGTCTCCAGGGCCTCGCCCTCGTCCATTGGGGGCAGGATGCCGGGGATGCGGGCGGCCAGCATGGACTTGCCGCTCCCGGGCGGTCCCACCATCAGCAGGTGATGCCCTCCGGCCGCTGCGATCTCCAGTGCCCGGCGGGCCTGATGCTGGCCGCGGACGTCGGCGAGATCCGGATGCGCGGGCGGGGTCGCGTCAGGCGTGCGCGCGGCCGGAAGGGCGGATCGACCGGCAAGGTGAGAGCAGACCTCGGTGAGATGGTGGCCGGTCAGCACGCGCGTGCGGCTCGCCAGCACCGCTTCGGCTCCGTCCTCCGGGCTGACGATCAGGGTGCGTTCCGAATCGGCGGCCGCGAGCCCTGCAGTCAGGGTTCCGCCGACCGGCCGCAGCTGGCCGTCCAGCCCCAGCTCGCCCAGGAATTCGTATTGGGCGAGGCTCTCCAGCGGGACCTGCTGGCTGGCGGCGAGGATGCCAAGTGCGATCCCGAGATCGAAGCGTCCGCCATCCTTCGGCAGGTCGGCGGGGGCCAGGTTGACGGTGATGCGTCGGCGGGGGAACTCGAAGCCACTGGTCTGGATCGCGGCGCGCACGCGGTCGCGGCTTTCGCGTACCGCGGCCTCGGGCAGGCCGACGATCTGGAAGGCGGGCAGCCCGTTGGCCAGGTGAGTCTCGATGGTGACCAGCGGCGCGTGGATTCCGTCGAGCGCGCGGGCGTAGGCGATGGCAATGGGCATCCTTGCCCCTCCGTTCTGCGGCCGGGCGGTCCGTGCCCGGCGCGGGGATTCAGGTGGACGTTACGATTCGCTTTTGTCGCTTGCTTGAGCTTCCAGTAAAGCGACCCGGGCCTCGAGTTCGGCCAGGCGTTCGCGGGTGCGCTCGAGCAGTGCGACCTGGATATCGAAGTCCTCGCGGGTCACCAGGTCCATGCGTTCGAAGCCGCTTTGCAGGGACGAGCGGACCTGGCGCTGCACGTCTTCCTGCACGTGACGCACCGACTCTGGCAGGCTCTCGGTGATGCGGCGGGCGAGGTCGTCGAAGCGTTTGGTATCGATCATGCGGCACTCTCCTGGCGCAAATTCTTGATGGGACCAGTGTAGCGCGTCCGGCCGGGGTCGCGGCTACTGCGAAGCCGAGCGCCCACCGTCCACCGGGATGATCTGGCCGGTGATGTACGGCGCGTCCAGCAGCAGGAAACGCACGGTGCGGGCGATATCCTCCGGACTCCCCTCGCGCTTGAGGGCGGTGCGTTCAATCATCGCCTCGTGGGTGCCGGCGTTGGTGGCATCTTCCGGCGCGAGGATCGCGCCGGGGGCGACGCCGTTGACCCGCACATCCGGTCCCAACTCGCGGGCGTAGGCCTGGGTCAGGGCCCATAGCCCAGCCTTGGCGGCGGAATACACCGGGTAGCCCTTCAGTGGGCGCAGGGCGTGGATGTCGACGATGTTCACAACGGCCCCGCGCTGGTGCCGCAGCGCCTGGTGGCAGGCCTGGATCAGGAAGGTCGGGGCCCGCAGGTTGGACCCCATCAGGTCATCCCAGGCCTGTGGCGTGATGGCGCCCACGGCGGTCGGATAAAAGGTCGAGGCGTTGTTGACCAGGAAGTCGAGGCGGCCCCATGCGTCCACGGCGTCGCGCGCCAGGCGTTCGATGGCGTCCAGGTCCAGAAGGTCGGCCTGCAGAGTGCGGGCGCTGTCGGGTCGGTCGCCGTTGAGTTCGCCAGCCAGGGCATCGGCATCCAAGTGCGACCCGCGATAATGGATCAGCACCCGCAGCCCGGCCGCGTGCAGCACGCGCGCAATGGTCGCGCCCACGCGGCGGGCCGCCCCCGTGACCAGCACCACGGGTGCTCCGTCGGGGGCCGTATCCCTGCTGTCGGACTGCGCCTGCGTCACGTCTGCCCCCGGGTTGGTACCATTCGTCGCCATGATGCCGCCGAAACCTAGCACAAACGCCCCCGACGATCCGGTCGCCGCCGCGATCGCCGAACACCTGCAGGCCTCCCTGAAAGAGAGTATCGCGGCGGGCGACGGGTTCCTCCCGTTTCTCGATTACATGCAGGCCGCGTTGTATGCGCCAGGCCTGGGGTATTACGTGAACGGCGCGCACAAGCTGGGCGAGGGCGGCGACTTTGTAACGGCGCCGGAGCTCTCTCCCTTGTTTGGGGAAACCCTGGCCACGTGGTTGGCCCCCGTGTTGCGTGACGACCTTGGCGGGCACGGAACCATGCTCGAATTTGGGGCTGGGAGTGGCCGGCTGGCGGGTGATGTTATTGCCACGTTGCGTGAGCAGGGCGTCGACTGGGAGCGCTACTGGATCATTGAGGTGAGCCCGGACCTGCGCGCCCGCCAGCAGGCGCACCTGGAGGCCACGCTCACGCCGCAAGAGTATGCCCGCGTTGCCTGGCTGGACGCCTTGCCCGATGCCCCGGTGCGCGGCGTGGTGCTGGCCAACGAGGTGCTGGACGCTCTGCCGGTGGAGCTATTTCGCTGGCGCGAGGGGCAGGTCTGGCAGGTCGGGGTGACGACCGGCGTGGGTGGGGATCTGGGCCTGGCCGAGCGACCGGCTCCGCCGACCCTGGCCGAGCCGGTCGCGCACTTGCAGGCCGAGTACGGCCCGTGGCCCGAGGGCTATCTGTCCGAGTGGCGGCCTGCGCAACGCGCGTGGGTCGGCGCGCTCGCCGATTGTCTCAAGCAAGGGGTGGCCGTGATTGTTGATTACGGTTTTCCGCGTGCCGCCTACTACGCCCCCGAACGCCACCAGGGGACTCTGGTGGGCTACTACCGCCAGCAGATGATCCAGGACCCGCTCGCGCACCCCGGCCTGATGGATCTGACAGCGAGCGTGGACTTCACTGGCGTGGCCGAGGCCGCGGCGGGCGCGGCTCTCGACGTGCTCGCCTACGCCGGGCAGGGCGAGTTCCTGCTGGGTGCCGGACTGCCGCAGCGCTTCGAGGCCCGTGTGGGCAGCGGGGAGGACGCGCGTCTGACCATGCAGGCCGCCCAGGCCGTGCGCATGCTGACCCTGCCGGGGGAGATGGGCGAGCGCTTCCAGATGATGGCCCTGGGTCGGGGTTGCTCGCACCTGCCGTTGACGGCGATTCCGGATCGACGGGGGCGGTTGTGAGGGCCGCCCGGGTTTCAAGTACATGGCACCACAAGGGCTGCTTGGTTCCCGCTCGGAACGGCGGCATGCTGCAGCCATGAAGGTACTGGGTATCGAGACCTCCTGTGACGAGACGGGCGTGGCGCTGATCGACGCGGATCAGGGTCTGCTCGCGCACCGGCTATACAGCCAGACGGATCTGCACGCGATCTACGGGGGCGTGGTGCCGGAGCTCGCCTCGCGCGACCACATCCGCCGTCTGTTGCCGCTGGTGCGCGCAGTGCTGGACGAGGCGGGTGTGGACGGTCACGACCTGGATGCAGTGGCCTACACCGGTGGCCCGGGGTTGCTGGGCGCGCTGCTGACTGGGGCCTCGGTCGCGCGTGCGCTTGCCTGGGGCTGGGATATCCCGGCGCTGGCGGTGCACCACCTGGAGGGCCATTTGCTGGCACCTTTTCTGGAAGATACCGGCCTGGACTTCCCGTTCCTGGTGCTACAGGTCTCCGGTGGGCACACCCAGCTGATCCATGCCCGCGCGCTGGGCGACTATGACTTGATTGGCGAGAGTATCGACGATGCCGCCGGCGAGGCCTTCGACAAGACGGCCAAGCTACTGGGGCTGGGTTATCCGGGGGGTCCCGCGCTGGCACGCCTGGCGGAACAGGGAGCCGCCGATGCCCTGCGTCTGCCGCGCCCGATGCTGGATCGTCCGGGTCTGGACATGAGTTTCTCCGGGCTGAAAACCGCGGTGCTGACCGCGCTGAAGAAGCAGGTCTACCGGGCGGAGGATGTTGCCCGCGCCTTCGAGGAGGCGGTCACCGACACCTTGGTGGAGAAGACCCGCCGAGGGCTGGAACAAAGCGGGGCCCCCGCGCTGGTGGTGGCGGGTGGCGTGGCCGCGAACACTACGTTGCGCGCCGGCCTGCAGGCGATGGCGCAGCGCCAGGGCGTGCCGGTGTATTTCCCGCGTCCGGAGTTCTGCACCGACAACGGCGCGATGATCGCGCTGGCGGGGCTGCGCCGACTTCAGGCCGGGGCGGTCGCAGAGACGACGGCTCCCGTGGTGGCGGCGCGGGCCCGCTGGCCGCTGGCAGAGCTGACGGCGCCGGGCGCGTAGCCGCCGCGGCCGTCAGTCGTTGGTCGAAGCCGCAGATTTGTCCTTCTTGCCGATGCGGGACTCCTCCCCGCGCATCAGACGCCGGATGTTGCTGTCGTGGCGGATGAACAGGATCACGCTCATCAGGGCGACCGCGGCGCTGATCCAGTGATCCATGCCCAAGAACACCGTGTACACCGGTGCCATGCCCGCGGCGACCAGCGCAGCCAGTGACGAATAGCGCCAGATGGCCGCGACCAGCAACCAGGTCAGCAGGACCAGGCCGCCGGCCAGCGGGTTGAAGGCGAGGATGACGCCCAGCGCCGTGGCCACGCCCTTGCCGCCCTGGAGGCGGTAGTACACCGGGAACACGTGCCCCAGAAAGGCGGCCAGGCCGATCAGTCCGATCGCCCAGCCGGGGAACAGGTCCAATTGCAGGGCCACAAATACGGGTAGCCAGCCCTTGCCGACATCCCCGATGAGCGTGATGATGGCCGCCGTTTTGCCCCCGGAGCGCAGCACGTTGGTGGCGCCGGGGTTCTTCGAACCGGTGGTGCGCGGGTCCGGCAGGCGCAGCAGGTTGCTGACCAGGATGGCCGTGGAAAGCGACCCCAACAGGTACGCGATGATGATGCCGATTGTAATGCCCATGAGCGGTCAGCCTGCCTGCGCGGGTCGAGAGGATTCGGCCGCATATGATACGCAAGCTGGTGGCCGCCGTTCAGGGCGCTGAGATGGGCGTGGGACATTCGCCGGGTGGCGCGCCGACGTTGGTGCTGTTGCATGGCTGGGGTTTCTCCGGCGCGGCGTGGGCACCTTTACGCGCAGCCCTTCCGGCTGCCACGCGTGTGCTGGCCCCGGATCTCCCTGGGCATGGTGCGGCCGGTGATGGCGAGGCGTTGGCCGATGTCGAGCGTTCGGCGGCGGCCCTGATCGGGTCTCTGCCATCGGAGGTGGTGTGCCCGGTCTGGGTCGGCTGGTCCTTGGGTGGGCTGGTCGCGCTGGCGGCGGCCCGTCAGTGGGCGGGGCCGCAGGGCGTACTGCTGATTGGTTCCACGCCGCGCTTTGCGCGGGGTGGCGATTGGCCGGCTGCCCTGCCGTGGGCCGAGCTGGAGGATTTCCGGACGGCGCTGGGGGGTGACCGTCGCCGGCTTGAACGCCGCCTGGCGATGCTCTGCGCCCGCGGCAGCCCGGATGCGGCCTCGCTCGCCCGCACACTGACCGCCCAGTTGCAGGCCAACCCGGCGGCGCCCGAGGGGCTGGAGGCCGGGCTGACCCTGCTGGAACGGTCCGATCTGCGCTCCGCCTGGGCGGATGTGGAGGCGCCCGTGGGGGCGTGGCTGGAGGCCGGGGACGCGCTGGTGCCAGTGGCCGTCGAGGCGTCCCTTCAGAAACTGCGACCGGATGCCCGGATCGGCCGCGGGCCGGGCGGCCACGCCGAGTGGTTCCAGCGGCCGGAGCCACTGGCCGGATTTATCTCCGAATTTTTGTCCGATTGCGGCACCAAGGAGCCGGCATGAGCCAACCCGAAGGATTCAATCTCGACAAGGCGCGGGTGCGCGCGGGTTTTGCCCGCGCGGCGGCGACCTACGAGGAGCATGCGGTCCTGCAGCGGGAGGTGCAGGAGCGCATGCTGGGTCGGCTGGACTGGATCCGTATGGAGCCGGAGCAGATCGTCGATCTCGGTTGTGGTACCGGCGAGGCCCTGGACCACCTGAGCCGCCGCTATCGCGGGGCGCGCCTGACCGGAGTGGATTTTGCCCCGACGATGGTGGCCCGGGCGCGCCGCCGCGGACGCTGGCTGCGGCGGCCCCGGGTCGTCTGTGGGGATCTCGAAGCATTACCGTTGGCGGAGCATTCGTTCGATCTCGCGATCTCCAGTTCGGCCCTGCAGTGGTGCGCGAGTCTGGATCAGGCCTTCGCCGAGGCGCGGCGTATCCTGCGCCCGGGTGGCTTGTGGATGTTCACCACCTTTGGTCCGGACACCCTGCGCGAGCTGCGCGCGGCCTTCGCGGCGGTCGATGGCGGGACGGGCACGCATGTAAACGCGTTCATGGATATGCACGACATCGGCGATGCCCTGGTGCGGGCCGGTTTTGCCGACCCGGTGATGGATCAGGAGGCGCTGACCCTGACCTACCCGGATCTCAACGGGTTGATCCGCGACTTGCGCGGCGTTGGCGTGCGCAACGCGCTGTCCGGGCGTTCCCCCGGATTATTCGGTCCTCGTCGTCTGCGCGCCGTGGCCGAGGCCTACGCGCAGGCGTTCGGCGTCGACGGGCGCCTGCCGGCGACTTGGGAGGTGGTCTATGGCCATGCCTGGGTGCCGGACGCACCGCCGCCGTCGCGTCCCGCGGGTCGCGTGATCCCGGTGCAGCCGGTTCGTTGATCTGGATCAAATCTTTCCGACCCGCAGGCCTCGCCTGCACGCGCATGAAGAATGTATTCTTGCTCTGGTCAAAAGTTCCGCCGATCGCGCTTAATATCCGAGTGAGATAGGCGGTATTGGTTTTTTGTGGGCCCGGAATGGGGTAGAGTTCACGCCCCCGAACGATCGGGACATCCGTGTTCCCCGCAGCAAGGTGGAAAAGTCATGTCACAAGCAGCCACTACGGCGGGTGCCGCACCCGCAGCGTCAGTCGCGACTTCCGAGCAGTACAACTACGCGATCATCAAGCGGTTCGCCATTGCCGCCATCCTCTGGGGTGTGTTTGGCATGGCGGCGGGCGTCTGGATCGCTTCGCAGCTGGCGTTCCCGTTCCTGAACTTCGATATCGCGCAGATCACCTTTGGGCGTTTCCGCCCGGTCCATACCTCGGCCGTGATCTTCGGGTTCGGGGGTAATGCGCTGTTTGCCACCTCTTACTACATCGTTCAGCGAACCTGCCAGACGCGCCTGTGGAGCGACTCCATGGCGAGCTTCACCTTCTACGGGTGGAACCTGGCGCTGATCCTGGGCGTGATCACCTACATGATGGGGATCACCCAGGGCCGCGAGTACGCCGAGTTCAACTGGCAGATCGACATCATCATCCTGGTCGTCTGGGTGGCCTATTTCATGGTCTTCCTGATGACCCTGCTGCGCCGTAACCAGCCGCACATCTATGTCGCGAACTGGTTCTTCATGGCCTTCATCCTGGCCACTGCTTTGCTGCACATCTTCAACAACATCCAGGTCCCGGTGGGCCTGTTCCATCCGCACTCCTACTCCATCTTCTCCGGGGTGCAGGATGCGATGACCCAGTGGTGGTATGGCCATAATGCGGTGGGCTTCTTCCTGACCGCGGCCTTCCTGGGGATGATGTACTACTTCGTGCCGAAGCAGGCCGGACGTCCGATCTACTCGTACAAGCTGTCCATCATCCACTTCTGGGCGCTGGTCTTCCTGTACATGTGGGTGGGTGCGCACCACCTGCACTGGACGGCCCTGCCGGACTGGGTGTCCACCTTGGCGGCGACCTTCTCCATCCTGCTGCTGCTGCCCTCCTGGGGTGGTATGATCAACGGCATCATGACCCTGTCGGGCGCTTGGGATAAGCTGCGTACCGACCCGATCATGCTGTTCCTGATCACCGCGCTGGCCTTCTACGGCATGTCGACCTTCGAAGGTCCGATGATGTCCCTGAAGAGCGTCAACGCGCTGTCCCACTACACCGACTGGACCGTGGGCCATGTGCACTCGGGTGCGCTGGGCTGGGTGGCCATGATCACCTTCGGCTCCCTGTACCACCTGATCCCGCGGCTTTGGAACGTGAACCTCTTCAGCTTGAAGCTGGTGTACGTGCACTTCTTCCTGGCGACCATCGGGATCGTGCTGTACATCACCGCGATGTGGGTGGCCGGTATTGGCCAGGGCCTGATGCTGCGCGCCTTTGACCAATACGGGAACCTTGCCTACACCTTCACCGAGTCGGTGGTGTTCCTGCACAAGCCGTACGTGGTGCGCGCCATCGGTGGCGGGTTCTTCCTCGCCGGCATGCTGATCATGGCGTTCAACATCGCGATGACCGTTCGCTCGGGCATCAAGGCCGAGGCCCGCGAGGCCCAGGCCGCGTCCGCCGAAGCCCGCACGGCCTGATTAGGGAGAGACTAGATCCATGAAGCATGAAAGCGTTGAAACCAATGCCGGCCTGCTGATCATCCTCACCCTTGCGGTGATCAGCGTCGGCGGCCTGGTCGAGATCGTGCCGCTGTTCTACATCGACGACACGATCGAAGAAGTGGACGGTGTCCGCCCGTACACCCCGCTGGAGCAGCGTGGGCGTGATATCTACGTCCGCGAAGGTTGCTACACCTGCCATTCGCAGATGGTGCGCCCGTTCCGTGACGAGATGCTGCGCTATGGCCACTACTCGCTGGCGGCCGAATCGCAGTACGACCATCCGTTCCAGTGGGGCTCCAAGCGCACCGGTCCGGACCTGGCCCGTGTGGGTGGCAAATACTCCAACGAATGGCAGGTCCAACATCTGATTGACCCGCAGTCGCTGGTGCCGGAGTCGATCATGCCGGGTTACCCCTGGCTGGCGACGACGCCGCTGAACTACTCCGACATCGAAGCGCGGATGATCGCGCTGAAGCGGGTTGGTGTGCCGTACTCGCTCACCGACGAGGAATACGAGGCCAACGTCGAGCGGTTCGGTGCGGAACACGCCCGGATGTTCGATATTCGCGACGCCGAGGACAACCTGGTTGGCCAGGCTCAGGCCGAAAACTTCGACGGTAACCCCGGCACCATCACGGAGATGGATGCGATCGTCGCCTATCTCCAGGTCCTCGGGACCATGGTCGACTTCAGCGCATACGACGACGGGCACTTTGCCGAATTCCGGTAAGGAGGAGCGGGCGCCACAATGATGGGACTTTGGGAATGGATTACGGACATGGGCAACAGCAAGATCGTCGCGCTGTTGCTGTTCATGAGCACCTTCATCGGTGTAGTGATCTTCCTGTTTTCCAATCGTCGCCGCGCCCAGAAGTTCGAGACGTATCGCTACATTCCTCTGGATGACGATGATTCACATCGGGAGCCCGTGGCCCGGCGTGACAAAACCGAGAGTGACGAGCAATGAGCACACAGGACAACCGCGATAAGGACCAGAAGAACCAGGTCGAGACCACTGGGCACGTCTGGGACGGGGACCTTCAGGAATACAACAACCCGCTCCCGCGCTGGTGGCTGTGGGGCTTCTACGCCACGGTGGTGTTCGCGCTGGTGTACTGGCTGATCTACCCGGCCTGGCCGATTGGTGACAGCTTCACCAAGGGCTTTAACACCATCACCTTCGAACAGGGTGGTGAAGAACGCACCATGCACTGGAATACGCGTGCGCTGTTGGCCAAGGACATGCAGACCGGTACCTATGCCGTGCGTCAGCGCGAGATGCTGGAGCAGGTCGCCGGCCAGGACTATGAAACCATCCTGGCGGATGCCGACAGCATGAGTTTCGTGAACGCCTACGCCCAGGGTTCCTTCGGGACCTGGTGTGCCGCTTGTCACCAGGTGGGCGGCGCCGGTGTGGTTGGGCAGTACCCGAACCTGCGCAATGACCATTGGAAGTGGGGCGGGACCGTTGACCAGATCGAAGAAACCCTGCGCCAGGGCCGCCTGGGTTACATGCCGGGTTACCGTGACACCCTGAACAGCGATCAGCTGAACCAGGTCGCCGCCTACGTGCTCTCGCTGAACGACTACAGCGTCGACCAGGATGATGCCGATGCCGGCGAACGGATCTTCACGGGCTCCGATGGCGGGTGCTTCCAGTGCCACGGCATGGACGCCCAGGGCCTGAGTTCTCAGGGCGCGCCCAACCTGACCAATGACCTCTGGGGTCTGGTTGACGTGCGTGGCGCAGAGAGCGACAGCGAGCGTCAGCGCCTGGTTGCCAACTTCGTCCGTGATGGCGTCCAGCGCGAGATGCCCGCCTTTGCCGATCGCCTGTCGGAAGCGGAGATCAAGATGTTGACGGCCTATGTCCACTCGTTGGGCGGTGGTCAGTAAGCGGGGACTTCAGACCCGGCGGCTGGCGCCAGGGCCGGCGGCCTGCCGCAGACTTGAAAGGGGTGTCCAACGGGCAGGATTGACGCCCGGAGGCGCCCCTGTTTTGTTGCAAGGAACCGTACTCGCGGGCAAGGCTGGATCTTGCCCCATGCTGCCGGACTAACCTCCGGGAGGTTTTGATGTCCCAGGCCCAGCCGTTGTACGAGGCGCGCGTCCCGATCCACCCGCGATCGGTCAAGGGGCGTTTTCGCAATCTGAAGACGGGTATTCTGCTGCTCGCCTACGGCGTCTTTTTCGGGCTGCCCTGGATTCGCTGGGAACGCGAGTACGGCCCCGACCAGGCGGTCCTGTTTGACATCCCGGGGCGTCAGTTCCACATCTTCGACCTCGTGGTCTATCCGCAGGACATCTTCTGGCTGGCCGGTTTTCTGGTACTGGCCGCCTTGTTGCTGTTCTTCGTGACGGGGGTGGCCGGCCGTGTGTTTTGTGGCTATTTCTGCTTTCAGACCTTGTGGACCGATGTGTTCATGTGGCTGGAACGCAAGATCCAGGGTGAGCGTCCGGCCCGCCTGCGTCTGGCTAAACAGTCCTGGAACGGCGAGAAGGTCTTCAAGTACGGCCTGACGCACCTCTCCTGGCTCCTGGTGGCCTTCTCCACCGGGCTTGGGTTTGTCCTCTACTGGGGGAACGCACCATCGATCGTGGCCGACTTTTTTACCGGCCAGGCCGTCTACGCCGCCTATGTCACCGCAGGCATCCTGACCGCGACGACCTATACCTTCGCGGGCCTGGCGCGGGAGCAGGTGTGCACCTTCATGTGCCCCTATGCCCGCTTCCAGAGTGTGATGTTCGATCGCGACACCATGATCGTGTCCTATGACGATGGGCGCGGCGAGGGCACCGCAGGCCGGGCCAAGGTGAAGGCGGGCTTGAAGACGCGCGAAGAACGCCAGGCGGCCGGGGTCGGTGACTGCATCGATTGTGGCTACTGCGTCCAGGTTTGCCCGACCGGCATTGATATCCGTGATGGGCTCCAGGTCCAGTGTATCCACTGTGCGCTGTGCATTGATGCCTGTGACACGATCATGGACAAGCAGGGCTGGCCGCGTGGGCTGATCGCCTACACGTCCGAGCGCGAGCAGGAGGGGGGCAAGACCCGCCTGCTCAAGGGCAAGACACTTGGCTATGGGGCCGCGGTGCTGATCGTGATCGTCGCACTCGTCGGCAGTATCCTCGGCCGCCCGCCGGTGGATGCCAACGTGAACCAGGTTCGCCAGCCTCTTTATGTCCAGATGTCCGATGGGCGCATCCAGAACGGTTACGAAATTCGACTGAACAACACGGCTGACCGCGAGCTGGATTTCGAGATCGGCCTGGCCGGTCTGGACGGGGCCGAACTGGACCTGGGACAGGTCGAGATCATCCGCCTTGAGCCGGGCGAGCGCCTGACCGTGGTCGCGCGGGTGCGGCATGACGTGCCGGACGGCACGCCGTCGCCGAAACCCTTCCGGTTTGTGATCACGGATCGAGATGGGTACATCGAACCGCTCGAGGTGAACTCGCAGTTCAGTCATCGGTAACAAATCGGCCTCCGGGCCGCCGGCCGCAGAAACAGCAATCATGCTGGCGGATTTGACGCAATGTCATGCAACCCTCTAGGTTGCTAAATCGCAGGAAACGAAGAAACCATTATGAGCAATCTCGTCATCACCCTGGGGGTTGGCAGCGCCGTACTGGCCTTGCTGTTCGCCCTGATCTATCGCTTCACTCGCCTCAAGGCCTATAGCACCTCGGCGGTGGTGGTGGCCTTGATGTTCTTCGTGTTCATCCCCTACTCGATCCTGACCTGGCAGGGCGCGGATGTCTTCGCGATTCATCTCGCCTTGTACATCATTGTTCCCTACGGTCTCGGGATCGTCTTCACCCAGAAAGAGGCGGAGGCCGAGAACGGGGGCAAGGCCAAGATCGGGCGCCTGCATTGGGCTCCGCTCGTGCTGGTCGGCTTCTTCACCATTGTGGCGTCGGTCCAGGCGGTTCTGATTACGCTGGCACATAACGGGATGCCGCAGCAGTTCATCGGCTCCATCCTGCCCGAACCGGAAAACCGGGCGGAACAAGTCACCTCCGGGTTCCCTGGCACCGTGGCGGGGATGGAGAGCCGCAAGCAGGCCCTCGCGGTGCATCGGGTCTCCGAACTTCTGGAACAACGGCAGAAGGGTTGGCAGGTCCGTCAGGGTTGGTTGGAGCGCCCCACCGAGGGCGAGACCGCGACCCTTCAGGTCGAGGTACGCGATGCCGAGGGTGACCCGATCAATGATGCCCAGGTCCGGGGCCTGTTCATGTGGTTGGCCGACGAACGCCGCGATCAGACCTTCGAGATGCAGGCGATGGGGGACGGTCTCTACCAGGTCGAAGTCGCGCTGCCGGCACCGGGCCGTTGGGACTTGCGCTATCAGGTCGTTCACGACGGGGAACTGCTCGAGCAACAGGCCCGCACCCGTGTGCGTAGCGGCCGCTCCGGCTGAACGAACGCCCTTTCGCCGTGGCGCACGCGTCCGAGTCGCAGGGCCCGGCATCGTCCGCGGCCGATCGCGCACATTGCTTCCACTGTGGCCTCGAGGTTCCGCCCGGGGCCGATTATGCCGTCACCTTCGAGGGCCGCGAGCGGCCCACTTGTTGCCCAGGGTGTCAGGCGGTCGCCGGCGCCATCATTGAGCGCGGACTGGGCGCCTACTACCATCATCGCGACGCCCCGCCCGCCGAGAGCGGTAGCCCCCTAATCCCCGACGAGTTGCGCGAACTCGAGCTGTTCGACCATCCCGGCGTGCAGCAGCAGTTCGTCGTGTCCGCCGGCGCCGGCAATGACCGTCGCGAGGCGGCGCTGATGCTGGAAGGCATCACGTGTGCTGCCTGTGTCTGGCTGAATGAACGCCACGTGCAGGCGTTGCCGGGTGTGGAGAGCTTTCGCGTCAACTACTCCACCCACCGGGCCCAGGTCATGTGGGACCCGGAGCGCATCGCCCTGTCCGACATCCTGAAGGCGATCCGCGACATCGGCTATCACGCCCACCCCTACGACCCGGGCACGCGCGAGCAGGCCATCGCGCGTGAACGTGGTCTGGCCCTGCGGCGGATTGCGGTGGCCGCGCTGGGCATGATGCAGGTGATGATGCTGGCCGTGGCTCTGTGGCTGGGCGCCGAGGACACCGAACACGAAGACCTGCTCCAGTTCATGCGTTGGGTGGCGGCTGCCCTCACCACGCCGGTCGTCTTCTACTCCGCAATCCCGTTCTACCAGAGCGCCTGGCGCGATCTGCGGCATCGCCAACTGGGGATGGACGTCCCGGTCAGTCTGGCCATCATCGCGACCTATCTGGCCAGCCTGTACGCGGTCATCCTCGGCACCGGCGAACACGTCTACTTCGAATCCGTGGTGATGTTCGTGTTCTTCCTGCTGACCAGTCGCTACCTCGAGCTGATCGCGCGCCAGCGCGCCTCTCACGCCATCGATCGCCTGGATCGCCTGGTTCCGGCCATCGCCAGCCGTCGGATTGCCGACGGCCGCTTCGAAGCCGTACCGGTGGGCGAGCTGGCTCCAGGAGACACCCTCCGCGTGCGACCTGGCGAGACCATCCCTACCGATGGTGTGGTGTGCGAGGGTGAGTCCACGGTGAACCAGGCCCTGTTAACGGGCGAACCTGAACCGCACCCGGTGCGCCCCGGCGAGCGTGTCACCGGTGGCACCGTCAATGTCGACGGTCCGCTACTGATCGAAGCCGAGCGCGTCGGAGCCGAAACCACCTTGGCAGCGATCCAGCGTCTGCTCGACCGCGCCCAGACCGAGAAGCCCCGCATGGCACGGGTTGCCGAGGCCGGCACGGGCTGGTTTGTGGGTGTCGTGTTGCTGTTGACCGCCTTGGCCGGGGTGGTCTGGTATGCCTGGATCGACCCGTCGCGGGCCTTGTGGGTCATGGTCGCCATGCTGGTCGCGACCTGCCCCTGTGCGCTGGCTCTGGCCACCCCGGTCGCGCTGACCGCGACCACGGGTGCCCTCTCGCGCCTGGGCATGCTGGTCACTCGAGGACGCGCCCTGGAGGCCCTGCCCCGAGTCGACCTGGTGTGCCTGGACAAAACCGGGACCTTGACCCTGGGGCAACCCCGCCTCGTGGCCCGTGCCGATCTGCAGCCACCCCCGGATGCTGGCTCCTGGTTGGACTGGGCCGCGGCGCTGGAGGGGCACTCCGAACACCCACTGGCTCGGGCCATTGTGGGCATCGCAGACGGGACCGGCCCCGTCGCGACCCACGTCCACAACCTTCCCGGTCAGGGCCTGACAGGTCAGATCCATGGCCACCGGGTCGCCATCGGGGGCAACACGATGCTCCCGCAGGACCCTGCCGCGTCCCCCTCGCCGCCGGAGGGCTTTCCTTTGGCGAGCCCTGTTTGGCTCGTGGTTGATGACCAGCCAGTGGCTCTATTCTGGCTGGCGGATACCCCTCGCCCGGATGCGCGTGCCCTGATCACGGATCTGCAGGCCCGCGGGCTAGGAGTGGTCCTGTTGACCGGCGACCGCCCGGAGGCCGCGCAGGCCTTTGCAGCACAGATGGGCATTCCCGACGCTGTGGGTGGATTGGCGCCCGAGGACAAGCTGGCCTACGTGCGCGCTCGTCAGGCCGAGGGCCGGGTGGTGCTCATGGCCGGTGAAGGTATCAACGATGCCCCGGTACTGGCAGGCGCCGACGTGTCGCTGGCTATGGGTGGCGGCACGCAACTGGCCCAGAACCAGGCCGACCTCGTCCTGCTGTCGGACCGGCTGGAGCCGTTACCCCAGGCCCTGGATCAGGCGCGCCACACACAGCGCATCATTCATCAGAATATCGCCTGGGCAATCGGCTATAACGCCCTGGCGCTCCCGGTGGCGGCGTCCGGCTTGCTGACTCCCTGGCTTGCGGCACTGGGCATGTCGCTCAGTTCGTTGTTGGTGGTGGGCAATGCGTTGCGCCTTCGACCGCCCCGTGAGGATTCAGCTACCGTTTCCAGTCGCGCTCCGGTCCCGGCGTCAGAACGTGGTGCGCCCCCGGTTTAAGGCCACCACGCAGGGGGGTTACACTGATTGCATGACGATCCTGTACCTGCTGATCCCGCTCGCCATGCTGTTTGCCCTGGTGGTGGGACTTGTCCTGTTCTGGGCGATCCGCTCGGGGCAGTACGACGATCTCCAGGGGCCAGCCCACCGAATCCTGATGGACGACGACGATCCCCGTATTCCGACCGGCTCCCAGTCGGATTCGCCGGAGCGTCCGGAAGAGGGTGGCGGCCACGAAAAGACCAAGCGCTGATCTCGGTCGAACTTGCGTCGCGCCGCAGCGCAGCTTACCCTTTACCTGATTCTGTTAGGAACATTCCGAGGACTGCGAGATGCGCGAGTGGTTTACCTTTTCAAACTTCCCGTTGACGTTCACGGCGGGCCTGATCATCTGGTCCTGGATCAGCTTCTTTTCGGTGATCCTGTTCGGCTGAGCCAGGAGGATTCCGGCCGGGTCGGGTGAGTAGGCCCGATGTCCGGCAACAAAAAGGCCCCGGCAAATGCCGGGGCCTTTTTCGTTCGGGCTCTAATGCCCTCTGCTTTGGCGCTGCGCGGAGACGTTAGTCGTCGAATGCCGCGCGGATACGCTTGATCGCGTTGTTCTCGATCTGGCGGATACGCTCGGCCGACACGCCGTATTCCGCCGCCAGTTCATGCAGCGTCGCCTTCTGCTCCGCCATGTAGCGGCGCATCAGGATGTTGCGCGCGCGCTCGTCCAGCTCGCCCAGCGTCTGGCTCAACCGTTCCTGGTAGTGGCGGTCCCAGTCTTCGTCCTCGGTGACGTGGGCCGGGTCATCGCTAAGGTCCTCCAGGCTCAGGCGTTCGGACGGTGACGCATAGCTGTGCTCGTCGTCCACCTCCGGGCCTGGGTCGAAGCTCGCGTCCTGGCTGGACAGGCGGCGTTCCATCTCCCAAACGTCCTTTTCCGAAACGCCCAGATCCTGCGCCACTGCGGAGACCTCCGCGTTGGACAGCCAGCCGAGGCGCTGCTTGGCGCTGCGCAGGTTGAAGAACAGCTTGCGCTGCGCCTTGGTGGTGGCGACCTTCACGATGCGCCAGTTGCGCAGGATGAACTCGTGGATCTCGGCGCGGATCCAGTGCACCGCGAAGGACACCAGCCGTACACCCTGGTTGGGGTCGAAGCGGCGCACGGCCTTCATCAGGCCGACATTGCCTTCCTGGATCAGGTCCCCCAACGGCAGGCCGTAGCCCTGGTAGCCGCGAGCGACGTGGATCACAAAGCGCAGGTTATGCAGGATCAGTTGGCGTGCGGCATCCAGGTCCTGGCGCTCGTGCAGCGCCACGGCCAGTTCGCGCTCCTGTTCGGTGTCCAGTACCTCGATGCGGCCTACGGCCTGCATGTAGTGATCGAGGTTACCGACCGGGACGGGCATATCGATGCGCGGGGTGGTCAGGGCCTGAGTCATGCGTGGTGTTTCCTCCCGATTCATGGCTCTAGATTAGCAGTCTGTGCGTAGGAGTGCTAAACCCTGTAAAAGTTCCGGCCGTTGGGCCGGGTCGAATTGCCCCTACGGTGCGTCGCGCAGGGCGTGGCCGCTTCCCAGACGGGCACCCAGCCAGCCGAGGAAAAGGCCGGCCAGCATGAGCGACAACAAATGGCTTGCTCCGGGCAAGCCGAGTTCGAACTCGAATGCGAACGCCGCCGCAGCCTGTTCCAGGGGCGCACGACTTAGGGCAATGCCGACCAGCAGCAGGATGCCCGCAAAGACGCCGCCCCCGAAGCCGGTGAGCAGGCCGCCGTACAGCGATGGACGACGGAGGAATCGGTGGGTCGCCCCGCTGATGCGCGAGATGGCGATCTCTTCCCGGCGTTCGCGCAACTCCGACGCGGTCGCGAGGGCCAGGATCAGCACGGCCCCCAGCCCAAGCAGGGCACCCACCACGGTCAGGATACGCAGGCCCACCTGGTGCAGGCTGTTCAGCTGGCGCACCCACTCGTCGTCGCTGATCACGGTTGCGTTGGGCGCGAGTGCTTCGAGTTCCTCGCGCAATGCCGTCACCGTTGCCGGGTCAGCGGTGGCCGGTACGACATCGATCACATCGGGCAACGGGTTCGCATCCAGCCAGTCCAGAAGGCCGGGGTCGGACAGCCCCTCGCGATAGCGTTCCAGGGCTTCGTCGGCGTCGATCCAGGTCCAACGTTCGACCCGCGCGTCGGTCTCCAGGTGGCGTTCCAGTTCAGCGGCCGTTTCGGGTGCGACATCGTCCAGATACAGGGCGATGCGCGGGTCATGGTCGATGTGTGCGGACAGGGCGCGGGCGTTATCCAGCAACACCCAGAGGAAGGCTGGGAGCGTCAGGATGAAGCCCAAAACGGCGATGCTGATCAGACTCAGCACGGGGGCCTGAAGCCGTCGTTGGAAGCTGCGTCGGGCGGCATCCCGGTGCGCCTCCACCCATGCGGGCACGGCGTCGAGTACGCGCCGACCGGATCTCATGCAGGGTGCCCCGAGGCGGCGCGGGCCTCGATGCGCCCGTCCTCCAGGTGCAGGATCGGTTTGCCCATACGCTCGACCAGCCCGAGGTCGTGGCTGGCGATCAGCGCGGTCATGCCGACCCCGTTGAAGTCATCGAACAGCTGGAGGATCTCGCGCGAGAGCGCCGGGTCGAGGTTGCCGGTGGGCTCGTCTGCCAGCAGCAGGACCGGGCGATGGACAATGGCCCGCGCAATCCCGACGCGTTGCTGTTCGCCTGCGGACAGGGTGCGCGGGTTGACCGCCTCCTTGTGCAGCAGGCCGACCTTGTCCAGCGCTGCACGCACGCGTTTGCGCATCTCCGGTCGGCGGTAGGCGAGGATTTCGAGCGGCAGGGCAACGTTATCGAACACCGGTCGATCGAACAGCAGGCGGTGATCCTGGAAGACCAGTCCAATACTGCGGCGAAAACCGGGGATCGCCCGGTTGGAGAGCCGATCCAGGTCGTGGCCGTTGACCTGGATACGCCCACGGGTCGGGCGTTCCAGCCCGGCGATCAGCCGCAGCAGCGTGCTCTTGCCGGCACCCGATGGGCCGGTGATGAACGCCATCGCGCCCGCGTCCACCCGAAGACTGACGTTGCTAAGCGCCTCTGACGCGCTGCCGAATCGTTTGGTGACGCGTTGTAGGCGAATCATCCAGAACGCTCGCTAATCGCCGTCGCGGCCGAGCAGGGCGCGCACGAAGGCGCGAGCATCGAAGGCCTGCAGGTCTTCCGCCTTCTCCCCGACTCCGATAAAGCGCACCGGAACGCCGAGCTGCTGCGCAAGGGCGAACAGCACGCCGCCCTTGGCGGTACCGTCGAGCTTGGTGACCACGATTCCGGTCAGGCCGAGGGCCTCGTGGAACTGGCGCGCCTGGTTCAGGGCGTTCTGGCCGGTACCGCCGTCGACCACCAGCAGCACTTCGTCCGGGGCCTGTTCGTCGAGTCGGCCCATCACGCGTTTTACCTTGCGCACCTCATCCATCAGGTTGGTCTGGGTATGCAGGCGCCCGGCGGTGTCGGCGACCATCACGTCGATGCCGCGGGCCTGGGCCGCCTGCAGGCTGTCGTAGACCACCGAGGCGGAGTCGGCCCCGGTGCCCTGGGCGATGACCGCGACGTTGTTGCGCTCGCCCCAGGTCTGCAGCTGTTCCACGGCCGCGGCGCGGAAGGTATCGCCCGCGGCCAGCAGTACCGAACGCCCTTCCGCCTGGAGGTGGTGCGCCAGCTTGCCGATGGTGGTGGTCTTTCCGGCCCCGTTGATGCCCACCACAAGGATCGAAAACGGGCGCTCGGCCGCAGGAATCTCCAAGGGCTGCGAGACGGGTTCGAGGATCTCGATCATGGCCGCCTCCAGGGCGTCCATCAGGGCCTCGGCATCATCCAGTTGCCCGCGCTTCACCTCGCGGGTGATACGATCCATGATCTGCTGGGTGGCATCCAGGCCAACGTCGGCAAGAAGCAGGCGTTCTTCCAGTTCCTCGAAAAGCTCGTCGTCGATTTTGCGCCGGAACAGCGACCCCAGGTCGCCGCCCAGGGCCTGCCCGGTTTTGGCCAGACCTTGACGCAGCCGCTGGAACCACCCTCCGCGGGCGGGCTTTTCCGGCTCGGTCCCGGGCGTTTCCGGGGCGGGTGCAACAGGGTCGTCGGACTTGTTCTTGCGGAAACCGAACATGCTCAATGTGGTCAAGTAGAGAGTTCGCCAATGCTAGCACGAGGATTCACGAATCATGCGCGGTAAAGATCTAGTGGCAGTGCTTGCAACCGCACTGGCTTTCGCCTGGCCCGTCGTAGCCCCGGCCGACTCGCTCGAGATGGAATCCGACGTGGTTGAGGCCACGCTGGACAACGGCCTGACGGTATTGGTGTTGGAGGATCGGCGTGCCCCGGTCGTGGCCAATATGGTCTGGTACCGCGTCGGCTCGGCCGACGAGCACAGTGGTGTGACGGGGATCTCGCACATGCTGGAACACATGATGTTCCGTGGGACCGAGGCCTACGAGCCTGGTGAATTCTCGCGCATCGTCTCGCGCCTGGGTGGGCGCGAGAACGCCTTTACCGGTCGCGATTACACCGGCTACTTCCAGATCATCGGCCGTGATCACTGGGAGACGGTGATGGCCATGGAGGCCGAGCGCATGCAGTACCTCAAGCTGCAGGACGATGAGTTCCAGCCGGAGCTGCGCGTGGTGCAGGAGGAGCGCCGCCTGCGCGTGGAGGACCAGCCCAATTCGCTCTTGCGTGAACAGGTGATGGCTACCGCGTTCTTCAACCATCCCTACGGCATTCCTGTGATCGGCTGGATGAGCGATATCGAGGCCTACACCCTGGAGGACACACAGGCATGGTATGACCGCTACTACCACCCGAACAATGCCGTCGTGGTGGTCGTCGGCGATGTCGATGCCGAGGAAGTGATTGCGGCCGCGCGCGAGCATTTCGGGGACATCCCGGCCGGAGATTTGCCCGAGACGAAGCCGCGTACGGAGACCCCGCAACGAGGCGAGCGGCGCATCACCCTGGAGGCGCCGGCCGAGCTGCCCTTCCTGATGATGGGCTGGAAGGCCCCAGTCCTGAACACACTGGACGACCCGATGGATGCCTACGCCCTTATGGTGGCGGCAGGGGTTCTGGATTCCGGCGAAGCCTCGCGGTTTGCCCGCGAGATCGTGCGTGGCGAGGAACTGGCCGGCGCGACGTCGGCCCGTTACAGCCCATTCAGCCGCCTGGATGACCTGTTCATGATCGCGGCCGTGCCCAGCGCCGATACCGATATCGAGTCCCTGGAGGCAGCCTTACTGGAGCAGGTGGAGCGCCTGAAGGACGAGCCAGTCAGCGACAGTGAGTTGGAGCGCGTACACGCCCAGGTGATTGCCTCCGAGATCTACCAGCGCGACTCGGTGCGTTCGCAGGCCTTCCAGCTGGGCATGCTGGAAACCATCGGGGTGGGTTGGCAGGAAGGTGATCGTTTCGTGGAACGCGTGCGTGCGGTTACCGCCGAGGATGTGCAGCGCGTGGTACGGGAATACCTCGTGCCCAATCAACGCACGGTCGGCGTTCTCGACCCCCAGCCCCTGGATGGCGAGGCCCGTCCCGATTCGAGGCAGGCCTACGGTGATGACACGGGAGGTCTGTGATCATGGGAGCCAAGATGATGCGAGCGGGTGTTCTGAGTGTCCTGGGTTTTCTGCTGGCGCTGGCGCTACCGGCCCAGGCCGTCGAGATCGAAGAGTGGGAGACCACCGAGGGGTTGCGGGTGTTGTTTGTGGAGGCGCCGGACCTGCCGATGGTCGACCTGCGCCTGACCTTTGACGGCGGAGCCTCGCGCGATGGGAGCCAGGGCGGCCTGGCGTTGCTGACCAGCAGTGCATTGCGCCACGGCACCGCGGATATGGATGCCGACGAACTGGCCGAGCGCTTCGAGTCCGTCGGTGCCGAATTCGGCACCCAGTCGCTGCGCGATATGGCCATCATCAACCTGCGCAGCCTGACCGAGCCGGACTGGATGGATGCGGCGCTGGATACCCTGACGGACGTCCTGGCCGCGCCGGCTTTCCCGGATAGCGACTTTGACCGCGCGCGGCGCCAGGCCCTGCAAGGTCTCCAGCGCGAGCGCCAGGACCCGGGCAGCGTGGCCACCCGTCGCTTCTACGAATTGATGTACGAAGGCCACCCCTATGCCAATTGGCCGCGGGGTGACCGGGACAGCCTTGAGGCATTGAGTCCCGGGGATGCGCGCACGTTTTTTGAGCGCCACTACACGACCGGCAACGGCGCACTGGCGATTACCGGCGGCCTTGATCGCGAGCAGGCCGAGAGTATCGCGGCCCGCATCTCGTCGGCGCTACCTCGGGGTCCCGCAGTCGATCCGCTGCCAGACGTACCGCAACAGGACGAACCGGTGGAGGAGCGCATTGACTTCCCGTCGGAACAGGCCCACATCCACATGGGCGCGCCCGCCCTGCGCCGCGGGGACGATGACCACTATGCACTGACCCTGGCCAATCACGCCTTTGGTGGCGGTGGATTCACCTCGCGGCTGTTCCAGGAGATCCGCAGCCAGCGCGGATTGGCCTATTCGGTCAGCAGCCGCTTTCAGCCGATGGCCGTGGAAGGGCCGTTCCGGATTGGTATGCAAACCGGAGTGGATCAGGCGGACGATGCGGTGAGCGCCCTGCGCGACGAACTGCGGCGCTGGCACGCCGAGGGAATCGATGCGGACGAGCTGGAGGCGTCGCGTGAGAACACGGTCAAGAGCTTTCCGCTGTCGTTGGCCTCGAACAGCGATATCGTCAGCCTTCTCGGTATGATGGCTTTCTACGAGCTGCCGCTGGACTACTTGGAGCGCTACATCGAGCGCATGGAGGCGGTTGAGCTGGATGACCTGAATAAGCGCCTGCGCGAGCGCATCAATCCGGATGCGATGGTCACGGTGATCGTGGGTGGCCAGGAGTAGGCGTGCCCCCGCCGGGCGCGCCGCGCGCATCCGCATCATCGGCGGTGCCTGGCGGCGGCGCTGGTTGCCGGTGCTCGGGGTGGGTGGGCTGCGGCCCACCGCGGATGCCCTGCGCGAGACCCTGTTCAACTGGCTGCAACCCAGTCTCCCTGGTGCCCGCGTGCTGGATCTGTTCGCTGGTACGGGGGCCCTGGGCCTGGAGGCGGCGTCGCGTGGGGCGGCATCGGTGTTGTTGGTGGAACGTGATGCGCGTGCGGCCGCGCAGTTGCAGGCCAACTGCGAGACGCTGGCGGCCGAACAGGTCACGGTGCGCCGCGACGACGCCCTGCGCTTGCTGGCGTCCGCTCCGCCGGATGGGCAGCCCTATGACTTGGTGCTGGTGGACCCCCCGTTCCACCAGGATCGGGTGGCGCCAGTGCTGGAGGCCTTGGTGATGCAGGGTTGGATCCATGCCGCCAGCCAGATCTACGTGGAGATTGAGGCCGAGGCCGCCCTCGACTTTCTTGCTTCAAGTGGGTGGCATATCGAGCGAGAGCGCCAGGGCGGGCAGGCCCGCGCCTTGCTTTTGACGCGGCTTCCCAGCGTCTAACGGTGAGTGATACGGCGAGGGCTGTGAAGCCCTTCGCGGTTTTTGCAGTGTTGGAAGTCTTTCGCTACGGTGGGCGAAGTCCCACCTGAAAGCGGCAACGCGCCAACGGGCGCGCACCTGAGCGGCTTTGCGGCAAGAAGCAGTCAGGCCCGTGCCCGCAACTCGAACACAAGGGGAAACCGAATGGATGAACAGTCCACCCCCGGTCTGACGCAAACGCGCCTTCGCGGCTTTGGCGTGATCTGCAGCCCGGTCTTCTATGCCTCCAGTATTGTGATCGCAGCGTTTGTGCTGTTTGGGGCGATCTTCCCGGATCGTGCCGAGGCGATCTTCGAACAACTGCAGACCGGGATCTCGGAATATCTTGGCTGGTACTACATGCTGGTCGTAACGGTGTTCCTGGTGTTCTCCCTCTACCTGATGTTCAGCCGGTACGGTGGGGTGCGCCTGGGGGACCAGTTCGAGACGCCGCGCTTTAGCTATGCCGCATGGTTTTCGATGCTGTTCTCCGCCGGGATGGGGATCGGGCTGCTGTTCTGGAGTATCGCCGAGCCGATGTACCACTATCTGAGCCCGCCGCATGCGGAGGGCGAGACCAGTGGCGCGGCCGTCGAGGCGATGCGCTACACCTTTTTCCACTGGGGGCTGCATGCCTGGGCGATCTACATCGTCGTGGGCCTGTCGCTGGCGTATTACGCCTACCGCCACAACCTCCCGCTGCTGATCCGCTCTTCGCTGTATCCCTTCATCGGGGATCGGATCTATGGCCCCTGGGGTCACGTGGTGGATGTCGTGGCCTTGTTCGGCACCCTGTTTGGTGTGGCGACCTCGCTGGGGCTCGGGGTTATGCAGATCAACTCGGGCCTGAACTTCGTGTTCGGGATCGAGGAATCGACCGCCATGCAGATCATACTCGTGGCGATCATCACCCTGATCGCGGTGGGTTCGGTCGCGCTGGGTGTCGACAAGGGCATCAAGCGTCTGTCGAACTTCAACATCGGGCTGGCCGCGATCCTGGTCGCACTGTTGCTGATCATGGGGCCGACGCTGTTCATCCTGCGCCTGCTGGTTGAATCCACCGGCGTTTATGTGCAGAACCTGCCCGAGATGAGTCTGTGGGCCGATACCATTGAAGACTCCGGCTGGGCTGCCTCGTGGACCATCTTCTACTGGGGCTGGTGGATCTCCTGGGCCCCGTATGTCGGCATGTTCATTGCGCGAGTGTCGCGTGGCCGCACCATCCGAGAATTCGTGGCCGGCGTGCTCCTGGCCCCGACCGCCGCGGCCTTTGTCTGGCTGGCCGTGTTCGGGGGTACCGCGATGAGCTACGAGCTCGACGGTGTGGTCGATCTGACCGCCGCCGTGTCGGAGAGCGTGTCCACCGCGTTGTTCGTGACCCTTCAGGCGATGCCGCTATGGGATTGGCTGGCGCTTGTGGTGATGGCAGCGGCGACCTTGCTGATCGTCACCTTCTTTGTCACCTCCTCGGATTCCGGTTCGCTAGTCATCGACACCCTGGCCTCCGGCGACGTGCGCAACCCGACCGTCACCCAGCGCGTGTACTGGGCCATCCTCGAGGGGGTGGTCGCCTCCATCCTGTTGCTGGCGGGGGGGCTCGCGGCGCTGCAGGCCGCCGCGATCAGTATCGGGTTGCCGTTCTCGGTGGTGATGCTGATCATGGTCATCGGGCTGTACAAGAGCCTGCAGCAGACCGAAGCGGTTACGCCGACCAAGTACCAGAAGGAGGCGCCACCGCCGCATACCCTGTTCGGGTATACCGACGACCTCGACGACAAGATCAAATAGGAGTCGATATGGCTGCGTCCCGAGTGGCGCTGCTGGGATGCGGGCTCATGGGGCAACCCATGGGCCTGCGTCTTTTGCAGGCCGGATTTCCCGTGGTGGCGTATAACCGCACGGTATCCCGCGCCAGTGATCTGGCTACGGAGGGAGTGACCGTTCATAGCGCACCTGCGGCGGCGGTCGCGGAGGCAGATGTACTGGTACTCATGCTCAGCGACGCAACGGCCATCGAGGCCGTGCTGGGTGGCCTCCCGACCGGGTCGTTATCGGGGCGCTGCGTGATCCAGATGGCGACGATCCTGCCGGCCGAGAGCCGGGCGCTGGCCAAGCGGGTGCGCGCGGCTGGGGCTTGCTACCTGGAGGCCCCGGTGCTGGGTTCCATCCCGGAAGCTCGGGATGGCCGCCTGCTGATCATGGCGGGTGCCGATAGCGATGAGGACTTTGCCCGTGCACAGCCCGTGTTGGCGGCCCTAGGCGAGACCCCTCGGCATGTCGGTCCGGTGGGGCAGGGGGCGGCGCTGAAGCTGGCTTTCAATCAGCTGATCGCCAGTCTTACCGCCGCGTTCTCCTTGAGCCTTGCGCTGGTCCGACGCGAAGGCGTGGAGGTCGATACCTTCATGGAGATCTTGCGCGATAGCGCTCTGTATGCCCCAACCTTCGACAAGAAGCTGGGCAAGATGCTGTCCGGCGACTTTGGGTCCGCTAACTTCCCGGTCAAGCATCTGCTGAAAGATGTGCGCCTGACCGAGCGGGCGGTCGAGGATGCTCAGCTGGTTGGGCCGTGGTTACCGTTGTTGGCGGACCTTCTGGACCAGGCGCAGGACCAGGGGCTGGCGGACGCTGACTATTCGGCGATCTACCGGGCGATTGCTCCGGAGCCCGCCAAACACTGACCGGCGCGGCACGTTGGCGTGGGTTTATGCACAGTGCGTACCAAGTGCTCGCTCATTGCGGTGGTAGGCCCAAAAAGCGGCGCTCGCGCAGTAACGAAAGAATTAATTGGCCATCAATCAGTAAGTTGCAGGAGGTTCGGCGTTGGTCTGATCCTTGTGGGCTTGACGTTCGAGCCAGCGTTCGTTCCGCTTCCGACAATTCGTCCACAAAGTTATCCACAGGTTGTCCCGGACTATAAAACCCTCTGTTCATTCAGTGAGTTGCCATCCGCTTTGCAGAACGGCTCTCGAAAGACGCTCGCAAATGGGTCTTGCGCTGGTGGGTGATCCACGGCTATCCTATCGGACTTTTCGCCAGAACCTGCGTGAGCCGATCATGAAAGCCGATATCCATCCGAACTACCACCAAGTCAAGGTCATCTGCAGCTGCGGGGAGCAGTTCGAGACCCGCTCCACCCTCTCCAGCGAAGAGATGCAGGTGGATGTGTGCTCGCAGTGCCACCCGTTCTATACCGGCAAGCAGAAGATCGTTGACACCGCTGGCCAGGTCGACAAGTTCAACCGCCGCTTCGCATTCTGAAGCCGTGGCGCGCCGGCCGGCGCGAGATGCAACCGGACGCGTAGCCGCTGTGGCGGGCCGCGGCCGACCCAACGAGGGCGCCCTGTGGGGCGCCCTCGTCTGCGTTGGAGGGGTGCTGCTTTTGTTCGCCCAGGCCGTTGCGGCCCAATGCCAGCTGGCGGACCAGGATGCGCGAGGGCTTCAGGAAGTCGAGGTCGACCGGGTCCAGGGTTTCGATGGACTGCGGTTGGCCGATGGGCGCAGCATCCGCCTGATCGGGCTCGCCCCGGCGGCGGAATTACCGGAGACGAGTCCCTTGATGCGACCTCTGCGCCTGCACGAAGACCTGCAGGATGTATTGGACGAACGGATCGACGCGGCTGGCCAACGCCTGATCCTGCGTCCCGGGCGACCGGCCCGGGATGCCCAGGGGCGTCTCCATATGCACGCCTGGTTACCCGAGGGGCCGCTGCTCGCCAGTGAGCTGATCGCTAGTGGCGCGGCCGTTGCCCGCCCCGGTCTCCAGCCTTCCGCCCTGGACACCTGCTACTACAACGCCGAGGCCGAGGCGCGTGCGGGACAGCGGGGACTCTGGCTGGAACGTCCTGCCGCCTTTCCTGCGATGGCCCTGGACCGGCACGCAGGCGCCCTGCGTCCAGGGCGGTTGCGAGTGCAGGGCGAGGTGGTCTCGGTGCGTTCGACGGAACGCCACTGGGTGCTGGAACTGGACGGCCCGCTGGATGTGTTCATCCATGAGGATGACCGCGCGCACTGGCCGGATCTTGAACCTGACACTTTGAATGGCGAGGCGGTCATTGTGCGTGGTCAGGTGTATCCTTGGAGAGACCGACTGCGGATTCGCATCCGGAATCCGCGCGATCTCGAGGTGGTCGAATAATGCGCGCTTTTCGCAAGCCCTGGCGGACCGGACGTGGTCGCCTGACATCCCTGCTTTTGACGGTGTTGATTGCCGCCGGTCTCGCCGTGGCGGTCCCCGGTTGTGCTACGAACCCGGTGACCGGCCGCTCCCAGCTGATGCTGGTGTCCGAGAACCAGGCGATTGATGCCTCGCGCAGTGCCTATGTCGAGATGCTCGCCCCGGCACGCGAAGAAGGCCGGGTGGACGCCAACCCGGAGATGACCGCGCGGGTCCAGGGCATTACCGAACGCGTGGTGGCGCAGGCCGTCAAGTATCGTCCCGAAACCGCCGACTGGGATTGGGAGATCCGCGTGATCGAGGCCCCGGACACCATCAATGCGTTTGCCATGGCCGGCGGCAAGATGGCGATCTACTCGGGCATTATCGAGCAGCTGGAGCTGACCGATGACGAGCTCGCCCAGATCATCGGGCACGAGATTGCGCATGCGTTGTCCGCGCACACGGCGGAGAAAATGTCGGTGGCAATGGCCAGCAATCTGGCCGTGGCGGGCTACGCGATGACCGGTGACCGTTCGGCGGTTGCATTGACTGGCGCGGCCCTCGGCGCGGCCCTCGCCGTACAGCTCCCGCATAGCCGGCAGATGGAGTCCGAGGCCGACCGCATCGGGATCGAGCTTGCCGCCCGCGCCGGATACAATCCGGATGCCGCCGCCAGCCTGTGGCGCAAGATGGCGGCTCAGTCCAACGGACGGCACCCGGTATTTCTGAGTACGCACCCGGCACCGGAGTCGCGTCAGCGCGAGTTGACCCGGCTGGCCGATCAGTTCCGGCCGGCGTACGACGAGGCCCGCCGCGGCTCCGTCCCCACGCATCCGGTCAACTGACCCTGGGTTCCGGAGCGGCTGCCGGCCGCTCCGGGGCTCGCTGTTTCGCAAGTCACCGTCTTACAAAAAGGCCCCGCGACACTATGTCCAAGGATTTCAACCAGCGCGCGCTGGAGTACCACGAGCAGCACCCGGCCGGGAAACTGGCTATCCACGTCACCAAGCCGACGGCGACCCAGGAGGACCTGTCGCTGGCCTACTCCCCGGGGGTTGCCGCACCGGTGCGCGCAATTGCTGCCGATCCGGAGCTGGCCTATCGCTATACCGGCAAGGGCAACCTGGTCGCCGTGATTACCGATGGTACCGCCGTACTCGGGCTGGGCAACGTCGGTGCGCTGGCGTCCAAGCCGGTGATGGAGGGCAAGGGCGTGCTGTTCAAGGCCTTCGCCAATATCGATGTCTATGACATCGAGGTGGACGCGCCGCAGCCGGAGGATTTCATCAACACGGTGGCGCGGATTGCCGGTGGCTTTGGCGGCATCAATCTCGAGGATATCGCCGCGCCGCATTGTTTCGAGATCGAGCGCCGTCTGAGTGAACGCCTGGATATTCCGGTCTTCCACGATGACCAGCACGGGACGGCGATCATCACCGCCGCCGGATTGGTCAATGCGCTGGAAATCCAGGGCAAGAAGCTGAGCGAGGCCAAGATTGTCTGCGTCGGGGCCGGTGCCGCCGGGATTGCCTCCATGCAGCTGCTGGTCCGCCTGGGCGCGGTGAAGCGAAACCTGTTCATGGTGGATCGCAAGGGCGTGATCCACAGCCAGCGCGACGACCTGAACGAGTACAAGCAGATCTTCGCGGTGGATACCGACGCGCGCAGCCTGGCCGATGCGTGCCAGGATGCCGATGTCTTCATTGGCCTGTCCGGCCCGGACCTGCTGACCCCGGATATGTTGCGCTCCATGGCGCCGAAACCGGTCATCTTTGCGTTGTCCAACCCGGACCCGGAGATTCGCCCGGAGCTGGCGCTGGAGACGCGCGACGACCTGATCATGGCGACCGGGCGTTCGGACTACCCGAACCAGGTCAACAACGTGCTGGGTTTCCCGTTTATCTTTCGTGGTGCGCTGGATGTGCGCGCCCGGACGATCAACGATGAGATGCTGGTGGCCGCGGTTCACGCCCTGGCCGGCCTGGCTCGCGAGCCGGTGCCGCAGGTCGTGCTGGATGCCTATGGTCTGGAAACCCTGGAGTTCGGCCCCCACTACATCCTACCGACGCCGTTCGATCCACGCCTGATCGATACCGTGCCGCCCGCCATCAGCAAGGCCGCTCGGGACAGCGGGGTCGCGCGCCTGTAACGTCCACGAGCAAGGACTGAGGAGTCGTATGCAAAAGATCGCCATAGTCGGCGCCGGCCGCGTCGGCGAATCCACCGCCCAGTTCCTGGCGCGCCGCGATGTGGCGCGCGAGATCGCGTTGCTGGATGTGCGCGAGGGTGCCGCGGCGGGCGCGGCACTGGATATTCAGGAGACCGCGCCACTGCTGCGCTTCGATACTCGCCTGAGCGGCAGCCATGAGCCGTCGGTGATCGCGGGATCGGAGCTGGTCATCGTGACCGCCGGATTGCCGCGCAAGCCGGGGATGTCGCGTTCCGATGTGCTGGACAAGAACGTCGAGATCCTCGATCTCATCCTGCAGGACATCCTGGTTCACGCCCCTCAGAGCCGTATCCTGGTGGTGTCGAATCCCGTGGACGTGCTGACCTACCGCGCCTGGCAGAAGACCGGCTGGAGTCGCGATCGCATTTTCGGTCAGGCCGGGGTGCTGGATACCTCGCGCATGGCCGCCTTCATTGCGCTGGAGACCGGGCTGTCCACCCATGACATCCAGGCGTTGGTGCTGGGCGGCCATGGCGACGCAATGGTGCCGATGCTGCGCTACTCGTCGGTCAATGGCGTGCCGCTACACCACTTCATGGATCAGTCCACGCTGGACAATATCGTCGAGCGTACCCGCCACGGTGGGGCCGAGATCCTGGCCCTGAAACAGACCTCCAGCGCCTACGGCGCCCCGGCCGCCGCGATCGCCGAGATGGTTGAGGCAATCGCCCTGGATCGCCGTCGGGTGCTGCCGACCGTGGCCCTGCTGGACGGCGAATACGGCGAGCGTGACGTGGCCATGGGCGTGCCCTGTATTCTGGGCCAGGGCGGCATGGAGCGCGCGATCGAGCTGGAGCTGAATGCCGAGGAACGCGCGGCCTTTGACCAGTCCATCGCCGGTGTGCGGAAGGACCTTGAGCGCCTCTCCTGAGCCCAGCCTGGCAGCAGGTGCCCGGTTGCCGACCCTGACCCTGGTCGACAGCAGCATCTTTGTGTTTCGCGCCTGGTTTGCGCGGGGGCTGGATGCGGATTCGCGGGGGCGTCCCGGTGGTGCGTTGCACGGCCTGGTGCACTCGCTCTGCCAGTGGCTGCCTACCTGCGCGCCGGGGCCGGTCGCCTTCTGTTTCGACACCGGCTTGCGCCGAGGCTTTCGCCACCGCATCGACCCGACCTACAAGGCCCATCGCCCGCCGGCGCCGCCGGAGCTGCGCGAGCAGTTCGAGCGGATCCGTGAGCTGCTGGAACGGCTCGGCTTCGCCACGTTCGCCAATCCCGAGTACGAGGCCGACGACCTGATCGCGACCCTGGCCCGCAGTGGTCGCGCGGCGGGGTATCGGATCGACGTGAAGAGCGCGGACAAGGACCTGACCCAGGTCATCCTTGGCCAGCAGGATCGTCTGCACGACCCCGAGCGCGGGCTTGATCTGGATCGCCGGGCTATCGAGAAGCGCTTTCGCCTGCGTCCGGAGCAGGTCGCGGACATGCTGGCCCTGGCCGGTGATGCCAGTGACAACATCCCAGGGATCGAGGGCATCGGGCCGAAGAGCGCGGCCCGGATCCTGCGGCGTCTGCATGACCTCGACACCGTGCTGGCGGACCCGGCGGCGGTCGCCCGCTGCAATATCCGGCGCGCCCCCGTGGTGGCCACGACCATTGCCGAGCAGACCGATGCGCTCCGCCGCTGGCGGCAATTGACCGGGCTCGTCGACCGTATTCCGGACTTGCCGCCTCCGGGACTGCTGGGGCCTGCGGGCCCCGAGCCGAACGCATGGGCGTGGTTGCAGGACCTCGGCGTAGCGCTGGCCTACCAGGCCCCCCTTCTCGCGGCGGCGCGCGCCTGGACCCCTGCAGATGCGAGGCAGACCGCATGATTCGCCATTGGGCTCCCCTGATGGTCACGGTGCTGGCCCTGCTGGTACTGCTCCCGGGCACGCTGCAGGCGCACCCCCACGCCTGGATCGACCTGGAGATCACGTTCGAACGCGATCGCGACGGGCAGCTGACCCACATGCATCACAACTGGCGCTTTGATCCCACCTATGGGCAGTACCTGTACGACGATGCCCAGGAACACCAGGAGGGCACGACTTCCGAGGAGCGCCTGCAGGCGCTGGCAGCCGAGATCCTCGGCAACCTGGACGAGTATCGCTGGTACAGCCACATCAAGGCGGGCGATGAAGCCATTGGCATTGCGGCGGCCGAGGAGCCGCGCATGGCGATGGAGGAGGGGTTGCTGCACTTTCGCTTCCGGCTGGAGCTGGATCAGCCCGTGGATCCGAAAGCCCGCGACCTGGAGTACAAGGTCTACGACCCGACCTTCTTCATTGAGGTTCTGCACCGCGAGCCGCATGGCATACGCGTAGTCGATGCGGCCGGACTGGTGGATGCGGCTTGCGAGGCCCGGCTCGAGCGGCCGCGGCCCGATCCGGCAATGGTCGCGCGCGCCATGGCGCTGGATTACGGCGCCAGTGTCGATTACGACCTCGGTCGGCATTTCGCCGAACGCGTCACGTTGCGCTGCGACTGACCCAACAGGCCATGGCCCGGGTCGTCCTCTTTCACAAGCCCTGGGGCGTGTTGCCCCAGTTCACCGACCCTGAAGGGCGCCCGACGCTGGCCGACTTCATCGACGTTCCCGGCGTCTACCCTGCCGGGCGCCTGGATCGGGATAGCGAGGGCCTGCTTGTCCTGACCGACGACGGTCGTCTGAACGCGCGCCTGACCCAGCCCAAGCACAAGACCAGCAAGACCTATTGGGTCCAGGTCGAGGGCGAACCCGATGATGCGGCATTCGAGGCCCTGCGCCACGGCGTCAAATTGAAGGACGGCCTGACACGACCGGCGAAGGTGGAGCGCATGGCGCCACCCGACCTACCGGAACGTGACCCGCCGGTGCGCTTTCGTCGCCATATACCCACCCGCTGGCTGGCGATCACCCTGCGTGAGGGGCGCAATCGCCAGGTCCGCCGCATGACCGCGGCGGTAGGGCATCCGACCTTGCGTCTGGTGCGGTACCGGGTTGGCTCCTGGACCCTGGACGGGTTGGCGCGCGGTGAAGCGCTTGTACTGGAGACCTGATTCTCACGTTGACTCGGAAAGCACGAACTGCCGGCGCCGCAGTGCGAAACGGGACAAAGTTCGTTGCAAGTGCCCCAGGGCTGGTCGATGATGGAGATCCATTGATTCGAGGGTTGGGCATGCGCCTTTCCAGGAGCGTATTGGCCGGGCTGGCCGCCCTGTTGCTGGCCCTGGCCGCGGCATTTCCGGCGGTAGCGGCCGAAGACGATCTCTATGTCTTCGAGCGCAGCCTGTTCCTGCTGGCGGAGCGCGCGCTGAACCGCGGTGACATGACGGCTTATCGCGCCGCGCGCAGCACCCTGACCGGCTATCCTCTAACGCCCTACCTCGATTACCGTGAACTGGCGCGCAACCTGAGTCGCGCCGACCCCGATGCCGTGCAGGATTTTGTGCGCGAGCATGCCGACACCCCTCTGTCCCCCCGGTTGTACAGCAGCTACCTGTCGCATCTGGCGGACGAGGAGCGCTGGTCTGCATATCTGGATTTTGTCGATGATGACCGCCCCCTGTCCGTGACCCAGGACTGCCAGCGGCGCAAGGCGCTGTTGGAAACGGGTGAGCGTGAAGCGGCCCTGGACGACATGGAATCGATCTGGCTGCACGGCCAGTCCCGACCCTCGGCTTGCGATGCCGCGTTGAGCGCCTGGCGTGACGCGGGTGGGCTGACGGACGAACTCGCTTGGGACCGCTTTGCACTGGCGATGGAGGCAGGCCAGACCGGTCTCGCCCGCTATCTGCGACGCTACCTGGATAGCCGCGATCGCGATTGGGGCGAACGCTGGCTGAACCTGGCCGAGCGCCCGGCGCGGGTGGCTGACGTCGACTTCCGTGCTGGGGACCACCGCGCGGCGGAGACGATGCTGGAGCACGCCTTTATCCGCTGGGTGCGCCAGGATCTGGATGCTGCACTGGAAGGGTGGGAGCAATCCGGAGATCGGCTCGAGCTGGCATCCGAATCGGCCGGGCGAGTGCAGCATGCGCTGGCCCTGCGCCTGGCCTTGCGTTACCGCCCCGAGGCCCTGGATTTCATGGCTGCCCTGGACCCCGAGGTCTTTGATACCCAGTTGCGCCAGTGGCAGGTGCGGGCGGCACTCTACGAGCGCGACTGGGAAACGGTGATGGACGCGATCCGGGTGATGGATCGTGATGTTCGCGACGAGGCTAACTGGCAGTACTGGTATGGCCGCGCCCTGGAGCAGACCGAATCGCTGGAGGCCGCGCGGCGCTTCTACGAGCGCGCGGCCCAGGAGCGCAACTTCCATGGTTTTCTGGCCGCCGATCGTTTGGGCCAGCCCTACCGCATCGGCCATCAGCCGTTGATTGTCGCGGACGACCGGCAGGCCTCGATCCGTGAACATGCCGGCATGCAGCGCATGCGCGAGCTCGTGCGCCTGGACCGCAATGCCGAGGCCCGCCGCGAGTGGACCCATGCGGTGGCGAATATGGAGATCTCCGAGCTGGAGGCCGCGGCCCTCGCCTTTGCCGACTGGGGTTGGCATGACCGTGCGATTTTCACCGCCGCTCGGGCGCGCGCCTGGGATGATATCGAGCTGCGCTTCCCGCTGGCCTTCGACGACCTGATTGTGGCGGGGGCCCGCGAGCAGGCGATCGACCCGGCCTGGGCCATGGCGATCGCGCGGCAGGAGAGCGCCTTTCTCTATGACGTGCGTTCCGGGGCCGGGGCGCTAGGAGTCATGCAGGTCATGCCGGCGACCGGGCGTTCGATCGCCTCGGCGGCCGGGGTGCGGGTGAACTCTGACTGGGACATCCTCGACCCTGCGACCAACGCCCGTCTGGGGACCTACTATCTGCGCCGGAATCTGGATCGCTTTGGCGGGCACAGCATGCTGTCCAGTGCCGCCTACAATGCCGGTGCACACCGTGTGCGCTCGTGGTTGCCGGAGGACCGGGCGATGGACCCCGACATCTGGGCCGAGCTGATCCCGTTCTCCGAAACCCGCGACTATATCCGCCGCGTGTTCGCCTATCGCATCCTGTACGCGGTGCGTTTGGGGCAAGAGCCGCCGTCGCTGGCCACGCTGCTGTATCCGGTCACCCCGGAATCGCGTCTGGCCGCAAGCCGCGAACAGCACCTGGCCGCACTGCCGGGCGACGCGGGCGTCACCCTCAGCCGCGCCTTCTGCGACGCCCCGGGCTACACCGACAACGCCTGCTAGGGCGTCTGTCCACCACGAAGCGCACGAAGATACGAAGAAGGGCCAAGTCAAAAGCGGTTTACAGGAAGACGGAAAGGGAAGAAGGGTTCTTGGTGGGAGACGCTCGGGGAGGGCGCTCACGGTGAAGGCCATTGTGTCGCACCCGGGCCCGCCTGGCCCTGACCATCACGGCCCGGCCTCGGGCCAGCTATCTATTTTCCTTCTGATCTTCGAACCTTCCTGTAGACCGCCCTTGACCTTCTTCGTGTCTTCGTGCGCTTCGTGGTGCAAACAAAAAGGCGGGTTAGCCGCGGATGATGTCTTCGCGCATGCGGCTGGCGATGCCGTCGGCCAGTTGCTGCCATTCGGCCGCCAGCGGGGGTTCCAGGTGTTCTTCGGTGGTGGCCTTGAAGTGGCGCATCCACACAGCCAGGTCGGCCTCGGTCAGGTTCAGCGGGGCGTGCTTGCCGACCATGTCGATGGTCGGCGGCTGTTCCAGACGCCCGCCCAGGTTCATGTACCAGAAGTCCGCGATCCGGCTGACATGATCCGGAAAGTCCTGGATACGCTCGAAGTGATGGCCGATCTCGGGGTTGGCCGAAAGCCGGCGGTAGAAGTCGTCGATTACCGCGCGGATGCGTTCGGCACCGATCTTGTCGCAGAGGGGTTCGAGTTTGCGAAAAGCCATGGGGATCTCCTGACGGATCCTGCGACAGCCGGTACCCTGCAACTTGAAATGCAATCCGGAAGCCGAGGATGAACCGATTTGATTCAGCGGGCCCCGATGCCGTGACGGCGGCGGTGGCCCAGTGCATTGGCGACCATACCGGAACCGCCTTCCAGCCGTCAGGAAGCCAGGCCTGTTCCGGGGGCTCCATTAATCAGGCGCAGCGTCTGACCGGAACCGACGGCCGCGAATTCTTCGTCAAGCTGAGCGGAGGCGATGGTGCCGCGATGTTCGCGGCCGAGGCACGGGGCCTGGAAGAACTGCAACGCTGTGGGCGGCTGAAGATACCCGCGGTGTGCGGTATGGGATCGGTTGGTGGCAACCATTTTCTGGTGATGGAGAACCTGGACCTGGGTGGGCGGCGCGATGGCGTGGTGTTGGCGCGCGGCATCGCCGATATGCATCAGAAGACCCGAATGCGTTTCGGGCTGGATCACGACAACTTCATTGGGAGTACGCCGCAGCCGAATACTGAACACGACGACTGGGTCTCGTTCTATCGCGACGAACGCCTGGGCTTCCAGCGCCAGCTGGCGCGGCAACGTGGCGCCGCGGCGTCCCTGCTGGGGGCGTTGGAGGAGCTGGAGGCGTCATTGGGCGGCTTCTTCACCGACTACCAGCCCGCTCTCTCCCTGCTGCACGGGGACCTGTGGAGCGGCAACTGGGGCTTTCTGGCCGATGGGCGCGCGACGATTTATGACCCGGCGGTGTACTACGGCGACCGCGAGGCGGACCTGGCGATGATGGAGCTGTTCGGGCATCCGGGGCAGGACTTTGTCGCCGCCTACGAGGAGATCCTGCCCATCGATCCCGGCTATGGCGTGCGCCGTACGCTGTACAACCTCTACCACATCCTCAATCACGACCACCTGTTCGGCGGCGGCTATGGTCCCCAGGCCGAACACATGATCCGCCAACTCCTCGCCGAACTCCGCTAACCGCCCACGTCGAGCCTTTGAAAGGCAAGGGCGGTTTTACCACGAAGCTCACGAAGGCACGAAGAAGGTCAAGGGCGGGTTTACAGGAAGAAGGGAAGTCAGGAAGAGGTCTTGTGGGGCGGCTGCGGGGCGCGGCCCCGAGCTGTTGCCTTTGCGGTCGCGGCTGGCGCCGGCACCAGCCCTCCAACTCATTTTCCTCCTTCCGATCTTCCAACCTTTCTGTGAATCGCTTTTGACCTGGCCCTTCTTCGTGCCTTCGTGCGCTTCGTGGTGAATCAGGGTTTCAGCGGCCGAGTTCGCGGGAGCGGTCGGCGGCCGCGGTCATGGCGCGCAGCATCAGCTCGCGCAGGTCGCCGTCCTCCAGGACTTGCAGGGCGCGCTCTGTGGTGCCACCCGGCGAAGTGACGCGGTGGCGCAGCTCGGCGGGGCTCTCGTCGCTTTCCGCGGCCAGGCGGGTGGCGCCGGCTAGGGTGCCAAGGGTAAGTTCCAGCGCGGTATCCGCGGGCAGGCCCAGGGACTGCGCCGCCTCCTGCATGGCCTCGATTATCAGGAAGACATAGGCCGGGCCGCTGCCGGAGGTGGCGGTGACCGCGTGCATCAGCTCCTCGTCGTCCACCCAGATCGCGCGGCCGACAGCCTCCAGCAGGCGGGTGGCCGTGGCGCGATCCTCGGGTCCGGCGGTTGGAGCGGCGTACAACCCGGTGACGCCGGCGCCCACCAGGGCCGGGGTGTTCGGCATGGCGCGGACTAGGCGCGTGGCATCGCCCAGCCATCCCGCCAGTTGTGCGGTGGTGATACCGGCGGCCACCGAGAGCACCAGCGGTTCCCCTTCGCCGACGGCAGTGCTCAGGGTTGGGGCCAGCTCGGGCAGGGTCTGGGGTTTGACGGCGAGGACCAGGGTTGCGCTGTGGGCGGCCAGTTCCTCCGGGTCGCCAGTGGCGAGTCCCGGGTAGCGGGCCCGCAGATCGCGTATGCGCTCGGGGCTCTTGTCGGCGATGGCAACACGCTCGGCGGCATGGCCGGACTGGATCAGGCCCTGGATCAGGGCCTCGCCCATGTTGCCGGCGCCGATGAAGCCGACTTCGTAGCGGTATTCTGTCATGCGGACTCCTTCTGGGTGGGGCGTGGGCCGAACAGGGCGGTGCCGATGCGCACCAGGGTGGCTCCCTCGAGGATGGCGGCTTCCAGATCGCCGGACATGCCCATGGACAGGGTATCCAGCGACTGACCGCGGGCGTTCAGGGTATCGCGCAGTTCGCGCAGGCGTGCGAAGGGTTCCCGCTGGCGTTGCCGATCGACCTCGGTGGCCGGGATGGCCATCAGGCCGCGCAGTTCGAGGCCGGGGAGTTCGGCCACGATGGCGGCCAGCGCCTCGGCCTCCCGAGGCGCGATACCGGCCTTCTGCGGCTCCTCGCTGATGTTGATCTGCAGGCAGACTTGTAGCGGCGGCATCCCTTCCGGGCGCTGGTCGGACAGGCGCCGGGCGATTCGTTCACGATCCACCGTATGCACCCAGGCGGCGCGTTCGGCCACGGCGCGGGTCTTGTTGCTCTGCAGGGAGCCGATGAAGTGCCACTCGATTCCCAGGGGTGCGGGCGGAGCCTCCAGTGTGTCGTGCTTCGCCACCAGTTCGGGCACGTAATTCTCGCCAAACGCGATCTGCCCGCAGGCATGCAGGGCTCGGATTTCCCTCACGTCACGCGTCTTGCTGACGGCCAGGAGCCGGACCGAATCCGGGTTGCGTCCAGCCTCGCGGCAGGCGGCCTCGATGCGGGCTCGAACGGTGTTCAGGGCGTGGTCTGGTGCGGTCATTTCCCTATGATATAGTCCCGAAGAACACATGGGCACCGTGGATTTTCCGCGGGCTTGCAAGCGACAGGGAGTGGCGGCGATGGCTGCCACTAGGCGGCTGGCGCACCTCGGCGTCACGTTCGAACACAGGAGGATGCATGGATATCACGCAGTTGCTGGCCTTTTCGGTCAAGAACGGGGCCTCGGACCTGCATATCTCCGCGGGCATGCCGCCGATGGTGCGAATTGATGGCGACATGCGCCGGGTGAACGTGCCGGTCATGGACCACAAGGAGGTCCAGAGCCTGATCTACGACATCATGAACGACCGCCAGCGCAAGGATTACGAGGAGTTCCTGGAGACGGACTTCTCGTTCGAGGTCTCGGGCCTGGCGCGCTTCCGTGTCAACGCGTTCAACCAGGACCGCGGCGCGGCAGCGGTGTTCCGAACCATCCCCTCCAAGGTCCTGACGCTGGAAGAGCTGGCGGCCCCGCGCATCTTCGAGGAGATCTCCAACTACCCGCGCGGCATCGTGCTGGTGACCGGCCCGACCGGTTCGGGCAAGTCGACCACGCTGGCGGGTATGGTCAACCACCGTAACGAGAACGACTACGGGCATATCCTCACCATCGAGGATCCGATCGAGTTTGTTCACGAGTCGAAGAAGTCGCTGGTCAACCAGCGCGAAGTGCACCGCGATACGCATGGCTTCAGCGAGGCCCTGCGCTCGGCTCTGCGCGAGGACCCGGACACCATTCTGGTCGGCGAGCTGCGCGACCTCGAAACCATCCGGCTGGCACTGACCGCGGCCGAAACCGGGCACTTGGTGTTCGGCACCCTGCATACCAGCTCTGCGGCCAAGACCATCGACCGGATCGTCGATGTATTCCCGGCGGCGGAGAAGGACATGGTGCGGGCGATGCTGTCCGAGTCCTTGCGCGCGGTCATCGCCCAGACCCTGATGAAGAAGATTGGGGGCGGGCGTATCGCGGCGCATGAGATCATGCTCGGCACGCCCGCGATCCGGAACCTGATCCGCGAGAACAAGATTGCGCAGATGTACTCGACCATTCAGACCAGTGCCGGAACCGGCATGCAGACGCTCGACCAGTGCCTGAAGGACATGCTGGCGCAGGGCGTGATCAGTCGCGAGGATGCCCGCCGCAAGGCGGCCAACCCGGATTCCATTTGATCGATACGGCCCGCTTGGCGTGAACGTCGCATCGGGTATCAGGGGAGAACGCCATGGATCGTGACAAGGCGATCAAGTACATGCACGACCTGTTACGGGCCCTGGTGGATCGTGGCGGCTCAGATCTGTTCATTACCGTGGGCATGCCGCCGGCCGCGAAGATCGACGGGCGCGTGGTGCCGATGACGGAGCAGAAGCTGTCGCCCTCGCATACCCAGGCGCTAGTGCGCTCGCTGATGAACGACAAGCAATCGGCGGAGTTCGAGCGTCACCAGGAGTGCAACTTCGCGATCGGGTTGTCGGGGGTCTCGCGTTTTCGCGTGAACGTATTCACCCAGCGTGGTAGCCCCGGCATGGTGCTGCGTACCATCAACTCGGTGATCCCGAAGTTCGAGGACATCCAGATGCCGAAGCAGCTGGAGAAGATCACCCAGGAGCGTCGGGGGCTGGTGATCTTCGTTGGCGGCACCGGGTCCGGCAAGTCGACCTCGCTGGCGGCGATGATCGGCTATCGCAACCGCACGACCGCCGATCACATCGTCACCATTGAGGACCCGATCGAGTTCGTTCACGAACACGACAAGAGCATCATCACCCAGCGCGAAGTCGGGGTGGATACCGAGGGCTACGAGATCGCGCTGAAGAACACCCTGCGCCAGGCGCCGGACGTCATCCTGATCGGCGAGATTCGTGATCGGGAGACCATGGATTACGCGATCGCGTTTGCCGAGACCGGGCACCTGTGCCTGTCGACCTTGCACGCGAACAGCACCAACCAGGCCCTGGACCGCATCATCAACTTCTTCCCCGAGGATCGGCGCGAACAGTTGCTGATGGACCTGTCGCTGAACCTCAAGGCGGTCATCTCCCAACGGCTGGTGCGCCACGAGAATGGCCAGGGACGGGTGCCGGCCGTGGAGATCCTGATCAACACGCCGTTGATGGCCGACCTGATCCTGAAGGGTGAGGTGCACAACATGAAGGAGCTGATGTCGCGCTCGCGCGAACAGGGCATGCAGACCTTCGACCAGGCCCTGTTCGATCTCTACGAAGCCCGCAAGATCAGCTACGAGGAAGCCCTGCGCAACGCCGACTCGGTCAATGATCTGCGTTTGCGCATCAAGCTTGATAGCCAGCGTGCTCAGGACGATGGGGCCCCGGCCGTGGCGGACGAGGGCGGAGACCTGTCCGTGGACGAGCGCGCCGAAGACTTTAACCTGCGCTAGCCGGGGAAGCGGACATCATGAGTCAGCTGCAGATTGAGCCCTACCTGAAATTGATGGCCCAAAAGGCCGCGTCGGACCTGTTCTTTCTGACGGGCGCCCCGGCCAGCATCAAGGTCGACGGTCAGCTGCAGCCGATCTCGCGCAAGGCGCTCGCACCCCGGCAGACCGAGGCGATCGCGCGCGAGATGATGAGCGACCATCAAGCGGAGATCTTCGAGCGCGAGACCGCCGTAAACTTCGGTTTGTCGCGCGAGGGTCTGGGGCGTTTTCGTGTGAATGTCTATCGCCAGCGCGGCGAAGTCGCGATGGTCATCCGTTTCATCCGCGTGGCGATCCCGACCATCGAGCAGCTCGGGTTGCCGCCGGTGCTCAAGGACTTCGTGTCGCATAACGACGGACTGGTGCTGATCGTGGGGGCGACGGGAACCGGTAAATCGACCACGTTGGCGTCGATGATCGACTACCGTAATACGAACAGAAATGGGCATATCCTCACGGTCGAGGATCCGATCGAGTTTCTGTTCAGCCACAAGCGTTCGATCGTGGGTCAGCGGGAGGTGGGCATCGATACGCCCAGCTACGATCATGCGTTGCAAGAAGGTATGCGCGAGGCGCCGGATGTGATCATGGTCGGCGAGGTGCGTTCGCGCGAGACCATGCGCGCGGCCCTGACCTACGCCGACACCGGCCATCTGGTGCTGACGACCCTGCACGCGACCAACGCTACTCAGGCCCTGGACCGCGTGATCAATCTGTTCCCCGAGGATAACCGCCCGCAGATCCTGTCCGATCTGTCGCTGAATCTGCGCGCGATTGTGGCCCAACGCCTGCTTCAGACCAAGGATGGCCGCCGCGTGGCGGCACTGGAAATCCTGGTCAACACGTCCTACATCGCGGAGCTGATCCGTGACGAAAAGATCAACGAGATCAAGGAAGTCATCGCCAAAGGTGGCTCGGTGGGGATGCAGACCTTCGATCAGTCCATCGTCAAGCTGTTCAAGACGGGTGACGTGATGCTGGACGAGGCCCTGAACAAGGCCGACTCGCGGGCCGATCTCGAATGGCGCCTGAACTTCGGCGGCGGCGTGGCCTCGGCCGACGAGACCGAGGAAGAGCTGAAGATGCCCGACCGGTAGTGAGACGCTGATTTCAGCGTCTCACTAGGAGCCTGCGCACAGGCGAAGTCCCCGCCAACGCCGGGCCAGGGTTTTCAAGGAGGACTGGGCCTTCCGGATCGAGGCCTCCCCCTCAGGCCCGCGTGGGCTCCGGGAAGACATCCTTGGCCGCGAACACGGGCCCGTCCACGCAAACCCGTTTCATCGCGATTCCGTTCGGGGTGCGAACTGGCACCGTGCAGCCGGCGCAGCCGCCCACCGCACAGGCCATAAATTCCTCCAGCGAAACCTGGCAGGGCAGATCGAACTCGGCCGCCAGTTCGGCACAGGCCTCAAGCATTGGGTGGGGACCGCAGGCGAAGATCTCCACCTGATCCCGTTCGCCTGGGCTGAGCCCGGCGAGCCAGGCGCGTCCCAGGTCGGTGACGAAGCCGTCAAAGGCGCCTGGAAGCCCGGCCTTCGAGGTCAGGCGGCAGGCCACACCCCAATCTTCCAGCAGCGGCAGGGTCGCGATCGCCCCGTCTGGCAGGCCCGGCCAGAGGATCTCCGACGGGCGTGCATGGAAGGGAAACGGGACCTCGGAGCCCAGCACGGCGTGGGTTTGTCCGGCCTTGCCCTGCAGATGCAGCTGGTGCGCGAGAAAGATCATCGGCGGTATGCCCACCCCGCCACCCAGCAGCAGGCGCTTCGGTCGCTCCGGATTGAGGCTAAAGGGCTGGCCGATCGGCCCCAGCACGCTGAGGGTGTCGCCCTTGGTCTGTTGCGACAGGGCGTGGGTGCCGTCGCCGACCACCTTGTAGAGGAACTCCACCCAGCCGGCTTCGCGGTCCACGCGCTGGATGGACAACGGGCGGCGCATCAGCAGGCGCGGGGCACACTGGAGGTGGGCGAATTGCCCGGGTTGCGCGGCCCGTGCGCATTCGGGTGCGGCGACCCGCAGGATCCACTGGTTGGCCCCGGCATCATGGTGATCCAGGATGCGGCCTTCCTCCTGGAAGATGGTGCCGCGGTGCGGCCGTTCACTGGCGGGGGTCGGGCTCATGCGGTGTCCTCGGCGGGGCGGGTCCAGACCGGTCGCCCGGCTACCCAGGTCTCGCGGGTCTGACCGGCGAAGGTCCAATTGAAGAAGGGCGTATTGCGGCCGGCGCTGAGCCAGTCTTCGCTGCGGACCTCGTGCATCGCGGCCGGGTCCCAGAGCACGAAGTCGGCACGTGCACCGGGTGTCAGTCGGCCCTGGGCAAAGTCGAGGATTTCGGCCGGGCCGGTGGTTACCCGGGCCAGGGCCTCGTGCAGACTCAGGAGGCCGTCTTCGACTAGGCGTAGCGTCAACGGCAGCAGGGTTTCCAGGGCCGAGATGCCGGGCTCGGTGCTGGCGAACGGCCCGAGCTTGCTGTCCGGTTCGTGTGGTTGGTGGTCGGAACAGATCGCACTGATCTCGCCACGTGCGACGGCCGCGCGCAGGCCATCGCGGTCCCGCTGTCCGCGCAGCGGCGGGATCACGTGGCAATTCGGGTCGAACTCCGCTACGTCGACCTCGGTCAGGAACAGCTGGTGGGCGGCCACGTCCGCACTTATTGGCAGGCCTTCGGCGCGTGCCTTCGCGATCATCTCCGCCCCGCGGCGGGTTGACAGCCGGGCCACGTGGACGCGGGCGCCGGTCTGTTCGACCAAGGCCAGGATGGCGCCCAGTGCCGCGGTCTCGGCCGCTTCCGGGATACCTGCAAGGCCCAGGCGGGTGGAAACCGCTCCCTCGTGCATGCAGCCGGACCCGGTGAGCGCCGGGTCCTGGGCCGAGAGCACGATGGTCAGGCCGAAGGTGGTGGCGTATTCCAGCGCTCGGCGGAGGACCAGAAGACTGGCCAGCGGTTTGCTCGCATTGCTCACTCCGCGCGCGCCGGCCTGCATCAGGGCAGCCATCTCGGCGAGTTGCTGGCCCTCCAGCTGACGGGTCAGGGCGCCCAGCACGTAGACCCGCACACCGCAGGCCTGGTGGGCGCGGCGGTTGATCAGTTCGATCTCGGCCGGGGAGTCGACCGGCGGCTCGGTATCCGGTGGGACGACCAGACTGGTAATTCCACCGCGGGCCGCCGCCAGGGTCTCGCTGGCAATGGTGGCCTTGTGTTCCTGGCCCGGTTCGCGCAGGCGTGCTGCGAGGTCGATCAGACCGGGGAAGGCCCACAACCCGCTGCCATCGATGCGGCGGCGAGGTTCGAAACCCTCCGGCGCCTGGCCGCGGGCAAGGATCTCGCTGCCCTGCACGACTAGCTCGCCGACTGCATCAAAACCGTCGGCCGGGTCGAGGATACGCACGTTCTCGATGAGCACGCTCACGCCTGATGCGCCCCCATCACCATGGACATGACCGCCATGCGCACCGAGATGCCGTAGGTGACCTGTTCGAGGATCACCGAGTGCGGGCCGTCCGCGACCGCCGATTCGATCTCCACCCCGCGGTTGGCAGGGCCGGGGTGCATGACCAGGCAAGTGGGGTGTGCCAACTGAAGGCGCCGCGAGGTCAGGCCGAACAACTGGTAGTACTCGTGCTCGGATGGCAGGTGGGCGTGCTCCATGCGCTCGCGCTGCAGGCGCAGCATGATGATCACGTCAACGTCTTTTAGCCCTTCGTCGAGGTCGTTGTAGACCTGCACGCCGAGTTGGTCGACATCCGCGGGCAGTAGCGAACACGGCGCGACCACGCGCACTTCGCCCGTCTGCAGGATGTTCAGGGCATGGATCTGCGAGCGCGCCACGCGCGAGTGCAGGATGTCGCCGACGATCGCGACCTTCAGCTTGGTGAAGTCGCCCTTGTGGCGGCGGATGGTGAACATGTCCAGGAGCGCCTGGGTCGGGTGCGCATGGCGGCCGTCACCGGCGTTCAGCACGCTGATCCCGGGCATGACATGGCGGGCGATGAAATGTGCGGCCCCGCTCTCCTCGTGGCGCACCACGAACATGTCTACGTTCATTGCCTCGATGTTGCGCAGGGTGTCCAACAGGCTCTCGCCCTTGACCGCCGACGAGGTGCTGATATTGACGTTGAGGACGTCTGCGGACAGGCGTTTGGCGGCCAGTTCGAAGGTGGTGCGCGTGCGCGTGCTGGCCTCGAAGAACAGGTTGACGATGGTCTTGCCGCGCAGGAGCGGGACCTTCTTCACCGCCTTTTCGTTCATATTGGCGAACGACTCGGCAGTATCCAGGATCTCGGTCATCAGTTCCCGGTTCAGGCCCTCGATGGTCAGCATGTGGCGCAACTGGCCGTCCTCGGTCAGCTGCAGTCGGTTCGGCAGGGGCCCCGGCAGCGGGAGCCGCGCGTGCGGGCGAGCGATCAGGGTATCGGTCATCCTTGAGTGTCCGGCCGGTCAGTCGTCCAGGTCCTCGGGGTCGATGGCGACCCGTTCCAGGCGCAGGGGCTCGGGACCCCGCAGCTTGATCTGTTCGGCCTCTCCCAGCTCCATGTGGGCACCCGCAATCACCGCCTCAATGGGCAGTTCGCGGCCGTCGCGCTCGACCAGTACGGCGAGCGCGACCGAGGCCGGGCGGCCATAGTCGAACAGCTCGTTCAGGGCGGCCCGAATGGTGCGGCCGGTATACAGGACATCGTCCACCAGCAGGACATGCTCCCCGTCCAGGTCCTCCGGCAGCTCCGAGGGGCGCACCTGCGGGTGCATGCCGATGCGCGAGAAGTCGTCGCGGTAGAAGCTGATATCCAGCCGACCCAGTGGCCGTTCGATCCCCAGACGTTCGCGCAGGTGTTCCGCGATCCATACGCCACCGGAGTGGATGCCGACCACGATGGGGTTGTCGATTCCGCGGGCCTTCAGGTAGTGGCGGGCCTGTTCGGCCATGTCGTCGAGCAGGGTGGGGACGTCCGGGGTCATGATTCGTTCTCCTGAAACCAGCCTTCGAGAATGACCGCGGCTGCATGGGCGTCCAGCCCCGGGTCGTTGCGTCCCGGCCGGCGGCGTTCGCGGGCCAGGTGGGATGTCAGGTGCTCGTCGCACCAGTATACCGGTTGCTGGTAGCGCTCTTCGAGCGTGCGGGCGAAGGCGCGTATGCGCTTGGCCAGCGGGGTTGGTTTGCCGTCCGCCTGCGTGGGCCAGCCGACCACGAATCCTTCCGGGTCCCAATCCGCCACCAGGGCGTCCAGCGTTGACCAAAGATTGGGGGCATCGGTGGGCATGGTTCGCAGGCCGCGCGCGGAACCGGTGAGTTCCTCGCCCACCGCAATCCCGATGCGCCGCCGGCCGTAGTCGAACGCCAGCAGGCCCATCGTCAGGCGTGGCCGGACGCCGAGCTGATCAGATTGACGTCGATGCCGATCAGCTCCGCGGCGGCCTGCCAGCGTTCGGCACTGGGCCGGTCGAACAGGATATCGGCATCGGCTCGGGTGGTTAACCAGGCATTGTCGGCCAGTTCGCTCTCCAGCTGACCCGGGCCCCAGCCGGCATGGCCGAGAGCGATCAGGACGCGCCGGGGCCCCTTGCCGGCGTTGATCGCCTCCAGGATGTCGCGGGAGGTGGTGAGTACGATGGAATCCGTGATGGGCTGGCTGCCGCGCCAGGTCTGTTCTGCGGAGTGCAACACGAAGCCGTGTTCGGGTTGCACGGGGCCACCGCGGTAGACGGGAATCTCGGGGAGGTCCTCGCCGGGTTCCAGCTCCACGTGTTCCAGTAGCTCGCGTAGCGAGAACTCGGTGGGCTGGTTGATCACCAGCCCCAGCGCGCCCTCTTCGTCGTGATCGCAGATATAGGTGACCGCATGGCTGAAGTAGCCATCGTTCAGGCTCGGCATGGCGATCAGGAAGTGATCGCGCAGGTTGTCGGGCTCGTGGCGAGGGGTCGTTTGCGTCATATTGTCAGTATCGATGCTGACCTGGCGTGCCGCAAGGACGCTTGGAGCGGGTCTGCCTTGCGTTGAGACCCCAGGGCCGAACTGGATTAACGGACCTGTTCCATCTGATCGCGGCGGAATGCCCAGGTTCGAGTAATGACCAGCTCATCGTATTCCTCGCGCATTGCCTCAGTGAACGGGGCGTACGGTGCGGCCAGTTCCACGATACGGATGGCAGCCTGATCCAGCACCGGCTCGCCAGAGCTGCGGGCGATCTCGATATTGATCAGTTCGCCCTCAGGGTTCAGGCGCACCGAGAGCACCAGGGTGCCCGACAGGCCGCGGCGGCGGGCCTCGTCCGGATAGTTCAGGTTGCCGAGGCGCTCGACCTTGTTGATCCAGGCCTGTAGGTAGGCGGCCTCCGGTGCGCTGCGTGCCGCCAGGCTGTCCAGATAACGCGTGCGGTTTGCGCGAGTGGAGAAGGTCTGGCGTTCCTCGGCCGGGGCGGCGCGGGCACTCTCCAGGCCGCGATTCATCAGGGTCGCGGCGGAGGGTTGGTCCTCGGCATCGGGCGCTTCCAGCGGTTCGGGGTCGGCCACCTCGGGCGGTGGGGCCCGGTCGTCCTCGGCCTCGGCCGTCACCTGCTCCGGCTCTGGCTCGGGTTCCGGCAGCGCTGGGTCCATCACCAGTGGGCCCGCCTCCGGGAGCGGGGCATCCAGGCCTTCTGGCTCGGGCTCGCCGACGCCAGCATCCTCGGCCTCGGGGGCCTGTGCCTCGCGGACTTCCTCGCCCTCGCCGCTGGCGGCCTGATCCTGGGTGGCGATGTGTTCCACCGCCTCTTCGGGTTCCGGGGGCGGGGCGTCGGGATCGGTAACCCAAGTGATATCCAGGGGTTCTCGGGTTGGGCTCTCGATCGAATCGACGGCAAATCCAATGCCCAGGATGATCAGGGCATGTGCGACGATCGCGAGGAAGATCATGGTCCCCAGGTGATCTTGCACGCGAGGGATTTCCGGCGAGAATGCGCTTCCCGGTGACGGGTCGGGGGTGGTTTTGGCGGTCATGCCCGCTCCAGCCGACTCGCAAGGTGGGTCGGGCAGGTGCGGTTGTTACTGGCGCTAGTGGCGGACATGGCGCTGGATTCGCGGGTCGGCGAGGACATGGGCGGTCAGTATACCGGTCAGGCTGCCGGTGATCAGGGCAGCAAGCAACAATGGTGGCAAGACGAACGGGAGGTTGGGGTGGGGGATGATGACCATCCAGGCCAGTAGGAACTGACCAGTGATATGGGCCATCGCGGCGGCGATCGCCAGACCGACCGGGCCCACGTGGCGTGGCGCAAGCGGACGCAATAACGCCAGGATGGCCAGGGTGGCCACGGCCCCGGCGATGGAAAGCCAGAAGGTTGGACTTAGCAACGTCCCCAGCAAAAGACTGCTGCCCACCACCCGGATCAGCGTGACCGCGACGGCCGCGCGCCAGCCCAGGGTGAGCAGCGCGATCAGCGTGATGATGTTGGCCAGCCCCGGTTTGAGGCCGGGAACCGGGCTGGGGATGGCGGCCTCAAGGATCTGAATCCCGATGGCGATGGCGGCCAACGCCGCGATGGCGCGGTCGTGGCGGGTGAGGCCGGTGTGCGGGTCCGCGCTCATGGCCGGCGTGTTCATCCGCACCTAGCTAGTAATGCATGCTGTCGAAGCCCGGCTCCGCACCCAGCACCTGCAAGGTCAGGCGGTTGGGCAGGCTGACGGCGACATCGCCGTGGGCCTGCAGCCAGCCGCTAGACTCGCAGATGTTCTGGCGTCCCGGAGAGTCGGCACAGCGCGCCCGGCCAGGTTCGATCTCGACGCGGGTGATCCCGGCGGGACCCTGGATCTCCAGAACCCGGGCGCGATCCAACGGCTCATGCTGGGTGGCCGCTCCGGCCTGGCTAATGACGAGTAGACGAGCATCCCCGGAGGGGCTGTAGGTTAGCGTGAAGGCCGCGACCACGACCGTGGTAGCCGCGGCCCCTATCAAGACGTCGCCCCAGCGCAGCAGGCCTTGTTTCATGGGAGTTCGCGTACCACGAACGGTTCGTGGTCTCGGCTGGGTTGAACGCGCTCGGCCAGCCCTGGCGTTGCCTCGATGCGATCGTCCAGCACCACAAGGGCGTGTTCGATCCCCATTTTCTGGGCGTACTCCAGCCAGGCATCGGGTCCGGCGATCATCAACGTGGTGGCGGCCGCGTCTGCCAGTGCCGGGTCGTGGTGGAGTACGGTGGCGCTTTCGATACCCTGGCTGGGACGACCGGTGCGCGGATCGATCACGTGGTGGATGCGCTCGCCCTCCCATTCGTAGCCGCGCTCGTAGTCACCGGAGGTGAACAGGGCTTCTCCGGCCTCCAGCTCGATACTGCCCAGAGTGCCGCCATGCGGGTGGCGGATGCCGACCCGCCACGGCCGGCCCTGTGGGCGTCCGAGCGTCATCAGGTCACCGCCGGCATTGAAGATCGCCGCCTCGACGCCGAGCTCTTCAAGCAGCTCCAGGACGCGCTCCACCGCGAGGCCCTTGGCCAATCCACCAAAGTCGAGCTGCAGGTCCGGGTGGGTGCCGCGCAGGCGCACCCCGTTGCGCTCGATGTCCTTCATGCTGGGCGGATCGTCCAGCAGGTCGTCCAGGGTTTCCTGGTCCGGGGGCGGACCTTCGGGCTCGTCCTGGTGGAAACCCCAGGCGGCGATGAGTTTGCCCAGCGCGGGGTTGAACAGCCCGTCGCTCAAGGCCTCCATCTCGCGGCCACGCTCGATCAGTGGCAGCACCGAGGGTGGGGCGCTGAATTCGCCCTGCAGGGCCAGCAGTTCGTTGGTGCGTCCGAGCGATCCGGGCTCCCAGGCGTGCCAGGATTGATGCAGCACCTCCAGTTCCTCCTGGACGGCCGCCTCGATGGCCTCGATGTCGTACTGGCCGGCCGGGTACAGGGTCAGGTCCACCAGGGTCCCGAAGGCGTAGAAGCCGAGCGCTTCGGTATCGGGTTCTTCGCGTCCGCAGGCGGTCAGCAGGAGGGCTGCGAAAAACAGCGTCAGGGTGCGGGTCATCAGGGGGTGCATGCCGGTCATCCTTCGCTCGGTCGGCAGAGGTAGTCGATGTACTGTCCGGCCAGGTCGTGGCCGCCCGCGGCGTCCAGTTCGCGCACACCGGTGGGACTGGTGACGTTGATCTCGGTGAGGTAGTCCCCGATCACGTCGATGCCGACGAAGTCCAGGCCCCGGGCCTTTAGCTCCGGGGCGATCTCGTCGCAGATCCAGCGGTCACGCTCGGTTAGCGGTCGGGCCTCGCCCCGGCCGCCGGCGGCAAGGTTGGCGCGGCTCTCGCCCTCCGCCGGGATGCGCGCCAACGCGTGGTCGTAGGGCTCCCCGCGGATCAGGATGATGCGCTTGTCGCCAGCGGTAAATTCCGGAAGGAAGCGTTGTGCGACCACACTGCGCTGGTCGAACTCGGTGATGGTCTCGAGGATCACCGAGGTGTTCGGGTCGCCCTGGCGCACGCGAAACACCGAGGCCCCGCCCATGCCGTCCAGGGGCTTGACCACGATATCGCCCTGGACCTCAAGGAAGTCGCGGATCCGGCTGCGGTCGCGGGTGATCAGCGTGGGCGGACAGCACTGCGGAAAGTGGGCGGTAAAGGCCTTCTCGTTCACGTCCCGCAGGGCCTGGGGGCGGTTCGACACCCGCACGCCGTCGCGCGCGGCGAGATCGAGGGCGTAGGTCGCGTAGACAAACTCGAGGTCGAACGGCGGGTCCTTGCGCATGAGCAGCAGATCGAAGCGGCTCGCCGGGCCGCTCTCGACGTCGCCCAGCGTAAAGAAATCGGAGTGCGTGTCGCGCACCGTGACTGGCCGGCTGCGGGCAGCGGCCCGACCGTCCTCAATCCACAGGTCAGCGGGCTCCAGATAGTGCAGATGGTGGCCGCGGGCCTGGGCCGCAAGCATCATCGCGAAGCTGGTGTCCTTCCACGGTTTGATGGAGCCGATCGGGTCCATCAGTATGGCAATGTTCTTGGTCACGTTGCCTCGTTTGTACGCAAAGTCTCGGGGAAGTATGCCATGCAGGTTGGGGGTGGGGCGGCCTCTCGCGGCGACGCGGCGGCTATGGCGCTTGCGGCCCGCGCTGGGCAATATCACAGTGTGCTGTTTGTCACACGGCCCCGGTTCCGCTAGATTCGGGGCGAAATGACCTCAGGGGGAGAAGGTGTCTAACGCGCTTGCCGAAGCGGACTCGGCCACCGAGTTTCAGGGGCTCAAGGTCATGGTGATCGATGACAGCAAGACCATTCGGCGCACGGCCGAATCCTTGCTGCAGAAGCACGGGGCCGAAGTCATCACTGCCGTGGACGGCTTCGAGGCGCTGTCCAAGGTGGCCCAGTCGCGCCCGAACATTATCTTCATCGACGTCATGATGCCGCGTCTGGATGGCTACCAGACCTGCGCACTGATCAAGAATAACAAGCAGTTCCGCGCCACGCCGATCATTATGCTGTCGAGCAAGGACAGCGTGTTCGACAAGGCGAAAGGCCGCGTTGTGGGATCGGAGGATTACCTCACCAAGCCTTTCACCAGGGATGACCTCCTGGGCGCCATGCGTCAATACGCTAGTCCGGCGGCATGACGCACCCCGTCACTATCAACAAGGAAAGACGAACTCCATGGCTCGCATTCTGATCGTTGACGACTCGCCGACCGAAATCCATGTCCTGCGCACAATGCTCGAGAAGCATGGCCATTCGGTGACGACCGCCGAGAGCGGTGAAGACGGAGTCGCCGCGGCCAAGTCACAGGTCCCGGACCTGATCCTCATGGATGTGGTGATGCCGGGTCTGAATGGTTTTCAGGCCACGCGTCAGTTGTCGCAGGCCGATGAGACCGCGGACGTCCCTGTGGTCGTGGTCAGCACTAAGGATCAGGCGACCGACCGTGTGTGGGCGATGCGTCAGGGCGCCCGCGACTACATCACCAAACCGGTTGTCGAAAAGAACCTGCTCGAAACCATCGGGAAGTATCTTTCGGCATGAAGACCGACCTGTCCTCGCCATTTGCGCTGCTCGCGAACCTGGATCGCGAAGGGCGCCGCGTGAATCGCGAACTGCGGCGGGATATTGGTACGGGTTGGCGTGGGGTGCTTCTGCGCGTTGGGGATTTCCGTTTTCTGGTGGATATGGATTCCATCGCCGAGGTCACCGACCCAATGGCGCTGACCCGGGTCCCACTGGCGGATTCGGCAGTGCTGGGTGTTGGCAATCTGCGTGGGCTCGTTTTGCCGGTTTTCGATTTGGGCAAACTGCTGCTGGACCGCCCGCTGTCGGATGACGCGACCGGACAGCGTGTGGTAGTTGCTCCGCAGGGCCAGGGTATGGCCGGGTTGCTGGTCAGCCAGGTCGAGGGGATGCGCCGCTGCATTCCGTCGCAGCGCCGTCTCGAAGTCTCGGTCCCGGAGGCGGCGCGGCCGTTTATTACCGGCGGGTTCGATCTTGGTCACCGGTTGCATCCGGTGCTGGATTTGGATCTGTTACTTAATGATAACAATCGCTTTTCCGGCCTGGGCTTGGCCGGGACATCCAATAGCGAACAGCCCTCAGTTGCCGTCGGATGACGGTGGTTGCGGGGCTGCGACAGGGGGTATGAACTGATGGGATCGAATCGTCGCGCACGCAATCTTTTCCTTGGGGGGCTGCTGGTACTGGCTCTGATCGCGACGGGCGCAGCATTTACCTATCACGAGTACGAGCAGAGTCAGTACCGTGACCGCATCGCCCTGGCTAACGATCTGCGCCTGCTATCGCAGCGGTTGGCGACCAGTTCCCTGGAGGCGGCCGCAGGCTCCGAGCAGGCCTTCACCGACCTGCGGACCCTGCGCGACGAATTCGAGACCCGCCTGGGGCGCATCCGAGAGGGTGGCGAGGGGCTGCAGCCGCTGCCCGAGGCCCTGCAAGACGATATCGCGGAAGTCGACCGCGAGTGGTCGGCTTACCGTGACGAGATCAACACGGTCATCCTGGGGCGCTCGGATATCCAGTTGATCACCGAGTTCTCCGACGCGGTGGCGGCCTTCTCCCCAGAACTTTCCCGTTTGTCCGACGACGTGGTGCGGCGTATGACCCAGATCGGCGAGCCGGCGGATCAGGTCTACGTGGCGGCGCGCCAGACGATGCTGATCCAGCGTATCGCCAACAGTCTGGGCCAAGTGCTTCAGGGCGGTGCCGAGGCGGCTACTGCGATCGAGCGCTTCGAGCGTGACGCCACGTTGTACGGACGTGTGTTGGACGGCCTTATTGAGGGGTTCGTCCCGCTGGGCATCGAGGCCATCGATGATGACCAGGCGCGTGCGACGTTGCAGGAGATCGCCACGCTTTTCGTGGCCTTCAGTGAGGCCGTCGAAGGGGTGCTGGACACATCCACTCAGGTGTTTGAAGTCAACGCAGCAGCCTCCAATGTCGAGGCCCGCAGCGGGGGCATGCTCGAGACGACCGGCGAGTTCGAGAACGCGATCGCCCGCGAGGCTGAGCAGGCCGGGGTTATTGCCGGGATCGGTTTCGCGCTGGGTGGCCTGGCGCTGTTGCTGCTGATCGCGATGGGGCTGTTCCTGTACCGCGATACCAAGCGCGAGCTGGCCGAGACCGAGGCGCAGAACGAACGCAACCAGCAGGCGATCCTGCGACTGCTCGACGAGATGATGAATCTCGCCGACGGTGACCTCACCGTGAACGCAACGGTGACCGAGGACTTCACCGGGGCCATCGCGGACTCGATGAACTACGCGATCGAGAACCTGCGTACCCTGGTTGCGACGATCAACACGGTGTCGGCCGACATCAGCGAGTCCTCGGCAACGACTCGTTCCCAGGTGCTCGGTCTGGCCGAGAAGTCCGAAGAACAGGCGCGCGAGATCCAGCGCGCGGACGATGCGATCGACGAGGTGTCGCGCTCGGTCGACAAGGTGGCGCAGGATGCCGAGCAGTCGGCCTCTGTGGCACGTAACTCGGTGGAGATCGCGTCCCGCGGGGCGGGCACCGTGCGCCGTTCCATCGAGGGTATGGACAGCATCCGCGAGCAGATCCAGGAGACTGCGAAGCGGATCAAGCGCCTGGGCGAATCCTCGCAGGAGATCGGCGACATCATCGGCCTGATCAATGACATTGCCGAACAGACCAACGTGCTCGCGCTGAATGCGGCGATCCAGGCGTCCGCCGCGGGCGAGGCCGGCCGCGGTTTCGCAGTGGTGGCGGACGAGGTCCAGCGCCTCGCGGAACGTTCCTCCAGTGCGACCCGTCAGGTCGAGGGTCTGGTCAAGGCCATCCAGGCGGATACCAGCGAGGCCGTCAGCTCCATGGAGCAAAGTACCGCGAACGTGGTCCAGGGGGCCGAGCTGGCCCAGGCCGCGGGCGAGGCGCTGTCCGAGATCGAACAGGTTTCCGCCGACCTGGCCGACCTGATCGACGGCATATCCTCCTCGGCGCGCAAGCAGTCCGAGATGGCGCAAGACGTGACCTCCATCATGGCCCAGATCCGCGAGATCACCTCCGAGACCACACAGGGTACCCAGTCCACGGCGGCCGCGATCGGTGATCTGGCGCAGCTCTCGGCCCAGCTGCAGTCCTCGGTATCGGACTTCAAGCTGCCGGCTCCTGGTGGCCTGGTCGATGCCGCGGACGACGTTTCTGAAGCGGTGGACCCCGATCCCGACGCCGGCGCGGATCCTTCCGACGAACAGCGGGCCTGACGGCGGGCCGACCCGATGGCATCCAGCGCACTGAACTGGGTCCGTGACGAACTCGACAAGCTGTTTGTCGAGGTCCAGGACGCATTGCGGCGGTACTCGGACGACCCGTCCTGCGGCGATTGTCTGGCCGAGGCCCGCAGCCGGGTCGAGCAGATCCGCAATACCCTGGTCATGGTCCAGGTCGAGAGCGTGGTCCTGATCTGCGACGAGATGCTGCAGGTCCTGGAACAGCTCGAACAGGCGGACGAGCCGAACGTGGCGGCGACCGAGCCGCTACTGCGGGCCGCGCTGCAACTCCCGGATTATCTCGAGAACGAGGGCGATGGCGAACTGCCCTCGCCGATGATCCTCGTACCGCTGCTGAACGAGCTTCGCAGCAGCCGTGGCGCCTCGTTACTGCTGGATGTGGCGGCGTTGATGCCGGACCCACAATCGGTGGATGATGCCCGCGTGGGCTCCGGCGACGAGGTGCTGGAGCCGGTCGCCCGAGTGCCGGTACTGCAACAGGCGCGACGCCGTTTCCAGCGCGAACTGCTGGAACTTGTGCGAGGTGACGATGCGACCACGCCGGCTGGGCGCTTGCAGGAGACCGCTCGTGTGGTCGAGGAAGCGGTTCCGGCGGGCGAGGCCCGCCGCCTGTTCTGGGTGGCGGGTGCCGTGCTCGAAGCCATCGCCCAGGGCGGGGTCGAAGCCGATACCGACGTGCGTCGACTGATCGGCCGGATTGATCGCGAGCTGGGTCGTTACCTCAGTGTTTTGATTGCTCACGTTGAGTCGTCCGGTGACGGGTCCGAGCCCGAATACGAGGCCCCGGCCGCGCTGGTCAAGACGCTTTTGTTCCACGTGGCCTGTGCGACCTCGGAAGGTGAGCAGACCCTGGCCGTGCGCGAGGTGTTCGGGCTGGATAGCCTGAATCTCGACGAGGAGAGTGGTGTCGGGCGTTCGGTTTACGACAACCTGCGTCAGGCCTTGGAAGACGATCTTGCCGAGGTGCGCGAGCGCCTTGATGTCCTGATGCGCTCACCCGTCCGGGGGGCCGAGGACCTCGATAACCTGCGTGAACAGGTTGAAAGGATCGGCTCGACCCTCAGTCTGCTGGGCCTGGATTCCGGACAGGACCACACGGATGCCCTGGCGGCCTCACTGACTCCTGAGCGTGCCGGCGAGGCGGACGAACAGGTCGACATGGTGCTGGCGGAGCACCTCCTGGCCCTGGAATCCCTGTTGGAATCGGGTCTGCGTCGCAAGAGCACAAGCCCCACGCCTCAAGCCGAGTTTGATCGTGCCCTGGCGGTGGCGGTGTACAAGGAGGCCTTGGTTGACGTCCGCCGGGTTCGTGACCTGTTTCTCGGGTTCCTCGACGCAGGTCCGGAGACCTCGGGTGATGGCCTTGACGAGGCCCGAGAGGGTCTGCGCCGTATCGAGGGGGCGATGTCGATGTCGGGCTTCGAGGCCCTGCACGCCCTTCTTGGCCCGCTGATTCGACATCTCGATTCCCGTGTTGGCATGGCTGCGACCGAGCTGGATGCGGGCGAGATTGAAGCCCTGGCCGAGGTGCTCAGCAGTATCGAAGTGGCGCTGGAGTCATCCGGTCAGCCGTGGCGCGAACTGGACAGTGTCCACGAGCGTGGGATTGCAGCGCTGCAGCGGATCGGCGCCATCTCCGGTGGTGACTCCGAGGCTGAAGGGGAACCGCTGCAGGACCTTGCGGCAGCCGACGACCACGATGTTGGCTCCGCGTCGGCACTGGATGCCGGGCTTGATGCCCCGCTCGATGCCGGGGCGCCGGAAGAGGCTGCGGACGACGCGGCGCATGAGCAGGGTTTGTACGACGTGGCTGCTACCTCCAGCCCGGTTCCGGCGGGTGGGCGCGATTCGCTCCCATTCGATGACACCGTGCTGGCGGAGCAGGTTCGTGGCCCGGATGTGGACCCGGAGATCCTGGAGATCTTCCTCGAGGAAGCGGACGAGGAGGTGGCGAGCCTGGGCGAGCACTTCCCGCGCTGGCAGACCAATCCGGCCGACTTGGAGACCCTTTCGGTCATTCGGCGGTCGTTCCATACGCTAAAGGGATCCGGCCGTCTCGCCGGCGCCCTGCGCTTGGGGGAGTTTGCCTGGGCGCTCGAGTCCTTCCTGAACCGGTTGTTGGACTCGGGCCACGAAGCGGATCACGCAACCCTGCAGGTGATCGAGGATGCCATTGGCGTCCTGCCCGGCTTGGTGACCGAGGTCCGTGACGATACCGGTCCGGATACCCCGGTGCTGGATATCGCGTTGCGACTCCGGGCCCTAGCCAGTGGTGACGTGGCCACCGACGCCGAGCCCGAGGATGACGCCGCCGCCGAGCGTTTCGCACCACCAGGGGCGGAAGAAGATTTCCTGGCCTTGGCGCGCACCCTTGATGGGCTCGATGCACCAGAGCCTGCCGAGCCCACCGAAGCGACGGAGATCGCGGAGGAGGCGGCTGCCGACTCTTTCCTGCAGGAAACGGGCGCCTTCGTGCCGGACTTGCCACCGGAAGAGGCGTCCGAGTCCGAAGAGGTAGCTGCCTCCCCATTGGACCTCGAAGACCTTGAGCTCCCGGCTGATGCGCTCGACACCAATGAAGAGGTGCTGAGCGAAGAGCTGGAAGAGCTCGCGACCGCCGGGATCGAGGTCGGCGACGAACCGGCTGATCTCGATGAGGAGTCACTCGCAGCCGTCGGGGCCGTCGACACGGGGGAGCCCGAGTCCGAAATCGCCCGCATGGAAACGGACCCGCAGCTGTGGCAGGTCTTCTCGGCCGAGGCGCAGGTTCATCTGCTCACGCTACGGGGCTGGCTGGACGAGTCCCAGTGGCGGCCGGACCGGATTCCGAATCACGATCTGGAGCGCGCGCTGCATACCCTGAACGGGAGCGCGCGGACGGCCGACATTCGGGGGATCTACTCGGTTTGTGGGCCGTTTGAGCGCCTGATCCGCATCCATCGTGACATGGAGTGGGCATTGCCCACCCAGGCCATCGAGCTGTTGCGGCAGTTGGAAGGCTACGTGGCCGACGCGGTGGGGGACGAGGAGCCCGATCCACGCAAGGTGATGGACCCACCCCCTTGGGCGCCCGAGGTCTATTCCTTGCTGGATCATGCGACGGCCGAACAGTTGTTGCGGGCCGAGGAGGATGCGGGCGAAGAGGATGCGCCGGAATTCGCGGGACCCGGTTTCGCCGGCGACGAGCCGGCTACGCCAGCCGCCGAGGCAGAGTTCGAGATTGACTGGGAGTTTGCCGAGGTCTTCATCGAGGAGGCCCGCGATATCCTCGAGGCGGCCTTTGCCGCCCTGGGTGGCTGGCGCGAAGCCGGTGGCCGCCCCGGACCCGACCAGAACACCTTCCAGCGCGAACTGCATACCTTGAAGGGCAGTGCCCGCATGGCCGGCTTCACCGTGGTCGGGTCCGTTGCGCATGCGCTGGAGAGCGCGCTGAGCGTCGAGACCGAGACCGGTCTGGAACCCCGCGACGGTTTCTTCCAGCTCGCCGAACGTGCCCTGACCGACGTCCAGCATCTGGTTGAACGGGGCGTGGGGGCATGGCAGATGGACGAGTCTGCCAGTGAATCACTGCCGGCCCTCCGGGCCTGGGCGGCCGGAGAGTCCGCCGAAGGGGCCGACGCCGAGTCGGATGTGCCGTCGGGGACAGCGGCCGAATTTGAAGATCCGGTGGCGAGCGATACCGGGGATGAGGATGCGCGGCCGACGCAGGTGCCGAGTGCCGCTGGGGATCAGCGTACCCACGAGGCGCCCGAGGCAGAAGGGCGCCGCATCCAGGACCAGGTCCGCATGGATGCCGAGGTGCTGGACAGCCTGGTGAACAATGCCGGTGAGCTGGCGACCTTCCATCGGCGCTTCGAACAGACCGTCGGGCGCGTCGAAGGTCAGGTCGACGAGCTGGAGCGCACCATCGCCCGCTTGCGTGACCAGCTGCGCAAGCTCGAGATCGAGACCGAGGCGCAAATCCTGTTCCGGGTGGAAGAAGAGAGTGGCGAAGAGGCCCTGGACTTCGACCCGCTGGAGATGGACCGATATTCCGGCATTCAGCAACTCTCGCGCGCGCTGGCGGAGAGTGTCAGTGACCTCGAGGCCCTTAAGCAGGAAGTGGGCGACGAGCTGCAGAATGCCGGTGGCATCTTGTTGCAGCAGCGGCGGGTGGGTACGGATCTCCAGGATCAGCTGATGCGTCAGCGCATGGTCCGTTTCGCCCGCATGGCGCCGCGTCTACGTCGAGTCGTGCGGCAGGCGGGGGAAGACCTGGACAAGCCCGTGCGTGTGGAATTTACCGGGCAGGGCGCCGAGCTCGACCGCGCCTTGCTGGAACGGCTGGTGTCGCCGCTGGAACACCTGTTGCGCAACGCGATTGCGCACGGCCTCGAGTCGCCGGCTGAACGCGAGCAGGCCGGAAAGCCCGCGCAGGGACAAATCGACGTCAGCCTGGAACAGTCCGGAAGCGAGATCCGGTTGCAGGTCACCGACGATGGCAAGGGCATCGACGCCGAGGCCATTCGTGCCCGTGCCGTGGAGCGTGGACTCATTGCGGCCGATGCCGAGGTGAGCGATCCCCAGGCGTTGCAGCTCATCCTGCAATCCGGATTCTCCACGGCCGCCGAGGTCTCGCATGTCGCGGGCCGTGGTGTGGGTCTGGATGTGGTGAACAGTGATGTAAAGCAGCTGGGTGGGACGCTCGACATCCAGTCGACACCTGGAAAGGGCTCCCGCTTTACCATGCGTTTGCCGTTTACCCTGGCCATTTCTCAGGCCCTTTTGGTGCAGGTGGGCGAGGAGACCTTTGCGGTCCCGATGGCCTCGGTGGAGGGCGTGGTCCGGGCTCGAGCCGAAGAAATCGATCGGCGCGACGGCGAGGCGACGTACAACTATATTGGACAGGACTATCAGGTCCGTGGCCTCGGCGACCTGATGGGCGTCGAGAGCCAGGCCGGCGTCGAGCATTTCCCGGAGCACCCGTTCCCGCTGCTGCTCGTGCGAGCGGATGATCAGCGCGTTGCCCTGCGCATTGATGGCCTGCTGGGTAGCCAGGAAGTCGTGGTGAAGTCTGTGGGACCGGTATTGAGCCGTATCCCGGGCGTGGCCGGTGCCACACTGCAGGGCGATGGTTCGGTGATGTTGATCCTGGATCTCAGTATGCTGGTGCGCTTCGCGGCTGCAGCGGCGTCGCTGCCGGAGGCGGCGCAGCCGGTGATCGAGACCCATAGCGTCAAGCGCATCATGGTGGTGGACGATTCGATCACCATCCGCAAGGTCACGGCCCGCCTGCTAAGTCGTCATGGCTACGATGTGGTCACTGCCCGCGACGGCCTTGACGCGATCAGCCTGCTCGACGAGCGGCGGCCGCAGCTGATCCTGCTGGACGTCGAGATGCCGCGCATGGACGGCTTCGAGTTTGCCTCCCATGTGCGTGACCATCCGGATTTCGGGCAGGTGCCGATCATCATGATTACCTCGCGTAGCGGAACCAAGCACCGCGAGCGGGCAAACCGTCTTGGGGTCAATGGCTACCTCGGCAAGCCCTATCTGGAAAATGACCTGCTGAACGCGATCCGCGAGCAACTGCATGAGGTGCTGGCATGAGCGAGGAAGGGCAGACCGGAGCGGTCGAGGCCGTGATCGTTCAGCTGGACACCGGGTCCATCCTGTTGCCGCGCAGTGCCTTCCTTGAGGTGACGACGCGTACCGGTGCGGTGGAGCAAGCTTCGGAGCACTCGGACATCCCGTGGCTGGAGCCAAGCCTGGTTTGGCAGGATGTGCGGGTGCCGGTGGTCAACGTGAACCAGTTGCTGGACTCGGAGCGTGACAGTGGCGTGGATCGGGCCCGGTTTAGCCGTTTGCTGGTCATGCAGGCGGTGATGCAGCCGGATCACCTGCCCTTCTACGCGTTGGAGGTGCGGGGGACCCCGCATCCGGTGCAGATCACCCCACAGAACATCTACGCCCTTGAAGATGCCGAAGCGACGCCCTGGTCCTGGCGGGTCAAGGCCTCCGGCGTGACGACCCACTTGATGCGGCTGGATACCCTGGAGCAGCGTCTGCTGGAGCTCGTCGAGACGCAGCCGGCCTGATCTTCGGGGTACGTAACGCGGTCAGGTCGTGCGGGTGTTCCACTATCCCTGGAGGTCGCCAAGGCGCGCCTGAACCAGCGTGATCAGGGCGATCGTCGCTGTCTCGGTGCGCAAGGTTCGCGGCCCCATCCCCACGCCAAGAAAGCCGCTCGCCTGGGCCTGCTCGTGTTCCTCGGGCGTGAGTCCTCCCTCCGGTCCGATATACAGCGCGATGGATTGAGGCGCCGATTCGAGCGCTGCGAGGCGGCTTTCCAGTCCCGGTCCACCCTCTTCTGCGAGAATGCGAACCCCGTCGGTAAGGCCCGCGAGGGCGACCCCTGGTTCCGCTGCCTCATGCAACTGCGGCAATTCGTTCCGGCCACACTGTTCTGCCGCAGCTTGCAGGATGCCGCGCCAGTGGCGCTGGCGTTTCTGCAGGCCCTTGTGGGCGGCGGCCGACCGCGAACGCTCACAGAGCACCGGCCGAATGGATTGCACGCCCAGCTCCACGGCCTTCTGAATGGCGAGGTCCATGTGATCCCCACGGGCGACGCCCTGAAGCAGATGCACAGGAAAGGCGGGGTGGCTAGGGTCGGCGGCACGCGGGCCGAGATGGAAGGTGCCGTGGCGACGATCGGTTAGTTCGAGTGTGGCCTCGAACTCGTTGCCGTGGCCGTCGAAAACGCGGCAAGGGGCACCGCTTTTCAGGCGCAGGACCGTAGTGGCGTAGTGCAGTCGATCTTGCGAAGCGGGGAAGGACTGCCCCGCGGCCAGTGCCTCGTTTTCAAGCAGTAGCCGGGGGCAGCGCATATCACTCTACTTCCGATTGTTGAGGTCCAGGGCCTTCCAGATCTGTTCGGTCGGTCCGGCCTGGTTCATCGAATAGAAGTGGATACCCGGGGCGCCCTTCGCCAGAAGGTCGTCGGTCAGCCGCGTGGCGAGCTCGATGCCGAGCTTGCGGATCGACTCCTTGTCATCACCGTAGGCCTCCATCCGCTTGCGGATGTAGCGCGGGATCTCGGCCCCGCACATCTCGGAGAAGCGCACGATCTGGGTGTAATTGGTGATCGGCATGATCCCGGCGATGATCGGGATATCGATGCCCATCTTCTGCACCCGTTCCATGAAGGCCACGTAGGCATCCACATTATAGAAGTACTGGGTGATTGCGGCGTCGGCGCCGGCGTCCACCTTGGTCTTGAAATTCTCGAGGTCCTTCTCGGCATTGGGTGCCTGTGGATGGAACTCCGGATAGGCCGCCACCTCGATCTTGAACTGGTTGCCGAACTCGGCGCGCACGAACTCGACGAGCTCCGAGGCGTAGCGGAAGTCACCGCTGGCGCGGCTGGTGCCGGACGGCAGGTCACCGCGCAGGGCGACGATGCGTTTCACACCGATGTCGCGATAGGTCGACAGCAGGTCGCGCAGCTCGTCCTTGGATGAGGAGATGCAGGAGACGTGCGGGGCGGCCGGAATGCCGTCGTGGTCGATGATGTCCTTGACCGTCTCCAGGGTGCGGTCGCGGGTGGAGCCCCCGGCGCCGAAGGTGACGGAATAGAACTCGGGATTCAGGGCGCCCAGGCGCTTGCGGGCCTTGGCCAGCCGTTCGGCCCCGGCCTCGTCCTTGGGCGGGAAGAATTCAACGCTGTAGACGCGTTCTTGTGTAGACATGTTTGTCCTCCAGACAAAAAGAAGGCGGGCCGCACGAACATGCGGCCCGCCTCGGCGTTCACATTAGCAACGAATTGAAATGTGAGGCTGGCCGATCAGTAGCGGTAGTGTTCCGGCTTGAACGGGCCATCCGCCGACATACCCAGGTACTTGGCCTGATCGTCGGTCAGACGGGTCAGGTTGGCACCCAGCTTCTTCAGGTGCAGCTGCGCGACCTTCTCGTCCAGGTGCTTCGGCAGCACGAAGACGTTCTTGTCGTACTCGTCACCCTTGGTCCACAGCTCGATCTGAGCCAGGGTCTGGTTGGTGAAGGAGTTGGACATCACGAAGCTCGGATGACCGGTACCGCAGCCCAGGTTCACCAGACGGCCTTCGGCCAGCATGATGATCCGGTTGCCGTTCGGCAGGATGATGTGGTCAACCTGCGGCTTGATGTTCTCCCACTCGTACTTGCGCATCGCGGCCACGGCGATCTCGGAGTCGAAGTGACCGATGTTGCAGACGATGGCCTGGTTCTTCATGCGGGTCATGTGATCTTCGGTGATCACGTCCTTGTTACCGGTGGCGGTAACGAAGATCTCGGCCTTGTCGGCCGCTTCTTCCATCGTGACCACACGGAAGCCTTCCATGGCGGCCTGCAGGGCGCAGATCGGGTCGATCTCGGTGATCCACACGGTGGCACCAAGGCCGGCCAGCGACTGGGCGGCACCCTTGCCGACGTCACCGTAGCCGCAGACCACGGCGATCTTGCCCGCGATCATCACGTCGGTGGCGCGCTTGATGGAGTCCACGGTGGACTCGCGGCAGCCGTACAGGTTGTCAAACTTGGACTTGGTGACCGAGTCATTGACGTTGATCGCCGGGAAGGCCAGTTCGCCGTCTTTCGCCATCTGGTACAGGCGATGGACACCGGTGGTGGTCTCTTCGGTCACGCCCTGGATCTTGGCGAGCTGCTCGGAGTACCAGGTCGGCTGCTTGGCCAGACGATCCTTGATCGAGGCAAACAGGGCGACTTCTTCTTCGTTGTCCGGGTTGGAGATGACGGACTGGTCCTTCTCGGCCTTGGCGCCGATGTGCAGGAGCAGCGTGGCATCGCCACCGTCGTCCAGGATCATGTTGGCGCCGCCGTCGAATTCAAAGATACGGTGGCAGTAGTCCCAGTACTCTTCCAGGGTTTCGCCCTTCACGGCGAAGACCGGGGTGCCGTTGTCGGCGATTGCGGCCGCGGCGTGGTCCTGGGTGGAGTAGATGTTGCAGGAGGCCCAGCGCACGTCGGCGCCCAGGGCTTCCAGGGTCTGGATCAGGACCGCGGTCTGGATGGTCATGTGCAGGGAGCCGGCAATCTTGGCGCCCTTCAGCGGCTTGGAGGCCGCGAACTCTTCGCGAGTCTGGACCAGGCCAGGCATTTCGGTCTCGGCGATCGCAATTTCCTTGCGGCCGAATTCGGCAAGGTTAATGTCCTTGACGACGTAATCGGTCGTTTTCTTGTCGTTCATCACAGCATTCATGGATTAACTTCTCCGTTTATCTGGATGAGCGCCGTGTGCATTTTTCAGGGGACATCCAGCTGAGCCTGACGGTCGGGCCGCTGCAGCGCTCCTCAGCCGGATGGGTATTTCGCTTACCAAATTTCGGGTGCTTTTAGAGGCCCGCCATCTTCTTAAGTTCCTCGGCCTTGTCGGTGCGCTCCCAGGGGAGGTCGACGTCCTCACGACCGAAGTGACCGTAGGCGGCAGTCGCCTTATAGATCGGGCGCAGCAGGTCCATCATCTGGATCAGACCCCACGGACGCAGATCAAACACGTCGCGCACGAAGCCTTCGATCTTGCGATCGTCGACCTTGCCGGTGCCGAAGGTGTCGATGGTGATCGAGGTCGGCTCGGCCACGCCGATGGCGTAGGAGACCTGGATCTCGCACTTGTCGGCCAGGCCGGCGGCGACGATGTTCTTGGCCACGTAGCGGCCGGCGTAGGCGGCGGAGCGGTCCACCTTGGACGGGTCCTTGCCGGAGAACGCGCCACCACCGTGACGGGCCATGCCGCCGTAGGTGTCGACGATGATCTTGCGGCCGGTCAGGCCGGCGTCGCCCACCGGGCCGCCGATCTCGAACTTGCCGGTCGGGTTGATGTGAATCTGATCCTTGGAGACCTTGCCCAGCCACTCGGTCGGCAGGACCTTCTTGAAGATCTCTTCATAGATCGCTTCCTGAAGATCTTTCTGCGAGATCTCGGGGCTGTGCTGGGTGGACAGGACCACCGCGTCCAGGCCGGCCGGCTTGCCGTCTTCGTAGCGCAGGGAGACCTGGCTCTTGGCGTCCGGACGCAGCCACGGCAGCTTGCCGCTCTTCATCAGTTCGGACTGGATGCGCACCATCTTGTGGGCGTAGAAGATCGGGGCAGGCATCAGGGTATCGGTCTCGCGCGCGGCGTAACCGAACATCAGGCCCTGGTCGCCGGCACCCTGGGTGGCGCGGTCGGAGACGTCGCGGTCCACACCCTGAGCGATGTCCTTGGACTGTTCGCCAAGCACGTTCAGCACGGCGCAGGTCTTGCCGTCGAAGCCGACGTCGGAGTCGTTGTAGCCGATCTCGCAGACGGTCTCGCGCACCAGGCTTTCGTAGTCGATCTGCGCGCCGGTGGTGATCTCGCCCAGCAGCATGACCATGCCGGTCTTGGTGGCGGTTTCACAGGCGATACGGGCGTGCGGGTCCTGCTCGATGATGGCGTCGACGATGGTGTCGGACACCAGGTCGGCCATCTTGTCGGGGTGACCGGCAGAGACAGATTCCGAAGTAAAGATGTAGTCGTTGGACATTAAGCGTTTCCTTTTGGGTCGGTTCTATTTAGTTTTGCGCAAAACGAACTCTAGTGTAACGCGACTCGCCGGAATTTTCTAAGCCCCTCCCCGGCAATGGTGGGGGCATCGCGACCTGCGCCAGCGGCAAGGCCGCAGCGTGGCGCGGTCTGGGGCCGACTTGCCCCGCTGCTCGAAAGTGGCCAAAATGCATCGCCTTTGATGGGAAGCGCTGCCCGCTCTGCGCTCATGTGGCAGGAGACGAGAGCGCTTCCGCAGGCTGCTCGGGGCACGCCGCGCCCCTGGAGCGCCGGCAGGTACTGGTACTACCTCGTTCGGCCGACTCGTCCGGGTCTGCCGCGCTGGCGCCCTGCGCCGCTGCCCGCCATCAGCCGAATCCAACACTACTTTAGAGCAGGAGATCAGCATGCCGACCCGTAGAGAGCTTGCCAACGCCGTCCGCGCCTTGTCGATGGACGCGGTCCAGAAGGCCAATTCCGGTCACCCGGGTGCGCCGATGGGGATGGCGGACATCGCCGAGGTGCTGTGGAACGACTATATGCAGCACAACCCGGCGAATCCGAGCTGGCCGGATCGCGACCGCTTCGTGATGTCCAACGGCCACGGTTCCATGCTGGTCTACTCGCTGCTGCACCTGACCGGCTACGACCTGCCGATGGACGAGATCAAGCAGTTCCGCCAGCTGCACTCGCAGACCCCGGGTCACCCCGAGTATGGCTACACCGCCGGCGTCGAGACCACCACGGGTCCGCTGGGCCAGGGCATCTCCAACGCGATCGGCATGGCCCTGGCCGAGAAGATGATGGCGGCCCACTTCAATCAGCCGGGTCACGACATCGTTGACCACAATACCTACGCCTTCCTCGGCGACGGCTGCATGATGGAAGGGATCTCCCACGAGACCTGCGCCCTGGCCGGCACCCTGGGCCTGGGCAAGCTGGTCGCCTTCTGGGATGACAACGGCATCTCCATCGATGGCGAGGTTGAAGGCTGGTTTACCGACGACACCCCGGGCCGTTTCGAGGCGTATGGCTGGCACGTCGTGCGCGGCGTGGACGGACACGACGCGGATGCGGTGAAGGCCGCCATCGAAGAGGCGCGCAAGCACAGTGACAAGCCGAGCCTGATCTGCTGCCGCACCGTGATCGGCTTTGGTTCGCCGAACAAGTCTGGCAAGGAAGAGTGCCACGGTGCCGCCCTGGGCGATGACGAGATCGCGCTGACCCGCAAGGAACTGGGTTGGGAGCACGCCCCGTTCGAGATTCCCGGCGACATCTACGACGGCTGGAGCGCCAAGGACAAGGGCGCCAAGGCCGAGGCCGAGTGGAAGGAGCGTTTTGCCGCGTACAAGGCTGCGCATCCGGAACTGGCCGCCGAGTTCGAGCGCCGCATTGCGGGCGATCTGCCTGCCGACTGGAGCGAGAAGGCCAACGCCTACATCAAGCAGACCGTCGAGAAGGCCGAGCAGGTCGCTTCGCGCAAGGCCTCGCAGAACGCGATCGCTGGCATGGCCCCGGCCGTCCCGGAACTGCTGGGCGGCTCCGCCGACCTGGCCGGTTCCAACCTGACCATGTATTCCGGCTCCAAGGGCGTCAGCAAGGACGACGCCGCGGGCAACTACGTGTACTACGGCGTGCGTGAATTCGGCATGGCCGCGATCATGAACGGCATTGCCCTGCACGGCGGGTTCATCCCCTACGGCGGCACCTTCCTGATCTTCTCCGACTACGCCCGTAACGGCATCCGCATGTCCGCGCTGATGAAGCAGCGGATCATGTACGTGTTGACCCATGACTCCATCGGTCTGGGCGAAGACGGTCCGACCCACCAGCCGATCGAGCAGACCCCGAGCCTGCGTCTGATCCCGAACCTGAACGTCTGGCGTCCCTGCGATGCGGTGGAGACCGCGGTTGCCTGGAAGGCCGGTATCGAGCGGACCGACGGCCCGTCGGCCTTCATCCTGTCGCGTCAGGGTCTGCCGCATATGGAGCGCGATGGAGAGCAGCTTGCCAACATCGCCCGTGGCGGCTATGTGCTGAAGGACTGCGACGGCACCCCGGACCTGATCTTCATCGCGACCGGTTCCGAGATCGAACTGGCCGTGCAGGCCGCCGACGAGCTGGCCGGCGAAGGCAAGAAGGTGCGCGTGGTGTCCATGCCCTGTGTCGAGCTGTTCGAGCAGCAAGACCCGGCCTACCGCGAGGCCGTACTGCCGAACGCCGTGCGCGCCCGTGTCGCCATCGAGGCCGGCGCAACCGCCACCTGGCACAAGTTCACCGGCCTCGACGGCGCGGTGTTTGGCCTGGATCGCTTCGGCGAGTCCGCCCCGGGTGGCGCCCTGTTCGACTACTTCGGCTTCAAGCCGGGGAATGTCGCCCAGGTTGCGCGTGACGTGATGAAGGGCTGAGCCCGAATTGATTCTGCATAAGCAATAGAGAGGAGACTTCCATGTCTATCAAGGTTGGTATCAACGGCTTCGGTCGCATCGGTCGCATGGCCTTCCGCGCCATCGCCAAGGACTTCCCGAACCTCCAGGTGGTCGGCATCAACGACCTGCTGGATCCGGAATACCTGGCCTACATGCTGCGTTACGACTCCGTGCATGGCCGCTTCGAAGGCGACATCAGCGTCGACGGCGATCACCTGGTGGTGAACGGCAACCGTATCCGCCTGACCGCCGAGAAGGACCCGGCCGCGCTGAAGTGGGGCGACATCAACGCCGACATCGTGATCGAGTCCACCGGCCTGTTCCTGACCGCCGAGACCGCCCAGAAGCACCTGGACGCTGGCGCCAAGAAGGTCGTGATGTCCGCGCCGTCCAAGGACGACACCCCGATGTTCGTGTATGGCGTGAACCACGGCGACTACGCGGGCCAGAACATGGTCTCCGCCGCCTCCTGCACCACCAACGCCCTGGCCCCGGTGGCCAAGGTGCTGAACGACACCTGGGGCATCAAGCGTGGCCTGATGACCACCGTGCACGCCGCCACCGCGACCCAGAAGACGGTTGACGGCCCGTCCATGAAGGACTGGCGCGGCGGCCGCGGCATCCTGGAGAACATCATCCCGTCCTCCACCGGTGCGGCCAAGGCTGTGGGCAAGGTGCTGCCGGAACTGAACGGCAAGCTGACCGGCATGGCCTTCCGGGTGCCGACCTCCGACGTCTCCGTGGTCGACCTGACCGTAGAGCTGAACGGCGACGCCAAGTACGACGACGTCTGCGCGGCCATGAAGAAGGCCTCCGAAGGCGAGCTCAAGGGCGTGCTGGGTTACACCGACGAGCTGGTGGTCTCCACGGACTTCCGTGGCTACACCGCCCCGTCCGTGTTCGACGCCGGCGCTGGCATCCAGCTGGACCCGACCTTCGTGAAGGTCGTCGCCTGGTACGACAACGAGTACGGCTACACCTGCAACATGCTGCGCATGGTGGAGCACGTCGCCAAGTAATGGCGGATGGCCGGGCCCCCGCCGGGGTCCGGCCGTTTCTCTTCCCGGGTCCAGAGGCCTGGGGCCAGTCCCTTCGGGGGCTAGCCCGAAGCCTTTTTCCTTTTCTTTCTTTTCAACCGTATTTCGAGAGGTACTCCCATGTCTGTCATCAAGATGACCGATCTCGACCTGCAGGGCCGCCGTGTGTTGGTGCGCCAGGATCTCAACGTCCCGGTGAAGGGCGGCAAGGTCACCTCCGACGCGCGTATCCGCGCGAGCCTCGAGACTGTGCAGAAGGCCCTGGAAGGCGGCGCCAGCGTGATGCTGATGTCTCACCTGGGCCGGCCGACCGAGGGCGAATTCTCCGAAGAAGACTCCCTGGCCCCGGTTGCCGAGCACATGGGCAGTCTGCTCGGGCGCGAAGTGCGCCTGGTGCGGGATTACCTCGACGGAGTGGACGCGAAGCCGGGTGAAGTCATCCTGCTCGAGAACGTGCGCTTCAACGCGGGCGAGAAAAAGGACGACGAGGCGCTGGCGAAGAAGTACGCCGCGCTGTGCGACGTGTTCGTGATGGACGCCTTCGGTACCGCCCACCGCGCCCAGGCCTCGACCCACGGTGTGGCGAAATTCGCCCCGCAGGCCTGCGCCGGTCCGCTGCTGGCCAAGGAGCTAGAGGCCCTTGGTCAGGCGCTGGAGACCCCGAAGCGCCCGCTGGTGGCGATCGTCGGTGGTTCCAAGGTCTCGACCAAGCTGACCGTGCTGGAGTCGCTGTCCAACGTCGTCGATCAGCTGATCGTGGGTGGTGGCATCGCCAATACCTTCATCGCGGCCCAGGGCCACGGAGTGGGCAAGTCCCTGTATGAGGCGGACCTGGTCGACGAATCCAAGCGCCTGATGGAGGCCGCCCGTTCCAAGGGCGGCGAGATCCCGGTCCCGACCGACGTGACCGTAGGCAAGGAGTTCTCCGAGTCCACCCCGGCCGAGACCAAGGCCGTGAACGCCGTTGCCGACGACGACATGATCTTCGATGTCGGCCCCGAGACCGCGGCGACCTACGCCGAGGCCCTGCGCAACGCCGGCACCATCGTCTGGAATGGCCCTGTGGGCGTGTTCGAGTTCGACCAGTTCGCCGGCGGCACCAAGGCACTTGGTGAGGCGATCGCCGAGAGCAACGCCTTCTCCATTGCTGGTGGTGGTGACACCCTGGCCGCCATCGACAAGTACAACCTGGCCGATCGCATCAGCTACATCTCCACCGGTGGCGGTGCCTTCCTGGAGTTCCTGGAAGGCAAGACCCTGCCGGCCGTCGCCATCCTGGAAGAGCGCGCCAAGGGCTGAGGCCCGGGCGCGTCCACCGCTGACGGAGATCGACGCGGATGAGACGCACCAAGATCGTGGCCACCCTCGGGCCGGCCACGGATACCGACGAGGCCATGGAGGCCATCATCCGCGCGGGCGTGGATGTGGTCCGGCTGAACTTTTCACATGGTGACCCGGATGACCATCGCCAGCGCCTGGCGCGCCTGCGTGCGGCGTCCGAGCGCGCCGGCCGCTGTGTTGGCGTGCTCGGCGACCTGCAGGGGCCGAAGATCCGGATCGACCGCTTCCAGCAGGGCAAGGTATACTTGGAAGAAGGTGCGCCTTTTGCGCTGGACGCCGATCTCGACCGCAACGCCGGAGACGAGACCCAGGTCGGCCTGACCTACAAGGAGCTGCCGGCCGACGTGCAACCGGAGGACATCCTGCTGCTGGATGACGGCCGCATCGTGCTCAAGGTTACGGCGGTCAACGGTGGTCGGATCGAGACCACGGTGGAAGTCGGCGGCGAGCTGTCCAATAACAAGGGCATCAACCGCCAGGGCGGCGGCCTCTCGGCCCCCGCGATCACCGACAAGGACCGCGACGATATCCGTCTCGCGGCCGAGTTGGAGGTGGACTATCTGGCCGTATCCTTCCCACGGTCTGCCCAGGATCTGCACCTTGCGCGCAGCCTGCTGAAGGATGCTGGCTGGGAAGCCGGCATCTGCGCCAAGATCGAGCGTTCCGAGGCCCTCGAGGTGATCGACGAGATCATCGCCGCCTCCGAGGTGATCATGATTGCCCGCGGCGATCTCGGCGTGGAGATTGGTGACGCCGAGCTTCCGGGCGTGCAGAAGACCCTCATTACCCGTGCACGCACCCTCAATCGTCTGGTCATTACCGCGACCCAGATGATGGAGACCATGATCCAGAACCCGATCCCGACCCGAGCCGAGGTCTTCGATGTCGCGAACGCGGTCCTGGACGGAACCGACGCGGTGATGCTCTCCGGTGAGACCGCGACCGGTCGCTACCCGGCACGCGTCGTGACCAGCATGGACCGGATCTGCGAGGCCGCGGAGCGGCAGCGCGCCGCGCGGCAGTCCGACCACCGCATGGATTCGACCTTCGGTCGCGTGGACGAGGCCATCGCGATGGCCACCATGTATACCGCCAACCATCTGGACGTGGCCGCGATTGCCGCGCTGACCGAATCCGGCTCCACGGCATTGTGGATGTCGCGTATCAGCTCCGGTATCCCGATCTACGCGCTCACCCAGCACGAGTCGACCAGTCGCCGCATGACGCTCTACCGAGGCGTCTATCCGGTGACCCTGGACCCGATCCCCGAGAGCCATGAAAGCGTGAACCGTGAGGCGGTGAACTTGCTCAAGGCCGAGGGCGTCGTGCAGGATGGCGGGCTGGTTATCATTACCAAGGGCGACCTGCAGGGCGAACATGGCGGGACCAACGCCATGAAGATCGTGCGCGTCGGCGAACTGGCCTGACCCGCGCACCACCGGCGGTCGTGTAACCGAGAATCGACTTTTCTACTACCTCAGTCCGAATCCTGTAAGGAGGAATCCATGGCACTGATCTCACTTCGCCAGCTTCTGGACCATGCCGCCGAGCATGGCTATGGCATGCCGGCTTACAACGCCAACAACATGGAGCAGGTCCACTCGATCATGGAAGCGGCCGCTGCGGTCGACTCCCCGGTGATCATTCAGGCCTCCGCCGGTGCCCGCAAGTACGCCGGCGAGCCCTTCCTGCGCCACAACATCATCGCCGCCATTGAGCAGTACCCGGACATCCCGGTCGTGCTGCACCAGGACCACGGCTCCGAGCCGGCGGTCTGCCTGCGCTCCATCCAGTCCGGCTTCAGCTCGGTGATGATGGACGGCTCCCTGATGCCCGACATGAAGACCCCGGCCACCTACGACTACAATCGTGACGTGACCGCCAAGGTCTCCGAGATCGCCCACGCCTGCGGTGTGTCCGTGGAAGGCGAGCTGGGCTGCCTGGGTTCGCTGGAAACCGGCATGGCCGGCGAGGAAGACGGCTCCGGCGCCGAAGGCAAGCTGTCCCACGACCAGCTGCTGACCGACCCGGACGAGGCCGCCGACTTCGTGAAGAACACCAAGTGCGACGCCCTGGCGATCGCCATTGGTACCTCTCACGGCGCCTACAAGTTCACCCGTCCGCCGACCGGTGACATCCTGGCCATCCAGCGCATCAAGGAGATCCACAACCGCATCCCGGATACCCATCTGGTCATGCACGGCTCCTCCTCCGTTCCGCAGGAGTGGCTGGAAATCATCAACAAGTACGGTGGCGACATGGGCGAGACCTATGGCGTGCCGGTTGAAGAGATCCAGGAAGGCATCAAGCACGGCGTGCGCAAGGTCAACATCGACACCGACCTGCGTATGGCCTCCACCGGTGCGGTGCGCAAGTTCCTGGCGGAGAACCCGAAGGAATTCGACCCGCGCAAATTCCTGAAGGCCTCCACCGCGGCCATGAAGGACATCTGCCAGGCCCGTTACGAGGCCTTCGGTTGCGCCGGCATGGCGTCCAAGATCAAGCCGATCTCCCTGGACGACATGGTCAAGCGTTACCTGTCTGGCGAGCTGGATCCCAAGGTCAACTGATCTTGCGGAATGCAGCACATGAAAGGGGGCTTCGGCCCCCTTTTTTTGTGCCATGATGAACGCATTAGCAAGCCTTGATGGAGGCCTTCGTGATGCATCGACTGATCCGTTATTGCCTGACCGCCGTGATGCTGGCGGCCGTGGCCAGTACCGCTCATGCCAACCCGTTCAGCCGCGAGATCGACCCGCAGGACATCATCGATCGCGCCCAGGCGACGGTGGAGAACATGGCGACCCATCCCGAATACGAATCGCTCCAGGAGGAGCTACGCGATGCCCGGGGCGTGGTGATCTTCCCGCGGGTGGCGCGGGGTGCATTCCTCGTGGGGGGCTCCGGTGGGATCGGGGTCTTTCTCGCCTGGGATGACGAGCGCGGTGATTATTCACCGGTCGCGTTCTATTCGCTGGGTTCAGTCAGCTTCGGCATGCAGTTCGGGGGCGATGCGGCCGAGGTGGTGATGGTGGCGCGCACCCAGGATGCGGTGGACTCCATGTTCGGGTCCGCCATTCGTCTGGGTGGGGATGCCTCGGTGGCTGCGGGTCCGGTAGGCGCGGGCCGTAGCGCCACCCCGACCGCCGATTTCCTGTCCTACTCGCGTTCCCGTGGTGCTTATCTGGGAATGAGCTTCTCCGGTTCGCGGATGACCGTGCGCGACGACTTCAACGAGGCCTATTACGGCGAATCCCAGCGTCCGGTGCATATCATCGAGTCGCGCCGTGTCGACCGCGAGGGTACCCGTGCGCTGCGCGAGACCCTGGCCGCCTTCCGTACCGATTCCGGGGCGGAATCCGAAGAGGCCCGCGATCAGGGCCGCGAGCAGGCCCCGGTGGAGCCGATTCGACCGGACAACTTCGAGGTGGAGAGCTTCTGAACCAGCGCCGCCCGCGTGATGCCTTCCGGTGACTCGACGATCGCGGCGTGCGTGCGCGCGCGCAGGGCGGCTCGGTTGTCGAGGCGCGGATCGGCATCCGCCCGGCGGCGGTTGAGCACGATGCCGGCCAGCACCAGCCCGCGCCGCTCCAGGGCCTCCAGGGTGAGCAGGCAGGTGTTGAGTGCCCCCAACCGGTCCTCCGCGACCAGCAACACGGGCAACCCCAGCGCGCTGGCGAGATCCGCGTTCAACCCGTCCGCGCACAGTGGCGAGTAGAAGCCTCCCGCGCCCTCGACCAGCCGGGGGCCTTCCGCGTCAGTCCCGCAGGCGGTGACGAGCTGTGCGACGGTCAGACGCACCCCCTGGTTCGCTGCGGCCTGGTCTGGCGCGATGGCGTCGGGGAAGCGCCAGGGCGTGACCTGTTCGATGTCGGCATCCGGAAGCCCTGCGGCGCGGGTCAGATTCAGCCCGTCTTCGGGGGTCAGGCCGTTGGCGCCCGCTGGGCAGCCGGACTCCACGGGCTTTCTTGGCTGCGGTTTCAGGCCTCGCTCGTGCCAAAGCTGTAGCAGGGCACAGCTGACGAAGGTCTTGCCGACCCCAGTGTCCGTGCCGGTGACGAACAGGCCCTGCGGTGGGGCGGCCATGTCTTCCCGAGTCATGCGTCGCCGGTCAGGCGCTCCAGGGCCTCGCGGTAGCGCGCCGCGGTCTGTTCCACCACCTCCGCGGGCAGCTCGGGGCCGGGCGCCTGCTTGTCCCAGTCCAGCGTCTCCAGATAGTCTCGAACGTACTGTTTGTCGAAGGATTCGGGACTGGTACCGGGCGCATAGCGGTCGGCGGGCCAGAAGCGCGAGGAATCCGGGGTCAGTACCTCGTCGATCAGGTGCAAGGCCCCTGCGGCGTCGACGCCAAACTCGAACTTGGTGTCGGCGATGATGATGCCGCGTTCGGCCGCGTAGTCGCGAGCCATCGCGTAGATCGCCAGGGCGGCATCGCGGACCTGCCGGGCGCGTATCTCGCCGATGGTTGCGATCACCGCGTCGAAGTCGATGTTGGCGTCGTGGTCGCCGACCTCGGCCTTGGTGCTGGGAGTGAAGATCGCCTCCGGCAGCTTCGAGGCGAGCCCCAGCCCCAGCGGCAGCGGGATGCCGCAGACCGCGCCGCTGGACTGGTAGTCCTTCCAGCCGGAGCCGATCAGGTAGCCGCGCACCACGGCCTCCACCGGCAGGGCCTCCAGGCGGCGGATGACGAGGCTGCGGCCTTCCAGAGGGGCACGAATGGCCGGGTCGGGTATGACCTGTTCCAGCGGGATGTCGGTGAGCTGATTGGGGATGTCCAGCTCGCGTTCCACCTTGTGCATCCAGAACTGGGTAATCTCGGTCAGCACCCGGCCCTTGTCCGGCACCGGTGTGGGCAGGATCACGTCGAAGGCCGACAGGCGGTCGGTGGTGACCATCAGCCAGTGATCGGCATCCACCGCGTACAAATCGCGCACCTTCCCGCGATGGACGAGTTCGAGGTCGGGAATATGGCTTTCGAGCAGGGTGTCAGTCATGCCGCGATTCTACCGGCCGCGGCCCCTGCACACCACGCGTTGCTGCACACCGGGCGCTCGAAAGCGTTCACAGGAAGATTTGAAGATCGGAAGAAATCCGATTGGAACACTGGGCTGGACCCATCAGGCTGTCACGACCCAGCCCGCTTTGACCATCAAATCCTTCCCAGCTTCCCGTCTTCCTGTGAATGAACTTTCTGCCTACTCGCTGGTTGCGGTTGGTGGTATGGCTTGTCGGGTGGGGCCGGGGTCGCTATCGTTCGGGCCATGACTGAGATGGCAGGCAATTCGGCGGCGCCCTGGGTGGGCGTGGTGATGGGGAGCACTTCTGACTGGGCGACCATGGAGCGCGCGGTGGATGTGCTGGAGGAACTCGGGGTCCCGTTCGAGGCCCGGGTGGTTTCGGCCCATCGCACGCCAGATCTCCTGTTCGAGTATGCCGAGCAGGCGCGCGGGCGTGGCCTGCAGGCGATCATCGCCGGGGCCGGCGGGGCCGCGCACCTGCCAGGAATGCTGGCCTCCAAGACCCCGGTTCCGGTGCTCGGCGTGCCCGTCGCTTCGCGTCACCTTAAAGGGCAGGACTCTTTGCTTTCCATCGTGCAGATGCCGCGCGGCATTCCGGTGGCGACCTTTGCGATCGGCGAGGCCGGAGCGGCCAATGCTGCGCTGTTCGCGGCGGCGATGCTGGCCAACCACGATACCGGCCTGCGCGCGCGTCTGGATGCCTTTCGCCAGTCCCAGAGCCAGGCCGTGCTGGGGCAGACCCTGCCGCCGGACCCGTCATGATCCAGCCCCCCGCGACCCTCGGGCTGCTCGGTGGCGGGCAGCTCGGCCGCTATTTCGTGCAGGCGGCGCTGGAGATGGGGTATGCCGTATGGGTCCTGGACCCCGATCCGGCCAGCCCGGCCGGTCGTCTGGCGACGCGGCATCTGTGTCAGCCCTTCGACGACCCCGCGGCGCTAGAGGCCCTGGCCGGGCAATGCGCGGTGATTACCACCGAATTCGAGAATATCCCACGCGCCGCCATCGAGTGGCTGGATGCCCATGCCTGCCTGCGTCCGGGCCCGCGCGCCCTGACCATTGCCCAGGATCGCCTGGAGGAGAAGGCCTTTCTCGGCGAGATCGGCGTGCCCCTGGCCCCGTGGCAGGCCCTGTGGGAGAAGGGTGCCTCGACTGGGCACCCGGCCGACGAGGGTCCGGCGTTCCCGGCGGTCTTGAAGACCGCGCGGCTCGGTTATGACGGGAAGGGCCAGGTGCGCCTCGCGCATGCCGATGAGCTGGTACAGGCCCATGCCGAGTTGGGCGGAGTGGATTGTGTGCTGGAGCAGCAGGTCGACCTGGAGCGCGAGGTCTCGGTCCTGGTGGCTCGTTCCCCGGACGGTCATGTCGAGGCCTTTCCGGTAGCGGAGAACAGCCATCGTGACGGCATCCTCCATCTGACCCGGGTGCCCGCCCGTCTGGACGAGCCCACGCGCGAGCGTGCTACGGCCATTGCCCAGCGGATTGCGGAATGCCTGGAGTACCAAGGGGTTCTGGCGGTGGAGTTCTTCCTGACGGTCAACGGCGAGCTGCTGGTCAATGAGATTGCCCCTCGGCCGCATAATTCCGGACACTACAGCCTGGATGCCTGCACCGTCAGCCAGTTCCACCAGCAGGTCCGCGCAATCTGCGGGCTGGGGCTGGCCCCGGCGATGCTGACCACCCCGGTGGCGATGGTGAACCTCCTGGGCGATCTGTGGCCGGCGTCGACCGCGCCCGACTGGCAGGGGGTGCTGGAGGCTGGGCGTGCCCGGCTGCATCTGTATGGCAAGACCAAGGCGCGGCCCGGCCGCAAGATGGGGCATGTGAATGTGCTGGGCCTGCCGGGCGAGGACGATGCCATCGCCGCGGCCTCCACCGCCGAGAGCCTGTGGCAGGGACTGTCCGATGCCGCGGGCGGCCCGGCGGCGCGGGGTGATGCATGACCGAGGCCTTCCCCAACGCCCAGGCGCGGCGCGCCCGGCAGACGGAGCTGAAGCGCGATCTGGAGTTCGAGGACACCCTGGCCGGGGAACGCCTGCGTTTTCGCACCACCTGGGGACTCTTCTCGCCCCGGCGGATCGACGATGGCACACGGATGTTGTTGGAGCGCATCCAGGTGAACCCGGCGGATGCCTGTCTCGACCTTGGCTGTGGCTACGGGCCGATCGGCCTGACGTTGGCGCGCAAGGCTCCTCAGGGCCACTGCACCCTGGTGGATACGAATTTCCTGGCGGTGGAATACAGCCGTCGCAATGCCGAGCTGAACAGCATCCACAATGTCGATTGCGTGACCAGCAACGGTTTCTCGCAGATTCGTGACCGGCGCTTTGACCTGGTGACCTCCAATCTGCCGGCCAAAGTCGGGCGGGAGATGCTGCAGACCTATCTGTTGGACGCCCACGAGCAGATGAACCCGGGTGGCCGCATCTATGTCGTAACCATTACCGGATTGCGGCGTTTTATCGAGAAGGGGTTCAAGGACGTGTTCGGCAATTACGACAAGGTCAAGCAGGGCCGCGAATACACCGTTGCGGCCGCGGTGCGCGAGCCCGACTGAACATGATCGACGGGGCGGGCGAACTGCCGGTCGCGCTCCGGGTGCTGTCCGCCCTGCTGCTCGGTTTGGGGCTGGTCGTGATGCTACGGCGCATGCCCTGGGAGAGCTTTTTCGTGCCCGGCCGCATACAGCTCTTCGTGATTGCCACGCTGTGCCTGCTGCTGATCTGGAGTATGCGCGCCCAGACCCTGGATGGGCTGGCCCTGCACTTTCTCGGCATGACCACTGTAACCCTGATGTTCGGCTGGCAGTTGGCGATCCTAATGGTCTTCCTGGTGGTCGCGATCCTGGGGCTGTTCGGGGTGATTCCATTGGCTGCCTTCCCGCTGACTGTTCTGTTGGCGGGCATCCTGCCGGTCGCGGTCACCTGGGGGTTGTTGCGCCTGTCCGAGGCGCGCCTACCGGCGCACATGTTTATTTATCTCTATGCCGTTGGCTTCCTCGGTGGGGCGCTGTCCGTCGTTGCGACGGTACTCGCCTCGGCCGCAACTTACGGGCTGTTCACCGATCTGGCCTGGGCTGACATCGTTCGCGACTACCTGCGCTACCTGGCCCTGCTGGTGCTGCCGGAGGCGGTGGTCAACGGGATCGTGATCACCGGGTTGGTGATGGTCCGCCCCGAGTGGCTGGCGACCTGGTCGGACGAGCGCTACATCCATGGGCGCTGATGCCGCGAATGGCGTGGTGCCGCGCTCTGCAGGGATGCCCCTGCTTGATTCTGCGTTAATACGGCATTCAGGAAAGCCCTGCTATCGTTCGCTTCAAGACAGGGCGATGACCCTGTCCAGGATCGTGAACGAGGAGACCACAACAATGAAAACCAAGCTATTCGTGCTGGCCGGCATTGCCGGGAGTGTCCTGATGCTGTCCACTGCGGCCCAGGCTGCCGATATTCAGGCCGGTCAGACGAAGTACCAGAACACCTGTGCCAGCTGCCACGGCGCCCAGGGCAAGGGGCAGGCGATCTTCCCGGCGCTGGCCGGCAAAGATGCGGATTACCTGATCGATAAGATGGAGCGTTATCGCGCCGGCGAGGAAGTGGGCGATCACACGGCCCTGATGCGTCCGCAGGCCCAGGGTCTGAGCGACGAGGACATCGCTAACCTGTCTCATTACATCGCGTCCGAGTTTAACTGATCGGTTCGCTCTGCGAACGACCAGTGGAGGCTGCCAGCGGGCCGGGGTTTCCCCGGCCCGTTTGCGTTGGGGGGTGCTTTCCGAACCCTGGGCTTTTGCCTGGCATGGCGGCATCCGGTAAAGTTCCGCGGTTCATAGGGAGACATTGAACCCTGTCTCCCTGGCGCATGACCGGTGGTCGGTCCTGCTTCACCCGTGATCTCTGCGAGGCTTTCCATGGCACAACCCGATTTCATCGCCCCGTCCATCCTGTCCGCCGACTTTGCCCGTCTGGGCGAAGAAGTCGACAACGTCCTGGCCGCCGGTGCCGACACCGTGCACTTCGACGTGATGGATAACCACTACGTGCCCAATCTGACCATCGGCCCGCTGGTCTGCGATGCCCTGCGCAAGCACGGCGTGACCGCGCCGATCGACGTGCATCTGATGGTCAAGCCGGTAGATCGCATCATCCCGGACTTTGCCCAGGCCGGTGCCAGCTACATCACCTTCCACCCGGAGGCGTCGGACCACATCGACCGTACCCTGCAGCTGATCCACGCCGATGGCTGCAAGGCCGGGCTGGTATTCAATCCGGCGACCCCGCTGTCCTATCTCGAGTACGTGATGGACAAGGTCGACATGATCCTGCTGATGTCGGTGAACCCGGGCTTCGGTGGCCAGAAGTTCATCCCGAACACCCTCGACAAGTTGCGCGCGGCGCGCAAGATGATCGACGCCTCCGGGCGTGACATCCGCCTCGAGATCGACGGCGGCGTGAAGGCCGACAACATCCGCGAGATCAAGGCCGCCGGGGCCGATACCTTCGTCGCCGGGTCCGCCATCTTTGGTGCGGGTAGTGACACCGATCCGAACCGCTACGACAGCATCATCCAGCAGATGCGCGACGAGCTGGCCAAGGCCTGATTCGACCGCCACCGGAGACCGGGATGTCCCTGAATCGCCCCCGCATGATTCTGATCGATTTGGACGGCACGCTGATCGACAGCGTGCCGGACCTGGCCTACAGCGTGGATGCGATGATGCGCGAGCTGGGCCTGCCCGAGCGCGGCGAGCCGGCCGTGCGCAATTGGGTCGGCAATGGCGTGGAACGGCTGGTCAAGCGGGCCCTGATCAACGACCTCGACGGTGAACCGGACGCGGAGTGGTTCGAGCGCGCACTACCGGTGTTCATGCGCATCTATCAGGAGAACACGGCCGGGCGTTCGCCGCTTTATCCAGGCGTGCGCGAGGGGCTGGATCAGCTCAAGGCCGCAGGCTACCGCCTGGGTTGCGTGACCAATAAGGCCGAGCGTTTCACCGTGCCGCTGCTGCGCGAGAAGGGCATCCTCGACGACTTCGAGATTGTGGTCGCCGGTGACGCCCTGCCGCAGAAAAAGCCGGACCCGGCGCCGCTGCTGCATGCCGCCGAAAAGTTCGGGGTGGACCCTTCCGAGGCGCTGATGGTCGGGGATTCCAAGAGCGACGTGAAGGCGGCCCGGGCGGCCGGCTTTCAGATCGTCTGCATGACCTACGGTTATAACCACGGCAATGACATTCGCGAAGAGAACCCGGATGCGGTCCTCGACCGGCTGGATGAACTGCCCAGTCTGCTGCCTGCGCGGGCGGCCTGAATGATGGCAACGGGCCGGACAATGGGGCGATGGCGAGACGGCGAATGAGCCGCCGTGCCATCCATCCCCATTGTCAGGAACCGTTGTGATGACCCCCGAACAGTTCGATCAATTGGCCCGCGAGGGCTATAACCGCATCCCACTGGTGCGTGAGGTCCTGGCGGATCTCGAGACCCCGCTGTCCATCTTCCTCAAGCTGGCCAACCGGCCGTACTCCTACCTGTTCGAATCCGTGCAGGGCGGGGAGCGCTGGGGCCGGTACTCCTTCATTGGTCTGCCGGCGCGCACGCGGGTGCGCGTGCATGGCCACGAGATCACGGTGGAGACCGACGGCACGGTGGTGGAGCAGACCACCGAGACCGATCCGTTGGCCTGGATCGAGGCCTATCAGGCGCGCTTCAGGGCCGCCGAACTGCCTGGGTTACCGCGGTTTACCGGTGGTCTGGTCGGCTACTTCGGTTTCGAGACCGTACGTCTGATCGAACCGCGCCTGGAGGGCCCGGAGAAGCCGGACGCGCTGGGTCTGCCCGATATCCTGTTGATGGTCTCGGAAGAGGTGGTGGTGTACGACAACCTCTCCGGGCGGCTGTATCTGGTAGTGCATGCGGATACGACGCAGGCCGATGGCCAGGCCGTGGCCGCTGCGCGTCTGGATGACCTGGAGACCCGCCTGGGCGAGACGCTCGCGCCGCCGGAGGACCCGCCGCATCCGCACGCGGTGCCAGAGTACGTGGCTGGCTGGTCGGCCGAGGGCTTCCAGGCGGCGGTCGCGCGGGCGCAGGAATACATCATGGACGGGGACGTGATGCAGGTGGTGCTGGCCCAGCGCATGAGTGTGCCGTTCTCCGCTCCGCCGTTGAACCTCTACCGTGCCCTGCGGGCGTTGAATCCATCGCCGTACATGTACTTCCTGGATCTGGATGACCATCACGTGGTCGGGGCCTCACCGGAGATCCTGGTGCGCCTGGAGGATGACCGCGTGACCGTGCGGCCCATTGCCGGGACCCGCCCGCGTGGCCGCACCGAGGAGGAGGATCGCGCGCTTGAGGCCGAATTGCTGGCCGATCCGAAAGAACGTGCGGAACACCTGATGCTGATCGATCTCGGTCGTAACGACGTGGGCCGGGTCTGCGAGATCGGCTCGGTGGATGTGACCGACACCATGAGCATCGAGCGCTACTCGCATGTGATGCACATCGTCTCCAACGTGGAGGGCCGGCTAGCCCCGGGTCATTCGCCGATGGACGTACTGCGCGCGACCTTCCCGGCCGGGACGGTCTCCGGCGCCCCGAAAATCCGGGCCCTGGAGATCATCGACGAGCTGGAACCGGTCAAGCGCGGCCCGTATTCCGGTGCGGTGGGGTATCTCTCCTGGTCCGGCAACATGGATACCGCGATCGCGATCCGCACGGCCGTGCTGCACGACGGCGAGCTGCACATCCAGGCCGGGGCCGGCGTGGTCCACGACTCGGTGCCGGAGAACGAGTGGCAGGAGACCCTGAACAAGGGCCGTGCGGTCGTGCGGGCGGCCGAGACCGCGTTGGGCGGGCTCGGGCCTCGCCGCCACCGCGAATAGGGCGCGGGCAAGCCTATGGGTACCCGGGAGAACGTAGGCATGACTCCGTGGTTTCCCGTCCGCTGTGCGGGCCGTTGGCGTCTCTTGCTGCTGGTGCTCGGGCTATGGCTATTGCCAGGGCTGGTGGCGGCCCAGGTTGTGGTGCTGGTGCCGGGAGGCTGGGATCGTGGCGATAGTTTCCGGCATGCCGACTTCACCGCGGCCCTGAATGCCGCCGGCTACGCCGATGGCGGTCGGATTCGGGTGGTGCCCGAGGCGCCCTGGTTCGACCGTGCTGTGGACCCGGCGCCGCGCCAGTTCTACACCGTTGACTTGCCCAGTAGTGCCGCTCTGCCGGAGCAGAGTCGCGCGTTGGGACAGATGGTCGAACGCCTGGTGCGCCGACATCCGGACCGGGAGCTGATCCTGGTCGGGCATTCCACCGGTGGCGTGGTGGCCCGCGACTGGCTGGTGCGGCGCCCGCACCCGGCGGTCTCCACACTGGTGACCTTTTCCGCGCCGCATGCGGGTGCCGGCTGGTCGGCGCTGGCACGCTCGGTGGCGGATGCCCTGGCCGATTCGGCGCTCGGGCTTTACGCCCCATTTGCCGGCCTGCAAGGCTTGCATCGCCGCGATGGGCTTTGGGGGCCGGATCGTGCCTCCCCGGATGCCGCCTATCTCGAGTGGCTGAACACACGAGAGCACCCTCCGATCCGCTATGTGTCGGTGGTCCGGCTCGCGGACCCGTGGGTAGACGCCGCCAGTCAGGACATGAATCGCCTGCCGGCCCTGCGCGGACGAGCGCACACCTTGCCGAGCCCAGGTGGGCACCGGCTAGAGGCGGCTGACGGCACCTTGCTGGCGGCGCTGTTGCTGCCGCGATGAGGACGCGCGGTTTCGGCAGCGTGAACGCGGTTACGCCGCGACCGGCCCGGGCCCGGGTTATGCTGGTGTCCAGACGCGGAGTCCGCGATAGTTTTTCCGTTTGTTTCTGTCCCCAGGGGCGCCAGCCATGATCCTGATGCTCGACAACTACGATTCGTTCACCTTCAATCTGGTCCAATATCTGGGCGAGCTGGGCGCGGACGTGGTGGTGCACCGCAACGACCAGATCACCCCGGACCAGATCGCGGAGCTCGACCCCGCGGGCATCGTGATCTCTCCCGGCCCTTGCACACCGAACGAGGCGGGAGTGTCACTGGAGGTGATCCGGCGCTTTGCCGGTGCGATCCCGATCCTGGGGGTCTGCCTGGGGCATCAGGCGATCGGCCAGGTGTTTGGTGGCCGCGTGGTGCGTGCCCGCGAGATCATGCATGGCAAGACCTCGCCGGTGCATCACACCGGGGTGGGGGTGTTTGCCGGGCTCGAGAACCCGCTGGAGGCCACGCGCTACCACTCGCTGGTGGTCGAGTCCTCCTCGCTGCCCGACTGCCTGGAGGTGACTGCCTGGACTCAACGTGAGGATGGTTCTCGGGACGAGATCATGGGTCTGCGCCATCGCGAGCTGGAGGTGGAGGGCGTGCAGTTCCATCCAGAGTCCATCCTGACCCGCCAGGGTCACGAACTCCTCGATAACTTCCTGCGTCGCCTGCCCCAGCCGGTGTGAACCTAGGGAAACACAGATCAATGTGCACGCTCGCGTTGGTACCCCAGGTTTCCCGAGACAAGGCGCGTCGTGCGGCGGGTAGTGGTTCTACCCGCAAGCGACGCAACGCCGGATCGGGGAACCTGAGGTACCAACCCCACAATCTAGTAAACGAAGGGCTCGGCCGCCCGTTGTTATCAAAAACGGGCGTGGGAACGGCGTTGCGGTTCCCTTGTGCAGAATGACTGCACGGCAGTCACCGCGCCTTGTTCGCACGCAAAAGCGACTCGAGCGCGAGCGTGCACATTGATCAGTGTTTCCCTAGGGGCGCTCCAGACCCAGCTACGCAACGCACTTCGTCTACGCGGTCCGCGTGCTGCTCTGAGGCGCGGAGGGGAGGCGTGAAGGGTTCCGCCGCCGAACGCCGCACGCGATTGCATTTCGCCCTGCTAGTCGCGCCGCTGTCCATGCTGGCGCCGTTTTCCCTGGATACCTATCTGCCCTCGTTTCCGGCGATGGCCGAGGCCCTGGCCGTGGATGGTGTGGCCATGCAGGCAACGTTGTCGGCCTATCTGGTGGCGTTCGCGATCGCCACACTGGTCGCGGGTCCGCTGTCGGATGCCTATGGCCGGCGCCCGGTGGTGCTGTGGGCGTTGCTCGCCTATGTGCTGACCTCGGCACTGCTGGTGGTGGCCGTGGAGTACTGGCAGGTTCTGACGTTGCGCGTGGGGCAGGGGCTGGCGGCGGCGGCCGGTGTCGTCGTCGGGCGGGCACTCATCCGTGATCGCTTCGACCCTTCCGATGCCCGGCGGGTGTTTTCCCTCGTCACCATGATGTTCGCGATCGGTCCGGCGGTGGCCCCGATCCTGGGTGGCTGGCTGCAGGCGGCCTATGGCTGGCGCTCGGTGTTTGCCTTCCTGATGCTCTACGGGGTCTTTCTTTTGCTGGCCGTGCGTGCCTGGCTGCCGGAAACCCTGCCACCGGTCGGGCGTGTCTCCAGTCACCCGCGTCTGGTGATCCAGCGCTACCTCGGCACGCTGGATAACGCCGCGTTTCTGATCCCGGTGGGGGTGCACGCGGCCCTGTTTGGGGCGATGTTCCTGTTCGTTGCGGCGTCTCCAAGCATCATCTACGTGCACCTGGGCGGTGGTGAACGTGACTTTTGGTGGCTGTTCGGGCCTCTCGTCGTCGGTCTGGTCGTGGGAGGCTTTGTGGCCGGTCGCGTCGTCGGGGTAGTCAGCCCGCCACGGGCGGTGGTCATCGGGCTTGGCCTGTCGGGACTGTCGCTCGTGCTGGTCGGGTTGGCCGTGCTGGCCGAGGGCCCGATCGTGGCGATCACGTTGCCTTTTGCCCTGTATAGCTTTGCCCTGGCCCTGGCGATGCCCTCGTTGACCTTGATGGCGCTGGATTGCTACCCCGCCGCCCGCGGGATGGCGGCCGCGATGCAGTCTTTTATCCAGCTCGGCTTCAGCGCCTTGCTCGCGCTGTTTCTGGTGGACTGGCTGGACGATGCCATGGGGCATCTGGTGCTCGCGGCCCTGTGCATCTGGGTCCTGGCGCTGGTCGGGTGGTGGGTTGCCGCCGCCAGCGGTCGTGTCGGCCCGAAACGGGCGTTACACTAGCGCTCCCGACCCCCGGCAGGAGTAGCCCTGTGACCGTGCAGCAAGCGATAGCGGCCCTGATTGAGCGCCACGACTTGGACGAGGCGGCCATGACCGCCGTGATGCAGGCGGTGATGACCGGTGAAGCCACTGACGCCCAGATCGGCGCACTCCTGGTCGCGCTGCGCATGAAGGGCGAGACCATCGACGAGATCCGCGCCGCCGCCGGCGTGATGCGCTCGCTGGCGACTCGGGTCGAAGTTTCGCGTGACGGACTGGTGGATACCTGCGGTACCGGCGGTGATGCCTCCGGTACGTTCAATATCTCCACGGCCTCGGCGCTGGTCGCGGCTGCGGGAGGGGTGCGTGTTGCCAAACATGGGAATCGCTCGGTGTCGTCGAAGTCCGGCAGCGCCGATGTGCTGGAGTCTCTCGGGATCTCCCTGGCCCTGTCGCCCGCTGCCGTGGGGACCTGCATCGACGAGGTCGGTGTGGGCTTCTTGTTCGCTCCCGCTCACCATGGCGCGATGAAGCATGCGATTGGGCCGCGCAAGGAACTCGGCGTGCGCACCCTGTTCAATGTGTTGGGTCCTTTGACCAATCCGGCCGGGGCCCCGAACCAGGTGCTGGGCGTATTCTCCGATGCCTGGGTGCGGCCACTGGCTGAGGCCCTGAAGGGGCTCGGTAGCGAGCATGTGCTGGTGGTGCATGCCGAGGATGGCCTCGACGAGATCAGCATTGCGTCGCCGACCCGGGTGGCGGAGCTGAAGAATGGCGAAATCCACGAGTACACCATCCGCCCGGAAGACTTCGGGCTGGTGGCTCGGGCGCTGGATGCGGTTCGGGTCGACAGCGTGGAGGCCTCGGCCAGCATGCTGCGCGGCGTACTGGATGGGCAGACGGGAGCCGCCCGCGACATCGTTCTGCTGAATGCCGGGGCGGCGATCTATGCCGGTGGCGGGGCGGATACGCTGGCGGCAGGCGTCGAGGCCGCCGCCAGAGCGATCGATTCCGGCGCGGCGCGCGAACGGCTGGAGCGCCTGCAGGCGACCAGCGCACGATTGGCAAACAAGGAAGCCGTATGAATGAAGGCACCGCAGTCCCCGACATCCTGAAGCGGATTCTGGAACGCAAGCGTGAAGAACTGAAAGAGCGTGAGGCGTACTGGCCGTTGCGCGAGCTGCGTGGCTGGATGGGGTCGGCACCGGAGCCTCGCGGGTTCCGTGCGGCCCTGAAGAACGACGTTGACGCGGGTCGCGCGGCGGTGATCGCGGAGATCAAGAAGGCCAGCCCGAGCCAGGGGCAGATCAGCCCGAATTTCAACCCCGAGGCCTTCGCTCGAAGCTACGAGCAGCACGGGGCGACCTGCCTCTCGGTGCTGACCGATGTGGATTTTTTCAAGGGGCGTGACGGCGATCTGCGGGATGCGCGTGTGGCCTGCCAGTTGCCGATCCTGCGCAAGGACTTCGTGATCGACCTGTACCAGGTCTACGAGGCGCGAGTGCTGGGGGCGGATTGCGTGCTTTTGATCGCGGCCGCCCTGGATGACACCGCGCTGCACGAGCTGTATTTCCTGGCCCATGAGCTCGGTATGGATGCGCTGGTGGAGGTCCACGATGCCGAGGAGCTGGAGCGGGCGAAACGGATCAATGCCGACCTGATCGGCATCAACAACCGCGACCTGCACAGTTTCGAGACACGTCTTGAGACGACGTTGGAGTTGAAGGATCAGGTGCCGGAGGAGGCCTTGCTGGTGACCGAGAGCGGCATCCACACCCGTGACGATGTCGCGCGCATGCAGTCCGCCGGGGTGAATGCCTTTCTGGTCGGTGAGGCCTTTATGCGCACCGAGGACCCGGGCGTGGCCCTCGGTCAGCTGTTCCGCGGCGAATCGTAGCGTCTAGTACCCAAGGACGCTGACAGGCCGGGCCGAAAGGAAAGGCCCGGGGTGCGGGACCTTCGGGATCTGGGGTCGATGCCGCGTCAGCGGGTGCCGAACACCACGATGGTCTTGCCGTGAGCGGTGATCAGACCGCGTTCTTCCAGGTCTTTCAGTACCCGCCCGGCCATTTCCCGCGAGCAGCCGACGATACGCGCGATCTCCTGGCGGGTGATGCGCAGCTGCATGCCATCCGGGTGGGTCATGGCGTCGGGCTGGCGTGCCAAGTCCAGTAGGGTATGGGCGATCCGCCCGGTGACGTCCACGAACGCGAGGTCCATCACCTTGCGCGAGGTCTGGCGCAGGCGCGTCGCGATCTGGCTGGTCAGCAGCATCAGGATCTCGGGGTCGCGCTGAGCGATTTCGCGGAACTGGGTGTACGGGATCTCCGCAGTTTCGGTGTCTTCGCGGGTGGTGACGGTCGCGCTGCGCGGGTCATCCTCGAACATGCCCAGCTCGCCGAAGAATTCGCCCTTGTTCAGGTAGGCGAGGACCAGCTCGTGGCCGTTATTTTCGCCCAGTACCGACACCGATCCGCTCACCACGTAATACAGCGTGTCGGGCACGGTGCCTGAGTGAATAATCGTGGTGCGCTTGCGGTACTGACGCCGATGGCAGTAACCAAGGAAACGCTCCAGCGCGGGTGAGGGCTGGGCGGGGCGGTAGACGAACGGGTTGTTCAAGGCTTCCATGGTCACGTCCGAAATGGGCTTCCTGAGAATGTGCTTCAGTGTAAAGCAGCGTTTGAGCTCAGTACCCAGGGCGGCCTGCAGCGGTTCACAAAATCCGGCAACAGGCCTCTGATTTTGTGCAGCAGGTCCGCCCTGAGTAGAGTCCACCTTGAAGTATAGGCACGGATCCTTCCATCCAACAGGAAAAAACCGATGCAGGTGAAAGTGAAATGGCTAGACCAGGTGGCGTTTGTCGGTGAGACCGACAGCGGCCATGCGGTGATAATGGACGGTGCGCCGGACGCTGGTGGGCGTAACCTGGGCGCGCGCCCGATGGAGATGTTGTTGCTGGGGATGGGTGGTTGTACCAGCTTCGATGTGATTGCGATGCTGAAAAAGGCGCGTCAGCAGGTGCTGGACTGCGAGGTGAGTGTGGAGGGGACGCGGGCGGAGACCGTGCCGAAGGTGTTCACGGATATTCATGTGCACTTTCGGGTGTACGGCCACGAGTTGTCGGAAAAGCAGGTCGGGCGTGCGGTGGGCCTGTCCGCGGAGAAGTATTGCTCGGCCTCGCTGATGTTGGGCGCCTCGGCGAAGGTGACCCACGACTTCGAGATTATTGAGGGCCCGGCGCCGCGCTGAGGTTCTTTTCTTGGACTCGGAGGCCGAGGCGTCTACAATTCGCCGCTCGCTGCGGCCCGGGCAAGAGGACACGCCATGCCTCGTCACAAGAAGCAAATCAAGCTCCACGGTTTCAACAACCTGACCAAGAGCCTGAGCTTCAATATTTACGATATCTGCTATGCCTCGGGTGACCGGCATCGCGACGAATACATCGCCTACATCGACGAGGCGTACAACGCCCAGCGTCTGACTCAGATCCTGTCCGATGTGGCGCACCTGATCGGGGCCAATATCCTCGACATCTCGCGCCAGGACTACGATCCGCAGGGTGCGTCGGTGACCATGCTGATCTCGGAGGAGCCGGTGGCCACCGAGAAGATCGGCTACACCGAGGGCCCGGGCCCTCTGCCGGAGACCGTGGTCGGCCACCTGGACAAGAGCCACATCACGGTGCACACCTATCCCGAGGCGCACCCTGAGGGTGGCATCGCAACCTTCCGTGCGGACATTGATGTGTCCACCTGCGGGCGGATTTCGCCGCTACGCGCCTTGAACTACCTGATCCACAGCTTCGAGTCGGACATCGTGATCATGGATTATCGCGTGCGTGGTTTTACGCGCGACGTGCGCGGCAAGAAGCACTTCATCGATCACAAGATCAATTCCATCCAGGACTTCCTGTCGCGCGACACCCAGGAGAAGTACCAGATGGTGGATGTCAACGTGTACCAGGAGTACCTGTTTCACACCAAGATGGTGCTGAAGGACTTCGACATGGACACGTATCTGTTCGGCCTGGGCAAGGACGACTATTCGGCCAGGGAGGCCAAACGCATCTCCAAACTGCTCAAGCACGAGATGATGGAGATCTTTTACGGCAAGAACATGAATCGACCGGGCTAGGGAGACGCTGATTGAATCGCACGTCCGCGCTCGAGTGGCTTTTGCGTACGAACAAGGCGCGGTGACTGCCGTGCAGTCATTCTGCACAAAGGGGCCGCAACGCCGTGCGCGCGCCCGTTTTTTGATCAACAACGGGCGGCCGAGCCCGCTCTTTCAATCACTTGTCGGGTTGGTGCCACCTGTTCCCCGATCCTGCGTTGCGCCCCAATCCATCAAAAACGGGCGGGTAGAACCACTACCCGCTGCACGACGCGCCTTGTCTCGGGAAACAGGGGGCGCCAACGCGGACGTGCGATTCAATCAGCGTCTCCCTAGATACCTGCCGCCTTAGGGAAACACTGATCAGTGTTTCCCTCGGGGGACTGACTGGCTCCGCGCTTGGGTCAGATCCAGTAGGCCGTGCGTGTCATCACGCTGGAGGTCAGTGGCATCAGGAAATTGCGCACCGGCCAGGGCGGCGCCTTGCCACCTAGCGCCATGGCGTGCGCACCGTGCTCCACTTCGTCCTGCTTCATCTGCGCCAGGATGCGTGTGGAGACCTCGTCCTGGGCCGGCAGGCGTTCCAGGTGGCGATCCAGATGGCGTTCCACCTGACGTTCGGTCTCGTCGATAAAGCCCAGGCTGTAGGCGTCGCCGGTCAGGCCGGCCAGCGCGCCCATCCCGAACGAGCCCATATACCAGAACGGCCCCAGCAGGCTGGTGCGGCCTCCCAGGTCGTGCACCCGCCGCGCACACCAGTGCAGGTGGTCGCCTTCCTCACGCGAGGCCTGGTCCAGGTGCTCGCGGATCTCGGGGTTGCGCGCGGTCAGCATCTGACCCTGATAAAGGCCCTGGGCCGCGATCTCGCCGGCATGGTTCACGCGCATTAGCCGGGTCGACAGGCCGCGCTCGTGATCGTCCAGATGCGGCCCTATATTGTCCCCGTCAGGTGATGGCCGGCCAGTCGATCGGGCTTGCCCGGAGACGACCTTCACGAACGCATCGGCCTGGTTGATCAGATGATCCAGCGGGGAGAGGTGGCGCATGGTTTCGTACCGGTTGGAAGCGTCTTGGCGGATTCCATAAGGGTACCGCAAGCGGGTGCTGGGATCAGTGCTCCGCGCGGGCTTTCAGGCGCCCGGCCAGAAACCGCGCGGGCGACAGGATCGGCGGTGCGGTGCCCCTGTCGGCCGCCAGTGCGCGCAGGTGTACGCTGCAGCCGACATTGGGGCTGACGATCACATCCGGGTGATCCCCGGTGAGCGCTTCCAGGGTTTGGTGCCCGAGGCCATCGGCCATAGTTGGCTGGGTCAGCATTGCAGTGCCGCCCGCCCCGCAACAGTTCGGGGTGTCATTTACTGAGGTCAGCGTAATCCCGGGAAGCGCGCCCAGTAGCGCGGTCAACGCCTGGGCCTCCCGGGTCACGTTGCGCTGGGTGCAGGGTAGATGAAGGGCCACTCGCGTGGGTGCGTCGTCCCATGGCGACGCGCCGTTGTGTGCTTTCAGCTGCTCGGCTAGAAACCGGGTGAGGCTCATGCTGCGGGCCGCCAGGGTTCCGTCCGGGTATTCGCGCAGCGTGGCCTCGCAGCCGCTGTCCAGCGCAATGACGGGCAGGTTGCCGGGGAAGGCTTCGATGTTTTTCGCGCGCAGGGTTTGTGCAGCAACACCGTGGCCGACGTGCTGGTCGAGCGCGCCGCAGCAGACCTGGGCCTTCGGGATGACGACACGAACGCCCAGAGCGGCCAACAGCTCCAGCGCGGCCTCCAAATCGGGGCCAGTGAAGAAGCGATCCATGCAGCCGGTGAATAGCAGGGCGTCGGCGGTTTCGATGTCCGCGGTCGCGCGAAGCCGGGACGTTTTGGTCAGAGAGTCCCGGGTGTGGGCAAGACTGCGTCGCCAGTCGCCTGCGGGGAGCAGCCGGTCCATATGCAGGTACGCGCCGCTGCGGGCCGCCAGCCCCCCGAGACGGCGTAGGGTTGGGTGTTGCAGGGCCTGGTGCTGGAGTGTCTGGCGCCAGCGGCGGGCGCGTGAAGGCCTGGCTGGGTGTTCGTCCAGGATCTCGCGGGCGCGGTCCATCAGGGCTCCGAAGGGCACGCGTGCCGGGCACACGGCCTCGCAGGATCGACAACCCAGACAGCCTTCCAGGTGGCTGCGCAGGCGTTCGGATTCGGGTTCCAGTCGACCCTGGGCCAGGCCTTGCATCAGGGTTAGTCGCCCGCGCGGCGAGTCGCCCTCCACCTGATGCCAGGCGTACGTGGGGCAATGCGGCAGGCACAGTCCACAGTGCACACACTGGTCCGCCGCAGAAAGTCCCCTGAATCTCAAGGGCTGGTCCGATGTCCCCAGCGGCTTTGCTAGGGTTTCGCCTCTATTTTCTTCTGGGAGGTTTCCCATGCTCGTGCGTTCGTTCCGACCTGTTGGCCCCGCGTTTGTTTCGCTCATCCTGCTGAGCATACCAGCCTCGCAAGGGCTGGCCTGGGAGGCTGAAGGCTGGCAATCGACCATTGAACTAGGGGCCTCGAAGACAACCGGCAATACCGAGTCGACCAATGCCACTGCGCGCTTCCGCGCCGAGCACACCGCCATCGACTGGCGCAATCGCATTCGTCTGGATGCGTACTTTCACGAAGAAGACGATGAGACTACCGGGCAACGCTACGTCGCCGGCTATCAGGCGGACCGCAAGCTGGGCGAACACGATTACCTGTTCGGGGCCCTACGCTACGAGAGAGATCGCTTCAGCAACTACGACTACCAGGCCTCGGCTACGACGGGTTACGGTCGCCGGCTCATCGACGGCGAGCGGGTGCGGCTGGACGGCGAGATCGGTGCCGGTATGCGCCAGGTGCGCATCCGAACCACCGGGGAGACCGAGAACGAGCCGGTGGGTCGACTGGCCGGAAACTTTCGCTGGGATATCAGTGACAACGCTCGGCTGACCGATGAGCTGCTGATCCTGACCGGTAGTGACAATACCGAGATCGAGAACATTCTTGCCCTGACCGCGGACATCTCGAGTCGGTTGGCCCTGCGCACCAGCTTCACCGTGAAGCACAACACCGACGTCGAGCCTGGTGTGGAAAACACGGACACCATCACGGACGTCAGCCTGGTCTACCGCTTCCGCTGATCGCGTGGACAACGGGCGTGGTCGCCCACCGTTTCGTGGGCGGCAGCGTTATCATGAGCCGGATCGATCACCGGAGAATCCGATGGGGTACTACCAGCGCCATATCTTTTTCTGCACCAATTGCCGGGAGGACGGCAATTGCTGCGAGGATCACGGGGCGACCGAGATGCGCACTTACGCCAAGAATCAGGCGAAGGACATGGGCATCCACGGCAAGGGTCAGGTGCGAGTGAACACCGCCGGCTGTCTCGACCGCTGCAATGAGGGCCCGGTGGCGGTCGTTTACCCCGACGGCGTCTGGTACACCTACCATGACGAGCGCGATATCGACGAGATCCTGGAAGAACACCTGAAAAACGGGCGTATCGTCGAGCGCTTGCAGATCTGACGCATGCTACGTTCACTTGACTTTGAGCGGCGGGTTCCAGAGAATTCGCAGCCCGCGTGGCTACGTAGCTCAGCTGGTTAGAGCACATCACTCATAATGATGGGGTCCCCTGTTCGAATCAGGGCGTAGCCACCACCAATTCAAGGGGTTGCCTCGGCAGCCCCTTTCTCGTTTGGGCACCGTGCCCAACTCGTGCCCACGCCGTGCCCATTCGGTGCCCAGGGCATGCTCGCTGAAGGTCTCCCACCGTTTCGTGCCGCCGCGCCATCGTACGTGGTTACCGCCGAGATGACTCCCCTTCCATCAGGACCTGGTCCGCGCTTCGGTGCCGGAGACGTGGTCATTGTATTTCGCCATCCCCTTCCGGGATGTATTCGAAGAGTTCGCCCACCGAGCAGTTGAACAGCTCGCAAAGTTTGTCCATGGCGTCGATCTCGATGCGAACGGCCTCTTCCTTGTAGAGGAGGGAAACCGTATTGCGATGTAGCCCAGTGGCGCGGGCGACATCCATGATCTTCATTTTCCGCTTTCCCATAAGGGTCGACAGGTGACACCGGATCATCTTGGGAGCCCTTTTTTTATTCTGAATGACATTTTGCCTTGACAGGCGTCATTCTGGGTTCTAAAGTGTCATTCAGTAGGGCATAAATCCGCCCTGCGGGGACAAACTTCACCCAGAAAGTCGCTTTGGAGGCTATATGAGCTACACCTACCTGTCTACTGCCGAACTCTCCGGTCGCATCAAGTACGAAGTACGCACGATTCGCGACCGACTCAAGGACAGCGTCCTGCTTGAGGGCCGTCACTACATCCGCCCTTTCGGGGGGCGGAAGATTCTCTTCATCTGGGAAACGATTGAAGAGGACATGATGAAGTCTGGCGCGTTTGCAGTGCCCATGGCCAACGGGGGTATCTGCAATGGCTAGCGTCCGGGCGCGGAAAGATACTGGTTATCTTTTCCTCGACTTCCGCTATGCAGGGAAACGTTACAGGGAACAGACCACGCTCCCGAACACGCCGGCCAATCGGAAGCGGCTTGAGCAGGTGGCGCGCCGACTGGAGGCGGAAGTCGCCGCCGGGACATTCGACTATGGGGCGTTCTTTCCCGACAGTCCGAAAGCACCGGCGCCCGCGGGCTTGCAACAGCAGGCGGCGGCCATGCCTCGTGCCTCGCTTGCCCCCAAGCCTCCAATGCGAACACCCTCGCTTGAGTCGTTCCATCGAACCTGGAGTGATGAGATGGCGCCGACCTGGCGCCAGACCTACCGGGAAAGTGTCGCCACGGCCTTCAAGACGCACGTCTTTCCGTTCTTCGGGAGGGGTAGGGAGGTCGGCGACATCAGGAAGGAAGACATTCACGCATTCCGGGCCCATCTCGCCAAAGGTAGCCCCGTACGCAAGCGTGAGCTCTCGCCTTCCACCATCAACAGGACACTCAAAATCCAGCGGATGATGTTCGATGAGGCCGCCGACCGCTTCCAGTTTAGGTCACCGTTCGTGGGCGTGAAACTCCTCAAGGAGCGCAAGACGCAGGTTGATCCGTTCACGCTCGACGAAGTGCGGCTGATCCTGAAGCACGTTCGCCCCGACCTGAGGAACTACTTCACCGTGCGCTGCTTCACCGGGTTGCGCTCCGGTGAAGCCCACGGGCTCAAATGGAAGCACGTCGACCTTGACCGTAACCAGATCCTGGTCCGCGAAACGTACTTGGATGGCCGGACCGAGTACACAAAGAACGACGGGTCCCAGCGTGAGGTGGCCATGTCTCGCCGCGTCCGCGAGGCGCTGCGCGCGCAGCGCAAGGCGACCGGACATCTCGACTATGTCTTCACGAACACGGCGGGGCAGCCGATCGACAATCGAAACCTGACCAAGCGGGTTTGGGCCCCCCTGTTGCGTTACCTCGACATCCCCTACCGACGGCCCTACACGATGCGGCATACCGCCGCGACGCTGTGGCTGGCGGCGGGCGAGTCGCCCGAGTGGATCGCTCGTCAGTTGGGCCACACCTCCACGGAGATGCTGTTCAAGACGTATTCGCGATTCATCCCGAACGCGACGCGGCAGGACGGTTCCGCATTCGAGAACCTGATCGACGAACGCTTCGGGGGTGAGACATGAAGGCATCCGTCCCCACCGTCGAGCACTTGGTGCCCGGGCACGTAGACGAAGCCGCGCAAACCTTTGGCGTATATCGCGTCCGGGACTATTTCGAGAGGGCAGGCATTGGCCATCTCGTCCTGCACCACGCTGGCCAGCGTTGGGAGGGGGTGGTGCGGAATCCCGCGGCGGCAACAGGCGTGCGCAGCGGCACGGTCGTTGAGGTCCAGTTTTCCGCGACCCTGGATGGACCGTCCAGCATCTGTTTCATCCGAGCGCTGGAATCGGGCGAGTATCAGCCCAGCCAAGTCATGCCCACATCCTGGTGCATCGACGGATCCGATCCAGACCGGCTCCGGACGCTGATCGAGCGGCTGACGACAGCGCCCTTCCGGCACTGGATGGAGGCCGTGGTGGACGACCTGGTACTGCTGAAACGTTTTTTCCAGCTTAAGGCGAGTTACAAGCACCATCATTCCGTTGCAGGTGGGTTGCTTCGTCATTCGCTGGAGTGTGCCGAGATCACCGAACAGACGATCCAGAGTGCACCGGCATGCTGTCAGACATCAATCGATGACAATCTGCGAGACGCCATGGTGCTGGCTGCGTTGTTCCACGACTTCGGGAAGACGCTCAGCCACTCGAGCGAGTCCTCGTGGTTGCTTCGGAAGACAGCTCACGAACACCTGTCCCTGGTCGCTTTGGCGGCTCATCTGCCACACCTTGCGAGCCTGTCTGTAACCGCACACGCATCACTGGTCCACGTGCTTATCCAGGACGCGCAGCGGCGCGGATTCGCTTCACCCCTACCGCTGGTCGATACGATCCGAATGGCGGATCGCATAAGTGCAGGCCTGTGGATGTCTAGGGCTGACTGAGCGTCATCTACCGTTGTGCGGCGCCGCATCGAGCAACCCCATTGTGTCGAGGAGGCGTCCCCGCAGCGTGGTTGGCGAGTCGCTATGCTGTTCTCAGACTGATTGGTCGCCTCACCATTTCGGGGTGAGCATTTGCCACCTCACAGTTGTCTAGCGAGATTTTGAGAGACATTAAGAGTCGGGCCGAAGGCCACGCCAGCCTACCAGCCCTGGGCAAGGGGGGGCTTCGAAAGCAGATCTGGCTCCAGGGGAAGCAATCTGACGGCCATCGTCGGCCTTCCTCGTGTCCTCAAGGGTTTCTTGTTGATGTCTCTCGCACACTTAATGGGCTAACCTGATTGCCTTCGTGCCGATGCGCAGGGCTGTGATACCTCGCCCAGGTTCGGCGCGGGTTCCAGTCTCCATGTTTCACTCGTCAAGTCTCTCCGCCAGAGCAGCGCTCAGCGCCGGCGGATCGCCGAAATGCGTCGGTCGTCCCGAATCCCCGTCAATAGTTGGCCTGGCTTTCGGGGGTTATCGGCGTTGCTTTCGAGCGGCGCGCTGTAAAAATCTCAGCATCTTCGGCGGTCGCCGCCGCCGCGGCGGCGACCGTTTTGGTGTTGTCTGAGCGATCCGACAACGGATCTGGCTTGGCCCACCAATGGCCGGCGGGTATCGCGCCAGCGACGTCGGCATGGACGCCGATGCCTACGGGGAAGAGCTCCGGTTCAAGCGGCAGAGCCGAGAAATCGCGCGTGCCTTGGACGCTTATCAGAAGGCGCTGGCTGCTGGCGATCAGGCCATGATGTTCGGGTGTCCTACCGACGAGGCGGAACCTCTCATGCCACTGCCCTGGTCGCTTGCGCTGCATTCCATTACCCATAGTGCAAACGTGTTCTGGCCACATGCACTGCGCACTAACTCCTTCCGTCCTGCTGGAACCCCTTCGCGCATGATGCTCCTGGGCCGGTTCCGCAAGAGCCCGACCACTCCGAACGGGCCTTTCGCCAACTGAAGCTTCCAGTCTGATATGGTCCATTTAGGGCCGGGTATGTGACATTCTCCGTGGTCAGGCGCAGTTGTGGGTGGTTTGGGCCTCCCGCGCTGTGCTCCTGGCCAGCACGCGTCCTCGGTTAGAAATTTTCGCTCATTCTGTGAACACAGGAAGACAAGGATGAAGTCATACGAGCACTCTGAATTCGAGCACGAGCGCGCGGCGTTTTCACAGCTTAAGGAGCAGGTTCCGGAACGGAGCGATCTTGAGCTGTATCCCAGCGTTTATATCTCGGACCAAAGCCGAAACGTCTATCATGAGTGCGACCTTCTAGTTATAGCTGAGAACTTTGCCGCTGTGGTTGAGCTTAAGCACTGGCAAGGAGACGTTCACGTTTCAGATAATCTCTGGTGGCGTGCGGGCCGGGCGACGCGCGATCCTCATGAGGTCAACCTGCCCAAGGCCAAAGTTTTTAAGTCATTGCTCGAGAAAGCGTTGCCAGCGACACGAGTCCCATTTGTGCAGTCCATCGTGGTCCTTACTGCAAGCAGCGCGATAGTTACCGGTGCTAATTCAGCGTTTGACACCATCAAAAGGCTCGATACTACTGGTCGCGTATTGGGGGATCACCTGACCTTCGATGGGGTCGACGAGTTTGCGAAATATCTGCGCGAGCGTGTGAAGCGTGATGCTGCCTCGGGGCGTCGGCAATTGACGCCGAAAGAGTTCCTGAATCTCAAGAAGAAGCTAGATATTCGGTTCTCTGGAGGGCCAAAGCGAGAGGACTACGCCGACCAGATCTCTGGCTTCAAGATTATTAAAGATATTGAGCACACGAAGCGTTACGTAAGCTATCTCGCCGAAGCTAGCCCTGCTCGCGGCGAAATGCTATATCGGTTGCGCGTATTCGGGCCAGCGAGCAAGGACCCTGCAGTGCAAGCCCGGCAGTTCCGAAGCCTCGATACCCTCGAGCAGTTGCCGCAGCACCCCAATATCCGTCCAGCGCACCGACATCCCAATGAACGTAATTTGGTAGTCGAGGTTTGCCCATGGAGTGACGTTCAAACGCTCGATCAGATTCTCAAGGCTGGGGTCGGATTAAGCCTCCACTTCGCCGTAAAAGTGGCTCGGGATATCGCGTTGGCGCTTACCCATATTCACGCCGGTGAGAGGCTCATCCATCGTAACCTTACTCCTCGAAGCGTAATAGTCGGTCGCGATGATCATGTCGAGTTAACCGATTTTGACCTTACATTCGACGCAGATTCGGACCATACAGTATTCGATGAAGATGAAGATGTAGATGAACTGGAGCGAGAATATCTTGCACCGGAAGCGCTTGTCGGAAAACCCGATCTATCATCAGATATCTTTAGTCTCGGATGCTTGCTCAACGAACTTCTAAAAGCGAGCGACGGTTCTAGTCATGCGCTGGCGGAGTTGCAGGGGCTCTCAGAGACTATGTCTAGCCAAGTCCCTCAAAACCGTCCAACGGCGGGTTTTGTTGCCGATCAATTATCGAAATTCTTGGGGGAGTCTAGGGCGACCACTGCGGTTGTAGAAGAGCATCCCACCCCTCGGGATCCACAGGTTGGCGATGAGCACGAGACATGGGAGTTAGTTCGCGAGCTCGGACGCGGCGGCACGAGTTGGGTGTTCTATGGTGAAAGTCACGGGTTTCCGGCAGCTATAAAGATCTTCGCTTCCGATGTCCCACGAGATCGTTGCCTTGCTGAGCGTGATTATTTAAATCAAGTCAGAAGCCCATTCGTCGTAGGCTCTCGGGGCTCATTGCTTCTTTGGGCCGGAGTCTACTGGTGTATTGTCCAAGATTATGCCGAGGGCACGAGTCTTGCCACCCTAATTGCCCGGAAGGAACGCCCTGGCGTGGATCTTTTTGCCGAGGTGGCTCGCCAGATGCTGATCGCTCTTGAATCTCTGCATAACGGGTGTTCGGGGGGCGATGAGGGTTTTTACACGAACGAAATAATAATTCACAACGACGTGACACCTGGGAACATTATTGTTGACGAGAAGAAGGGTGTTGCGAAGCTAATTGATTTAGGGGTCGCGAGCAATCCGGGATTGACCCTAATTAGGGGGACGCCCGGTTATGTGGCGCAGGACTTGGTAACTAAGGAAGGTTACTTGGCGTCGCCTCAGGGTGACCTCTACGCCCTTGCTGTAACCTTGGTGGAGTGGGCGACGGGAATGCGGCCGGAAGATTCAGAGTCGGTGCCGCCGCTCTTTCCCGAAGTTCTGCAACCGGAGGCATCCCACCGGTTGGGGGGCGTTATGCGCAAAGCCATGGGCGAGAGCGTTCAGCGTTTTGCTGATGCTCAGCTCATGCGAGAAGCCCTAAATACTGCCTTGGAAGGTCCTGTTGAGAACGCCTATGAGGCGGCAATGAGTATCGCTGGGCCGGAGTGGACGGACGAGGCGGCGGGCGGCCTCCTCCCCGCCGATCACGGGAGTGAGGCTCAAGCCTTCGTTGAATATCTCAATACTACCCATAATGTATCGGCCGATAACCGGCATGCACTCGCTGAGTCACAAGCCACGAGTAGGTATTTCCAAGATCTGCATGTTCAGCTGGAGTTGACCAAAAGTATTGAGGCGGTACTCGCTGACGAGCAGGACGTAGTCATAATGCTTACTGGTCACGCTGGCGACGGGAAGTCAACGGTAGCAATCGATCTTCTTAGGCGCGCGCTAGGAGTGGGATCCGGCGTGAAGCTTTCACATTCCCCGAAGGAGGTCGAGAAAGTTGATCTCAACGGGCGGCCTTTGGCAATCGTAAAGGACATGAGCGAGCTGTCAGCCAGTGATCGCCTTACGCGGCTACGGGAAGGAATGGAGGACAAGGGAAGTGCCGTAATTGTTAGCAATACCGGGCCGTTATTAAGTACGTTTACAGAATATTTTTCGCAGCAGAGAACGAAACACCAGGTTGAGCAAGACGTGCTACGTGGACTTTCGCAACCGCTGATAAACGGCGCGCTTGGAAGAGAAAACAGCTTTCCCGGGATCCACGGAAAAAAGGTCTATATCGCTAATTTGAGCATGCTAGACAATGTCAACGTTGCTGTCGAATTACTCGGTAAGATGGTAGACCATCCCGCTTGGGAGGCTTGTGGTGATTGTCGGGCGTCGGTTCGCTGCCCGATTAGGCAGAACGTTGAGCTGTTGCGCGAGGCGAGAACGGTTACCTTTAAGCGTGTGCGGTATGTGTATGAGAGGTTAACCGCATACGGGCGGCGCATGACCATGCGTCAACTATCGGGGCACATGAGCTTTAGCTTGACCGGCGGGCGGTCTTGTCAAGAGGTGGTGACGCAGGCCGCGGCAGAGGGACCGCGGGCCTTTTTTAGCGAGAGCTTTTTCGGCTACGTTGGCGAGCGGACTGCGCAAGCGGAAGATGCTCTTTTTTGCCTCCGGCAAATGGCCGATCTGCACTTCGGGGCTGCCTCGGCTCCAACCCTTGACCAGCTCGTGCAGGATGGCAAGTTAGCCGAGGCTCTTGAGATGCCGTTGTCTGTCGATGGCGAGGTGAGGCGTCGTCAACAAGAGGCGCGTCACGCGGCCGGAGGAGAGGTGCGCCGGCGCCTGCGGCGGTTAGCGTACATGTTCGGCAAACCCCGGGCCAGCTACGAGGCGCTTGAACGCGTCCTGATCGATGAGTTTCTACATTCACCGATGTTGCGCACGTTAGCCCAATGGGTCGAGGTTGGTGGTGTCGATGCAGGTCTCGTGAAACGCAAGTTCATCAAAATGACGGTCGGGGTGTTAATGGAAGAATACATTGGTTGCATGGTGCCGGAGGGGAAGCGCGAGCGGCTGTTCATTACGCTGCGCCGTCCAGATGAACGGGTTTTCCAATCTGTACAAATTATTTTAAATTCAGTTCCTGTAGAGGAGTTCGATCTTGCGTTTGATCGGGAGCGTGCGCTGCCAATCCTTAGCCATGATTCGGCGCGGTTGGAGTTGACGTTGCCACTTCTGGATTACATTGAGAGCCGCAGCCGTGGGGAGCTGACCAATGAGCTCGATGCGATCCATCGTGCGAGCCTAGAAGAGTTTCGTGGCCAGTTGCTGGCTAAAAAATCGGTGGGGCAGAATTCAATAAAAGTGCTTCAAATAAATGCCGCTGGTGAGGTGGAGACCCACACGTTCAGTGTGGAGGGCAACGGACAGAAATTGGTATATCAATAATGAGCGATTGCAGCCGTTTTCCGGACATAGGTCTCGAACCTAAGACCGACTCAAATCTAGCCGTACGGGCCTTCGGACGCAGATTTTATCGCGATCAAACTCCGTTAGAGTACTTGAGCGAGTTTCTACTCTGTTTCAGCTCAAAAAAGGAGTTACCGGGCGAAAAGTGGGCCTCGGGCTTTCCGCCGTTTGAGGGCGTGCCGCGGCAGAAGCTAGCTTACTGTCCAGAAAGTCGCTTGGCGGTGAAATTGTTTTCTTTTTTTGCGTCATCGAAGCTCGAGACGCGGCACTCCGCGCACGTCCAGAGATTCAAACAGCTAATATCAGATCTTGAAGGTGCAGTGGAGGCCGATCGCCCTGACGAAAAGCATAAGGCCATCGCGGTGTTGCAAGAGTTGTTTTCGGGCTTCGTAGGCGTCGCTGGGCAAAGGACGTGGGCGACCCATAGTTTTATCCCCGCGTCGCGCTTTCTTCTCTCACGTGAGGTGGATTGGCGCCACAGTGCGGCCCTTAAAAAGGGAGTCCAGACTTGGGGGGAGGCGAGGCCGTATTTCACCAGCGGCTCTCATAATTTCATGGCGCGCGGCGGCGAGGTGCTATTCCTGCAGCTGTGGCATGCCCTACGAGGGACCCCGCCAGATCTCCAGCAGTGGTTGGAAGGACGCTATCCGTACATTCACTGGCCGGAGGTGGCAGCGCGGGTGGAGCATGGCCTCGACGAACTTCTAGGTGAGATCGATGCGCCGTTGGCGGAGCTTGGGAGTGTTATCGAGCATGCCGGCACGCGAGAGCCCGCGATAGAGGAACTCAAGAACGACCAGAAATTCGGTTGGGTGCCGCGCGCCTCGTCCCAGGAAGCGGCGTTGTTTGCCTGGGAACTCGCCAATATCGTGGCCTCCCAGCAGGACTCCTTGCGCAAGGTCCGGGTGCTACAGGATCTTTGTTGTTTGCAGGTGCTGCGGAGTATCTGTTTCCAGGCGGCGCGGCTTGTTGGGCCGGATGGGCAGCCGCAGGCTGCGGACTTCGCCGGGGGCTACGCTTGGATCACTGTTGGACCGCAAGCAGGGCTCGGCACCGATCTTGGTAAGGTTTCAAAAGCGTCGCATAGCGCTACGGAGGACCTCCTGTACAAGGCGGTGCGTTCCGAGGAGGTGCCAGCACTCTCGGGCGCTTCGCCGACCGACGCAGCAGCCGACAAGGCGGATCAGCATGCCTTCCGGCTTTTTCGCGCCTTGGGGAAGCAAATAGGGTTGATAGTGCCGCGCACTGGCCCGATGCGGTTCACCCTCTCGGGGACACTTGTCGAGGCTACCGCTCTAGCGCTGATTCCGCCCGGCGAACGGGTTTCGTTCGATGAGTTCCTGTGGCGTTTATACAGGCACTTCGGTATCGCCGTGGGCGCAGCTCAAATCGAGGCTGCGTCGTCGACCTTGGCCGAGGGTATTCGCTTGGCGCCCCAGCGCGACAGCGCTGCTTGGCTTGAAGACGAGCTTAAACGCGGCGGTTTCCTGATCGCGCTTTCCGACGCGACCCCGCTCGTAGAAACCCCGGACTGAGACGCATACATGCATCTGTTTACCAGAACCTTTAAAGGATATATCGCCGGGCTCATCAATCACGCGCTCGAGGATGAGGGCGCGGGGGAGCTGCGTGTCTTCGCTCAGTCTATGCCGCCGGGCGCGGTTTACCAGATCTTCAATGGGGTTCGCGATTTCCTCGATAGTAAGACCGCTCGAGTGCGCTGCGAGATGCGAGTCGCAAAGGGGCTCCACGACCATTGGCGTGAGAGCGGTGCGCCTCCGGGCGAGATCGATCGATTGTTGCAGCAAGGATGGATCGACACCGATGACCGGCTTACTCATTATCGTAACCTCACTGCCGAGGCGGATACGGATTTGCTGTTGGTGATGCTGGTCGGCATCGACCACGCTACCGATCGCGGCGGGCTTGCTGATTTCTATACGCTGACGGATGAGGCCCTCTTTCGGGATTGTATGGGAGCGAGCTACCAGGGCTGGGTGGACTATAGCCTTAACCAGGCTGGCCTTGCCGATGCCACCGGCGCGGGCGGGCGCGACTTCGATCAATTTCTACGCCAGCTCTTTCAGATGCGGCCACGCAATCTGATGGCCTTATCGGAGTTCCTTGTCGACGTACTGCTACCTCAGGGCGCCAGCTGCGATAGCGCAAGCGATTTCCTTGGGCTAGCATTCGAGAACTTGCCATTTTGGGGTATTCCGCCGCTTTTCTCGCCGGCCGACCCAGTCCGGCGGATCGATCTGTTGCCGATCGCTGCGAAGATCTTCGACCGCGAGTTGTTCCGTGAGAAGCGGGAGCGCATCAGAGCGCTCGAGCGCATTGCTCAAGCGGAGTCGGAATTGGCTGTAGCGCCGCAAACCCGGTCCGGCGTGATCTACCAAGACGTTCAGGACTTCACCAATACAGTTTCTGAATTTATCGAGCGCGGTAGTCGGCAAGTGCAGGAACGTTTGTTGCAGACCGATTTCTACGTCGTAACGCAAATTTTACAACGTAAACCGAAAGCCAAGCTGAAGAAGGTCCGTGATCAGACCCTCAGAGGGCCGAGTCTCGAGGTGTTTTTACGCGCAGTTTTCGACACTTTGCATGACTTCGTAGCTGGCTGTGGCCGGAGGTCGGCAGCAGACCAGATTCAGCGGATTGAGGTTTCGATCGAGTCATTTCAATTCGATGGCACTGAGGACGATCAAGATCACGACCTTGGCGGTGCCCAGGAGGTCTTTCAAGGATTAGTTGGGGGCCTAGACAAGTTCTTGGCGGAATTCAAGATTCCACTTAGCACGGAGTCGGAGGACGGCAGTGACTCCCGTGAGATTCCGATCGTCTTTCTCTTTGGTAGTGCCGGCCGGGGATTGACGATTGAGTCGAAACGGCTGAAAGAAAGCCGCCTACGATTTCGCGTAGAAGCGGTGGCCGAGACCGGTGACCTTACTGTCAAGCGGAGCTTCGTTTGGGTCCTTGCCCCTCATCACGAAGAGCGGGTGCGGCTAACTAGCGCACGCCTGATAGAAAACGAGCTACGTAACGATCCGTCTATGCGTCTTCCGGTGGTGCATGTCGGTTCGGCCTTGGACGAGTTGTACTTCGCCCTCGATGCGGGTGAGGCACACCGCATGTTCACGTCAGCTTTGAGCACCGCCTCTTATAGCGACGTGCTTGATGGTCTTCCGGTGGGCGATCTCGATAGCGACATAGAAGCTGCGTTGGCCGAGTTGTCTGCCGCTTATAGGAACTTTGTGCGTGAGCTAGCGACGAAGGGCTATTTTGCGGCGTTGGATAAGCCGTTACGGGATCTAGTCAGGACCTATAAATCGGCCGTTGATCTTGCTTTGAGGCGAGATGAGGAGAAGCAAGCCTACGGAGATGACCTTCTCCGGAGGTTGTACCAGGCGTTCCTGTGTGTGCCGAACGATATATCGTCGACGAGTGCCTACATTCCTGTGGCGCTTGCTACAGGAATTACGCCGGCGATAGCCGAAACTGTGCAGGCTCGTGAGGTCTTCCTACGCGACGGGTTTCTGCAGGTGGGGCAAAGCCTCGTGGAGGACGGCCATCGTTCCGGGCGCGCGAAATTTGATCGACTTCTAGGCCTAGTCGAGCTACGTCGACCGCTTTACGGCTTGGTGTTCGATTCGTCGCGGCGTCTAACCACGAATTTGCGCTCATTCGGGCTGCTGCATCGATTAGGAGAGCGTCCAGTCGCGGCCCCAACGCTTGCCGCCCAAGCTGAAATGCGAGCCGAGGACGTAAGCGACGGCGGGAGCCTGTCCGAATACCGGAGAGCCTCACCCGAATCGCGGGTCATCACTCAAACGCTAGTGGACTACCGCGAAGTGCACCCGTATGCGTCGGATCGACTTGCGGTAATGGCCGCCAACGTCGAAGATTTGCGGCCATTGATCGCCGGCATTGAGGCTTTCTTACAGCAAGAGCTTGGCCGGCAGGATCCTGCGATAACAGTGCCCTATATGATGAGCGTTAGGATCATCGGTCGCGGTCCGTCGCCGACGGCCGCTCAGGAGGTGCTGCGCCGTTGGCAGGAGAGCTGGAGTGACGAAGGAGGTCGGCAGCTACGGCCGTGCCGGCTTACACTTGCCTATCTCCCAGCTCACAGCCGCGAGGAAGTGCTGACATTTCTTGCGGCGGTCGATGAGCCGCATGACCTCGGTTTTCTGTTCGATTTTCTCAACGACCAGACAGGTGGTGACAGCATTGTGCCGGTAGAGGAGTTTACCCACGACTGGGGACCCGGAAATATCGGTAAGTTCCCAATCAGCGAGCATCCTCGACCCGTGCGACCGACCGATCCGCACCTAAGGCAGGGGCAAGTGAGCAACCGTCGCTTTCAACTCGCTGCCCGTCACGCGGAGATTAGCGCACGTCTTAAGAACCCGGATCATCCGAGCCGGGACCATCTGATCTTTAATCAGGTTGAATATGGCGATTTAGAGCGAGCGATGATGCGTTGCATGCATTCACTCGCCCGCTGGGTCGCCTGTGTCGACCGTTTTGTCGACAAGGCGTTGATATTAGACGCCGATGGTGAGTCATCCGAGCAACGCAAACTGGTTGGATTTACCTCCGGTGTCGGAGCGTACGGCGAGTTCAACCTGACACTTTCGACGGAGACAAGCACCGCTGGCGAGTTGTTGCAAGGGACCGCTCGGCAGTTGGGATTGATCTTTAGGGGCTGGTCTGACGAGGACTGTCAAGGCGCCGCACAGTGCTTGGTGACCGAGGCTCAGGCTATCACCGGTTTGTCATTGGTGCGAGCGCTTGGAAATGAAGGGGTAATGCGTAATGTCATCGGCTACGCCATCGCCAATCGAATCTATCTAGGCCCGTCCAACGCAATCATGTGTGCGGCGATTCCGCTCGATTCGTTCCCACACTGGTTTAGGGGTGCAGAGCATGGCTATGTACCGGATCTCTTGTTATTAGAAGCGCACTTGGACGGCGATCACTTTACCGTTGAAGCAACCGTTGTCGAATGCAAGGTCGGCCAGCGCTCGCCTACGCATGTCGAAGAAGCCGTGACACAGGCGGCGGTCGGTGTGGAGCACCTGAGCACGCTGTTTTTGCCCAACAGCGTGCGCGATCGGGCGAGCGACTTCGACCGCCGCTATTGGTGGGCGCAGCTCCATCGAGCTTTGGTGGTGAGGAACCTGCACCCGATCGAGTCAAGCAAGGAACGCGCGGTAGACCGGGCGCTTGAGCAGCTTGCCGAGGGTTCATTCGATGTCTACTGGCGCGCGGTCGCCGCCACCTTCTGGACTGACGACCCTGATCAAACGCCGAGCCTCCGTCCGGCCCGAACTGTTGGTCCGCTGCTGGGCACCGGGGACGTACCGCTCAATGTCTACCACGCTTCGGTTGGGTCCCGGGCGACACTTACGGCCCTAAGGGGTGGGGAGCCCCAACTGCGTGATCAGCTTTGGCCAGACCAGGCGGTCCGGATTGTCAGGGAGGATCGCGCTGATGAAGTGCAATTGCAGGAGGCCACATCTCGGACATCGCCAAGCGAGCTGGGCGAAGGTTGGTCTCGGCCTGAGCAAGAGTCTCCCGTAGCGGCGGGGGCGGAACATCAGGTCTCCGTTGCGGAGGCACCGGTTACGCAACCGGAAAACCCGGAGCCGGGGATCTCAAAGGTTACGGCAGGGGCTGAGATCGAACCCTTGGAGGAGTCGGAGAGGGTGTCGCCAATGAACCTTACTTCCAGCATGCCCGAGCGCATTCTACTCGGTTATGAGCTGACTAAACATGGTGGTGGGGTCGCCGCACCCGTTTATTGGGAATACGATCATTCGCAGTTGCCAAACCGGCACTTGATGGTATTCGGCAACTCTGGGCAAGGTAAGACTTATGCTATTCAAGCGGTGTTGCTGGAAATGGCCAAGGCAGGGCAATCTTCCCTGGTTATCGACTATACAGACGGTTTTCTACCTGGGCAGCTCGAGCCGGAACTGAGTGAGACGGTGAACCCGGAGACCTTCGCGCTGGCCGCCGGGCGCAAGTTGCCGCTCGATCCATTTCGACTCCAGAGTAGCGAGATCGAAGGCATCGGACGCTTTCAGGAGACGCCCTTTGACGTAGCCAAGCGGGTGGTGACCATCTTTACGGCGGTTTACACCTCTCTTGGGGAGCAGCAACAGGCGACCTTGGTGAGCAAGATAGAGCATGGTGTGCAATCCGGCGACCTCTCTCTGCAAGCCCTCTATGACCAGCTGCGCGACGATGGCGAGGACCTATTGGCTAATAAGCTAATGCCGCTTGCTCGTACCGAGCCATTTACCAGCGTCGATGAGGAGGCATGGTCGGCGCTATTTGAAGGCGCGAGCAGTTACATCAATATCTTGCAGCTAACTCGGATTCCTAAGGAGGTGCAACGACTGATCATTGAGTTCTTGCTTTGGGACTTATGGGACTACCTGCGGCGGACCGGAAATAAAAACCGACCGCGCTTGGTGGTGCTCGACGAAGTCCAAAACCTTGATCATCGGAGTGGATCGCCGCTTGAAAAATATCTCCGCGAGGGGCGGAAGTTTGGAGCCTCGATGATCCTTGCTACCCAAACGATGAGCAACTTCAATCGCGAAGAGCGCGACCGCTTGTTCCAGGTTGCGCACATGTTGCTTTTTAAGCCAGCCGACACCGAGCTTAAGAGTTTTGCCAACGTGCTCAAGGACCGTACACCGGGTTCGACCATGGATGAATGGACGCAGTTACTCTCGTCCTTGCAAAAGGGGGAGTGCCTGTCGGTTGGCTTCGAACGGGGTCCGGACGGTCGCCTACGGCAGCAAATCCGTCATGTTGCCATTAGCCCGCTCTTGGAACGCATCGGAGATACACCTTGAGTGCTCTGAAAGGAGAGCGCTTACCCCTCAGTTTCCATATGACTTTCCTGCCCGAGCGGCGGTATCTAAGCAGCTTGCTCAAAGATACGGAGCTCGCTGAGGGCGGTACCGTGGAAGAGATCTCCGCACGCACGGGTATCCCGACTGGTAAGTCGAGCGGTAAGGTGAAGCCACTAGTGCAGTATGCCCAAGGAATGGGTTTGCTCGAGGTCGAACAGTTGAGGGGGACGGGGCGCCTCCGGCTCACGCTAACAGGGCTTGCGCAAGTGGTTCTCAGAGAAGATCCGTGCCTGCTTGAGGAGAATACGCAATGGGCTCTCCACCTTATGCTTTGTCGGCACCATGGCGGAGCTGAGGCATGGCACGCTGTGTTCGTGGATGCTGCCGCGGTTCTCGGGCGCAGTTTTCTGGCTGAGGACTTAGAGCGGTTTCTGAAAAATCGCTTCGGCTCGAGCCGTGACGCGATCGGTCCCCTACTTCGGACGTACGTTGACCCTGCGGGGTTTGGCAAGGTCGCGGCCATTTTGCAGGACGCGGATCGCGTGCTGCTGCGCAAGGTACCGCTGCATCCAGCCCTGTACGATACTGTGGGAGCGCTCCTATTTCTTCATTGGGATGCTTCCATGCCCGACGACACTCAAATCGCTCTTAATGAACTTGAGGCATGTTCGGGTCTGATTACCGCGGCCGGTTGGAATTTAGAAGAACAGTCGTGCTTTCTGAGTGCGATGGAAAACGGGGGGCTGTTACGGGTCGACCGACAAACCGGAGCGCCCATTCTGACTCGTCTCGTCTCCACGGATGAAGCCCTAAGGTTAATGTATGGCCGACTCGTCTGACACTGATCCTAAGCACGTTGTCGGTGACATCGTACGCTTTCGCAGCGACCTGTTCTTTGACGGCGCGGTGCAGCTGCGGTGGGTGAGCGAGGCACCTGAGCGTGCGCTGAAGGCCGCGAGCCATTTCGTCTTCCATGGACCGCGCTATCACGCTGTTACGCGTGAGGATGCGAGCGATGGCTATGTACTGCGGGATACCGCGACCTTCAGCACTGATCTAGTCGAGGGACTCGCGCATGGCGAGACGTTCCAAGGTAATCCTTTCTCGCTGGCCATAGCTGGTTATGGCTCCGGTAAGTCGCACTTGGCCGTCACGCTTGCCAAGTTGTTGAATGACCCGTCCGGCGAGCTTGCTGTCCAGATCCAAGAGAACGTCCAGGCCGCTGATGTAGACGTAGGGGGGCGGCTCGCCACGGCGCTCGACTCACTCAAGAAGCCTGTGCTAACGGTGTTGCTCGACGGCATGGCAAATTTCAATCTCGGCGCGGAACTCAGCCGGAGCATCATCGTCAAGTTGAGGTCCGCCGGCTGTGACCTTGCTGCCGTTGAAGAGCTCTCGCCGCGGTTCAAAGCCGCCGAACAGTTTGTCGTGCGCAACTTCGCTCTTCGCGGCGCGGACTTTGCCGAGGAGCTGCCAGGAGGCGATGCTGAGTCGATCATTGCCCTACTGAGTGAGCATGACGAGGCTACCTACAGTGCGGTCGATACCATCTTCGAGCGGGCGAACGGCACACACATTCCCGTGGAGGGTCTGGAGTCGGTGCAAGACCTGATCGTCACCGTGACCTCCCTCTACTGTGGAGAAAACGGGCCGTTCAGTGGGATGCTTATCCTGTTCGATGAGTTTGGCCGCTTCCTAGAGTACGCAGCTGAGCAGCCGCAGCTCGCCGGGGACTCGGCGCTGCAACAGCTGTTCCAAGGTGTTCAGGACAGCGCTGGCCGAGCACGTTTTCTCGGCTTTATCCAGTACGACCTCAAGGCCTACGCTAGCCGGATAGAGCGCCGTGACTTGATGCATTTGCAGCGCTATATCACGCGTTTCGATGCGGCGGACAAGTCGTATCTCTCGACGAATCTCGAAACGTTGTTTGCCCACCTAATTGAGAAGCGCGACGCTGACTTCGTGGATCGGCAGGTTGCCAGAGGTGATGTCGCCGGAGGTGATGAGGTTGCGGTCACTCATTATCACTTTATACAGGCCTTGCCCGAGGCCACGCGTTTACCGGTGTGGCACGAGCTTGAGCAGTTCCGGCAGGTGATCTGCGCTGGCTGCTGGCCGCTAGATCCGCTAGCGGTCTGGTTCTTGACCCGGCAGCAAGATGTCGTGCAGTCACGTTCGGCGCTAAACATCGTCAAAGCCTCCGTTGAGCGCATCGCTGAGCAACCGGCCTTGACGGGCACGGGACATGCGCGGGTGATTTCCGCCGCAGATTTGCTCCTGACTGACATGCTGCCTGAGTTTGTGGCGGCAGAGCAGGCGCGCGGCGGGGCCGTCGCTGAGACCCTGCAGGGCATTCTTGAGGAGCGCGACGCTCAGCTCGAAGCCAATGACCGTCGCATTCTCGCGGCCGCGGCGGTGCTTCTCAAGTTGCGAGTGCGACTTCCGCAACGCGACAAATATGAGCGGTTTCTCGCACTTGCTGCCGGGGTTCATACCGGGTCCCTGGCGCCGGCGCTGCATCACCTAGGTGAGGAACTCGGTGTCCTTGAGTGGAACGACGACTTCGGGCAGTACGAGCTTATACAGGATGCCGCGACGCGCGGTCAGTTCCGACACTTGCTCCGAAGCCGTGCCGCAGATCCGGCGACGCAAGTGGCGGGGCCCCTATTCAGGACCTATGCGCGAACCTTATGTGGCCTGCAGGCCGTCGATCCAGGTTTCGCAGAGGCGCAAAGTGTTGCAACGCAGGATTGGCTCTTCGAGCCAGTGTATGCAGCCTCGGATTCGATCACTGATAGCATTGTGAACGCCTTCAAGGACTGGAGGCAGGCGGCGGATGTAAACGAAGCCAAAGGTCGCATAATCTACACTTATGTCGGTAGTTCCGAGGACCTCGAGCGCGTCCGCGGAGTCGTGCGCGCGGGGCTCAACGACGAGCTGCGGAAGCACGGGGTTATGCAGGCCCCAGTTTGGGTATCACTATTATGTGATGCCGATGGGCGCCTCGCCGAGAGCTTGCAGCGTTGGTGGGTGCTCGAACGAGGCCTGACCGAGCAGGATAAGGAGCGTTACCGGCGCTTCGTGTCGGCCGAGGCCGAACGGGTGGTAAATCTCGCGCAGAGTGCGACGACGCAGGCACTAAGCGAACGGCTACATGAGGTGGCTGGCTTTGATGAGGCGCCGAGCGGTCGCTTGTCCAAGGTTGGGCAGGAAGTACTTGCCGTCGTGTACCCGCAGGTTGTCCCATTCCCGTTCGATGGTTTTTCCACAGGCACGGGGGTTGGCACTACGGCCAAGAAAGACTGTCTCGAGATTGTGCGGGCGCTTGTCAGTGGAGAGGCTGACGCTGAGTGGGTGCAGTCGCGTGGGACTCGGTTGCGTAACCGAGCAAGCCAATTGCTGGCGCGTGCTTGGGATGTATTTGACCGAGACGGGTCACTCGCCGCGAAGCCGGGGAACCGGCGCATTAGCGACGTGCTCGATACGCTCGACGGATGGCATCAAGAGAAGCTCTCACGCTCACTCGAGGAATCGCGACGGGCGCTGATTGCTGCTCCCTATGGCTGCAGCCTTGCTTCAGCGGGGATAATCTTAGGGCTCTTTGTGGCGCGACGTTGGCCGCAACGTAGGCTCTTCGTTGACGGGGAAGCCATTCAGGCGGCCGGCTGGATTGGGGAAGCTTTTAAGGCCAATGACCTAAATGGGAAGGTACTCGCACGTACAACGGTTCATTTCATCGCGGAGGATGCCCAAGCACGTTGGGAGCATCTCTTAGAAGACTGGCGCAATGCCACTCGGCACAGACAGCGCATCGAATATCGTCAGCAGGCGAAATCCCTCGAAGGGGAAAGTGCCGTGCCGGTTGAGTTTGTTTACCAGTATGAGCAACTGGTCGATCAGGCGAGTCAGGCCCAAGCGACGGTGCAGACCTTCGAATCCAAATTCGAGCAGCTTCAGCGCGAGCTTGAGGGCAGCTTCCAAAAGGCCAACTCGCTGTCGGCACTTGCCGTGTGTGATCGGCTGGTCGCGCTCCATCAAGAGGTGACGAACGGCGCGTGGGAAGCGGAGGAGGTCGACTATGTCGAGCGGCTACTGCCGTGGGTGCGCAGCCAGTTGGAGCAGGAAGCACCGCGCTGGATTGAGCGGGCACACTGCCGATCGCCTCAAGAGGTTGGCGAGTACCGCCACAAGATGGAGAGAGCCGCGGCAACCTGCAGGCGGCTAGATCTTCCGGCGCTTGCAGAACGTGTTGATCGCCAGAAGACGAACTCCATTGCCACCGTGGAGGACCGTTTTAAGTACCAAAGCGTCTTTGCTGAGGCTCGGCAGTTCGCCAGAATGACAACGATTTCGCCCGTAGCAGCTATTGTCGAACTCGAGGCGGTTCGGAGCCAGGCTGATCGTTTCAGTGAGGAGCTTCGTGAGGCTCGGCAGCTGCTGCAGGAGCCGGACCTTGACGAGATTGTCGAGCAGTTGCAACAACATCAAAGCGAGGCGACCGATGCTATCGCAAGACACCGCGCTGACCTGCAGGAACTCTATCAGACTTCTATCTACTCGCTCGATACCGCCCGAGCCCTGCAGAGGCAGATTGCGCAGGCAAGGGAGGTGTTTTCTGGGCAGCCCGACCTTAGGGATATCGAGGATGCGCGACAACAACTCGAAAAGATCTGTCTCGATTTGGAAACCTGGAGCAGCATTGAGGGTAGTCCGGAGGGCATTGAGGCACAGCTCAGCTCGGCGATTGAGGCGCGCTGCGCCGAGCTCGATCAATGGTGCGACGATGCTGAGGTAGACCCGCTGTGGTCGTTTCGCGAACTCTATGGCGAGTTTTGCAAACGCCATGTTGCTGCCGCCCATGAGCGCTCGGCTCTCTGGCTGCGCAGCTCCGTACCGCGACTGGAAGAAATTAATACCCTCTCGCTCGAGCAATGCCGGCAGAGGTTAAAGGTGCTAGAAGGGGGGCGTCCTGGGTATCTCGGCACGGCTGACCTGGAAGCCGTAGAACGGATCTGCGAAGCTTTGCGGAGCCGCGCTAGTGATCTTGAACAGCAGCATGAGCGAATCGAGGCAGAGCGCTGGCTCGCGCAATTCGAAGGCCTGGATAGAAAAGTCGATGAGTTGTCCGGCCGTGAGTGTGACCAACTGCTTCAAACACTTAGGGCGCCGCCTGAGCAGTTGAATGTCGTGGAGAAACAATTCATTCAGGATCTGACTACGGCCGTCGAGCAGCGTCTTGATGCCCTCGATGTTTCCGATATCATCGTACGGATTCGTCGGCTCAACCCGCACGCCTTGCGCCAAGTCATCGATGCCATCAAGCATGCAGATAATGCTAGCACCTGACGGTGCCAATCATGTCAGGCCTTTCATTGCCCTATCCTTGATCCTACGACCGAAATCGGCTGCCGCCTTCCCGTCGATGGGCCCATTGAAAACTGGAGGTCTCCGGGCACACTAGAGCCAAAGGAGGCCGAGATGCGCAAGAGTCGGTTTGCGGAAAGCCAGATTGTTCAGACGCTGAAGCAGGTCTGTCGCCTTCCCGTAAATTCGGTCCATTGAAAACTGGAGGTCTCCGGGCACACTAGAGCCCAAGGAGGCCGAGATGCGCAAGAGTCGGTTTACGGAAAGCCAGATTGTTCAGACGCTGAAGCAGGTCGAAGGCGGCCGGAAGGTGAAGGACGTCTGTCGGGAGATCGGGGTCTCGGAAGCAACCTACTACCAGTGGAAGTCGAAGTACGGCGGCATGGAGGCAGCCGACGTCCGACGGCTGAAGGAGCTGGAGGACGAGAACAACCGGCTCAAGCGGATGTATGCCGAGCTGGCCCTGGAGAACACGGCCCTGAAGGACGTCATCACAAAAAAGCTCTGAGCCCGGACGAGAAGCGCTGCGTGGTCACTGCGTTGACGCAGGAGCATGGGCTGAGTCAGCGCCGGGCCTGTCAGGCGGCCGGGGTTGCGCGATCGGTGGTGCGGTATCGCAAGCAACCGGACCGGGACGATGCGGTGATCGCACTACTGCAGGAGCTGGTGGAACGCTATCCGGAGCGGGGCTTTGGCAAGCTGTTCAAGCTGATCCGGCGTCGGGGCCTGCCCTGGAACCACAAGCGGGTCTGGCGCGTGTACTGCGCCCTGAAGCTGAACCTGCGGCGCAAGGGTAAGCGCCGCTTACCACCACGGGAGCCACGACCTCTGGCATCGACCGAAGCTCCGAACGCGTGCTGGTCAGCGGACTTTATGTCGGATGCGCTGTGGGACGGACGGCGCTTTCGCACCTTCAAGTCGTAGATGACTTCAACCGGGAAGCGCTGGCGGTGGAGATCGATCTGAATCTGCCCGCACCCCGTGTGATCCGGGTGCTGGAGCGTATTGCGGCCTGGCGGGGCTATCCCCAGCAACTCCGCCTCGACAATGGTCCCGAGTTCGTCTCGGCCGCGATCGCCGACTGGGCCGAGCAGCGGGGCGTGGAACTGAGCTTCATCCAGCCGGGCAAGCCCATGCAGAACGGGTTCATCGAACGGTTCAACGGCAGCTACCGCCGAGGGGTCCTGGACCTCTACGTCTTCCGAACGCTGACCGAAGTCCGGGAACACACCGAGCAGTGGCTGCAGGACTACAACGAAACCATCCCCCACGACTCGCTAGGGGATCTCACGCCGGTCGAATACCGGCAGCTACACCACCCAGAAACCTCTAGTTATGCGTGGACCTAATCCGGGGAAGTGGACACTCGAAAAGAACATCGTATCCCGTGGATTCGCCAAAGGGATGGCTAGCACCATGGTCGATATCACGGATTGCGGCAACAACGTGCTGGTGCGCTATTCCGTTGGGAATTTTGTTCGACATCGCGCGGTCTCGAAAGCAGCCAGTCCCAATTAGATGGCAGCTCTTGCTATCCCTGGCTAAGCGTCGCTTGTGTGGGTTGTTAGAAAATGTTGCCAGGGTGGGTCGGATTGTACTGGGTCCCGTCCAAGGCTACACAGAAGAGTTCTAATTAAATTAATGTCGCGAAAGGCAGGGCGCGCGGCAAGATGTTAGAGGTGGCATATTGCGCACCCATCTACGTCGTCAGGCGGCTTTACTTCATACTCCCGCGGGTCTCTTTCGAGCTCGGCCAGCGTTCGGCCTTCAACCCATGTAAATTTTTTTCCGTTGATGGGGCGCTCGTATTCCTTCGCCTTCTCAAATAGGTCTGGATGGTGGCGTTTGAGAGCTTGCCATTCCCCTTTTTGCTGGTAAAAGCAGAAATAGCAGCCAGAGCGTGACCGCCAATCGTAGTATTTAGGCAATCCAAGACCGGATTCTTCGAGGAGCTTTTGGATGTCAGTCAGCCCCATCTTATGTTCTTTAAAAGGGTAGACTGGGAGGATGTTCGGCTTGTCAGATAACGCGGGTGGTTTGGCCGATTGTTGCTGATAGCCAGCCCGGTTTTCGTCGTGGCGAATACCAATAAAGCTGAAGGCCGTATTGGCGCCGACGTACCGCTCAAAAGGTTCGATCTTGAGCACGCGGGTACACCAGCGGGATCTTGGACTTGGTAGATAGCCGCCATAGACCTCGAGCCACATGTCAAACGCGTTTCTCTTTCCTTTTTTTTCAGCCTTGAGTTTTTCGAACGCATCAAGGCGTGTAACCTGGGTCCCTAGCCGGGCCTCTAGGCGCTCAAGATATTCGTCGGTTTCCGGTAGTTCCACGCCGGTATCGCAGAACACATATTCGACAGGAAGTTCAGGGTAGTTGTCTCGCATGAAGAGGGCCAGGGCGGTAGAGTCTTTGCCTCCCGAGAGGCTGACGATGTGTTTCACGTTTTGGGCGTTTGCCTCAGCGAGTGCGTCATGGAGAGTCGCCATTTTCCGCCTCCTCTAATCGGGTGATAAGGTTTCGAAGTTTTGCATTTGCATCGCGCCCACCAATGACAGTCGCCAGATTAGTGACTAGAGTTTCAATTCTGTGGCTGTATAGGTCTGCCACTGCCGCTCGTGTGCCTTTTGTCGATATTTGGTGGGCATCAGGCGCGAGTGCCCTAGTCTCAATCTGTGCCACCAAGTCGGCAAAGCGGTTTCGGAAGCGCACTAAATCGCTGTCCGTCCATCGTTGCGGTATTCGTTCAGCAACGATAGCGGCGAGCGCATCGGCGAACGCGTGGTCGTCGGGGAAGCGTTTCAAGGGTAGCGCGAGCACGGCTTTGGCTATGCCGGAAACTTGGTCCTCGACATGCGGTGGTAGGGTGCGCCGCCAGCCGTCGAAGCGTGCCATCGTTGTGCCCGAGGAATCGGTGTGAGCTAGTAGCCTGAGGTTCTCATGCACTGCCGTCAGCACGCCATTTCGATAGGTGTCGACGACGCCCGCCAAAGACCGCGTAGCCGATGTCGTCCATCTAAGTATGCCCTCAATGTCGCTGCCCGGGACGTCTGCGAGTTCTGGAAGTCGGCGGAAGAAGAGCTGAACTGGGCTTAGATCTCGCGAGAGCGTCTGTTGCAGCTGTCTGACATCGGGTGGCACCTCCGAAGTGTCTAACGCGCCGGGAGGGAGCCTAGCTCGCCACGCCTCGAGGCCGTCGTACACGGCGCGAAGGGGGTCGCTTGAGCGACTAGCGTTGACCCCAAAAATCGAGCCTAGTTTTACCAGGTAATCGCGGGTCGCTGCATCTAGCTTCATAACGGAAAGGACGTAGGCGCTGGGCTGCTGGCAGATGCTTTCGATGTCACTGGGAAGAAGGTCATCGAGGTATTCGCCCCGTTGGTCGCTGATTGCGCGCGCGGAGGGAAAGGCCTTCAGTGCGGCAGCGAACAAGACGGGCAAAACCCCACCGCGAATCCCATACGGCGGCGTTTTTAGTTCCGTGAAAAATCCAGTGAGATCTTTCGGGCATTCGTCTGGAGTCGTGAGTAAGGCTTTAAACTTTAGCCAAACTTCGGCGAGGCGCGGGTCTGCTATGCTCTCCGGTTGAACATAATCGTAAGATAACTCCTCCTCTCTCGCCGGCGCGTACAGGCCTGTGTTGAGAAGCACTGTGCGGAATACGGAAGCGTCCGCGAACTCGCCCTCGATTCCCAGGCGAGCGTGTCCATGCTGCTCCAGAATTCCCATAACGACCTTACGCCGTGCATTGACGATCTGCGCAGAAGGCTTGTGCCTCACAATCATCTCATTGTTGATGACGGGTGTCCTTGGAAACACTTCCTCACATATGATGGATAGTGCGGTCAGAAGGGTGGCTCGGTCGGTGACCTCGAGTCTACGCCCGCCGCTGAACCAGTCCGTCTCGGAACTAGGTTGTGTTAGTCGTGCTAGCTGATTGTGGAGATGGGCTTGTGTCTCATCCAGCATCTGCTGCAGTTCTTTTTGGATCAGCGGATCTTCGGCGAGCAGCGTTTCATCCTGCTGCATTCGTGTGAGGCAAATTAGCTCGGCAGCAGCGGAGCGAATGTCGAGCATCTCCCCGGGTGCCACGATCACCGTTAGGGGGTCGGGGTGTTGCTTGGCGGAACCGCGTGCGGCGGTGCAGTCACTTTCAGTCTGCGGTACGACGTATAAGATGCGACCGTCGGCGTGGCCGTGTTGCTGCTCGTTGCTCCGTCGCTTGGCCGATATATCATTAACGGTCACAAATTCGCATTCAAAGTAACGTCGGATCTTGTATGTATCGTTGTAGCGGACCGGACGCCAGACCGACGGCCGGAACTCTTTGTTGAGAAGAGCTAGAGTGTCAAAGTCGCCCTCAAGGCGGGCTAGTTCATTTTCAAGCCTCGCGCGTAGGTCGACGTCAGTCCCGTGCCAGAGGGAGATTTGGTCGGTGCGACGACGATGCAATAAAAGCTTACGTTCGAGCAGGTGGTTGATTGCGCGGGTGGCATCTGCGTTGCCGCCAAGTGAAAACTCAAGAAGTGAGCGACTAACGCGGCTGCGTTCTCCAGAAAGGCCGAGTTCGAGAATGCTCGCGGTCTTCAGGGCTCGTGCCTCGAGGGTGTCGTCAACTTTGGATATTGCGCTCTCCGTCTCAAGCCATTTTCGGTAAGTTCCGCCCGCGCCGGTATCGGCTTGCATGGCCGGCGCGAAGTAGTCATAGAGATGTTCAGGCGTAATGGTCTCGCGTAGGTCTGCCGACATAACGAAGCCAAAGAGGGTGCGTTCGTGCTGCGCGGCGCGGGCAGCGAGCCGCGGCAGGATGTACAAGGCGGCCGGATGCAATGGCGAAGCGTGCTCAAGTAATTCGGAGAGTTCGCCCTCGAGTTCCGTGAACAACCCGACTTTGATGGCGGACTCTGCGATCCTTGCGTCAAGAGTGTCGGCTGAGCGTGTTTCCTGCTTGTGTGCGGCAACTATTTTGCTAATTAGTCGGTATAGCTCTTTGCTGTCGTCGACGTACTGGATCGGGTCGAAACGGCCTTCGACTTTTCGCCACTCGGCAAGCATGGACTGGCTGAGGCCGGATGCATACTGCAGCAGGCCTTGATGCATCAGTAGCCCGAGGGTTATCGGTAACTTCTGAGTGCGAGTAGCATACTCTGCCAAGGTCTGGATCTCGGCCAGTCGCTGAGGCTGATTGCTCCGGACGAGTTGCTCGACGTGGCGACCGAATTCATCCCAGATGAGCACGACGCGGTCAATCTGGCGTGGTTCGGACTTGGAGGGCGTACAGTTGTCCTTGAGGTAATCGAGGACTGCCAGCGCGCCACTAATGCCCTTCGCTTCCATGCGTTCGAGTTGCGATGCACGGCCCTGCATTCCTATCCGGTTGAGGGATGCAATCGCGGCATTCTGCACCGCATGGCCGATGTCGCGGATGGAGCCTTCGAGCGCGACCGCTATGCCATGAACTTCGCTTTGCGCGAGTCGCTCTTGTGCGAACTCTCCGAACTCTGGCTCAACTCGACGCAGACGTTCACCGATGTTTTCGAGAGTGGCTTTAGCGTCTTTGCGATTCTCCACTAGTTGGAGAAGGTAAGAGGCACTAACGGATTTGCCTGTGCCGTAGGGGGCAATGACGAAAAATGCGCGCTCTCTGGTAATGCCGCTGACACCCCGCAGAAAGGCGATCGCCTTTGACGTGGGCTCGTAATGGCCGATTCGCTCGGGCTCAGTGGCATCAAAAACGATGTTGATGGAGCGTAGGAAGGGAGTGTCTTGTTGCATGACTAGGCTGCCGCTCCCGGAGCGTAGGTACGTTGATAAAACTCTTCTAGCCACTCGTTGGGGCAGCGATTGTCGATGTGCACCTTGCGCTCGCCGGCTGATCCGAGGATGAGGACGGCATCTCTCGGTAAGTCTGTCTCGGCCTTCTCAACAACATTGATGAACGCATCGAGGCTGAGCTGTAGGCAGCGCCCAAGGCCACCCTCGACAAAACATGCTTCCCGGAGAGGGATATCGCCTTCGTGGAGCGCGCCGCTGACGGACAGTGCATATCCGAGCATCTCGGCCGGAATAGCGGTTATGTCGGTCTCGTTGCGCCGGTACGTATGCGAATCGCGAAAGTAGGTGAGTAGTCCTAAACGTCGAAAGGGCGAGTCCGCCGCGTCTTCTGGGTCAGCGTGTTCGTTCGGCACGGGGACGGCATACGTCGATAGCAAACAGGCAATGTCCCGTTGCAAGGTCCGCAGGACTGGTGCGCGTTGCGCTGAGGATTCAAGGAAGCGTTTCAGGGCTTCGGAACAGGCGATCCGATCGAAGCGTTGCGGGCTGTAGCGGGAGAAGAACCACTGCCAGCTTTGTGCCTCGTCTGGGTTGTTTACGAGATTGATGTGCAAGGCAAGCCAGGTGCCTGTCTGCAAGAAGTATGGGTCATTCTCTAAGACTACTTGGCCAAACGCGGTCGGCACCAGTAGCTTGTTTTTGCCGCCCGCTGCGCCGGCCCGCGTCTCAGCGAGTCCAGTCGCGATGAGCCAGTGTCGGATGGACTTTGCCATGTTCCGGCCTACGCCGAGGGTGTCGGCCACGAAGGGGTCCTTGAATGCCTCATGGTCGGCTTCGACCAGTTTGAGCCCCTTGTGCAGCCACCCTTCGCGCACCGGGAAGGTCTCATGTCCGCCAAATCTCATGCGAAAATCCTCTTCAGGCGCTCTGCCTCATTTGCTACGGTTTTTGCGGCGAGTTCTATTTCTTGCTGAGTGCTGGTGATCCCGAAAGAGAAGCGAACGCTAGCGTAGGCCTGCGCCTCGCTAAGGCCCATGGCGCACAGCACATAGGACGGCTCGGGCCGGCCCGCGGTGCAAGCTGAGCTCTGGGAGCAGTAAATGCCGAGGGCGTCAAGTCGGCCGATTAAGGCTTGGCCATCGATATCCTGGAAACGCAAGTTGGAAGTGTTGCAGACGCGGCGCTCTTGGCTGCCGTTGACATGTACCCAAGGGCATTTCTCAATCATGATGCTTTCGAAGGTGTCTCGCAGGGTACCCATGTGGGTAATGGCTTCGGATAAGTGTGCGTAGCGACGTTCGAGTGCGCACTGCATGCCGGCGATGCCGGCGATGTTTTCGGTTCCAGCGTGCCGCCCGTCTTGTTGATTACCGCCTACGCACAGTGGGTGGATAAGTTCTGGGCGCCGCGCGTAAAGCGCGCCGACTCCGGTGGGGCCATTAAATTTGTGGGCAGTTAGGCTGATAAAGTCAGGGTCCAATGCCTTTAGCGAGGCATTGGTTTTGCCTATGGCCTGAGCTGCATCGATATGGACGAGTGCGCCATGTGTGCGTGCTAGAGCGGCTATTTCCCCGATCGGTTGCAACACGCCCGTTTCATTGTTTATCCACTGGACAGAGATTGCTGCCCTTGGGTTGGTCATCAGCGTCTGACGCAGGGCGTCCAAATCCACGACCCCGTCAGCGCTGACCCCAATGTGTGCCACTTTTTTCCCTTGGGCCTGTAGCCGTTCTGCGCTTCTGAGGATCGATGAATGCTCGATTGCGCTCGTGATGATGCAGTCGCTGTGGCGTGCGAGGGAGTGCAATGCGAGGTTGTTCGCCTCTGTTCCGCTGCCCGTGAAAACAAAGTGTTCTTCGGGGGTTTCGAGGCAACGTTGTAGCGTTTCGCGCGCGTTCCGCAGCAGTCTTCGGGCCGGCTCACCCTGTCGGTGGCCGCTCGACGGATTGCCGTAGGCAACCGTGAGCGCTTCGGACATCGCGCGGACTACCTCCGGTAGAGGGGGGGTCGTCGCGTTATGGTCCACGTAAATTGGCTGAGAGGGGAGGTCTGCCATAACCTCAGACAGTATATGTTCGCGGTCCCCTGGACAAGGATCACGACGTGTATCCAGCAATGAGGGTTGATGGGCTCGAATGCTGGTCAAGCTGAGTAAGTGATTGAAAGAAAATAAAAACGAACGATGGTGGTTGGCTTGTAGCTCTTTGGAGCCCTCAGAAACTATCGTTCAAGTCCTTCCGACACAGCTTCAGGGCGATTCCTAGGCACGAGGACCTGCCTGCTTGCTTCCTGGTATCGGCAGAAAGCATTGGCCAGCTGCATCTGCTGCGGGGTTCGGCATTCGGCCTCGAAGATCGCAGGGGCGCCTACGAGAATGGCCAGGGCCTTGGCTCGCGACACCGCAACGTTAAGCCGGTTGGCGCTGTAGAGGAAGTCCATGCCGCGTGGGGCGTCCAGGTGGCTGGATGTCGTGAGGGAGTAGATCACCACCGGTGCTTCCTGCCCCTGGAACTTGTCCACGGTCCCGACGCGTGCGCCCTCAGGAAGTCGTTTCTGGATCTCGAAGACCTGGGCGTTGTAGGGCGCGATGATCAGGATGTCATCCAGGGTGAGCTCCGCCTGCGAGCCCTTGCGGTCGGTCCACGAAGTATGTGAGCACATGAGCTGATCGACGAGTTGGGCGATGGCCTCGGCCTCCTCGGTTGCCGCGCTAGTATTGCCGGAATGTTCGATAGGCAGATACCGAAGGCCGCTGCCCTTGATGGTCGCGTCCGAATGGATGGCCTGTTGGGGGCAGCTATCGACGGCGTTCAGTTTGCCGTCGTAGAAAAGCTCAGAGTTGAACGCACAGATGTCCGGGTGTAGGCGCCAGGTTTTGTCCAGGAACAGGCCTCGATGGGAAGGGATGGTCGCTTCTTCACCGAGAAGGTGTTCAAGGGCGGACACGCCGACACCATCGGGATGCGAGCCCTGGCTGGGCTGCTCAAGCTGTTGGGGGTCCCCGAGCATGACCATATTGGGGGCGGCATAACCAACGGCGAGTGCGTTGGCCAGGGAAAGCTGTCCGGCCTCGTCGATCACGAGCGTATCCACCGCGTCTCGGGCAGCGGGGTTCGCCCAGAAAAACTGCGTCCCACCGGCGACCTGGACGTCTCCCGAGCTCAATGCATCCAGGAGTTTCTCGGCTTTGTCGAAGTAACGGATGTGATGCGGTTCGTCCTTGTCTCCCTTGTCCGGCTTCTGGCCCATCTGCAGTTCGACGCCCATTTCTTCCGCCGCCTCGGCGACGCTGTCGAGGAGATTGCGAATCACCTTGTGACTGTTGGCTGTGACCCCGACCTTTCGGCCGTGACGCACGAGCTCACAGATCATCCGGGCACCGGTGTAGCTCTTGCCCGTCCCCGGCGGCCCCTGGATGGGCAGCACGCCGCCATCCATTGCGGGTGCGATCCGTAGCGCGGCGTCGAGGGGCGTTTCATTCGGGTGTCGGAGCTCTTGGCCACCGTTGTCCAGCGGCTCGCGAAGGAGCAACGCGCGGGCGCTCTGATACGGCCCGGGGCCTTCAATGCCATGGGCCGCAACATATTCGCCGAGGGCGAGAACGGAATCCGAAAGAACCTTGGTGTCCACGCGATCGAACTTGAACACGCATGTCGGATGTTCGCCCGCCGTATCTCTCATCTTCTGGATGGTGATGGTCTGGTGGGAAGTGTCCACTTCAGCCGCTTTACCGATCTTCGCGCCGCCGAGCGTTTTCAGAGTATCGCCAGCGCGCAGATCGGTATCCTGCGACTCAAACGCATACTGATCGAGCGGGATGCCGGTCTTCGAACGCCCGACCGTTTCCATGAACGTCATGTCCCCGATCGCGGATTTCTCATGGATCAGTTCGTCCGCCGACAGATCGCAAAGTCGGAAATACTCCCACCAATTGGCCTTGTCCTCCCGGCGATGCCATTCGAGCGAGTGCGCGAGGATCCAGCGGGCCTGTTGCTCCGGCGTCCGTTCGGTCGGATCGGCCGGGACGTCGTGCGTAAGCTGGGCGATCAACTCCTGAATGTGCCGCTCGGCCTCGCTCTGGTCCTCGCGTTCGCGGGGCTCAGGCGGCTCCGGCCGCGGCACGTCCTTACCCGAATGGATCAGGTCCTGCCGAAGCCTCTCCAACCAGTCCCGCAGGCCAGCGGTGGCGAAGCAGTCGTCCGCGTTGTACTGCTGGACGGTCTTCCGGGTGTCGTCATCAATCGCGCCCAGGTCGTCCAGCTCCAGCGCGAATGACAGGCGCGTCAGGGCAGAGTTGGCTTCGGGCATCGCCACCTGGCGCTCGAAATCGAAGAACGGTTCGAGCCTCTTGATCGAGTAACTCTCGACGCCTGCGCGCAGGGCATGCCGGGTGACGCTGAGCAGGTCGACGAACACCTCATCCCTGAGCAGGTTGTCGAGTTCCAGCACCCGCGTCGCGTAACGGCCCATCAGACGCTTGAGAGCCGCGGGTTCGTAGGGCGCGAAGTGGTAGACATGCAGGTCCGGGTAGGCCTTCTTCCGCTCGTCCACGAAGTCGATGAAGACCTCGAAGGCGGCCTTCTCTTCCTCGCGGTCAAGGGCCCAGTGGGATTGGTAGTGCCACGCACCTTGTTCGTCCTGGTAGGCGTAGCCGAACAGATACTCCAGTCCGTGCTCGCCGACGAAGGCGTCGCTCTCGATGTCGAAGAAGATGTCGCCCTTCGAGGGCTTCGGAAGGGCTGTCATGCCGAAGCCTGGCTCGGGCTGAAGCAACTCGTATTCGGGTAAACCGCTTTGGCGTGACTTGAGCTGGATAGCCGCCTGATGGCGTGTTTTCTCAAGGGCCTGCACGGAACCGCGCTCGGGACGGAATCCGAGCGGCACAGGGACCTGTGCGAGCGCTTCGACCGTGTCGATGCCCTGCTTGCGCCATTCGTTGATTTGCCCCTTCGTGATCCCGGCGACCAGCGACAGATGGTCGTCCGCGCGCCGGCGGTCGTCGCATTCGCGCTGCCAGCGGCACATGTCGCAGTAGGGTTTGGGATCCGGGTAGGTGCAGGCTTCATCCGCTGTGTCCGCCGCCTGCTCGGCCGCACGTTTCACGCGTCGGTAGTACGCACTGTAGTCGGCAACACGAAACCACTGCGGCTCATACCCACTCCAGGGTACGACCACTCCAACCTGATCGGGTTCGGTGCCCTGCATGGAGGCGAGGAGGTCGGCGTAGAGGCAGAGTTGAAGGATCGTGGCCCCCTTGGTTTCCCGCGAGAGTTTCGTGTCCACGATCCGGTAGCTGTAGTCCCCGAGGGCGCTTGGAATGTCGACTCGAAGCAGGACGTCGGCCCGTCCGCTCCAGACACCATCGCGCAATGCGGCCTGGACGATTACTTCGGCACCGGCCTCCATCGCCTCGCGTGTTGTCTGTACCACCTCGTCCGTGATGCCGACCCCATCAATGGGAACAACTGACAAACCGTGGTCGGTCATCGCCTGGATGAACGCGCTTTCGTGTCGGAAGCCGCGTTCGCGAAGGATTTCGGCCAGGGGATCGTAATAGTCCGGCTTGGCTCGCTGGCCGGTCTGCTGCTGCCAGTCGAGCACGGTCAGGTGATCACACGCGGCATGCGCGACGAGATCCGTGGCACTGAGTGTGATTTTGCCCTCATTCACTTGCATGCAGGATTCCTTTCCACGATCGGTGCGTTTGCAGGTGATGGTAGCAACAGGGGTGGCTCACATTGTGAGCCACCGTGGGAGTGTTTCCTTCTGTGTCGTATCCCCCGCTACTCCGCGCCCATCCGACCGGACTGTCAGTCCTTCACTGGGGGAGGCTGGATCCGATTCGCACTCATCAGTGCGATTGCTGCGAGATGCAGAACGTACTTGTATGCATGCGCCGACATGCGGCGGCCATTCGATGTTGGTAGGAGCAGGGTAACGGTCAGCTTTCCGTACCGGCGGTTTTTGCTCTTGAGCGTGGTATGAGGGTTGCTTTGAACGGAAATGCCGAGTCGATCCCTCCATCGTTTCAACTGCGTCTCCTCGTCAATCCGGCTCTTCTCGGCATACACGTGTGTACCGACAATCATCCTGGGGTCGTCGGCCAAGTGGCGGAGAAGCTCCACAAACGGGTTGGCTATTTGGGGTGTGTAAAACCGAACTCCGGAGTTCTTCGCTTCGACGTGGGTGAGGAAGTGCTCAATAGTGGGGCCGATGTCGCCCAGTGGACCGGACTTCGAAAGCAGGCCTCTCATGCGTTCGATCATGCGGTCTGCAAGTCGCGAGTCTGCTTCGCTTTCCAAAGGGGCCGGGGTGAGCGGCACCCCGGGTCCGCGGAATCCTCCCTTCCGGACTTTGGTGACGAAGCGGGGCTGGCCTTTCTGCGACCGGATTGAAGCGATTTCCTGGGCGGCAGCAATGACGGCCTGGCAGCGGCGATCGTCGAATCCCGAGCGCTTTGCAATAAGGGGCAGGGGGTAGCCGTTATCGTGGTCCTTCAGGATGCGGATAAGGTCGTTCGCGGCCATCGGGGCGGGCGCATGGTTGGGGACATTGACGGTAATGGGGGCCGCCGCTGGTTGAACGACAGGCGGGGCGTGTTTCTTCGTTGGGAGGGCCTTGACGATCCTTGGGTGCAGGCTGGCGGCGGAAGCCGGATCGGGTTGGCGCTGATCCTTCAGGAAGCGTTTCGTGGATTCATACGACTGCCCGAGCAGTTGCGCGTAGACGGTGGCCTCCAGTCGAGGCAGCGTCTGGCGGACCTTCTCGTACAGCACCAGGTCCATGCCATGCAGATAGGTGGTGAGGGTCATTTCCGGTGAGACGTGCCCGGCGATGGCGCCGATCGCGTGCAGCCTCTTCATGGAGTCCGGCCGCCCTCCGGTGAGCCGGGAAACGAAGGTCGTGTCGACGGGGCGTTGGGCTTTCGGGTCGTGGATTTCGTGATCGCGCTCGGGTATCTCCGCGCGCAGGTGCCAACGGCTCAGGGCGGCGTGGCGTAGCGAGTACATGACCACGTCGGGGTTGTTCGTGACCTGCCGAAGGATCGGCTGCAACTGTGTCTGCAGTAGATTGCCGTCGATGCGCAGATCTCTATCCGCGCTCTCGCTCATAAGCAGGGCTCTGGGGGCTGTTCCGAACAAAGCTTGCAGTTGTGCCACACGGCCGGAAAACCAGTGGAATTCATCGTCCGGGCACAGTGCGGCCAAGTCGACCCGACGCAGTGACGGTCGACTCTTGTTCGTGCCGTAGCGGTTCGTCCTGACGGTTATGACGGTGTCGGATACTCCCACCAGGATTTCACTGAGACGCAGCTTCATGCACTCGGCCGGACGAAGCCCGGCGCGAAAGCCCAGGAACAAAGCCATCTCGAGCGTTTCTTTTCGGGTGGGGTGGGCCTTGTACTGCGCCTGGATGGCCCTTCGCGTGGCCTGGTATTCCGCCTCCGTGATAATGAGGGCACGGACGCGGGGGGTTCCGCGGCTGGTTTCGGCCAGGGTGGTCTCGAGTGGCTCCACCCCGTGCTGCCTGAAGAGATATGCGTGGAACTCGTCCAGTGCGGTGGCCGGGAGATTCTTTTCCTTCCGGCGGGTCTGGTGCAGCACGTCCGAATACAGCTCCTCGAAGTCGTCGGTGTCCATTTCCCGAATATCGTCGATTTCCGCGCTATCCAGCAGGCTGATCAGCGGCCGTACGATTGGCGCCAGATAGCGGCCGTAGACAGTGCTGGGTGCCAGTGGTTTTCGGTGCCAGGAGGATCCATGCGACAGGAGCACGATGGCCCAGTGGGCCAGTAGATCCGCGACGACATGATGGCCGAGAGCCTGGGTGCTCATCAGCTCTTCAAGTCGGCGCACGCAGTCGGTCCGTGAAAGTTTCTTTGAGTGCTTGTCATCGAAAGCCTGCAACAGACGCCGGGCGACGCGACTGGTGTCCTTGTCTGGCGTGCCGCCTGGCCTGATGGGATAGGGCAACGAAACCGCATCGGGGACTGCCTTGGGCGGCTGAGTGCTCAGCTTTGTATTGCGCGAAACCCGCTGATTCAGGAGCGCGACCCAGCGGTCTGGGGGCAGGGAACAGCTGGGTATGCGCCCCAGCGCATATTCTGCGAGATACGCGGGGATGGAGGCGCCGGGTTCTCGCTCGAGCGCGGCCCAAGCACCCTGGCACCACCGGCCGGGCGTCATGCCTGACGGGGTCGATATTCCCAGATCGGTCATCAGTCCGCGGATCGTGCTGATGATTTCCTTCGCCCGTTTTTCCGCGTTCTCTCCGGACGGTACGGGAAACTGGTCGGCCGTGTGGTGACGCAGAAAGCTCGCCAACAGTGCGGCCGTCAGGTCGTCGATACACCATCGGTGGAGGGCTTCGTTCTCGCCTACAAGATTCAGTCGCCGCGCGCTCGACTCGGGGATTTTGATGTCGAGCCACAACTGCTCTCCACATTGTTGGATCGGGCCCGATTGCAGGGCCTGCGGCAGGAATGCGAGGTATCGTGCGTCACAGAAGCCGGCGAAGTGCAATGCGCTGGCCAGCACCAGTTCCCCGCGTCGGGTGGCGAGGGTGGAGGTGCCTTTTTCCTGCCAGCGCTGTTCGTGGCGGTGGAGGTTGTCGAGCGCGGCTGTGAGCTCTTTGCGAATGGCCACAAATTGGGTGCCGCGGCGGAAGTTATCTTCATCGCGTAGCAGGCTGTACCGATGCTGGTCGGTAAAGAGGTTGGGTGCGGTGAGTGTCCAGAGGCCCTGGCGGTTCCCGAGATTGACGCCGACCGAGAGAAAATTGTTCTGGTTGCGCCAGTCGACCGCCGATTCGGCCTCTTCCTGGATGCACTGGGCGATATGATCGACGGTCCTTTGCCCGTCGGAGGGCGGTTCCCCCTTGGCAAGCTCCGGCGATTCGCGAAGCACAATGCGCTGTAGCCGGCCGAGGGACGCGTTGGCTTCCAGTGCGCGCTGACGCGCACGGGCCTCGCGCCCAATGGATTCTTCAGGGGCGCGGGGTGCCGGTCGGATCCAGACGGAATGAAGTGTCATGCGGGCACTCCTTCCACCGGGATCCAGCCATGTCGCTGCAGCATCGGCTCGATCCAATCGGCGGCGGCTCCGCGCATATCGTGAATGCTCAGTGCCGAATAGGGGCCGTAGCCTTCCATGCCGATCGGTTCGTGGCCGAGCAGGGCGTCGATCCATTCGCCCGGGCAGCCCGTCTCGGTCAGATGCGTGCGGATATGATGGCGGCCAAAGTTTACGGGGGCGGGGAACAGGTTGCTCAGACGAGGCGAGAGTGTTCCGGGCCGAACGGGTTCGACGGACATATCCTTCGACAGGAAAACCAGGAAAGGGATCGACTCGTCGTTGCCGAATGCGGCGGCCCGCAGCTCGGCAGCCGGTTCGGGCTGGCGATGGTCCCACCGGGACGCGAGTGCCAGCAGGTGGCGGCGATAGGCCTTGAGTTGTTCGAGGACGGTCGGAGCCAGGGGGATGAGCCGCTCGTTGCCGTTTGCTCGGGCTTCCTTGTCGACGGCGAACAGCAAGCCGTTATCCCAGTCGATGTCGAGCACGCTCTCAATCGGATCGCGTATGGCGCGAAGCCCCGTACCGATCAGGGCCAGCATCGACGTGTAGAGAGTGTATGCATTGTGGTGCGTGACATGTTCTTCGGTTCCGGCACGCGCGGATGGGACCTCGGGGATCCCCTCACGGAGTTCGCGGGCGATGCCTTCCCATACCCCAGGCAAGGGCCGCAGCGCGCTCCCGTAATAGCATTCGTCTAATGTGGCGGAAGCAGAGTCCGCTTCGTCGTCGCCGGACGTGCCGAAGATGTGATCGATCGCATCACGATAGGCAGAGACCAGGCGGGATTTCGAGGTCGTCTGATATACGAGCGGAGTATGCGCATGCGGGTCCCCGTTGCCCGACAGGATCCAGGCGTAGGACCAGATGCCGCATTGATCCGCGATGACCTGAGGCAGGACGGCCGGGATTCGCGCGAGTCGCAGTTGGCTGTAGTGCTGGTCATTGATCTTTTTCAGCTGTGCTGTGGCCGCCTGCTTCAGTTCGTTGAGGTCCGAGACGAACATGCTCGACGTATGCAGGGTCCCGGCGGCACTTCGGGCACGCTGGAGCAGGGTCAGGATCGGACCCGGGAGGGTAAGCAGGAGTCCCGTTGCGATCGGCTGCAGGAGTTCTGATATCGCGCTGTACAGGGCGGGATCCATTTCGGGCGCAGGGACCCGCACCCAGAGGTGGACGCCGTCCTGGTTCAGTATGGCGCGGCACTGGTCATTGGGAATCGCCGATTCATCCTTTACGACGGGCAGTCGGTGGAGATCCTCCATGGTCCCGCCCGTGGCGAGCATCAGTCCTAGCAGGCCGACCGCTTCGGCTTCGACGGTTTTGCTCGTGTTCGCGAAAGCCTGAGACCAGCGTTCCAGCGCTGCCACGAGAGATCGGATCTCGTCGTCGCGCGGTATCCCCCGGTGGATGGGCAGGCCCTGATTCGCCCGCGCCCGGTCTTTGACCATGCCCTGCTGGCAGCGGGTACGCATCGACAGACTGCCGCCGCGAGGCTCGCCTCGAAGGCTATCGGACTGGACGGTCGCGCGTTTCGCCCGGACTTCGTCCGCTGCCAGCCCAGCGCACTTGTAGTCCTGAGCCTCATCGTCTGTCAGGGGCGAAATCGAAAGCAGCCTAGTGCCCCCGACAAGTTCCGAGCGTCGGCGACGGTCGTCGCGGTTCCCTTGGCCACTTTCGCCAGGCTCAGGCGCCGATGGGCGCGCCCCCTTGTTCGGCGGTGGACGTTGCGCACTGCTCTTGTTTCGCCGTCGGCGCATATTCCGCGCATCCCGGATGGTCACTTCGACGTCTCGTAAAGCGCTTAAGAGGTGGTTTACGGCATCCGGGATGTGTTCTTCGAGGCCGGTGTATACATCAGCGAAGATGATCTTCTTGCGTGGTAGGCGGGCCAGGAGCTCCTTGTGTTTTCCATCGGCCATCTGTCGCACAAGTCGGGCGGCCGAAACCGCGCTGGGTATGGGGTGCCGGGAGCCCTGTTTCGTCGACTTGCATAGGTCTATCCGATCCCCCTCATCGTGGTAGATGAGGGTGGCGTAGGCGAGCATCAGCTGCGACGCGAGAGGGCGGAGGGTCTCGCGGAGATCCGGAGTTGCGGCCGCTAGATGCAGCAGCATTCCGTACACTGGTACCTGGTCGGTCTCGCCGTAGATGGCGCGTCGGGCATCTTTCGCGGTTATTGGGAGCATGGAGGAACGCCATGGCATTTTCGCCCCGATCTGCTCGCCCGCGGCCCGGAGCATCGCGATCATCTCGGCCTGGTCTGCGTCACACTTGCATGCAGTCAGCCATTCCGCGCAGGCGATCCACTCTCGTACGACATGGCTACGCAAGTTAGATGAGGCTCTGGGGTAACGCAGGATGCAGGGAAACCGGTCGATGAGGCGATCATCGAAGCGACCATCCGGGTGGACGGACAAGACGTTCGCGCTGTCTGCGTCATTCACCACCGTGCACCCCCTTGCGTATACGATTCAGCGGTGAATCGGTAGACGATGTCCCCGTGCCGCTGCGGTTCCGCGGTCGGCGCAAGGTATTGCGGCTTATCCCCGTCACCTCGGCAAACTGGCGAGCGCTCCTGATTGATGGACACCACTTTTCGATTGCTGCCGTTGGCATGGCGCCTCGGATGGCATCCATCTGTCGGATGTAGCCGTCGGGGGCAGGTGCGGAGTAAAGGGTATGCAGCTGCCGGGCCCAGATGGCCGCCCAAACGTCTTCGCTGTTGCTGCCCCTGTATTCGACGACCGTGATTCGATCCTGTGGCTCGAAATACATCTGTGCCGCCTGCAGGAGTCGACGCTCGCCGAGCGTCACAATCGTGTGATCGGACATGCGTGTGACAGGTATCGGCGTTGTCTCCAGCAGTGCCCTGACCCCGTCGGGCGTAAGCGCGTCCAGGGCGAGGAGGTGACGGCCCCCAATGCTCATCTCTGCCTCTTCGAGGGCAGGATGAGAGTGCGCTAATTCAACAATTTTTACTTTTCGATTGGCACGTTCCATGTGTCACGATTCCTTTTGCATTGAGTTCTGTATCTGGATCGACCTTATTGGGCTTTTTTTGATCCTAGACACAGGATCATCAGTCGTGCAATAGGTTTGGCGAAAAAATTTCAATAAGATCGTCCGATCCATCACCGCAAGGGTCTGCAAGTCTCTGTTTGGTATAAATAAAAACAAAAATATAAGGAATTCAAATTAGGGTTTAGTTCTCCGAGTTCATTCGAAACATTGAGTTTCCCGAGTTCAAAGTGAACATTGGTTTGGTGTTGGCGTAGAGTTATATCGGATTTGGCGTAAAGGTGATTGTTTTCTAGTTTGATGCGGTTGGGTGGCGCTGGTGGTCGCGTCTGAAGAAGGTTCGTGGTGTTACCCCGGGGGGGCGTTTTTCGCGCGCGCGAAACAGGCCCTTCGGTGGTGTCTCGATTTAATGTAACTATTGGTTTTCACGAAGTGTTCGGGGTTTTGGTGATTTGTGTGACGCGAGGCTTGGCGGCAAGAGAAACCACGTTGTCGCGGCGACAGAAGCGCTTGCTGATCCTGGTCATCAGTTGAGGTTGCCGCACGGAACCGGTCGAGCGTGCCGGAGGCGCCTTAAAGGGGGCGGTTCGATTGGGGGGGCTGGAACGGGGATCGCCTACGGCGCGCGATGTCGCGTCCGGAGTTGGACGATACGGCTGCTGCCCTGCAGGGGTTTGATACGGGTTCAATTGGGGTGCCACTGGAGGCTACCAGTGCCCCTATGTACGCCGTAGCGTTCGTGACATGCTTGGGTGATGTGTGGACGTATGACACGCTATAGCGCGACCAGCGAGCTCGCGGCGCGGTATTTCCAGGTGCCGGTCGACGAGGTTTTTGACGCGCCTCGGTATAACGTCGCACCCGGAACGGGCCTCGAAGCGATACGCGCCGGAGATGAAGCTCCTGCCGCCTTCCAGCCGATGTTCTGGGGCTTCCAGCCGAGCCGGGTGGAGGAAGGTCCGCGCCCGATTAACGCCCGCGCCGAAAAGGTTGCCACCAGCCCTTACTTTCGGTCCGCATTCGCGCATCGACGTTGCATCGTGCTCGCGGATGGCTGGTACGAGTGGCGCAAGACCGATGACGGTAAGCAGCCGTACTACATCGCCCTGGCCGCGGACGCCCCGCAGGACATCCTGATGATGGCGGGCATTTGGGAGCCTACCGCCGATGGCGGCGCCTGCTGCGCGATCATCACCGAACCCGCATCCGAGCGTCTGGCGCACATTCACGACGGCAAGCCGCTGGTACTGGATGCCGAGTGTCGCTGGGACTGGCTCGATCCCGAACGGACGGAGCGGGAGGCGATCCGAGCCGGGACTGTCCGTCTGAACCCGGATGCCTTGGTCTATCACCCCGTTTCAACGCGCGTGAACCGCCCAACCGAAGACGACCCCGGATTGATCGAAGCGATCGCCTGAAGGGCTTCATGCCGTGGGGTAGTGCTACCTTGGTGAATAAGCCCGGAACGGGCACTCAGGCAGGTAGCAGCGAGGCCCAAGCAGAGCGAAGTTGAAGCGCGCATGACCTGGGTCCGCGAGCAAGCCGCATCGGTTTTGGCACCCGTGAAATTGTGGATGACTGGATGTGCACGAGCAACTCTCGTGCGCGGCGATGCCCCAATCAACTTGCTGGAGACGAAGGAGGGCACCGACCGGGTCGAGGCGATTTTGGGCCGGATCCAGCATGGCGTGTGTTCATGCAGGGGTAAGGTGAATCTGGAAGCGGGCTCGGGCCCGAGGGATTTGTCCTGAAGGGGACTTGTGTGTCCAACTGACATGTACACACTGAATCTCGGGGTGGCCAACATGAAAGAGATCAACGTCCGCGACGCACGAGAGCAGCTCTCCAGGATCTTGAAAGAGGTGGAGCGGGGTGAGGAGGTTTGCATTCTGCGTTGGGGCCGACCCGTCGCCCGCGTGGTGGGGCCGGCCGCAGAACCGCCGGGGTTTCGTTCCCGTGCGGACCTGCGGGAGAGCCTGCCGGCCACGCGGGAAGGGACCGTCGATACGGTCCGCGCACTGAGAGATAGCGAACGCTACTGACATTCCACGCCGACACCAGTGCAGTCCTGCCGTTTTACCGCAGCGAGCCCGCCAGTGAAATGATCGAGCAGATCTTGCTCTCGCAGCGCGAGCCGCCCGTTATCAGTGAGCTGGTGCGAGTCGAGTGTGCTTCAGCATTGGCCTGGTGGGTCCACATGGATGAACTGGACGAGACTCAGGCCAATCGTATTGAGTCGACGTTTCACGACGACGTTCGCGAAGGGCGTTTTCGCCTCGTGGCCCCGAACTCGGGTGTGTTTGAGCGGGCCATGCGCTGGTTGCTTACACGTCCTACAACCTGAGAACACTGGGCGCGCTGCATCTGCCGTGCACCGAGCCCAGCGAGGCGCCATTGTTCACCCTCGACGAGGCGCGACCGGCGTCGGCGGAGTTTTTCGGCGTCACGGCATTATTGGGTAGGGGGGCGGATCAGCGCCTGCGAGTTGGCAGACAGGGAGCGCCCCGCAGAGTAGCGATCACGGAGAAGCACTCGATGTGCCCACGGAGCGTCGAGGTCGCTGAAAGGCTTTTGGTCCGGTTTCGAGAAATTCCTGGCGTTTTACAAGCAGTGCCGTTCCCAGCGCCCTCTCGAGCGGTGCCTGGAGCCGCTCTCGAGCACTGTCCGTCAGGCGGATGAATCCCATCCGGTGGAGCGCATCGTTCATGGCTGTATCGCGGTCGAGTGCGCCGGCTTCGGCCACCGTGCGAACCAGCGATAGCTTCAGTTCGGTATCGGGGACGTGGTCGAGCTGACGGAGCGCATCCGGGAGACCCGTCCAGTCCCGCAGGCAGGGCACCGCGAACTGTTCGCCACGGCCAGAGAATTCACCTTTCAGGCGGATCAGCCCCTGCGCACCCAGGGCCGCGCGGCGTTCATGGATGCGTGCCTGGATTCGGGAACCGGCTCGGGAAAACCCTGCGGACTCCAGCAGTCGCCGGGTGAGGATGGCGAGGTGAACCGGCCCTTCGGTGTCGACGATCCGCAACAGAGCCCGATCGAGTGCCTCCTGCGGGATGTCGTCGAACCGGTCGTGTCCCGATAGAGCAAGATCATTCGTCTCGGTTTCCCGGTAGGGCTGCGTATCCCACGTGGTCACCCAGTCGCAATCATGGTCGCGACAATACGAACGCCAGGCGGCACAGGTCTCATTCGGCCCGGGGTGCTGGATGAAATGCTGATGTGCCCGGACCAGGGCTTCCAGGGCGCCAGGATCTGTCTCGCTCATCGCTCCCCCTCCAGGACCAGCTCCACGCCCATGGCCTCGGCGGTGAGGTCGATCATCGCTTCCTGCAGCAGGGTCTTGGGCCCATCGCGCAGGCAGGCGTCATCCAGGGCCAGCAGGACCTCGCCGCGCCACTCCGAATCGGCGGTCTGCCCGAGGCTCTGCGCCAGGATTGTCACAATCCCCATGGCCGGTTCGATGTCTTCCGGCGGCAGAGGTCCCAGCCAGATGCGCCAGTGCTCGCTGGCGGTTTGCATGTCCTCGAACAAGGCCGCCTCAGCGGCTGGGGCCGAGCTATCTTCGGAAGAGCGTTGTGGCAACGTTGACGCCCCGCGGCCCAGGGCCAGGAACGCAAAGGCGAGGGCCGCAAGCTGATCCCGGCCTGACCAGGTCGAAGGGTCGGCCCCGTGCTTGGCCAGAACCTGGTCGCCCAGTGCGCGGACCGTGTCCAACGAAAACCGAGGACGTGCCGCTTCCTCCTCCGCGAGCTGACGTCGGGCCTGGGCCGCGGCGGCGAGGCGCCCGATCCCGCCGATAAGCCCCGCGAAGAGTCGCAGAACCCCACCGAAGAGCCAGTAAACGCTGGCGAAGAGCGCGAAGATCCCCTGGATGGCGGCTGCGTTTTGCCCCCGCAGTTGAACCCCCGCGATCTTGGCTGACGAGCGCCCGGGCCGGATCCAGTTGAACGAGCCGATTGGGGTCTTGGTGGAGACGGTGACACCCGACTTCGACAGGTTGAACCTGGCTGCATCCGAGCCATAGCGTCCGCGCAGAATGAAGCGACCGTTCTGGAAGGCGACCTGGGTGTTTTTCGCCAGACGCGTAGACACCCGTACGCCGTGGTTGGTATTGCCGGTCAGGTTGATGCCAGCGGCTCGCGTCTGCGCCCGCAGCGACAACCCGCCGGTACGACTGGCTCGCAGATAACGCCCGGTGTGCTCGATGCGCTTCTGCCGGCCGTCGCGGTCCTTTTCGCCAACCTTCAGCAATGCCATAGGCCGAGCCTATCACCCGCGCCCGACACAAGCCTTTGCAAGCAACCAGGTCGATCAGCGCCCATCCACCAGCGGGTCGCCTCCGAGGTGTTCACGCAGTGCCTCGTACTGGTGTAGCGCGGCGAGCATCTGGACGAATTCCGACTCGCGCAGCAGGACGACGCGCGAGCCATCCCGAATCTTCACGAATTCCGGGTGCAAGGGCATGTCATCAATCATCCCGAGACCCTCGCGTGGTTTTGCCGTAAGAGACTCCACAATCGGCTCCTGTGGGATTGAAAATTCGCGCGCTGCTTCTATGTTCGAAAGCGGATCAACTCGCGACGTAACCACAGGCTACATGTGGAAGGCGACAACGAGTGACGCGGAAGGGGGGCAGACCGTCTCGCAACATACCTGCCCTGTACACCCAACGTCGCGCGAGATGCCGAGAATATCGGAACCTTGTCAGTGACCGACTGATCGGTATAGCCTAGGGGCACATCAAGAGTTGGGTCGACGCCCAAGCCAACCTGCCGAACCTGGGCAAGGTGGACTGCGAAAGCAGATGTGGCTCCAAGTGGAGCAATCTGACAGGCACCGTCGGCCCTCCTGTCCTGGAGGGTTTTTTGTTGGTATCGCCCGCGAACGTAAATCCTAGCCCGCACCGCCTGATGGTGCGCTGGAACAGGTTGGGGTGCTTGGTCGCCAAGTGGCCCGATTGGTACCGCTTCTTTAACCAGGACGCCGCCCGTGAGCCGGACCGGCACTAATGTTTTTGCTCAGGGGTCTGCCGCTGGTGGATCGCTTTTGAGCACGGACTCGCAGAGATGATGAAGCAGTAACGGATTGGCCCACCTACGGGCCGGGGGGATTTGATCCAGCTTGCCGTCCCCGGCGTTGCGCCAACACGGCTAAAACGGAGAACAGCCATGTTTTTTTCAGACGGACTCTTCACGTCCGAATCGGTATCGGCGGGCCATCCCGACAAGGCCTGCGACCAGATATCCGACGCCATCCTCGACGCATTTATGGCCCTAGATCCGCACGCCCGTGTGGCCTGCGAGGCCTTCGCAATCCGCGACAAGGTCATCGTGGCCGGGGAATTCCGAACCGCCCATCGTGATCATTACGAGACGGTCCGCGAGTCCGCAGAGGCGCTTGTTCGGGACACTCTGAAAGCGGTCGGCTATCGTTCTGCGGAATCTGATATAGATCCCGACAGTTGCGAGGTCGAGATCCGCTTCAATCGCCAGAGTCCTGAGATCGCCGGGGCCGTGGATGGCGACTTGCGGGATCTCGGCGCAGGCGACCAAGGCATGATGTTCGGCCATGCGACGGACGAGACCGAACATCTGATGCCCTTGCCCTGGGCTCTCGCGACGGATCTGGTCGCGCGTGGCGCGGAGATCGCTAGGGGGCAGGGCATTCACCTTTTGGCCGATGCGAAGAGCCAGGTCACCGTGGCGTACGAGAACGGTAAGCCTTCTGGTGTTCAGGCCGTCGTCCTGTCCTGGCAGCACGATCCCGCACATTCCATCGACGAGATTCGCGAGTTCCTCTCAAGCGTTGTCGTGGACGAAATCATCCCCAACGAACTTCGCCTGCCCGGTTTCAGGACGCTGGCCAATCCGGGAGGTGCCTGGAGCGTTGGTGGCCCGCGATCCGACACGGGTCTCACGGGTAGGAAGATTATGGTGGATACCTACGGTGGAGCGTGCCCGCATGGCGGCGGCGCTTTCTCGGGTAAGGATCCATCGAAGGTGGATCGTTCGGGCGCCTATGCGGCTCGTTACGTGGCCAAGCACGTGGTGGCAGCCGGCTTTGCTCGTCGCTGTACGGTCCAACTCTCGTATGCAATCGGTGAGGCGGAGCCCGTTTCGATTGGGGTGGACCTGCATGGCACTGGCGCTGTCCCGGAGCATTTGCTGGTCAAGGCGATCCGGGAAGTGTTCGACCTGACACCGGCCAGCATCATCGAAGAGTTGAAACTGAATCGTCCCGTCTACCAGGACACAGCGAGACTCGGCCATTTTGGCGCGTACCGCACGCCGGCGCTCCACCAGTGGGAGTCCCTGACGCGCCTAGACGACGTTCGCTCGGCACTGCGCGCCTGAGTTTCCAATCCGATTGCCGAATCTTTCAAGGAGTCCACCTATGTCCACCGTACTCACCCGCCGATATGAATCGGCGCTGGTCTATGCGACCCAACTGCACGCGACACAGAAGCGAAAAGGAACCGAGGTTCCCTATATCTCCCACCTCCTGGCCGTATCCGGGCTTGTGCTCGAAGGAGGGGGCGACGAAGACGAGGCCATCGCGGGTCTGCTACACGACGGGCCTGAAGATCAGGGCGGCGAGGCTACCCTGAACCAGATCCGACAGCTTTTTGGGAGCCGAGTCGGCGACATCGTCGCGGCATGCTCGGACACGTTCGAGACGGAGAAACCTTCCTGGCGCAAGCGGAAGGAGGAATACCTCAAGCATCTGGAGGATGCCGACGATTCTGTCCTGTTGGTCTCGTGCGCCGACAAGCTCCACAACGCTCGATCGATCCTCGACGACTTCCACCAGGTCGGTCACCGTTTGTGGGACCGTTTCAATGCGAGCCGGGATGAGACGCTTTGGTATTACGGGGCGCTGTCCCGAGTGTTCGCGGCGCGCGGCCCGCATGACCTTGCGGAAAGACTGGAGCGTATCCTGCAGGAGCTCAGTGCTGCCTGTGTCGCAGACAACAACCCGGCCGGTGAATCGACCGAGGAGAAGGACGCATGAGCCAGATCACCTATCCATTCATCGTGGTCCGTCTATTCGCGGCCATTTACCAGCGTGAACCCCTGCACATCGTTCAGGGCGGAAAGGCGATGGAAGTGAGTCGCGGCGATTCGTATGTCCGCCATCCGGATCCCCTCCTTCCGGATGGGAGCATCAGTCCCGACTGTCGTGAACTCTTGATCGAGGGGGTTCAGCTTGCCGTTCGCGAGAAGGGCTTTCGCATGTGCATCGTCTGGGGCCCCAAGAGCTGCACATTTGTGGAAAAAGAGTCGGTGAGAGACAGCGACGAACCACCATCAGGAGGTTTGAAGCTGGAAACCGAGTTTCCGATTGATTCTCCCCGGGTGCCACGAGCTTCTGTCATGGACGAACCCGTGGACATCGCCACGCTAAAGCCCATCCGGCACTAGTAGTGCCAATCCGGTTCATCGAACAGAGGGAAGAAACGTCATGGCAGAAGAGCAAGACATCTTGCGGGTTCATTTGGATTCACAAGACCCGTTCGATGAGGACGATCGAGAACTCGGATATCTACTCGAAATGGATCCGGATCGAGGTTGGGATTTATGGCATCTCGTGGATGGCAAAAAAGATCATCTGGTTTTAGCCGAGCAGAAGCCGATTGAGTGCTTCAACCGTATGCTTGATCTCCCCGTGGACATCGCCATCTATGAGTTGGAGGAGTCGGGTGCCATATGCGAAGTCGCTTATCAGGACTGGGATAGCGGTGGGCCGGGGGCAGGGGCCGGTCGGGTGTCCGTTTATCGGTTGGGTGACCGAAGGGTGGGCTTCGTATACTTCATCTCGCACGACGCCGGGTTTAGCGATGGCTACGATGATCTGAAGAAGGCATGCGAGGATGGATGGATCGATCGGTAAAAGATTCTGCCTTTTTCAGGCATTATATATAATCGTCGGTCGTTTCCTGTTTCCTCAGTTGCGTCCTTATCAACTATAATCTCTCGCCGGTTGAGTTGGGGGCTAATTTGGGTGGTAATATGAAAGGTAAGATTAACTATTTCGGAAAAGACTGTTCGGGCACCGAGGAGTATCGATCGGATACAGAAAAAGAATCTATCGTAGCTCGGCTGATCGATGAGTGTGAAGATGTGGACATCGAAATAGTAGTGTTCGATGAAGGAGCAGAGGCGGGGGTGGAGCAGGATGATGGGGGTGGTTCCGCGCGCCCGAGATTGCGATTGGGAGTTGGGGGTGGGTGGAAGCGCGGCAAGTGGGCGGAGTTTTCTCTTCTGTATGGTTTCGGTGTTCTGGGTTGGTTGTATATAACTGCTTTCAAAAATGGGCTTCTTTATGATCTAATTGTTATTCGTTCGTTGTCTGGAGCGTTTGCACTCGTATTGGTGAGTCTTGCAATATCTCATGCAATCGCCGGATTGAGCCGATTGGCTAACGGAGTTTGGCCTGATTGGCGCATTCGGTTAGCAGCTCCGTTTTTGATAATTCTTCTCTTTTATTATGATGCTGGTTTAAGTATTGATTGACCTTGAGTCCACGCACCGGATCGGCGTCTTGGCGGCTAGGGAGATGCAGATCAATGGTGTTGTATTTGGCGTCCTGGTCCGCCAACGTGTTTTTGGAATAGTATTTGTCCCTCGGTAGCTTGGTGTACGCCCTGTAATCGCGGCCTTGGACAATTACGGGACTGTGTCCCGGTCCTTCGGGCACAATAACCTGCGGCCGGAGCCCCCATCGTCGCGCGAGATGAAGGCACGCGGGGGCGGATCAGACTATACAGCTCCGTATTTTTCTCGGGAGCGCCGGGTGAACGCTCCTAGCGATGCCGACACTTTAATTCACGAGGGAATGACTGCGTGCCGGCTTCAACCGCCAGGTTGAATGCGCGAAGGTCATGACTTCGGCCGGTTCCGGACGCGAGGCTGTCGGGAGCGGACGGGCAGCCATCCGATAGCCCTCCAGTGCGACCATCAGCGCATCGGCCATCTTCGTTTTGGCCTCGCTGCGGTCGTCGCCGTCGGTGAGGGCCCCTGGCACGTCGCGGTAGGTGGCCAGGTAGCGCCCGTTGGTGTCGCTCTCAATGCGAACGGGGTGCTTGTTTGCGGACATCTCGATTCCTCCGTGATTCGGGGCTGTGTAAGCCACTTGGGTGATTCGTCGATTGCCATTTTGACCCGCTGAGGCGACATGATTTGACGCCTCGGCGTGAGAGGGTGGCGATACGTGGACCTCGATTCGAGAGTACTTTGCCATGAGCACCATCCGAATGGGCCTGGTTGCCCTCATAGCGATCACGCTTGTTGGCTGCGCCACGGTGCCGCCGTCTGGGGGCGACGCTCGTCATGTTGGAAAGCCCATGATCCGCGACGCCGACGGGCGTATCACCGGATACATCGACGAAAAGCGGTTCGGACCCACCTATATCCGGGCCCCGGACGGTCGAATCCTGGGCACGGTTGAACAGGGACCGGGTTCGGCGCCCACGCGTATACGGGATACGGACGGCCGGATCTTGCGGCAGATCGACTGAATGGGACGTCCTGCAGATCATTCCTTCAACTACGCAGGGCCCTCATTGCGGATGGGGGTGGTGCTCTCCGGCGCGAGCGGCCGTCTATCCACCGCGAAGTTCGTTCTCATAGGGATTTTGGGCGGTTGGCATCAATGGCCGCGAGGGGGGGCATGAAAGATTTCGAGAGCCGGGTTGTGGAGCACGTTGACGGCGGTTGGACGCTATGGGTCCAGCAACCTGGAAGCGGGCCATTCGCGATCCTCGAGGGCTATCCCGGCAACCTGCCAGACGGGCGCGGCGTGATGGGACGTGAAACGAATGCCGCCTTGAGCCTCCACGTAGAGGACGACAAGGATGGCTCAGTCGCCGAGATATACCTTGACGGGCATGCACAGAATGCCAAGAGAATCCGCTTCCCGTGCTCTCATTCCTCGGAAGTGGTTCGGTTTTTCCAGCGGGCGGTCTCCCCGGGCATGATGGGTATAGATGCCGCCGACGTGTTCTCGGTGCTTCCCATGTCAGACGGGATGGGTCTTATAGCCGAATGCCCGCGCCCCAGGGGGCAGCGCGATCTGGACGATGTTCAAGAGATTCTTGCCGAACAAGTGAGTGAGCATGGTCCGGCGTACTCGGCTATGGTGGCGCTTCCGGTGGACGACACCGTGACGCCGGGGACTGTGGATGTCGTTGCCCAGTCGGTAAGCCGCCATATTCCCAGAGCGTCCGCTCTGGTTCTGGCCGCACCGCTTGCGGCCGCGGATCGAGAACCGATGAGGACCGGTGTTTTTTGGAGTTCGCTTGGTTGAGGGGGTGGTATGGAAGTGATGGGGCAGCCCGTGGAGAGACTGGCGAAAGATGCAGCATGCCAGTTGTGGGAGGATCTACGTTGGTATTGGCCGGCCTTCGGGAACAATGGGATCGGCGAGAGCAACGCGATTTCGGCACTGATCCGCGTTCTGCAGGATCGATCAGGCTCGGCCTGCACAAAAACCGATAGATGCCAGGGATGCTCCGGCTATTTCTTTCAGGCTTATACAGAAGCACCATCAACACCGCTTACCGCTGGGGAGAACCAAAGGGTGCCTCAGTCGGCGAAGAATCGTCGGTTGGATTTGGTAGTCACTTGGGGCTGCGGCGAGCAACTGGAGGGTAGGCTCCTTGTAGAGGCCAAGCGTTTGCACAACACGAGTACCGCAGAATCGCTGGTACGAGATATCGGCCGAATAGACGAATTCAGTTTTATCCACGAAAACAACGAAGGAGCGCAGGTTCTCAATCGGCTTGAGAGTGATTTGGGGTTGATTGTGGCTTTGACTTGCGACGATAAACTGGCTGTCTGGTGGGATGGGTGCTTCGGTGAGGGCAAAAAAGGCTCACCGGGTCGTTTTCCCGAGCGAAAGTGGGCGCGAAGTTGGCAAGATCTCGGTGACGCTCTCTCCGGGCTTGTGGATCCAGTTGGCGGTTCCAAGCGTCTCGATTGGGGGGAACTGTTTAACGGGCTTAAAGGGAAAGGTAGCGAGTATTTCTTGTACGTCTTTTTTTCGCGGTCTGGGCGTTCGGGTTAGTGACGTCACGGGGGCTGGATGTAGGGGCGAGTAGCCCTCGGAGGCACTTTTCGGTATCCCGGTTTTGAAGCTTGAGAGGGGTGCAATCCTTGTATTCCAAGAAACAGAAGGAGTGGTATGAGGTTTTCTGGGGAAGTGGAGGTTGAAGACGGCGGGTTTGAATTGGAATTCAAAGAGCTCATCGTGCGTTCAGACGATGTTGGCTTTCAGCTTCAGGGGCATGACGAGTTCGGTGTTTTCAAGGTCAGTGGCGCGGCAGCGAAGCTTCCTGCGGGAGAAGGATTCTCGGCGGAGGCAATCGCTAAGTACGAAGACTATCCTCCTGACGACGATCGGACGGAATTCTCGTTGCTGCTTGAAAAAGTAGAGGTGCTTGATGACGGTCAGGCCTGTCACGTCGTCGGGGCATGGATCGAGCGCCCCGAACGGTGGCCGTTCAGCGGGACGTTGGAGAGGGCTTGATGCGAGTGGCTTGTCCGTTTCTTGTTCGGGCGGGCGGGTACCAAAAATGAACAACGGATTTATCCAGCGGCGACGGGGGTGAAGGTTCGCAGGTGCGTGTCGGACGCGTGCCGGGGAAATCGACTTGGGCCGCGCCGTAGGGATGTCGAACGCGGGTGGCCGGGTTCTCTGGAGGATCGAGTTTTAGCAGGGCGGATCTCGGGCGTCAGGGGTTGACGCCCCGCTGCCACATTCTCCCGGTCTCGGATCCCGAGAGGGGCCGATCATGACCAAGGGGAGAATGAACATGCATAGAAACATCCTTGCCGTTGCTGCGTTCGCAGCGATGTTTGGCATTGGGACAGCGCAGGCGTCGGGTTTCAACGGCGGATACGTCGGTGGCCAGATTGGAGGGGCCTCGTACGATATCGACGCGTCCGTGAGTGGAGTCGGCAGCCTCTCCGGGCTGAGCGGTACGGGAGTGGCCGGCGGGATCTTCGCCGGCTATGGCGGCGTATCCGATGGAGGTGTCTACGGCGGAGTCGAAATCGACGTCCAGGCTGAGGACGCGGATGCCTCGGTGTCGATCGACGGCGAAGGCACGGCGGGTGTCGAGGCCCGTCACAGCTACGGAGTCACCGGACGTATCGGCGGGCTGGTGAGCGACAATGTCCTCGTCTACGGGCTTTTGGGCTATCAGCAAACGGAAGTCCGCAGCAGCGTGCGCGGTCCCGGCTTCGTGAACGGCTCCGACACCGACCGCATCAACGGCCCGCGGATCGGGGCGGGCGTGGAAGTGCAGCGCGATACCGGATGGTTCATGCGGGGCGAAGTGTCCTATACCGCTTACAGCAGCGAGTCGTATGGCGACCTGGAGATCGACCCCGGTGCGACTCGTGTGCAATTCGGTCTTGGGTACCGGTTCTGAAGGGCAAACCGCGCGATCATGCGCTCGCGGGATGACCGCGCCGAGCAGTACCCAATCCCGGGAGATGGCGTCGTTGTCATCTCCCGGTTTTGCGTTGGGGCAGGCTGCCTGTCAGTCTGAACAGAGGGCAGGGGCCTGCGCCGGATGAACAGGGAGCCGGAAATGAGTCAGGGCAACGGAATGCGTGCCACGCTGCAGCGGCGGATGCTGCTGCTGGGGATGATCCCAAGACAGCCTCGCCGTGTGAGTGCGCCGGCTCTGGTCGAACACCTGCAGGCGCGTGGGCTGTCCACCACGCTGCGCACCATTGAACGGGATCTGGAAACGCTTTCCGGCTTCCTTCCGCTGGGCCGTGACGAACGCGATCGCCCGTACGGGTGGTACTGGCTGTCCGAGGCGCCACTTCAGGACGTCCCCGCGCTCGACCCGGAGACGGCCCTGACCCTGCAGATCCTGGATGCACATGCCGCACGCCTGCTGCCGCCATCCGCGCGCGAGCGCCTGAAGCCACAGATTTCGCGAGCGCGTGACGTGCTGGATGCCGCCGGCCAGGACTCCGGTCTCAGCCTGTGGCCCGAGCGGGTCCGTATCCTCTCGAACGGTCCCCCGCTGGATCCTCCCGAAATGCCCGATGGTGTTTTTCCGGTCCTTCAGCAGGGCCTGCTGGAGCGCCGTTGCCTGGACATCACCTACCGCTCCCGCTCGCGCGGGCGCGTAAAGGATCACCGGATCCACCCTCTGGCCTTCGTGTTCCGCGAGCCGGTCACCTACCTACTCGCGACCATCGAACCCCATCAGGATGTCCTTCACTTGGCAGCCCACCGAATCGAGGCGGCCACGCTGACGGACTGCCCCGCCGGCGATCCCGTCGATGGGTTCGACCTGGATCAGCTCATCCGGGATGGCGCCTTCGATTACCCCGAGGGCGAGCGCATCCAGCTCGACATTCGAGTGAATGGCGACTTGGCCTACCACCTCCACGAGGCGCGCTTGTCGGATGATCAGACGATCGAGGCGCAGGCCGATGGCACATCCAGAGTAACCGCGACCGTGCGGGATACCGCTCGCCTCAAGTGGTGGCTGCTGGGGTTGGGTGCGGGCGTAGAGGTGATTGGGCCGAAAGCGCTGCGCGATGCGATCGCCCAGGAGCTGGAGTCGGCCCGGGTCGCCTACCGATCGGAGGCGCGTGCGTGAGGGGCCTTCGCGCTTTGCGGGACGGGTGGTTGGGACTCTCCGGTCGCCGCCGCCCTGCCACACAAGCGGACGTCCAGGCTTGGACCGTCGGCAATCTCCTGCTGGAGCTGCCGCGCTGTGGCCCTCGCGTACGGCTTCTGTGGCCGGAGAACGACCGGACGACCACAGGCTGTGAATGGATCGTGCCTGCGCGTGACCTGGCGGACTGGATTCAGTCGTGTCCCAAGCCCGTGGTTGCCGCAAGGCCGGACGGGGTCCGCCGGGCTTTCCACCTGTGGCTCCAGGCCGCGGATGATCTAGGCGACGCCACCACGGATCTTCCGGAGGCGTTTCGAGCCGAGGTGCAGGGCCGCTACAGGGAGATCCTGTCGGCGACCACGGGAGACCTTCGTTGTGTGCAGTGCCAGGCGTTCGTGGCGTCCCCGTGGGTGGAGGAAGAGGGCAGAGCCCAGGATGGTGCATTCATCGTCTCGACCACACGCGTTTGTTGCGAACGCGGTCATGACCTTTTCCGCGAAGACGCGACGATCGAAATCCATCGTGGAGCCAGCGCGCCTGTTTGATCAGGCGCGATGTATACACCGGCGCGCGGGCGTGGCCCGCGCAATGTGAAAAGGAGACAGGGTGATCATCGGACGACTGGCAGGGTTGGTGTTGGGCGGGCTGTTTCTGGCCGGGTGTACGACCACACCGGTCACGCTGGATCCGGCCTCGAGCCGCGATGCGGCTGTGGCCGGCGAGGCAAATGTAGAGATGGGGGCTGTGACCGACAGTCGCCAGCACGGGTCGAACTGGCTGGGGGCCATTCGGGGCGGTTTCGGGAATCCCTTGCAGACGCTGGAGACTGAGAAGCCGGTATCCGAGGTGGTCCGCGAACAGTTCATCACGGGGCTGGAACAGCGCGGCATGCTGGCGCAGGAAGGCGAGGGGGATTTCATTCTCGAGGTTGATATCGAGCAACTGGATTCGAACCAAGTGATGCGGCGCGAGGCGCATTCGAGACTGGATGTCGCTCTGATCGAACAGGGCTCGAGCCAGGTCGCCTACGAAAACTCGGTTCGTTCGAGCAACGTCGAGGGTGGTGCCGGGGGTGGTGTGTTTGCATCCATCGAGAAGCTGGAAGAGATCCTGACGCGGACCTTGTGGGAGACGATCGACGAGGCCCTGGACGACGAGCGTCTGCACCAGGCCATCGCCGACGGCCCCGCCGAGGCTCAGCCATCCAGCGAGCTGGAGGTGGATATTGAGGCCCTCCGACGGCTTCGAGACCGCGGTGTGATTACAGAAGACGAGTACCGCGAGCGCGTACTTCAGTTGGTGGACTGATGATGAGCCGTTTCAAACCGAGGGGGCTTGTGGGGCGCCGCCTTGATGAGAAGGTCGCTGAGTCGGCCATAAACGCGCTCGTGAGCCTATGACTTCAAGTCCACGGTTCACACTCGAAGCAGGGGGTTGGTACGCGATGGAATTGCTGGGTGAGGAATTCGGTCCATCACTTCGCACGTACTCCCCCGTGAAGGTGTTCGGTGTGCGGCTATCCAACGACGGCTCCAGGCGCTTTGGCCTGGACTTCTTCCACGCGAACTATCCCTGCGGCGTGCAGCATAAGAACTATACGATCCAAACCATCGAACGAAACCGCTTCTTCTTGCTTGGAAGCGTAGAGGGCTCAGGCGTATCGCGATTGATTCTGCTGTCCCCCATTTCTGCGGCCTGGTTGAGTGAGCATTTCCAGATCGAGGTGCCGCATGGCGAGGATGTTGGGCGTTTCCTCGAGCGGAAGCAGGCCTCAAAGGGCATTGCTCCGTGATGGTATCCCTCTTTCCAGATATCCCCTCTCGGCAATTGGTTGGCATACCCCGCCTTCATCGGTAGGAATCCTGCGTACTGACGACACGGAGAGTCGAACATGGAAGGTTTTTGTACACAGTGTGGCGCGTCGCTTGCCGAGGGCGCACGGTTTTGTGGGAAGTGCGGAGCAGCGCGATCCATGGACACGACCTCGGGAAACCTCAGGCCGGCGGTGCCAGTTCAAGGTGGGTCAGGAGCGCGGGGGCAGGAAGAATGGCCAGTGACCGACCCTCTTAGCGATCCGCGATACGCGGGTTTCTGGTATCGCGTGCTCGCATGGGTGATCGACTACGTCCTCTCCTTGATCGTGACGCTGTTCATCGTCCTGCCCATCGGGTTCCTGTACGGGGTCATGATGATGGAGTCTGCGACCGGGCCGGAGATCGAGGCGGGTGCGGAAGGGCTCGGGCACATTCTCGGCATCGTGATCGCGTGGCTGTACTGGACGGTGTTTGAATCCTCCGGTTGGCAGGCGACCCCCGGCAAACGGATGTTGGGCCTTCGTGTGACGGACGCTGAAGGCAACCGGATTGGCTTTGGCCGAGCGAATGCCCGCTACTGGTCCAAGATCCTTTCGGCACTGATCCTGTTTATCGGCTTCCTGATGGTGGCCTTCACCCGCCGCAAGCAGGGCCTGCATGACCTGATCGCCTCAACGCTTGTGCTGCGCCGCTGAATCCAGCCGCCTCGATACGCTCCGTTCATCGAGCCCCACAGCATGGCCTGCGCCGTGCGACTGGTTTGGTCGCACCAATGCCCTAGGGTGGGCGTGAGCTCTTCACGCATCGCCACCTTAAGGAGGCGTTTCTGCTGAAGTTGGCCCAAGCCCATGGGTGTCCCTGGCGTGCTGGCTGTACCAGTCGCGCTGGCGCTACACGTTAGCGCTCACCTAGCCGTAGTCGGTTTCGACCTGAACGTTTCGCTGAGGATAGAGCGTCGTCAGCCCGACGGAGAAGTTCCTCAAACCCTTCGTGTTCGAGCAGAGTCGCGGCTCCGATCGATACGGTCATCCTGTGCCCGTGATTCATCCCGGGAACGTCGAGGGTTGGTATTGCCTCGACGACGCGCGCACCGAGATGTTGAGCGCCCACCTGATCGGTTTCCGGCAGGAGTACCACGAATTCTTCGCCGCCGATGCGCCCCATGAAATCGGTATCGCGCAACAGGTCGACACACCCCTGTGTGAACTGGCGCAGGGCCTCGTCCCCTTGGGCGTGACCGTACTGAGTGTTAATCGTCTTGAAGTGATCGATGTCCAGGACGAGTAGCGAAAGGGGGCGGTGGTGGCGGTGAGCCCGGTCGATTTCATGTTCGGCCTGCTCGAAGACGGCCCGCCGGTTGGCGATACCGGTCAGAGGATCGCTGTAGGCGGCCTCGCGCCAGTAGCGCTCGAGTTGTTTGCGCGGCGTGACGTTGATGGCGACCCAAAGCACCACCGGCTTCGGGTGGTTGTAGCTGGGTAGCGGCAGGGCTCGGCCCTCGAACCACTGCTCGGTTTGGTATTGATCGCAATCCCGAATGACTGAAGGCAGCAATGACACATCAGCCACCCGAAGCTGATACTCCACCGTTTGCATTTCGCCAGTGTGCAGGGCTTTCCTCACGTGGGTCAGACACGTCTCTGCGACTGCTGGAGGCAGAGCATTCGAGAGCGTATGGCCTTCCAGCGACTTGCCGTTCGCGTACATGGCCTCGTTGGCTCCGCCGAGTACCTTGACGTAGAGGCCGTCCTCGTCGAGCACGAACGAGATGTCGGGGAGGGCTTTTAGCAGCGTGAGGAGTTGGTCCCTTTCCGTTTGCAAGGCGGCAATGGTGGCAGCTTGCGTTGAATCTTGAATGTCGTCCATGCGGTGTGCTCCTGCTCCTGTGCCGTCTGTGCTACGCCGTGTTTGAGGTAAGTTTGGTCAGGCGAAGCCTGCGCGCCGTGTGCTCGCACCGGGCTTGATGCGATGCTCGGCGATCAGGGCGTTGGCAAGTGCCTGCAATGTGAGGCCCTCGCCTGACGTGCTCCGGCGCGATTGGCTTCGCACCACTGTCGCGAAGTCGCCAGGGGTGAGGCCGTCGAGCTGGCGTACGATGGCGTGAGCGGTATCGTGTGCGGCACGATCGGCTTCATCGGTCGGTTGTAGTCGCGTGACAAGGCGATCGAAGAGTTGCGCGCGCTGTTGCTGATCCAGTGGCCGCAATTCCAGCTTGTGATCGAAGCGGCGCAGGGCGGCCGGGTCCAGGGCCTCCAGAAAATTGGTGGCGCATACGAGGATGCCGTCGAAGGCCTCGATCTGGACCAGGAGTTCGTTGGTTTTTGTCATCTCCCAGGTCTGGCGGGCCTGGGACCGATCCGTGAGGAAGCTGTCGGCCTCGTCCAGTAACAATACGGCGCCTTCCTTCCGCGTTTCGCGAAAAGCCTGGGCCAGGTTCTTCTCGGTCATCCCCACGTACGGCGAGATCAGTTCCGAGGCGGTGCGCTTGCGCAGGGGGCGGTCGGCCTGTTCGGCAAGATGATGAGCCAGCGCTGTCTTGCCTGTACCTGGCGGGCCATACGCGAGCAGGGTGCCTTGCCCACCAGCAACCAGGTCTTGGATGACCACCTCGATCGGCGTGTCGGTATTGAGGTATTCCAGACCGTAATCCAGTGCATCCATCCCGCGAGGCGTGGTCAATGGCGGGCGACCCTGAAATTCGGCCTGTTGGTTCAGGTGATTCGCCATGATCGATTCCGGCGTATCCGGGCTATTACGCAGGAGCCGCGCCACTCGGGCCGCACGGCGGATCTCGGCGGGGGTCAGGGCTTCGGTCCCGGCTATGTGATCCAGCCAGGCCTCGGTCACGTCGAGATCTTCGCAGGCGTGCGCGAGGAGTGCGCGTCGGACCGAGCGTGGTGGGTGCCCTACCTCGAGGGCGTAGTCGAAACGGCGCAGGTACGCTGGGTCCAGTTGATCCCAATGGTTGGTGATCCAGATCGCCGGAACGGGATTATCCTCCAGCATCTGGTTGGTCCAGGCCTTCCCGCGGTTTTGCGAGCGGGGGTGGCCACCAAACCGCGCCGTGCCTGAATTGACCTCGAACACATCCTCGATTTCGTCGAAGACGATTAGGGCATCCTTGGCCCGGCGCAGCAGGTACTGGCAGAGCTGGTAGGCTCGTTGCCGATGGCTGGGTTCCATGGGGCTGCCGTGGGCGTCTTCATGGTTCACCTCCCGTGCGTGGAGCTCGGCTTCATGGGCGACACGCCGCGCGATCTGGGTCTTCCCCGTGCCCGGGGGGCCATACAACAAGATGTTGACGCCCTGAACGCCATCCCCGGCAGCCTGGAGGAGTAGCGTCTTGATTCGTGCGATATCGGGTTCGAGGTGCGCCAGGGCAAGTTGATTCTCCTCGGGATCGGGCGCGTCACTGAAAAAGCCCGCAAAGATGCTGTCCGGGGAATCCAGGGTTCCGAGCAGTTGGGAGGCGAGGCTGTCTAGCAAGTCGAACCCGAGATCGCGCCCGTTGGATGAGGACACCGTGACAAGACCGGAACGGACCAGGGTTGCGCCGTGCGAGAGCGCATCCTGGATCTCACGGGTGGCCCGGTTCAGGGCAAGCGCGACGATTTCTGCCGAGGCCAGATCGCAGGATTCGCGAACTTCGGATAACAGCTTTTCAAAGCTGTAGTGGGACGTGTAGAGGGTGAGAAACTCCAGGATTTCGCATTCTGTGTCGTGCAGACCCAAGGGTTCAGCAAGGATCCGGATGTTGCGCGCGATTGACCGGCCTTGGAGCCATGATTCATCGCCCTCGACTGCCTTGAGTCGTTCCTGAACGGCTCGCTCCAAGGCTAGATGATCATCCTCATCTTCTTCGTCGAGGTGTATGCCGAGCCCTTTCAGTTCGCCTCTGTTTGCCCATGAACTCAGGTTGTCACTCGCATCCTGAGGCAGGGCCGTCGCAAGGATTCGCAGGCTCCAAAGCGTTCTCATGTTTCGCACGTCGTCCGACGGGGACGGACGGCTGGATCGCATGCTGTGTCTGCGCGGTCGACGCCGAAGGTTCAAGGGCATTGGGCACTCCTGGGTTCAGGGAGCCTCAGCTTCACAGAGGGGTGCGACAAAAGTTGACGCCAAGATGGCGCGCTCGAGTCACTCGCTGATGAGGGTCATATGAACCCGCTGACGGCCGATGCGGAGCATCTACCGCTCAACGCTCGCTTGCAGGTCCTGGGGCGCCGTTCGGCCTCGGGCTGGCGCGTGACACTCCAGGGTGAAGTGAAGTACCTAGGATCTGGAGAGCATGGTCTCGAGTTGAACCGGATCGTGCTCGATTAGCCTCCAGCCGGACACGCGACAAATACCGTCGCGCCACTACGGAAGAATGATCCCTCCAGCCGCCAATACAGGGAGGGTCGATTATGCGAGTGGTACGGAAAATCCGAGGGGAGCATCGCGTTCAGTTCGAGACCAATGAGAACCTGGACCCGGATAGGCTGCTGGCGCAGCTCATGGACAAGTATCCGGAGCACGACCTGAGCTTCGTCGACGACCCCTTCGAACCGGGTAGCAAGGCGATACGGATCGCGCACCCCAACGATCCGAAGGCTCAGGAGCCCAAACCGGTCGGCGCGGGGGCACCCTCGGCCGAGTCGCAGACAATCCAGGCCGGCGCGGAACCGAGAGCGTCCGAGGCGGCGCGTGCCCCTGAGGAGGCAAGCGCATCGGAGGCCGCCTCGGATACCAAGGCCTGTCCATATTGTGGAGAGACGGTCCGTGCGGTCGCGATCAAGTGCAAGCACTGCGGGTCGGATCTGACGTCCACCGGGGCGCCTGAAACCGGAGCGTCGCGTGCGGTGCGGACATCCCCTGACCTCGGCATCTTCCTGCTGGGCGTTCCGATCCTGGCGGTCGTGCTGATCTGGGGTTGGGTGGGCAATATGGATCTGCTGCAGTCCCCCGAAACCAACCTGATGAGCATCGTGATCGGTACCGTGCTAATCACCGCGTTGCTCGGATCGGTCGAGGCGGCCGGAGCGGGTATGCAGACAAACCGCCAGAAGGGCACCTATGGGCCGACCGCCTGGTTTTTCCTGATCCTTATGCTCTGGGTGGTCTGTTATCCGGCTTATCTCTACAAGCGTCGGCACTACGGGTTTGCGAACCTGCTCGTGCCCGGGCTGGTAGCAGGGGCGGTGTTTATTGGAAGCTGGCTACTGATGGATGTCGCCATCATTGAGGCTCGAGCTGGACTGCAAAACCCTTTCCAATAGGACCCTCTCGCACTGTCGATGGAATGGCCCGGGCTTTGAAAGGACCCCGGGCTTTTTTGCGTCGGCTGCCTCCGTATTGCGGGCAGCAAGAATCATCAGGCGACGAAAACCGTCGCCTCCGTGGCGGATACTGATGCTCCAGATTGACCAGGAGATCCATCATGCCGCGCACCGGACGCATGCGTTCCCGCAGATTTCATTCCCAGTCCCGACCGCTGCGCGGTGAAGCGTTGCTGTGGGCCCTGCGCCTGTGGGTCGCGGCGCGACGGCGCGACCATGGCGATTGGCTGCTCCAGGAGCTTCAGCCGGAAACGCTGACGGACCTTGGGATCGACCCCTCCATGGATCCCGACATGGAGGACTTCGATGAGGCGCTGGAACCGGAACGGATCGACGCGGCGCTGGAGCAGCAGCTCGAGCGCGTAAGCCGGCATCCCCCGAGACCCCAGCGCGAGCGCTTCGCTACCAATATCCGGATGCTGGGTGATCGCCTGGGGCTGACCGATTGCGAGCAGCAGGTGCTGCTCTTCCTCGTCCTTCACGAGATCGATACCGACCTGTCCAGCATGGTGGCCATTGCTCGCAAGGCGGTAGCCATGAGCAGCACTGAGGTGATGGCCGTAGCACTCGATTACCGGGAGCAGGATGTACGTGTGGCGCTCTCGGCGGATGGCACGTTGATCCGATCGGGGCTCATTCAGCCCAATGTCCGGATGGGCATGGACACCGCGCACATGGAGTACGAATTGCTGCGCGGCATCGGCCTTGAGCTGGACGCACCTGACGCGTCGCCCGATGCGATCTTTCGGACGTATTTTCGACCTTCGCCCGCGCCTCAGGTCGGCATGCTGCCGATGACCCATCTGGAGGAGGAGCGTGCGCGCGTCGCGGCGCTTCTCCGTCAGGCATCCCGGCAGGGCGCCGCGGGGATCAATATCCTGATTCACGGTGAGCCGGGTACGGGCAAGACACAGTTTGCGCGCTCCGCAGCGGCGGAGGCGGGCCTCACGGCGGTAGAGGTCAACTTTGAAGACGGTAGCGGTGACCCGCTGGAGCCGCGCAGTCGCCAGCGAGCCTATCAGTTGTGCCAGCACGTGGTGGCGCGCGCTCCCGGTCATGCCGTCCTGTTTGATGAGATCGAGGACGTGTTCGACGCCCGTAACGGCTGGATGCGCGTCGGCAGCCGTGGCGACCGCCCGGGTGGCAAGGCCTGGACCAACCAGATGCTCGAGGCCAACGCAACGCCCGCGATCTGGATTACCAACCATGTTGGGCAGATCGATCGCGCCTATCTCCGTCGGTTCGACTACACCCTGGAGCTGCGCCAGCCCCCTCGCTCGGTGCGCCGATCACTGCTCGAACATACCCGGGGTGACTTGCCCGTCTCGGACGCCTGGATCGAGAGGGCCTCACAGATCGAAGGGCTGACCCCGGCCGAAGTGCAGAGCGCCTTCCGTGTGGCGCGCCTCCTGCATGCCGAGGATCGGCAGTTAGGTCTCGAATCGTTCCTGGACGAGCAGCTTGCGCGTCAGGCGCATCTGCAACAGCGCCGGCCGCCGGTTCGGCGGCGCGGATCCGATCTGCTCCGGTACGACCTGAGCATGCTCAATACGGATCAACCGATCGAGCCGGTCGTCCAGCACCTGGCGGCGACGGGGGAGGGGAGCCTCCTGTTGCACGGTGTACCGGGGACCGGCAAGACCGCCCTCGCCACCCATCTGGCCGAGCAAGCTGACCGCCCCCTGACCCAGCGACCGGCTTCGGCCCTGTTGTCGCCCTATGTCGGCATGACCGAAAAGAACATCGCCCGGCTCTTCCGCACGGCCGAGGACGAGGGCGCCGTCGTTCTGATCGACGAAGCCGACAGCCTCGTCGGAAGTCGGGAAACCGCCCGTGCGCGTTGGGAAGTCAGCCAGACCAACGAGATCCTAGTCCAGATCGAGCAGTTCCACGGCATAGCAATCTGCGCCACCAACTTCCTGGGAGCGATCGATTCGGCCGCCCTGCGCCGCTTCGATTACAAGCTGGAGCTGCGGGCGTTGGATGCAGAGCAGAGAGAAACGATGTTTGCGGAGCTTCTCCGGTGCCTGGCCGTGGCCTCGCCACGATATTCCAATACTCAGCGCCAACAGCTTCAGCGCATCGAGACTTTGACCCTCGGCGATTTTGCCACAGTCGCGCGTCAGTTCAGCGGGCTCAATCCTACGCGTAACCCGTCTGTAGACTGTTTGTTGGAATCGCTCTCCGCTGAGTCGGATTGGTCGCCACTCTCAACGGCTCGACGAGCCGCTTTTTAACGCATTTGACTTAACAGTATTGGCCTTGAAATAATAGGGTTTAATATTAAATTGGAAATGCCATGCCATACAGCCGCGGCGCACCTCGACGAAGCGATAGCTACCAAAGTACTCCTTCTGAAAGGGGTGAGTATCGGATCATCGAGAATGATACAAAAAATATAAAGTACATCGGCGTTGCTGTTAATCTTAAGCGTCGTCACTACGAGCATACTCGCGCGGGGCTTTTTGTTGAAGGTTTCGATCATATTAGATACCTTATTGCTGATTCCGAAGCTGACCATGAAGAAGTGTATTCGCATGAGAGGCGCTCAATAAGCAGGCATGGTCCCCAGCATAATCGTTGTGCTGGAGGTAACGGTCGCAGGCCTAAATGATATGCAGAGGTTGGGGATGGATAATTTGTCTAAATATGCGCGGGATTTTATGTCCCGCCAAACCTTTTCGGAAGACGAAATACGGGAATATGTGCGCCGCGAGGAAATGGGGCCCTACGAGCGCGCACAGTGGGAGTTAGATAACGACCGAGATGAAGAGCTTTGGGTCAGGTGTATGGTCAAGGCCCGTCAGGATGTTGACGAAGCGAGATCGTTATATATAGATCAAGCGGCTGGCGCCCTGATTCGCGAGGTCGAGGAAGAAGAGGTTCAGCAGCGCGTGGAAACGGAGGAGCGCGCTAGGCTTTGGAACAGGGACCGTCGCGAGGCTTTAGGAAAGATACCTTGGCTTTCTAGAAGGAACGGAGCTGTTGTAGGGGGGGCTCCTGGGCGTATTCCTTCCAGTCTTTACCTCTAATATAGGCGCATGGGGTTTGGGTGCCGGGCTGGCCTATATGGCTTTCATAGGTGTGTCGGGGTATGTGGGGTCGCTTTTAGCTCACGGTATTCGGCGCGTGGTTGTTTCAAAATACCGTAAACTGTATTCGGATGAAACTATTCTGTCGTCTAGGACGTGGCTGGAGCGGAGTATTATGATCGGGCTTATTTTCCTCGCTTGGTTCGGTCTGCTGGACTATCTTCAGCGTTTGGTTGGGTGATGCCGAGTAGTGCTTCTTTGGTGCTGTGATTGGGTGAGGGTGTCATGGAATGTGCGGACGTTTTGATTGGCATGCCCGGTCGTTGATCCGGCGCCGGTCGGATCACCCTGCGTGTTCGGGTAGATGGCTCATGGGCTCCATGCACGATCCACAGATAACCTCGGTTTCCGGTCGCGCCCAGACCCGCGCCTCGCAGGTCGGGCAGTTCATGCGCAGACGGGGATCCGGGCGCGGTGCGGGTGGTGCAAACACTGCCGGTTTGTCGGCATCGTCGCGCATTGCGATCGTTTCGGCCGGCGCGGGGGCGCTGGTCACGGCCAGCCCCTGTTTGGCCAGGGCCTCCTGCACCTGGGCAACCGACTCGGGGTCGGTGGGGGCATGCCGGTCGAACCAGGGCAGTTCGAACCCGGTGGCCAGCAGGTCCGAGCAGGCTCGGGCGAAGGGCCCGTCCGGCTGGATGTAGTGTGTGACCCGGCGCCCGGTCTGTTTTCCATCCGGCAGGCCGGTATCGCTCGGCACCAGACCGATCGCTTCCATCTTGCCGACCCACTCCCGGTTATGGTGGTTTGATCGGCTCGGCCGGCCGAAACACTCCTGCCAGTGATGCACCATCTCGTGTACCAGCGTGGACAGCGCGACCTCCAGTGGATTCAGGGTGAAGTACCCCGGATGAACACCCAGCTCGTGGATGATCGTGCCATCCGAGGAGATAAAGCGTTCGGCGTGGTGGTAGCCGCGTTGCCGGCGGGAACTGCGCAGCGTGATCAGGCAGGGCGGCAATTCGTTGTCGAACAGCCGTTCGTTGAAATGATCGAAGGCCCGCTGCAGGGCAGAGTACATCGACAGGGTGGGGGAGTCGGTCATGGTGCGTTTCCGGGATCGAGTCTTGAGTCCCGAGATTGTAGCGCCCCGTTTTTGTCACAAATCCGGTCACAAACTTGGCGAGCCGAGACCTATCCCGCCCAGGATCTGGTTCGTCCATAGGATCGTTTCACTAAATGCTTGGGAGAGAAATTTAAGGGTTATATATCAAATCCTTAATGAGGTAGTATCTTCTCAATAATCATTTCAATAGGCAGGTTCGGATGAGGAGCAAGCGAGAGGCAGCGCATCAGCGGCTCGGCTTGGCGCTTGCCAGGCTCGCCCCGGCGCGTGCAGCCGATCTTGCCCGCGAACTGGGGCTGTCGGTCCCCACCCTTCACCGATTGCTGCAGGAGGCGCCCGAGCCCGTGCTTGCGGCCGGGCGGGCCCGGCGCACTCGCTACGCTCTGCGCAGAGCGCTGCGAGGCGACTTCGCGCCCACTCCCATCCGTGTGATTGATGAAGCCGGCCAGCCGCACGAGCTCACGGAGCTCTCGCCCATCCAGCCACAGGGCTGCCATGCCGACTTCGGTGGCTCGGATTGGCCTTTGGAGGAGGACGACGAGACCCCCGAAGGATGGTGGGCCGGTCTGCCATACCCTTTGTACGATATGCGCCCCCAGGGCTACCTCGGGCGCCAGCTGGCGTATCGCTTGCAGGACACGCTCGAGGTGTCACCCAATCCAGATGCCTGGAGTGACGACGATATCCTCTGGGTTCTGAGTCGTGTGGGCTCCGATCTCCCGGGCAACCTGGTCGTTGGTGATGCCGCATTCAAGGGCTGGCAGAAGGCTCGCCTGGATCCCCCTCCGATTCTCGGGGTGGACGAGATCGAAGGGATGTATGTGAAAGCGGCGGAGGAGGCCATCTCGCTGGGCCTTGCGGGCTCCAGTGCTGCGGGTGAGTTCCCGAAATTCACCGCCCTTCGGGACTTGCAGGGCAGTCATAGTCCGCACGTCATCGTGAAGTTTTCGGGTGCGGACGAGTCCGCGACCGTGCAGCGCTGGTCCGATCTGCTGGTGGCGGAGCATCTGGCACTGGAGGCGGTCGCGGGGCTGCCCGGTGTGCAGAGTCCGCCCAGCCGAATCCTCCAGCAACAGGGCCGCACGTTCCTGGAGATCGAGCGCTTCGATCGCCACGGACTGTTCGGCCGCAGCCCGGTGGTGACGCTGGAGACCGTGAACGCGTCCTTGCTTGGCCAGGCCCCTTCGGCATGGGACGCCCTCGCCCAGGGTCTCGCCGACAAGCGTCTGCTGGCGCCGGAGGCGGTTGCAGCCATCCGTCACATCACCTGGTTCGGAAGACTGATTGCCAATAACGACATGCACCTGGGCAACCTTGCCTTTCGACCGGAGGGCGGTCGGCTTGTCCTGTGCCCGGTCTACGACATGCTCCCGATGGCCTACGCGCCGCTCCCGGGTGGCGAGTTGCCGCGCTTGACGTTCGAGCCCGCCCTGCCATTGCCCCGTGAACATGGCGTGTGGGTCACCACTTGTCACGCTGCTATCGGGTACTGGCAAACCGTGGTGGATGACACCCGCATCAGTTCCACGTTTCGCAGTGTTGCGTCCGACAACGCCCTCGAGCTGCAAAGGCGCATGGCACTCGTTGCTCCCTGACGAGGCGTTGCGCAGTGCCCATTGGAGCCCGGCGTCTGCCGGGAGGCACGCTGTTTGCGCGCGCAAACAGCGTGCCTCCTTGCGTACACTGTCCCTGAACGTGCCGCATGACCTGAGGGCATCGCCGTGGAACATGAAAAGCGCCAAGGTGACGGTTCGCCTGCCCAAAGCGGATGCGAACGCGCATGCCATGACCGTGACCGAGATGCTCGGTCGTCTGTCGATGAGCGGCAGGGTCAGCCCGCGCCGAGACTGGTGCCGAACGCCACCACCGTCCGGGCCATGCGTGTGCTGGAATCCGGCCAGGGCAAGCGGGCCGACGCCGTTGCAGGGTTGTTCCGGGCCTTGGGAATCTGATGCGCCTCCCGTTGCCCCGACCTGCAACAGGCAGCGGTTTGTGTGAACGGCGCTGGAGTTCATGGCCATGACCACACGAACCGGAGATACCCGTCAAACGACCGTGCGCCTGCCGAGCGAGACGTATCGACGCCTGATGGTGCCGGCCGACAAGATGGGCCGCACGATGACCGACTGCATCCGCGAGGCTGTTGAAGAACACTTGACCGACCTTGAGGGCATCGACCAGGCCGATCAGACGCTGGCGCGGATCCGGTGCGGCGAGGAGTCGGTGATCGGTTCCGAGGCGTTGTGGCGTGACCCGCACGGTTGAGTTCGCCCGCCCCGCTCAGTCGATATCCCCGCTGCACCAGGCGTGTGACAGGAGATGGCCGAATGCTCGGAGCTATTATTGGTGACATGGTGGGAGCTCCCTGGGAGTTTCGGCGCATCACCACGAAGGACTTCCCGCTGTTCAATGACCGCAACGGGATTACCGACGACAGCATCATGACGGTCGCGGTAGCCGACGCCCTGTTGCACGACAAGGATCCGGCCGAAACGATGCGGGAGTGGGCCCGGAAGGTTCGGCCGGCCCCTCACCTGGGTGGATATGGCAAGAAGTTCTTTAGCTGGCTCGCGGCGCCGACCGTCCAGGCCCCCTACGGCAGTTTCGGCAACGGAGGCGCGATGCGGGTATCGCCTGTCGCATGGCTGACACATTCGCTTGATGAGTGCCTTGAGTCGGCCCGAAAGGTCACCGAGGTCAGTCACGATCATCCCGAAGGGCTCAAGGGTGCGCTGGCGACGGCGCATGCCGTGTGGCTTGCTCGGCAAGGCGTGGATGCGGCCGAGATTCGGGCGGCACTGGAATCTGCGTACGGCTACGATCTCAGCCCGAGCGTGGATGGGTTCCGTTCGGTTCACGAGCACAACGAGACCGCGCCCGGGACGGTTCCACCGGCCATCGTTTGCGCATTGGAATCCGAGGATTTTGAGGATGCCTTGCGCAATGCCGTGTCCATGGGCGGGGATGCAGACACGCTGGCAGCCATTGCGGGCAGCGTGGCGGAATCCCTGCACGGGATCCCCGATGTGATGATCGAGTCCGCCCTGCCGCACATTCCCGCAGTGATGCGGGAGGTGATCAGTGTTTTCGACTCGGGGCGCTAGGGCGCTAGGGCGCTAGGGCTAGCGTAAAGGCCCCCCCTGCGAGTGACGCGGAGGGGCCGATAGTGCTATCGAGCAGGGTCCAGGGTTATCCAGCCGGACGGCTCTTCGGGCATGCCGGTCTCGATCCAAAGGCCGTGGGCCGTGGCTTTTTTCTGGATGGCCTCGGATAGGCCTTTCCGGGCTCTATTGTGTCCATGCTGGATAAAGACCTTCTTGCTGGCCATCGTTTGGCGGCTTCCGCTGCCTTGGGGAAACTCGTGTACTACCCAATCAACCAATTCCGCCTGGTCCGCATGGGCAGAATATCCCGATAGAGTCGATATCGATGCCTTGATGTCGCGACGCGGCAGCGAAGGTCCGTCGGGTTGCTTCCAGGACAGATTGTCTCGGAGTTTGCGTCGTTCAGAGTTTGGGACGGGGGCGAGTTCCTGAAGCTTGTTGCCGATGGATCCGGGGGCACAATATCCCGTCAAGGCGACTTCATTGTCGGCCGACTTTAGGAGATCTGGAAGCCAGCGGATTGCCGGGCCAGCGTCGCACATCCCCGAGCTCATCACGGCGACCCGTGGGCCTGCTTGAGCAAGCTCGACGTCGTTTGCGCCTTTCTTGTCTACCCTAAAGAGTGAGCGCCACTGGGCCGAGATCGCATTGCCCGGCGGTTCATTGGGGATTGGCGTCGCAGGTGCAGCACAAAGTGCTTGTTTGCAAAGATTGTGGGCGTGATCAAAATGGTCAGGATCGTCCTTGTCGAGCCCAAGATCTCGGAACACCTGCTTGCCAAGCCAAAGAGGGCGGACCTTGCCCCTATTGCCTTGGGGCCCCACCTTGCTGAGAGCTTTCACAGTGATCTCGTTGACTTTTTCTGCGAGAGGTGAAGCTAGGATGAAGTCCATCCCGGAGTAACGCTCTGGATTGCTGGCGACCACAAAATGGATGTCGAAAAGGACATCTTGCGTGCGTGCGGTACTGAAAGCAGGGATTGCCAGTGTCCCGCCCGTCTTCATCGCTCGGTCCATTGCTTCCGCGAGGCGGCTTCTTCTATTGACGGGGTCCGTTTCCTCGGGAGGCCGGGTCCTGTCTCCGTAGGTAGATTCAACCACCGCAAAATCAGCGGGCGCTGGATGCATCAGGTGCCGTGAGAAGGGCGCAACTTCCTGGTCTTCCCTGCCCGGGCCGATGTCTCCTGAGAAGACGATGCTCGTTTGCTCTGATTTGGGATCACCCCAGAGAATTGTCGCGCTGACAGATCCCAGGATGTGCCCGCTTCGGAAGAATCGGATAAACAGGTCGTCTGCAACCGGGTGGTAATCGCCAAACTTGGTCGTGCCGCCGGGGGTGTGGAAGTGGATTCGTTCCACGTCTTTCAGCTCGAACGACGTGTCTTGTTGTTTCGCTGCGTCGCCCAATAGAAGTTCCGCAAGCTCCTTGGTTTCCTCCGTGCAGTAGACGGTTCCTTCGAAACCACGTTTGTAGAGCTCAGGGATCAATCCGCAATGGTCCACATGGGCATGGGTCAGTATTACGAATCGGATGGTTTTGGGGTCAAAGGGCCACTCGTCACCGGCATTCCACTGATCAGCGGTGGGTTCGCCCTGCTGCATGCCGCAGTCCACGAGGAAACTCCATCCGCGGGTTTCGTCCCGCATCCAGGTGCATGATCCGGTGACTTTTCCCAGAGGGCCGACGAATCGAATTTGCATGGTCATTGCGATCTCCTTGGTTTTTTCGTTTATCGCCCATGCAGATTGAAGTGTGGCTCGCCCGCGCAGCAATCAAAGTGCACCGCTATGCACCGATGCACTTTGGCGAGGTCAACGTGGGCGCTTTATGCTGGCCCATTCCAAACGGCGAGTAGCGATCCATGACGAGCCTTGATGAGATGCGGCGGAAGGCCAACTACAGGTCAATGAAGCGCTTGGCCGAAGCGCTCTGCGAGGCTGTGCCCGAGGAGCCCAGGCAGTCCCGATCGGTCGGCGCAAAGCTGAGTGACCTGAACCACGGAAAGACGGGATGGTGGGAGCGGAACAGCCGGTTTGCAGAAAGGCTTGCGGCTCTGCTCGGGTGTAGCAAGAGCGATCTCGGGATCCATGCTGCAGCCGACCCACTGGCCACTTATCGCTTCGAAGGATTTCCGGAGATACGACCTCTGGATCTGCGTCGTGAGGAGGCCTGCCGTGTGGGGTATTTCAGCCACAAAGATCGTGACTGCAGCAGTGAGCTGGATCCCTGGTTGGGCGTGCGGCCGGGTGTCGCCGCCGGTCATGGTCTGCTCCGCGGCGTGTACTGGGTTTTTTTCCCACCGGGTACCGGTCTCGACCTTTTCTGGCAGCAACTTAACGTTTCAGGGCCGTTCGAATGCATCGCTGCGACATCCGTCCACGACGTGAACGAACGTCTCCTGGATCCGGCGCCGCTCTGTCTGAGGGTTTCAGACTCCAAAGGGTGGAAGGATAAGAAGGCATTGGAGCGGCGTGCTCCGCTTGGGTCCGTCCTGATTGCGGCTCCATTTCCCCTGCCAGAGGAATTTTTCAGTAGGTCGAGTTTGGGGCGGCTTCTGGAAGACCTCAGCGATAACGGTTTGAAGGGGTACGAATTCATATTGATGCGCGACTGGCATCAACGGTTGATCGATTGGCTGGCTTCCCGGCTTCGCGCTCAAGGCGGACGGAAATGGGACAGTGATCGATTGTGGCAATGGGTAAGTGATCTGCCCGAGTCTGGGTTGGTACCAACTCCGCGAGCCCTGGTCGAGGTCGCTGGCCTGTCGTATCGCATCGGTTCGGGAAGACTGCCCAGCCCAGTTGGGGACGATGCCGCCGAGCAATGGCTTTCATTGGTGATTAGTGGGGATCCAAAGACTCAGCGGCTGTTCCGAGATTGCGTGAGGGCCTGGCTCTTTTCGGCTGACGTGCCATGGGGATCATGGATCGGGGCAGAAGATTGGAAGCGAGTGGTTGAGACTGCCGTTGAAGCCATTCAGCCGCACGATAGTCGGGAAGTGGTTCTCTCGTTGCTGCCTGAGCCGATTCCCCAAGACCCATCTTCTGCATCGATGCTCGATGAGGCAGTAGGAGCTGCAGATCGTCTCACCGAGGCGGGCTTGCTGGAAGAAGATGCGATGGGTGCGAGGAGAATGACCCCCCACGTGGCCGTCCACGCGATCGCCGTGGGAGATCTGCAGCAGGTTATCGCGAATGGGGACCTTGGTGATTGGGGTGCTTTGTCCTTTGATCCGGAGCGGTCTGCCCTCGTGGAGGATGCGCTGGCGGATCTTGGCGTAGATCAGATTCAGGTGTGCGCTGAGCGCAGCGTTCGCAATGCGGTGTTCGATGCAGCGAACATCGGCGCAGCCGAGGCGGTATTCCTGGCCGGTGGGCAAACCCTGAAGGAATCAGGGGGTGCCCCGCAGTCCATGATCCATCTTAGGGACCTTGTCCTGGATCGGCTGTTCCGGAATGAAGTTGCGGCCGGGCAATCCTTGTCGGCCACATCTACCAGGGCTTATGGGTGGCTAGCAGCGTGCTGGTCCTGGAGTCTTTACACGGAACGTCCGACATTCCAGCTCCCGGTCGGATGGCAACAATTATTCCCAGGGTGGGTGGATACGCCCAGCCTGGAGTTGCATGGGGATATCCAAATCCCTGATGCGAGCGTTCGCCTTTCAGGGCTTCCCCCGGCGCAGCAACGACTGGTCGATCTTGCGGGCGAGATTGCGGACCGGATTCCGACGCCCCCAATTGATGCCCATGCAGTCTTTCACCCAGGTTTGCTGGCGCGGGCCGTGCGGGATGCCTGCGCCGCGCGGCATGACTGCTTGGTGCCCTGGGTATGGTGGGAAACCGTTATGTCCGTGGAGTGGTCTCGGGATGTCTTGTCTAGCAAATTGCGTGGATCGGAGGATTACACGCAGGCCTTGATCCGCATTTTTCGAGCCTTTCCGCGAGGTGGCGCTGGCATTAAGCAGCTCCAGCTTTGGCTCTTGGGCGCTTCGGGGGTCAAAAACGATCTGCTTGAGAAGGCCGAAGCTGGCGCATTCGTGGCAGGCCTGAACGATGAACAGTTGGCAATCGTGACTTCGGTGTTCCCCTTGATGCCCGTTACCATTCAAAGAGGCATTTTGGACCATTGTCGGGACCGGATGGATGCCTGGGATTGGTGGCAGCGTATTGAAGACGGGCTCACCCCCGAATTGAAGAACGAGGTGGCCGGTTGGGTAGAGAACTCCGGGCCGGAAAGTCGTGCAGCTGCGACATGGCTCTGGAGGGAACAACCCCAAGAAGCAATCAGGATGCTGGAGAAGCATTTGGGCAGGGAGACTGGTGGCAAGCTATTGGAGAGCTATGCCGGGCACCAAAAATCATTGGAGAGGGTTGTCTCGCTTTTGGAGTGCCGTAGCGGACCTTGTCCACGTGAGATTCGCTCCTTCGCAATGGCGCAGCTCGCGGAGTCAGGGCATCTCGCTCCGCGGCTGCTGGCATTGATGGCGTGATCTTCGGCCCTTTCTCTGTGTTAGAAAGGCGCTTGGGTTCTGTCTTCTACGGCTTCATGCGGCCATACCGCGTGCTCCAGCCGACAGGGCCAGGTGAGACAGTTGGGTGGCAAGGGCATGTGCGGAACGGTTGATTCGCTCTGCCGATAACACCTTGGGCTCTACGCACGAGTCGTTGTTGTGTCGCCCACCAACACCAGACAATCAGAAGCACTGATCACCCGTCGCACTCCGTCTACGCTTGGAAATGCGGAGAATGATCCGCATCATCTCCGCATAATATGCGGAGATTGGTGTGCGATATATCTGGGAACTGATCGGTTGGCCCCACTGGCAGTGGGACGCGGAACATATCGCGCCGATGCTGGCCGCGGCCGCGCGCGAGCAGGGCCGGCTGCTCGGGCGGATGCAGGGGTTGGGTTTCGCGCTGCGCGAGGAAGCGTCGCTGCGGGTGTTGTCGGAGGATATCGTGGACTCCGGCGCCATCGAGGGCGAACGGCTACCCCTGGATCAGGTGCGCTCTTCCTTGGCACGTCGCCTCGGCCTGGAGGCCGGGGGACTGGTCGCTTCAGGGCGGGATGTCGACGGCATGGTCGACCTGATGCTGGATGCCACGAAGGCCTTTGACCGTGAGCTGACGGTGGATCGGCTGTTCGACTGGCATGCGGCCCTGTTTCTGACGGGGCGTAGCGGAATAACGCGGATTCCGGTCGCGCGCTGGCGGGATGACGAAGAAGGGCCGATGGAGGTGGTGTCGGGGCCCGTGGGCCGGAAGACGGTGCACTTCTCCGCGCCACCGGCCGAACGAATCCCGGGGGAGGTCGACGCTTTCTTCGCCTGGTTTAAGACACCCGGACCGCTGGATCCGCTATTGGTGGCGGGGCTGGCTCATCTCTGGTTCGTGACGATTCACCCGTTCGCGGATGGAAACGGGCGTATCGCGCGGGCGATCGCCGATATGGCGCTGGCACGAGCGGATGGGTCGGCGGAACGTTTCTACAGCATGTCCGGGCAGATCCTTCGGGAACGCAGTGACTATTACGCGATCCTGGAGCGGACCCAGAAACAGGAGGACCTGGACATCACCCTGTGGCTGGAATGGTTCCTCGGCTGCCTGCGGCGTTCGCTGGACAGCGCCCAAGATGCGCTCGAGCACGTGCTGTACAAGGCGCAATTCTGGGAGCGGTTCGCCACGGAGCCGCTCAATGCCCGACAGATCAAGGTTCTCAATCGTCTGCTGGACGGCTTCGAGGGTGGGATGACCTCTTCGCGTTGGGCCCGGATGGCCAAGTGTTCGCAGGACACGGCGCAGCGGGACATTACGGACTTGGTGGCTCGAGGCGCATTAGTGAAGAATCCGGGCGGCGGACGCAGCACGAGTTATTCCTTGCCGGACACGTTCGGATGACCCGGCGCGTGGCACTGGGTCGACAAGGAATGCTGCAGGGATCCAGCACTGTTCATGCGGGGTGCGCCCAGGCATCTGCGGGAATCTGGCTGTTACCTTCAGCGCATCTGAACCGCTTGGGCCACGACTTCGCGGGCTACGAACTGTATCGATGCAGCGTCATTGCGCGGATGAAGTCGAAGTCTTCCCAGGTTGTATGACCGGATCCCACTCACCCGGTCGCAACCCCGCTTGCAGCAGATTTTGTACATCGTCCGCATGCGCTTGGAAGTTCTCGGTCAACGCGGACACATCGAGGGCCTCGCCCGTAGTGGAGACGAGCCAAAGTCGCCAGGGATACTTCTGATACCGGTAGGCAAGGGCGCGGCTGGGGCGCTTCGAAACCATGCCAGTGGGCAGTCCTTTGCAAGTTGGAAGATCGTCCCGGCAGAGCGTTGCGGGGCGGGCAGCTTGCGACAGTCAGGTGCCAGGGGTGGCCATTGCGGTGTTTGTGCGAACCCAGTATTTTGGATTTCCGGTCGGGTCGTAGTGCGGCTACCACAGAGAACAACAAACGAAATGCCTCCGCAAATGGAGGCCGCACGGGAGACGCATCTGTTCATGCGGCCTACTTTGAAAATGATTCTCAAAAAGTCGGCTGTTCTTGGATTGAGTGCAGTTTCGCGCCCGCGAAATCGCCCCGTCTATTGGCTCCCTTACGCTGAAACATTGGACGCGTTTCGCGCCCGCGAAACGACGGCTGGGGCCCGGCCTGGAGAGTTCATCGAGCTTAATGTGGAAGATCATCTGAGGGTCAGGCTGGCACACATTCTGTGCCACCGCGGTACAGTTCTATGCGCGCTTGGAGGGCACAATCGTCGTGAATTGGTTTTTTGGCGGATGAGGTTAAGGACCTTTGGAATCGCTTCATAGAGCCGTTTAAGGCCGATCCTGGGCGTTGGGAAACCATCTGAGGGTGCGCACTCATAATGATGGGGTCCCCTGTTCGAATCAGGGCGTAGCCACCACCGAATCCCGGACAGGGGCTGTCAGCGATATGACAGCCCCTGTTTTGTTTGGGGCCCCCGGGTGGGGGCGGTGTTGTATTGCCGGTATGCAGGGGCTCGGATAGACTGCGCGCCGGGTCGCGTGCCTGCGCGCGGGCGGCCCCTCAAGGGAGCAACCTCGGACGAATCCATGAAACGCTACGGAATCCGCATCCGCCTGCCGGAAGGCAGCACCATGGCCATGCCGCACCTGCTGGGGCCGGACTGGGAATCCTATCGCTGGTACGACAGCGAACAGGCGCGAGAGAAGGCGCTGGCCGACATGCAGCGCGACCTCCCCAACTACCGCAAGGGTGATCACGTCGCCCAGATCCTCGAGCGCGTCGAACGCGACGCCTGATCGCGCATCGCGTCCCCCCGGCTGCGGCCGGCCCATGGGTCAGCATGGTCAGGGCAGTGTCAGTGGCTCCATCAGGTAGCACAGGCAGTCCTGGGCGATCACGCGGGTATCCAGCGTGAGCATGGACGGCATGGCCTGGCGCTTGAGCCGGATCTCCTGGCCAGTACGTTCCAGATACTCGTCGGTGACCTCGGAGCCGTCCTCTGCGATCGCGATCAGCGGATCCCGGGCGTCTGCGTGGACGTTGACCAGGCGCGAGCCGGCAGGCAGTAACTGGAAGTTCAGGCCGTCCAGGTCGGGCTCCAGGCGCACGTGGTGCTGTGCATCCAGTCCCACCTGTAGTCCCGCCCGAACCCGAACCTGCGCCACCGTGTGGAAGATCTCGATGGCGCCTTTCCGAGGCGGCTCTTCGGCGAAATGGCCCAAATGCAGCACGGCATCAATCATCTCACGGGCGTGATCCACGCCGGCCGCGTCCTCAGGGTGGCCACATTCCAGCGTGACGGACGGCCCGAGGCGCGCCAGCGCCATGGAGGCGACCCCGCGGGGTCGGGTGAAGTACACCACCGTACGTCCGAACAGCGCGGCCAGGTTCAGGAATGGTGCATCCAGACGGTTGATGCAGGCGTAATGCGGATTGCGCCCGGTGTTGTTGTGCAGGTCGATCGCGGCGAACAGGCCGCGTCCCTCCAGACGCCGGCAGAGTTCGGCAAAGAGGTCGGCCTCGGGCGAGCCGCCCTGCTCGGTCCCCGGCCAGATGCGGTTGAAGTCGGGCTGATGGTCCAGGTGCCGCTGATTGAGCGCCGCGGCCTGCGGGTTGCCCACGATCAGGGTGAGCGCCCGAGGTAGCGGCCGCCCGGTGTATTGACGCAGGAGCTGCTGGACGGCGCGCAGGCCCACCGGCTCGTTGCCGTGCAGCAACAGGACCACGGCCACGGCCGGCTCGCGCTGGCCTTCCAGGTGGATCAGTGCCGGGCCGGGTACGCACTGGTGCAAAGTGGTTGGCGTAGCCTCGATGAAGCCGTCAGGCAGTTCGAAGTATTCGGTTATCGTGGTCACAAGTAACTAGAGTCCCCAGGTGTGAACGGCTGCACCGGTGTTCTGCCAGCCACGGTAGGCCCGGACCAGGCCTGGCCAGTCGCGTCCATGTCGCGTGACCCAGGCGCGTTGCCATTGGGCCCCGGTCTGGCCGCTGGCGACCCGTGCGGCGATGATGCCGAGAAGGGTATTGCGCTCACTGGCATCGATGCCCAGGCGTTCCAGCCCCTCGGCGGCCCGAGGTAGCAGTTCGCGGGTAATCAGGCGGGGTGCAGGCATTGGATCCCGGTGTCCCCAGCGCAGACGTGCATCGAGACCGTGGCGCGCCGCATTGTAGAAGTTGTCGCGTGCCTCGGAAAACGGGGTCTCCAATGTGCCGTCTGGAGATTCGGCCACCAGGTACTCGATAAGCCCCAGCGCAAAGGCCGTATTGGCCAGCATGTCGATCAGCGACGGGCCGGCCGGAAGGCAGCGAAACTCAAGCCGCAGGCTATGCCGGCCATCGGCGTCGCAGCCGACAATGGGACGGTTCCAGCGCCAGATCGTGCCGTTGTGGAAGGCAAGGTGCGCCAGCCGGTCGGGTGTTTCGTCCAGGTCCACAGGGAGCAGCACCGGGAAGTGTTCGAGGTTTTCGGTGAACAGCTCGCCGATGGAGTCGTGCAGGTAACCGGTTCCGAAGGTGACGCGGCGGATCGGTCCGCGTGCCGAGTTGGCGAATCCGCCGACCTCCACAGACTGCTCGAAAAGCGGGATGCGGCTCTCGGCCCACAGGTCGTGGCCGAAGATATAAGGCGTGTTGCCCGCAGCGGCCAGTACCGGCGCAGTCGCGACCATGGTGGCGTTGTAGGTGCGGTGGGCGATCGCCGGGCGTGTCTCGATATGTACCTGGAACGAGGTGGTGGCGGCCTCCAGCATCACGTCCGCGTGGCGGTGCTGGAGGTGTTCGTGGCCGACAATATCGACCTCCAGCGGACGCTGGGCGCGCTGTTCCAGAATGGCGCTGTTCAGGGCCCGGTAGCGGGCCTGGTGTGACATGTGGTGGAGGCCCAGATCGCCGGGCTCCAGGGTGGGCAGGCTGCCGGCCATGAGCAGTTCGGCGCCGGCATGCCGAGCGGCGCGGCGCGCCTGGCGCAGGGTCTCGTTCAATTCGTCGAGAATGGCACCGAAACAGCCGTGCCCGGTATGAAACACGCTGCTGTTCAACTCGATGTTGAACTGTGCCAGCTCCGGGGTGGCCAGCGGGCTGTCCATCGCTTCGAGAAAAGCGTCGTTCACCGGGAGCGGGCGCCCGTGCGTATTGCACAGCCAGGCCTCGATCTCAAAGCCTAGACGGGGCGGCGGGGGAGGTTCCAAGGGGGGCGCTGTCTTTAGCCAGTCCAGCAGCCAGGCGGTTTCGTCGGCGAGGACACGGCGAAAGCGCTCGAAGTCTTGCGCCCCAAAATGCTCCTCGCGGATCTCCTGACCCAAGGCTAGTGGTTCCTCGTTATATTCATGGCAGGACCACCACTAATCCTCGTCCCGGTCGTCGGGTGCTTCGTCGTACAGGCTCTCGAGCAAATCGCCCCAGATCTGTTCGTGCTGTTCGATGAAGGTCAGAAGGCCCTTGCGGAACGCGAGGTAGTCGGTCTCGAAGGCCTCAAAATCGGCCCCGCCGTTCAGTAGCTTGGCGGCCCGGTCGGTCTGCTGCAGACTGTCGCGCAGGTTGAGGCTGGCGGCCATCGCCCCCTTTACGCGCTCGCGCTCATGCGGGATCCAGGCGCGGTCCGACAGCATGGAGCGCAGGTTCTCGCCCAGCTCCAGCAGGCGCTTGCGCAGGCGCGGAACGGCTCCGATGGTGCCGGTCTTGAGGTCGCCCCAGACGGCATCGGTGATCAGGCGTGCCCAGCGTTCGCGCAGGTCCGCGACGGTCGCGGGGTCAAAGGCGAACGAGCGCTCGAGTTTTTGCGGATCGAATGGCATTGGGTATCCTGAGCGCAGGAGTCGAGGGTGAGCGACTCATATGAACGACCGGACCGGAATAGCCCGCCGCCCGGTAGCGTCCTACAGGGTACAAGAACAAGCAAGGCCGCACGTACGGCCTGCGGATGGAGGAAGCAACAACATGGCGACCTGGTTCGCGCAGCGCAGGCTGCGTCAGAAGGTGTGCGACCTGCGGCCCCAGATGTATCGCATGGCATTTGCGTGGTGTCATGACGCGGCGCTGGCGGACGACCTAGTGCAGGAGGCAATGATGAAGGCCCTGACCCGGCTGAAGTCGTTGCAGGACGAGAACGCCCTGAAGGCCTGGGTGTTTCGGATTATGACCAACTGCTACCGGGACTGGGGGCGGCGGCACAAGGACACGGTGGATGTGGACAGCATGGAGCTGCCCTGCGAGGACTGCCCGGAGCAGCAAACCGAGCGCAACCGCATGATCGCGGATGTTCACCGGGCGATGGCCGAACTGAGTACCGATCACCGGCAGGTGGTCGCACTGGTGGACCTGGAAGGCTTTGCCTATTCCGAGGTCTCGGAGGTGCTGGATGTACCCATCGGCACGGTGATGAGTCGCCTGAGCCGGGCTCGGGCACAGTTGAAAAAGGTGCTGCTGGAGCAGCAGGCCGACACGGGGAAAGCGGCCGATACACCCTATCTCAAGGTAGTGAGGAATCGGCATGTCGAATGAACGACTGAGTGCAAAGAACCGGCCTAGCGAGGAGATTCTCAACGCCTTCGTGGATGGTGAATTCTCCCCCGAGGACCGCCTGCACACCCTGAAGACGATTTCCTCCAGTGAGCACCTGAGCCGGGAAGTCTGTGACATGCACCAGCTCAAGGAGCTGGTCAATATGGCCTACGAGGACGTCCCGGCCGGGCGCGCCAGCACCGGTCGCTGCCGTCTCGCGCGCGGGGGCCGTTCGGCCTGGTTCCCGTCCGTCGCCGCCGGCGTCCTGGCACTGGTCGTGGGTTCGCTGGGCGGGTACGAGATCACCCGCGATGCCGGGTTCTTCAGTGGCCAGCATTCGGCCGCGAATGGGCAGGATGCCGGCGCCCTGGCGCAGGTCGCTGCCAGTCGGGATACGGCGGGTGGCGCCGCGGCCCCGCAGCAGGTGTTTTCAGCCACCGAGACCGACCAGATTTTGCTGCACATCAATGAGGGCGACACCCGTGCGATGGCAGAGCTCCTGGATGATATCGAGAGCATGTACCGAGAGGCGGCGACGGTCGGGCGCGACCTGAACGTGCAGGTCGTGGTGCACAACAATGCAATGAATCTGCTGCGCGCCGACAGCGCGCCCTACCCGGAACGGGTGGCCAGCATGGCGGAGGCGTATCCCACGCTGCGGTTCACCGCCTGTGCCCAGACCCTTAACCGTCTGGCGCGCGAGGAGGGCAAGACGGTCGACACCCTGCCGCAGGCCGAGCTGATTGATTCCGGCGTCGCCGAGGCGGCCCGCCGTCAGGCCGAGGGCTGGATCTACATCAAGGTCTGATCCGGGCGCGCCGGGAATTCCGATGATCCCTTATCTACGCGTTCCGCCCCCCGGCTGGCTTCTGGCCGGGGCGTTCTTGTTGATGCTGGTGGCTGGTGGTGCCACCGCGCTGCTGTTTGGAACCGTTTCCGAGGCACCGGCGGCCGACGAGCCGCTGCGGGTGGTCTATCACATCAACACCGATGACCCGGAGCTGCATCTGAATGCCCTGCGCAATCTACAGAACCATATCGACGGTAGCCCTGCAGATGTGGTGCTGAAGATCAAGGTGCTGACCCACGGCAGCGGCGTCAGTCTGTTGCAGCACGCTGCGGAGGACCCTGACCTGCGTAGTACCGTGAATACCCTCAAGCTGCAGGACGTGCGCTTTCTGGTCTGTGGTAACACGCTGGACTCGCGCGGTCTCTCGCGCAGTGATCTGCACGAGGTGGCCAAGGAGGATGTGGTTTCAAACGGGATCGGCGAGCTGACACGGCTGCAACGTGCCGGCTATACCTACATCAAGCCTTGAGCCCGACGCATAGCCGCGCCGCGTTCAACGCTGGCCGAGCTCGGTATCCAGTGTGGACAGACGTTCCGGGGTGCCGATGTCGCGCCAGTCGCCCGTGTAGTGCTCGCCGGTAACCTGTCCGGCCGCGATGGCCGCGCGTAGCAGCGGCCCCAGGGCGTGACGCCCGGGCGGCAGATCCTGGAACAGCTGCGGGTTATACCAGCCGATGCCGCTGAAGGTCAGGCGCTCGCCGCCTTCCAGCACGACCGATCTCCCTTTCAGGCCGAAGTCGCCCTGTGCGTGATGCCCGGGGTTATCCACCAGTACTAGGTGCGCGAGCGCACCGCTGGACGCAGTGGACATGTTGGCTGGCGGAGTCAGAGGGTGGTCACACCAGACATCGCCATTGACGACCAGGAACGGTGCGTCGCCCAGGAGCGGCAGGGCCTGGCGGATGCCGCCTGCGGTCTCGAGGGCGCCCTCGGGCTCCGGCGAGTAGTGGAGGGTGATCCCTTGGTGCTGCTCGCCCAGGGCCGCACGGATCTGCTCGCCCAGATGTGCGAGATTGATCACCACATCGCGGTATCCGGCGGCCGCCAGGCGGTCCAGCGTGTGTGCGATCAGGGGGCGTCCGCCCGCCTCCAGCAAGGGTTTGGGGCAGTGGTCGGTCAGGGGGCGCATGCGTTCGCCGCGCCCGGCGGCCAGGATCATTGCGCGCACGTTCTAGTCCCTTTGCCTCTGCTTAGGCATGCGTTCGGGCATGTGCTCGCGGAACCATTCGGCGACGGGCGTGAGCTCCGGGTACGACAGCCCTTGTGCCAGCAATCGACGCAGTCGTGGCAGGTGCTCCAGATAGCGGGGCTTGGCATCCCGGCGTGCCAGGCGCACGAAGATCCCCAGGATCTTCGTGGTGCGCTGGACGCCGAGCACACGATAGTGTTGGCAGAAGGCCTCTCGATCCCAGGCGGTGCTCGCGAGGTAGCGTTCCAGGGCGCGCTCCACGGTGGCGGGTGATACGTCGCGTCGGGCGTCCTCCAGCAGCGAGATCACGTCATAGGCCGGGCTGCCGAGCACGGCATCCTGAAAGTCGAGGACGGCACAGTCTGTGGACGAGTCGGGTGGCAGCATCAGGTTGTCGACATGGAAGTCGCGCAGCACCAGGGTGTCGGGCAGCGCAGGCAGGTCTTCGAGAACGTCCTGCCAGGCGTTCAGAAAGGCCGCCCGGGACGCGCTCGGTATTGACGCGCCCTGCTGTTCCAGCCAGTACCAGTCGGTGAACAGGGCCGCCTCGTCCAGCAGCCGCTGAACGTCGTAGGCGGGCAGGTCCGCCACCTCGGCGGCGTGTTGCGGCCAGGCCTGGTGCAGTTGAATCAGGGTGTCGATTGCCCGGTCATAGAGCGGTGCTTCTGCGGCCCCCTCGGCCAGGGCCTGGGTGAAGGTCCGATCGCCGAGGTCCTCCAGCAGAACGAAGCCGGCCGCCGCGTCGTGGACGTGTACATGGGGCGGGCGCAGCCCGAGGGTCTCCAGCAGCCGCGCGATCTGCGCGAACGGATCGGTCGCCTCGCGTTCGGGCGGCGCGTCCATCAGCACCATGGGCTCGCCGTCGCGACGCAGGCGGAAATAGCGCCGGAAACTGGCGTCTGCCCGCAGCAGGGCGAGGTCCGTGAATGTCCCCGGCTGACCCTCCAGCCAGGACAAGATCTGCTTGCTGCGGACGTCGTCCGGGATCATGCGCGGATCTCGGGTAGGTCGCCGGGTACCCGCTCCACGCGGGTTGTGATCCGGCCGTCGGGGTGCAGTTCCAGCACGCGGTATCCAGCATGTTCAGCGTCCAGGGCGAAGGCCGCGGAGCCCGGGGCGAACTGGATGCAGGTGGAGGGGCATCCGAGTAGTTCCACGCCACCGCGCACGGCGCGGAAGTCCTGGTGGATGTGCCCGAACAGGCAAGCGCGTACGTGCGGGTGACGGTCCAGTACCGCGAAAAAAGCCGCGGGGTTGGTCAGTCCGATACGGTCCATCCAGGCGCTGCCGATCGGCACCACCGGATGATGGACCGCAATCATGGCCCAATGCGCCGGGTGGTCACCGAGTACCTGGTCGAGTCGTTCCAGTTCTTCCGCGGTTAGGGTTCCGGACACCTGATCCGGCGTGGCGGAGTTGAGCCCCACGAGCAGCCAGTCTCCCAGCTCTTGGTGCCCATCCACGGCGTGACCGGCCTCCGCGAAGGCCTGCTGCAGCAGGTGTCGTGAATCGTGGTTGCCCGCCAGTCCAGCCAGTGTCCAGCCCTCCAGGTGTTCGTCGAGCAGCCCTAGGATGCGGGTGTAGACCTCTGGGGTGGGCGTCTCTGCCAGGTCACCGGTGAGCCACAGCAGGTCGGGCTCTTCCTCGCGCTGTTGCAGGGCGGCGAGTACACGGGCGAGCTGTTGATCGCTGTCCGGGTAGCCCGGCCGGATCGGTCCTGGTTCGAGGCCCAGGTGGGTATCGCTGATCTGGAAGATGCGTTGCATGCAAGGCGTGTCGCTGTTGTGGTTCGTGTGCTCGGAATGTGTGCTGGGGCGCGCCACCATTGTTGCCGCCCGCCCCGGTTATTGCCCTATACTCGATCGGGTGTACCGCATATCGCGCCGGGGCCTTCTCCGCATGGGGCGGGAGGGGGCTGGCGAGGGGTCCGAGATGAGCCAAGAAGCCAAGATCCGCCCGGATTCCGGGTATCGTCCGTCCGAGGACGAACCCTACATGAATCCGCGCCAACTGGACTACTTTCGTGCCAAGCTCGAGGCCTGGCGTGCCGAGCTGATCGACGAATCGGAACAGACCCTGGAGCATCTGCGCACGGAGAGCTGGCAGGAGCCGGACCCGAACGACCGCGCCAGCCATGAAACCGACGCCGGCCTGGAACTGCGTACGCGGGATCGCTACCGCAAGCTGCTGAACAAGATCGACGCGGCGCTGGCGCGCATCGACCGGGGGGAATACGGCTACTGCGAGGAGAGCGGCGAACCCATCGGGATCGCCCGGCTGGAGGCCCGACCGATTGCCACGTTGAGTGTCGCCGCCCAGGAAGCCCACGAACGCAACGAGGCTCGGTACGAACAGTAGTTCGCCACGGGTAGGTTTACCCTTCGTCTGACAGCGTGCGGGTGAAGACCCGCGAGTTTCGGGCCTGGTTGTAGCGAGCCTGGCGGCTGGCGGGCAGGTCGTCCACCTTGCCCAGCGTGTAGCCGCGCTCCTGGAACCACTGCGCGGTGCGCGTGGTGAGCACGAATACGCGCCGGATACCCTGGTCCCGCGCCAGCCCTTCCATCGCCTGCAGCAGCCGATCGCCGCGCCCGCTCCCGCGATAATCCGTGTGCAGGGCAAGACAGGCGATCTCCGCCGCATCTGACTCGAAGGGATAGAGCGCAGCGGTGCCGATGATCAGGCCATCGGCCTCCAACACCTGGAAGCGATCAATCTCCAGCTCCAGATGCTCGCGAGCGCGGTGGACCAGGACCCCTTCCGCTTCCAGCGGCTCCAGCAATGCATGAATGCCTCCCACATCGTCGAGGGTCGCCTGGCGCAGGCGCTCCAGCGGTTCGCGTGAGACCAGCGTGCCGATGCCCTGGCGGGTGAAGAGCTCGGTCAGGAGGCCGCCGTCGTCGCGCCGGTCCACCAGGTGTACTCGCATCTCGCGGGCATGGCAGGCGTCGATTGCGCTCCTCAGGTGATTCGCCAGTTCCTGCGGCAGATCGGCGCTGGTCTCCAGCAGTTCCTGGGCGGCCGGAACGGTGAGTTGGTCGAACACCCCATGTTCCGGGTCACGCAATACGCCCGCTTCCGTCAGGAAGATCAGCTTGTCGGCATCCAGCGCGATTGCTACCTGGGTGGCGACGTCCTCTCCGGAGAGATTGAAGACCTCGCCGGTGGGCGAGTAGCCCAGTGGCGAGACCAATGCGACCTGCTCCCGGTCCAGCAAAGCGGTGAGTGCGGCGGTATCGATCCCGCGGACCTCGCCGGTGTAATGGAAGTCCACGCCGTCGCGCACACCCAGTGGGCGCGCGGTGACGAAGTTGCCACTGGCCACGCGCAAGCGAGCGTTGCCCGTTCCTGGTTGGCCCAGGCTGCGCGAGAGCAGGCCTTCAATCTGCAGGCGCAGTCGTCCGACCGCGTCGAGTACCGCTTCCAGGGCCGGGGCGTCGGTGACGCGCAGGCCGTTGGCATAGGCCGGGGTTAGGCCGCGCTCGCCCATGCGCGCCTCGATCTGCGGCCGCGCCCCGTAGACCAGGACGACTCGAATCCCCAGCGCATTGAGCTTTGCGATGTCGCGCATCAGCGCAGGGAACTCCGGCGCCAGGGCCGCCTCGCCCGCCAGCGCAATCACCATAGTGCGCCCGCGATGCGCCGCGATGTACGGCACGGCGTCGCGGAACCATGCAAGCTCCCCGGGCTGCGGGGCTCGCCGCGAGGGCGTGTGCGGTCCTGGGAATGGGGGAGGTGCGTTGGTCACGGCGCTTTCCGTTTCCTGTCGGTGTCCTGAGCGGACAGTCTAGGGAAACTCGGATCAATGTACACGCGGGCCTGAAGGACCCGGTCTTGTGTCACTGGCCGCTATTGGTTCGTGTTGACCAGTCGTTCGAGGTCCGGGACGGTATCGTTGCGTGTGATCCCGTGTTCCTCGAACCAGCCGGCGTTGACCTCCAGCGCGTAGAGCGCGGGTCGCTTGGCGCTGTGAATGCGGGTGGAGTGCGGTGTCATGCTGGCGATGTTGGTGATGGTGAAATCCGCATCGATAAAGGCCACGTCCAGCGGGATGCGAGTGTTCTGCATCCACATGCCGTATTCCCCCGGGCGTGACCAGATGAACAGCATGCCGTGGTCATCGGGCAGGTGGTCGCGGTGCATCAGACCGAGGCGGCGACTGCGGTCGGTGGCGGCGATTTCGATGGTGAGGGTCTGCTCACCGAGGTTCAGCTCGGCGGTCGGTAATCCCTCGTCGGCGTGGGCGAGGCCCATGCCGAGGGCCAGAAGCAGTAGCAGACCGGCAACGCCAACAAAGGCCCGGCCCCACGGCGAGGCGGTCACCGATTATTCGCCGCTCATGCGCCCGACGGCGCAGCTGGCGAAGGACTTGGCCTTGGCGCTGGTGGAGCGCCAGCCGGAGACCGAGCCGACCTCGGGGTAGCCCATGCTGGCCAGCTTCGCGGCGACCGCCTCGCGGGCGCTGTCCGGGGCCTGGACCTCGACGGCGCCGCCTTCCACGTCGACCTCGGCTTCGGTGACGCCCTCGACTTGCAGCAGGCCCTTGCGGATGGAGCTGGCGCAGCCGCCGCACTTGATGTTTTCGACTTCGATTTTCATTGCGGATACCTCGGAATACTGGGGTTTGTATCGCTCATTATGTACGATTCCGCTTCTGCATAAACGTTCACGAGACCCGACCATGCCCGCCTATCGTTCTCGCACCACCACCCACGGCCGCAATATGGCCGGCGCCCGCGCCCTGTGGCGTGCCACCGGCATGCAGGATGGCGACTTCGGCAAGCCGATCATCGCCATTGCCAACTCCTTTACCCAGTTCGTGCCCGGGCACGTGCACTTGAAGGATCTGGGGCAGCTGGTCGCCGGCGAGGTGGAGAAGGCCGGTGGGGTGGCGAAGGAGTTCAACACCATCGCGGTGGACGACGGTATCGCCATGGGTCACGGCGGGATGCTCTATTCGCTGCCCTCGCGCGAGATCATCGCCGATTCGGTGGAGTACATGGTCAATGCCCACTGCGCGGATGCGCTGGTGTGCATCTCCAACTGCGACAAGATCACCCCGGGGATGCTGATGGCCGCGATGCGCCTGAACATCCCGGTGGTGTTCGTCTCCGGCGGCCCGATGGAGGCCGGTAAGGTGAAGCAGCCGGGCACCGACAACGTGATCCACCTGGATCTGGTGGACGCGATGGTCAAGGCGGCCGACTCCAGCGCAAGCGACGAAGAAGTGGAGGCCATCGAGCGCTCCGCCTGCCCGACCTGCGGCTCCTGCTCCGGCATGTTCACCGCCAATTCGATGAACTGCCTGACCGAGGCCCTTGGGCTTTCACTGCCGGGCAATGGCTCGTTGCTCGCCACCCATGCCGTGCGCAAGTCGCTGTTCGAGCAGGCCGGGCGGCGCGTGGTCGAGCTCGCCAAGCGCTACTACGAGCAGGATGACGAATCCGTGCTGCCGCGTTCCATCGCCACCTTCGAGGCGTTCGAGAATGCGATGAGCCTGGATATCGCGATGGGCGGCTCCACCAATACTGTGCTGCACCTGCTGGCGGCTGCGCGCGAGGGCGAGGTCGAGTTCACCATGGCCGACATCGACCGCCTGTCGCGCAAGGTCCCGAACCTGTGCAAGGTGGCCCCGGCTACCCAGCTCTACCACATGGAAGACGTTCACCGCGCCGGCGGGGTGGTGGGCATCCTCGCCGAGCTCGACCGCGGTGGGTTGATCCATCGCGACATTCCTACCGTGTACGCCGACACCATGGGCCAGGCCCTGGAACAGTGGGACGTGATGCGCCATGCCGCCGAGTCCGAGACCCTGTACAAGGCGGCGCCGGGCGGCGTGCCCACACAGGTCGCGTTCAGCCAGGACAAGACTTGGGACAGCCTGGACATCGACCGCGAGAACGGCTGCATCCGCGATATCGAACACGCCTACTCCAAGGACGGTGGCCTCGCTGTGCTCTACGGCAACATGGCCCCCGACGGTTGTATCGTGAAGACTGCGGGCGTCGACGAGAGCATCCTGAAGTTCTCCGGCCCCGCCCGCGTCTTCGAGAGCCAGGACGCCACGGTGGAGGCCATCCTGGGTGACCAGATCCGGCCCGGTGACGTGGTAATCATTCGCTACGAGGGCCCGAAGGGCGGCCCGGGCATGCAGGAGATGCTCTACCCGACCTCGTACCTGAAGTCGAAGGGGCTGGGCAAGGAATGCGCATTGATCACTGACGGGCGCTTCTCTGGTGGCACCTCCGGGTTGTCCATCGGCCACGTCTCGCCGGAGGCGGCGCAGGGCGGCGCGATTGCTCTGGTCGAGGAGGGTGACACCATCGTGATCGACATCCCCGGCCGCGAGGTCCGCATCGACGTCGACGACGCCACCCTGGCGGCGCGCCGCCAGGCCATGGAGGCCCGCGGGCCGAAGGCCTGGAAGCCGGAAGCGCGCAACCGCCCGGTCACTCAGGCCCTGCGCGCCTACGCCCTGATGACGACCTCCGCCGCCTTCGGCGCGGTCCGCGACATCTCGCCCTACGAGGACTAGCCTTAGCAGGGGCAAGGCGCGATTTTGGTGACGCTTTGCGTCGTGGGTACGTGGGTTGATTGCACCAAAGAGTGCACAGAGGACACTGAGAAAATCGAAGGAGGTTTCACGTCGGTTTCGATCGATTTTCTCTGTGCTCTCCGTGTCCTCGGTGGTTAGAAGCGGACCCCTAAAGACTGGCCCTTGCGCCTCATTGGTCGAGACGGTATCTGGGGAAACACTGACCAATGTACACGCTCGCGTTGGTACCCCAGGTTTTCCGAGACAAGGCGCGTCGCGTAGCGGGTAGTGGTTCTACCCGCCCGTTTCTGATGGATTCGGGGCGCAACGCCGGATCGGGGAACCTGGGGTACCAACCCCGCAAGCCATTGAAAGCAGGGGCTCGGCCGCCCGTTGTTGTCGGAAACGGGCATGCGCACGGCGTTGCGGCTCCTTTATGCAGAATGACTGCACGGCAGTCACCGCGCCTTGTTCGCACGCAAAAGCAACTCGAGCGCGAGCGTGTACATTAATCAGTGTTTCCCTAAGTCCAGCACCCTAAAACGCGATACGACTGAACCACAGGGAGGTGGTGATGGCGATTACTGACTGGCCCGCGGCCGAACGTCCGCGGGAAAAGCTGTTGGAGCGCGGGGCGGACGCCTTGTCCGATGCGGAGTTGCTGGCGATCTTTCTGCGCACGGGCGTGGCGGGCAAGAGCGCGGTGGACGTGGCGCGGGACCTGCTCAGCCGTTTCGGTGGGTTGCGGCCCCTGTTGCAGGCCGACCAGGCCGGGTTCTGTGCGGCGCCGGGGCTGGGTGCGGCCAAGTATGCCCAGCTGCAGGCGGTGCTCGAGATGGGGCGGCGGCACCTGGCCGCTGATCTGGAACGTGGCGACGCACTCAGCTCGCCAGCCGCGACCCGGAAGTTCCTCGCGGCGCGTCTGCGCGACTATCCCTTCGAGGTCTTTGGTGTCCTGTTCCTGGACAATCGCCACCGGGTGATCGCCTTTGAGGAGTTGTTTCGTGGAACGATCGACGGGGCCAGCGTGCATCCGCGCGAGGTGGTGCGCCGCGCCCTGCATCACAACGCGGCGGCCGTAATCCTGTCTCACAATCACCCTTCGGGCGTCGCCGAGCCTTCGCGTTCGGATGTCTCCATCACCCGTCGGCTGACCGATGCATTGGGGCTGATCGACGTGCGCGTGCTGGATCATCTGATCGTGGCCGACGAGATCGTGTCCCTGGCCGAGCGCGGCGAGTTGTAGGATCCCTCGATGACCCAGGTCTTGCCGTTGATCCGTGGCGACTCCGGAGATTGGGGTCGCTAGCCGCGGATCTCGCAGTGGCCGGGCTCGGTCGGGCAGGCGGTGCCGGTGTGGTGCTGGCCGTCGATAGTCATCTCGAAGTCGCGGCAACCACCATCGCGATTCCTTCTCGGCGTGAGGTGTACCGGCTGGCCGTGGGCGTTTTCCCAATGCACCGTGTGGCCCGTATCGGCTAGCTCCAGCCTCGCCTGGATCGGCTGAACAGAGCTTTAACCGCTGGTGGATCTTGCGAGAAACGTGAACGGCATCAAGCCCGCAATGCGCATCGTGTCATGTCGGGGGCTGATCAAGGGCCCGCTCCAGGGCGCGCAGAAGGGCGCCAACCTGGGCCTCGGTATGAGCGGCAGACAGGGTGATGCGCAGTCGGGCCTGACCTTCGGGAACGGTCGGCGGACGGATGGCTGGCACCAGAAAGCCGGCACCCAGGAGGCGTTCGGCCACGGCGCTGGCGCGCCGGGCGTCACCAATATGCACGGGCTGGATCGGTGCCAGGGGTGGCGGGTGGGTCAGGCCGAGTTCGTCCAGGCCCTTCCCCAGCTGCAGCAACAGGCGCTGAAGGTGTTCGCGGCGGTCGTTCGCGCCTTCGGCGATCTGTACCGAGGCGAGGGTCGCGGCGGCCAGGGCGGCGGGCATCGCGGTGGTGTAGATGTATGGGCGAGCGGTCTGGATCAGGGTCTCGATCAGGGCATCGGAGCCCGCCACGAAGGCCCCGGCGGTACCGAAGCCCTTGCCTAGCGTCCCCATCAGGATCGGGACCGCATCGTGCCCGAGGCCGAAATGCTGACAACTGCCACCGCCGGTTTTTCCCAGAACCGACAGGCCATGGGCGTCGTCCACCATCAGCCCGGCGTCGAATTCGCGCGCCAGATCGGCCAATTCCGGGAGGGGTGCGATGTCGCCGTCCATGGAGAACACGCCGTCGGTGATGATCAGGCGATGTCCAGTGGTCCCGGCCTTCTCCATTCGCCCACGCAGGTGATCCGGGTCGGCATGGCGGTAGCGCTGGCTGCGAGCGCCGGACAGGCGGACCGCATCAATGAGCGAGGCATGGTTCCAGCGGTCCTCGAAGACCGTGTCGTGGCGCCCGACCAGGGTCTGCACCAGGGCCAGGTTGGCCATGTAGCCGGTGGAGAATAAAAGGGCGCGCTCGCGCCCGGTGAAGCGGGCCAGCGCCTGTTCCAGCTCGTCGTGGGCGCGGGTGTGGCCGTTGATCAGGTGGGCCGCGCCCGCGCCCACGCCGTAATGGTCGATGGCTTCGCGGGCCGCGGTGGCGACTGCGGGGTCGCCGGCCAGACCCAGATAGTCGTTCGAGCAGAAGGCCACCACGGGGCGACCGTCGATCACCTGCTCCGGTCGCTGTGGGCCGTCCAGGGTTCGTGTGCGCCGCCATCGCCCGGCATCGCGCCGGGCTTGCAGGCGCTCTTGCAGATACCGATCCAGCGAGTCGCTCATGGCCGCAGCCCGGCGCGCAGGAAGATCGGCCAGTGCACGCGGGTCGGCATGGCTGCGTTGGGCCACAGGGCCTCCAACGCAGGCGCCAGCGCGGCCAACGGGTCCTGTCCGGCGTTGCGGGCATGGCGTGTGGCGGACCAGGTGCCCAGGTAACCGAGCAGGGTATCGCGGCTCCATTCGCGCTGGATGCGGAACCCTGGCGACTCGATCTCCGGCCAGGGGAACGGCAGGTCACGATAGTGGCTGCGGATGTGGTTGCGTTCCTCCGGCCACCAAGGGGCCAGAATGGTGTCGTGGAAATCGGTCAGCAGGCGGTCCAGCGCGGGGTCTTCGGCGCGTAGGATGCCGTAACCCCAGACCGCCAGCACGCCACCCGGGCGCAGAATGCGGGCGACCTCGTGATGGAACTCATGGTGTCGAAACCAGTGTGCGGCCTGCGCCACGCAAGCAAGATCCACCGAGGCATCGGCCAGGGAACAGGCCTCCGCGGCGCAGGCGACGCGGTCGACCCCCGAGCTGGCCGGCAGCGTGGCCAGGAGGGCCGGGGCGGCATCCGTGGCAATCACATGCGGGAAATGCGGGTGCAGGCCTTGTGCGGCCTGACCACTGCCGCTGGCACAGTCCCAGGCGCGTTCGTGCCGCGGTGTTTGCGTTGCCAACCAGTCAAACAGTTCGACGGGATAGTCCGGGCGATGGCGGGCGTAGTTCGTCGCCACCGCCGAAAAATGGTCGGGAAAGCCGCTATTCACTCGCCCCGGCCTGGCTCAGGCCGAAGCGGAGGCCGGCTGGTCCGAGGGTGTGGGGGTCTCCGGGCCGGTCTCCGGGCGCAGGCCCAGGCGTTCGAACAGCGCGAGGTCGTGGTTCTCGCCGGGGTTCGGCGTGGTCAGCAGGGTGTCGCCGTAGAACAGCGAGTTGGCACCGGCCAGGAAGCACAGGGCCTGCATCTCGTCCGACATCTCGGTACGGCCGGCGGACAGGCGCACGTAGGAGGCCGGCATCAGGATGCGGGTGGCGGCGATGGTGCGCACGAATTCGAGCGGATCGAAGTCCTCGATCCCGTGCAGCGGTGTGCCCTCGACCTGGATCAGCTGGTTAATCGGGACTGACTCCGGGTGCTTCGGCAGGTTGGCCATCTGCTGCAGCAGACGCGCGCGGTCACGGCGCGATTCGCCCATGCCGAGGATGCCGCCGCAGCAGACGTTCATGCCCGCTTCGCGCACGTGTTCCAGGGTTTCCAGGCGGTCTTCGTAGGTGCGCGTCGAGATGATGTGCCCGTAGAACTCCGGCGAGGTATCGAGATTGTGGTTGTAGTAGTCCAGGCCCGCCTCGGAAAGGCGTCGGGCCTGCTCGGCCTTCAGCATGCCCAGGGTCATGCAGGTCTCCAGGCCTTCTTCCTTGACTGCACGGACCATCTCGATCACGCGTTCAAGATTCTTGTCGGTCGGGTTCCGCCAGGCGGCCCCCATGCAGAAGCGGGTCGCACCCTGGGCGCGGGCGTTGCGTGCCGCCTCCAGCACTTCGTCCAGTGGCAGCAGGCGCTCGCGTTCGATCTCCACTTCGTGGTGCGCGCTCTGCGGGCAGTAGGCGCAGTCCTCCGGGCAGGCCCCGGTTTTGATAGACAGTAGCGTGCTCACCTGCACCGCGTTCGGGTCGAAGTGCTCGCGATGCACCGTCTGCGCGCGAAAGATCAGGTCGTTCAGCGGCAGGTCGAGCAGGGCCTCGACCTCGTCGGTGTTCCAGTCGTGGCGGGGCGTGCTCATAGATGATGGTCCTTGTCGGCTTCGGCTGGGATCTCGACGTCGGCCCAGGGTTCGCGGTAGATCGTGTACAGGGCGTAAACCGTCCAGGGCAGCAGGATGGCCGCCGCGACCGCCCAATAGGCGCGGTAGTAGTTGAGATCCGGCGGGAAAAAGGTGGCGACCCCGATCAGTGCACCCATCAGGGCGTAGTAGCGATAGGCGGCCCACTGGGTATGGTGGCCGACCCGCGGATCGGGGTGATGCTTGTTCAGGGCATAGACCAGCATGGAGCCACCGAACCACAGCACCAGTGGGACGATGCCCATGATCGCGGCGATAATGAAGCCGACCCCGACCCCCTCGCTGCTGACCACGAATAGCGGAATGCCGGCGATGGATACGCTGATCAGGTTGCCGATATCGAACATCGATGCGGCGCGCCGCGAACTGCGCCCGGAGACGGTCCTGGTGGCCATGGTCTACCCTGCATGCAAAAGGCGAAGCATAGCATTATGGCCCGGGACCCTTCATCGAACCCCTTCTTCATGCCCGCCGCGGGCCTGCGTTGGCCGGCGCGGGCGGTGGCGTGGACCGAGTGGCTGGGCGAGGTTCTGTATCCGACCCATTGCGGTCTTTGCCTGGCGCCCGGCCAGGCGATCTGCGCCGGGTGCCGCGCGGATCTGCCGCCGCTGGAGCATCCCTGCCCAACCTGTGCGTTGCCCCTGCCCATCGCCGGGGTCTGTCCGTCCTGTGTCCGCAAGGCTCCGGCCCTGGACGCGCTGCATGCCGGCTGGGTCTATGCCTGGCCCCTGGATCAGCTGATTCTTGCCTACAAGAACGGCGCGAACGCACGTGCCGAGCGAATATTGGCGGCACTGGCGGAGCAGATGGCACAGCGCCTGGTGCAGCAAGGCCACGGCCTGCCCGATCTCGTCCTGCCGGTCCCGCTGCATGGTAAGCGCTTGCGCGAGCGGGGTTTCAATCAGGCGGATTACCTGGCGCAGCGGGTGGCGGCGTGTATGGAGGCGCCGCTGGAGGTGCGCGGGTTGCGGCGCATCCGGGCGACCGATTCGCAGCAGGCACTGGGGCGCAAGGCGCGCCGGAATAACGTGAAGGGGGCGTTCGCCTGGGAAGGCGATGATCTCTCGGGACGGCATGTGCTGGTGGTGGACGACGTGGCGACCACCGGTGCAACGCTGTCTGCGCTGGCCGGTGTGCTGCGCCGGGCCGGTGCCGTGCGCGTTGAGGGCCTGGTCCTCGCGCGTGCCTGAGGGACGTGCGATTCAATCAGCGTCTCCCTGGGGATCAGGCGCCCAGGTGGTGGTCGGCAATCATCGCCAGCAGAACCACGGCACCCAGGTAGTGATTGTTCTTGAAGGCACGCAGGCAGTCGGATGGCTCGCGTTCGAAGATCAGGAACTGCTGGTAGAACATCAGGATCGCGACGATGACCAGGCCGGCGGTGTAATACCCGCCGAATCCGGCGTGTTCTCCAACGAGGTAAAGCCCCAGCCAGACCAGTACTTGCAGCCCGCCGGTGATCAGTCGATCGAGTTCGCCGAAGGCGATGGCCGTCGATTTCACCCCGATCTTCAAGTCGTCTTCGCGGTCCACCATGCCGTAAAAGGTGTCGTAGACCACGGTCCATGCCAACACGGTGACGAACAACAGCCACGCCACCGCTGGCGGATGCTCGCCGGTTACGGCGGTGAAGGCCATGGGCACGGTCCAGGCAAAGGCCGCACCAAGGTGGACCTGCGGGAAGTGGTGGAAACGCTTGGAGAAGGGGTAGGTGCCCGCCAGCGCCACGGCCACCAGGGAGTACAGAATGGTCAGGACATTGGTAAACAGCACCAGCACAAAGGCGACCACACTGAGCGCCACGAAGGTGCCCAGTGCCTCGCGCGGGGTGATGGTGCCGATCGCCAGCGGCCGGTCGCGGGTACGCGCCACGTGCGCGTCGAAGTCGCGGTCGGCGTAGTCATTGATCGCGCAGCCGGCCGAGCGCATCAGGATCACGCCAGCGGCGAAGATGAAGATCAGGTAGCCGGGCGGCCACCCCTCGGCCGCGACCCACAGGGCCCAGAAGGTGGGCCACAGCAACAGGTACATGCCCACCGGGCGATCCAGGCGGATCAGGCGGGCGAGTTCCCAAAGGCGTTCGCGTTCGGTCATGGCGGCCAAGCTTACCAGCCCGGCCACTCGATTTGATCCGCGTCTCCCTAAAGGTGAGCCTCCAGCCAGGCGTCCAGGTCTTCCGGTTCGACCTCGCCGCGATGGGTGTCGAGGATGGTCCCGTCGCGGGCGATTAGGACGGTGAAGGGTAGGGCGCCAATGCGGTTGCCGTACTCGCGCCCGACTGCGACCGCTTCGTCCTGGCCGATCAGGATCGGGAATTCGATCCCGAAGTCGTCGACAAAGTGCTGGGTTGCCGTCTGTTCGTCCACCGCGACCGCGACGATGGTGAAGCCGTCTTCTTTGTGCGCTTCAAAGGTGTCCTGGAACAGCGGCATCTCCTTCTTGCAGGGCGGACACCAGGTCGCCCAAAAATTCAGGACGATCAAATCGCCATCCCACTCGCTGAGCTGGCGGTCGTTCCCCTCGAGATCCGGCAGCGTAAAGTCGATCCGCTGGGCCCCTTGGGCCTCGTCCGCGGCGACCTCGGTTGCCCCATTGTTTTTGGCTGCGGTCTCGGCTCCGGTATCCATTTCGGGTTCAGGGTCGCCACAGGCCGCCAGGGCGAAGGCGCTGGCCGCGGCGATGGCCAAGCCAGCGAGTCGGTTCGAGCGATGTTTCATGGGGTCACCCCGATGGCGCTTTCGACGTGGGCCAGGAAGCGGTCGGCGTTCAGGTAGCCGACATTGCGGTAGTTACGCAGCTCGTTGCCGTCGGTATCCCAGAAGATCATCGCTGGCGGCCCGAACAGGTTGAAGTGACGCATCAGGTTGCGATGCTCGGAGGTGTTGTCCGTGACATCGGCCTTGATCAGGTGCACGTTGGCCATGGCGTTGATTACGCGTTGATCCTGAAAGGTCGTGCGGTCCAGGCGTACGCAGTCCACGCACCAGTCGGCGTAGAAGTCGAGGAACACCGGCTGTCCGTTCTCGCCGGCTCGGGCGACCTCGCGCTCTACATCCTCCAGGCTGTCGACGTAGGTGAACTCCATCTCCGTCGGACCCGCCTGTTCGCCAGTGGCCGAGACGCTCGGCTGATTGAACGTGGCCAGTGGGCGGAAGACGTCCTTGCCGCCGGTGGCCGCGCCCAGCATCAGCAGCACGCCGTAGATCAGGATCACCACGCCCAACCCCTTCCACAGGCTGTACCAGCCGGAACTGCCCTCCGGCAGGGTGCGCAGTGCGCCCATGTAGACGGCGGTCACGATCAGGAGGATGGCCCAAAGGAACATGGCCACCTCGCCCGGGATGACCCGTTCGAGCAGCCAGATGCCAATGCCCAGCAGGCCGACCCCGAACACCGCCTTGATGGTATCCATCCACGGTCCGGCCTTTGGCAGCAGGCGTCCGGCCGAGGTGCCGATCGCCAGCAGCGGGGCGCCCATGCCCATGCTCAGGGCAAACAGCGCGATCCCGCCCAGCACGGCATCACCGGTATGGCTGATGTAGAGCAGCGCCCCGATCAACGGTGCCGTCACACAGGGGCCGACGATCAGGGCAGAGAGGAAGCCCATGATCCCGGCGCCGACGTAGGTGCCGCCTTCCTGGCGGTTGCTGATCTGCGACAGCTTACTCTGCACGCTCGCCGGCATCTGTAGCTCGTAGAAGCCGAACATCGACATCGCGAGCGCGATGAAGATTGCCACGAAGGTGCCGATGATCCAGGGGTTCTGGAACGCCGCCTGCAGGTTGGCGCCCGCCAGGCCGGCGAATACCCCGGCGATGGTGTAGGTCAGCGCCATCGCGAGTACAAACACCAGCGAGATCAGGAACGCCTTGCGGGTGGTCAGGTTCTTCTGCCCGATGATGATATTCGACAGGATCGGGATCATCGGGAACACGCAGGGGGTGAAGGTCAGCAGCAGTCCGAAGCCGAAGAAGGCCAGGGCCACGAGCCAGATTTGGCCGTCCGCCAGCTGGGCCGCAATGCGATCCTGCTGCGTGACCGGGGCCGCGGCGTCGTCATCCTCCTCGGTGGGGGCCGCGGTGGTCTCGATTTCGTCCAGCGATTCGTCGCCGGTCTCCGGCAGGGCGTCCTCGTCGACCTCGGTCGCCAGATCGGAGTCGAAGCTGACCGAGACCTCCTGGGTCAGCGGCGGATAGCACACACCTCCGTCCCAGCAGCCCTGGTAATCGATCGCCAGGGTGATTTCGGAGACGTCATCCTCGTCGCGCAGTACCGGCACCAGGATCTCGACCTGGTCGCGGTAGATCGCGGTCTCGCCGAAGAACTCGTCTTCATGAAGCTCGCCTTCCGGCGGATTCACCGGCCCCAGCTCAATGCCGTCGCCTTCGGCGATTCGGACATCCAGCTGGTCGCGATAGAGGTAGTAGTCCTCCGCGATGTCGAAGCGCAGGATCACTGCGTTCTGGCTGATCGCCTCCAACGAGGCGGCGAACGCCTGTTCCGGCTCCAGCAGGTCGTCGGTCGCGCCGAGATCGCCGGAAAGGCCGCCGAGTTCGTCCAGAGCGCTGCCTTCCTCGGTTTCATCGTCTTCGTCCCGGGCCTCGTCCTCTTCGGCGGCCTCGCCATTGCCACCCGGCAGGCCCGGCAGCTCAATGGAGACGGTCTGGAAGTGCGGGGGGTAGCAAACCCCGAGATCTGCGCAGCCCTGGGAGCGTGCCGTCAGCTCAATCGTGGTGCTCTCGGCCGCCTCGATCGGCAGTTCAACCTGCACCTGTCCGCGATAGGTCTCGACGCGCCCGAAGAATTCGTCCTCCTTGATCTCGCCGTCCGGGATCTGGGCTTCACCCAGCTCCAGGCCATCGCTCTCGGGCTCGAACTCGAACTGTTCGCGGTACATGTAGTACTCATCCGCGATGTCCCAGGTGAGTCGGACGGTATCGGCATCGATGGCCTCAGCGCTCAGGGCGAAGGCGTCATCCGGATCCAGCAGGTCATCCTCGAAGATGGCCTGGGCCAGAGTCGGGAGCAGCATCAGGGCGAGTAGCAGACTCGCCAGCCAGGTGCGCGGGTTCATGAGGTGCATTGCGTTATCCAGTCCAGGTAATCAGGGAGTCCGTGCTCAATCGGCAGCGCGATGATCTCGGGCGTCTCGTAGGGGTGTTGGTCCGCCAGCCGTGTCTGGAGTTCGTCCAGGCGCGCTGGCGAGGTCTTGATTAACAATGTGACCTCGGAATCGATCTCGATATTCCCTTTCCAGGCGTAGACCGAGCGGCCCGGCGGCAGGATGTGCACGCAGGCGGCCAGGCCTTGTTCGACCAGGGTGCCCGCCAGGGCGTCTGCCGCGGCGGGCTCGTCCAGGGTGGTGATCACCAGCCAGGCGCTGGCGCTGGCCTCGGAAGAGGGCGTACTCATGGGTTTAGCGCTGCCGTTCGATCTGTGCATTCTGACCCGGGCGCAGGGCCGTGTCTTCCGGCGAGAACTCCACCTCGACGCGGTAGCCGCGTTCCGGCTCTTCACCGGTTGGCTCCCAGCCCACGGCCGCGATCGTACCCGAGAGGCGCTGGTCGCCGACTACGACCGTGACGGTCTCCCCGGGTTCCAGCGTGGCCGCGGTGGCGGCTGGCACGATCCCAATGGCGCGCATCGGATCGGTGGTGCCCAGGGTCGCCAGCACCGGCGGGAGCATCGCCGGATTCACATACTGCCCGGCATTGGCCTCGACCCGGACCACTCGCCCGCTCGCCGGGGCGCGGATGGTGGCATCTTCGAGGTCGGCGCGGATGCGGTCGCGCTGCGCGCGGGCCTCCGCCAGACGGGCGGCGGATGTCGCGTAGTCGATCCGCGCCAATTCCAGTTCGCGGGCGGCGATCAGGGTTTGGTCGTAGAGATCCTGTGTCTTGTCGCGCTCGCGTTCGGCCTCGTCCAGCTCCATTTGCAGGCGCTCGATGTTGGCTCGGGCCGTGCGCAGATCGGCATCGGTGCGGCGGGTATCCAGCCGGAACAGGACGTCCTCGGCGGCGACCGGGTCGCCGGGACGGATCTCCACCGCCTCAATGCGCCCGGCAACCGGGGCCGTGATGCGGTAGCGCTCACCCCAGTCGAGCTGGGCGGCGAAGCCTTCCTCCGCCAGCACGGGCGTGGGTGTCAGAGCCAGCAGGGCCAGCAGGCCACCGGTGGTCAGCAGGGAAAGCGTGTGAAAGGCGCGGGGCATGGGCAGGTCTCCCGTTTGGTCGCCGGAGGGCCGGCGGCTCAAGGGTTCTCGTCGTTGGCGCGGAACGGGCTCAGCTCGTCGCGGCCGGTCAGCAGGGCGAGGCGTTCGTAGGCCAGGGCCAGTTGGAATTCGGTACTCGCATTGAAATGCGCGGCCGCGCTTTGCTGGACCATCGAGTCACCCAGATCGGCCTGGTCTTCGATGTCGTACAGGTAGCGGGCGCGGTCAATGTACAACTCGCGGTAATCCATGCGCCAGGTGGCCTCGTCGCGCTGGATGCGCAGTGCGCGGATCTCGTCGTGAAGTTCGCGCAGGCGGTTGCGGGCTTCAATGCGCGCCTGGCCCAGTTCGGCCTCGGCCCGGTGCCGTGCGGCAACCGCCTGGCCGACCCGGCCGTCTTGGCGCCGCCCTTCGTACAGCGGGATTTCGAGGACCAGGCCCGCTGCGAAAGGGTTGCGATCACTGCCGCCGAGGTCGCGGCTCCACCAGCCGGATTCGGCCTCGGCGTACAGACGTGGGCGGCGCTGCGCGCGGGAGGCGGCGACTTCGCGGGTAGCCGCCTCGACGTGCCGCCGTTCGGCCATCAGCCGCGGGCTGGTGTTGTCGAGCTCGGCGATCAGGGCGTCCAGCCCGGGAAGTTCGGGCAGCTCCAGGGGTAGCGCGGGCGCCAGTACGGTTCGCACGCGTCGATCCGGGCGGTTAAGGGCCTCGGCCAGTGCGGTTCGGGTGCGTTCCTGGTTTTGCAGGGCGCGGGTGCGCTGAACGCGCAGGGTCTGATACTCGGATTCCAGGCGGAAGACCTCGATATCCGAGACCTGGCCGCGTTGATTGCGTTCCTCGGCGCGTTCCTTGGAGACGTAGGCCGCGGCCATTGCCTCGGTGTCGCGGGCGAAGGCCAGATCGGCGAGCAGGACGTCGAAATAGCGCTCAAGGACGTGGATGCGGTGGCGCGCATGGGCCAGTTCTTCTTGCCGCAGCGCCGCCTCGAGACGCTGTTCGCTGGCGGATTCGCGGGCATGGGACTGGCCGAAATCGCTCAGCAGCTTGCGCGCGACGATGGAGGCGCGGGAATCATCTCGGCTGCGATCCGCAACCAGATCGTTGGGCTCGATCCAGCGCGCCTCCAGCCGGGCATTCACGGTGACGTCGCGCTCGGCGCGGGTGGCCTCGAGCGCGGCGCGGGCCTGTTCGCGTTCGGCCCGCGCCCGACTTACGGTGGGGTGCAGGGCGTCGACGCGTTCGAGGGCATCGCCCACGCGCATCGGGTTGGGCAATGGCCCGAGTTCAGAGGTCGAATCCTGCGCACTTGCCGGCCCGGCCAGGGGCCACAAGATCAGTCCCGCGAGCAGCAGGCAGCCAAGAGGTCCGCGGCGGGCGCGAGACGAGCGAAAGTGCATCGGCGGCATGGAGCGTCGATCCTCGGGGGTGGAGAGGGGCTAACGCCCGTCTTGCTCGCGCTTGAAGCGGGTGAAATTCTGATCCTTATAGTGCCCGTCGGCTACGAACTCCCCCAACTGCAGGAATTCGCGGGTGTCGCGGGTCGCGCCGGTGAAGCGCGCAATGGGCTCGCCGTCCAGGTCGAAGAACTGGAACACGGGCGTGGCGCGTACCCGGTAGTCACGAGTGGCCCATTCCCTCTGGGTCTTGGTCTCGCCGTCGAATGTCACGATCTCAATGGAGCCTTCGACGTCGACGCTGAACACCAGGAAGTGTTCGCTAAAGTATTCCTGGACCTCGGGCTGGTTCAACACCTGGTTCTTCATGCGGTGGCAAAAGGGACAGTCGGCCATTTCGAAGAAGATCAGGATGCCCTTCTTGCCGGCCGCGCGGGCCTCTTCCAGTTCTTCCGGGAACTCGCCGAAGGTCGGGTCAAAGAAGTGGTGTTCCGGGTCGCGGGGATCTTCCACCGCGGCGGTGGCCAGGGCGGGAACAAGGAAAGCCAGCATGGCCAATAGCAGGATCGGGTTGCGTAGCATGGTTGATCACTCTCCGGAATATGTCGATAGCCGTATGCACCAATGACGGGCAGGAGGTTGGCTTAATTCCCTTTGGGCCGCAAGGAAAACTGGGTGAACCTTTCCTACGTCTCCTAATGGTCGCAATGTTGGAGTGCTATTGCATCATTAGGGTTCCAATCGACACCACTGTAGGTGCATGTTCCAATGAATGGGCCTGATCTCCGGAACCCCCTTGATGCGTAACCCTCTCTTTCCTCTGTTCGTCTTTCTTGGCCTGGTGCTGCTCGAGATCTTCGGTTTCGCCTGGGTGGGCGACGCCGTCGGGGCCCTGATGACGGTGGCACTGGTCATCATCACGGCCGCGACCGGGTTGTTGCTGTTCCGGCTTCAGGGTTTCTACCACTGGCGGCGGCTGCAGCAAAGTCTGGCCCGCGGCGAGGTTCCGGCGCGAGGGCTGGTCGAAGGTTGGCTGTTGATGTCGGCGGCCGTGTTGCTGCTGTTACCGGGGTTCTTCACCGATGCCGCCGGCTTCGTGTTGCTGGTACCGCCGCTGCGGCGCTGGGCCGCGAACGGCATCCTGCGTCGCGGAATGGTGCGGGCACGGACTGGAGGTCCCGGTAGCGGGCAGCACAGTGACACGATTGAGGGCGAATTCCGGCACCACGATGAAGGCCGCGAGTCGCCAGACGACCGGTTGGATCACGATGACCGCCGCTGATTTCGTCCCGATCGACCCCTTCCTCGACACCACCGAGAGCCCGCGCCGCAAATATTTGTAACGCACGCCCTTGACTCGCCTTTGCGCGCCCCTATTATTAGCACTCGTCAGGGGTGGGTGCTAACAGGGCATCTTCCCGACAAACCAACTTTCCTGTTGAAGACACCTTAAATAAGGAGTTCGCACCATGAACCTGCGGCCTTTGCACGATCGAGTCATCGTGAAGCGTATGGAAGAAGAGCGCACCACCCCCGGCGGCATCGTGATCCCGGATTCCGCTGCCGAGAAGCCGGTCCGTGGCGAGGTGGTCGCTGTAGGCAACGGTAAAATTCTGGACAACGGCGAGGCCCGTCCTCTGGACGTGAAGGCCGGCGACAAGGTCCTGTTCGGCAAGTATTCCGGCACCGAGGTCAAGGTCGATGGCGACGAAGTCCTGGTGATGCGCGAAGACGACATCATGGCCGTCATCGAAGGCTGAAGCCTCGAACGCGTCCGTTTAACACGAATTTTCAGGAGTAGAACGAATCATGAGCGCTAAAGAAGTACGCTTTGGTACCGATGCCCGTACCCGCATGGCCAAGGGCGTGAACACCCTGGCCAACGCCGTGAAGGTCACCCTGGGTCCGAAGGGCCGCAATGTGGTCCTGGACAAGGCCTTTGGCGCCCCGACCGTGACCAAGGACGGTGTGTCCGTGGCCAAGGAAATCGAACTGGAAGACAAGTTCGAGAACATGGGCGCGCAGCTGGTCAAGGAAGTCTCCTCGCAGACCTCCGACGCCGCCGGTGACGGCACCACCACCGCGACCGTGCTGGCCCAGTCCATCGTCCGCGAAGGCATGAAGGCCGTGACCGCCGGCATGAACCCGATGGATCTCAAGCGCGGCATCGACAAGGCCGTGAAGTCGGCGACCGAAGAGCTGAAGAAGCTCTCCAAGCCGTGCACCGAGCACAAGGCGATCGCTCAGGTGGGCTCGATCTCCGCCAACTCCGACACCGCGATTGGCGAGATCATTGCCGATGCGATGGACAAGGTCGGCAAGGAAGGCGTGATCACCGTCGAGGAAGGTTCCTCGCTGGAAAACGAGCTGGATGTCGTGGAAGGCATGCAGTTCGATCGCGGCTACCTCTCGCCCTACTTCATCAACAACCAGCAGAACATGAGCGCCGAGCTGGAGGATGCCTACATCCTGCTGTTCGACAAGAAGATCGCGAACATCCGCGACCTGCTGCCGATCCTAGAAGGCGTGGCCAAGGCCAACAAGCCGCTGCTGATCATCGCAGAAGACATTGAGGGCGAAGCCCTGGCGACTCTGGTGGTCAACTCCATGCGTGGCATCGTCAAGGTTGCCGCCGTGAAGGCCCCGGGCTTCGGTGACCGCCGCAAGGCCATGCTGCAGGACATCGCTGTGCTGACCGGTGGTCAGGTGATCTCCGAAGAAGTCGGCCTGTCGCTCGAGAAGACCACGGTGGAAGACCTGGGCCGCGCCAAGAAGGTGCAGGTGACCAAGGAAAACACCACCATCATCGACGGCATGGGTACCAACAAGGACATCAAGGGCCGTGTTGACCAGATCCGTGCGCAGATCGAGGAAGCGACCTCCGACTACGACAAGGAAAAGCTGCAGGAGCGCGTGGCCAAGCTGGCCGGCGGTGTTGCTGTGATCAAGGTTGGCGCCGCGACCGAAGTCGAAATGAAAGAGAAGAAGGCGCGCGTCGAAGACGCCCTGCACGCCACGCGTGCGGCGGTGGAAGAAGGTGTGGTCCCCGGTGGTGGCGTGGCCCTGTTGCGTGCCTGCGCCGCGATCACCAAACTCAAGGGCGAAAACGAAGAGCAGACTGCCGGCATCAACATCTGCCGTCGTGCGATGGAAGAGCCGCTGCGCCAGATCGTCTACAACTCCGGCGACGAGCCGTCCGTGGTCCTGAACCAGGTCCTGGAAGGCAAGGGCAACTACGGCTATAACGCGGCCAGTGGCGAGTTCGGTGACATGATCGACATGGGCATCCTGGATCCGACCAAGGTCACCCGTTCTGCACTGCAGAACGCCGCATCGGTCGCGGCCCTGCTGATCACCACCGAAGCCATGATCGCCGACATCCCGAAGAAGGATGACGGTGGCGGCGCCGGTGGCGACGACATGGGTGGTATGGGTGGCATGGGCGGTATGGGAGGCATGGGCGGCATGATGTAAGCCGTCGTATCCCCGTACATCCCTTGTGTACCCCCGGGACCCCGCTACGGCGGGGTCTTTTTGTTCGGAACCCGTTTTGTCGCGCAGCAGGGCGATGCCGCCCGGCACCGGTGGGTGGAACCCTCGCTCAACGTGTGTGTCTTCCAGTGGACGCTTTTTTTGGAGCACACTGTGCGGATCGCGAGCTTGGCTGTTGCAATCTGGGGACAGCCAATCCGAAGTGCCTGGATCTGCGATGGTTTGCGGAATGTGACGGCGTTGTGATGCTGACACAAAAATTGCACTCTATTGCGTGCAAAACCCGAAAGTGTGTGCCACTATCAGTGGTACTGTGGAGGGCTTGGAGCATGGAGCTCGCTGCTTTGGTTTTCGGTCGTTGTGCGAAATACCATCCCGCGCGGCGGAATCCCGGGTCCGATGTCGATTGTCATTTCAAGGAGGCTATGCAATGAATCATAAGCTGGTTAAGAATCTTCTGGCCGCGTCCGTGGCCTCGCTGGTGCTGGGTGCTGCCGGTCAGGTAGTCGCGCAGGAACCGCCGGCGGCGAACGTCACCGACCGCAGCGGCAACGTGGTTATGGATCGCTCTGGCGAGTGCGTACGTACCCGCTCCTGGACCCCGGAAAACGTGAAGTTCCCGCATTGCGCGGGCTACGTGGAAACCGCCGAGGCCCCTGCGCCCGAGCCGGCTGCAGAGCCGGAGCCGGAGCCGGAGCCGGAATTCACCACCACCACGCTGAGCGCCCAGGCCCTGTTCGACTTCGACAGCGCTGAACTGCGCTCCGAAGGCCGTTCCGCCCTGCGTGACTTGGCCCGCAGCCTGACCGCCGACGATGCCGAGTACAGCTCGGTCCTGGTCGAAGGTCACACCTGCACCATCGGCCCGGCCGACTACAACCAGGGCCTGTCCGAGCGTCGTGCCCAGGCTGTCTCCGACTTCCTGGCCAGCGAAGGCGTGCGTGAAAGCGACATCCGCACTGTCGGCTACGGCGAAGACCGCCCGACCGCCGACAACTCCACCCAGGAAGGCCGCGAGGCCAACCGTCGAGTGGAAGTGACCTCCGACGTGCGCAAGCGCGCCGACTAAGGTCCACTCGTCGGTAGCCGGCCATCGGTCTTGTACCGGCGGTCCGGAACTCAGGGCCCCGCTTCGGCGGGGCCTTTTTTGTGCGTGCGTAGCCTCTGGGAAGCGGTTAAGCAGCGGTTAATGTATGCCCCCTAGACTGGTTCCAAATCCTGGAGAAACCGTCATGCGAATGATTCCGAACGCTCAACCGTCGCGCAACGCTCTGGCCACGGCCCTGGGATGGGTCGCGGGAGGCGTGGTGGGCATGGTCTTCGCCGCCACCGCCGCGGCTGGCCAGGTTGAACGGGTCACGGATCTCCAGTCCTTGGCCGCCAAGGGTGATGGCAAGGCGACGGTGATCATGTTCGCTTCGCGCAGCTGCCCGTACTGCGACCGTGCCGAGCAGCGCTTCCTTGGGCCGATGGCCGAGGATCCGGACTTCGAGGGCGTGAATATTCGCAAGGTGATGCTGGATCGCGATGAAGTGCGCGATTTCGATGGTGAAACCATGCGAGGGAACGAGCTGGGCCGGGCCTACGGCGTGAGGGTGGTGCCGACCATCATGGCCTTCGACGCCGAAGGCCAGCCGGTGGGACGCCCGCTAGTGGGGATCCCCAACGAACAGCTCTACCGCAGCCAAATTCGCGTACGCATCGACGCGGCGCGCAGCGGCAGCCGCGATACTCCCAGCTAATTGTTGAATCCGATCGAGGTTTGATTCTCGGGAAGGGCCGCCACGACTGCCGGGCCTAGTCCCTACGCACAGCTTGGGACGCATCGGGAGATCGGCACGTCGCCTCGCTCCTCGCGATGACGGTACTTTTAAGCGGGGAAACAACCGGCACGCGGTTGTCCCACAGGACTTCCCCTCAATCTCCGTGTCCTCTGTTCCCTCCCTGGTGCAATCCGTTTTGCATTCGCCATTCTTCGTGGCTTCGTGGCTTCGTGGCTTCGTGGCTTCGTGGCTTCGTGGCTTCGTGGCTTCGTGGCTTCGTGGTGAAAAGTGCCTTTGCCCTTTTACCGGCTCTCAGCGCTCGATGCGGTAGATCAAATCCACCGCCTGTTCGGTGGTGCCTGAGGAGGTCTCCACGCTGAGGTTGCGGGTCAGCTCGTAGCGCAGCAGTACCTTCGAGGTGTTGTCGAACAAGCCGATGGAGTAGCGCAGCAGCAGGCGCGGCGAGAGGTAGAGCCCGAGCGTCAGCGCGCTTTCGTCCAGTCCGCCCTCGGTATCCAGTTCCACCTCGTCCAGGCCCAGTTCGCGACCGATGCGTTCGGTAATGACCGCTCCCTGTTCCAGCCCGTAGGCCGCCGCCGCGGCGGCAATCATGTTGCCGTCGGATTGCGAGGCACCGGATAGCGGGCGTCCAGTCAGCAGGTAAGACATCGCTTCGGTTTCGTCCATGGGCGGATCGGAGATGACCCGCGAGCGCAGGTTGTCCGGAGTGCCGCGGATCTCCAGGCCGACCGTCACGTTGTACTCACGGACGGTGCGTACGGCTCGCAGGTCGAGTTCCGGGGTCTCCGCCGGACCCTGGAAGGCCAGGCTGCCGCGCTCTATCCGCAGGTCCTGGCCGTAGTCGCTGTACTGGCCCTCGGGGATCGTGATCTCGCCGAAGAGTTGCGTGGGCTGCCCGGTGATCTCCTGCACATCCACTTCGCCGGCGAAGCGGGCGGTCAGACCGAAGCCATCGAAGCGCACGTCATCACCGAGGCGGATGCGGATGCGGATATCGGTCTTCAGGCCCTGCGCCTCCTCGATCTCCTCCCCCAGAATGATCTCGTCACCGGAGACGCGGATGGCGCCGGGCGGCAAATCCGGTGGTCGAATGCGGGCCCAGGGTAGGAACACCTCGCCGCGCACTCGAATGCCGTCAGACGGGGTGAAGGCCAGTTGCAGGTCGGGCGTGATGCGTGCTTCGGCGTCCACCCGGTTCACGATGAGGAAGTCCTCGCCGATCAGGTTCATCTCGGCGCGCGGCTCGTCGCCACTGAGGTCCACCTGGCCGGATAAGTCGATACCCCCATCCCCGGACTCCAGTCGCCCCGACAGATCAAGGCGCTCGGCGGAGATCACGTCCGCGGTGATCTCCGGGATCACCACATCGATCCCCGCTTCGGGGATCAGAACCCCGCCGTCACGGAACCGGACCGCACCCTCCACCAGCGGGGCGTCGACGCGGCCGCCAAACACTAGGCGGGCATCCAGCTCACCGCGCAGGCGTTCGATTTCCGGGCTCAGGGCGGCCAGCCAGGCGAGGTTGTCGAGTCGGGCGACGAACTCGCCGTCCAGACGCAGATCGTCTCCTTCGGGCCGCAGCTGGATATCACTGCGGGCCGTCCCGCCGTCGAGAAAGTCCAGGCGCAGGGCGGCATCCACATCACGATCCCGCACCTGGGCAGTCAGGCGGACATCCCGATAGGGAAACTCTTCCAGATCGCCTTCCTCGTCGCGGAGCACCAGATGGCCATCACCGGGGCGGATGTCGAGATCCGCCGTCAGCATCCCTTCGGCGTCCAGGTCGCCGCTGACCTCCGCATTCAGTTGGCCCGCGATGGACAGTTCCGGGGGCAGGAAGGGTTCCAGCCAAGCGAGTTCCACGGCATCCAGGTCCGCTGAGAACTGTGCACCCTCCGCTGCGCTCCAGCGTCCCTGCGCGCACAGGCGGCCGTCGTCCCGCGTTAGGCACAGGCGCTCCAAGTGGGCGGACTCTGGTCCCCCTTCCAATGCTACGGGCTCGGCCAGCTGCCAGGGTCCGGCGGCGGGCTGATCCAGCTCCAGTCGGGTCAGGCGACCGCTCCAGTGTAAGGCGTCGGCGTCCAGCCCGCCTTGTATCCCAAGGTCCACCGACCCCAGATCCGCGGCGTCGACCTCCAGCGACAGGCGGTGGTCCTCCATCACCCCGGAGGCGTCCAGGTGCAGGCGTTCCACCCGTGCCCCATCGGCCAGATCCAGACCCGTCAGGCGCACATCGACCTCGGCCGGGGCGGTGGCGTCTAGTCCCGCGTTTGCCTTCAGCTCCAGTCGTTCCAGGGCCAGATCCGCGAACCGTAGGCCCGCCCCATCGCCGCGGGCGGCCAGGCGCGGGCGCTCGGGCTCGCCAGTCACATGGGCCTCGAGTTCCAGGCGCCCGGCGAGATCCGGCCAGGCCTGATCGAGCGCCGGGGCCTCCAGTCGCAGATTGAAATCCAGGGTGTCGGTCCAGTCGCCACTGGCGGACAGGGTGTTTTGGCCAAGTGCGAGTTGCAGGTCGTTCAGGGTCAGGTGCGCGCCTTCCAGATGCACCTGACCCTGTCCGGATACGGCTTGGTCCCTCAGGGTTCCTTCCAGCCGTCGCAGGTGCGCCTCGAGCCGGGGCGTGCCGTCGGCATCCACTTGGCCGCGACTTTCCAGCGCCAGGGCGAGATTGCCGGGGGCTTCGGCGACGAACAACGACGGGTCCAGGCCCTCGGCCTCCAGTTCCAGATCCCAGCCGAGCCCTTCCGCCCACTCGAGATCGCCGCTCAGGGAAAGCTGGGCACCCGCATCGGTTATCAGGCGAAACCGTTCGATGCGGCCGTCGCGTTCGTTGATGGCGACTTGTGCACCACCGGTGATGCCGATTCCGCGCAGGTCGGCTCGCAGCGGGTCCAGGTTCGCCTGCGCGGTCAGGGCTCCGCTAGCGGGCGTGTAATCCCCCTCCAGTGCGAGTCGGAGATCATCCAAGGCGCCGTCCAGCTCTGGGTTCAGGCGTGCCAGGTCGGGTACCTGAAGCGCCAGTCCAACATCGAAAGCCAGGCGGTGGTCCGGGTCCGTCAGGTCCCCGTCGAGGCCCGTGGCCCAACCGGTGAGCTCCAGCTGCGCAAGGTCGCCGATCGCCAGGCGGGTGTCTTCCAGATGGGCTTCGCCATCGGCCAAGCGAGCGCTTAAGCCGCCCGTAATGGGGTGGTCCTCGAAGTGCCCCGCCAGCTCGTCGATGACGGCACGGGCCTCCAGAGCGGCCAGGGGAGGGGTGTCGCCGGTCAGAGGTAGCGTGCCCTGTAGCTGCGCCTGCAGGCGTTCGATCCCCGCATCCAGTTCCATGCCCAGCGCGTTCGGGTCCAGGCCTTCGGCGGCCAGCGTCAGGTCCCACTCGAGAGTTTCAGCGAAGCGCACCGGCCCTGCGAGCGCGATCCGGCCGGCCTCGGAGTCGAGCTCCAGGGTCTCGAGTTCCAGGGCCTCCAGGCTGCCGCGTGCGCGGGTCGCCAGCGTGACGCGGGGCCAGGGTTCCAGCTGCGTCGCCGTCTCGAGGGTCAGGGCCCAGTCGTCCGGTGTGCCCTGCAGGTCAAGGTGCCCGCCCTCCGCCGCGAGTGCCTGCTCCGGGTCCAGGTGGTAGGTGAACGGCTCCCAGCGCGCCACCAGATCCAGCTCCGGGGCGGTGAACAATTCGCGGGCGCCGGCTTGCAGATGCAGCTGGATGCCGGCGTCCAGGTCGTGTTCCAGCGCGACCTGCTCCAGCAGTGCGCCGGTAATGGCCAGCGTGCCCTGGGCCGTATCGACGCCCAGGCCCTCGGCGACGTCCGCGGGCAGGGGCGCCTTCCATTGACCGTGCAGGTTTAGAGGGTAGTCGTCGTCGGCTTCGATCTTGCCCGCTAGCTGTGCCTGGATCTCCGGCATGTCCAGCTCGAAGGACCGAAGTTCAATCTGTGTGCCGCTGGCGCGCGCGCTGGCCGTCAGTCGCGTGATCGACGTGAGAGGTTCACCGGCCATCAAGATCTCGACGTCATCCACCTCGAGCTGGCCAAGCCGCACGGCCAGGGGCAGGCGAACCGATTCGGGCAGGGCGAAAGGCTCTTCGGCGGGCGGCTCGTCCGGGTCCGCTGGGGGCAGGTCTACGCGCAGTCCCGAGGCGGCCAGAAGCCGCACATTCAGTTCGCCGCGAAGGAGGCTGCGGGCGCGCACACCGATCCGGCCTTGCTCCAGATCGATGACCGGGCCATCGGGCAGGGCCAGGTGCAGCCCGCGCAGCTCGAGCTCGGTGAACAGCGTGCCCTCCACATGGTCGATGCGTAATTCCAAGGGTGCGATGCGCTCGCCCTGTTCGACCAGCCAGCGGGTCCCGGATTCGGTCGTAAGCAAGCCCCCGATGGTGCCCAGCAGGATGATCACCAGGGTCAGGACCGTGGAGAGTCCCCACAGCGTCATGCGCAGCAGGTGTTTCACAGGTCCGGACCCATGGAAAAGTGGATGCGGAAGTCATCGTCCGAATCCGGGCCGTGGGCCAGGTCCACGCGGATCGGGCCCACCGGGGAACGCCAGCGAACGCCGAAGCCGACGCCGTAGACCGGATCGAACTCGTCCCACTCGTTGACGACATTGCCGGCGTCGACGAAGGCGGCGGCACTCCAGTTGCCGACGACGGGGTAGTCATATTCGAGGCTGCCCACTACCTTGTGGCGCCCCCCGGTCACGTCGCCGTCCTCGTTGCGTGGTCCCACCCTTTGGTAGCCGTAGCCACGAATGCTGGCGTCGCCCCCGGCATAAAAGCGCAGAGAAGTGGGGAGATCTTGGACCGAATCCACCTCGGTGAATCCGGCCTCCAGGCGGGCCAGCACCCGACCGGTGCCGATGCCGCGGACGACCTTGCCGCTCGCGAGGATCTGGGCGAAGGAGGTGCTGGACAGGATCGCTTCCTGTGCCCCCTGCACGGTGGTCTCGAAGCGGTAGCCACGGCGCGGGGTCATCGGGTCGTCTGCGTCCATCCGGCTGATGCGGTAGGACGGGATCAGCAGGCGGCTACGGCCGCTGTCGTCGCCTGCGGTGTAATCCTCGTATTCGTAGCGCAGGCCTTCCGTGGTCTGCCAGCCGCCGCTGCGTTGGAGGACGCGGTTGGCCCCGATCTGGAAGCGGTCGGATTCCTGCGTGTCGGTCGTTTCCGTGCGGTAGGTGGTGAACAGGTTCAGGCGTTCGCGCAGCGGATCACGCAGCGGGATTTCGTAGTTGTACCCGACGCCGGAGCGGACCGGAGAGGCCTCGATTTCGGCCTGGTAGCGGTGGCCAAGCTGGTTCGCGTAGCGATGCTCGTAACGAAGTCGGACGCGGGGGCCGATATCGGTGGAGTAACCGATACCCGCCTCGTAGCTATGGCGTTTGCGCGGTTCCAGTTCGGCGCGGATCGGGACGTTGAGCCCGTCGGCGGCCTCGCGCTCCGGCCGTACGCGCACACCGCCGAAGTAGCCGCTGTCATTCAGATTGCGCTGCAGGGCGATGATTTGTGCGGAACTGTAGGGATCGCCTTCCTCGAACGGGATCAGGCGCTGCACGAAGGCGTCGGAGAGGAACTCCTGTTCGATGTGGACGCGCCCCATGCGGTAGCGTTCGCCCGTCTCCATGTGCAGGCGGACGGTAGAGGTGCGGGCATCGCGATCCACTTCCATACGGCGGGTGTGGAGATCAGCATCGAAATAGCCCCGATCGGCCGCGATCCGCGTCATCCGGTTGCGTAGGGCCTCGTAGTGATCGTGGCGCAGGGTGTCGCCTTCGCGGATGGTGGTCTGGCTCAGTACTGCCTCGAAGCCCAGATCGCCGACCCCCGCGCCGGTGATTTGAACGTCCACCTGCTCGACAGTGGTTGGTGGCCCCGGCTCCAGCGTGATGTGGATGGACCAGCAGTCCTCGTCGCGCTCAAAGTCCAGCGCCAGCTCGGGGTCGTAGTAGCCGATTGCGCGCAGGGCATTGGCCGCCCGTTGCTCGGTATCACGCAACACTCGGCGCTCACGAAACGTGGGGAGGTCGCAGGGCTGGCGCGCCAGATTGATGCTGTTACGGATGTTGTCGCGCTGGGTGGAGGTTCCGCCCTCGACCTGCAGGCCGGGGCTGGCGCCGTTGTCCGCACTGGCGGTGCCGATTCCCGGCAGTGCCAGACATAAAGCCATGGCGAACGCGCCTAGCGCTTCCCGTAGGCTCTGATAAGTGGCAAGGGCGCTACGCTGGGCCATGAAACGATGATAACGGTTAGGGAAACACTGATTAATGTACACGCTCGCGCTCGGGTCGCTTTTGGGTGCTTTCAATGCGCGGTGACTGCTGTGCAGTCACCGCGCACAAGTGAGCCGCGACGCCGTGCGCGCGCCCATTTTTGATCAACAACGGGCGGCCAAGCCCCTTCGTCTATTAGGTTGCCGGGTTGGCGCCCCAGGCTCCCCGATCCTGCGTTGCGCCCCAAATCCATCCAAAACGGGCGGGTACAACCAGTACCCGCTGGACGCCGCGCCTTGTTTCGGAAAACCTGGGGTGCCAACGCGAGCAGGTACATTGATCCGTGTTTCCCTGAGGAGCGGGTGTGGGTATCGGAACACGTCAACTCACGGGAGTTCCGGGCGCTGCCGGATGGGATAGCGGCTCAGGCGCTGGGACAGTCGACGCCACTGCCGCGAGAGAACACCACCAGATGGGTAAAATCCAGGCGCAGGCGCACGTGCTCGCCGATCACGAAGTTGTCGTGGCTGGGGGCCAGGCACAGTACGCTAATCCCGTCCGGCAGGCGCAGGGTGTAGAGGAAATCCGCCCCGCGGAAGGCCTTGTCGAGGATCTCGGTGCGGATCGTGCCCTCTTCGTTGTCGATGGCGATGTCGTCCGGGCGTACCAGGACATCCACGGCCGTGCCCGGCGGTAGCTGCTCCGACAGGGCACCTTCGATCTGTCCGAAAGCGGTATCGACTACGTGCTCGGCGCAGACCATTCCGGGGATCAAGGTCCCCTCGCCGACAAAGTCCGCAACAAAGCGATCCGCCGGACGGTGGTAGAGATTGTAGGCGGTATCCCACTGCGCCACGCGGCCCTGGTGGATGACCGCGATGCGATCGGCAAAGGCGAAGGCCTCGTGCTGGTCGTGCGTCACCAGGATGGCCGTGGTGTGTTCCGCGCGCAGGATGCGGCGCACTTCCCGTGCGAGTTCGCTCCGGAGCTCCACATCCATGCTTGAAAACGGCTCGTCCAGTAGCAGCAGCTTGGGACGCGGCGCGAGGGCGCGGGCCAGGGCGATACGCTGCTGTTGGCCGCCGGATAGTGCGTGAGGGAAGGATTCGCCATACCCGGACAGCCCGACCAGCTTGAGCAGCGCGAGGATGCGCTCCTCGCGGTCCGTCCGACTCCAGTGGCGGATGCCGAACGCGATGTTGTCCTTCACGCTGAGGTGCGGGAACAAGGCAAAGTCCTGGAACACCATGCCGACGCCGCGTTTCTCCGGTGGGATCGTGCGATGGGCATCCGAGACGGTACGTCCGTCGAGCTGAATGGCCCCGGACATTAGGGGTTCGAATCCCGCGATGGCGCGTAGAAGCGTGGTTTTGCCGCAACCGGATGGTCCGAGCAGGCAGCCGATCTGCCCCTTGGGCAAGGCCAGGGACACCTGATGGACCACAGCCGTTCCGTCGTAGCCGATGTCGACCTCGTCGAGGGCGATCAGCGGTGTGTGCGGGACTTGCAGGGCGTCTTCAGTTGGCTGAGTCATGGCGTATTCGTCGTGCCTGCGGGCATGGCGAGGGGTTTGGACGGCGGTTCTTCCTCCGTCGCACGGGTTTGGCCCTGCTGGCCAGGACGGGAGCGACCGATGGTCATCGACAGCAGGATAACGGGAACCAGTCCGACCAGCACGATGGCAAGTGCCGCACTGGAGGATTCGGCCAGGCGTTCGTCGCCGGCGAGTTCAAAGGCGCGCACGGCAAGGGTGTTGAAATCGAATGGGCGCAGGATCAAGGTCGCCGGCAGCTCCTTGAGGACGTCGACGAAGACCAGCAACAACGCGGTCAGCAGGGTGCCGCGCATGATTGGCAGGTGCACCCGGGTCAGCGTCTGCAGCGGGCGCATCCCGAGCGAGCGTGCGGCATCGTCCATGCTGGGCTGGATCTTGCCCAGCCCGGCCTCCACCGTCTGCAGCGAGACCGCGAGGAAGCGCACGGCGTAGGCAAACAGCAGGGCGAATACCGTCCCGGACAGCAGCAGGCCGGTGCTCAAGCCGAAGGTGTCGCGCATGAAGCTGTCCAGGGCATTGTCAAAGGCGGCGAACGGGATCATGACCCCGATGGCGATGACGGTCCCCGGGACGGCGTAGCCCATGCCGGCCACGCGCACCGCGACCGTGGTGAAACGGCCACCCTCCATGCGTCGGGCGTAGGCCAGGATCAGTGCCAGGACCACCGCGATCACGGCTGCCGCGATCGCCAGCCAGAAACTGTTAAAGACCAGCCGCGCGAAGCTCGCATTCATCCACAGGTCGGTGGTCTGCAGGGTCCACAGTGTGAGCTGGAAGGCGGGCAGCAGGAAGCCCAGCAGTACCGGGAGCAGGCACGCAAGGAAGGCGGCGGTGGCCTTCCAGCCGCGCAGTTGGTAGCGCGGCAGGGTGGAGTAGCGCCGGCTGGTGTGATGGAAGCGCGCCTTGGCCCGTGACCAGCGCTCGAGCACGATCAGCACGAACACGAAGGTGAGCAGTACCGCCGAGAGCTGGGCGGCGGCGGCTGGATCGCCCAGCCCATACCAGGTCCGGAATACCCCGGTGGTGAAGGTGCTGACACCGAAGTAGGCCACCGTGCCGTAGTCCGCCAGCACCTCCATCAGAGCCAGGGTCAGACCCGCGATGATCGCCGGCCGCGCCAGCGGCAGAGCGACCCGGCGAAAGCCCCCGAACGGGCCGGCGCCCAGGGTGCGGGAGACCTCCAGCACGCAGACCGATTGTTCCAGGAAGGCGGCCCGGCTTAGCAGGTACACGTAGGGGTACAGCACCAGGGTGAGCATGGCCATCGCGCCGCCGAGGGAGCGGATCTCGGGGAAGTAGTATTCGCCGTATCCCAAATCCGTGAGGTCGCGGATCAGACTCTGGACCGGGCCGCTGAAATCCAGCATGCCGGTGTAGGTGTAGGCGATGATGTAGGCCGGCATTGCCAGCGGGAGCATGAGCGCCCACTGGAAGATGCCGCGCCCGGGGAATTCGCAAACGCTGACGAGCCAGGCGACCGGCACGCCGATCAGCAGCACCCCGATGCCCACACCGACCAGAAGCGCCAGGGAATTGGTCACGTAGTCCGCCAGGACCGTCTCGCGCAGGTGCTGCCAGACTTCGCCAGCCGGAATAAACACGTGGCCGAAGATCACCAGAATTGGCAGAGCCAGCGTGAGCGCTACCAGGATGGCGACGGCCGACCAGGGACTGAATGGCAGGCGTCGCCGATCCGGGTGGGCCGTTGCGGCAGCGGGAGTGGAGGGCTGGGCACTCATGGAGTGCGAATAATAAAGGTTCTTTTTTCGAATACCACTATGGCCGCTCTCCGGTTGGCGGATTGCCTGTGCCCTTGGTTTTTTCACCACAGAGCAAGGAGGGCTCAGAGAACGTCAGAAAAGGTTTCGCGGGGGGGTGTCGATGCCGACGTGCGATTCAATCAGCGTCTCCTTAACTCTCGCTTCGTGTCCTGTGAGCGCTTCGTGGTGAAAAACAATACGCCCCCGGGAGGACCGGGGGCGTCAGGCATTGCACTTGAGTCAGAGCGTTAGCGCCAGCGCGCGCGGTCCATGATGCGGACTGCCTCCGCGTTGTTGTCGCCCAGACGATAGAGCTCGATGTCATCGGACTTGAACTCGCCGAACCCTTGCAGGATTTCACTGGCGGGCACGTCGTCGCGGATGGGGTATTCCTGATTGACCTCGGCGTACCACTCCTGGGCCTCGTTGGAGGTCATGAACTCGAGCAGGCGGATCGCATTCTCGCGGTTCGGGGCATGGGCAGTGACGCCGGCACCGCTGATGTTGACATGGGTTCCGCGGTCATCCTGGTTGGGCCAGAACACACCAATCTGTTCGGCAACCTCGCGATCACGCCCTTCGCCGTCGAGCATCAGGCCCAGGTAGTAGGTGTTGGCCACTGCAATATCACAGACGCCGTTCGCCACTGCACGGATCTGGTCGCGATCCCCACCCTGCGGCGGGCGCGCCATGTTGGCCACGATCCCGTTGGCCCATTCCTGGGCGTGTTCGGCGCCCTCGGTGGCGATCATCGCGGCGACCAGCGACTGGTTGTAGACATTGTCGGAGGAGCGGATGCAGATCCGGCCTTCCCACTTCTCGTCGGTCAGGGCCTCGTAGGTAGAGAGGTCATCCGGATCAACCCGGTCCTTGTGGTAAAGGATGGGTCGGGCACGGGACGAGAGGCCAAACCACAGCCCGTCCGGGTCGCGATAGCGTTCCGGGATGTTCTCGTTAAGAAGATCTGATTCGGTGCCCTGCAAAACGCCGGCTTCGCTGGCATGATGCAGGCGCGCGGCATCGACGGTGATGAAGACGTCGGCAGGCGAATTGCGTCCTTCCTGGCGCAGGCGTTGCAACAGGCTGTCCGCTCCGCCGGTCACCAGGTTGACCTTGATGCCGGTTTGGTCGGTGAAATCATCGAGCAAAGGCTTGATCAGGTTTTCCTGCCGTGCGGAGTAGAGGTTGACCTCATCCTCGTCGGCCGGGCTGCAGCCGACCAAGGGCATGCTGACAGCGATGGCGGCGGCGGTTCCGATGAGCCAGGCAAAGGGACGAAAGGTCATAACACGGTCCTTGATGGGTGAATAAACGCACTGCGGCTTTATTGGACGAGAACGATTGTTATTTGTGTTTTCATCCAAGTCAATACCCCATGACCGAGTTTGGGGTTGCGGCTGGCCTCCCCGGGGCGTAACGCTGATAGGCTTGGCATATGGACAAACCATTGCCCGATATACCCACCAGTCTGCCGCCAACGTTGCAGCAGGAGGTGGGCGACCTGTTGGCCGAGCTCGGCGACAAGCTTGCCTGGCCAGAGGCCTTCCTGGCGTCGGCGGCCACCCCGTTCGCCTTCAGTCACTATCTGGTCCAGACGGTGCGCCAGCATCCGGATTACCTGTTGGAGGCGCTGGACGCGGATGGCCGGGTGGCGGCCTGTGGTGATGAGGAATTTGACCGCCAGCTGCAGTCGCGTCTTGAACGTGCCACGGACGATGCGGGCTTGCGCCGCGCCCTGCGCGAGACGCGGCATCGCGAGATGATCCGTGTTGCGTGGCGTGACCTTTCCGGGCAGGCCGGTCTTGATGAGGTCATGCACGACCTGAGTCGGCTGGCTCGTTCCCTCATCGAAGGCGGTCTGCAATGGATTGATCGCCATCTGCAGACGCGTTATGGGCAGCCATGCGGACCACAGGGCGAGCCCCAGTCCATGGTGGTTCTGGGGCTGGGCAAGTTGGGTGGCGGTGAACTCAATTTTTCGTCCGATATCGATCTGATCTTTGCCTTCGAGGAGGCGGGGGAGACCGATGGCGAACGTACGATCGAGAACCAGGAGTTCTTCCAGCGTCTGGGGCGCCAGTTGATCGCGGCCCTGTCGGACGTGACGGCCGATGGCTTTTGTTACCGCGTGGACATGCGCCTGCGACCGTTCGGTGATTCCGGGCCCCTGGTCATGCACTTCGACGCGATGGAGGACTACTATCAGGCTCACGGCCGCGAGTGGGAGCGTTATGCCCTGATCAAGGCGAGCCCGTTGGCGGGGGACCCAGAGGCCGGGGCGCGGCTGATGCGCCGGCTCCGTCCATTCATCTATCGGCGCTACCTGGACTACGGCACGCTCGCGAATCTGCGTGAGCTGAAGCAGATGATCAACGATGAATCGGCGCGTCGCGGCCGCTTCGAAGACGTCAAGCACGGCGAGGGCGGGATCCGCGAGATCGAGTTCATTGCCCAGTCGTTCCAGTTGATTCGCGGCGGTCGTGATCAAGCCCTGCAGCGGCGCGACCTGCTGGGCGTCATGGCCGTCTTGCGGGAGCGCGACCTGCTGCCCGGGTATGCCGTGGAGCAGCTGGAGCGTTCCTACCGTTTTCTGCGACGCGTCGAGAATCGCCTGCAGATGCTGCATGACCAGCAGACCCACCGGCTGCCCTCCAATGGCGACGACCGTCATCGCTTGGCGTTGTCGCTGGGGTTCGATGACGAGGCCTCCTTTGAAATGGCCTTGCTGCGCGAGCAGCGGCGGGTGCATGCGCACTTCGACCAGGTCTTCACAGCGCCACAGCGGGCGGACGGGGAGGCGATGGAGGCCTCGCCGGAGACCGATCGCGAGCAGCAGCTCAACCGTTTGTGGCAGGGCGCGCTGGCGGAGCCGGCTGCCCGCGCGGTGCTGGAGGCCACGGAGTTCCAGAATGTGGAGGCGGCCCTGAGCGGGATCGCCGATCTGCGCGAGAGCCCGGGTGTGCGCGCGATGAGCGTGACCGGTCGCCAGCGTCTGGATCGCCTAATGCCGTTGCTGATCGGGGCGATCGCCGAAATGGATACGCCGGATGCCGTGTTGCCACGGGCGCTGCAGATGGTGCGCACCATCGCCCGACGCTCGGTGTACCTGTCGCTCCTGGTGGAAAACCCGCTGGCGTTGTCGCAGTTGGTCAAGCTGGTGGCGGCCAGCCCGTGGATCAACGAGCAGCTCACCCGGCACCCGGTGCTGCTAGACGAGCTGCTGGACCCGCGTGCGCTGTACGCACCCCCGGATCGTGACGGGCTGCGCGAGGAGCTAGAGGCCGAGCTGGCGCAGTTTCCCGAGCAGGACCACGAGCAGATGCTGGATCGGTTGCGGCAGTTCAAGCAGGTGCAGACGTTGCGGGTGGCGGCCGCCGACATCATGGGCTTTCTGCCCCTGATGAAGGTATCCGACCACCTGACCTGGCTGGCCGAAGTCTTGCTGGAGCGGGTGCTGCAACTGGCCTGGGAGAAGATGGTCGAGCGCCACGGAGAGCCCCAGTGCGGCTCTCTGGATGGTCGGCGCGCGGCGCGTTTCGCGGTGATCGGCTACGGCAAGCTCGGGGGATTCGAGCTGGGCTACGGCTCGGACCTGGACGTGGTCTTCCTGCACGACAGCGAGGGAGACGAGACCCAGACCGTAGGACCCAAGGTGATCGACAACGGTGAGTTCTTTGCCCGTGTGGCCCAGCGCGTGGTCCACCTGTTGGGGGCCTTCACCCCGGCGGGTCGTTTGTACGAGGTGGATACGCGGCTGCGCCCCAGTGGCGCGGCCGGCCTTCTGGTCAGTGGCTTGCAGGCGTTTCGGCGTTACCAGGACGAATCCGCCTGGACCTGGGAGCACCAGGCGCTGGTCCGGGCGCGATTTGTTGCCGGTGATGCAGAGCTCGGCGAACGGTTCGATACCCTGCGCCGCGAGGTCCTGACCCGCGAACGTGACGTCGCGGCTCTGCGTGCCGAGGTCGTGGAGATGCGCGATCGCATGCTCTCCGAACATGCCTCGAAAAAGGGTCGTGGCTTCCATCTCAAGCGCGATCGTGGCGGTATCACTGATATCGAATTCATGGTTCAATACTGGGTTTTGGTGTCGGCTCACGATCATCCCGCCGTCTGTGACTGGCCGGACAAGATCCGCACGCTGGAAATGCTGGGGCGCGAAGGGGTGATCGACACGGCGCTCAGCGAGGCGCTGGCGGATGCCTACCGGGATCTGCGCAATCGTATTCACCGCCTGACACTGGCGGGAAGCGACGCCCGGGTCGAGGAACCCGACGACGAGCTTTGTGCCGTGCGCGATCGCGTGATCGAAGCCTGGGTTGACGTGTTCGGCGAGCCGCAGACGGCCGCGAACCAGAACGCATAGAGGAACAAGACGATGTCGATGGCCGACCGCGACGGGGTGATCTGGCTGGACGGGCAGATGGTGCCCTGGCGCGAGGCGAAGACCCACGTGCTCACCCATACCCTGCACTACGGGATGGGTGTGTTCGAGGGCGTCCGCGCCTACAAGACCGAACGTGGGCCCGCGATCTTCCGCTTGCAGGACCATACCCGGCGCCTGTTCAACTCGGCCAAGATCCTGGGTATGACCATCCCCTATACCGCCGAGGCGCTGAACGACGCGCAGATCGCATCCGTCCGTGACAATGGCCTGGAGAGCGCCTATCTGCGTCCGATGTGTTTTCTGGGCGATGAGGGCATGGGCCTGCGCGCCGACAACCTTCAGGTGCACGCGATGGTCGCGGCCTGGCACTGGGGCGCCTATCTAGGCGACGAGGGCATGGAGAAGGGCATCCGCATCCGTACCTCGTCTTACAGCCGTCACCACGTGAACGTGACCATGTGCAAGGCCAAAGCCAACGGCAACTACATGAACTCGATGATGGCCCTGCAGGAAGCGACCCGCTGCGGCTACGACGAGGCCATGCTGCTGGATACCGAGGGCTACGTGGCCGAGGGCAGTGGCGAAAACATCTTCATCGTGAATGATGGCGTGCTGTTCACGCCGGACCTGACCTCTGCGCTGGACGGCATTACCCGCCGCACGGTCATTGCCCTGGCCGAGGAAGAAGGCCTGAAGGTGGTGGAGAAGCGCATTACTCGCGACGAGGTCTACATCGCCGACGAGGCCTTCTTTACCGGCACCGCCGCCGAGGTGACCCCGATTCGCGAAGTGGACGACCGCCCGATCGGTTCCGGTACGCGCGGGCCGATTACCGAACGCCTTCAATCGCGCTATTTTGATGTCGTACAGGGCCGCGACAGCCGTCACGATAGCTGGCTGACCTACGTCTAAGCTCGGACCAACACGCGAGAACATCACCATGGCCAACCCCGATACCGCTCATCACCAGGAACAGTACGAGACCGCTAACGCGCAGACGGAAATCACGGTTACCCAAAAGGATCTTCCGCTGCACTGCCCCATGCCGAAGATGGCGCTGTGGGCCTCGCATCCGCGGGTCTTCCTGCCAATCGACGAGACGGACGACGGCCGCTATCTATGCCCCTATTGCGGCACGCAGTACGTCCTCAAGGACGACGCCTGATCCCGTTGGACTTTGACAGCGTACCCTCCGGGGGGCTTCCGGCCGCCCCCGGTGGCAGTCATTCCCAATGAAACTCTCCCTCCCCCCATTTGACCAGGCACGCGTACTCGTCGCGGGTGACCTGATGCTCGATCGTTACTGGCATGGCGGTACGGACCGTATCTCGCCGGAGGCCCCGGTGCCCGTCGTCCACGTGCGCGAGATTGAGCAGCGCCCCGGTGGTGCCGGCAACGTGGCATTGAACCTGGCGGCCCTCGGTGGTCATGCCGACCTGGTCGGTATGACAGGCGATGACGCGGCGGCCGAAGAACTGGCGGGCCTGTTGGAAGGTTCGGGGGTGAGCTGTCATTTTCATTGCAAGCCGGGGGCGGCCACGATCACCAAGCTGCGCGTGATCAGCCGACATCAGCAGCTGATTCGTCTCGACTTCGAGGACGGCTTCCCCGGTGCCATCGCCCACGATCTGCTGTCGCAGATCGAACCCTTGCTGCCTAACTGTGGCGTGGTCGTTCTGTCCGACTACGCCAAGGGCGCGCTGCGCGACCCCCAGCCGTTGATTCAGGCCGCCCGCGCGGCCGGTGTGCCGGTGCTGGTGGATCCCAAGGGCCGCGATTTTTCGGCCTACCGTGGCGCCGACCTGGTAACCCCGAACCTAACCGAACTGGAGGGGGTGGCGGGCCCCTGCCCGGATGACGCCAGCCTGGAACAGGCTGCCCACCAAATCCTGGACGAGTGTGGGATCAAGGCCCTGCTGGTTACGCGCGGCGCGGCGGGGATGACTCTCTTTCGGCAGGGGCAGGCCACCGTGCATCAGCCGGCCCGGGCGCGCGAAGTCTTCGACGTGACCGGCGCTGGTGACACGGTTATTGCCACCCTTGCCGGGGCCCTTGCAGCGGGGGCCCCGCTGGAGGAGGCGATGCACCTGTCCAACCTGGCCGCCGGTATCGTAGTGGGGAAGCTGGGTACGGCCACGGTGTCGCTGGTCGAACTCCAGCGCATGCTGTACGCGCCGGAGTCCGCCGGACAGGGTGTGCTGGACTATCCCGAATTGCAGCAGGTATTACGGGAGGCGCGGGCTGCGGGCGAACGCATCGTAGTGACCAATGGCTGCTTCGACATCCTGCATGCGGGACACGTCGCCTACCTCTCACAGGCCCGGTCTCTGGGCGATCGCTTGCTGGTGGCCGTCAACGACGATGACTCGGTACGGCGCCTGAAGGGCGAAGGGCGCCCGGTCAACCCGGTGGATCAGCGCATGGCCGTGCTGGCGGCGCTGGGTGCGGTGGACTGGGTGGTCCCGTTTTCCGACGACACCCCGGCCGACCTGATTGCCGAGATCTTGCCGGACGTACTGGTCAAGGGTGGCGACTATCGGCCCGAGGCCATCGCCGGACACGATGCGGTGGTGGCGAACGGAGGCGAGGTGCGAGTGCTGGAATTCCTGGATGGCTGCTCGACCAGCGCGGTCATGGGCCGGATTCAGGCACGTTCGGATTCAGGCGCGCCCGAAGCGCCCTGACTGCCCGCTCGACGCTCTGCCTGAGTTGGGGCGAATCCGGGCGTCCGAAGTTCAGCCCCTGTGGATCCATGAACCACACGCGTTCCCCGTCCCATCCGAGCGTTTCCGGTGAATCGAGTGACAGCGCCAGGCCCGCCTTGGCAAGCTCGCCCCAGGAGCGGTCCGCTTGCTCCAGGATGGTCCCTCCGTCCTGAGCTTCGTGCGGTTGCTCGGTTCGGGCGCTCAGCGGTCGGAGCCCGGGCGGATTTCGCTGGATCAGCCAGCCGAGCCCGTCGTTGGACCATGTGATCGCGAGAGGCCGTAGGACAGGCATGCCCAGGCGCTGCAGGATCAGCGCATGCCGCCAGGTGCGCAATGCCAACTGTCGTGTGACCCAGGGACGCAGCAGGGAGGGCATGGGGCCTGCGGGCAGATCGATGCGGCACGCCCGGATCGTGTCAGGATCCGGGTAGCCATCCGTGGTCCCTTTAGCGTGGAGCGCCTTTGCCAGGCATTCGACAGTATCGGCTTCCAGGTGGCGTCGGTCCCGTATCGTCCGGATGTGTCCGTATCGCTTGCGGGGGTAGTGCTTCCAGCCTTGGCTGGCGCGTGCCGCGACCTTTTTCGCTTGCCGCAGGCGAGCGATCCGCACGGCCTGCACAAAGGCCTGTATGTCGTCTTCCGTGCACGGCCATTCACGTAAACGGCAGTAGTACGCGTAGCCCCCTGCGACCTCGGATTCCGGCAGGCGGGATTTCGAGGCATACAGGCGCAGCAGGTGGGCGCGTGCCTTGCGGCGGTTCAGTGCCCGCCGCTGCCAATGGACCCGGTCTCCGTCGATCGCGTACAGCTTCCGGTCGTGCGGGATGAAGTTCAGCCAGTTCAAGTCGTGCTGGCGAAGGCCAGCCTGGTGGTGTTCGGCCAGTGTGCGTAGCAGGAGGTGATGCAGCTGTTCGGGCAGGGCTTCGGGCGGCCACGGCTCGTCGGCCTCGATCCAGTCCAGCACGCACAGCCAGGCGCGATACCGCTTCGCGAATCCCGCATGCCGTAGCGCCGGGGCTGCGATCCCGGCCGACTGGAGTCGGAGAGCTCCACGCACGCCCCGGCGCCATTCGGGCCACTGTTGTATCGAGCCCAGGTAGAACTTGGCCACAACCGGGTCGCTACCGTTCAGCGTGGCGCGAAAAATCCTCCGCTTCCCGGGGTACTCGTGGATCAGGCATTCGAGGACGAGATCCCCAATGCCCGCGAGCGGGATGCGGTCAGCCGGTTCCGGTAGTGGACGCATCGGCTGGTTCAGGCGGGTCAAAGGTGTAGCCGAGCACCTCGAGATCGCGCCGGTAGTGCTGCGCGACTATCTCCGCCAGGGCGTCGTCGTAGTACCGGCGGTAGTCCTCGCGCTTGTGCGCGCGGCGCAGATGCGGCAGTTGTGGCGTGGGAATGCCGATGCGCTGGCAGATGGTGTCGAAGTCCTGCTGCAGACGTTCGTAACGGCCAATGAAGTCGATAATCACACGGCCCTGCAGGTCCACGATGTATTCGTGCTGCAGCTCGGCCGATGTGTCCAGCATGTAGTCGTAGGGCCGTTCGGGATCGAATTTCAGCCGCAGGAAGTCGCCGAAGTCCCGCACGCCCTCCAGTATCGCCGGCTTCTCGCGCCGTATGTGGTGGTAGGAGCTGACCTGCAAGTCCCAGGGATTACGCACAATCGCGCACTTGAACAGGTCACGGTAGACGGGCTCCGGCAGCATCTCCTTGGCTGCAATGGCCTTGGCGTGGCGCGGAAACTTCAGCCCCAGTTTGTGCCGGGGGCGCGTCAACTGGCTGACCTGGCTGGCCGCCCACAGCGGAATGCTGTACCAGCCTCCCCAGCGATACGGCCGCAGTGCGGCCCGGATGCTGGTGCCGCCTGTCTTGGCGATGTGGATGAACAGGAAATTCTTGCGATACGAGATCAGCATGCGGCTAGGTTTCTCCGGTTCGCCGGGGTTCGATACCCAAGACATCCAGGTATCGCTGCGTGCTGGCTTCGATAGTGTACTCAGAGACGGCTTGGCGGAGTTGCCGGGCCGGCACCGGGGTCTCCAGAGCCTGAAGGATACCTGCTGCCAGTGCCTCCGGATCGGCCATCGGTACCAGTGGGCCATGGAGCCCGTCCTCGAGGATGGTGCTGGGCCCGCTCGGGCAGTTGGTAGCGACCACCGGCGTGCCGAGCGCCATGGCCTCCACCAACACGTTCGGTGCGCCCTCGAAGCGCGACGACAGCACGAAGACGGTTGCTCGACGCATGAACGCATAGGGATTGTCGAGAAACCCGGGCAGGTCGATTTGCGCCTCGACGCTGAGTTCGCGTGCCAGTTGTTCCAGATGCGTGCGTTCTGGGCCTTCACCCAGGATGATCAGACGCGCCTCGCGGTTCTCGCGCACACCAGCGAAGGCCCGGATCAGCGTGGCGAAATCCTTCTGCGGTCGCAGTCGACCCGCGGCGACGATGACGGGCATGGAGAGTGTTTCGGCATCGTCGAGCCAAGGGTGCCCTGATGCCGCTTCGGCTTGCTGATACAGGGCCGGGCTGATGCTCGGATTGGCAATGACCTCGAATCGGTCCCGGGGGAGCCGGGCGATGGAGGCCAGATCGTCCGCCACGGCCGGGGCCACCGTGACGATTCTATACGCCCAAGGGTACAGCCAGCGCACGGGCAGGTAGCGCGCGCTCCTTTGCAGCCAGGACCTTTCGGCCAGCGAGCCACTCAGGTGCATGCCCATGCGCAGCACGATGCGGGTGGGCACGCGCGCAAACCGCCGCGCCAGCAGAGCGACGCGGCCGGCGCGGTCCTTGGCGGCGAGCAACGCGTGGGGCTGCACCTTGCGCAGGTATCGGTATACCGCAGGCAGTGCCTGCAGGGAGGTACGTACATCCAGACGAATCACGTTGACGCCCTCGGGGATCTCCTGCACGTGCCCGCCCTGGGCCTTCAGCAACAGCAGGTCCACGGCCACGCCGGCATCCACGAAGCCGCGGAGCAGGTTGTTCATCATCTTTTCGACCCCGCCATCCCCGGTGTAGGCAATCAGCACGGCCAGCCGTTTAGTCGCCATCGCCGCCCCTCGCGCTGCGGTAGCCGGAGAGCAGCTCGGACCATCCCGTGCGTCCTCGTTCCCGGATCTCGGGCCACTTTTCCAGCGATCGCCGCAAGCGCTCCAGATTGCCTTGCAGTCCGCGTTGTACGCTGAGGCGGCCCCGGTCCCAGTCAATGAGCCAGACCTTCCCGGATGGCTGGACCAAGATGTTGCGAACGTTGAGATCGGCGTGCCAGGCACCGAACTGGTGAAACCTCGCCAGTGTCGCGCCGACCTCGTGCCACAGGGTTGGAGTGTCCTCTTGCTGCTGTATCCATTCATCCAGCGGCGTCGCATCCGACACTGTTGCAGTGACCAGGTCCCCCGAATACACCAGTCCGTGGCGCATGACCCGGGCTGCGACGGGGCGTGGAACCGGCAGTCCCTGTTCGTACAGGATCCGGGTTAGGTTCCATTCCCGCACAGGGCGCGTGCGCGTACGCCCGGTCCACAGGTACCGGTCCTCCGATAGCCTGGCGACCCAGCCACCCCGCCAGTAGTGGCGCAGCACGAGGTCCAACCCATCGTAGTTTAGAAAATGTGTCGCGCGGCGCCCGATACGGGTTTCTGTGATGGAACCCTGTTGTTGCAGTCGATGTGGCTGAAACAGTTCTTCCGCTGCTTCAGGGAGTAGCGACGTATCGTGAAGAATCCATCGGTTTCGCGCCGGGTGCGCCAGACGCTCGGCCACTGGTGTAAGGTCGCCGTCCTTCGCGGGCGATGCCGATGAGCCGGCGTCCGGGCGATGGTTCGGAATGTGAACGCGGTTATCGTCTGGCATTAAGCATTGCAACAGGCGCCTCGCACCGGTTTCCCTGGTTGTGATCCGGACCCTTGAGCAGGGACGTAGTGCTGGACGCTGGCGGGGTGGACCCCCGGTGGGCACCCATTATACTGACGACCGTTTTTGAGGAGCCATGCTGTGGTACGCCCTTTGGTTGTGGCTCGATTGGATAATGCGCGTTAAACGGGATCTACATGACAACAATCGACGGACGTGCAGCGTCCCTGAACTCCACCGTGCCGCCACCCTGTTGGCTGAGTTATACGGCCATAGCGTTCGTGTATGCATTCGCCTTTCTGTCGCCGCTCAGCATTACGCTGGGGCAGCTTGCACAGTTCGGAATGCTGATCATCACTCTCATTGTTGTGGCACGCCATTGGCAAGGGGTGATTCGTACCCCGGTCTTCTGGATTGCCCTGGCGTTTATCGTTTACGTGCTCATGCGGGGGCTGGCTGCTGCTTTCGTTGAACAGCCGGAGCTTGCCAGCGAACACCTGGAAGGTACCGGGACCTGGATCCGTATCCTCGCTTTACCTGTGCTGATCCTGGCCATGACCTTGGTGGCTACTGGAGATTGGTTGCGTCATGCCCTAGGCGCACTGGGCGCCATGGCACTGGGGTTCGTTCTGTTCGAAATTGTGCCGACCTGGTCATGGGCAGACTTCAATCAGGCGCTGACGGGTACCTCTCGCTATATCTTCGGTATGGGGCACTCGCGGTCCGCCCTGGCAATGGGTTCCATATTGATCGTTCTACTGATGCTGGCACCCGCGCTGCTGCTGGGCGGTCAGGCTCGGTCCCGTATGCCCGTCTCCTGGTTGATTGCGCTGCGGACGGGTGGCGTATTACTGCTTGCGATTGCGTTACTGGTGGCCGTTTTCGTAACCAAGTCGCGCACGGGATGGTTGTCGCTGACGGTGGCTCTGGCGGTGTTGGCCGTCGTTTTGGTTTGGCATTTTCGTCGCGAACTTCTTCGTCCTTACGTCATCGCTGCGTTGCTCATTGTGGCGGCGTTGTTCGCTTCTGTGCTCTACCTTGCTTGGGATGAGATCGAGCGCCGCGCAATGGACCGTGTGGACGCTATCGGTGAAATACTGGCCATGGAAAAGCTGGACGATGCCTGGGAATTCGAAGATGGCAATGTGGGGGCAAGAGGGGCGTACAAGGTGTTCGCCATCCAGCTGTGGCTTGATCGCCCGTTGACGGGGTGGGGCCCTGCGGATCCTTACCACATGATGGAGGAGCGGCCCTTGCCACCCATCCTCCAGGGCCGCTCGGGACATTTCCACGATGCCCATGCCGAGTTGATCGCGCGTCTGGGGGGTATTGGATATACCCTGATGATCGCACTCTTCGCGGCCATCATCTGGGAAGCGATTCGACAGGTGCGTGAGCGACCCCGTTCGGATCGTCTCGGGCTGGGCCTGGCGTTCACAACCATCGGCTTCGTGCCCTTTATGCTGGTGGCGATGTTGGGCACGTACTTCCTGGATTCATTCGGGCAGATCCATCTGTACACGATGTTCCTGGCCCCGATGATTGCCGCGGCCCTTGCCCGGCATGTAACCGTCTCCCGTACAAGCGGCTGAATCGACGTGCCGGATATCGTCCTGTTCGGCATGTTTCGCCCCTGGGGTGGGACGTATCGTCGGCTGATGAACCAGATCCACGTCTGGACCCGCGACGGCTGGTCGGTGGAACTGGTGACCTTTCGTGATGGCGAGATGTTCTACCCCGACGAAATGCCTTCCTCGGTTGCATGTGTGCATCTTGGAACCCGCGGCAAGCTTGCCACGACCTGGGCCTTGTGGCGTTACCTGCGACGGCGCCAACCTCAGATTATCCTGTCGGTTAACCACATTACCAACATGATCCTGGCCCAGGTCGGGATGCTCCCGGAAACTGGTGCCAGGCGATTTCTGAGTGTGCCCAATACCTTTGGCGAATCGGAAAAGCTCGCCGCTGAACCCCGGCGGCGAGAGCAGAAGTTTCGCCAAATTCGCCGGTGGTATCCGCGTTCGGACGGCGTGATTGCGGTCTCCGACGGGGTGCGCGACGACCTGGTGGATACGGTGGGTCTGAAGGGCGTGACCGTGCAGCGCATCTATAGCGGATCGGTGGCCCAGGGAACGCTTGATCGGGCCAGCGAACCGGTGGACCACCCCTGGTTAACGGACAAGACTTGCCCCGTCATCCTGTCGGCCGGCCGTCTGGTGCCACAAAAGGATTACCCGACCCTGTTGCGCGCGTTTGCGCGTCTGCGGGAACGCCGCGAGGCGCGATTGATCATTGTGGGCAAGGGACGCGAGGAAGGGGCTCTGCGCGCGTTGGCGAAAGAGCTGGGTATTGAAAACGACATGGACTTGCCGGGGTTCGTCTCAAACCCCTATGCGTGGATGGCGCGTTCGGACGTCTTTGCCCTGTCCTCGCGATGGGAGGGGCTGGTGAATGTGGTCATGGAGGCCCTGGGGCTCGGTGTTCCCGTGGTCTCGACGGACTGCCCCAGTGGCCCGCGCGAGATCCTTGCCCACGGCCGCTACGGCCTCCTGGTGCCGATGCAGGACCCGCAGGCCCTGGCCTGTGCCATCGATCAGACGCTACGGGGCGAAGCCCCTGTGTTCGAGCAGGAGGAGGCCGTACGCCCCTTCCTAGTGGAAACGGCATCGCGCGCGTATCTGGACTTCTTTGGTTTGGAATCCCAAAAAAGGGGGGTGTCGCGTTGATGGGAGTCTTTGCGCGCTGGAAGCAGGGTCGACAGACGCGGCAACAGTTGCACTGGGCCGAGCGCGAACTGGTTCAGGGGGAATGGCGGATATCGGGTGGTGTGGCCTACTCCCCAGCCGCTGGGGCCCATCCGGATGCTTACCAGAAGCGTCTGCTTCGGACTTCCGGAGGGGCGCGCGAAGTCCGGTGCGGCGAGTCGATGGGATTGGATTCGGCCTCTTGCGACACCCTGATCGCTCGTAGCGACTGGACCTTGCTGGTGGATCGAGGTCGGCGCTGGATGTTGCGGGTGACGAATCGCCCGGGACAGACCGACAAGCTGCTTCGCCATGCGCAGTGGCTGGCGCAATCCTATACTTGCCCCGAAATCAATCCGGCCACCGTGGCGATTTTCGGGGCGTTCGCCGTTCGAGAATCCTTTGTCGACGGCGTGCCCATTCGCGACGCGGATGCCGATCAGTGGGATCCGGCCTTTCGCCAGCTCCTCGCCAGTTGCGAGCACCACGTACAGTATTGCGATGGGCACTTTGATCTGGGCCGGGTATGGAGCGAGGTTCGGCAGTGGCGCCTTCCTGGCTGGTTGCACAGGGCGTTGAGTCAGCACGAAATGGGGATCGAGCAGTGCCTGCGTGGAGCGCCCGTTCTTGAATGCCATGGGGACTGCCATAACGGAAATGTGTTTGTGCGCGCCGATGGTCGTGTCGTGTTGATCGATCTGGAGCGGGTGCAATCGCTGCCCTTCTTCTATGACGCACTTTCGCTCCTGCGCGGGACGGCCCCGGTGAACGAGACCCTGCGTTCGGACTATCTGCGCGGCAAATACGATACGGAGCTGTCCTCGTTGTGGCGTTCGGCCGGCCGCGAATGGTATCCCGATCACCGTGTCGCGGCACTGCTTTCGATGGCCCTCGCGCATGCCTTCCGCCCCCAGTTCGCGAGCGCGGACTCGGACAAGCGCCGGGAAAAACTGGTAGGTGCCAGCGAGAAACTGCGACATGCTTGCGAGGTGGGGTAACCGATGCGGCGACTGGAGCTGATGGGGCCTCCGGGGGTGGGCAAGACCACATTGCTCGGACCGCTTCAGGCGGAATGGAAGCGCCGGGGTGTCCTGAGTGCATCGCCGCGCTGGCTTCCGCTATGGGCGGCCCATGAACGCCAGGCTACCGGTGCGTTGCGGCGCCGTATTGAGACGGCCCTGTATGCCCGCAAGGGTCTGCAGCGCTGGATGCGCGCCAAGCTCGAAAAGGAGATGGTGCGCCACGAATTCAGGTCCCTGCGGGAGGCCGACGCACCTTGGCCGGAGTTCCTGCGCCTGGCGCTCACCCGGGGCGGTGAGCCGAGTGAAAGCGAAGCGCTGACGCTGGAGCGGATGCAAAGCTTTATCGGCAGCGTGGCACTAGCGCGCGCGACGGATCGGCTACCGGGGAACGCCTGGATTCCGTTCGACGAAGGGTTGGCGCAGCGCGCGATCAGTCTGGGACTGGGGGCGCCACGGGAGCAGGTGCAGGCCTATCTGGAATGCATGCCGGCCCCCCAGGCGCTTGTTCTGTTGACGGCCCCGCCCGAGGCCATCAATGAGCGCCTGCGCCAGCGCAACCCGAATGTGACTCGCTTCCACGAGATGGTCGAGCCGGCGATCGAGATGACCGAGACGGCGGCGAGCATCTGCGCTGGCCGGGGTATCCCGATTGTGCAGCTGGATGCCCGTGAGCCGCCTGAAAAGTCAGCCCGCGATCTCGTGGACAACCTGATGAAGCTGCGACAGTAGCCCATGGGACGGGCAGTTCCTATGGCCAAGGACGGACGCCATGAGGGCACGCCTCGGGCGCGGCCGAATGACGACCAGAATTGAGAACATTACTCGCCATGGCAAAGAACGCGCCGAGTTTTCGAAAACAGTTGACCCGTTCCCGAGTTGCGTTGCTGACGGGCACACAGGGATTGCGCGCCGTCACCATGGATCGGGCTCATGTCTACCCCGATCTGCGGTTGATCTACAACCGGATCAAGAAATCGGGCAACTCCAGTATTTCGCTCTACCTGAACGAACTGGTGTTTGGTGGTGGCGATAGTGACGCTGGAGCGGTTTCGACGATGACGCGGGCGGACTATCGGTCGGAATTGAAGAATGCGCGGTCTGCAGGCAAGCGACTGGATGAGCTGTCGCTGCGAGAGCTCTTTGCGGCACGTCACTACTATCGCTTCACCGTCTTCCGAAACCCTTACGCTCGCTGCCTTTCAGCATTTCTGGACAAGGTGGCGTCCGCGAAGCGGCGATATTCTCATTTCCCCGGGGCCGGGCAGCAGGATATGGCCGGATTTTCGGATTTTGTCCGATTTCTCGAGTCGGGCGGGCTGAGGGCGAACAAGCATTTCTGGCCGCAGTGCCATCTGTTGATGGCGCCTCCGGATCAGTTTGACCAGATCGGTCAGCTGGAGAATCTGCGGGACGACTTGAGTCGGGTGTGCGCGGAGATTGGTGTGTCCCTGCCTGCTTCACTGGATTTGAGCAAGCCTCATGCCCTGGAGCGTCGCTACCAAGGGAAGGTCCAGGGCGCGACCCGTCGGCTCGAGTCGTTCTACGACGAATCGCTTTACTCGCGGGTGGCGACCCTTTACCGGGAGGACTTTGCGGTGGGCAGGTACGATCCGGACTGGCGGCCCTGAGACCTGCTGCGCATTAGTCGCTCGGATCCAGCGAATAGCCGAAGGCGTCGAAATCCTCGCGATAGAGTGAGCGGACGCGGTCGACCGCGGCTCCATCGTAGTACTCCGCCAGCTTGCTGGCGGATCCAGTACGGTGAGGATCCCAGTTGTGTATCTCCACGAGCGATCCGTCTCCGAAAAGTCTTTGCACCAGCGCCGGGAGGTCCCGATCGATGTGCTCGAGATGGCCGGTGAAATCCAGGCGGCCGCGGTCACGGGGTAGCAGACTGACCTGTGGGGCCCAGTGAGGGCCGCGGTAAAGCGCCTCGTTTTCCAGTCGTTCCAAGAAGTCAAAAAAACTCGGGGTCGAGCCGTCCTGCGCCGGCGATGCACCGAGATTCTTGGCAGCGGGTGGCCGGTCACGCATGATCTTGTCGAGATAGGCCGACAGCGTGCGCTGGAACGGGTTACGCACGAAGGTGAACAGGAAGTAATTACGCCAGGCCTCGCGGCTGCGGCGCAGGCCGATCTCGCGGGGGTGGCGGTAAACGCCGATCTTGTCCCCGGAGGCCTGAACTGCTTCTCGCTGCTCGTCCGTGATCGACGGGTCATAGCGCAGAAGGGTGTTCCCGACGGTCGAGTGCCCAGCCTTGGGGATCCGGTAGAACACGAAGCGTTGCGACGTGGATACCAGGATGCGGGGATTGACGCGATGCTTCTGGACCCGCCCGTCCAGGTGGGACAGCAACGGGTTGAACCACTCGCTGAATAACCGTGTGGCATGCATAGCGCGCGAATATAGCACGCCTTTGTTCGGAACCATCTTGGAGGTGCCCGACGAGTTCGCCGCGCCTGAAGCCCTGCCGACGTCTGCGCTATCATCGGGCGCGTCGAATGGAGGGCAGGTGGTGGGAAAACCCCGGGTCGCAATCCTCTCGCCCTTCAAGGCGTGGGGCGGTATCGAGCGCAAGGTGCTGATCCTGTGCCGGGAGTTTCTGGCGCAGGGTGTGCAGCCGCAGATCATCCTGACGCGAGGTGGCGTCGTCCCGTATCCGGACGAACTCCCACCCGAAGTTGAGGTGATCGATCTGGCCAGCGGTGGCAAGCTGGACAGCGTGCGCAAGCTGACGCGCCTGCTGCGGGAAGATCCTCCCGCAGCCCTGCTGACCGCCAAGGATCATGCCGCCAAGGTCGCCGTGATCGCACGCCGAATATCGGGATGCCCGGTCCCGATATTCGTGAAGATTACCAATACCCCAAGTCAGACACTGCGGCGGCGCTTCAAGCGCTGGACGGCGCGCCTGCTGTATCGCCAGGCTGATTGTGTCATCGCGATCTCCGAGGGGGTGCGGGACGATCTGATCGCAAATTTTGGTATGGACCCGGGCAAGATCCGGGTGATCTACAACCCGACCGTGACGCCTTGTATTCCGGGGCGTGCCGCGCAGCCCGTCGACCATCCCTGGTTTCAGGGAGGGGGGCCACCCGTGATTGTGGGCGCGGGGCGGCTGACCGGGCAGAAGGACTTTGCCACGTTGATCGAGGCCTTTGCTCGGCTGCGGATGCGACAATCGGCGCGCCTGGTCATCCTGGGGGATGGCCCGCTGCGGGATTCGCTGCAACAGCGGGCCCAGGCGTTCGGCGTGGCGGAAGACGTGGATTTGACCGGCTATGTTCCCGACCCCATCCCGTACTTTGCCCGTGCGGCGTTGTTCGTGTTGTCGTCCCGCTACGAGGGTTTGGGCAACGTGATCGTCGAGGCATTGGCGGCGGGCGCCCCGGTGGTAGCTACGGACTGCCCGTCCGGCCCGCGGGAGATCCTTCAGGATGGGCGCGTGGGGCGTCTGGTGCCAGTGGGTGATCCTGGGGCATTGAGTGAAGCGATGGAGGCGACCCTCGGTGCCCCACCGGCGGACGCGGCGTTGCGTGATGGCATGGAGCGGTTTCGCAGCGATCGGGTCGCGCTGCAGTACCTGCAGGTAATGGGGCTCAAGACGGCATGAAGTCAGCGGACCCGTGCGCGCTGAGCCAGGCCGTTCACATGGAGGAAGACAGAAATGATCATTAGTCATCAGCATCGTTTCATCTTTATCCATTGCCGTAAGGTCGCCGGCAGTTCGATGAAGGTGGCGCTCTCGCCCCATATGGGACGGGGCGATGTGATGCTGGGCAGTGTCCATGAAAGCCTGCAGGCGGGAGGCCCCATGCAACCCTGGGCGCGGCGTCAGCTGTTGACGCCACTGGGGGTCTCCGAACTCTGGAGTGCAATGCTCAAGCGCCGGGGGTGGGCGTCTGCGCTGAACAAGGCAGTGAAGAAGCGTTTCAAGCGGGAGTTCGGACTGTCTTCCTCCGCGCATCCTCCCGCAGTCGAGGTGCGCGATGCCATGCCGGGTGCCTGGCATGAGTACTTCAAGTTTTGTTTTGTGCGCAATCCCTATGAGCGGGCTGTATCGGACTATCTCTACCGCACACGCAAGGAGGATGCGCCTCCCAGTTTCGACGGATTTCTCGACGAGCTCCTTGCGGAGGCCCGGTCGGGTCGGCAAAAGCATGACAACTGGCCGATGTACACCATTGATGACGAAGTCGCTGTGGATTTTGTCGGGCGCTTCGAGAACCTCGAGGCCGATTTCCAGCGTGCGTTGTCTCTAGCCGGCGTCGAAGGCGTGGATGCCCTGGCATCGGAGAAGCGCCGTGCCTATCCCAAGCCGTGGCAGGAGTATTACGGGGAGGAGGAGAAGAAGGAGAAAGTCCAGCAACTGTTCGGTCGGGAGATCGAGTACTTCAAGTATTCGTTCACGGACTGAGCGGCGCCGGAATCGGGCTCGTCGGCGGGTGAGCGTCATATCCCTGGGCTTGCAGTGTTTTGTGGTGCCGTTCGGCGAATGCACGCAGTTCCGGGTCCCGGTGCCAGGCATGGGCCCGGTCCGGGCGAAACGTTGCGGCGGTCATGGCCAGTCGTTCGGTATCCAGGGGGCAGTCGCAAAACTGCAAGGCCTGATCGAGGGTGTCCTTTGGTGCGGCGAGCAGTGACTCGTAGGAAATCTCCAGAGCTCGTTCGTCCAGGGCCCGCACATGCTGCCGTGCCCTTGCGACGTATTGGGCCCACAACTCCAGCCCACCCTCCAGTGTGCCGCAACGAACCTGGGGAGCGAAGCCCCGGCGCCGGGGAGCGAAAGGGTCCAGTCGGTGTGCCGGTCGGTATTTCCGATAACGCGCGCGGCGCTGGTCGAACACTTCGCTACGGCGGCTGCGCAGGCTCGCGGCGACATCCGCGCCATGGCGCACGATATGGAGGACCCGGGCGTCGGGAAAGAGCTCCAGCCACAAGGGCAGCGTGAACGTGTTGCGAGGGTCCTTCCAGCCCCAGGGGGTCGATTGTTTGGCGAGCCCCCAGCCGCGCAAACCCCGCCGAATACCCAGGAAGCGCAGGCTGGCAGGGCCCTCGATCATGTCGCGCATGTAGTCCAGCAGCCAGGGTCTCAGGGCCTCGTCCGCGAGTAGCCAATCCACGGATTCCGGCCGATCCCAGGTGGCGGAGGCCTCGCGGAATAGCCATGCGTTGACCGCATTGGTGAAGGCCGCCTCTTCGTTGCGGCTGGCGCCTGTTCCCATGAAGAACCCGGCCTGTTGCAGCACCCGTGTCAGCAGGCTGGTGCCCGAGCGGTGCATGCCGATGATGATTACCGGAGGACGCGACATTGCGATCTCCTTGCCGGGCAGGGGCCGCTGGCGCGGAGCATCATGCGCGGTCCTCGTGTGCGGGCTTGATATAGTTCGCGAAGAGAGGGTCCAGGCGTGTCCGGATGATCGCGTTGACGTGTTCCAGGGCCTCGCCGTGCAGATGTTCGTGGTAGCCGCCGACTTCGCCACGCCGGGTCTTGAAGCTGTCCTGGTCGTCCTGGTCGCGTGCTGACAGTGCGCTGGTGCCCAGGGCATTTCTTGATTCCAGCTTGCGCATGTTGTCGAAACGGCAGAAATCCACGGCCTCCTGGAGGGTGGGGTCGGCGATCGCGTCCAGCCCAATGAAATCGAGTACGCGCCGCAACTCGCCTGGGGTATCCGCATGTAGGTCTTCATAGCGGATGATCAGGAAGTCACGCGGCACTTCGCGATTGCGCGCCCAGATGTTGTAGAACGTCACGATGGTTTCGATGCTGCCACGCCGTTCGTGCACGTATTGGTCCATGCTGCCTTCGTAGTTCCGGTTGCGTCGGGTCTTCTGAAAGTAGGAGGAAACCAGCACATCGCGCGGGTCGCGGACCATGAACACGACCTTGCGGCCACGATAGGCGGACTTGTCCGTCTTGAGTTCCTCGGGAAGCAGGAACTCGGGACCTCCATCATGGTGCTGCAGGATGTACGGGATGTCCCGCCAGGGCCGGGTAAAGGCGCGCAACTTGAGCAGGTTGCGGTTTTTCAGGCCGTAGTGCAGTTGCAGGGACTTGCCGATCAGCAGCACGAGCCAGGTCCTTCCGCACTTGGGGTAGGAGACCAGGTGGACGTCTGCCCGGCGGCGGCGCCATTGGCGGCGTATGCGCTGGACGAGTCGCCGTACCAGGCCCCGCTGGCGCGAGATTGCGGCCACGTTCAGGTGACCTCGAAACGGTAGCCGAGGGCGGCGATCTCGTGGTCGCAGACGCGCTCGATGATCGTCCGGTCCTCGGGGCCCAGGATGTCGCTGTAATGGCGGCCATCCTTCCGAAAACCGCCCTTCGCGCGATAGGTCGGCAGTGAGATGTCGCCGTCGATGCCCATTTCCGACCGCAGTGCTTCCAGGTCTTCGCTGAGCGTTTCGTAGCGCAATACCTTGTGAACGGCGAGCTCGTCGTCGATGGTGTAGTGCCCCCAGTTGCTCAGCCAGTGCGGCTTGTGCTGCTCCATCCAGGCCAGGTATTCGCTCAGGCTGGGGAACTCGGTGCGTCCCTTGCTCTCCCAGCGATGCTTTTGCCACCAGTAGCGCGACAGGGCGCGATCCCAGGGGTTGCGTTCGACGGTGAAACGGTAATATCGGTTCCACTTGTCTTCCCCGAGTAGCTCGCGGATCTCGGGGGCCCGGGTGTGCTGGCCATAGGTCGCCCGCTGGCCTCGCGTCAACAGTCGCCGCCACTCCTTGAATCCGCGATGCCGGGCGACCGGCTTTTGATGGTTGGCCGGCCCAAACCCGCCTTCCTGACGTCGGAACTCTTCCTCCCCTCGTTCCTCGCTGAGCGGGGTTACGATGTCCTGAGGGCCGCAGACGCGCGACAGACCGATCTCGAGGCTGCTGCCTGCGGTCTTGCGGGTCTTGATGAAGACGAACTGGTGGCGGTGCGAAATAATCACGCGAATTGAGGCCCTTGCTACCGGTGCATACGGGAGGCGAGATTAGAGCACAGGCCTTCCGCACCGGACAATTCAGGCGGCCCCGTCATACCTCCAGGCGCAGGGCTCTCAGGTAGGCCTGGGCGGAGACCTGGGCCGCAAAAGGCCGCGCCGCCTCCCGGAGGGCATTGGCGCCCGGTGGTGTTGTTAACAGGGCATTCAGGGCCTGGGTCAGCGCGGTGGCATCGCCGACGGTAATGAGAGGTCCCAGGGCGCCCTGCCCAAGTATTTCAGCCGGGCCGGATGGGCAGTCGGTCGCGACGCAGGGAGTGCCGCAGGCCAGGGCCTCGACCAGCACGGCGCCCGAGCCTTCGCGGCGCGAGGTGAGCGCGAACACGTTGGCGCGTGCCATCCAGGCGTAGGGATTGGCCTGAAAGCCCGGCAGGCGCAGGTCCTGCAACACCCCTAGATCTTCTGCCAAGCATTCCAGGCTAGCGCGTTCGCGGCCTTCGCCGAGAATGATCAGCCGCGCGGGGCGTTGCTGGCGCAGCGCAGCGAACGCGCGAATGAGGGTGGCAAAGTCCTTGCGCGGCTCTAGGGAGCCAGCTGCCAGGATCACGGGGACCTCCTGCGCGTGGCCGTCCAGCAGCCAGGCGTCATCAAGGGGAGCAGCGGCCTGTTCGAGCAGGCCGGGGGTAACGATCGGGTTGGGGATGACATGGACCCGATCCTCAGGCATCCCCGCGAGGATGCGAAGGTCGTGGCCGACTCCCTCGGAGGGGGCGATTGCCGCGTCTGCGCGCGGGTACCAGCGCCGCATGGAACGTGCCAGTCGGCGGGCGCCCGCGGGCTTGAGCTCAGCGAGGGTGGCTGCAATAGACATACCCATGCGGATCGCCACTGGCATGCTGGGCCTTGCGAGCTGCCGTGCTAGCAGTGCTGTGCGGTTTAGCCTATGACTCGCGGTGTAGAGCGCTTGTGGGCGGTGGCGTAGCAGATAGGCGATCAGGGTGGGCAGGGCGGTATTGCGGTGTGCGGCCCGTAGTGGGAACCGGCGAACGTTGGAGGGTAGGTCCTCGATATAGGGCCCGTGCCCGCGGAGGGTCAGCAGGTCGAATTGCATTGGATAGTGGGCAAACTCCCGGACCAGGTTTGTCACCACACGGTCGACGCCGCTGTGCCCCGAGGTGGCGAAAAACAGGGCGATCCGAGGTGGCGTGGCCTCAGGCATCGGTCACCTTCGGTTGCATCAGCGTGTCCAGCTTTGCGGTGACATCGGCGACCGTGATGCGATCCATCACGTCCGGCTCCCGTATCCGTTGCCCCCAGCGCAGGGCCTCCGGTGGCTTGCCAAAGGCGGCCTGGCAGGCCTCGGGGTATGCGTTGATGACCCACTGGCGGCTGCAGTACGGGCCGGTGCGGTCGGGATTGGATCCGGCGTAGAGCCCGATCACCGGGGTGCCCACCGCGTTGGCCATGTGCGCTGGACCGGAGTCCGGGGAGATCACGACATGAGCTTGATCGAATACGGCCAGTAGTTGTTTGAGGTCGGTCGACCCGATCAGGTTGATCAGCGGGTATCGGCATCTGGAGGTAATGGCGTCTCCATATTCCCGCTCCAGTTGGCTGGGGCCGCCGATCAGCACGACGGCCATGCTGTGTTGCTCTATGGCGTGCTCGGCCGTGGCCGCGTAGCGCTTGGCGTTCCAGTTGCGAAAGTTGCGAAAACGAGCACTGGAGCACGGGTTGATGGCGAGCAGGGGCTGGCTAGTGGGCAGGTGCCGATGGGCCCATTCACGGGCGGTATCGGGAATCGGGATGTCCCAGCGCAGGTCACGGCTGTGCACCCCCAGTGCCTCGGCAAAGCCGAAGAAACCGTCCAGGACATGCTGGCGGGGGCGGGCGGCGATGCGTTCACGCGTGAAAAGCCACTGAAAGTCGCGCGCCCGATCCCGATCGAATCCGATCTTGCGGTGGGCGGGGACCTGCATTCCCAGAAGGCTGGCTCGCAGGGAGACCTGCATCTGCAGGAGAACGTCGAATCGGCGGCCCCGTAATGATCGCCGGAGGTCCGTGTAGGCTCGCCAGCCTCGGTTCTTGTCGACCACGACGAACTCAATACCCGGCAAGTCCCCTAGAAGCTGGTGTTCCAGGCGCCCGATGACCCAGGTGATGCGGGTATTGGGCCAGACCGCTTGCAACGTGCGGACCACGGGTACCACATGGGTGGCGTCGCCGAGTGCCGAGAGGCGCAACAGCGCAATTTCATCTGGAGGACCGGAGGCCGATGACGTCACGGGTTTGTGTTCAGGAGCCGTCACCGGACTTCTTCCGTTTGCGCTTTTTGTGGGCCTTTTTTAGCTTGTTTTTCTGCCAGGGCATGCGCCCAATGTGGGTGTGTTGCAGTTCCGGATATGGATCAGCCGCGCCAACCGGCTGGGTCTTGAAGCGACGGTGCGCCCAGAAGTACTGCTCAGGGGCATGGCGTACGGCGTCCTCTAGGACCTCGTTCATGCGCGCGGCGTCGTGCGCGCGGTTGTCGCTGGGGAATTCTTCCAGCGGCGGACCGACCACGAATTCGTAGCCGTCGCCAGTGGCGTTCACGTAGTAAAACATGGGCAGCACCCGGGCCTTGCCCATGCGTGCCAGCCGTGACAGTCCGGTGGTGGTGGAAGCCTGCATGCCGAAGAATGGGGCAAAGACCTGCTCCGTGCGCCGCATGTTCTGGTCTCCGGCGTACCAGATGGTGCCGCCCTTCTTGAGCGTGCGAAGGATGCTGCGGATGTCGTCCTTGGAGATCACCCGTTCCAGTTTTTTCTCGCGCCCATATCGCAGGGCGCGCTCCAGAACCGGCTTCTTGTCCATCGGCTTGTAAATGGCGGCCATGTCCACTTGCTGCCCAAATAGGCGCCCGGCCAGCTCAATACAGGAGAAGTGTCCGGATAGCAGGATCACCGGGTCGCCGGCCTCTTTTGCCGCGTTCAGGTGTTCCAACCCCAGGACGCGAAAGGGCACGCGATCCACGGCCGGTCCTCCGAACCAGCCCAGCGCCACTTCGGCAATACCACGCCCGGTGTAGCCGAAGTTCGCGTGCACCCAGCGTTCGCGTTCCTCGGTACCCAGGTCCGGAAAGCAGAGCTCGAGGTTGCGCCGCACCACATAGCGCCGGTCCCGCGCCAGGTGGTAGAGCAGGTGACCCAGTCCAGTCCCCAGTCTTGTAGCCAAGCGCCAGGGTAGGCGGGCGATCACCCACAGCACAGCGATCGCGGCGGCTTGGCCCCAGTTAGACGGGTGCAGCGTGTTGTTGCTACGCGGACCTTTCATCGCGCGAGGGATGTCCTTTCAGCAAACAGGAAAAGGCGGCGGAATTGTATCTTCCGCGATCACCATTATAGGGGCGGGTCTTCGTCGTCCTGAGTCTCCGATGTTTCCGGAGGTTCTTCAAACTGCGTTTTTTGCAGCGCGGCGTAGTGCCCATTATGTTCGAGCAGTTGGGCATGCGAGCCCGCTTCGACAATCCGGCCGCGGTCAAGGACCACAATGTGGTCGGCGCTCTCGATGGTGGACAGTCGGTGAGCGATCACGAGGGTCGTTCGGTTCTCCATCAGCCTTTCCAGCGCGTCCTGGATCTTTTGCTCGGATTCCGAATCCAGTGCCGAGGTAGCCTCGTCCAGAATCAGGATCGGGGCATCTTTCAGGAGCGCGCGGGCGATGGCGACGCGCTGGCGCTGGCCTCCGGAGAGCATGATCCCGTTCTCTCCCACCACGGTGTCGAAGCCTTCAGGCAGCTCGTCGATGAACTCGAGGGCGTTGGCCGCATCGGCCGCTTCGCGCAGTTGTTCGAGGCTGGGTTTGTGGTCCATGCCGTAGCACAGGTTATGCGCCAGCGTGTCGTTGAACAGCACGACATGCTGGCTGACCATGGCCAGTTGTGCCCGCAAGTCCCTGAGGCGGTATTCCTGGATCGGATGACCGTCCAGTCGGATCTCGCCCTCTTCGATTTCATAGAAGCGTGGCAGCAGGCGTGCCAGGGTGGTTTTCCCGCTGCCGGATCGGCCGACCAGGGCCACGGTCTGGCCTGGCTTGACGGTCAGACTGATGTCTTCAAGAACACGTTTGTGGCTGGTGGCATAGCGGAAGCCGACGTGATCGAACTCGATATCGCCAAGGGCGCGTTCGAGGTGACGCTGGCCATCGTCGCGTTCGGCCGGAAGGTCGAGCACTTCGAAGACACTCTCGCCCCCGGCCAGGGCCTTCTGGATAGCTGCATTGACGCCCACGATGCGCTTAAGAGAAGGCAGCATCAGCAGCATCGCCGTGATAAAGGAGATCATGCCCCCGGGGGTTATGGTTTCCAGAACCAGGTCCATCGTGGCCAGGTACACGATTACGGCCAGGGCGATGACCGCGCCCAGCTGGGAGAGGGGTTGGGCGGCCGCCTGAACGGCCTTGTGCCGCATGGCTTGGCGATGAAAGCGCTCGTTGGTCTTTTCAAATCGCAGCGCCTCGTAATCGGTTGCGCCGAAGATCTTGACCTCTGCCTGGCCGCGAATGCCGTCCTCGGCAATCTGGGCATAGTCCCCGGTGGAGCGCTGCATTCGGCGGCTGATCTTGCGGAATTGCCGGTTGGCGCCAGTAATCACAAGCCCGACGATTGGCGCGATTGTAAACACGATCAGGACCAGCCACCCGCTCAGGTAGGCCATGTAAGCCAGCAGGAAGATGACGGTGAAGGTGTCGCGAATCAGCACGACGACTGCCTTGGAGGCGGCCGAGCTGATCTGGGTGACGTTGTAGGTCAGTTTGGCCAGCAGGGTCCCGGGGGAGTGCCGGTCGAAGAATGCCGAAGGCAGGTGTAGATACTTCTCGAACACGGCTTGGCGTATGTCCTTGACGACCTTGCGGCCGATCCAGGCCACGCTGTAATCCGAAGCAAAGATCGTGATCCCATAGAACAGAAAGATCCCGACGAGGGCCGCGGGCACCCACAGGCGGGCGTTCGGGTCCTGTTCGATGAAGGTGCCGTCAACCAGTGGCTGCATGATCCACGCGAACGCCGTCTGTCCCGCGGCTGCCAGGATCATCGCAATGATGGCCAACACGCCCAGGCGCCAATACGGCTTGACGAATTTGAAAATGCGCTTGTACAGCACCCAGGATTCGCCGGCCGACGGTTGGGTCGGTTTGACGTGCTTGAGTTTGGCGCTCATCCGGGGTCCTTCGTGGCGTCGGGGCCGATCTGAGGGTGCGGTGTCGTGCTGGACACACGGGATTCCGATTGGGTGCGAAGCGACATGCTACCAGAGGGCTGCCCTGGTTGGCCGCTGTGGCCAGGGTCGCCGCCCATCGAGAACGTTATACTGCCGAGCACGTTGCGACGGGGAACCAAAGTGCCGCACTGGATTGAACAGGAACTGGGTGCCGCCAGCCGGCTGTTCGGCCGGCTGGCGGAGGATCGGGCGTTTGTGGACGAGGTGGAGACCGTTGGTCAGTTGTGGCTGCGCTGTGTCCGCAATGGGGGCAAGGTGCTGCTGGCGGGTAATGGCGGCAGTGCGGCGGATGCCCAGCACTTTGCGGCGGAGATCGTCTGTCGTTATCGGGCGGTGCGCCCCGGCGCGGCCGCGATTGCGCTAACCACTGATACCTCAGTGCTGACTGCGATCGGTAACGATTTTGGTTATGAGCAGATCTTCTCGCGCCAGGTCGAGGCACTGGGCCAGCCGGGCGATGTGTTCGTCGGGATCAGCACATCCGGGCATTCGCCCAATGTGCTCGAGGCCTTCAAGGTGGCACGTCAGCGTGAACTGGTCACCGTGGCCCTGACCGGCGAGAAGGGGTTGCCGGAGACGCATACCGCGGATCATGTGCTGCGGGTGCCGGACGCCGCCACTGCGCGCGTGCAGGAGGTCCACGGGCTGATCGGGCATCTCTTGTGCGGGATCGTCGAAGATGCCCTCGTGGCGGATCAGGGACACGCGGGCTCGGAGTGAGCGCACGCGCCCTGTTCCTGGATCGTGATGGGGTGATCAATATTGATCACGGCTATGTTCATCGCTCCGAGGAGGTCGAGTTCGTACCCGGTATCTTCGAGTTGGTGAGGGAGGCTGTAGATCGGGGATGGCAGGTGGTGGTGGTCACCAATCAATCCGGGATCGGTCGTGGTTATTACGACGAGTCTGACTTTCGCCACCTGACGGACTGGATGCGCGAGCGCTTTGTTGAACAGGGGGGGCGCATCGATGCTGTCTACCATTGCCCCCATCATCCGCATGACGCACTACCCGAATACCGCCAGGCATGCCCGGATCGAAAGCCGGAGCCAGGGATGCTTCTGCGAGCCCGTGATGACCTTGGGCTGGATCTTGCTCAGTCGGTAATGCTCGGCGATCGTCCCTCGGATCTCGAGGCCGCCCATCGGGCCGGAGTAGGGATAGGCCTGTTGTTCGACCCGGATGGTGACCAAGTCCTGCCCGAATGGGACGGCGTGGCCCGTATCCGCTCTCTCTCCGAAGCCGTGACTTGGCTCGGCTGAGCCTCAGCACCTCATGCGTCCAGCCCTGTACACCCTGATGATGCGCCTCGCCGCTCCCTGGCTTTTGGCACGGTTGATCCGGCGTGCGCGTTCTAATCAGGTTCCGTTGCGGCGCTGGCGGGAATGGCTAGGCGGTGGTGAGGGTATATCGCCGGGCGCGATCTGGCTGCATGCGGCTTCGGTAGGCGAGGTCGAGGCGGCTCTGCCGTTGGCGCGTGCCCTGCGGGATCAGTATCCCGACCGAGCATTCCTCGTGACCACGACCACACCGGAGGGCGCTACTCGGCTGGACGCCGCGTTGGGCGATGCCGTCGTGCACCAGTTTCTGCCGCTGGACCTTCCCGGTTCGGTACGCCGGTTTCTCGTGCGGACCCGGCCTGTGGTGGCGGTGGTGGTGGAGACCGAGTTGTGGCCCAACTTGTACCGCGCCTGTGAGCGGTACGGGATTCCGCTGTTGCTGGTCAGCGCGCGGTTGTCCCCGCGCTCATTGCCGCGGTATCGGCGCCTGCAGCCTTTAGTGGCCGATACCTTGGCCCGAGTCCGGGTGATCCTGGCGCAGGATGAGGCTGCCGCAGAGGGCTTCCGGATACTTGGGGGCCCCGAGGTTCGGGTGCAGGTCGGCGGCAATCTCAAGTTCGATCGACCCCTGCCGCCCGGGCATAAGCAAGGGGCCGATATGCGGGGCCAGATCGCGCCGTCGGGGGTTCCGGTATGGGCCGCGGTGAGCACGCGCGAGGGCGAGGATGAGGCCGTCCTGGCGGCGCATCGGCTTGTTCGTGAGCGCTACCCGGATGCGGTCCTGTTATGGGTGCCCCGCCATCGAGAGCGGTTCGGACCGGCGTTCCAGGCTGCCCGGGCGGCCGGATTCCGTGTCGCATTGCGTAGTAGAGGGCCGTTGCAAGAGCCGCTGGATGTCCTCGTGGGTGACACCCTGGGAGAGATCGGTGTCTATCTGGCGGCGGCGGATGTGGCCTTTGTTGGGGGAAGCCTTGTCCCGCTGGGTGGGCAGAATGTCCTGGAGCCCGCTGCATTGGGGCGACCGGTTCTGGTTGGCCCGAATACCGCGCATTTTGCGTTTGCGGTCGAGCGTCTGTTGGTAGCCGGCGCGTTGTGGGAAGTCGCTGATGTATCCGAGTTGGGGAAGGCCCTTACCCAATTACTGGGAGATGCGAACCAAAGGGAACGCATGGGGCAGTCGGGCCAGTCGGTTGTTGTATCGGGGCGGGGTGCGGTCGCACAGGTGTTGCAGGAGGTCGGCTCGATTCTTGAGAAGCCCTGATGGGGGCCTTTTTGGCGGAAGTGCGACGGCTTTCGCGTCGGGAAAGCGCGTTATTCGGGTGTCTTTATTTTCAGGATCTGGCCGCATTCGCGGCAGTGATACCGATAACGCTTGCGCTGGATGAGGGAGTGCCGCCGTGCGCTGAGGCGGTGACCCTGGCAGGCACAGACATATTCGTAGGTCTTCATCGTACGCCCGCGTAGTGGCGTTCGGTGGGTGACGCGGGGCTCGCACCCGAATGACCGCATTTGGGCTTTCCACTCGGGCCCATGTGGGCGCGGCCTGCGTCGGCCTTGCTGGCGGTAAACCAACGAATGGGCGACCTCGTGGGCAATGGTATTGGGGAAATGGGCATCCCAATCAAGCACGAACGCCTGAGCATTGAAGCGCAGTTGTTCCCGCCCGCAGGTCATTCGCCATTGTCCGGCGGCTTTTCCTTTCAGGTCGAACAAAATTTCCGGGAGATCGGTATGAATTCCGCATTGAAGATAAAATGCGTAGGCCTGTTCGCTGATCCGGTCTTTCTGTTGAGGCGTTAGGGATTCAGGTGGTACTTGTAATTGTTGGCCAGAATTATCATATTCTGTGGCCTGATCACGGCCGCAGGTCTCCGATTTATGGGGCCCGGTGATTTTCATTGAGATCATTGTAAACCAGAGTACAAAGTGGGAGTCACGCATGAGTATGGATAACAAGAAGGCCTCCGATCTGTCGGCCGAGGAACTGTACGCCCTGGCGCGCCAGCGGGAAAAGGAAGAGGCCGAGCGCAAGGAAGCCGAGCGTCGCCAGAAGCGCGAGAAACTGATGGAAAAACGCAAGGAGATGGTGGCGCGGCATCGCAAGGAACTGGCCGATCTCGAGCGTAAAATCCGCGAGTTGGGCGGCCGGGTTGGCCGTGCGGGTAGCGCCGGTGGTCGTCGCGGGCGTCGTGCGGGTGGCGCATCCATCAGCCAGAAGCTCTGCGAGATCGTCGGAACCCAGCCGGAGATGGCGATTCAGGACATCAAGGCGCAGGCCGAAAAGGCCGGCCTGGATACCAAGAACATCAGCCAGACTCTGGCTTACCTGAAGCGCCAGGGCCGGCTCACCTCGCCGCGCCGCGGTGTCTACAAGGCCGCCTGAGGTCCGCAGCGAAACGGTCGGCCCCTGAAAGCTCAGGTTCCGATCTGCAGGCCCTCGGTCGAACAGGTCAGGCCCCCATCGCCCGCGAACCAGCGGGCGATGGTCTTTCCGGCGATCTCGTGTCGCCAGCCGCTGCCCAGGCGGCCAGTGGTGCCGTCTCCCTTCATGAGCTCGATCACATCCTTGCGCTGCGCGATGGCGCTGGCGGTGATCTGGTTGCGTCGGGCGCATTCGCGCAGCAGGGCCATGCCGATATCGGCGAGAACCTCTTCCGCTTCGTTCAACTTTGCCTTCTCGGGGAGTTGCGGCCATTCCTCGCGGGGCAGGTCGAGGCCGGCCTGGATCGCCTCGAGGAGCTCCTGCTGGCGCGGCGGTTTCATGCCATCCGGGAAGCCTCGCAGCTCATGCAGGGCGTTGATGTCCTGCGGGGTGCGGCGGGCGATATCGATCAATACGTCGTCCGCCAGGATCCAGCGTCGCGGCCGGTCGCTTTCCATCGCGGCGCGTTCTCGCCAGGCCCCCACGGTCTTGAGTACACCGCGTTCGCGGGGCTTGAGCCGCTTCACTCCGGAGACCCGCTGCCAGGCCCCGTCGGGGTTGGGCTCGTACAGGCCGGGGTTGCTTAGGGCCTCCATCTCCGGGCGCAGCCAGTGCATGCGGTCTTGGCTCTCCAGGTCCCGCAGCAGGCGCATGAACACGTTGGTCAGGAAGCGCACGTCATCGGCCGCGTAGCGGATTTGCTGTTCGCTCAGGGGGCGGCGGGACCAGTCGGTACGGGTCTGGCTCTTGTCCAGGTCGCGATCAAGGATGGCCTTGACCAGATTGGCGTAACCGACCTGATCGCCGTAGCCCAGCATGGAGGCGGCGATCTGAGTATCGAATATCGGAGCTGGTACGCGCCCGAGCTCACGGTAGAGGACCTCCATATCCTGTGAGGCCGAGTGGAAGACCTTGGTGACGCCGGCATCGAACAAGAGCGGTTCCAGCAGTTTGAGATCCAGCTGGAACGGATCGACGCAGGCGATCTGATCTAGAGTCGCCAGCTGGATCAGGCACAGGCGCGGATAGTAGGTCTTCTCGCGCATGAACTCGGTGTCCAGCGCGATCCAGTCGGTCCCGGCGATGGTGTCGAGGAAGCCCTGCAGCGCTTCCGGAGTCTCGATCAGCCCGTGATCATGCATTGTGTTTCTTCTGACTGGCCTCGAAGGCCGCCTTCTGATCCGGTGTCGCTTCCTGCTGGTAGCGCTCTTTCCACTCGCTGTAGGGCATTCCGTAGACGATCTCGCGCGCGCCTTCGTAGTCGACGGACTCGCCGCGTTCCTCGGCAGCGGCTGCATACCATTTGGATAGACAGTTGCGGCAGAAACCGGCCAGGTTCATTAGGTCGATATTCTGCACGTCCTTGCGCTCATCCAGGTGTTGCAGCAGGCGGCGAAACACAGCGGCTTCGATTTCGGTTTGCTTGTTCGGGTCCATGGATCGCTCCTTGTGGATTCGGGGCACAGTATGCGCGACCGCAGGGGTTCGCTTCGAGCGGGTTGGCGCGCGGTCAGGTCAGGTGCAGTAGCCAGCGTCTGCGCATGTCGCGCAAGAGGAAATACATCAGGGGCCAGGCCAGGGTGCTGGTCACCACTGGTAACCAGTACAGGATGCTGCCCGGTGGAAACCCCGTGATGCCCTGCGGCCACAGCGCGAGCAGCTTGAACAGGGCCATCAATAGAGCCACCACGATCATCTGTTGCCAGACCGGGTAGACCCTCAGGCGGGGATGGATCTGCAGCACGATGTAGGTCACCACCGCCAGGGCGATGGCGTTCTGGCCCAGGAGCTGTCCGAGCAGGGTGTCCAGCATGAGTCCGGCGACGAAGGCCGTCAGGATGCCGATGCGTGATGGGAAAGCCATGGCCCAGTAGATGAGTACCAGGGCCAGCCATTCCGGGCGTGCCGGGCGCAGGGCATCGGGGATGGGGATGATGGCCAGGGCCAGAGCCGCCAGCAGGGTCAGTAACACCGGCCAGGGGATCCAGATTGCTCGGGTCACGGGGTGTCGGGCGCCGCTTCAGCGCCTTCCTGGGGCGGAACGTCCAACTTATCGCCGGCGTCGATGGGGGCTATGGGGGTGTCTGCGTCGGTCCACAGCAGAAGAACCTCGCGCGAGCGGTCCAGGGCCGCCAGCGGTTCCGCCTCGATGCTAAGGAATGGCTGGCCCTGGGGGCGTTCTACCGAAGTGACGCGGGCCACCGGGTAGTCCGCTGGGAATCGCCCGCCGAGCCCGGAGGTCAGCAGCAGGTCCCCGGGTTCCACGTCCTCCTGCAGGGGCACGTGGCGCATCTCGAGGCGTTGCGGGTTGCCGGTGCCTACCACCAGGCCGCGCAGACCCGTGCGCGCGCTCAGCACCGGCAGCGCATGGCTGGGATCGGAGATTAGCAGGGCGACCGAGCTGGTCAGGCGGGTGGACAGGATCTGGCCGATGACGCCGTCGGCATTGATCACCGGCTGCCCGACGTAGACGTCTTCGTTGCGCCCCTTGTTGAGCACGATCTGTTGCCGGAAGGGATCGAGATCCACGGCGAGCAACTTGGCGATCTCCACGCGCTCTTCCGCCCGCTGGGCGGTGTTCAGCAGGGCTCGCAGGCGGTCATTTTCCAACTGCAGGGCCTCGAACCGCAGCTGGCGGGCACGTAGTTCCGCATTCTCGCTACGCAGGATGCGGTTCTCGGTGATCAGGTCTTCGCGACTGGTGAACGACTCGAACACTCGGCTGACGGCCCGCACGGGGGCATCGACAGCCACCTGGAGCGGATGGGTGATGCTGGCAAGGGCGCCACGAACGGCCTGTAGCTCATTGACACGGTGGTCCAGCGCCATCAGCGCCAGGCCCAGCAGGATGACCGCGAGCAGGCGCAGAGTGGGCGAGACACCCAGTCTGAACAGCGGTTTGCTGATGGCGTGACCTCCGGTTGCGGATCGCTTCGATGAGGCAAGGCGGTCGCGTCAGGGCATCGCCCTGCGGCGTTTTGCTGGCCTTTTCGGCCCGGAGTGTAACCCGAACCTGTCGTTCGGGGAGACCCGCGCCGGGGAGGCGCGGGCGGGATGGCACCGTATTACTCCATCGCGAGGAAATCGACCCGCTTCTCGTCCAGCATCTCCAGGACCCGGCCGCCGCCACGGGCGACGCAGGTCAGCGGGTCGTCGGCGATCACGACCGGGATACCAGTCTCTTCCATGATCAGTCGGTCCAGTTGCTGCAGCAGGGCGGAGCCGCCGGTCAGCACGATGCCGCGCTCGGCGACGTCCGCGCCCAGTTCCGGCGGGGTCTGTTCCAGGGCGGTGCGCACGGCGGAGACGATGCCGTATAGCGGGTCCTGCAGCGCTTCAAGGATCTCGTTCGAGTTCAGAGTGAACGACCGCGGCACGCCCTCGGCCAGGTTGCGGCCCTTCACCTCGATCTCCAGCAGTTCCTTGCCCGGGTAGGCCGAGCCCACCGTGTGCTTGATGCGCTCGGCTGTGGCCTCGCCAATCAGCACGCCGTAGTTGCGGCGCACATAGGCCATGATCGCCTCGTCGAAGGTGTCGCCGCCGATGCGCACGGACTCGGAGTAGACGATGCCGTTCATCGACAGCACCGCGACCTCGGAGGTCCCGCCGCCGATGTCCAGCACCATGGAACCGACCGCCTCGTCCAGCGGGATACCGGCACCGATCGCCGCCGCTACGGGCTCCTGCAGCAGGTAAACCTTCCGTGCCCCGGCGCCGAAAGCCGATTCGCGGATCGCCCGACGCTCGACCTGGGTGGCGCCACAAGGCACGCAGACCAGTACGCGTGGGCTGGGCCGGAAGATCCGGCGCTCGTGCACCTTCTTGATGAAGTACTGCAGCATCTTCTCGGTGGTGGTGAAGTCGGCAATCACGCCGTCCTTCATCGGGCGCACCGTCACCACATGCTCGGGCGTGCGGCCGAGCATCTTCTTCGCCTCGATCCCCACGGCCTCGATAGAGCGTGGGCCGCCGGGGCCTCGATCCTGGCGAATGGCCACGACCGAAGGCTCGTTCAGGACGATGCCCTGGCCGCGCATGTAGATCAGGGTGTTGGCGGTGCCGAGGTCGATGGAGATGTCGTTGGAGAACAACCCCAGGAGGCGTTTGAACATGAAGAAGAAACCTGCTTGAGTGGGCGGGCGGGAAAGCCGTCGACTCTAGCAAGTGCCCAGGGTTTGGGCAACAACGGCTTTGTGGTAAGTTTGCGCTCCGTTTCACCCATTACATCTGACCGCTACAGGACCTTCCCCGCCATGTCCGTCGATACCTCTGAAGTCCGGCGCATCGCCCAACTCTCCCGTCTGGCCATGAATGACGACCAGGCCCGGGATTTTGCGGGGGGGCTGAGCGATATCTTTGCTTTTGTCGAACAACTGGATGGCGCGGCCATCGACGGCGTGGAGCCGATGGCCCACCCGTTGGATGCCGAGCAGCGCCTGCGCCCGGATGCGGTCACCGAGTCGGATCGCCGCGAAACCTTCCAGGCGATCGCGCCGGCAGTCGAGGGCGGCCTGTATCTGGTCCCGCGCGTAATCGAGTGATCCGCGCCTTCGCCATTCTGTTGAATCCGTCACGCTTCTAGCCAGCAAGAGTCCCCGAAATCATGGCCCAGGAAACCCTGTCCGGCTGGGTGCGCAAGCTCCAGGCCCGCGAGGTCAGCTCGCGCGAGCTGACCCAGCTGTATCTGGACCGGATCGAACGTCTTGATCCGCAGCTCAACAGCTTCATCACCGTGACCGCCGAGCAGGCGCTTGCCCAGGCGGATGCGGCCGATGCGCGCCTGGCGAAAGGCGAGCAGAGCCCGCTTCTGGGCGTGCCGATCGCGCAGAAGGACATCTTCTGCACCGAGGGTGTGCGCACCTCCTGCGGCTCGCGGATGCTCGATCCGTTCGTCTCGCCCTATAACGCCACCGTGGTCGAGCGCATGAGCGCGGACGGCGCGGTGATGCTGGGCAAGACCAACATGGACGAGTTTGCGATGGGCTCGTCCAACGAGACCAGTTTTTTCGGCCCGGTGCGCAACCCCTGGGATACCGAACGTGTCCCCGGCGGCTCCTCCGGAGGCTCGGCGGCCGCGGTGGGAGCACGCCTGGTGCCGGGCGCGACCGGTACCGATACCGGTGGCTCGATCCGCCAGCCGGCGGCGTTCTGCGGCATTACCGGGCTCAAGCCGACCTACGGGCGTGTCTCGCGCTACGGGATGATCGCGTTTGCCTCCAGTCTCGACCAGGGTGGCCCTATGGCCGCGACCGCCGAGGACTGCGGCCTGATGCTGAACAGCATGGCTGGATTCGACGAGCGTGATTCCACGAGCGTCGAGCGCCCCGCCGAGGACTTCACCGCCGGCCTGAACCAGGAGCTGAAGGGCCTGCGTATTGGCCTGCCGACGGAGTTTTTTGGCGAGGCGGGGCTGGACGAGCGGGTGCGTGGCGTGATCGATGCAGCCATCGAGGTCCTTAAGGGCCGCGGCGCCGAGGTGCGCGAGGTCGCCCTGCCGAACAGCCACCTGTCGGTCCCGGCCTATTACGTGGTCGCCCCGGCCGAATGCTCCTCCAACCTCGCGCGTTTCGACGGCGTGCGCTACGGCTATCGCTGCGAGAACCCCGAGGACCTGATGGATCTCTACACCCGCTCGCGCGGGGAGGGCTTCGGCGACGAGGTGAAGCGCCGCATCATGGTCGGTACCTACGTGCTGTCCGCTGGCTACTACGACGCCTACTATCTGAAGGCGCAGAAGGTCCGCCGCATCATCGCGGACGACTTCCGTTGCGCCTTCGAGGATGTGGACGTCCTCCTTGCGCCGACCACGCCGGAGCTGCCGTTCGCGCTGGGCGCCAAGGCCGATCCGGTGAGCATGTACCTGTCGGATATCTACACCATCGCGGCCAACCTGGCCGGCCTGCCGGCAATGTCGCTGCCGGCTGGCGAGATCGACGGCCTGCCGGTCGGGCTGCAGCTGATCGGCAACTACTTCGACGAGGCGCGCCTGCTGGGCGTCGCCCACCAGTATCAGCAAGAGACCGACTGGCACGCTCGCGTGCCGGCGGCCTTCGCCTGAGGGCCCTGAACATGGAATGGGAAACCGTCATCGGGCTGGAGATTCACGCCCAGCTCAATACCGTCTCCAAGATCTTTTCCGGGGCGCCCACCGCCTACGGCGCCGAGCCCAACCGCCAGGCCTGCCCGGTGGACCTGGGCATGCCCGGCGTGCTGCCGGTGCTGAACAAGGGCGCGGTGGAACGCGCGGTGATGCTGGGGCTGGCGATCAACGCCGAGATCACCCCGCGTTCGGTGTTCGCGCGCAAGAACTACTTCTATCCGGATCTCCCCAAGGGCTACCAGATCTCGCAGTTCGAGCTGCCGATCGTGGGCCTGGGGCACCTGGATATCGAGCTGGAAGACGGCTCGATCAAGCGTATCGGCGTGACCCGCGCGCACCTGGAAGAGGACGCGGGCAAGAGCCTGCACGAGGGCTTCGAGGCGATGACCGGTATCGACCTCAACCGTGCCGGTACCCCGCTGATCGAGATCGTTTCCGAGCCGGAGCTGCGCTCCGCGAAGGAAGCCGTCGCCTACATGAAGAAGCTGCACTCGCTGGTGCGCTATCTCGATATCTGCGACGGCAACATGCAGGAAGGCAGTTTTCGCTGTGATGCCAATGTCTCGGTTCGGCCCAAGGATCAGGCCGAGTTCGGCACCCGCGCCGAGTTGAAGAACCTGAACTCCTTCCGCTTCGTCGAGCGCGCGATCAACTTCGAGGTGGAGCGCCAGATCGACCTGATCGAGGGCGGTGGCTCGGTGGTGCAGGAGACGCGCCTGTACGACCCGGACCGTGACGAGACTCGCTCCATGCGCAGCAAGGAAGAGGCCAACGACTACCGCTATTTCCCCGATCCGGATCTGCTGCCGCTGGTCGTGGACAGCGCCTTCATCGAGACCGTGCGCGAAAAGCTCCCGGAGTTGCCGGACGCCAAGCGCGCGCGCTTCGTCGAACAGTATGGCCTGTCGGACTACGACGCCGGCGTGCTGACCGCGACCCGCGAAATGGGCGACTTCTACGAGGCCGTGGCCGCCGGGTGCGATGCACCCAAGCTGGCCGCCAACTGGGTGATGGGCGAGTTCTCCGCCGCACTCAACCGCTCCGAGGTGGAACTGGGGGAGGCTCCGGTCAACGCCGAGGGCCTGGCCGGACTGATCGCGCGCATCCAGGACGAGACCATCTCCGGCAAGATCGCCAAGGAGGTCTTCGAGGCGATGTGGAACGGCGAGGGCGACGCCGACGTGGTGATCGAGGCCAAGGGGCTCAAGCAGATTACCGACACTGGCGCGATCGACACCATCATCGACGAGGTGATGGCCAACAACCCGCAGCAGCTTGAGCAGTACCGCAGCGGCAAGGACAAGCTGTTTGGCTTCTTTGTCGGCCAGGTGATGAAGGCCACGCAGGGCAAGGCCAACCCGGCCCAGGTCAACGAGCGCCTCAAGGCGAAGCTCGACTCTTGAGTCTGGCGGGGTTGTGCTGTCATGCGTGAGACCGACACGCTGCACCGGTTCATGCTCGAGGAGGCCGGGGTGCGCGGCGAATGGGTGCACCTCGATGCCGCCTGGCAGGCCCTGCTGGAGCGCCACGAATATCCCCCCGTGGTGCGCGACCTGCTGGGGCAGGCCTATGCGGCCGTGGCCCTGACGGCCGCGACGCTCAAGTTCGATGGTTCCCTGATCCTGCAGGTCACCGGCCCCGGCCCCGTCCACATGATCGTCGCCCAGGCCGATGGCCAGGGACGGTTGCGCGGCCTGGCACGCTTTCGCGAGACCCCGCCGGAGGGCGCGACGCTGAGCGAATGTACCGGTGAAGACGCACGATTGATGCTGACGCTGGACCCGGGCGATGGCCGTGATCGTTACCAGGGTGTGGTCGAGCTGGAAGGCGACTCGCTGGCGGAGGCGATGAACGTCTACTTCGAACGTTCAGAGCAGTTGCCGACCCGCCTGTGGCTGGCGAGTGGTGAACAGTCGGCCGCCGGGATGCTGCTGCAGGCATTGCCGGGAGAGGGCGGCGATGCGGTGACACGGGATTCGGAAGAGTGGAACCGCGCGACCCTCCTGGCCGAGACGACCACGGCCGACGAACTGCTGGAATTGGATGCCGGTGCCCTGCTGGGCCGGCTGTTCGCCGAGGAGCGCGTGCGGCTGTTTGACGGCGCGCCGGTTAGCTTTCACTGCCCGTGTTCGCGCGAGCGTGTAGGCGAGACGCTGCGCGGCCTGGGGCGGGACGAAATCCGCAGCATCATTGAGGAGCAGGGCGCGGTGGACGTGACCTGCGAGTTTTGTAACGCCCAGTATCACTTTGACCCCGTCGACGCCGGAGCCATCTGTGCCCCCGAGGGCACCCAGCCGCCGGCTCCGGATACCCGCCAGTAGTCCTGTTGATGACCGTGCTCGTTAGCCGGTCGTGACGTCCCGTACCCTGGAAACCGGAGTGACCTCATCGGATCGCCCCAGGTCTTTGCTATAGATGCAGGCTGACCTTGCAGCGTTTTTCGTCACGGGGGCGCAATGTATTCCCGGCATACCGAAATCCCGACTCTGGATGTTCGCCCCGGCTGGCTGGTGGAGGCGCGCTATTTCAACCAGGTTCGCCGCGCCCTGGCGCGTCTGGGGCCCGAGCTCCGTTTGTCACCCCCGGGCCTCAAACACCTGGATCTTATTCTGCAGCGCGATGCCTGGGTCGTGGTGGATCGGGTCTTGAACGATATGCCGGTGGTCGCCTGGACTGCTTTTCATGCCCGTGGACGGCGCAGCCTGCACCGTCCGATTGCCTGCGAGCTGCTGCTTTTTCACGCCATGGCCAGCATGGTGATGAACCGTACCCTGGCGGCGATGGAGCCGGAGCTGACGACAGCCCTTGCCATCACGGCGCCTGCCCAGACCTCGGGCAAGATCCTGCCGTTTCAGCCGCGTTCCTGCGCCTGATTTGGGGCCGCCCGCATCAGGCGGGCGTGGAGCGAGGGCCGCAGACCGGGCAGGCCGGATCGCGGCGCAGACGGATCTCGCGAAACTGCATGGCCAGGCCGTCGAGGATGAGCAGACGCCCCTGGAGGGTCGGCAACCCCATGAGGAGTTTGAGCGCCTCGGTGGCCTGCAGGCTGCCGACCACGCCGGGCAGACTGGCCAGGACCCCGTTAGCCGCGCAGGTGTCCTCGTCGCCGCCATCCTCGCCGTATAGGCAGTGGTAGCAGCCCGCCTCCGGGTCGCGGTAGTCGAACGTGGTGAGCTGACCCTCGAAACGGATCACGGCCCCGGAGACCAGCGGTGTGCGCGCCGCCAGCGCCGCGCGACTGATCGCGCCGCGGGCGCTGAAGTTGTCGGTCCCGTCCAGCACCACGTCGGCTGTGCCGAAGAGTCGGGTCATGGCCTCGACGTCCAGGTATGCGGCACGGGTCTCTACCTGGCACTGGGGATTCATCGCCGCCACTCGCGCGGCGGCCGAGGCGACCTTGTCGCGGCCGATGTCCGCTTCGGTGTGCAGGATCTGGCGCTGCAGGTTGGTGACCTCGACGTGGTCCGGATCCACGAGCGTCAACCGGCCCACGCCGGCGGCGGCCAGATAGGCGGCGACCGGTGAGCCCAGGCCCCCGAGTCCCATGATGACCGCATGCGCCCGCCGCAGGGCGTCCTGCCCTTCGACACCCACGCCGGGCAGCAGGACCTGGCGGCTATAGCGCAGAAGCTGGTCGTCATCCATGGGATCAATCTCCAGTAAGACCAAAAGTGTAACCGGCGTCACGCTCATTGGCCGGTCTGGTTAGGAACCGTTCAGGAACGTTGCCTAAGCTGGACTCTGGCAATCCTGCCACAACCGCGGGCTGTTCAAGGTCTTCCGGACGGGCCCGCATGGAAGGAAGAATCGACCATGAAACGAACCGCTATTCTGGCACCGGCGGCGATCCTGGCGCTCGCCCTGTCCTTCCCGGCCCACGCGGCTCAGCCGGTGGCGGGTCCGATGCAGGCGGCCGGTGCGGCGACTTTCGATCCCGGTGCCCTGCAGCATGTTCGGCACGGCCATTCTCGCGGCCACCACCACTACCGGAGTCACCCCGGCGCGCGCGGGCACAAGCAGGCCAAGCGTGCGAAGCAGCGCGGGCGCGGCCATCACAAGCACTCGCGCAGCCATGCGCATCACCACCACTACCACTATTACGACCACAATCGTTCGACCCGGTACCGTCATCGGTCGTCGCCCAGTGGCTCGATGAATCTGCACCTGCATCTGCCGTTCTGAGGCGACCGGATTTAAAGCATCACAGGGTTGGCCCTGGCGAGATCGCCGGGGCCTTTTTTCTTCTTCTGGAGGTAGCCCCAGGCGCGGGCGTTCAGATCTTACCCAGGCTGGTGCGCTCGTGACCGGCGGTGTCCCGCAGGGTGCGGACCGCCTGATATCCCGTGGTCCGCAGCCGTTGGCGCACCGGCTCGCCCTGGTCGAAGCCGTGCTCCAGCAGCAGCCAGCCGCCCGGGTTCAGGTGTTCGCGGGCGCTGTCGATCACCCGGTGCAGGTCGGCGAGGCCCTGCTCCTCTGCGGCAAGGGCGGTGCGCGGCTCGAAACGCAGATCGCCGCGCGTCAGGTGCGGGTCGTCGGGGTCGATGTAGGGTGGATTGCAGGCGATCAGGTCGAAGCCACGCTGCCGGGTTACTGCACCGAGCCAGTCCCCCTGCCATAGGTGAACCGACAGCCCCAGTTCGTGGGCGTTGGCTTTGGCTTGCAGGAGCGCCTCGTGGCTGTGATCGCTGGCGAAGGCCTGCAGGCCTGGCCGTTCGCTTAACAGTGCCAGGATGATGGTGCCCGGACCGGTTCCCAGATCCAGCACCCTCGGGGCCTCGGTATCGCAAGTGGCGAGTATGGCAAGGGCCTGCTCCACCAGGAGCTCGGTTTCGGGTCGCGGGATCAGGCAGGCGGGGGAAACGCCCAGGTCCAGCGTCCAGAAGGCGCGCCGACCGAGGATGTGGGCCATGGGCTCGCCGGCGCAGCGGCGCTGGCTGAGCGTGTCGGCTCGGGCGGCCTGCTCGGCCGTGGCGGGGTCGGTGCCGTGGGCGATCAGTTGCGCGGTGTCCAGACCAGTGGCGGCGCCCAGCAGCATGCGGGCCTCCAGTCCGGGCGTTTCGATCCCGGCGGCCTGCAGCCGGGCACGCAGTTCCTGCAGCAACGCGTCCAGGGTCGAAGTCGCGGGCATCAGGCTTCGGCGAGGGTAGCGAGCTGCTCGGCCTGGTATTCGTGGATCAGCGGGTCGATTACCGGGTCGAGGTCGCCGGTCATCACCTGTTCCAGCTTGTACAGGGTCAGGTTGATGCGGTGGTCGGTCACGCGGCCCTGCGGGAAGTTGTAGGTGCGAATGCGCTCGGAGCGGTCGCCGCTGCCGACCAGGCTCTTGCGTTCGGCGCTTTGCGCGGCGGCCTGGGCCTCGCGCTCGGCCTCGAACAGGCGGGCGGCGAGGTAGGTCATCGCCTTGGCGCGATTCTTGTGCTGCGAGCGTTCTTCCTGGCACTCGACCACGATGCCGGTGGGCAGGTGGGTCAGGCGGATCGCGGAGTCGGTCTTGTTGACGTGCTGGCCGCCTGCCCCTGAGGCGCGAAAGGTGTCCACGCGCAGGTCGGCCGGGTTGATATCCGGCATCTCGACTTCGTCCAGCTCCGGCAGGATGGCGACCGTGGCCGCGGAGGTGTGGATGCGGCCCTGGGATTCGGTCTCCGGGACGCGCTGCACGCGGTGGGCGCCGGATTCGAACTTGAGTCGCGAGAAGGCGCCCTGGCCGGCCAGGCGCCCGATTACCTCGCGGTAGCCGCCGTGCTCGCCCTCGCTGGCGCTGAGGATCTCCAGCTTCCAGCCCTGCTGTTCGGCGTAGCGGGTGTACATGCGCAGCAGGTCGCCGGCGAAGATGGCGGCCTCGTCGCCGCCGGTGCCGGCGCGGATCTCGAGGAACACGTTGGCGTTGTCGTGCGGGTCCTTCGGGATCAGGTGACGGTAGAGTTCGGCCTCCAGGGCCTCGGTCTGCTCGTTCAGGGTGTCGATCTCGGCCTCGGCCATCGCGCGCAGGTCGGGGTCGTCCTCCGCGAGCATCGCGCGCGCCTCGTCCAGTGCGGCGTGGTTGTCGTGCCAGGCCTTCCAGGCCGCGGCGACCGGCTCCAGCTGGCTGTATTCCTGGGACAGGCGGCGCAGCTGGTCGGGGTCCTCGGCGGCGTCCGGGGTCGACAGCAGTTGCGCGATCTCGGCATGGCGTTCGGCCAGGCCTTCGAGCTTGGTCTGGAACGAGGCCTTCACGAGTGGGGGCCGGGGTCGGAATCGTCGCCGGGGTCGTCTTCCGGTGCGGGCAGCTGGAACAGCTGGTGAGCGGCCTCCAGCAACCGTGCGTTGCCTTCGTGAGCGGCGGCGTTCAGTGACTTGCAGGGGGCATGCATCAGCTTGTTGGTCAGGTTGTGCGCGAGCAGTTGCAGTGCTTCCTCGGGGGATTTGCCGGCGCGCAGCATCGCCTCGGCTTTGGCCAGCGACTCGGCCTTCACGCTGTCGGCGCGCTGACGTAGCTGGCGGATGCTGTCCACGGAATCGCGGGCGCGCAGCCAGCGCATGAACTCGCCGGCGCGCTGAGCAATGATCTCCTCGGCCTGTTCGGCGGCGGCGTGGCGCGAGGCCATGTTCTCGTCGATCACTTCCTGCAGGTCGTCGACGGTGTAGAGGTAGACGTCCTCGAGCTGCCCGACCTCGGGTTCGATGTCGCGCGGCACGGCAATGTCGACCATGAACATCGGTTTGTGGCGGCGCTTGCGCAAGGCGCGCTCGACCGCACCCTTGCCCAGGATCGGTAGCGGGGCAGCGGTGGAGGAGATGACGATGTCGGCCTCCGCCAGGCGCTCGGGGAGCTGATCCAGGCTGACCGCCTCGGCGTCGAAACGCCCGGCCACGGCGCGGGCACGCTCGGCCGTTCGGTTGGCGACGATCACGTTGCCGATCCCGCCGCCGGAGAGGTGCTGCAGGGCCAGTTCGATGGTCTCGCCGGCACCGATGACCAGCGCGGTGAGCGGTTTCAGGTCACCGAAAATCTGGCGCGCCAGTGAGACCGCCGCAAAGGCCACCGAGACCGCGCTCTGACCGATAGCGGTCTGGGTGCGTACGTCCTTGGCGGTGGCGAAGGCGTGCTGGAACAGGCGTTCCAGCGAGCGTCCCAGCGTGCCGGCATCGTGGGCGTACTGGTAGGCCGTCTTCATCTGCCCGAGGATCTGCGGCTCGCCCAGGACCATGGAGTCCAGTCCGCTCGCTACGCGCAAGGCATGGCGCACTGCGGAGCCGTCGTGGTGCAGGTAGAGATAAGGCTTGAGTTCGTCGCGGTCGATGCCGTGGTAGCCGCCGATCCAGTCGAGCACGCGCTGGTCGCTGTGCTGACCACCCTCACGGAAGTACACCTCGGTGCGGTTGCAGGTGGACAGGATCGCGGTTTCCGGCAATAGCACGCCGGAGCGTAGCGAGTGTAGGGCCTCGCCAAGCTCGTTCTGGTTAACGGACAGTCGTTCGCGGATCGCGACCGGCGCCGTTTTGTGATTGATCCCAAGAGTGAACAGCATGCTGGCGCGTATTGTGCCGGAAAACCGGGGCGCGTGGCCCAATTTCCCGATAGTGTACTGTGCTGTAGGGTTGGCTACAGTCTCTTTCTCTGCCATGGAACCCCGAGGGTGGATGCCCCGTCCCATCCGATATGCCTGTACTGATTCCGACTGGATACAACATGATTCGAAGCCTGCTCGCGCTCATCGCCATGCTCTCCCTGGCCGGTTGCGCGCATAGCCCACTGGACGCCTCCGAAGCCCCGGAGTCGGATCGCCCCGAGGTCCGGGCCTTGACTCAGGTCGAGGACCCGGAGGCCGCGCTAATGTTCAGCGTGCTGATCGCGGAGATCGCGGTGCGTTCCGGGCAGGAGGCCGAGGCGGCGCGGTACTACGGGGCGGCCGCTCTGTTGAGCGACGATCCGGCGATTGCCGAGCGGGCGACCCGGATAGCACTTTTCGCTCGCGATCTTGCCCAGGCACAACAATCGGCGGACCGCTGGCTGCGCCTGGCACCCGACAGTCTGGACGCCAGCCAGGTCTCTACCGTGTTGCGCATCAACACCGGGGATGCCGAGCAGGCCGCCGAGCAACTGGATTCCCTAATGGATCGTCTACTGGCGGAGGGTTCGGATCCCTATCCCACGCTGGGTGGTGTGATCGGCCAGGTGCAGGACCGTGCGGCGGCGCTGGAAACCATGCGCCTGCTGAGCGAGCGCCGTAGCGACGATGTGGGTGTTCATCGGGTACATGCCGAGGCCGCGCTGCGTTTCGCCGATCCGGGCGCGGATGTGCTGACGGTGACGGAGCGCGCTACCGAGCGATTCCCGGAATCGGTGCCCTTGCAGTTGCTGCACGCACGGGCGCTGCGAGAGGCGGGCGAAGTCGAGGCCGCGATGGAGATCCTGCGCGCCACGGTGGAGGCGCATCCGGACAGCCGTGAGGCCCGTATGGGGTATGCGCGCGTCCTCGCGGAACATGACGATGGTGACTTCGCCCGTCAGGAGATGGACCGCCTGGTTGAGGCGGCCCCGGAGGATACCCAGTTGCTGCTGGCCCTGGCGCTGATGAATCTCGAGGCGGAACAGTTGGAGCCGGCGCGGGATTATCTTGAACGGCTGGACGCCCGGGGCGAGCGTGAACACGAGGTGGCCTACTACCTCGGTCGCTTGCACGAGATGGCCGACGAGCCGGAGGCCGCGCTGGCGGCCTACGCCCGGGTCGAGACCGGGGACTACGTCGACGATGCGCGTTTGCGCACGGCCCGCCTGACCCTTGAGCGCGATGGGTCCGAGGTTGCCCGTGCCCTGTTTGACCCGATGCAGCAGGGGGTGGACGAGGATCTGGCCCGGCGCGCCTATCTGGCGGAGGCGAACATCCTGCGCGAGATGGGTGACTATGCCGAGGCCCGCGGGCGTCTGAATCGAGGGCTGGTGCAATTCCCGGGTGATACCCGGCTGCTCTATCTGCGCGGCCTGGTGCACGAGCGGGAGGACGACATCGATGCGGCCGAGGCAGACTTCCGTGCCATCCTTGAATCCGACCCGGAAAACGTCGCGGCGTTGAATGCGCTTGGTTACACCCTAGCGGACCGGACCGAACGCTTCGAGGAGGCCTACGAGCTGATCCTGCGGGCCTACGAGCAAGAGCCGGACGACGCCGCGATTGTCGACAGCTATGGCTGGGTGCTTTATCGGCTGGGCCGACTGGAAGAAGCCGAGACCCAGCTGCGGCGTGCCTACGAGCTGATGCCGGATGGCGAGATTGCCAGCAACCTGGCGGTGGTGCTGTGGGAGCGGGGCGACCGCGAGGAGGCGCGTGCAATCCTGGAGGCGGCACTGGAGCGCGAGCCGGACCATGAACGTCTCCAGCGTGTGCGTGACGAGCTGACTGAATGAGCCAACCGGGAATGGCGACCGGGCAAGGATGGCCCTCGACACTGGCGGGGCCGGCGGGGCTCCTGATCGCGGGCGTCTTGCTGCTCGCCGGGTGTGCTGCGCCTATGCCCGACGTCGACACTTCGCCAGCGGCGGAGGCGGCCTTCGAGGAGCGCGCCGAGTATCTGGAGGCACTGGAAAGTTGGCGGTTGGTGGCGCGTCTGGGACTGGCCTCCGGGGAGGAGTACTGGTCGGCGCAGCTCAACTGGCGGGTGCAGGAGGGACAGCAGGTGCTGGACCTGTCTGGCCCGATGGGGCGTGGCGGTGGTCGCCTGACGTTGTCGGACAGCGGCCGCGCGTTGCTGGTGACCCGCAGTGGCGAACGCTTTCAGGCGCGCGATCCCGATGCGTTGGTGGCCCAGGTGCTAGGCGAGTCGATCCCGGTCAGCGGGATGCAGTACTGGGTGCGCGGCCTGCTGCACCCGGAGGCCTCCTATCAGCTGGATGTCGATGCGGATGGGCGCCCGCTACAGATTCAGCAGTCCGGCTGGAGCATCGAATACAACGAGTTTGAAGAGATCGATGGGGTGCCCATGCCGGTGGCCATGGTGCTGACGCGCGACGATGTCGAGCTGCGTGCGCGCATCGGGCGGTGGCAGCTCGGGACTGACGAAGCGTTTTAGCCGGGGCGCCTGTGGCAGATCCATTCGATACGAATTTTCCGGCCCCGGCCAAGATCAATCGTTTCTTGCATATCACCGCCCGCCGTCCGGACGGGTACCATGAACTGCAGACGGTGTTTCAGTTTCTTGGGTTGGCCGACACCCTGCGCTTTGAGCCGTTGTCCGCTGGGCGATTCGAAATGGCCGGCGAGCCCATCGATGGGGTCGATAATCTCTGCTTGCGGGCCGCCCGCCATCTGGCTGTGGAGACCGGGAAGCCCTTCGGAGTGCGTATCCACCTCGACAAGCGGATCCCGGTAGGCGGTGGCCTGGGGGGCGGCAGTTCGGACGCGGCCACGACCTTGGTGGCGCTGAATTTTCTTTTCGACCAGGGGTGTTCGGTCGAACGCCTTGCCGCGCTTGGATTGGGGCTGGGGGCCGATGTGCCCGTGTTTGTCGCGGGGCATGCCGCCTGGGCTGAAGGGGTGGGTGAGCGTCTGGCGCCCGTAGACCCGGATACGGGCTGGGTCCTGCTGATTGACCCAGGCGTTTCGGTTTCCACTGGTGCGATGTTCGGGTGTGCGGAATTGACACGGGACTGCCCCACCGAGACAATTTCGTCCGCGCTCGAAGCGGAGCGATTCGTGAACGTGTTTGAACCGGTCGTTCGATCACGTTATCCGGAGGTCGACCGGGCCCTGACCTGGCTGGCGGATCAGACGCCGCGCGCGCACCTGAGCGGGAGTGGTGGATGCATCTTCGGGATATTCCCCGACGAAGGGGCAGCCCGAAACGCACAAGCCACGCAACCCGCCCCGTGGCGGAGCTGGGTGACGCCGCTGATGAACGCGTCGCCTTTACAGGCCTGGCTGCCGCAGCGCGGCGCCAGCCCTGACAGTACAATTTGAGAGTTCAGCGAGATATTGGGCCGTAGCCAAGCGGTAAGGCAGCGGGTTTTGATCCCGCCATGCGCAGGTTCGAATCCTGCCGGCCCAGCCATACAACGAAACCCGCGGCGCCTGGCGCCGCGGAACCGGCGCAAGGGTCGGCAGGATGAGAACCGGGTTCGCCGGGTTCGACTCGAGCGGCTTTGGCCGCGGGAGCACGCCACCGCAGGTGGCGCCCGAAGGGTGGCGCGCAGCGCCATCATCCTGCCGGCCCAGCCAACAACCGCTTCGCGCCAGAAAGGCGCGAGGCCAACCATCAAGACCCCGGCCCAGCACCGGGGTCTATAATTTGGAGCCTGCGCGACAAAGCCGTCCGCTCCATATCCATCCAGACCGGGAAAAACCGTGGTCGACAAGAGTCGTATGATGATCTTCGCGGGGAACGCCAACCCGCGTCTGGCGCAGGGTGTCGCGGAACACCTCGGCCTGCCGATGGGCAAGGCGACCGTGGGCCGCTTCAGCGATGGCGAAGTTCAGGTCGAGATCCTGGAAAACGTTCGCGGACGCGACGTCTTCCTGATCCAGCCGACCGGTCAGCCGACCAACGAAAACATCATGGAGTTGGTGATCATGGTGGACGCGCTTCGTCGCGCCTCCGCCGGCCGCATCACCACGGTGATCCCGTACTTCGGCTACGCCCGGCAGGACCGCCGGGTGCGTTCGGCGCGGGTGCCGATCTCGGCCAAGGTGGTCGCCAACATGATCGAGGCAGTGGGCGCGGATCGCGTGCTGACCATCGACGTGCACGCCGACCAGGTCCAGGGTTTTTTCAACGTTCCGGTAGACAACATCTATGCCTCGCCGGTGCTACTGGGCGATGTCTGGCGCCATGTTTCGGGTGATCTGACCGTGGTGTCGCCGGATGTCGGTGGGGTGGTGCGCGCGCGGGCGATCGCCAAACGCCTGGACGACGCGGACCTGGCGATTATCGACAAGCGCCGTCCGCGCGCCAACGAGTCCGAAGTGATGCATATCATCGGCGACGTGCGTGGCAAGTCCTGCATCATCATCGATGATCTGGTGGATACGGCCGGTACGCTGTGTCAGGCGGCGAAGGCCCTGAAGGAGCACGGCGCGCACTCGGTGATGGCCTATGCCACTCATCCCGTGCTTTCCGGCGCAGCAATTGATAACATAAACGGTTCGGCGCTTGACGAGCTGGTGGTGACGGACACGCTGGCCTTGCGGCCCAACGCGCAGAGCTGCGAGAAGATCCGCCAGTTGTCGGTCGCGGAGATGCTGGCGGAGACCATCCGCCGCATCAATCGCGAAGAATCCGTCAGTTCGCTGTTCATGGACTAGCGAACAAGAATTCGGGAGGGTCGCCTCCCATTTAGCGCCCCGCCTGGTCGCGGGCGGGGTGTGTTCAGGGCGCTTCGGGTGAAGCGCCTTTCATTTTGGAGACTGTAGCAATGAGCATGAGCTTTACGATTGAAGCCGAGAAGCGGGACGAACAGGGTTCGCGTGCGAGCCGCCGCCTGCGTCGCGCCGGCAAGCTGCCCGCTATCCTCTACGGGGCGGATAAGGACGCCGTGTCCATCACGCTGGATCACAACGCGATGGTCCATAACCTGAAGGAAGATGCGTTCTACTCGCACATCCTGAGTGTGAAGCTGGATGGCAAGACCGAGAAGGCGATCCTGCGTGATGTGCAGCGCCATCCGTTCAAACCGACCATCTACCACGTCGATCTGATGCGCGTGAGCGCGAACCAGCCGATCCGCGTCAGCGTGCCGCTGCACTTCCACAACGAGGAAGAGTGCAAGGGTGTGAAGCTGAGCGGTGGCATGGTGAGCCGGATGATCAACGAGCTTGAGGTCGAGTGTCTGCCGGGTGATCTGCCCGAGTCCCTCGATATCGACGTGCTCGAAATGGATGTCGGCGACACCCTGCACGTCTCCGAGCTGAAGCTGCCGGAAGGTGTGCAGAGCGTGGCCCTGATGCATGGCGAGGACTACGACTACGCTGTGGTCAGCGTGGTACTGCCGCGTGCTGCCAAGGCCGACGAGGAAGAAGGCGAAGAAGCCGAAGCCGAGGCCGCGGAATCTGAAGGTGGTGAGGAAGCCGCCGATGGCGAAGAGGCCTCCGGCGACGACGATTCGGAGTCCGAGGGCAAGGAGTAAGCCTTGCGGCTTTCCGCCTGACCGATGTCGATCCGACCCGAGCCGATCCGCCTGCTGGTCGGGCTGGGCAATCCAGGCCCGCGTTACGCCGAGACCCGGCATAACGCGGGCTTCTGGTTTGTGGATGCCCTGGCCCGACGGTATGGCGTGGCGTTCCGTTCCGAGACCCGCTTTGATGGAGAAGCGGCGCGGTTGACCCTGCCGGGGGGTGATGATGTCTGGCTGCTCAAGCCTATGAGTTTCATGAACAAGAGTGGTCTTCCGGTGCGCAAGTGCGCCGATTTCTATCGCATCCCTCCGGAGGCCATCCTGGTGGTCCATGACGAACTGGATCTAGATCCTGGCGTGGCACGTCTGAAGTTGGGTGGGGGGCATGGTGGCCATAACGGTCTGCGCGACCTGCATCGCCACATGGGCGGGCCGAACTATGCCCGACTGCGGCTTGGGATCGGTCACCCGGGGCATCGCGACGACGTCGTACCCTTTGTGCTTGACCGCCCCGGGCGGGACGAGTCGCGGGCGATCGAGGAGGCCATCGACACGGCCCTGGACCAGGTCCCGGCGCTGGTGGCTGGGCGCTGGGATGAGGCGGTACGCAATCTGCATGGCGGCAACTCGAAGCCGGCCACGAATTCCGAGGAAACCCGATGAGTCTTAAATGCGGGATCGTGGGTCTGCCGAACGTCGGCAAGTCCACCCTGTTCAATGCCCTCACGCGTGCGGAGATCGCCGCGGAGAACTACCCCTTCTGCACCATCGATCCGAACGTGGGGGTGGTGGAGGTACCGGACCCGCGGTTGACGCGGCTGACCGAGATCGTGAAACCGCAGCGCACACTTCCCACCACGGTCGAGTTCGTGGATATCGCCGGGCTGGTGGCCGGGGCCGCGCAGGGCGAGGGGCTGGGCAACCAGTTCCTCGCGCACATCCGCGAGACCGATGCGATCGCTCAGGTGGTGCGTTGTTTCGAGGACGACGACATCGTGCACGTCGCCGGCAAGGTGGATCCGATCTCCGATATCGAGACCATCAGCACCGAACTGATGCTGGCGGATCTGGAAACCGCCAACAAGGCGCTCAATCGTCTGGCGCGTGCGGCCAAGTCGCAGGACAAAACGGCCATCGCCCAGCTGAAGGCTGCCGAGAAAGTGGCGGCAGGCCTCGATCAGGGGATTCCCGCGCGGGCCCAGGATCTCGACGAGGACGAGCGGCGGTTGCTGTATGACCTGCATTTGTTGACGATCAAGCCGATGATGTACATCGCCAACGTGGACGAGGCCTCTCTGGTCGACGGTAATGCGATGGTCGAAGTGGTGCAGGCGAAGGCGGCCGAGGAGGGCGCCGAAGTGGTGAGTGTCTGTGCCGCCATTGAGGCCGAAATCGCCGTGCTCGATCCGGACGAGCGGGCGGAGTTCATCGCCGATCTGGGGCTGGCTGAGCCGGGCCTGGACCGTGTGATCCGTACCGCCTATCGCCTGCTTGAACTGCAGACCTTCTTCACCGCCGGCGAGAAGGAAGTGCGGGCCTGGACCGTGCGCCAGGGCTCCACCGCGCCGCAAGGAGCGGGCGTGATCCACACGGATTTCGAGCGCGGTTTCATCCGCGCCGAGGTCGTCGGATATGAGGACTTCGTCGAGCACAACGGCGAACAGGGCGCAAAGGACGCGGGGAAATGGCGCCTCGAAGGCAAGGAATACTTGTTGAAAGAGGGTGACGTGGTACATTTCCGCTTCAATGTCTGAGCGTCACACTAGGTCACTCGCCTCGACCGCTTTCGGGTGATCGGGCACCAATCTTGGCACCAAATTTTGGGAGTACAGTAATGGATGTAATGGATCGGATTCGCCAGCAGGTGGAAGACAATCCGGTGGTGATTTTCATGAAAGGCACGCCGCAGTTCCCCATGTGCGGCTTCTCCAGCCGTGCGGTCGAGGCGCTCAAGCGTTGTGAACAGGAGTTCGGCTATGTGAACGTGATCGCCGACCAGGAAGTGATGCAGAATCTGCCCCGGTTTGCCGACTGGCCGACCTTCCCGCAGGTCTATATCGACGGTGAGCTGGTCGGTGGTTGCGACATCACGCTGGAGATGTTCGAGAACGGCGAACTGAAGAAGATGGTTGACGCTGCCCACGCCAAGCGCGCCGCGAGCTAAGAAACGTCGTGCCGCAGCTGCTCGGCTGCGGCACACCTCAGCATCGTCATCGCGAGCCCCGTCTGGGGCCGTGGCGATCTCCTAACGTGACCACCTGATCCCGCTTCGTGCCCGCGCCGGGAGATTGCTTCACCCCTGCGAGGTTCGCAATGACGGGGTTGCAGTTGTGTCATCGCGAGGCCCCGTCCGGGGCCGTGGCGATCTGCGTGATGTTGCCCCGAGTCGCGGTCAGCTCCCGGGCGGTAGCTCTTCCGGCTCGGGCAGGCGCAGCGCCGGTTGCGGCACTCCGATGCCGTCCTGCCAGCGGTTGGCGATCTGGCAGAAGATATCCGCCGTCTTTTCTGCATCGAAGGCAGCGCTGTGGGCGGATTCGGTGTCCCAGCCGAGTCCCGCTGCATCAGCCGCCCGTGCCAGCACGGTCTGACCAAACGCGAGTGCGGACAGCGACACCGTGTCCAGGCTGCTGAACGGGTGGAAGGGGTTGCGTTTGATCCCGCAGCGCTCGGCGGCGGTATGCACAAAGCCGAGATCGAAGTGGGCATTGTGCCCGACCAGGATCGCGCGCTTGCAGTGGTTCACCTTCACTTCGCGGCGGACTTCGCTGAACAGCTTGCCCATCGCCTGATCTTCGGGCCAGGCCGCCCGTAGCGGGTGATACGGGTCGATGCCATTCACCTCCAGCGACTTCGGGTCCATCTCCGAGCCTTCGTAGGGGCGCACATGCAGGCTGACGGTGCGGTCGCGCACCAGGTGGTCCTGTTCGTCGCGACGCAAGAATACGGCGGCTACTTGCAGGAGCGCATGGCGGTGGCAGTCGAAGCCCCCGGTTTCCACGTCCACCACGACGGGCAAAAAGCCGCGGAAACGGTTCGCCATCGGGCGGTGCTGCGGGTCCAACTGGACGGGTTCGGCCATGGTTTTGCTCGGTCTCGATGAGGGGTGTTTCGCGGGTTTTTCGGTCGCGGCGAACGAGCGGGCCAGCTTTCCGGGTGTTTGCGGATTTTGCCGCATATTTTACCGACGTTCGGCGCCATAAGGGGCTTTCGCTTGACCTATTGGCGGCGCAGTCGGGATACTTGCGCCTTTTATGCCCGCCCGACACCGGCGCATGGTAGCAAATGCCCGAAGGCCCGGTGGCATGGCCTCGTAGTGGCAATCCGATTCCCAACCCGTTTTCAGGGGTAGAGCATGGACCCGAACGCGACCGAACACGATATCGATCCGCAGGAGACTCAGGAGTGGATTGACGCCCTGGCTTCCGTGCTGGAGGCGGATGGCCCGGAACGGGCCCACGCCCTCCTTGAGCGACTGGTCGACAAGGCGCGCCGCAGCGGGGCCTATCTCCCGTATTCCGCCAACACCGCCTACGTGAATACGATTCCCACGCACCTGGAGCCGGAATATCCGGGTGACAGTGCGGTGGAACATCGCATCCGCTCCTATATTCGCTGGAACGCGATGGCGATGGTGGTCAAGGCCAATCGAGCGTCTTCCGAGCTGGGCGGACACATCGCGACCTTCGCCTCGGCCGCGACTTTGTACGACGTGGGCTTCAACCACTTCTGGCATGCCCCTGCGCATGACCACGGCGGCGACCTGCTTTTTGCCCAAGGGCATTCCTCGCCCGGCATCTATGCCCGCGCGTTCATGGAAGGCCGCCTGACCGAGGAACAGCTGGACCACTTCCGTCGCGAGGTGGACGGCAAGGGCCTGTCCTCCTACCCGCACCCATGGCTGATGCCGGACTTCTGGCAGTTCCCGACCGTGTCCATGGGGCTCGGGCCGATCATGAGCATCTACCAGGCGCGCTTCATGCGCTATCTGCAGGATCGGGGCCTGGCGCAGACCGAGAACCGCCGCGTGTGGAGCTTTGTCGGCGACGGTGAGGTGGACGAGCCGGAGACCCTGGGTGCGATCACCCTGGCCTCGCGCGAGAAGCTTGACAACCTGACCTGGGTGGTGAACTGCAACCTGCAGCGCCTGGATGGCCCGGTGCGCGGCAATGGCAAGATCATCCAGGAGCTGGAGGCGATCTTCCGCGGCGCCGGCTGGAACGTGGTCAAGGTCCTGTGGGGTCGTTACTGGGATCCGCTGCTGGCCAGGGATACCGACGGTCTGCTGCAGAAACGCATGATGGAAGCGGTCGACGGCGACTACCAAAACTACAAGTCGCGCGACGGTGCCTATGTGCGCGAACACTTCTTTGGCAAGTATCCCGAACTCAAGCGCATGGTCGCCAACATGTCCGACGAGGACATCTGGCGTCTGAATCGCGGCGGTCATGACCCGGTCAAGGTGTACGCGGCCTACAAGGCGGCGGCCGAGCACAAGGGTCAGCCGACCGTGATCCTCGCGCACACCGTGAAGGGCTACGGCATGGGCGCGGCGGGCGAGGCCCAGAACCGGACCCACAGCCAGAAGAAGATGGACGCGGAGGACATGAGGCAGTTCCGCGACCGCTTCAACATCCCGCTTTCCGACGAGCAGGTGGAGAAGGCCGAATACATCAAGCCGGATCCCGATTCGGAAGAGATGAAGTACATGAACGCGCGGCGCAACGACCTGGGCGGTCACCTGCCCGTGCGCCGCCCGCTGGCGACACCACTCGAGATCCCCGGGCTGGACGCCTTCAACGGTCTGCTGGAGGCCTCCGGCGAGCGCGAGATGTCCACCACCATGGCTTTCGTTCGCCTGCTGACGCTGCTCGCGCGCGACAAGAAGATCGGCAAGAACATCGTCCCGATCGTGCCCGACGAGGCGCGTACCTTCGGCATGGAAGGGCTGTTCCGCCAGCTGGGGATCTACTCCTCGGTCGGCCAGCTCTACGAGCCGCAGGACAAGGATCAGGTGATGTATTACAAGGAGGACAAGAAGGGCCAGATCCTGGAAGAGGGGATCAACGAGGCCGGCTCCATGTCCTCCTGGATCGCGGCGGCCACGTCCTACTCCACCCATGGCGTGGCGATGGTGCCGTTCTACATCTTCTATTCAATGTTCGGCTTCCAGCGCATTGGCGACCTGATCTGGGCCGCCGGCGACATGCGCGCCCGCGGCTTCCTGATGGGTGCGACCGCCGGGCGCACCACGCTGGCCGGTGAAGGCCTGCAGCATGATGACGGTCATAGCCTGATGATGGCGGCCAACGTCCCCAACTGCATCGCCTACGACCCGACCTTCGCCTATGAATTGGCGGTGATCGTGCAGGACGGCATGCGCCGCATGTACGCGGAGCAGGAAAGCGTCTTCTACTACATCACCGTGATGAACGAGAACTACCCGCAGCCGGCCATGCCGAAGGGTGCCGAGGAAGGCATCCGTCGTGGCCTGTACCGGCTGCAGGCGGGTGGGCGCAAGAAAAAGAAGGTGCGCCTGCTGGGCTCCGGGACCATCCTCCGCGAGGCTATTGCCGCCGCCGAACTTCTGGACAAGGACTTTGGCGTGGCCGCGGAGGTCTGGAGTGCGACCAGCTTCAACGAGCTGGCACGCGATGGCCGCGATGTCGATCGTCATGCACGGTTGAACCCCGAAGCCAAGCCGCGCAAGGCTTGGGTGGAAGAGTGCCTGGGTGGCTCGGAGGACCCGGTCATTGCCGCCACGGACTATGTGCAGGCCTACGCGGACCAGATCCGCGCCTGGGTGCCGGCAGATTACCGCGTGCTGGGGACGGATGGCTTTAGCCGATCGGATACCCGGGCCGCGCTGCGCCGTCACTTCGAGGTGGATCGCTACCACATCGCGGTTGCGGCGCTGAAGGCCCTGGCCGATGCCGGGACCGTTGAGATCAAGACCGTCTCCGACGCGATCAAGAAGTACAAGATCGACGTCGAACGGCCCAATCCGCTGAAGGCTTGAGGCCGTCGGACCCGAGGCAGGAGCAGACATGAGCAACACGACTACTGTGCACGTCCCGGATATCGGCGACTTCAAGGACGTTGAGATCATTGAGGTCATCGTGAACCCCGGTGACAGCGTGGCCCCCGAGGATCCGCTGATTACGCTGGAGTCCGACAAGGCCTCCATCGAGATCCCGGCGCCCCAGGGCGGCACCGTGAAGGCGCTGAAAGTGAAAGCGGGCGATCGGGTCAACCAGGGCGATCCGATCCTGGAGCTGGAACCCGCCGAGGAGGGCGCGGCCGAGGCCGATTCCGCGAAGAAGGAAGAAGCCTCGAAGGACGAGGCCTCCGCTAAGCAGCCAGCGGCCGAGAAGGCCGCAGCGGACAAGTCCGAGAAGGCCGCACCACCGAAATCCGTGGCTGCCAAGGCCGCCGACCGGGCTGACGGACCGCGCCCGTCCCCCACCGAGCACATCCGCGACGAATCGGCCTTCCGCAAGGCCCATGCCTCGCCGGTGGTGCGCCGGTTTGCGCGTGAGCTGGGTGTCGACCTGACCAAGGTCGAGGGCTCCGGGCGCAAGGGCCGCATCCTGCGCGAGGACGTGCAGGGCTTCGTCAAGCGCGCGCTGAGCCAGGGCGCTGGCGGCGGCCTGGGTGTCGAGCCGATGCCGGAGATCGACTTCTCCGAGTTCGGCCCGATCGAGACCCAGGCGCTGTCGAAGATCAACAAGCTCACCGGCAAGAACCTGCATCGCAATTGGGTCACCGTCCCGCACGTGACCCAGTTCGACGAGGCCGACATCACCGAGCTCGAGGACTTCCGCAAGTCGCTGAAGGCCGAGTACGAGAAGAAGGGCGTGAAGGTCACCTTCCTGCCGTTCCTGATGAAGGCTGTGGTCTCCGCGCTCAAGCAGTACCCGCGCTTTAATGCCTCGCTGGACGCGACCGGCGAGAACCTGATCCTGAAGCAGTACTACAACCTCGGCATCGCGGTGGACACGCCGGACGGCCTGGTTGTCCCGGTGGTGCGCGACGTCGATCGCAAGAGCCTGGTCGACATCGCGGCCGAGCTGATGGACCTGTCCCAGCGCGCCCGCGACAAGAAGCTCAAGCCCGCGGACATGCAGGGCGGCTGCCTGACCATCTCCAGCCTCGGCGGCATCGGTGGCACCCAGTTCACCCCTATCGTGAACGCCCCCGAGGTCGCGATCCTGGGTGTGTCGCGCTCAAGCATGAAGCCGGTGTGGAATGGCAAGGATTTCGAGCCGCGCCTGATCCTGCCGCTGGCGCTGTCCTACGATCACCGAGTGATCGATGGCGCGCTGGGCGCCCGTTTTGCCACCACGCTGAGCGCATTGCTGTCCGACATGCGCCGCATGCTGCTGTAACGACCGGAGCTTTGTCATGAGCCAGACCAAGACCATCGAGGTCCCGGATATCGGGGATTTCAAGGACGTCGAGATCATCGAGGTCCTGGTACAGCCGGGTAGCGAGATCGCGCCGGAAGACCCGTTGATCACGCTGGAGTCCGACAAGGCGACCATTGACGTGCCCGCCCCCGAGGCCGGTACGGTGAAGAAGCTGCATGTGAAGGTCGGCGACAAGGTCTCCCAGGGCAGCAAGCTCCTCGATCTCGAGGCCAGTGGCGAGGCCGCTGGCGGAAGCGAGGACGCCCCCGCAGCCGGCGGCGAGAAGGCCGAGTCCGCCAAGGCGGAATCGGGCGCCGCGAGCGAGTCGAACAAGGTGGCGCCCAAGGCCGCCGCCGATCCGAATACCGACAGCCAGTGCCAGGTGCTGGTGCTGGGTTCCGGCCCCGGTGGTTACACCGCGGCGTTCCGCGCGGCCGACCTCGGTCTGGATGTGGTGATGGTCGAGCGTTACCCGCAGATCGGTGGGGTCTGCCTGAACGTCGGTTGCATCCCGTCCAAGGCATTGCTGCACGCCGGCGAGGTGCTGCACGAGGCCGAGCGGTTTGCTGCTCTGGGCATCAAGTTCGGCGAGCCGGAGATCGATCTAGACGGGCTGCGTGGCTACAAGGGCAACGCGGTCAAGAAACTGACCGGCGGGCTCAAGCAGCTGTGCAAGCAGCGCAAGGTACGCGTAGTACAGGGTGTGGGCGAGTTCGTCGGTGCCAACAGCATTGCCGTCGAAGGGGACGAGGGCCGCGAGGTGATCGGCTTCGAGCACGCGATCCTCGCGGTTGGTTCGCAGGCGATCAAGCTGCCCGGCTTCCCCTGGGACGACGAACGGGTGATGGACTCCACCGACGCCCTGGATCTCGCGGAGATCCCCGAGCGCATGCTGGTGGTCGGCGGCGGCATCATTGGGCTGGAGATGGCCTGCGTGTACGAGGCCCTGGGCAGCAAAGTCACGGTGGTCGAGCTGTCCGACACCCTGATGCCGGGCGCGGATCGCGACATCGTGCGCCCGTTCGAGAAGCGTGCGAAAAAGCGCTTCGAGAATATTTTCCTCAAGAGCAAGGTGTCCGAGGCGAAGGCCACCAAGGCCGGGATCGTCTGCCAGTTCGAGGGCGAGGCCAAGGGCCTGCCGGAAGAGGATACTTTCGACCGCGTGCTGGTCGCCGTGGGGCGCAGCCCGAACGGCGCCAAGATCAAGGCCGAAGCGGCGGGCGTGCAGGTGACCGAGCGCGGCTTCATCGAGGTCGACAGCCAGCAGCGCACCAACGTCGAGCACATCTTCGCCATCGGCGACGTGATCGGCCAGCCGATGCTGGCGCACAAGGCCACCCACGAGGGCAAGGTCGCGGCCGAGGTTATCGCTGGGCACAAGGTGCACTTCGACGCGCGCGCGATCCCGTCGGTGGCCTATACCCATCCCGAGGTGGCCTGGATGGGCGTGACCGAAGAGCAGGCCAAGGCCGATGGCATCGAATACACCAAGGGCGTGTTCCCCTGGGCCGCCTCCGGCCGCGCAATCGCGCTGGGTGCCGAGGACGGCATGACCAAGCTGCTGTTCGACGCCGACGGTCGCGTGATCGGGGCCGGCATTGTGGGCCCGTCCGCCGGCGATTTGATCGGCGAGGCCATGCTGGCGCTGGAGATGGGCGCCGAGATGGAAGACATCGGCCTGACCGTGCACCCGCATCCGACGCTCAGCGAGACCGTGGCCTTTGCCGCCGAGGTTGCGCACGGGTCGATTACCGACATCCTGCCGCCGAAGAAGCGCTAGCGCTTCATGACCGGCCTGCGCCAGTGGCTGCGTCTCATGCTCCCCGGCGTGCTTCTGGGGGCTGGCATCGTCACGGCCGGTGCCGCGCCGTACAGCGAGCCGCTGGAGCGCAGCACCTGGCAGCTGACCGAGGACGACGACATCTGTCGTATCGAGCAGTCGGTCCGCCATGGCGGGACGCTCGGTTTCGAGACCCGGCCAGGACTGGTGACTGGGGCCTACTGGGAGGCGCCGTACCCCATGCCCGAGGGGCATTCGCCACGGCTGCGCACCGGTGCACCGGAGTGGTTGCGACCCGCCTCAATGGCGCCGCTGGACCTGCAGCTAGAGGCCCGCGACGACCGGATCTTTCGTGTCCCGCAGTCCCTGGTTCAGCCCCTGAAGGCGCGTCTGTTGGCGGGTCACGATATTCATATCGATTTCCCGGATGGTGATGATTGGGTGCATTTCCGGGGGATTCGCTTTGCGCTTCGTGCACAGGACTTCCGTGCTTGCTACGGCAGTCATACTCGGCCCGCCGCCGCCCCGGAGGCGGGGGCCCTGGAGCGCTGGAGCGTCTATTTCGATACCGGCCTCCACCGGCTTGATCGCGAGGCGAGGGAGACCCTGGAGGCGGCGGTTCAGGCCCTGGCCAGCGTTGCGGCCCCACGGGTTCGAGTCGTGGGCTGGACCGATGCGGAAGGCCCGCTAGGGATCAACGAGGCCCTGAGCCGTGATCGTGCCCGAGTGGTCCGGGAGGCCTTGGTGGAGGCAGGGGTTGCGGCCGAACAGATCGAGATTGAGGCACCGGGCGTTGACCCGGCCGCCGAGGGTGCTCGAGCGGCTTCGCGTCGAAGCGATATCTGGTGGCTGAATGGCGATCGGGAGGCAGACGAAGCCCCGGCCGAGGCGGTTTCGGACCTTCGGGCTGAACCGCCTGCAGGCCCAGTTCCCATCCCGCCCGGACCCTCCGAGACCCCGGCGTGGTAATGACGGAAGTCGCAATAACGACTATATCTTCATGTTAAGACAAGGACTGGCATTCTTATGAGCTCCTCGATCAAACGCGTCGTCCTCGCCTACTCCGGTGGCCTGGATACTTCGGTCATTCTTAAATGGCTGGAAGATACCTATGGCTGCGAGGTCATCACCTTTACCGCCGATCTCGGTCAGGGCGAGGAAGTCGAACCGGCCCGTGCCAAGGCCGAGGCCCTGGGCGTAAAGCAGATCTATATCGAGGACCTGCGCGAAGTCTTCGTGCGCGACTATGTATTCCCGATGTTTCGGGCCAACACGATATACGAGGGCGAGTACCTGCTGGGTACTTCCATCGCCCGCCCGCTGATCGCGCGTCGCCTGGTGGAGATCGCCGAAGAGACCGGGGCTGATGCCATCGCCCACGGTGCCACCGGCAAGGGCAATGATCAGGTGCGCTTCGAGCTGGGCGCCTATGCGCTCAAGCCCGGTATTCAGGTGATTGCCCCCTGGCGCGAGTGGGACCTGAATTCGCGCGAGCGCCTGATGGCCTACGCCGAGCAACACAACATCCCGGTGGACTACAAAAAGCAGGGCACGAAGTCGCCGTATTCGATGGATGCGAATCTTCTGCACATCTCCTATGAGGGCGGCCCGCTGGAGGACCCGTGGACCGAGGCCGAGGAGGACATGTGGCGTTGGTCGGTCTCGCCCGAAGCTGCGCCGGAGGAGTCCGAGACCCTGACCATCGGTTTCGAGAAGGGCGACCCGGTCTCGATCAACGGTGAGCGTATGAGCGCGGCCGATCTGCTCGCGAAGCTCAACGAGCGAGGTGGTGCTCACGGCGTTGGTCGTCTGGACATCGTCGAGAACCGCTATGTCGGCATGAAATCCCGTGGCTGCTACGAGACCCCGGGCGGCACCATCCTGTTGCGAGCCCGTCGCGCGCTGGAATCCATCACCCTGGATCGCGAGGCGGCGCACCTGAAGGACGAGCTGATGCCGCGTTACGCCAGCATCATCTACAACGGCTACTGGTGGAGCCCGGAGCGGCGCATGTTGCAGGTCGCAATCGACGATACCCAGACCGTGGTCAACGGCGAGGTGCGCCTGCGTCTGTACAAGGGCAACGTGATCGTGGCGGGCCGGCGTTCCGAGGACACCCTGTTTGACGACGCCATCGCGACCTTCGAAGATGATGCCGGCGCCTATGACCAGAAAGACGCCGAGGGCTTCATTCGGCTGAACGCCCTGCGTCTGCGTATCGCCGCGAGTCGTAATCGGAAGCCCACATGACATGAAGGAGTGCGGCCGCAGACGTCCATCGTTCAGGGCGCCAGAGGCTCGGCGCCTTCCGCGATGGATGTTCGGTGGCCTGACTCTGTTGCTGACCTTGATCGGACTGACTTCGGCGTCGCCGTTGTTGGCCGACGAGCCGCAAGCCGATGAGCAGCGGCTCATTCTGGGCGTGCTGGCACATCGTGGCGATGACGTGGCGCGCCAGAACTGGACGCCCTTTGTCGAGTATCTGAGTGAGCAGATCGAGGGTGCCCGCTTCGAACTGGAGCCGGTGGATAACGACGAACTGCAGGCCGCTGTGGCCGCCGACCGGTTTGACCTGATCCTGACCAACAGCGGTTCCTACGTGATGCTGGAGCAGCGTCACGGGATCTCGCGGATTGCGACTATGCAGCCGCGGCAGATGGGGCGTGACGAGGATCGCTTCGGGGCGGTCGTGATCGCACGCGCCGACCGCGAGGACCTGGTGGATCTGGAGGATCTGCGTGGCCAACGTCTGTCCGCTGTCCACCCGGATGCCTTTGGCGGCTGGTGGATGACCTGGCGCGAACTGCAGGCGGCTGGGCTGGATGTCGAACGCGACCTGGCGTCCATTGTGTTCACCGGATTCCCGGTTGGGCGCGGCCTTGATTGGGTGCTGCGCGGCGAGGTAGATGCGGCGACCTTCCGTACCGGAATTCTCGAGGAGATGGAGGCTCGTGACGATCCGCGGCTGGAACAGGTCCGGGTGGTCGGCGAGCGCGCCTTCCCCGCGTTCGACCATCGTTCCAGTACGCGGTTGTATCCCGAATGGCCGCTGGCGATGCGAGGTGACCTGGATGCCTCGCTGGCGCACTCGATCCTGCAGGCTACGTTGGCGCTGGATGCCGAACACCAGGCCAGCCAGGCAGCGGAGATCACCGGTTGGTCGGCGCCGCGTTCCTACGAGGATGTCCATGGCCTGATGTTCGAGCTGGGTGTCGGGTTGTATGCCCCGCAACCGTTCAACGCACTGGAATGGCTGCGCAGCAACCTCGTCTGGCTGGCTTCGGGGCTGGCGGTTCTTGCGTTTTTTGCGCTGTTGTATGTCTCCCGCGTGCATGCCCGGATGCGCCGATCCGGCCGCAATCTTGAACGCAGTATGGATGCGATGCCCGATGCCGTGATCACTCTGGACGCGCATGGCGGGATCTCCTATATGAACCCTGCGGCTCGTGAACTGACTGGTCTCAGCCGGGACCAGGTCTTGGGCTGTTCACTCGATCAACTTCTCGACCTGCGCGAGCTGGGCACCGGGCGCCCCCTGCTACCGGAGCGGGCCCGGGGTGAAAGGCTGAACCAGGCCCTTGGTGATCGCTCTGATGCCCGATTGGTCCGCCGTGACGGCCACGAACTGATCGTGCGGATCGCGCGCACGGCGCTGGATCCGGTGGCCGGGAGTTCGGTGCGTACCCTGCTGGTCCTGACCGATGTCTCCGAAGAGCGCCGGCTGGTGGACCGACTGGTGCACGAGGCTAGTCATGACAGTCTGACCGGGTTATTGAATCGACGGGCCTTCGAGCGTGAACTGGAGATCGGCCTGCATGCCGCCCGAGAAAACCACGTCGTTGCCAGTCTTCTGCTGGTGGATCTGGATTACTTCAAGGACGTCAACGATCGTCATGGTCACCGCGTGGGTGATGAATTGTTGCGACAGGTGGCGCGTGTCCTGCACGACCTGACCCGCAATCACGATGCCGTGGCACGGATCGGGGGCGACGAGTTTGCCATTATCGCCCGCGACACCAACGCCGAGTATTCACGCATACTGGGGCAGCGCATCTGCTCGGCCTTGGCCGACCGCCCGTTGCAGGTCGAAGCGCGGGACGTCACCATTGGGGCTTCGGTTGGCGTGGTCGAATTGGGGCCGGATGTGCCGGGTGTGGACGAGGCCTTCGTCGCGGCGGATCGCGCCTGTTATCAGGCCAAGGACCAGGGGCGCGGCCAGGTGACGGTCGCCCGCAAGGCGGACATTCACGCCATACCTGGGGTTTGACCAAGACACGCCCCTCCAGGATCACGGTTCCACCACCTGGCATGCCGCCGTCCTGGCCGCCCGGTGACCCGCTCAGAAAAAGGAATCACATGTCTGTTGTCTCCCGCTTGCGAATGGGCCTTCCGGCCCTGGTGGTCCTGGGCCTGACCGGCTGTGCGACAGTACCCAGCGAGGACCGTCATCCCGACGACCCATGGGAGTCCTACAACCGAGCGGTTTTTGAGTTCAATCAGGATTTTGACGAGTCCTTGTTGCGCCCCGCCGCCGTGCAGTACCAGCGTTTGCCGCAGCCGGTGCAGACCGGGGTCGGGAATTTCTTCTCCAACCTGAATGACGTGGTGGTGCTGTTCAACAACCTGCTGCAGGGTAATCTGGAGAACGCGGCGTCCGACACCGGTCGCCTGCTTTTCAACACCACTTTCGGGGTGTTCGGGTTGATTGATGTCGCCTCGCCGATGGGCCTCGACAAGAACAACGAGGACTTCGGGCAGACCCTGGGGGCCTGGGGTGTTGCCCGTGGGCCCTACCTCCAGCTCCCGTTCCTGGGTCCGAGCACGGCCCGTGATGCGCCCGCTCGCTTGGTGGACGGGTACGTGAGTCCGCTATACCACACCAATTTGCGCGACGATCACTCGGGCTGGTGGGCCGGCCTGATCGCGCTGGATGTGATCGACATGCGGGCCGGTCTGATCCCCACCGAGCGCATGTTGGCTCAGCTTTCCGATGACCCCTACATCGCGATGCGCCAGGGCTACCTGCAGCGCCGCGACTTCCTCGTGCGCGATGGCATGTCGGACGAAGAGGCCGATGCCATGCTGGACGAGCTGGAGGAACTCGAGGCCCTGGAGGCGATGGAGGCCGAGGAGGGAGGGCTTTGAGCGGCGTCTTCACGATATTCAACATCTTGCGACTGCGCGCCGGCCCGCAGGACCTTCCGGCGGATAGCGGGACGCTGATCTTCTGGGTCGGCATTGCCCTGATTGCCGGCATGGTGGTCGGGATACCCCTGTATGGCTTTGGCCAGGCCCTCGCGCTGAACGTGATGGACCTGGCGGTCCTGTACGCTTTTGTTGCCATCGTGCTGACCATCCGGGGCGTGCCCGATCGTCTGCGCCAGACCTTTACCGCGATGGCCGGGACCGGGGCGATTCTGGGCCTGTTGATGGCGTTGTTGATGCTGTTCATGGGCGGCCCGGATCCTGGGCGGGAGCCCGAGGACATCGCGACCGGCGTCGTACTGGGGATGCTGACCCTGCTCGCCTGGCTGTTGCTGGTGTTCGGTCACATTCTGCAGCAGGCGCTGGGGCTCGGCCTGCGCTTGGTCGGGATGCTGCTTGCGCTGGGCTACGTGGTGGTCTCCAGCGTGCTGACCCAGACCGCGATTGGACTGTTTCAGTGAGCAGCCGGCACTTGCATGTTCTCGGTATCGGCGGCACCTTCATGGGCGGTCTTGCCCAACTGGCACGGGCGCAAGGTTACGCGGTCACCGGCTCCGATCAGAAGCTGTACCCGCCCATGAGCGATCAGCTCGAGCAGGCGGGGATTCCCTATCATGAAGGGCACGACCCGGAGACGCTGCCAGAGCTGGGTCCGGTCGTGGTCGGCAACGTGATGCGTCGCGGCATGCCGATTGTCGAAGCGGTGCTGGATCGCGGGCTGGACTACACCTCGGGCCCGCAGTGGCTGGCCGAACACATCCTCCGCGATCGCTGGGTCCTGGCCGTCGCTGGTACCCACGGCAAGACCACCACCGCCAGCCTGCTCGCCTGGATCCTGGAGTACGCGGGGATGAGTCCCGGCTTCCTGATCGGTGGCGTGCCGGGCAATTTCGGGGTTAGCGCACGCCTGGGCGAGAGCCCGTTCATTGTGATCGAGGCTGACGAGTACGACAGTGCTTTTTTCGACAAGCGCGCCAAGTTCGTGCACTACCGACCGCGCACCCTGGTTCTGAACAATCTCGAGTTTGACCATGCCGACATCTACCCCGACCTGGCCGCTATCGAGCGTCAGTTTCACCACTTGGTGCGCACGGTGCCAGGGCAGGGGCGCATTCTGATGCCATCCGCCGACGCGGCGCTGGAGCGAGTGTTGGAGATGGGCTGCTGGACGCCGGTGGAGCGTCTGAGTACCGATCCGGATCCCGGCGCACCCACCGCGCTGGCCGCGCGCGCCCTGAACCCCGAGGCCTCGGCCTTTGAGGTCCTGGCCGATGGCGTGGTGCAGAGCCGGGTGGACTGGTCGTTGACCGGGCAGCACAACCTGTCGAATGCCCTGGCCGCGCTGGCCGCGGCGCGTCACGCCGGTGTACCGCTGACGACCGGGATTGCGGCGCTGCCCGGCTTTCTGGGTGTGCGTCGACGCCAGGAGCTGCGCGCCGAGATCGATGGTGTCCGGGTGATCGACGACTTCGCCCATCACCCCACCGCGATCCGTCTGACGCTGGAGGGGCTGCGCGGCCAGGTCGTACCCGGTGGCCGCCTGGTGGCGATCCTGGAGCCGCGTTCCAACACCATGCGTATGGGGGTGCATGCCGATGCGCTGGGCGCGGCTCTGGCCCAGGCCGATGCCGTGCACCTTTACCATGCCCCCGAGATCGACTGGTCGACTGATGTCTTGCAGCAGCAACTGGGTGAAGACCTGGTTGTGGCGCACGATATCGAGTCCCTGTTGCAAGGGATTCTTGCCACGGTGCGCTCCGGCGATACGCTGGTGATCATGAGCAACGGAGGCTTCGATGGGTTGCATGTGCGCCTGATTGATGCCCTGCAGGGAACCCCCGTATGAACGAACGCCCGCGCAGCATCTCTCTGGCCCTGACCGGGGCCTCCGGTGCGCCCTATGGCCTGCGTCTGTTGCAGTGTTTGGTCGAGGCCGGGGTCCAGGTGCACTTGATGCTGTCGAAGCCGGCCCAAGTGGTGCTGGGTCTGGAGACCGATCTCGAAGTGCCAGGACGCCCGGTGGAGATCGCGCGCTACTTCAGCGAGCGCTATCAGGCAGCCCCCGAGCAGATCCACTGCTATGGCGCCGAACAGTGGACTGCGCCGGTGGCCAGTGGCTCGGCCGTTCCGGAGGCGATGGTGGTGTGCCCTTGTACGACCGCAACTGTGTCGGCGATCGCGACCGGCGCCTCGCGCGGGTTGATCGAGCGCGCCGCCGACGTCGTCCTGAAGGAGCGCCGCAAGCTCCTGCTGGTGGTGCGTGAGACGCCTTTCTCCGAGATCCACCTGGAGAATATGCTGCGCCTGGCGCGCATGGGTGCGGTGGTGATGCCGGCGAATCCGGCGTTCTACCATCGGCCGCAGTCCATCGACGACCTGGTCGATTTCATGGTGGCGCGGGTGCTGGATCACCTCGACGTCGAGCACGCGCTGGTACCGCGCTGGGGCGCGGCACCGATGCCGGGAGAGGATGCATGACAACGTTGCCGTTGTTTCCGCTGAACACGGTATTGTTCCCCGAGGGGCTGCTGCCCCTGCGGATCTTCGAGACTCGCTACCTGGACATGGTCCGGCGTTGCCTGCGTGACGATGGCCGCTTTGTCATCGTCGCCACCGAACCGCAACCCGAGTCCGGCGGACCCCCGTCCGAGACCGATCCCTCCGTGGGCTTCCACGGCGTGGGTACCGAGGCGGTCATCGTGGACTGGGATCAACGTCCCGATGGCTTGCTGGGCATCCTGGTCAAGGGTGAGGGGCGCCGCGTGATCGAGAATGCCCGGCGCGCCGACGACGGCCTGTGGCTGGGCGATGTGGAGCCCCTGCAGGAGTATCCCGAGGTGAGTCTTCCGGTCGATTACGCCTCGCTGGCGGATCTTCTGGAGCGGTTGCTGGACCAGCTGGGCACGCCCTGGTCGCATCTCGAGCGCCGTTTCGACGACTCCACGTGGGTAGCGGCGCGTCTGACCGAACTGCTCCCCATCGATCTCGAGGTCAAGCAGCAACTGCTGGAAGCAGACGACCCGATCGAGCGCCTGGAGCGCCTGCGAGCGGCCATGCTCGCAGCATCGAAATCCTGAAACCCTGAGACGGGGCTGTTAAGGTTTCGGATCAAATTCTTAACCGGAGCCTCTACCATGGCCGTTCAGGAACTCACGCAGGACAACTTCGAATCCACCATTACCGGGAATGACATCGTCATCATGGACTTCTGGGCCCCCTGGTGCGGGCCGTGCCAGCAGTTCGCCCCGACCTTCGAAGAGGCCTCGGAAAAGCACGCCGACGTGGTCTTCGCCAAGATCAACACGGATGAGGAGCAGGGCATCGCGGGTGCCTTCCAGATTCGTTCCATCCCGACCCTGATGATCTTCCGCGAACAGATCATCGTGTTCTCGCAGCCGGGCGTGCTCTCTGCCGGTCAGCTGGACGAGGTGCTGGGCAAGGTGCGCGAGCTGGACATGGAGCAGGTCCGCGCCGATGTCGCTCGCCAGCAGCAGGAACAGGAGCAGGCCGGCGGCGCCGCGTAAGCGAACCCGCACCGCTGCACTCCCGCGCAGGGCGACGTTCCCTGCGCCACCAAACCCGGTCGAGCCTCGCGCTCGCCGGGTTTTTGCGTGTGGGGTGCGGGCTACCCTCGTAGAATGACGCCTTGCGGGACGGATATCCCCTTCGTACCCCAACGGAACCCGCCACCCTGTCTCAGCCGCGAAAGGATGCACGCCGATCATGCTGACCGTGATGACCCAGATGGGGGCCTTGATTGTCGCTGGCGTGGTCTGGCGGGCCCTGCAGCCCGGTGGTCTGGATGCCGATACCACCCGGCGGGTCCTGACCACTCTGGTCTACTATCTCCTGCTACCCGCACTGGTCCTGCAGGTGCTTTGGGTCGCGCCACTGGGGCTCGATTCCCTGCGTATCGCTCTGGTCGCCGGCCTCACGGTGCTAGCCATGGTGGGCGTTACCCTGCTCGCCTGTCGGGTCTGCATGGCCGAGCGGGCGGCGATCGGCGCCATGTTGCTGGCGGCTGCCTGGCCCAATGCCACCTATCTCGGGCTCCCGGTGCTGGACAGCCTGTTTGGCGAGGCCGGTCGCGCCGTCGCAATCCAGTACGACCTGTTTGCCTGCCTGCCACTGGTACTCACGCTGGGTGTGCTCCTGGCGCGGCGCTACGGCGATCCCGAAGCGGTGCGCCTCTATGGTGGCGGGAGCCCGTTGCGCGGCCTGGCGGCGGTCCCGTCGATCTGGGCGGCGGTGGTGGGCGTGTCCCTGAATCTGGCCGGCGTCCCGTTGCTGGATTGGCTGGATGTCTTTCTCGGATTCCTCGCCGATAGCGTGGCGCCCTTGATGTTGTTCTCGCTGGGTCTGGCGCTGGTCTTCAACCGCTTTCGGGGTCGGGATGCCCGCCCGCTGGCGGTCGTGGCGGTCGTGCAGTTGATCCTGGCCCCCGTCTTCGCGCTGGGGTTGGTGCTGTGGACCGGCCTTGAGGGGGTGCCCGGTGTCGGGTCGGTGCTGGAGGCGGCGATGCCGGCGATGGTCCTGGGGCTGGTCTTTTGCGATCGCTTCCGCCTCGATACCGGCCTTTACGCGGCCGCGGTCACGCTGACCACGGCGCTGTCGCTGATCACCCTGCCGCTGTGGTTCGCCCTCGCCACCCATCTAATCGCCTGACCTTTGGGGCTTTCCCCGCCGTCTGGTTGTGGCTGGTCCTGGATTGGGCTCCGTGTTTACGGTGCCTTCGGTCCGCATACTGCCCGGCGCTGAACTCGCTACGCCTTCGGCTCCGCTCAGACATCCAGCGCCTCTTCTCCCGCGAAAACCCTCTCCGCTCGGCGCGACGAAAACGGGGGGATCAAGGTCAAGACAACGGCGATCCACAGGTTCGTGGTAATGGATGAAGGCTGGGTCTTCGGACATCTTGGGCGCGCTCGGCCTGCGGCCATGGCGTGCCGCGCCCGCGAGCGGGCGCCGGGGGCTTTCAGGCGGCAGGGCCCATTGTTGTTTCGTGGGGCAGGAATACCTTCTGTCTTGACCTTCGCCTCCCGTATGGAGCCCCTTGCGGAAGGGTTCTCGGGCCGGAAGAAGGCGCTGGATGTCTGAGCGAAGCGCAGCGTAGCGAGTTCAGCGCCGCCGGCCCGAGAGCCCTGGAGCGAGGTTCCCGGGCGAAATCCGGGTGCCCTTCTTTGGGTCCTTTCTTGGGCAAGCAAGAAAGGACCTCGGGGCGCGCTGGCGAGTCAGCGCCAGGCAGTACGTGGACCGAAGGCACCGTAAACACGGAGCCCAATCCAGGACCAGCCACAACATGGCAGGCGTCGGACCGAAGGCACCGTATAAACACCGAGTTGCGAGACAGGTCTAGCTACCGCCATGGCACAAGCGCCCGTTCTCGCACGGGGGGAGCGCTGAGGAATTTGGGCTAGCGCAGGAGCATCAGAATGCCGGCGAGGATCAGCACGCCGGCGAAGCCACGGCGGAGGATGGCCACGGGCAGGTGATGAGTGAGCCAGACACCTGCGCGCACGCTGATGGCGGTCCCGATCACCACGCCGAGGATGGCCGGGAGATAGAGATAGCCCAGCGCCCACTCAGGCGCCTGGTAGGCCGGATCGGTCCACTGCGGCAGGGCGAACACCAGGCTCGCGCCGATGGAGATCGGCACGCCGAGGGCCGCGGCGGAGCCGATCGCCCGGCGTAGTTCCAGCCCCTGGCTGACCAGGAACGGCGTGGTCAGCGTGCCGCCGCCGATGCCGATCAGCGCGGAGACGGCCCCGATCACGGTGCCGCCGCCCAGCCAGACGCTGCGTCGGGGCACGGGCGCCTTCGGCGGCTGAACGTTGAGCAGCATCCAGATGCCGATCGCGACCTCGAAGGCGCCGAAGATGCGCCCCAGGTGGTCGGAGTCGATGCGCGTGGCCAGCCAGGCCCCGAGCAGGGCCCCGACGATGATCCCCGGCAGCAGGCGCCGCACGGCCGTGCCGTCCACCCCGCCGCGGCGGTGGTGGGCGCGGGCCGACAGGATCGCGGTGGGGATGATCGCGCCCAGCGAGGAGCCGACCGCGAGCTGCACCAGGCTGGCCGAGTCGAAGGCCAGCAGGCTGAAGATCGCGACGAACACCGGCACCAGGATCAGCCCGCCGCCAATGCCGAACATCCCGGCCGGGATACCGGCGACCAGCCCCAGAAGCACAAATAGCAGCCCCAGCGCCAACGGTGACTGGATGAGCGTGTCGATCATTCGTGCGTGGTGCCGGGTCGTGAGTCAGGACACAGTGGGCCGGCAAGCCGCTGGGGTTGCCGGACCCACTGTTCAGGGGGGAGAAAGCGCGCTCAGAGCGCCTTGAAGCACTTGCGGGCGGCCTCGATGGTGGCGTCGAGGTCCGCGTCCGAGTGGGCGTTGGACATGAAGCCGGCCTCGAAGGCGCTAGGGGCCAGGTAGATGCCCTCGCCCAGCATCGCGTGGAAGAAGCGACCGAAGGCGGCGGTGTCGCAGGCGGTGGCCCCGGCGAAGTCGGTGACTTTCTGGTCCGAGAAGAACAGGCCGAACATGCCCGGCACCTGGTTGGTGGTCAGGGCGACCCCGGCCTCGCGCGCGGCGTCCTCGAAGCCCGCGACGACCTTTTTCGTGCGCTGCTCCAGTTCGCCGTGGAAGCCCGGACGCGACAGGATCTCCAGGGTCTTGAGCCCGGCGGTCATCGCGATCGGGTTTCCGGACAGGGTGCCGGCCTGGTAGACCGGGCCCAGCGGCGAGAGGTGTTCCATGATCGCGCGCTTGCCGCCGAAGGCCCCCACCGGCATGCCGCCGCCGATGATCTTGCCCAGCGTGGTCAGGTCCGGGGTGACGCCGAGATAGCCCTGGGCGCAGTTCTTCGACACGCGGAAGCCGGTCATCACCTCGTCGAAGATCAGCACCGCGCCGTGCTGGTCACAGACCTCGCGCAGGGTTTCCAGAAAGCCCGTTTCGGGCGGGATGCAGTTCATGTTGCCGGCGATCGGCTCGACGATGATGCAGGCGACCTCGTCGCCCTTCTCGGCGAAGAAGGCGCGCACGCCGTCCGGGTCGTTGTAGGTGAGGGTGCTGGTCAGTGCGGCCAGCTCCTTCGGTACGCCGGGGGAGCTCGGCTGGCCGAGGGTCAGGGCGCCGGAGCCGGCCTTCACCAGCAGCGAGTCGCCATGGCCGTGGTAGTTGCCCTCGAACTTCACGATGCGGTCGCGCCCGGTGTAGCCGCGCGCCAGCCGGATCGCACTCATGGTCGCCTCGGAGCCCGAGTTGGTCATGCGCACCAGGTCCATCGACGGCACCAGTTCGCAGACCTTCGCGGCCATGTCGTTTTCCAGCCGGGTCGGGCAGCCGAAGGACAGGCCGTTGTTGCAGGCCTCGCGCACCGCCTCGATCACCTCGGGGTGGGCGTGGCCGGCGACCATCGGGCCCCAGGAGCCGATGTAGTCGATGTAGCGCTGGCCGTCAGCGTCCCACATGTAGGCGCCGTCGGCGCGGTCCATGAAGATCGGGGTGCCGCCCACGCCCTTGAACGCGCGGACCGGGGAGTTCACGCCCCCGGGGATGTGCTGCTTGGCGGCCTCGAACAGACGCTCGGTTTCCTGCATGACGGTGTTCCTGTTTTCGCTGGGTTCGTGATCGATGGGATTGGTAAGCCCGGCAACCTTAGCGGTGGCCGCGATCGGGTGCAAAGGATCAGTCGAATAGCGCGCTTATCCGTTGCGCGGCCGCCTCCGGATCGGGCGCGGCGCTGACGCCCTGGATGACCGCGACAAGATCCGCTCCGGCGGCGACGGCCTCGCCCGCATTTTCCGGGGTGATCCCGCCGATCGCGCAGATCGGTAGAGCTAGCTTGGAGTGGGCCTGTCGGATCAGGTCCGGCCCGGCGTGTGCGGCCTCAGGCTTAGTCGGGGACGGGAACATCGTCCCGAAGGCGACATAGCTGGCGCCGGCGGCCTGCGCGGCCCGTGCGCGCTCCAGTTCGTTGTAGCAGGACACGCCGATCACCGCGTCGGGACCGAGGCGGTGGCGCGCGGCCGCCGGGTCCGGGTCGTCGCGCCCCAGGTGAACACCGTCGGCCTGGACGCGGGCGGCCAGCTCGGTGTCGTCGTTGATGATGCAACGCGCGTCATGCGCGTGGGCGAGGGCGACCAGTGCGCGGGCAATCGCCTCGCGTTCATCGCCCACCAGGGTTTTGTCGCGGAACTGGATCAGGGATGCACCGCCGCGTAGCGCGGCACCGGCATGTCCAAGGTGGGCAGTGGGCGCGTCCATGCCCTCGGGCACCGCCGGGGTGATGAAGTAGAGCCCGCGCAGGGGGAAGTGGGTCTTAGTCGCCATTGGGACACAGCCGGTTGGGGACGTGCTGGCCACGACCCGGGGCGTAGCCACGGGCGACTGCGTCGTTCATGAACGCCTGGGCTTCGATCACCGCGGGTTCCAGGTCGCGGCCACGCGCCAGGAACGCTGCGATCGCCGCGGCCAGGGTGCAGCCGGAACCATGGTAGCCCGCTGGCTGGCGCGGCAGTTCGAAGGGACGCATGTGCCCGTCCTCGCGATACAGGTGGTTGATGATTGGGTCATCCTCGCTTCCCGCGTGGCCACCAGTGACCAGCACGTTAAGGGCGCCCAGCTGACGCAGTCGTTCTCCCCATTGCGCGGCGTCCTCGGTGCGGGCGAGGCGGGCCGCCTCCGGGCCGTTCGGGGTGATCAGGGTCGCGCGCGGCAGAAGGGTTTCGCGGGTGGCGTCGACCACGGCCTCGGTGGCTAGGGCCCCGCCGCCGCCGGCGACCATGACCGGGTCCAGCACCACCGGGATATGCGGGTGCGCGGCGAGCAGGGCGGACACCGACGAGACGTTATCGACCGAACCCAGCATACCGATCTTGATCGCCGCCACCTTGAGGTCGGCCAGGGTGACTTCGATTTGGGCGCGCAGTTGCTCCGGCGGCAGCACGGTGAAGTCCACCACGTTGCGGGTGTCCTGCACGGTGATCGCGGTCACTGCCGTGGCCCCGTGGACGCCGAGGCGGGTGAAGGTGGTCAGGTCGGCCTGCAGGCCCGCGCCACCGCCGGGATCGGAGCCGGCAATGGTCAGCGCGATCGGGGGATGATTCATGAATGGGGGCTCCCGTGCTAAGGTTGCGCGCGCCCCGGCACCCCGGGGCGTTCCTGTTCCGAATCCCGGGAGTGTACGCAGCATGAGCCACGAGTTCGAAGTCGAGTCCCTCCGTCCCCTGGCCGCCGCCGCCAAGTCCGGCGGTACGTTGAACGCGGAGGTAGACCGGGCCCTGACCGCGCTGGAGCAGGAGATCAACCGGATCGCTGCCGAGCTGCAGGTGGAGCATGTCGGGCCGGGCGTGGGTATGGCGGATATGAACGCCGAGCATGTCTATCGGTTGGTGATTCGCCAGCACGAGATCGACGTGACCCGTCACGAATGGAGCCTGTGGGTCTGCGATGCGCTGGATAACTGCGACTTCCGCGCCACCTGGCCGGTATCCGGCGCGGCCCGGCTGCGCCGCAAGCAGGTGGTGGCGGTGGTGCCGGAACTGGTGACCGGCTACCGAGATGCGGTCGTGGCCGCCGGCAAGGGGGATACCCCGGCCGGCCAGCGCCTGGCGCAGATCGCGGCGGTCTTTGAGTAACGCGGATCGCCTTGCGCGCCAGGCTGCATCAGCACTGTAAAGGTCAAGTGCGGTTGCACCACGAAGCGCACGAAGACACGAAGAAAGGGCGCAGGGTGTCTGCTCCACAGAGCGCACCGAGGACGCGGAGAAGATTGAGCGTTTTCGCTGGGGGCTGGCGGCTGATGGTTTCTGGGGGTGTGTGCAGGTAACGCGGCCGAGGGCGCGGCTTGTACCCTTCGCTCGGTCCAATCAATTCGATCCCCCGAACCTTCTTTGATTTTCTTCGTGTGCTTCGTGGTGAAATCGGCTCACCTTGCCAAGGGCGCGAGCGTCCGGTGTCGCCTTATGCCGTGCTGTCGGGGTCGCGCAGCGAGATGACCGGCCAGCCCTTGTTGCGGGCATGTTCCGCGAGGGTGGGGTCCGGATCCACGGCCACCGGGCGGCCGACCTGTTCCAGTAGGGGGATATCGTTGCGCGAGTCGCTGTAGAAGCTGGCCTGCGCGATGTGGACTTCGGGATCGGAATGATCCGCGAGGTGCTGGCGCAGGCGCTCGATCTTGCCTTCCTGAAAGCAGGGCACGCCGGTGAGCTCGCCGGTGAACTGTCCGTTCTCGTCCTCGTCCGCCAGCGTAGCGATCAGGTGGTCGACCCCCAGGATGTCGGCGATCGGTTGGGTAACGAACTGGTTCGTGGCGGTGATAATGACCAGCTCGTCTCCAGCCTCGCGATGTCGTTCCAGCAGGCCGGCGGCACCGGGGGCGATCATCGGCCGAATCAGGGTGTCGATGAAACGTTCTCGCCAGTCCTCCAGCTGAGCGCGCGGGTGCTCTGCCAGCGGACTGAACGCGAAGCGACAGAACTCGTGGATGTCGAGGGTGCCGGCCACATACTCATGGTAGAAGCGGTCGTTGGTCTCGGCATGACAGGTTGGATGGACGGCGCCGACCTCTGCCAGGAACTGGTTCCAGGCGTGATCGCTGTCACCGGCGAGCAGGGTGTTGTCGAGATCGAAAAGGGCCAGGGCCATGACGGTGCTCTCGAATTGGTTTGGGACGTGCTGGAGTGTACCGGTGGGCGTTGTGGGCTGCAGCCGTGTGCCCATGGATCGGTGTCTTGCCGGGCCGGCACCGGAGGCGCGGTAGGGGCTTTGCCGCCGATACTGTTGCTGTGGAACAATGCCAGTAATAGAAAAGCGTCTGGCTGATGCAAGTGATTGATTGTGACGGGTATCGCGCAAACGTAGGCATCATCCTGTGCAACGCGGAAAAACAGCTGTTCTGGGGCAAGCGGGTCGGTCAGGAGGCCTGGCAGTTCCCCCAGGGGGGCGTGAACGCGGAAGAAACGCCGGAAGAGGCGATGTTCCGCGAGTTGCGCGAGGAGACCGGCCTGTTACACCGGCACGTCGAGGTGCTCGGGAGCACCCGCCATTGGCTGCGCTACCGGCTTCCGGAACGGATGGTTCGGCGGCACCGGCGGCCCGTCTGCATCGGCCAGAAGCAGCGCTGGTTCTTGCTGCGCATGGTCGGAGAAGAGGACGACGTGGTGCTGGATGCAATGGAAACCCCGGAATTCGATGACTGGCGCTGGATCGACTACTGGCGCCCGGCGCGCGAGGTGGTGCACTTCAAGCGCCAGGTCTATCGCCGTGCCCTTTGCGAACTGGTACCGCTGATGTTCCCCGAGCTGGATCAGGGGCGCGCAAGCCGCTCCGGTAATCGCGGTCCGGCACCTTCGCTGAACCGCTCGTCGGTGTCGTCGCGTTGACGGTCCCGAAGCAGCCGTCGATGCTCGAGGTCCTGCGCCGCGTGGTGCAGGAGGTGAATGGCGCGGCGGATTTCTTCGAAGCGCTGCATATCATCGTGACGCGGGTGAAGGCGGCGCTGGAGATCGACGTCTGCTCGATCTATCTGAAGTCGCCGCAGTCCGGGCGTCTGGTGCTGATGGCTTCCGAGGGGCTGCGCTCGGAGTCGGTCGGACAGGTCGAGATGGACCCGTCAGAGGGTCTTGTGGGGCTAGTGGCCTCACGCGCCGAGCCGGTCAACCTGGATAGCGCCCAGGATCACCCGCGCTTTCGCTATTTCCCGGAGACTGGCGAGGAACATTTTCTGGCGTTTCTGGGTGTGCCGATCATCCATCAGCGCAGCCTGCTCGGCGTGCTCGTGGTGCAACAGCATCAGGCGCGCAAATTCGATGACGAGCATGTCTCTTTCCTGATTACGCTGGCCGCTCAGCTGGCCGGGGCGATTGCCTATGCCGAGTTCAATGACGAGATCTCTTCCGAGACCCCGTTGATTGGGCACGTGAACGTCGAGGCGACCGGGATTGCCGGTTCGCCGGGTGTGGCGATCGGCAAGGCCGTGGTGGCGTATCGCCTGGCGGATCTCGATTCCATCCCCGATCGCGAAGGCTCCGGGGTGGAAGAGGAGCTGGAGCATTTCAAGCAGGCGGTCGTGGAGACGCGCACCGAGATCGAGGATTTGAAGCAGCGCATGGGCGAGGCGCTGGGGCCGGACGAGCAGGTGCTGTTCGATGCCTATCTATTGCTGTTGGGATCGGACTCGTTGGTGCACAAGACCGAGGCACGCATCCACAACGGCCAGTGGGCGCCAGCGGCATTGCGCGACACGGTGCGCGAGAGCGTGCGGGTATTCGAGGACATGGAGGACCCGTACCTGCGCGAGCGTGCGGCGGATGTGCGCGACCTTGGCCGCCGCGTGCTGTCGCACTTGCTGCCAGCGGATCGTAGTCAGGACGAGTTTCCCGATGGCGGCATCCTGGTGGGCGACGATCTCACGGCCTCGCATCTGGCGGAGGTGCCGATCGAACGACTGGGCGCGATGGTCTCGGCTAAGGGGACTGGTTCCTCGCATATCGCGATCCTGGCGCGGGCCTTGAATATCCCGGCCGTGATGGGCGTGTCCGAGTTGCCGGTCGGCCGTCTGGAGGGTCGCGAGATCCTGGTGGACGGTTATCGCGGTCGCCTGTTCGTGAATCCCAATGCCGAGCTTCGGGTGGAGTTCGAACGACTGGTGCGCGAGGAGCGCGAGCTGGCAGAAGACCTGCGCGCGCTGGCCAAGGATCCGGCCGAGACCCGGGACGGCGTGGCCGTTCCGGTGCTGGCCAACTCCGGCCTGCTGGCGGACATCAAACCCTCACTGGAGTCGGGTGCCGAGGGGGTCGGGCTGTACCGCACCGAGGTCCCGTTCATGATTCGCGACCGCTTCCCCGGCGAGGAGGAGCAGGTCCAGTTGTACGATCAGGTGCTGGCGTCCTTCGATCCCATGCCGGTGACGCTGCGCACTCTGGATATCGGTGGCGACAAGGCCTTGCCGTACTTCCCGGTCAAGGAAGACAACCCGTTCCTCGGCTGGCGCGGTATCCGTATCTCGCTGGACCATCCGGAGATCTTCTTGACCCAGCTGCGGGCGATGCTCAAGGCGAGCCGCTCCCACGACAACCTGCAGATTCTGTTCCCGATGATTTCGGCGCTGGATGAGCTGAAGGGTGCGATGACCCTGCTCAACCGGGCGCGCGAAGAGCTGCTGGACGAGGGCTTCCGCATCCCGATGCCGAAAGTCGGCGTGATGGTGGAAGTGCCCGCGGCGGTCTACATGTCGGAGATGTTGGCGCGGCGGGTGGATTTTCTCTCTGTTGGCACCAACGACCTGGTGCAATACCTGCTCGCGGTGGATCGCAACAACGCCCGTGTGGCGCATCTCTACGACACCCTGCACCCGGCCTGTATCCATGCGCTGGAAACCATCACCGACGGGTCGCACCGGGCGGGCAAGCCGGTCAGCGTCTGCGGGGAGATGGCGGCCGATCCGGCCGCGGTGATCCTGCTGCTGGGGATGGGGATCGATAGCCTGAGTGTCAGTGTCTCCGCCATCCCGAGGGTGAAGTGGGTGATCCGCAGTTTCTCGACGGACCGCGCCGAGGCTCTTCTGGCCCAATGCCGGCTGCTGGAGAACGCGGATCAGATCCGCTCGCTGCTGAACAATGCCTTGGTCCAGGCAGGCCTGGGCGGATTGGTGCGCGCTGGCAAGACCTGAAATCGCCGACGATTAAGTCGCCGTGCATGGGCTCCTGGCCTCATCGTGGGGCGCGTTGATTGTGTTGACTGGGGGCGGCCATTGCCGGCGCCGCTTGGTAATCGACTGTGTGCACAGGGCACGCCATGCCCTGGGGGTGTCGCGGCGCAGCGCGCCTCGCGATGACCAATGATCCCTATCCTCAGGTTCGGCGTGCCCGAAAAAGACCGATCAGGGCGCTCAGCAGGAAGATGCCGAGCACCACGCCTAGGGCAATCAGCGCATCCGGGATGGAGCGGTTTATCACCAATACGACTGCGCCCACCAGGATCGGGACCGGGATCTCGTTGAACCAGCGATACCAGGTGTGATCGCGCCGGTTCAGGTCATCCCGGAAGTCGCGCACGATCTTGCCGCACCAGACGTGGTAGGCCACCAGGATGGCGATCAGCGTCAGCTTGAAGTGCATCCACGGTTCGGCCAGGTAAAACGAACGGTCCACGAGCATCGCGACGCCGAAGGCGATGGTAATCAGCGCCCCGGGGGTCATGATCCCGTAGAACAGCTTGCGCTCCATGACCTTGAAGCGTTCGTGGCCCAGGGCATCTTCCGTCATGGCGTGGTAGACGAACAGCCGTGGCAGATAGAACAGCCCGGCGAACCACGTAACCATGAAGATGACGTGCAGGCTGAGGAGCCAGTTATAGGCTTGCATGGAGGTCCTTCTCTTCAGGCCGCGCGAGGCATTGCGCGAGGTGGTTTACGACAGCCAGCGTTCCAGGTGGCGTTCGATCTGCTCGAAGTCGGGATCACCCAGCTTTTGGTAAACGATGCGCCCGCTCGGCGAGATCAGGAAGGTCGTGGGCGTCAGGCGAACCCCGCCGTAGGCCTGAGAGAAGCCTTCGTCGCTGTCGTGGATCACCTTGTAGGGCATTTCCCGATCTTCGCGCATCGACTCCACGCGGTTGATCGGGTCATAGGACATCGCCACCGCCAGTAGCTCGAAACCCTTTTCGGAGTAGGTCTCGTGCAGGTGAACAAGTTTCGGGATCTCGCGTACGCAGGACGGACAGTTCGTGGCCCAGAACGAGATCATCACCGGGCGGCCTTCGTAGTCCTCCAGGGCGACCCGCTCGCCATCGAGTGTGGTTGCTTCGAACGCAGGCGCTGGGCGCATGCCGTCGTCGGTGAGCCAGATGCTGGCAGCAATGGCAACCAGCGCCAGAATGAAGATGCCTCCGAAGATGGCTTTGCGGTCGATCCTGCCTTTGCTCATGGTGTGATCCGTTCGTCGAATAGGCTGCAGTTATGGACTGGCCGAACGCCCCTGCGTTCCGTGGCATCAGCCAAGCCGGTATCATGCCGCAGCATGACACATGCAACCAACAGCAAACCTATCCGCATCGGGGTTGTCGGTGCGACCGGATACACCGGCGTAGAGCTGCTGCGCCTGTTGGCGCGCCATCCAGCCGCGGACCTGCAGGTGGTGACCTCGCGCGGCGCAGCCGGTACGCCGGTGGCGGAACTCTTCCCCAGCCTCCGCGGGGCGGTCGACGCGGTTTTTCAGGCCCCGGATGAAGACGTCCTCGGCGGCTGTGACGTCGTCTTTTTTGCCACGCCTCACGGGGTGGCGCACGGGCTGGCGGCGCCTCTGTTGGAACGCGGCGTTCGCATCATCGACCTGTCGGCCGATTTCCGAATCCAGGACCCTGATCTATGGGCCCGGTGGTACGGTCAGGCGCACGGGGCCCCACAATATCTGGACGAGGCGGTGTACGGCCTTCCCGAACTGAACCGGGTGAAGATCCGCGATGCGCGGCTGATTGCGGTCCCCGGGTGTTACCCCACTGCGGTGACCCTGGCTCTGCTGCCACTGCTGGAGGCGGGCCTGATTGACCCTGACGACGTGATTGCGGACGCCAAGAGCGGTGTCAGCGGGGCCGGGCGAAAGGCGCAGATTGGCGGGTTGTTTGCCGAGGTGCAGGAGGATTTTCGTGCCTATGCTAGTGGCGGACACCGCCATTGGCCGGAGATCCACCAGACGCTCGCCGGAGTGGCCGGCCAGGACGTAGGGCTGATCTTCCAGCCGCATCTGGTGCCGATGACCCGCGGTATCCATGCCACGCTCTATTTGCGTCCGCGCGCCGACGCCGACTGGCAGGCCTGTCTTGAGGCCCGCTACCGGGAGGAACCCTTTGTGGATGTCCTTCCAGCGGGCGCGCATCCGCAGACGTCCAGCGTGCGCGGCACCAATCTTTGCCGTATCGCGTTGGCGCAGCCGCCACATTCCGGGCGTCTGATGGTGCTATCGGTGATCGACAACCTGGTGAAGGGTGCGGCCGGGCAGGCGGTTCAGAATATGAACTTGATGTTTGGCCAGGCCGAGACCGCCGGCCTTGATGGGCTGCCGGTCTTCCCTTGATGTACGGATCGGCCATATGAGCTCCCGTATCCCGCGTCTGCCGCGCCGGCCACGGATTCCGACCCGTCGGCGGACGTCCGGGCGCCGCGGGTCCGGATGGTTGTTGGCACTGCTGGGTGGCGCGCTGGCTGCAGTACTGATGGCCGGTGTTGTCTGGTTCGCGCTCGGACCTCCGGACGATACCGTGGAGGTGGACCCGCAACAGGGTATCGACGCCCTGCGCGACAACCTGGAGGCGGAGATTGCGGCGCGTCAGGCGGCCGAAGAGGCCTTGCGACGTGCCGAGCAGCAATTGGAAATCAAGACCGCCGAGGTGGCGGCTTTTTCTGGTGATATCGAACGCCAGGAAGCCGAGCTTCTGGAGTTGCGTGACGACTTGGCGTTTTATCGGCGGTTGGCCGAGGGCTCGGGCGAGGACGGCCTTGGTATCCGGTCACTGCAGTTGCAGCGCACGGGGCAATCAGGGGTCTTTGACGTGCTGTTTCAGCTCTACCGCCCGGGGTTGAACCGCTCGGTGGATGTGGAATGGACCCTCGAGGTAGAGGGTTACCGAGAGGGTGAGGAAGAGACCACGACGCTGGATGCCGAGGCCCTGGAGCTGGATGGCGATCGCACCGTGCAGGGGTTGCGGTTGCTGCACAACCATCGGGTGCGCATCCAGTTGCCGGAAGGTTTCGAGCCACGGCGCCTGACGCTGAGCGCAAGTGCCGAAGACGACGACGATCTTGAGCCGGTTTCCGAAGGCGCCGGTTGGGATCGCCTGCTGGAGGGAGTGCAATGATTGGACGAAAACGAGGCCGACGCGCAAGCAAGGTGGATACCCTGGTCGGGCGCAACACGGTGATCCATGGCGACGTCGAGTTCGGGGGCGGGCTACACGTCGAGGGTCGGATCGTCGGGGATATCCGCGCGGCTACGGATCCCGCCGCGGTGTTGATCGTGGCGGAGGGGGGCATGGTCGAGGGTCACGTCGCTGTGCCACACCTGCTGATGAACGGAGAGGTGCATGGTGATGTCCATGTGGGTGAGCACGTGGAGTTGGGCGAGACGGCCCGGCTGGCGGGTAATCTCTACTACGCCGTGCTGCAGATGGCGGAAGGTGCGCAGATTGACGGCCTGCTCAAGCGGGTCGATCATCCGCTTGAGGGCGAGCTTGAGGGTCCGGGTGAGACGCAGGCCCTGTCCAACGCCTCAAATCCTACGGAAGATGAGCATTCTTGACTCCGGGGCTCAGTCTTCCGTAGCGTGAATGAAAATGATTATTACAGGAGGCCCCGAATGTCCGAGCCCATGACGTCCGAAGCGGAAATGGACATCGAAATGCCCAGCCCGCTGATCTTTACCGATGCGGCGGCCACCAAGGTGAAGGGGCTGATCGAGGAAGAAAACAATGACAACCTGAAGCTGCGTGTCTTTGTGAGCGGCGGTGGTTGTTCCGGGTTCCAGTACGGCTTCACCTTCGACGAAACCGTCGGTGATGGTGACACCGTGGTCGAGAATGGCGGGGTGACGCTGCTGATCGACCCGATGAGCTTCCAGTATCTGGCCGGTGCCGAGATCGACTACTCCGAAGGGCTGGAGGGGGCGCAGTTCGTGATTCGCAATCCGAATGCCACCACCACCTGCGGTTGCGGCTCTAGCTTCTCCGTCTAGCGCCACCGTTGCAGTTCTAGTTAAAGGCCCGACCCGGTTTGTGCCGGGTCGGGCCTTTTTTATGTAGAGGTGTCAGCCTTGGTTTGTTGGCGTGGACCACTGCCTGCCGGGGATGATGCAACCAAGGATTCGCGGGCCGCGGGCGCCGGTGACCTCCGGCAGGTTGCCGGGCTCACCGGCCAGGGTGCGGGCCGCCAGCCAGGCGAACGCGGCGCCCTCCACCTGTTGCGGGGGAATGCCGTAGCGCTCGGTCGTTTCTACGCGGGTGTCTGGCAATGCTCGGGCCAGGCGTTTCATCAGGTACTCGTTGTGAGCGCCGCCGCCACACACCAGAAGTCGGTCGGGTGGCGCGGCGCTGACGGCTGCAAGGGCGCGCCGCACGCCCTCAACCGTCAGTTCTGCCAGAGTGGCTTGAATATCTTCGGGCCGGGCCGTGTCCAGTGCGTCGCCGGCATACGTCCGCAGCCAGGCGGGCGAGAAATATTCCGGGCCGGTGCTCTTGGGTGGCGGGCGGTGGAAGAAGGGGTCTTCCAGCAGTCGTTGCAGCAGCTTCGAATCCGGGGTGCCGCTGCGCGCCCAGGCCCCGTCACGATCAAAAGGGGTGCGATGGTGGCGTCGATTCCATTCGTCCATCAGGGTGTTGGCCGGGCCGCAGTCGAAGCCGACCACGGGATGGCCCGATTGCAGCCAGGTCACGTTTGCGATGCCCCCCAGGTTGAGGATGGCTCGTGACTCGTCCGGGGTGCCGAACTGGGCGGAGTGAAAGCCGCAGGCCAGCGGTGCGCCCTCTCCCCCGGCCGCGATATCGCGTGGACGGAACTGGGCGACGGTGTCGATGCCGGTAGCCTCCGCGATCCGGAACGGGTCGCCAATCTGCCAGGTGAAGGCCGGCTCGCAGCCGGGGGCGTGGTGCACGGTCTGGCCATGACTGCCGATGGCACGGATCGCCGCCGGCGCAAATCCGGTCTGGTTCAGCAGGCTCTGCACGGCATCGGCAAACAGAATGCCCAGGCGTGCATCCAGCGTGCCTAGTTGTTCGTAGC
>NZ_KN050684.1:0-385000 GCF_000745395.1 Thioalkalivibrio sp. ALJ1 | reverse complement strand
AAACTCCGAATACCGAGAAGTGCGAGCATGGGAGACACACGGCGGGTGCTAACGTCCGTCGTGGAAAGGGAAACAACCCAGACCGCCAGCTAAGGTCCCAAAATCATGGCTCAGTGGGAAACGATGTGGGAAGGCAGAGACAGCCAGGAGGTTGGCTTAGAAGCAGCCATCCTTTAAAGAAAGCGTAATAGCTCACTGGTCGAGTCGGCCTGCGCGGAAGATTTAACGGGGCTAAAGCCATGTACCGAAGCTGCGGACCTGCTTTGCAGGTGGTAGAGGAGCGTTCTGTAAGCCTGTGAAGGTGTGCCGAGAGGCATGCTGGAGGTATCAGAAGTGCGAATGCTGACATGAGTAACGATAAGATGGGTGAAAAACCCATCCGCCGAAAGCCCAAGGTTTCCTGCGCAACGCTAATCGGCGCAGGGTTAGTCGGCCCCTAAGGCGAGGCAGAAATGCGTAGTCGATGGGAAACAGGTTAATATTCCTGTACCGACTGTTAATGCGATGGGGGGACGGAGAAGGCTAAGTGATCCGGCAGTTGGTGCCCGGTTCAAGTATGTAGGGAGTGTCCTTAGGCAAATCCGGGGACACAATCCTGAGGTACGATGACGAGCCTCCACGGAGGCGAAGTCACTGATGCCCTGCTTCCAGGAAAAGCCTCTAAGCTTCAGTTAACAGTTGACCGTACTCCAAACCGACACAGGTGGGCAGGGTGAGAATCCCAAGGCGCTTGAGAGAACTCGGGTGAAGGAACTAGGCAAAATGGTACCGTAACTTCGGGAGAAGGTACGCCTCGGCTGGTGATGGGACTTGCTCCCTGAGCTGGCTGAGGTCGCAGAGACCAGGCCGCTGCGACTGTTTATTAAAAACACAGCACTCTGCAAACTCGTAAGAGGACGTATAGGGTGTGACGCCTGCCCGGTGCCGGAAGGTTAATTGATGGGGTTAGCTTCGGCGAAGCTCTTGATCGAAGCCCCGGTAAACGGCGGCCGTAACTATAACGGTCCTAAGGTAGCGAAATTCCTTGTCGGGTAAGTTCCGACCTGCACGAATGGCGTAACGATGGCGGCGCTGTCTCCACCCGAGACTCAGTGAAATTGAAATCGCAGTGAAGATGCTGTGTACCCGCGGCTAGACGGAAAGACCCCGTGAACCTTTACTACAGCTTCACACTGAACTTTGAACTTGTTTGTGTAGGATAGGTGGGAGGCTTTGAAGCCGGGACGCCAGTCTCGGTGGAGCCGACCTTGAAATACCACCCTGGCAAGTTTGGAGTTCTAACCCAGGCCTGTAATCCAGGTCGGGGACCGTGTGTGGTGGGTAGTTTGACTGGGGCGGTCTCCTCCCAAAGAGTAACGGAGGAGTGCGAAGGTACCCTCAGCGCGGTCGGAAATCGCGCGACGAGTGCAAAGGCATAAGGGTGCTTAACTGCGAGACAGACACGTCGAGCAGGTGCGAAAGCAGGTCTTAGTGATCCGGTGGTTCTGTATGGAAGGGCCATCGCTCAACGGATAAAAGGTACTCCGGGGATAACAGGCTGATACTGCCCAAGAGTCCATATCGACGGCAGTGTTTGGCACCTCGATGTCGGCTCATCACATCCTGGGGCTGAAGCAGGTCCCAAGGGTATGGCTGTTCGCCATTTAAAGTGGTACGCGAGCTGGGTTTAGAACGTCGTGAGACAGTTCGGTCCCTATCTGCCGTGGGCGTCGGAGATTTGACAGGATCTGTCCTTAGTACGAGAGGACCGGGATGGACGCACCTCTGGTGTTCCGGTTGTCACGCCAGTGGCACTGCCGGGTAGCTAAGTGCGGAAGGGATAACCGCTGAAAGCATCTAAGCGGGAAACCCACCTGAAGATGAGATCTCCCTGGACCCTTGAGGTCCCTGTAGGGCCGTTGAAGACTACAACGTTGATAGGCTGGGTGTGGAAGCGCGGTAACGCGTGTAGCTAACCAGTACTAATTGCCCGTGCGGCTTGACCATATAACACCCAAAGTGTTGGTGGTCTCGTCTGACACATCACGAAGTACACAAGCCTAGAATGCATTCCGAATTCAGATGATGCGGCAGCAGCCGTGTAATCTGGCCAGTTTGTCTGGCGGCAATAGCGAGTAGGAACCACCCGATCCCATCCCGAACTCGGAAGTGAAACTGCTCTGCGCCGATGGTAGTGTGGGGTCTCCCCATGTGAGAGTAGGTCACCGCCAGGCATTAATCCGAAGGCCCGGTCCCCTTTTGGGGGGCCGGGTTTTTTTATGCGCGAAATTCTGCAGGCAGACTTTAGAACAGTGGGTTGCGCAGTTGAGGATGCAAGCGGATGCGGTTGGACGACGTCCGCAGATAGAGGAGGGATGCATGGCGCGAAAACGGACCGATGGGGGGCTGGTATTGGTAGGGCTGGTCCTACTGGGAATTGGCCTCTACGCGATCTTCGGTGGCGAAGTGGCATTCACGCCGATTGCGCCGCGGGAAGGCGCTGGTTTTGGCGGTTTCTGGGCGGTGTTGATTGGGGTCGCGTTCGTACTGGGTGGGCTTTATTTCCTGCGCGAGTCCAGACGGTAACGGCGCCGCAAGGAGGGGACGTACATCCGTTCAAATGGCGGCGGTGGTGCGCCAAGAAAACCCGTCGTCCTGAGTCGCGATATCGATGTCGTCCCTTTGGCACCCGAGGCCTGCCGCGAGTGCATCGCAGGCGAGTGACTCACGATTGTTGTCGCTCGACAGGTGCATGCCGATCACGTGCCTCAGTCGAGAGCGGTCCATGCGCTGAAGAAGCTCGGTGGCCGCGTGGTTCGGGAGATGGCCGTAGCCTCCGCCGATTCGTCGCTTCAGGGACGGCGGATAACGCCCGGCCTGAAGGAGTTCAGGGTCGTGGTTGCATTCGAGCAACAGTGCGTGGGCGCCGTCCGCCATGTCGACCATGTGGGGTGAAATATGTCCGGCATCGGTCATCAGGACCAGGCGGTGGTCGCCATTGGAAATGGCGAACTGCGTGGGCTCGCGACAGTCGTGGGGGACGGTAAATGGGTGCACCCACGCCGCCTCGATCTCCACAGGGGTATCCGCTTGGACCTCCTGGATGCTGGCGAAGCGGTCGTCGCGGGCCGCGAGGCGCGTCCCGGGGCTGGTATACACCGTCAGACCATAGCGCCGCGAAAGGGGCGCCGCGGCTCCGATGTGGTCGGTGTGCTCGTGGGTAACGAGCACGGCGGTGAGATCGTTCGGGCTGAGGTCGATGCGAGCGAGGCGCCGCTCCAGTTCCTGGACCGAGAAGCCGCAGTCCACCAACAGCCGAGTTTCCCCGATCTCGACGACCAGGGCATTGCCCGAGCTGCCGCTGCCGAGGGAGCAGAAGCGGATCATCTCGCCTGTCGCGCTACCGTACGCTTAGCGCAGAATCTGTTGTTCAATGCGCTCCAGGACGAACTCGGCGTCGCGACGGCTGAGTGATTCGCCGTCAATATCGCGGGCTTCTATGCGCAGGTCGCCGTCACCGGTCTCGCTTAGGCGGATCTGGTAGCGTTCGTTCTCGCGACGATCACCACCGCGGCCGAAGATTCGGCTGAAGAAGCCGCCGCGTTCGCCTTCGCCGACCATGTCGGGTCGGTAGGTAACTTCGAACGTACGCGTATTGCGATCCTGTTCATCGACCAGGAGTCCGGCGCGGTCGAGGTAGGTGCCCATTTGTGACCACAGGCGGTCCATTTCGCCAGCGGTCACCAGTACCGGTTGGCCTTCGTGTTCGGTTTGATGCAGCTCGGTGGGGCGGTCCGCGATCGTTTCGGCGACCCGAGTCCCGCCTTCAGGGATCTCGCCGGTCGTCAGGAACACCCGCAAACGGTTCAGCATCTCGGCTTCGAGCTCGGGGTCCGCAGGGCGCACGGCCCAGCGCCAGGTTTCGCCCTCGGGCTCTTCCGATGCGCCCCGGTGAGCGATGTAGATCGCCGACCGACCGTTGTCGCGTTCCAGGCGCAGGCGATACTTGTCCCGCGTGTTGGCGTCGTAGACGTTGCCGAGCGCCCGCGCGAAGATATTCTGGCTCCCACGGAGCGGGATGCCCGCGCGGTCTTCGGCCCACTCGGTCTCCATGATGCCGACCTGTGGTTCGTTGCGCTCCAGGCGGAGGTTCTGGCTGTCCCAGAATGCGGTCAGCTGGTCCCACAGTTCTTCCGGAGGCGTTTCAACGCTGAGCCAGCGGACGCTCCCTTCGCGCCGCATCTCGACCTCGGTGGATTCCGGGAGAACGCGTGCATCACTGCGCACGGCGGGCGCGGTATCCGTTGGCTGGCGCTGTTGCTGCCGCGCCGCGGAATCCTGCTGCATCTCGCGGGCGCTCACGCGCTCGCCCGGCGCATCCGGGATGCGATAAGCACGTTCGCTGTCGGGGGCAATGAGGTCCGGCGGGACCTCAAGATTCTCCATCTGCCGGCTCATTTCATATTCGGGGCCGCTCTGGCGGTCGCCCGAAGTAGAGCACCCGGCGATTGCCAGGCCCGTGGCCAGGGCAAGGGCGGCGTGCGTCGCGCGGCGATGAAGCTTGGCAGACTGTTTCATGTCAGGGATCAGACCTCTATGCCAGCCTGGCGCATGGCGTCCAGGACCGGCGCATGGAAGGGTTCGGACAACGGTGTCAGCGGCAGGCGAATACCTGCCTCCATGAGCCCCATGCGATGCAGGGCCCATTTGACGGGGATCGGGTTCGCCTCAAGGAACAGGGACGAGTGCAGGCCGTCCAGATGGCGATTGATCTCGCGCGCCTCGTCAGCGCGCCCTTCGCGTACGGCACGACACATGGCGGCCATCATCCGCGGCGCGACGTTGGCCGTCACGGAGATGATCCCGTGGCCGCCGGCGAGCAGGAAAGCCAGCCCGTTGCCGTCATCCCCGCTGTAGAGATCCATGCGATTGCCGACCCGGGCGACCAGCTCGGCGGTACGCTCGTTGTTGGCGGTGGCCTCCTTGATTCCGATGATGTTCGGGATGTCGGCCAGCCGTTCCACTGTTTCCGGCAGCAGGTCAACCGCCGTGCGGCCGGGTACGTTGTACAGGATCTGCGGGATGTCCACCGCCTCGGCAATGGCCTTGTGGTGCAAATACAGGCCTTCCTGAGTCGGTTTGTTGTAGTAGGGCGATACCAACAAGCAGGCGTCCGCGCCGGCTTCTTTGGCGCAACGGGTCAGCGCGATAGCCTCGCGCGTGGAATTCGCACCGGTACCCGCGATCACCGGCAGGCGCCCGTTGACGGTCTTCACCGTATGGGCGATGGCTTCGCAGTGTTCGTCGAAATCGAGGGTCGCGGATTCGCCGGTGGTGCCGACGGCGACGATGGCATCAGTGCCGGCCTCGATGTGGAATTCCAGGAGCCGATCCAGGGCCGGCCAGTCCAGGCTGCCGTCCGCGTGCATCGGGGTCGCCAGTGCGACCATGCTGCCTTGAAACATCGACTCCTCCAACAACGGGAATGGTGCAGTCTAACGGGCGGGTGACAAGGCATTCAAGATTCCCTTGGCCGGGGTGCTACGGACCTCGCATGAAGGATGTGCCAGGTGGGCCCCTTTGCCTCGCTTTCGCCGTTGGCGCCACCGGGGCAAGGTGGTATGTTGCGAGCCATCATGCCTGTTGCCGCTTTCACGCAGAGAACCCCCGAGTGGTCCCCCGTTCCTGGCCGCGGGTGGAGCCGGCAGGTCCCGCATGGCTGAAGTCGCCGGCGCCGGAGCGCACACCCACCTGATCCTCAACCTGATCGGGCCGGATCAGCCCGGCCTGGTATCCAGCGTGACTCGCGTGATCGTCGATACTGGCTGCAACCTCGAATCCAGCCGCATTACGGTTGTCGGTGGCTACTGTTGCATGGCCCTTAGCACCAGTGGCAACTGGAAGACCCTGGGCACCCTGGAGTCCCGTCTGGAACGCCTCGAGGCCGAGATGGGCCTGGTGGTGGTGGCGCGGCGCGGTCCGCTGGACGAGCGCGCCGCGGCCGCCATGCCCTATGCCGTAGACGCAGTGGCGCTGGATGCGCCCGGGCTGCTGAATGCGCTTGCGGATTTTTTTACCAGCCGCGGCGTGAACCTGCGCGATGTCCAAACCCGCGTCTACATTGCCCAGCAGACCGGTGCCCACATGTTCGCGGCCAACATGATCGTAGATATCCCCGCAGGGCAGCACTTGGCCAGCCTGCGAGGCGAATTCATGGACTTTTGTGACGAACTGAACGTGGACGGCGTGCTGGATCCGATCAAGGCCTGACGAGCCCAGGGCGTACGTCGTTCAAGACACTCGAATGCAACGGAGAAACGCGTGATGAGTATCGCAATCGACCAGCCCGTACCCGAAGACCTGCGTGTACCGGCCACTGGTGACCAGACGCTGGGCCCGGCCGATTTCCGCGGCAAGATCGTGGTCCTGTACTTCTATCCCAAGGACAGCACCCCGGGCTGCACCAATGAAAGTCGTGACTTTGCGGCCAACAAGGCTGCCTTCGACGCCGCCGGTGCCGTGATCCTGGGGATCTCGCGCGACAGCGTGAAAAGCCACGAGAATTTCCGTAGCAAGCAGGAGCTCCCGTTCGACTTGTTGAGCGATGCCGATGAGCAGCTCTGTGAAGCGTTCGACGTGATCAAGATGAAAAACATGTATGGCAAGCAGGTGCGCGGCATCGAGCGCTCCACCTTTCTGATTGATGCCGACGGGGTCCTGCGCCAAGAATGGCGCAAGGTGAAGGTCTCGGGGCATGTCGACGAGGTGCTGGAGGCGGTGCGCGAAATGGCAGGCAGTTAGACCCGCAGTCTTCGATTCATCCCGGCCCAGGAGGCGCCATGAGCGCAGCACCCGCAGACCCGAAACGCCTGTTCGTGCTGGATACCAACGTGCTGATGCACGACCCGACTGCGCTGTTCCGCTTCAAGGAACATGACATCTTCCTGCCCATGGTCGTGCTCGAGGAACTCGACCGTGGCAAGAAAGGGGTCTCCGAGGTGGCCCGTAACGTGCGGCAGGTGTCGCGCTTCATCGACGAGCTGATGAGCGACGCGACCCATGAGCAGATCGCCGCCGGGTTGCCGTTGCAGGCCGAGTCCCTGAGCGAGTCCACCTTTGCCCCCTCTGGGCGGTTGTTCTTTCAGACCCGCAACCTCGCCTCAAGCCTGCCGGATTCGCTGCCGGGCACGACACCTGACAACGACATCCTGGCCACCGCCCAGGCTCTGAAGACCGAATGGCCCGGTATTCCGGTCACCCTGGTCTCCAAAGACATCAACCTGCGCATCAAGGCCGCGGTCATCGGTCTGCATGCGGAGGACTACTACAACGACCAGGTGCTGGACGACGTCAGCCTGCTGTTTTCCGGCATGACCGAGCTGCCCGCGGACTTCTGGGACACCCACGGCCAGACGATGGATTCCTGGCAGGAGTCCGGCCGTACCTACTACCGCGTGACCGGGCCTTTGGTCTCCGAGTGGCAGCCCAACCAGTTCGTCTACCGCGAGGGCGAGAACCCGCTGTCCGCGATCGTGCTGGAGATCGACCAGCCGAACGAGTCGGCGGTCATCGAGCTGGTGGACGACTACATGACCCCGCGCCACAGCGTCTGGGGCATCAACGCCCGAAACCGCGAGCAGAACTACGCCCTGAACCTTCTGATGGACCCGGAGGTGGACTTCGTATCCCTGCTGGGCGCCGCGGGTACCGGCAAGACCCTGTTGGCCCTGGCCGCGGGGTTGGCACAGACGCTGGAGGACAACACCTACAAGGAAATCATCATGACCCGGGTCACGGTCCCGGTGGGCGAAGACATCGGCTTCCTGCCCGGGACCGAGGAAGAGAAGATGACGCCGTGGATGGGCGCGCTGATGGACAACCTGGAGGTGCTGGCCAAGTCCGAGGGCGCGGGCGACTGGGGTCGGGCGGCCACCAACGACGTCCTGACCAGCCGCATCAAGATCCGCTCGCTGAACTTCATGCGTGGGCGTACCTTCCTGAACCGCTACATCATCCTGGACGAGGCACAGAACCTGACCTCCAAGCAGATGAAGACGCTGATCACCCGCGCGGGTCCGGGGACCAAAGTCGTCGCGCTGGGCAATATCGCGCAGATCGATACCCCGTATCTGACCGAGACCTCATCCGGGCTGACCTACGTGGTGGATCGCTTCCGCAACTGGACCCACAGCGGCCATATCACGCTCACGCGCGGCGAGCGTTCGCGCCTGGCGGACTACGCCTCGAATCACCTGTAGACGGCGGGAAGACAAGCCTGGGGGCGGCAACGGAGCGGTAAACGGGCACCATCATTGCGAGGCCCCGCAGGGGCCGCGGCAACCTCCGGAAGCTGGTGCTGAGCCAGCTATGGAAGCAGATGGTTCCGGACGCAGTTCGCCACGTCGCTTCGCTCCTCGCGATGACGATACGAGTCCGTGTCGTTGCAAGGCCGTGACAGGGGCTGCGGCACTCTCTGGTGGCTGGGTGGCTGGCCCGGTGACGGGATCTGCTGGTTTCGGACGGAGGTTGCCGTGGCCCTTGCGGGGCCTCGCAATGACGGTGCATGTTTTGGCGCCAATGGGTCGGCTCAGCCGTCCTCGCTGTAGCGGACGCAGGCGCGTTCGGTCTCCCACAGGGTCAGTGCGTGCATGCGCAGGCCCGGGCGATTCAGGCGTTCGGCCATCTGGCGATAGAACCACTGTGCGATGTTCTCGGCCGTCGGGTTGACCGTGTCGAACGGGGGGACGTCGTTCAGGTAGCGGTGGTCCAGCTGCCCGGCGATCTCGCGGGCGGCGCTCTTGACCACCTTGAAGTCCACTGCCATGCCAGCGTCGTCCAGGGTCTCGGCCTCGACCTCGGCCTCCACCTTCCAGTTGTGACCATGCATATTCGCGCACTGCCCCGGGTAGTCGCGCAGGGTGTGCGCGGAGGCGAAGTCGGTCAGGACGCGAAGGGTGTAACGGGCACTCATGTTCTTTTCCGGGCGAGCGGCCGTTGGCGGCCGGGTTCTATTAGCCCGCGAAGCCTAGCCGGCCGCTGCCGTCCGCGCAATTCTCCTGCCCAAAGGCGTGGCGAATCGCGGTCAGTACGCCCTCGGTATCGAGGCCGCAATCCGCCAGGATCTGTTCGCGCGAGCCGTGTTCGGTGAAGCTGTCCGGGATGCCCAGTACCAGGCAGTGCCGGTTCAGGCCCTCGGCGGAGAGCCACTCCAGGACCGCGCTGCCGGCGCCGCCGGCGCGCGCGTGATCCTCCAGTGTGACGAAGCCCTGGTGGCTGGCGGCCAGTTGACCAAGGAGATCCGTATCCAGCGGCTTGATGAAACGCATGTTGACCACCGTCGCGTCCAGCGCCTCGCCGGCCGCCAGGGCCGTGTCCAGTAGTGCACCAAAGCTGAGGATCGCCAGGCCCTGCCCCTTGCGCACGACCTCGGCGCGTCCGATCGGCAGGGTCTCCAGATTGGTGCTGCCGCCTTCCGGCAGTTCACCGGGCCCGCCGCCACGCGGATAGCGCACCGCCGCCGGGCCGTCGTGGGCGTAACCGGTGGACAGCATCTGGCGGCATTCGCTCTCGTTGGCGGGTGCCATCAGCAGCATATTGGGGACGGCGCGCAGCAAGGCGGTATCGAAGGTGCCGGCGTGGGTGGGGCCGTCGGCACCGACGATCCCGGCGCGATCCACCGCGAACAGCACCGGCAGGTTCTGCAGGGCGACATCGTGGATAACCTGGTCCATTGCCCGTTGCAGGAAGGTGGAGTAGATCGCGACCACCGGCTTTTGCCGCTCGCAGGCCATGCCCGCCGCCAGGGTCACCGCGTGTTGCTCGGCAATGCCGACATCGAAGTAACGCTGCGGGAACTGTTCCGAGAACGCCACCAGTCCCGAGCCCTCACGCATCGCCGGGGTGATCGCCAACAGACGTTCGTCCGCCGCGGCCTGGTCGCACAGCCACTGGCTGAAGATATCGGTGTAGCTGGGGGTCTTGGGGCCCGACGGGGCCAGGCCGTTTTCCGGCTCGAACTTGGACACCCCGTGATAGCGGCAGGGGTCTTCCTCCGCCGGCGCGTAGCCCTGACCCTTGCGCGTGACCACGTGTAGTAGTTGCGGCCCCTGGGTCTCGCGCAGGTTCTTCAGGATGGACACCAGGCCGTTCACGTCGTGGCCGTCCACCGGCCCGAAGTAGCGAAAGCCCAGTTCCTCGAACAGGGTGCCGGGCACGAACATGCCCTTCATGTGTTCCTCGGCACGCTGGGCGAAGGCCTTCATCGGTGGCACGAACTCGAGCATGCGCTTGGAACCTTCGCGCATCGAGCTGTACAGCGGGCCCGACAGCAGCCGGGTGAAATACTGGTTGAGCGCGCCGACATTGGGCGAGATCGACATGTCGTTGTCGTTGAGGATGACCAGCAGGTTGCAGTCGAGATCGCCAATGTGGTTCAGCGCCTCGAAGGCCATGCCTGCGGTCATCGCGCCATCGCCAATCACCGCCACGTGCCGGCGATCGAGACCGGCGTGTTTCGCCGCCAGGGCCATGCCGGCCGCGGCGCTGATCGAGGTGCTGGAGTGCCCGGCGCCAAAGGCGTCGAACTCACTCTCCGCACGTTTGGGGAAGCCGGCCAGGCCACCATACTGGCGCAGGGTGGCCATGCCCGCGCGGCGTCCGGTCAGGATCTTGTGCGCATAGGCCTGATGCCCGACATCCCACACGATACGGTCATCGGGCGTGTTAAAGGCGTAGTGCAGCGCGATCGCGAGTTCGACCGTGCCGAGATTGGCTGCCAGGTGCCCGCCAGTGCGGGAGACGCTCTCGATCAGAAACTGGCGCAACTCGTCGGCGACCCCGGAAAGATCCGAGGCCGGATGTTCCCGCAGGTCAGCGGGCCATTCGATTGCATCCAGCAGAGGGGTAGGCGTCATCAAGGCGACCGTGTTCAGTTCATGCGGTCGACGATGTAGCGCGCGAGGAAGCGAAGCAAGTCCGCCTCCTGTCCGAAGGGTTGCAGTTCGTCCAGGGCCTCGTCGACGAGTGCGACCGCACGCTCGCGCGACGCCTCCAGCCCCTGCAGCGAGGGGAAGGTCGGTTTCTGCAGGCGCGCATCGGCGCCACAGGCCTTGCCCAGGACCTCGGGATCGCCCTCTACGTCGAGGACATCGTCGCGGATCTGGAAGGCCAGACCGATGCACTCGGCGTAGCGTGTCAGCCGCTCCAGCGTATCGGGTTCGGGGCTGCCGGCCCGCGCGCCCAGGCGCACCGAGGCGCGGATCAGGGCGCCGGTCTTCAACCGATGCATGCGCTCCAGTTCCGCCAGATCGATCGGTTGTCCGCAGGCCCCCAGATCGATCGCCTGGCCACCGGCCATGCCGTGCAGCCCAGCCGCCGTGGCCAGCTCGCGAGCCGCGTGCAGGCCGCTCGCGCTGGGCAGGTCGGAGACGCCACCGATGAGGACGTCGAAGGCCAGGGCCTGGAGGGCGTCGCCGGCGAGGATGGCGGTCGCCTCGTCGAAGGCCTTGTGACAGGTCGGGCGGCCGCGGCGCAGGTCGTCATCGTCCATTGCCGGCAGGTCGTCGTGGATCAGCGAGTAGACGTGGATCATCTCTACCGCGGCGGCCATGGCATCCAGCGCGGCTTCCGGGGCGCCGGTGGTGCGCCCGGCGGCGTAGACCAGCACCGGCCGCAGGCGCTTGCCGCCGGAAAGCGTGGCATAGCGCATCGCGTCGATCAGGCGCGCGTCGGGGGCCCCATCGACGGTCAGATGGCGGTCGAGGACGGACTCGATGCGGTGCTGGTAGTCGGTCAGGGCCTGGGTGGGATCGGCGGAGATCAACGGCAACTCGCTAGAACGGGACATCGGGGTCCGTGGTGTCGGACGTGCCCGGCGAGCGGGGAACGTTCGCGGTGGCGTTGTGGTCACTCTCGGCAGAGGCGCCGGGTGAGGTCTCCGCAGTGAGGGCTTCCATCCGGCGCTGGGCATCGTCCAGGGCTTGCTGGCAGCGATTGACCAGTTCCATGCCGCGCTGGAATTCGCCCAGGGACTGCTCCAGGCCCAGTTCGCCGGATTCCATCCGCGCGACCAGGGCCTCCAGGGCCTCCAGGCTGGCTTCGAATTCCGCCGGGCTGTCGGCGCTGGGCGAGTCGGTCATGATGGATTACCGGGTCGAAAAGGTGAGAAAGTATCCGATCCGCCGCGGCGAGGAAAGACGTGTCACCCGGCAGCTCTTGATTATAGGGCCGACACCCCCATGATGGGCAGGGCTTCCGGTTGACACTGAATCGGGCGCGGACTAGAGTTTTTAAACGGTTTAGACCGAGTCTAAACAGCCGTCTGCACAGGCATTCCTGTGGTTGTGTAGCACCCATAAGAGAGAAGGAGAGCACCATGGATCTGAAAGGCAGCAAGACCGAAGAAGCCCTGAAAGAGGCCTTTGCCGGCGAATCGATGGCCAATCGCCGGTACCTGTACTTCGCTTCCAAGGCGGACGTCGAAGGCTACAACGACGTGGCCACCGTGTTCCGTTCCACCGCGGAAGGTGAAACCGGCCACGCCCACGGCCACCTCGAGTACCTCGAGAGCTGCGGCGACCCCGCCACCGGCCTGGAGTTCGGCCCCACCTCCGCCAACCTGAAGACCGCCGTCGCCGGCGAGACCCACGAGTACACCGACATGTACCCGGGCATGGCCAAGACCGCCCGCGACGAAGGCTTCGACGAAGTCGCCGACTGGTTCGAAACCCTGGCCAAGGCGGAGCGTTCCCACGCCAACCGCTTCCAGAAGGCGCTGGACCAGCTGGACGACTGATCGTCTCCTGCCTGGGAAGTATGCGGGGCCGGTACGCCGGCCCCGTTTTCCGGGAGATACGGAACAGCCTGTGGCGCGGCTGACTGCGGGTCGCCTCGCATGCTGTTCCGTGTTTCCCTCGAAGCATCGTACTGATACGGCCACCGGAGGGATGCATGTCTGCGCCGACGCACCAACGTGAAGGAAGTCTCGAAGCCCCGACCCGTCATCCGCTCGACTGGAAGAACCCCGAGTTCTACAACGAGGAATCGCTGTTCGCCGAGCTCGAACGGGTCTACGACATCTGTCACGGCTGTCGGCGTTGCGTCAGTCTCTGCAACTCCTTCCCCACGCTGTTCGACCTGGTCGATGAATCCGAGACCTTCGAGGTCGACGGGGTCGACAAGAAGGACTACTGGAAGGTCGTCGATCACTGCTACCTGTGTGATCTGTGCTACCTGACCAAATGCCCCTACGTGCCGCCGCACGAGTGGAACGTGGACTTCCCACACCTGATGCTGCGCGCCAAGGCTGTGCGCTACCAGAGCGAGGGCGCGAAGGCCTCGCACAAGCTGATGTCCAGCACCGACACGGTCGGAAAGCTGGCGGGTATCCCCGTGGTGGCTGGCGCAGTCAATGCCGCCAACAAGAACGGTGCCGTGCGCAAGATGCTCGACAAGACCATGGGCGTGCACCCGGATGCCCCGGTCCCCGAATATCACTCGAAAAAGGGGCGCTCGCGCCTCGCGAAGGCTGCGAAGGGTGTAAGCAACCCCGAGCCGGCCGGCGCCACCCAGGGCAAGGTCGCCCTCTACGCCACCTGCTACGGCAACTACAACGAGCCGCACCTGGTCGAGGACTTGGTCAAGGTCTTCGAGCACAACGGTATCGAGGTCACCCTGGTCGAGAAGGAACAGTGCTGCGGCATGCCCAAGCTGGAGCTGGGCGACCTGAAGTCGGTGGAGGCGTCGAAGGACGCCAACATCCCGGCGATGAAGCGCATGATCGACCAAGGCTACGACATCGTCGCCCCGGTGCCTTCCTGCGTGCTGATGTTCAAGCAGGAACTGCCGCTGATGTTTCCGGACGACGCCGACGTGATCGCGGTACGCGATCGCATCTTTGACCCGTTCGAATACCTGATGGAGCGGCATAAGGACGGCAAGCTGAACACCGACTTCCCCGAGAAGCTCGGCAAGATCGCCTACCACGCCGCTTGCCACCTGCGGGTGCAGAACATGGGGCTCAAGACCCGTGACCTGTTGAAGCTGGTGCCGGATACCGAGATCGACGTGATCGAGCGCTGCTCCGGGCACGACGGTACCTACGGGGTTAAGAGCGAGTTCTACGAGACCGCCAGCAAGATCTGCCGCCCGGTGGTCAGTCGCGTACAGAAGGCCGAGTCGGACCACTATTCGAGCGATTGCCCGATGGCCGGCCACATGATCGAGAACGGGTTACAGGGCAAGGGCGAGGACAAGGCGCCCGAGCATCCGCTGACCCTGCTGCGCCAGGCCTACGGGCTGTAACGGCACCTCACAAGGAACCACTCGCGCCGTAGACGGCGCGGGCGAACGGAGATAGAACATGGCAAGTGACAGCTACCACGAACCGGTCGAGGAACTGAGCGACGAGTCGCGCGAGATGCATCGCGCGATCGTCTCGCTGATGGAAGAGCTCGAGGCGGTGGACTGGTATCAGCAGCGCATCGACGGCTGCAAGGACGAAGAACTCAAGGCGATCCTCGCGCACAACCGCGACGAAGAGATCGAACATGCCGCGATGGTGCTGGAATGGATCCGGCGCCATAACCCGGTGTTCGACCACGAACTGAAAGATAACCTCTGGTCCGACAAGGACTACACCAAGACGGGGCATCACCAGGATCACTGAGGTGTGTCGGTCCGAACGGGCCAATCCGACGAGATGGAGGTACCGAGATGCAGATGGAGGCAAGTGTGGACAAGCTGAGTCGTGAAGACCTGTTTTCGCTGGAGAAGTATCACGAGATGCGGCCACAGTTCCGCAACGAGGTGATGCAGCACAAGCGCAATCGCGTGGTGCAAGTGGGCCCGGCCGTGACCCTGCACTTCGAGGATCGCAAGACCATGCAGTACCAGATCCAGGAGATGCTGCGGGTCGAGAAGATCTTCGACGCCGAGGGCATCCAGGACGAGCTGGATGCCTACAATCCGCTGATCCCGGATGGTTCCAACTGGAAGGCGACCATGATGGTCGAGTACCCGGATGTGGATGAGCGCAAGGTGCAGTTGTCCAAGCTGATCGGGATCGAGCGCAAGACCTACGTGCAGGTCGATGGCCACGACAAGGTCTACCCGATCGCGAACGAGGACCTGGATCGGGAGACCGATGACAAGACCTCCTCGGTGCACTTCCTGCGCTTCGAGCTGACCCCGGAGATGGTCTCCGCCGCGAAATCCGGTGCGGCCATTGCCATGGGGGTGGAGCACGAGAACTACAACCACCGGCTGGATGCCGTCGCCGAGGGCTCCCGTGAGTCGCTGGCGGCCGACCTCGACGCCGTCAACTGACGCCGCGCGTTCGCGCGCACCGCAAAGGCGCCTCCGGGCGCCTTTTTCGTTTCCAGCGCATGCTGGACTGTGGTTGTGGCTTCGTCTGGCCGCCTGCCTCGTGGTGGCTGGTCCCGGTTCGTCATCCGGTGTTTATGTGCCTTCGGTCCGCATACTGCCGAGCGCTGACTCGCCAGCGCGCCCCGAGGTACTTCTTTGCTCGTGCAAAGAAGTACCCAAGAAACACGCCCGACTGCCGCGACCCCGGCCCGCTGCGCGGGCCGGGGTTTCCCTCGCTCCGAGGCTTTTCGCGGGCGGCGCTGAACTCGCTGCGCCTTCGGCTCCGCTCAGACATCCAGCGCCTTGTCTCCCGTGAAAACCCTCTCCACTCGGCGCGACGACAACGGGGGGTCAAGGTCAAGACAACGGCGGTCCATAGGTTCGTGGTAATGGATGAAGGCTAGGTCTTCGAGCATCTGGGCGCGCTCGGCCTGCGGCCATGGCGTGCCGCGCCCGCTAGCGGGCGCCGGGGGCTTTCCGACGGCAGTGCGCATTGTGGTGTCGTGGGGCTGAGATAACTTCTGTCTTGACCTTCGCCTCCCGTATGGAGCCCCTTGCGGAATCCGGGTGCCCTTCTTTGGGTCCTTTCTTGGGCAAGCAAGAAAGGACCTTGCGGCGCGCTGGCGAGTCAGCGCTCGGCAGTATGCGGACCGAAGGCACATAAACACCCGAGGCCGAACCAGGCCTAGCCACCACGAGGCAGGCGGCGAACCGAAAGCACCGCAAAAAACCCGGATGCCGAACAGGGCGGGGCAAGAGAAGGGCGGTTGGGCTGGGCGCTACAGGGCGTCGAGGACTTCGGAGAGGCGCGAGACCGCGACGACTTCCATGCCCTTGATGGGCTTTCGCGGCGCGTTGGCCGCCGGCGCGATCGCCCGGGTGTAGCCGTGCTTGGCCGCCTCGCGCAGGCGCTCCTCGCCATTCGGCACCGGCCGAATCTCGCCGGCCAGCCCGACCTCGCCAAAGGCGAGCATCTCCTGAGGCAGCGGCCGATCGCGAAAGCTCGACAGTGCGGCCGCGAGCATCGGCAGGTCGGCGGCCGTCTCGGTCACGCGCACGCCGCCGACCACATTGATGAAGACATCCTGGTCGAACAGGGCTACCCCCCCGTGCCGGTGAAGCACGGCGAGCAGCATGGTCAGGCGGTTCTGCTCTAGGCCCACGGTGATGCGCCGCGGTTGCGAGGCATGGCTCTCGGCGACCAGGGCCTGAACCTCGACCAGCAGGGGCCGCGTGCCCTCCCGGGTGACCATGACCACACTGCCGGGCACCGGCCCCTGGTGGCGCGAGAGGAAGATCGCGGAGGGGTTGGAGACCGCCTTCAGGCCGTTCTCCAGCATGGCGAACACGCCCAGTTCGTTGACGGCGCCGAAGCGGTTCTTGACCGCGCGCAGCATGCGGTAGCGCCCGTCTGGATCGCCCTCGAAATACAGCACCGTGTCCACCATGTGTTCCAGCACGCGCGGGCCGGCGAGCTGGCCGTCCTTGGTCACGTGGCCGACCAGGATCACGGTGATGCCGCGTTGCTTGGCCATGCGCACGAGCGCTGCGGCACTCTCGCGCACCTGGCCGACGGAGCCGGGCGCGGACTGCAGGGCGGCGGTGTAGAGGGTCTGAATGGAGTCGATCACCAGGACCCGCGGGCGTTCGCGCTCGCAGGTGGCGATCACGTTCTCCACCTGGGTCTCGGTCAACAGGCGCAGGCCATCGACCTCCAGGCCCAGGCGTTGCGCGCGCATGCCGATCTGTTGGGCCGATTCCTCGCCGGTCACGTAGAGCGTTTCACCCACCGGGAGCATGGCCAGCGTCTGCAGCAGCAGGGTGGATTTTCCGATCCCTGGATCGCCACCCAGCAGGACGACCGAGCCGTGGACTAGGCCCCCGCCCAGCGCCCGGTCCAGTTCGGACAGGCCGGTGCCGGTGCGCGGCACTTCGGTCATCTCGACCTCGCCCAGGCGGGTGATGCCCGCAACCTCGCCCGCGTACCCGCCGCGCGGCCCGGCGCTGGTGGTGGGGGTGGCGGCCTCCAGGGTGTTCCAGGCGCCGCAGTCGCCACATTGGCCGGCCCACTTGGGGCTGATTGCGCCGCAGGACTGGCATACGTACTGGGTCTTGCTCTTCGCCATCAGGGGGCCTTCTGTTCCGGGTTTTCCGGCAGATCGGGGGCGACCACGCGCACGGTGCGGATGGTGTTGTTCTTGATCTGGGCGATGTCCATCACCACGCCGTTGATCTTCACGCTCACGGGTGCCTCGGGGATGCTCTCCAGGTGTTCGACGATCAGGCCGCTCAGGGTCTTGGGGCCGTCCTGTGGCAGGTCCAGCCCAAGGGCGCGGTTCAACTCGCGTAGGTGGATGCCGCCGTCAACCATTGCCGAGCCGTCTTCCTGACGCAGGACGTCGTCGCTCATCGCCGGGGAATCGGTGGTGAACTCGCCGACGATCTCCTCCAGCAGGTCTTCCAGCGTGATCAGGCCCTCGATGTCGCCGTACTCGTCCACCACCAGGCCAATGCGCTTCTTCTGTTGCTGGAAGTTGATCAACTGGCGGTTGAGTGCGGTCCCTTCGGGGATAAAGTAGGGCGGCGTCAGCACCTGGCGCAGGTCGTCGGCGTCGAATTCATCGCGCTCCACCAGTGGCAGGACATCGCGGCGGTGGACGAAGCCGACGATGTGGTCCAGCTCGCCCTCGACGACCGGCAGTCGCGTGAAGCTGCCGTGGATCAACTGGTCCTCGACCTCGTTCCAGGGGTCGTTTAGGTCGATCACCACGATCTCGCTGCGGGGGATCATGATGTCCTCGACCGTGGTGCGTTCGAGATCGAGCAGGTTCAGCAGCATGCGCTGGTGATTAGCCGGGATCAGCGCGCCGGCCTCGGAAACCACGCTGCGCAGTTCGTCGGTGTTCAGTGCGGCGCGCTGGCCAGCATTCATGTGCACGCCGAACAGGCGCAGCACGCCATTGGCCATCACGTTGATCATCCAGACCACGGGCCACATCACCTTGATCAGTCCCGAGTAGACCCAGGCGGCGGGGTAGGCCACCCGCTCGCTGTGCAGGGCGGCGAGGGTTTTGGGTGCCGTCTCGGCGAAGATCAGCAGGGTGAGGGTCAGCACACCTGTGGCGATCGCTACGCCGGTGTCACCGAACAGGCGCCAGCCGATGAAGGTGGCGATCTGTGCGATCAGGATGTTGACGAAGTTGTTGCCCAGCAGGATCAGTCCGATCAGGCGGTCCGGCTTGTCCAGCAAGCGAGCGGCGAGCTGGGCACCGCGGTGACCGGTCTGTGCGCGATGGCGCATGCGGTAGCGGTTCAGCGCCATCAATGCCGTTTCCGAGCCGGAGAAGAACGCCGACAGCAGGAACAGCACCACCAGGGCGCCGAACAGGAAAGACAGCGGGATCTCTTGCAACGAGGTGGCCTGCGGTCAGGGGTGGGCGGGCTGGCGGGGTGGCATGGTCGGGATCATTTCAGGCAAGGCGCGTGGGGGTGTCAAGCCGCCCCACTACGCTCAAACACGCCCGAGGATGATCTCCAGTACCAGCTTGGAGCCGAAATAGGCCAGCACCAGCACCACGAAACCACCGGTAGTCCAGGCCAGGGCGCGTGTTCCACGCCAGCCCAGGCGCCAGCGCCCGACCAGCAGAATCGAGAAGATCAGCCAGGCCAGGATCGACAGCGTGGTCTTGTGGACCAGGTGCTGGGCGAACAGGTTGTCCACGAACACCAGGCCGGACAGCAGGCTGAGTCCGAGGAACAGCCAGCCGATGAAGATCATCCGGAACAGCCAGACCTCCATGGAGAACAGGGGTGGCAGGGCGCGCACGAAACCGGATGCGTGGTGGTTATGCAGCGCACGGTGCTGGGCGGCCATGACCGCGGCCTGGGCGGTGGACAGCGCGAGAAAGGCCCAGCCCAGCGCCGAGAACAGGATGTGCAGATCGATCCCGGCCGAGGTGGTATAGCGCGTATCGCCGTCGCACAGCAGGGCGGTCAGAACGGCCAGGGCCGTCAGTGGCAGGATGACCACCCCGAGGATGGCCAGGGGATGCCGCCAGCTGGTGGCCCAAAGCAGGGCGGCGACTAGCCAAAGCGAGGCCGAAAGGGCATTGCCCAGGCACAGGTTGAGCCCGGCATCGGTCAGGACCATCGGCAGCAGAGCACCCAGGTGGGTGATCAGGGCAAGCCCCCACAGGGCCAGCGCCAAGCGCGGCTGGCCGGGTGTCAGCGGCTGTTGGCGCGCTGTAACGATCAGGTAGCCCGCAGTGGCCAGATACAGGGCGACGGCGAGGAGTCCGGTGGCAATGATCATGACGCCGGATTATCGCTGCAACGCTTGCGGATTGCACATGCGAGCGTTGCTGCGGGGCGATTCCCGGTGTCGGAGGGACGCCTCTGCATTCAGGAAGGTGAGAGCGGTATACTATGCGGTCCCGTGATCGGCCAAGATCCGCCGATCATCGACGATTGCTACGAGGACGCGCGATGTTCGACGGCCTTTCCAGCCGCCTGCAGGAGACGATGAAGCGCCTGAAGGGTCAGGCGCGGCTCACCGAGGACAATATCCAGGACGCCCTGCGCGAGGTGCGCATGGCGCTGCTGGAGGCCGACGTGGCGCTCCCGGTGGTGCGCGAGTTCATCAAGGACGTCAAGGAAAAGGCGCTGGGCAAGGAGGTCATCGGCAGCCTGACGCCGGGCCAGGCCCTGATCAAGGTCGTCCATGACGAGCTGGTCGCGACTATGGGTGGCGAAAACGCCACGCTGAACCTGGCTCATCAGCCACCGGCTGTGGTGCTGGTGGCGGGCTTGCAGGGTGCCGGTAAGACCACCAGCATCGGCAAGCTCGCCCGCCTGTTGCGCGAGCGCGAGAAGAAAAAGGTCGCGGTGGTGAGCTGTGACGTCTATCGTCCCGCCGCGATCCAGCAGCTGGAGACCCTGGCCGGCCAGGTCGAGGTCACGTTCTACCCCAGTGATACCAGCCAGAAGCCCGAGGCGATCGCCAGCGACGCGGTGGCGCGCGCGCGCCGCGAGGGGGTCGAGGTCCTGCTGGTCGACACCGCGGGGCGCCTGCATGTCGACGCGGACATGATGGCCGAGGTCAAGGCGCTGCATCAGGCTATTGACCCGATCGAGACGCTGTTCGTGGTTGACTCCATGACCGGTCAGGATGCGGCGAACACCGCCCGCGCCTTTGGTGAGGCGTTGCCTCTGACCGGCGTGGTGCTCACCAAGGCGGATGGCGATGCCCGCGGTGGTGCGGCGTTGTCGGTGCGCCAGATTACCGGCGTTCCGATCAAGTTCATCGGCATGGGCGAGCGCCCGGATGCGCTGGAGCCGTTCCATCCGGAACGCATTGCCTCGCGCATTCTCGGCAAGGGCGATGTGCTGTCGCTGGTGGAAGAGGCCAGCCGGCAGGTTGACCAGGATCAGGCCGAAAAGCTGACCCGCAAGTTGAAGAAGGGTCGCGGGTTCAACCTGAACGACCTGCGTGACCAGCTAACGCAGATGCAGAAGATGGGGGGCATGAGCTCCATGCTCGAGAAGCTCCCCGGCGGCGGCAAGCTCCCGGATGCGGTGAAGAACCAGGCCAATGACAAGGAGATCGGTCGCATGATGGCGGTGATCTCGTCGATGACGGAGCACGAGCGTCGCCACCCGGATGTGATCAAGGGATCGCGCAAGCGGCGCATCGCCGCGGGTTCCGGTACCCAGATTCAGGATGTGAATCGTCTGCTCAAGCAACACACCCAAATGAGCAAGGCGATGAAGAAGTTCTCCAAGGGAGGTGCGTCGAAGATGATGCGGGCCCTGGGGAGCAAGATGGGCGGCATGGGGGGGATGGGTGGCCCCGGCGGCGGGATGCCATTCCGCTAGGGAGACGCTGATTTGATCGCGCGTCCGCGCTCGAGTCGCTTTTGCGTGGGAACAAGGCGCGGTGACTGCCGTGCAGTCACTCTGTACAAGGGAACCGCAACGCTGTGCGCGCACAAAAGCGGCCGAGCCCCTGCTTTCAATGGCTTGTGGGGTTGGTGCCCCCCTGTTTCCCGATCCTGCGTTGCGCCGCTTGCGGGTAGAACCACTACCCGCCGCTGCACGACGCGCCTTGTCTCGGAACACTTTGTCTCGAAAACTGGGGGGCACCAACGCGGACGCGCGATTAAATCAGCGTCTCCCTAGGCCGCCACATAATCAATGCGCGGGCGAACGTTGGCCGTACACGCGCGGGAGACCTGGCTTCTCCCTTGTGTTGTCGGCCGAATTCGTTATAATCGCGCGTTTTCTCGAGAAAACGGACTCACGGGGTTCAACACTACATGGTTACGATTCGCCTGCTACGCCGCGGCGCCAAGAAGCGCCCGTTCTACTCGATCGTGGTTACCGATTCGCGCAAGCGTCGTGACAGCGGTTACAAAGAGCAGATCGGTTTCTTCAACCCGGTCGCCCGCGGTCAGGAAGAACCGCTGCGCATTGACCTGGAGCGCGTGGATTACTGGCTGGGTCACGGCGCCGGCATGTCCGAGCGCGTGAACCACCTGGTCAAGGGTTACCGCAAGCAGCAGTCTGCGGCGGCCTAAGGTCGTCGGGCGACTGTACTGACACTTGGCTGCGGTCATGAACGAGGCGGGTGAGCGCATCCGTGTCGGGCGTGTCTCCGGGGTCTATGGTGTCAAGGGCTGGGTCCGGATTTTTTCCGAGACCGAGCCGCGCGCGGCGATTGCCGAGTTTCCGCAGCTGTGGATGCACTGCGGGAATGAATGGCGCCTGGTCGATATCGAGGGCGGACGTGCCCACGGGCCGGGTGTGGTGATGAAATTTCGCGAGGCCGTGGACCGCGATGCGGCCTACGGGCTGATCGGGTCCGAGCTCGCGATCGAGCGCGACTGGCTGCCGCCGGCCGGGGACGGTGCCTACTACTGGGCCGACCTGCTGGGGATGGCCGTCGAGACGCACGATGGCACCACGCTGGGTACGATCTCGGGTTTCATCGAGACCGGTGCCAACGACGTACTGGTCGTCAAGGGGGATAGGGAACGCCTGATCCCCTGGGTGCGTGAACAGTACGTGCTGGACGTGGACCTGGAGGCTCGCCGCGTGCGGGTCGACTGGGACCCGGAATTCTGAAGCGGCACGGATGCGTTTCGACGTCATCTCGCTGTTCCCGGAACTGGTTGCGGCGGTTGGCGAATCCGGCGTAACCGGACGGGCCGTGGAACGCGGCCAGCTGGAACTGGAATACTGGAATCCGCGCGCCTGGGGCGCCGGCTTCCACCAGGCTGTGGACGACCGGCCGTATGGCGGGGGTCCGGGCATGGTGATGCAGTACGCGCCGCTGGCGTCCGCTCTGGATGCGGCGCGGGCGGATGCCGAAGCACCGCCGTATGTGATCGCGCTGACCCCTCAGGGCCGGCCGATCCGGCAGGCGATGTTGCAGGAGCTGGCCGGACGGCCGCGTGTGGCGCTGGTCTGTGGCCGCTACGAGGGCATCGACGAGCGTTTCATCGAGGCGCAGGTCGATGCGGAGTGGTCGCTGGGCGACTTCGTATTGTCTGGCGGCGAACTCGCGGCCATGGCGGTGATTGACGGTTGTGCCCGTTTGCTGCCCGGCGTGCTGGGGCATGCGGACTCCGCCGGGCAGGACTCGTTTAGTGCCGGGCTGCTGGATTGCCCGCACTACACGCGCCCGGAGACGGTCGCCGGGCGGTCCGTGCCTCCGGTCTTGTTGGGCGGTGACCATGGCGCGATTCGGCGCTGGCGCCGCCGCGAGGCGCTGGGCCGGACCTGGAAACGGCGGCCGGACCTGCTGGCCCGGCTGGAACTCGGGGCCGAAGATGCGGCCCTGTTGGACGAATACCGTGTGAGTGGCCATGCCGGCGGCTCGCGCACCGAAAGCGATGATTGAGGTCGAGCAATGAATAACGTCATTCAGGAACTGGAAGCCGCACAGATGAAGTCGGATGTGCCCGACTTCGGGCCCGGCGATACCTTGGTGGTTCAGGTCAAGGTCCGCGAAGGGGACCGTGAGCGTCTGCAGGCCTTCGAGGGTGCGGTGATCGGGGTCCGCAACCGCGGCCTCAACTCCGCCTTTACCCTACGCAAAGTCTCCTACGGCAACGGCGTGGAGCGGACCTTCCAGACCCACAGCCCACAGATCGCGGAGATCAAGGTGAAACGTCGCGGTAAGGTGCGTCGCTCCAAGCTGTACTACCTGCGTGATCGTACCGGCAAGGCGGCCCGCATCAAGGAAGATATCAAGGCCGCGAAATAATGCGACAGGGCGGGGCGCGGTCGATGGCCGGGTCCCCGTCGCCCCTCGCATTTCGCTACCTGATGTCGGCTGGATCGACGCCTCAGAGCCAGCGCTGTCTCCTCCCTGGAGTCGCGCTGGCTTTTGTGTGGCTGGAGTCCGCCAGGGGCGAGCTACTGGCTTGTGAATGGCAGGACCCGGACGAGCCTGATGAGCTGACCATGCTGGTGGATATCCCGGGCGCCGACTTGCAGGCCCCCCGGTTTGAGCCGGGTGCTTACTGCCGCGATGCGTCCGCCTGGCGACCGACATCCGCGGTCCCGCCCGGCAGTGCCCATTCCCGGCGGGTCTGGGCGGCGTTGTCGAAGATCCCGGTTGGGGAGGTGCGCACCTACGCCGAGATTGCGGCCCAGGTCGGCTCCGCCCCGCGTGCGGTGGGGCAGGCCTGCCGTGCCAATCCCTGGCCGTTGTTTATTCCCTGCCATCGTGTGGTGTCCTCACGCTTTCGTGCCTCGCGTGATGTGGGAGGTTATGCCGGCGACCAGGTGGGCGAGTTGGCGCAGGTGAAACGCCTGCTGCTCGTGCATGAGGGCGTCCTCAGCCGCGACTGAGCGCAACTTTCTAACGGCTAGTACCAGACCGTTATTTTCCCTCTCCTTGATTCTTTGCGACCGCCGGGCGTGGTCGATCTTGGGGCACCCAATTTTCCAAGTGCCGACATGGCTGGACGTGTCTCTGGGCAATTCCCTCACCGCATCAGCCAGTTGCTCCCGCATTCCGTGCGTTTCGACGCCTGAATGAAACCTGAAAAAAGTTCGTAAAACCGGGAATAGAATTAGGGCCACCTCCGTCTGCCTCTCGGTGTTGATGCCCAAGAACCTTTGAAAAACAGACTGTTAGTAAACGCTAATATAGTCTTTTGTGTTGACAGCACGGACTCGGGTTCAGCACTCTGCTACACAGGTCCGGGCCAGATCAGTCCCGGGCTCAATCGAAAAAAACCCGTGTGATGGAGGTTTCCATGTTCAAGAAAGCATTGCTTGCGTTGCCCGTAGCAATGGCTGTTGGGGCTGCGGCTCAGGCCGGTGAATGGCAGGACCCCAACGATGTCCTGCAGGGACTGCTGGAGGCGCAGCCTGACTCCAGGTACCTGCACCAGAGTGAAATGAACATCATGATGATGCCGGATAACCCCGCCCTCTGGCTGATCGACGAAGGCGAAGAACTGTTCTACGCCGAGCGCGGCCCGAACAACGTCTCGCTGGAAGGCTGCGACTTTGGTAAGGGTCCGGGCGTGCTGGAAGGCGCCTACGTAGAACTGCCGCGCTACTTCGAAGACACCGGGAAGGTGATGGACTTCGAACACCGCCTGGTGCACTGCATGAAGGAACTGCAGGGCTTCACCAGCGATGACTCCGAAGTCGGCCAGCGTCATGGCAGCGGCTCGGACATCATGCGTCTGACCACTTACATTGCGCACCAGTCCTCCGGCATGGCATGGAATCCGCCGCTGGATCACCCGGAAGAGCAGGCCATGCGTGACGCTGGCGAGAAGCTGTTCTTCCGTCGTGGTGGTGCGATGGACTTTAACTGCGCCTCCTGCCATGGCGATACCGGTAAACAGATCCGCGCCTCTGTGCTCCCCGAGATGCGCAATTCGCAGGAATGGACCAAGGCGGTCTCCTGGCCCGCCCACCGCGCTGGACAGGACAACGTGCGTAGCCAGAACCACCGTATTCGCGGTTGCGTATGGCAGATGCGTCACGCCGGTATCCTGCCGGATTCCCCGGTGAACACCGCCCTGATTTCCTACTGGAATGACGCGGCGCGTGGCGAACCGGCCATCCTGCCCGACCTGAAGCGGTAACCTACGGACGCAATAGGAGACACCAAGTATGTTTAAAAAGAATGCTGTTGCGGCCGGTATGGCCGCGTTCGCATCCGTCGCCCTGGCCGCAGGCTGTGCCGTCGCAGACGGAAGCAAAGGTTCGGACGTCGACATTACCGCGATGAGCGCGGAGGAACTTGCCGAGCACCTCATCTTCGAAACGAATAGTTTCCGAGATCAGGAGATGCAGGAAGGCGGCAACTGGTCCGATCGCATGACCCAGGACGAGTTGCAAAAGGCCTGTTCCTTCGACAACACCCGCGAAGACCTCGATGGCGAAACCGCCGGTCAGGTCGTGGCCATGGCGCGTGCGGGCTACGAAGCCCCGGAGAGTATCGAGCTGGGTGACTGGCGCAAGGGTGCCGAGCTGGCGGATTCCGGCTTCGGCTATCGCATGGGCCACAACAACGATGACCACGGTCAGCGCGAGCAGGGTGGCAACTGCTACAACTGCCACGTGTTTGATCCGCGCGTATCCACCCAGGGTACGATCGGGCCGAGCCTGGAAAACTATGGCGCCCAGCGTGGCACCAGCGAAGCCGTTCTGCGGTATGTGCACGAGGTGATTTCCAATCCTCACCAGTACTTCCCGTGCACACAGATGCCGCGGTTCAACTCCGACCGTCACCAGCTCCTGACCGACGAGCAGATCAGCCACATCATGGCTTATCTGCTGGATCCGGAGTCTCCGGTGAACAACCAGTAAGCACTTAGCTGGTTTAGGGGCAGCCTTCCTGGGCTGCCTTTTTTTGAGGCTCCGCAGGATGGCCTGCGGGGCCTCTTTCCACCGACCCTCCCCAGGGTCCCCTGCGATAAGAGTCGTGGGTTGTCCGCCGGGGTCCCGCGCTCCATTGGGCTTGGAGAACCACAGGCCACGGTTGATGAACGTCCGGGCGACATGTTCGGAAAGAAGCGGCAGCAGCCGACGCAAGAGGAGATTTCAGGGATGCTCAACAAGAAGAGACTTGGGGCAGGCTTGGCCATTCTGGCTTCCGCCGTTCTGGTTACGGGTTGCGACGGACTGGGCGATGGATGGGACCGATTGACCGGCTGGATGGGTGATTCCGACCGTGAGGTCGACATAACGGCGATGAGCGCCGAAGAATTAGCAGACCACCTCGTGCTGGAGACGGATAGTTACCGTTTCGAGCAGGAGGCACAGGAAGGAGGGACGGCTCGCGACCGCATGACGCAAGACGGCATTCAGGCCGCTTGCTCGTTCGAGGGCGCGCCGGATTCCGATACCGCGGGCGAGGTAATCGCCATGGCCCGCGAAAGCTATCAGGAACCCCCAGGTGGCCCGCGACTAGGTAACTGGCGCCGCGGCGCCGAGCTGGCACGGTCCGGCTTTGGGTACCGACTCGGCCACAACAACGATGACCACAGTCAGCGCGAGGTGGGCGGCAACTGTTATGCCTGTCACCAGATGGATCCGTCCGAAGAGCTCTACGGCACGCTGGGCCCAAGTCTCGCGGGCTATGGTTCGACGCGAGGTTCGGATAGTGCGGTGGTGAATTACGTACACCAGGTGGTGTCGAACCCTCACCAGTATTTCCCGTGCACGATCATGCCCCGGTTCGGGCGCAATAACTTCCTGGACGAGGAACAGATCGCGCATATCATGGCGTATCTGCTGGACCCGGATTCCCCGGTTAACCAGTAAACCGTTCACACGGTCGAGGGCGGTCCAGATGGGCTACCCTTCTTCAGCCACCACGGGTCCGTTCGTGGTGGCTTTTTGTTTCTGAGGGTTCATGTCCAGATATCAACACGACGTTCACGCCGGCAACTTTGCCGACGTACACAAGCACCTGGTGCTGTGGCAGGTCCTGGACTCGTTGCGGGGTCGCGACAAACCCTTTGTCGCGATCGATTTGCATGCTGGCGCCGGGGGCTACAGCCTGAGCAGTGCGCGGGCCCGGCAGACGGACGAGGCCGCATCGGGGATTGGCCGGCTGTGGTCGTGTGCCGGATCGTTGCCGCCCATCGTTGAGGAGTATTTGTCGGCCCTGCGGGATTTGCAGCCGAATCCGCCGCACCTGGCCGAATACTTCGGTTCACCGTTGTTGATTCAGGCACGTCTGCGGGAGCGAGATCAGCTCATTGCCTGCGAGCAGAATCCGGAAACGCAGGCGCGCCTAAAGGGCCGATTGACCGAGGACGCTCGCTGCCACGTGCACCGGCGCGATGCCCGCGAGGCCGCGACTGCGCTCTTCCCTCCGGAGCCGCGGCGCGGCCTCGTTCTGCTGGATCCACCCTACCAGCGCAAGATGGAATACCGCGAGGTGGTGGCGATGGTCCAGTCCATTCGCCAGCGCTGGAATACCGGAACGATCCTCATCTGGTACCCGGTCGTCGCCGGGCGTCCGGATCACGCGATGCGCGAACAGCTGCGCGCCGAGCTGGACGATCCCTGGTTAATCAGCGAACTGCGTATCGCCCCGGACCCGGAACGCCATCGCGGGCTGGCTGGCTCGGGAATGCTGGTGCTGCGGCCACCGTGGCAATTGGAGACCCTCCTTGCGGAAACGCTGTTGCCGGTCTGGCGGCTGCTCGACCCCGAGGGAGCAGGGGGGCTGTATCAGGCGGGTGCCCTTGAAAATGGAGCGGGCGACCCTACCTTGCGTCGTGTCGAGACCATTTTAGGGAAGAGCAGGCCATGAGCGAGACCCAGACCGACCCGAAAACCGAGACCCGCCGCTTCGAGACCGAGGTCAGCCAGCTCCTGCAGCTGATGATTCACTCGCTGTACTCGAATCGCGAGATCTTTCTGCGCGAGCTGATCTCCAACGGCGCCGATGCCTGCGACAAGCTGCGCTTCGAGGCCCTGGCCCAGCCCGACGCGATTCCGCAGCCGGCCGAGCTGGCGATCGATGTCGAGGTCGACACGGACGCACGCAGCGTAACCGTGCGCGACAACGGGATCGGCATGTCGCGTGACGAAGTCGTTGAACACATCGGCACCATCGCGCGTTCCGGCACCAAGGCATTCCTCGAAAAATTGACGGGCGATCAGAAAAAGGACTCGCAGCTCATCGGCCAGTTCGGGGTTGGCTTCTACTCGTCGTTTATCGTCGCGGACCATGTGCGCCTGGAGACACGTCGCGCCGGTAGCGAAGCCGACGCAGGCACGCGCTGGGAATCGCGCGGTGATGGCGAATACACCATTACGCCGTGCGAGCGTGCCGCGCCCGGTACCGAGATCACCCTGACGTTGAAGGAAGACGCCGACGAGTTCCTGGAGGCGGTCCGTCTGCGCCACATCATCGGTCGCTATTCCGATCATGTGGCCTTCCCCATCCGCATGCGCAAGCAGGACGACGAGGGTAACCCCACGGATGACTGGGAGACGGTGAACCGCGCCAGCGCCCTGTGGACGCGGTCGAAGAGCGAGGTCAGCGACGAGGAATACCGCGAGTTCTACAAGCATGTCGCACACGACTTCGATGACCCGACTGCCTGGACCCACAACCACGTGGAAGGGCGGCAGGAATACACCACACTTTTTTATATCCCGAAGCGCGCGCCGTTCGACCTGTGGGATCGCGATGCCCGCCACGGGGTGAAGCTCTACGTGAAGCGTGTGTTCATCATGGATGATGCGGAGAAGCTCCTGCCCAACTACCTGCGTTTCGTGCGCGGGGTGGTGGACTCGGCCGACCTGCCGCTGAACGTCTCGCGTGAGATCCTGCAGGACAACCGCCTGGTCGACTCGATCCGCTCGGGCTCGGTGAAAAAGATCCTCGGCCTGATGCAGTCGATTGCCGACAATGAGCCGGAGAAATACACCGAAATCTGGCAGAACTTCGGGCGCGTGCTGAAGGAGGGCCCCGGCGAGGACTACGCCAACCAGGAGGCGATCGCCAAGTTGCTGCGCTTCGCCAGCACCCAAAACAGCGATGACACCCAGAATGTCGCCCTGGCGGATTACATCGCGCGCATGAAGGAGGGGCAGGAGGCGATCTATCTGATCACCGCCGACAATGCCTCGGCCGCACGCAACAGCCCGCACCTGGAAGTCTTCCGCAAGCACGGGATCGAGGTTCTGTTGCTATCGGATCGGGTGGACGAGTGGTTGCTCTCCCACCTGCGCGAGTTCGACGGCAAGCCGTTGAAGAACGTCGCCAAGGGTGACCTGGACCTCGACAAGATCATCGGCGAGGACGCCGAGCAGAAGAACGAGACCGGGGAATCGGCTGCTGACGAGGACCTGGCCGATCTGCCCGAGCGCCTGCAGCAGGCCCTGGGCGATCGTGTCGACAGCGTGCGCGCGTCGCGGCGGCTGGTGGAATCCCCGGCCTGCATTGTGCTCGGCGAGCACGAGATGGCGCTGTACCTGCAGGAGTTGCTCAAGCAGGCCGGCCAGGACACCTTCTCAAGCAAGCCCGTCCTGGAGGTCAACCCGGGGCATCCGCTGGTGGAGCGCCTGAAAGCGGCCGAGGGCGATGATTTCAACGACCTTGCCTCGTTGCTGTTCGATCAGTCCCTGCTGGCTGAGGGTGGGCAGCTGGAAGATCCGAGCGGCTTCGTGGCCCGCCTGAACCGGCTTTTGCTGCAAAACGCCGCCTGACAAGCGACATCCCTCCGTCGGTGCGCGGTTGAAACCGCGTGCGCGGCGGGGCAGACCTGACGTGGGGTCACGTTCCGCGTTACCCTTGTATGTTCATGTATTAAGAGGGCGAAGCCCATGCAAGTCGCGCAAAACGCCGTGGTGGCCATCCACTACACCCTGACCAACGACGCTGGCGAGAAGATCGACAGCTCCGAAGGCCGCGAGCCGTTGGCCTACCTGCACGGGAATGGTCAGCTCGTCCCGGGTCTGGAGCGAGAGCTCGAAGGCAAGGCCGCGGGTGACAAGGTCCAGGCCAAGGTTGCCCCGGCAGAAGGCTATGGCGAGAAGATCGATGCCATGGTCCAGGAAATCCCGATGGATGCGTTCCAGGGGGTCGAATCCGTGGAGCCGGGGATGCAGTTCCAGGCGCAGACCGAGAATGGCCCGCTGACTGTCACCGTGACCAAGGTTGAGGGCGACACCGCGACGGTAGATGGCAACCATCCGCTGGCCGGCGAGACCCTGAACTTCGACGTCGAGATCGTCGAAGTCCGCGAGGCCTCCGCCGAAGAGCTGGAGCACGGCCACGCCCATGGCGAAGGCGGTCACCAGCACTAGGACGGGTTGTGGGCGGGCATGCCGCCTGCCACGCCGTTCTTCCAGGCCCCGCTTCTGCGGGGCCTTTTTATTGTCGGAACGAGAGTTCGTATAGGCCTAAGAGTGCTAATGGTGTTGCAAACCATTCTCAATCACCGTATCGTCCTTTCCCAACATACGAGTCAGGTTGAGGAAGGCGATGATCGTCTGCATCTGCAAGTCTGTACGCGAACGGGACATCCGGGAACTGGTCGATTCCAGTCAGGAAGGTCTCCGCATGCGGGATCTACGTGAGCGCTTGGGCGTGAGCTCGGAATGCGGCAAGTGCGCCCGGCGTGCGCATTGCCTGTTGAAGGGGTGCGCGAACGAGGCGGCTCGGCACAATCGAGAGGATGCCCCTGGTGGTCATCTCGCGGTCAGTCTTGACCCTGCGTCACTGCCCGAGTCGGCGGTGGGGTTGTAAGCTAGGGCGCTTGCGCACGGGTTACGTGCGGCGGGTAGGGCCGCTTGCTCCCGGGCGTCAGTTGCCCAATCCATCGAGAAACTCGTAAAGACTATCCAGCTACAGCGCTGCTCTCCACGTGAGCGCGTGGATGTCCGCTCTGGCGCGACACTGGGTGCAATTGTTGAGTGCTTTCGGAGTTAATACATGAATTTCGAAGAATGGGTCCCATCGGAGCGTCTGGCAGGGTTTCTGGACGCCGGCGGGCCTGTCGTACTGATTTTGTTGGGCGCGTCCGTGGTCGCGTTGGCCTTTGTGTTGGTCAAGGTCTGGCAGCTATGGCGATTGCAAGTAACCAACGTGCGCCCGGCCGAGGAAGCGCTGGAGCGCTTTCACCAGGGCGATATCGAAGGCGCGATTCAGTGCGCGGACGCCTCGCCGAATCCGGCCGCGGGAGCCGTGTCCCTAGGCATCCGAGGGCTCCACAACGGGGTGCCAGAGGCCGTCGTGCGCGAGGAAGTCGTGCGTTATGGCAATGGCATGATCCAGTCTCTGCGCCAGGGTTTGCGACCCCTCGAGGTGATCGGCGCACTGGCGCCTCTGCTGGGTCTTCTGGGGACAGTTATGGGCATGATTCGGGCATTTCAGGCATTGGAAGAGGCCGGCAGCCAGGTGGATCCCGCAGTGCTTTCCGGGGGTATATGGGAGGCGTTGCTGACCACGGCGGTTGGACTTGCGGTGGCGATCCCGGTGGTCGCGGCCCTCAACTGGCTGGAGACCCGCGTCGAGCGCGTGGCCCATCGCATGGATGATGCGGTCACCCGGCTGTTCACGGGCGGGCTTTATCCCTCGGTCGGCTCGTCCGCGTCGGCTCGCAAACCCTCGGCCAAGGATGCCGGAGAGGGCAGCCAGCCCCGAACGGCCGATGCTGGACACTAATCGTCCCCGCCGGCGTAACTTGATCAGCCTGACTCCGCTGATCGACGTCGTCTTCATCCTGCTCATCTTCTTCATGCTGGCCTCGAGCTTTCTGGATTGGCGTGCAGTGCAGCTTGAGGCCCCCGCCGAGGCTGGGGGGGCTGGCTCGATGGAGGGCGCGATGCTGGTCGAGATCCGCCCGGAAGGCTTGCGGATGGGTGGCCAGGTGATCGCGGAGGGTGAGCTAGGTGACCAGATTCGAGCGCGCGTGCGGGAAGACGCCGATACGCGTGTGCTGGTAATGCCTGCAGCCGGCGTGAGCATGCAGGACACGGTCAATGTGCTGGAAGGACTCTCCGCCGTTGGTGCGCGCAATCTCTCCGTGATTCGGGATGGGCGCCCATGATCGGACAACGCCGCCACTTTCATGTCGCGCATCGCCCGCGCAACGATGACGAGAGCATCCTGCCGCTGATCAACATCGTCTTCCTGCTGTTGATTTTTTTCATGGTGGCCGGTCAGTTGAGCGCGATCGATCCGTTCGAGGTCGAGCCGGTGGAATCGGCGGTTGATGGTCAGCCTGGGCCGGATCAGTTCATGGTCATTGTCGGTACCGATGGCCGTCTTGCGGTTAATCAGGACGAGACCGACCTCGACGGCATGATGGCCCTGGTGCGCGAACATCTGGAACGTCATGGCGAATCGGCGCGCGTGAGGGTCAAGGCGGATGGGCGTGCGGAGGCGGTTGAGGTGGTGGGCGTACTGGAGCGCCTGCGCGAGGTCGGGGTCGAGCGGATTGACCTGCTGACGGTGCCGGAGGCCTGATGCAGCCCACGTTCCGACATTGGGTGGCCGCCCTCGTGCTGGCCGTCGCGCTGCACATGCTGGTTGCTGCGGCATTGCTGCTGCGCGAGCCACCCGCGGGCGCCGAGGATGCCGGTGTAGGCGGCCTGGAGATCTCCATGGCTGCGGCTGGGGGTGCTCCCGAGGTCATGCCCGCAGAGGCGGCGGAAACCGCTGAAGAAGCCGAACCGGTGGAGCCGGAGGTGCCCGAGGCGGTGGAGGCCGAGCCCGTGGAACCGGAAACGGCCGAGCCGGTAGAGCCGGAACAACAGCCGGTGGAAGAGGCCGAGGTCGTCGAACCCGAACCCGAACCCGAACCCGAACCCGAACCCGAACCCGAACCCGAACCCGAACCCGAACCCGAACCCGAACCCGAGCCCGAGCCCGAGCCCGAGCCCGAGCCCGAGCCCGAGCCTGAGCCTGAGCCTGAGCCTGAACCCGCGTCGGAATCCAGCGAGGATCGTGACCCGACGGATGATGCCTCCGAGACGGCTGAGACCGATGCGCCCGACGAGGAAGCCGGCTCGCCGGGCTCCGGCGCTGCACCCTCGGACTCCGACGCGGCAGGAGGGGGACAGCCGGGTGCCGACGCGGACTATCTAGCGGAGCTCCAGGCATGGGTTGAACAGCACAAGCGCTATCCGCGTCAGGCTCAGCGCCGCAGAGAGGAAGGCACCGCGTCGGTGTGGCTGCGTCTCGATGGCGAGGGAAACGTGATGGAGTATCGGATCGAGGAGAGTTCGGGTAGTCGAGTCCTGGACCGTGCGGTCGAGGACATGGTGGAGCGTGCCGATCCGTTCCCTGCCCCGAGTGCCATTGACCGGAACGAATTCGAGATCGTGGTGCCCGTAACCTTTTCCATTCGCTGACGATCAGATGAGCGACCTACTGGCCTCTGGCATGGGGTCGAGTAGTCCGGCCCAGTGGAGTCAGCCCGAGTCGAAGATGAGGAGTGTCCAATGTATCCGTCAAGAAAGACCATCAGCATGTGGCTTCTGGGCGTTGTTGTGCTCGCGCTTTCGGGAAACGCGACGGCCGAGGGGGACCCCGCAATCGGCGTGCAACTGAATAAGCTCGAAGTCGATGGTGACGACTGTCGGGCGCATCTGGTGTTGGAGAATGGTCTTGGCGAGGCCTTGGAGTCGTTCCAGCTGGATATGGTGGTGTTCGACGAGGATGGGATTATTCAGCGGCGCACGGTGGTCGAGATGGCACCGTTGCGGGCGGGAAGTATTTCGGTAAGGGCTTTCCGGATGACGGACACGAGCTGTGACAGCGTTGGCCGCATCCTGATCAACGACATCAATGTTTGTGAAGGTTCGGAAGGGGCGATCGACGGCTGCGCCGATTATGTTCAGGTCGAGAGCCTTGCGGACGTACCTTTGGTTCGTTGACCCCTCTGTCCCAATAAAATTCAATAACCGGGTTGCGAATCGTTCGCATTAGCGATATTGTTTCTCATCGTTGAGGGTGTCTTGTATCCCGACCAGGTCAATCGGGGTATTGCAGTGGGCTCGGACGGTGTTTCGTGACCCATTAGTACCAAGTGTTCATCCGAGTATGACCAAAGACCTTTTCAGGAGAGTCGTGATGCAAGGCGATAAAGAAGTCATCCGGTATCTCAACCAGGCCCTAAGGGGCGAGTTGACTGCCATTAACCAATATTTCCTCCATTCCCGCATGTTCAAGGACTGGGGGCTGGAAAAGCTGGCCGCGGCCGAATACGAAGAATCGATCGATGAAATGAAGCATGCGGACGAGTTGATCAACCGCATCCTGTTTCTCGAAGGTCTGCCCAATTTGCAGGATCTGGGCACCCTGAATATTGGGGAGAACACTCGCGAGATTCTCGAGGCCGACCTGGCGCTCGAGCATGAGGGGGCCCCTGTCTATCGCGAGGCGATCGCTCATTGCGAGAAGGTTCGGGACTACGTGACCCGGGATTTGCTCCAGAAAATCCTCGACAGCGAGGAAAGCCATATCGACTGGCTAGAGACCCAGCTGCAACTGATCGACCGAATTGGTTTGCAGAACTACGAGCAGAGCCAGGCGAGTTCCGTGTCGTAATCAACCGCAACGGCCATCCCCTCGCGTCGGGGGTGGCCTGGAGGCAGCAATGAGTTCCAGTGGACCAGATTTTGGGTCGAACGTGGACGAGCCGACGCGGACTTCAGCTGCCGTCCATGGTGGTTGTTCGAGGCCGCGCGAGGTTTGTTCCAGTGAGTTGTTGCAGGAGTCAGACCGGCTGTTCATTCACCACGAGGGGCAGTGTTACACGCTCCGTATGACCTCCAGCCGAAAACTAATTTTGACCAAATAAAACAAGTAACGCATGGCAAGCCAGCCAGCCCTTTAGGGTATGCCAGCCAGCCTCCCGGATGCGGCTCCATACAGAGACCGCCGCTACCTACCAACCTCAGGGAGACTGATGATGAACCACAAACGTGTGCTGGCTATTGCGATTGGGACGGTATTGGGCGCGCCATTGGCGCACGCCCAAGAGGGCTCCGCCACCGGCGGGACTGAACGGCTTTCGCCTGTCGTCATAACGGCCGGCGGTTTCGAGCAGGACCTGCAGCAGGCCCCCGCCAGCATTTCTGTCGTGACCCGCGAGGAGCTGGAACGCAAAGAGGTCACCAATCTCGCGGATGCGCTGCGCGGGGTCGAGGGGGTGAACGTGCGCTCCCTGGATGCACGTAGTGGCAAGACCGGCAATCAGACGATCAGTTTGCGCGGTCTGCCCGAGGAATACACCCTGGTGCTGATCGACGGGGTGCGCCAGAACGTCTCCGGCACCGTGGCGCCAAACGCCTTTACCGATGCCTCCAGTGTGTTCATGCCGCCGGTCGCCGCGATCGAGCGTATCGAGGTCATTCGTGGCCCGATGTCGACCCTGTATGGCTCGGATGCGATTGGCGGGGTGGTCAATATCATTACCCGTCAGCCAACGGACGAGTGGGAGGGGGCGGCCTCGCTGGGACACACCTTCCAGTCCGACTCGGACTTTGGGGGATATTCCACGCTGGAGGGGTATCTGGCGGGCCCGCTGGTCGATGAGCGGCTTTCGATGCAGCTCTATACCCGGTTGTACGAACGTGCGGCCTCCAGCATCGATATCCCCGGGACCGAGTCCAGCCTGACCGATAACCGCACGATGGGGCAGAACCCCACCAGTGCCAATGTCGAGACGTTTGGTGGGCGGCTGATCTTTACGCCCAACGCTCAGGACGAGTTCTCGCTGCGGTTGGACACTACGCGCCAGACCTATGACAACTCGCGCGGCCAGCTCGGCCGGCTGACCGGAACGGGCGACTCGCGGGATAACTTCCTGCGTGGCTATTCCCGCGAGCTCGAATTCCAGCGCGACCAGATTCGCCTGGGGCATCGTGGTGACTACGACTTTGGTACCTGGGAAACCACGCTGACCCAGGACAGTGTCGAGACCAAGGGCCGTACCATCAACCAGGGGGCCGTGCCCGATGCCTCCCGCGAGGGTGGCCCACGCAAGCTGCAGCTCGACACCACAATCGTGGACTCCAAGCTGGTCACCGACTTCGACGATCACATCGTCACGGTGGGCGGGCAGTACCTGCGCCCCAAACTGGAAGACGGCCTCTTGCCTGACACCCTGTCGACGTGGCAGTACAGCCTGTTTGTAGAGGACGAGTGGTTCATGACCGACCGCTTCGCTCTGACCGGCGGCCTGCGTTTCGATGACAACGAGCACTTCAGCAGTCAGATCACCCCAAGGTTGTACGGTGTGTTCAATGCGACGGATACGGTGACCCTTAAGGGTGGGGTCGGTCAGGGCTTTCGTGCCCCGTACATTGAGCAGATCACGGACGGTGTGATTGGCTATGGCGATGGTGGCTCCACCCCGCTGTTCGGTAACCCTGACCTCGAGCCCGAACGCAGTACCAATGTCGAGTTCACTGTCGCCTATGACAATTATCAGGACTTCTCCGCCGAGGCGACCGTGTTCCGCAACGAGCTCAAGGACAAGATCGAGCGTGGGACCGGTGCCAACGAAGGTATCGATGTGAATATCGGAGAGTCCGTCGTGCGCGGGATCGAGCTTGCTGGACGTTATCAGTTCGCGCCGGACTGGGCGTTCTCGGCGAACTACACCTGGACCGACAGCGAGGTGAAAAAGGGTGGCACCGCCGCCAGTGCTGTGGGTGACCCGTTGGCGAGCGTCCCCGAGCACATGCTGAACGCGCGTCTCGACTGGCAGGCCACCCCGCGGGTAGCGGGCTTTGCCGAGGCCGAATACCGCAGCAGTGCATTCCGTCCGCGCAATTACCATGAACCGCAGGATGGCGGTAGCGCGCAAGGCGCCTACGACGCGCTCGGCGACTTCCGTGGCTTCACGATGGTGAACGTGGGTGCCGCATACCGAATCACGGAGAACGTGAGCCTGAACGCGACGATCTACAACCTGCTGGACAAGGACTTCAAGGACTACCGGTCCTATGCACGCGAGGACACGGGCGAGACCACGTTCAGCAATGTCTACAACAACATTTATGAGCCACGGCGTCTGTTTGTGTCGCTGAACGCGCGGTTCTGATGACTCCAGATCGATCGTTCAATGAGTTGCCCCAAGGGCATCGCTCACCGCTGTGAAAGATTGATACCAATCACAGTTTGCCGGGGCGGGTGGCGGATAGGCCGATCATTCTTGTATTCCGATGGTCCCAAGCTGCGAGTCCATCAACAGGCGATCCTCGACAGGGGCTGTCGACTGGGCTATTTACGTGAAGGATCCATTTACCGGTAAAGGAGCGAACCGATGCTCAATAAATCTCGACTGACGATCTTCCTGATGGCGTTGTTGTTGGCGTTGGGGGGTGCAAGCCTCGCTGGCTGCGACAACCAAGGCCCGGCCGAAGAGGCGGGCGAAGATATCGATGACGCCATGGACGATGCGGGTGACTCGATGGAAGATGCGGGTGAAGAGATGGAAGACACCTTCAGCGACTGATAGGTCTCTCCCAGAAAAGCCCCGGCACGCAACGCGTGTCGGGGCTTTTTTTACGCTTCTGGGCGGGGCTCAGAGGTTATCGTCACCCTCGGGTTCCAGGGAGCCGCCCTGTTCGTCCATGCCGTCGTCTGTTGGGGGTTGTTGCTGCATCCCGCCTTCTTCTGGCGGCTGCTGCATGTCGCCTTCCGGAGGCGGGGCGCTCTGCATACCGCCTTCACCACCCTCGGGCTGTTCCTGCATCTGTTGTTCCTCGAACTCTTCCATGCCCATGTCGCCATCGGAACAGCCCATCAGGAATACGAAGGGGGCAATGGCCATGGCGGCCAGGATCTTGGTGGAATGCTTCATGGAAACTCCTGTCCATTTGGGTAAAGGTGAACGGTATAAAGGCGTTCACTCCTCGGGACAGAACAAACGGCGCCAGAGTTTCCGGTACTTCGTCACAGTTTTTTCGGAGACGCCCGCTGTTCGTGCGACGCATCACGCCTCGGCGTGCGGTTTGTCGACGCCCTTGGGATGCCTCGCTAAAGTGAAGTCGGACAATTTCGGACCGGACATGATGGCGCAACCTTCCTCAATCGATTCCTTGCTTGATCAGGCGCGAGATGCCTGGACCCAGGGTCAACATGACACCGCGATGACGCTTTGGCGTCAGGGCGCAGAGGGCGGTGACCCCCAGTGCGCCTATAACCTGGGGGTACTGCTGGATGAGGGCCAGTTTCTCCCGCGCGATGCGGTGGAGGCTGCTCAGTGGTACCAGCGTGCGGCCGAGGAAGGCTTTCCGGATGCGGCCTTCAACCTGGCCGTGCTGTTCGAGCAGGGCGATGGTGTACCTGCGAATCCCAACGAGGCGGCGCGCTGGTTCCATATCGCGGCGGAACGCGGCAATGCCCAGGCGATGTTCAACCTCGGTGTTAAATACGACGAAGGACAAGGCCTGCCACAGGACTCCGAACAGGCCGCGCAGTGGTACCTGGTCGCGGCCGAGGCGGGTGAAGGCCGGGGCGCGGCCAACCTCGGGCGTTTGTTCGCGATGGGCGAGGGCGTTGAGCGTTCCGATGTCTCGGCGTTCAAGTGGTATGCCATTGCCGCCGAGATGGGCGTGGCCAGTGCCGCCCGCCACCGTGAGCGCGTCGCCCGCGAATTGAGCCCCGATGAACGTATGCACGCGGGCGAGCGCGCCCAGGAATGGCTGCACAACCAGGCACAGGCAAAGCCGCCCGCACCGCGTCTGCAGTAGCCGCCACTCAAGCCAGATGGTCAAACGCCTCGGACGAGGCTACAAGGGCTATGCCCCGCTACGGAAACACTCAAGGTGTTCGCGCAGATCGTCGCGGCGCGCCTCGCGATGACGGGGTTGTTCGGCGCCGAGGGGTGTTCGGCATTGCGGCGACGGGGATGTGGCCCGGGCCCGGGATTCAGGGCGATGCGCCACACACCTCCCAATGCCCTTCTTCGTGCCTTCGTGAGCTTCGTGGTGAACAAGCCCTTGACCTTGATCAGCCGAGGATTAGATCACCACGTTCAGTTCGCGGCGGGGCTCTTCCGTGGGGCCGGCCAGGCTGACGGCTAGCTCGACACGGCGGCGCAGGGCTTCGACCCCGCCGCCGCCCAGCACCCCACCATCGGAGGGTGCGGCCGGCTCGTCGCCGTTGCGGAAGGCTTCGATCTGGGCCGCGACGCGGGCGCGCGAGGCCATTTCTTGTTCCGAGCGGGGCGGGAAACTCAGGCCCTGGTCTTGTTCGGCATCCCCGCCGCGGTTTTCTTCCTGTTCGGCGCGATCCTCGATCGGCCGCCGGGCCTCGCCGGCCTCGGGGTCGTTCAGTGGGCGCTCGAATTCTGCCGGGGTGGACAGCTGCCCCAGGCCCAGCCGATCGCTGCCGGTCGGGCGCGTGCCGATCGGTACCGCAGCTGAGGGGTTGCTAACCGGGACTTCCATCGTATGCCTCGACGAGCCTCCTGGTGGGGGGTTAGGCGCGCACGTCCAAAAGCGAGCCGATCATGCGGTCTTCGGCCTGCAGGGTCTTCACCGAGGCCTCGACCTGGTTTTGGCTCGCGATCATGCCAACCTGGGCGCCTGTGCTTTCACGGCTGCCGGCCTGTTCGGTCGCAACCGTATGGGCCTGTTGGCGCAGGCTGGTCACACCATTCTGGATGCCCTTCAGGGCGGCGCTGCCGTCGATCATGGATCCATACTCGCTTGTGCGTCGCTCGAATCGTATGACCCGATTATAGATCAATTAGTTGCATTTCACCTGCGGCGAAGGGCGGGGCGCCTCAGGTGCGTCGGAGGCAGGACTCCAGGTGCTCGCGAACGGCTGCGCGCGCATGCGCCTGGCGAGCCTGCCATTCGTCGAGGCGTTGGCGGCGGGCCTCATGGTCGATGCCTTCGTCCAGGCGCGCCAGCACTTCGGCGGCCACCGCCTCGGGGTCTTCGCCGCGCGCCACCAGCCCAGTGTGCTCGGCGGCCATACGCAGGCGAGTGGCTGCATCCGGATGCCGCTCATGGGCCGCCGGGCCACAGATTACGGCGCTGCCGCAGGCGAGTGGAAGACCCAGGTCTGGCGGCGTCTCGCTGGCGGCCAGGGTCCCGCCGGGCAGCGTGATATCGGCGCAGGTGTAGGCTGCGCGCAGGGTCTCGGGGTCTTCGATGTAGTACACCCGGTTCTTGCGCGGGACGAAGGAGGTCATGAAGCGGTTGTGACGGATGATCGGCAGTGAGTACTTGATTGCATCGCGATACACCGGTTCGTGCCGTTCGGGGTCGGCGGGAGCGAGCAACAGGATGGCCGCCGTCTTGCGCAGCACCGCGAACAGCACGGCGAAGGCGAATGCCTCCTCACCCGGCCCGGTGTTCGGGGCCAGCAGGATGGGATGGCCCTTCTCGTGGTATTCGCGGAAGCGTTCGCAAAAGGCGTCATCTCCCCCCGGGGCTGCGGGAAGGTCCACGGCGCCGGCAATTGGGTCCCCAATCACCTGGGCGATGTCAGTGGGCGTTGCACCCGCACGCGTCGTGAACACCGCGCTCCATTCGGCGCCCTCGGGGCCCGGCCCCTCGGCGTTGATCCAGATGCAGGGTGCCTGGATCGACATCAGGACGTGCCCCAGGGCGGCGATGTCCTGACTCCCCAGGACCAGCACGGCGCGGGGGCTCAGTCGTGCGAGGCGGGAGGCTGCCAGGTCTGGGGTCATGGCCAAGGCCGGGAGACTGGCCACCAGGCCCTCGACCTCGCGGTCATGGCCGCAATCGGTGGCGCCCAGGGCCACGGGGCCGACCTGGTTTGCCAGCTCGTGCAGCCAGTCGGTGGCTGCTTGCAGGGTGGCCCCTGGCGCCAGGATCAGAATGCGCCCACGGCTGTCGTCGGGGACGGAGCGGGCGGTGATCCAGGCTGACAAACGTGCGAACATGGCGGGCTGTTATCCGGTGGGCAGTAAGCGGCGCATTATACGAGGCGGTGTGCCGCGCCCGCCATGTCCGGGCTTTACGTCTTCAAGGGGAATCGCGCGATGCACTTACGCTGGATCATCGGGTTGGTGGCGATGGCGGTCATTATGGCTCTTGCGATGTGGGTCTATTCCAATCCGGGCGGGACGCGCACCCAGCAGTTCTCCGATCTGCCCTGGCAGATCGAGGTCGGTGATCGCCAGCGCACGCGGGTCATGGGGATCGTCCTTGGCGAGACCACGATGGCCGATATGATGGGCCGTCTGCCGGTGCCGGATATCCGCCTGTTCGTGGATGCCGACGGCTCGCGCTCGGTGGAGGCCTACTACTCGAACGCGCGTATCCCGCCGTTCGAGGCCAACCTGATCCTGCGCCCAGACCTGGACGAGGCGGCGCTGGACCGGATCGAGTCGGAGACGACCTCCGTGCGTCCGATGCCCAGCGGCGCCCGTCGCTACGGCCTCAGTGATGATGCCCTGACGTCGCTCGGCAATGTGCCGGTCGTCGAGATGAGCTACATCCCGCGAGCGCATTGGACTGAGGATGTGATCACCCAGCGTTTCGGCGAGCCGCGCGAACGCATGCGTATCGATTCCGATCACAGCTACTGGCTTTACCCCGAGTACGGGCTGGCCATTCTGGTCCCGCGGCGCGGCCGTGTGTTGATGCATTACGTCACCCAGGCACGCTGGGGGCAGACGGTAGAGCGCCTGCACGATGAGGGCCGTCGCCGTCTGGGCGAGGATCACGGGGATCATGAGTGAGCAACGCGCCCCGGGCCCGGACCGGCCATTCTGGGAGCGTCCCCTCGACACGCTGACGCATGCCGAGTGGGAGGCGCTCTGCGATGGTTGCGGGCGTTGTTGCCTGCATAAGTTGGAGGACGAGGACTCGGGCGAGCTGGCCTTCACCTGGCTGGCCTGTGATCTGCTGGATTGCGAAAGTGGCTACTGCTCGAACTACGAAAACCGCCGTGAGTTCGTACCGGATTGCATCCAGCTCACCCTCGAAGACCTGTCGCAGTACAACTGGCTACCGCCGACCTGCGCCTACCGGCTGCGCTTCGAGGGCAAGCCACTGCCCGCATGGCATCCCCTTCTCAGCGGCGATCCGGACAGCGTGCGCGCGGCGAGGGTCTCGGTGGCCGGTCGCGTGATCGGCGAGAGCGTGGCGCCCGATTTGCCGCTGATCGACTACGTGGTGGACTGGCCGGGACAGGAGCCGGAATCGGCTCGTCGCTGGACCCCAATGGTTCGCCAGCCGCAGGAGTAGCCGTGTCGCGGGTGGTGGACCTGTTCGTTTACGGCACGCTCAAGCGTGGCTTGGCGAATCACCGCGCGTTCTGCGCCCAGGCCGTGCACATCCAGCCCGCGACGATCATGGGGCGGTTGTATCACCTGCCTGTGGGCTATCCGGCCGTGCAGATCCCGCCAAGCCAGATCCTGCTGGAAGCTAGCCCCGATCCGGCGCGCGACGCGGACCGTCAACACCGATCCCCTAAGCCTGCGTCTCCCGAGGCTCCGGAGGCCCACTGGGGTGCCATCCACGGCGAGTGGGTTCGCCTGCCCGATCCTGCGCGGACCCTGCCGCCGGTGGACACCCTTGAAGGCGTGCGCCCCGATGGCCGTGGGGAGTACCGCCGGACGCTGGTGTTGGCTCGAACCGAGGGTGGTCCGAGAGCCTTGTGGGTGTACTGGATGCCGCAGTTGCCATCTGGCGCGCGCTACCTTCCCGAAGGGACATGGCCGCCCAACTCCTGACCCGGTCGTAGCGCTTACCGTGTTCCCCCTTGATCCCGGCCGCCGGTGAACGGTGCGTCTCGCTTTGCTCAACCGCACCCTGAAACGCCGACTTAGGGCCTTCCTACCCGGCGGCGGCGAGGAGTTCGCGGGCGTGGGTCCGGGTGGTCTCGGTGAGCTGACTCCCACCGATCAGGCGCGCCAGGGCCTCCACACGGTGCTCGTCGTCCAGTGACTGGATTGCGGTGCGGGTCCCGTTCTCGGCGTGGGTCTTTTGCACCTCCAACTGGTGATGCGCTTGCGCGGCGACCTGGGCCAGGTGGGTGACGCAGAGGACCTGATGGCGCTCGCCGAGGGTCCGCAGTTTGCGCCCAACCACCTCGGCCACCGCGCCGCTGATGCCGCTGTCGACCTCGTCGAAGATCAGGGTGGGCACGGTCTGTTGCTGACTGGCCAGGACCTGAAGGGCCAGGCCGATGCGCGAGAGTTCGCCGCCGGAGGCGACCTTGGCCATCGGCTGCGGTGCGCTGCCCGGGTTCGCGGCCACGCGGAACTCGATCTGGTCGAGACCGTGCGCCTGTGGCTTGTCGGCGGGTTCGATGCCGATCTCGAAGTGGCCGCCGGCCATGCCCAGTTCCTGCATGGTGTCGGTGACTGCCTGGCCAATGTGTTCTGCCGCTTGCTGGCGGGCCTGGGTAAGTGCCGTCGCGGCGGTGTCGAAGGCGCTGCGGGTCTCCTGCTCGCGCTCCTCCAGCGCCTCTACGGTCTGGCCGCCGTTCTCGAGGGCGTCCAGCTCCGCCTGGAGTTCGTCGTACAGGCTAGGCAGGGTCTCGGGGTCGACGTGGTGCTTGCGCGCCAGGCGCAGGTATTCGCTGACCCGGGTGTCCAGCTCGGCCAGGCGCTCCGGGTCCAGCTCGACGCTGTCCGCGAGGCGCCGCAGGGTGTCGCCGGCCTCGTCGATCTGGATGCGGGCGGACTCCAGTAGGTCGACTGCCGGCTGGATCCGTTCGTCATGTTGCACGGCATCCTGCAAGGCATGCAGGACTTGGCTGAGCTGGGTGTCCAGCCCGCTGTCGTCCTCGATCTGCTGGCTGGCCGTTTGCAGGGCGCTCAGGACCTCGGTGCCGTGGGCGAGCTGGTTCTGCTCGGTCAAGAGCCGCGGGTACTCGTCGGCGACCGGCGCCAGTTCGGCCAGTTCGCCGGTCTGGAAACGCAGCAGGTCGAGACGGTCGGAGGTGTCGGCCTGGGCCTCGCGCGCCTGTTCCTGCGCGCGGGCGGCTTCGCGCCAGGCGCGGTAGGCATCGCGCACGGTCGCGACCGGCTGGCCCTCGAGAAAACCGTCCAGCCAGTGGCGCTGGGTGTCGCGCTGCAACAACTGCTGGTGGGCATGCTGGCCATGGATGTCTACCAGCCATTCGCCCAGGGTACGTAACTGGCCGACGGCAACCGGGCGTCCGTTGATCCAGGCGCGGCTCTTGCCCTGGCGGGTGAGGACCCGGCGCAGAAGCACGTGGTCGTCCTCGTCGGCGCCCAGCTCCTGTTCGGCCAGCCAGGCGGTGGCCGGGCCCTCGTCGGGCAGGGCGAATTCCGCGGAGAGATCGGCCTGCTCGGCGCCCTCGCGCACCATGCTGGCATCGGCGCGATCACCCAGCAGCTGGCCGATCACGTCGATCAGGATGGACTTGCCGGCCCCGGTTTCGCCGGTCAGGGCACTCAGGCCTGTATCCAGCTCCAGTTCCAGCTGGTCGATGATCGCGAAGTCGCGGATGCTGATCAGGCGCAGCATGAGATCAGGGTTGCTCGCCCCAGCGCAGCTTGGTGCGAAGCACGCGCAGGAAGTGATGTTCGCGGGGATGGATCAGCGTCAGCGCTTGCTCGCGGCGGTGGATGCGGAGCAGGTCGCCGGGGGCAAAATCCACGTTCTCCTGGCCGTCCAGTGCGATCTGGGCCGGCGAGCGGCTACCACTGGACAGTCGGATCTCGATGGTGGAGCGACCGCTGACGACCAGCGGGCGATGGTTCAGGCTGTGCGGGCAGACCGGTACGAGCACCATCGCGTCTAGCTGTGGGGTCAGGATCGGCCCTCCGGCGGACAGGGCGTAGGCGGTGGAGCCGGTTGGGGTGGCCACCACCAGACCGTCGGCGCGCAGACGGCCGACATCCATGCCGTCGATGGCGGTGTCGAATTCGATGATGCGCACCACGCTCAGCACGTGCAGGACCACATCGTTCAGGGCGATACCGCGGTGGATGGTGACACCGTCGCGGATCAGTTCCGCCTCCAGCATCGCGCGCGGTTCGCGCTCGAAGGCCCCATCGAGGACCTCGCCCAGCTCCTCGGGAGCCGTGTCGGGGGAGACGTCCACCAGGAAACCCAGCCGACCCAGGTTGATCCCCAGCAGCGGCGTGTCGGCGTCGGCCACCTCGCGGGCGGTGGCGAGCAAGGTCCCGTCGCCACCAATCACGATCAGCAGATCGACCGCCTGGGCCAGCTCTTCCAGGGGCAGCAGGTCGACGCGGTCCGGGCGTTCGAAGCCGTCGATCTCCTGTTCCATGAAGACCTGGCGTCCGCGTTCCTGCAGCAGACCCACCAGCGTCGCGACCAGCGGCGCGGTGCGCGAATCGCTGGTCTTGCCGACCAGTCCGACCTTATTAAAGTCTGGCATCATGCCGGCATTATCCGGAAAAGGGCCCGCGACTGCACCCGGGGTTTACAGGGACACACTAATCAGTGTTTCCCTTGACGTGCTTCCGACTCCATCCAAGACTGTACCTTTGTAGCACTCGACCGAGTGGAGCGCTGACGATCCATGGAAAACGCAACGATCAATCTGGACGCCAGGGCCCGCACCCTGCTGCGGACCCTGATCGAGAGTTATATCCGGGATGGTCAGCCCGTCGGATCGCGCACCCTGGCCCGAACCTCCGGGCTGAGCGTGAGTGCCGCCACTGTGCGCAACGTGATGGCGGATCTCGAGGATATGGGGCTGATCCACTCGCCGCACACCTCGGCCGGTCGTATTCCCACGCCGGCCGGTTACCGGTTGTTCGTCGACAGCCTGCTGGAGGTGCGTAACCCGTCGCCGGAGGACATCCGTGCGATCCAGTCCGGGTTCGACCCGAATGCCAGCACCCAGGACCTGATGGATGCCACCAGTAACCTGCTTTCGAGGGTCACGCGCATGGCCGGGATGGTACGTCTGCCCCGGCATCGCAACGTGGCACTCAGTCAGATCGAGTTCCTGCGTCTCGGCGAGGGCCGCGTCCTCGCGATCCTGGTGATTGATGGTAAAGAGGTGCAAAACCGGGTCCTGGAGCTGGAGCGTGACTTCGACCAGGACGAGTTGCAGCGCATGGCGAACTACCTGAACGCCCATCTGGCCGGGAAGAGCCTGCATACGGTGCGGGCCGAACTCCTGCGCGAAATGCGCGAAGTGCGCGACGACCTCGACGCGATGATGCTGGCCGCGATCGACCTGGGCGAGAAGGCGGTCGGCGACGAAGATCCGGACGACGTGGTCGTGGCCGGCCAGACGCATCTGCTCGGCTACGAGGAGTTGGCGGATATGGCCCGCCTGCGCCAGTTGCTGGAGGCCTTCAACGAGAAACAGGAGATCCTTGGCATCCTCGACCAGTGCATCCGCAGCGACCGAGTGCAGATCTTTATCGGTCGCGAATCCGGGCTCGACTGGTTCGAGAACTGTTCGGTGGTAACCGCTCCCTATAGCGTGGATGGTGAAGTGGTCGGCGTGCTGGGGGTCATTGGGCCCACGCGCATGTCCTATGACCGGGTGATCCCGATTGTGGATGTGACCGCCCGGTTGCTCGGTTCGGCGCTGGGCGATCCGGCCAACGATGCGAAGAAGTAGTTCCGCGGCCTTGAAACCACTACGAGTGCCCCCAACATTCGCTAGACAACCCGAATTCACTCTGCCTGCCGGTCGTACACCGGGCGGGCGGTCCCATTTTTTTCGATTCGCGAGGCCATCATGTCCGAACAGCGGGAACCCCAGGAACAGCCGGAAGAGCTCGAGAGCCGACACGAAGAGTCGCCCAGTGCCGATAGTCAGGACGACGGCGGCACGGACGATCGGTTACAGGAGCTTGAGGTCCTGGCCGAAGAGCGCCGCGATCAGGCCCTGCGCGCGCAGGCGGAGCTGGAGAATCAGCGCCGGCGTTTCGAGCGTGAGCTGGAGAACGCGCACAAGTACGCGATGGAAAAGTTTGCCTCCGAGATGCTAGAGGTGAGCGACTCGCTGGAGATGGGCCTGCAGGCCGCGCGCGAGTCCAAGGATGTCGAGCGCATCATCGAGGGCGCCGAGCTTACCCTGAAGAATCTGACCCGCGTGTTCGAGAAGTTCGGTATCCAGTCCGAAGACCCGACCGGCCAGCGTTTCGATCCGGAACGCCACCAGGCGATGTCCATGCAGGAAGATCCGGAAAACCCGCCGAATACCGTGGTCGCCACTATGCAGAAGGGCTTCCTGCTGCAGGGCCGTGTATTGCGCCCGGCCATGGTGGTGGTCTCCAAGGCGCCGACCTCTCCGAATATTGACGAGAGCGCCTGACGCCGTGTTTCCGGGGCGGGTTTCGGGGATGTCGGACACGGTCCCCTTGAAAACCCGACCCGAGGCCCCAGATTCCCGTACAAGTTGGCAGACGAACACGTGCTGCCGGAAAAAATTTTTCGCATCAGGAGATTTCAGTCATGGGCAAGATCATTGGTATTGACCTCGGTACCACCAATTCCTGTGTCGCCGTCATGGAAGGCGATCAGGCCAAGGTGATCGAAAACGCCGAAGGTACCCGCACCACTCCGTCCATCGTCGCGTTTAGTGACGACGGCGAGGTGCTGGTCGGCCAGTCCGCGAAGCGTCAGGCGGTCACCAACCCACAAAACACCGTGTTCGCGGCCAAGCGTCTGATCGGGCGCAAGTTCGATGAAGGCGAGGTCCAGAAGGACATCAAGCTCGTCTCCTACAACATCGTGAAAGCCGACAACGGCGACGCGTGGATCGAGGTGCAGGGTAAGAAGATGGCCCCGCCGGAGATATCCGCGCGCGTGCTGCAGAAGATGAAGAAGACCGCCGAGGACTACCTGGGCGAGACCGTGACCGAGGCGGTGATCACCGTCCCGGCCTACTTCAACGACTCCCAGCGCCAGGCGACCAAGGACGCCGGCAAGATCGCCGGGCTCGAGGTCAAGCGCATTATCAACGAACCGACCGCGGCCGCGCTGGCCTACGGCATGGACAAGCAGCGCGGGGATCGCAAGATCGCCGTGTATGACCTGGGTGGCGGTACCTTCGACGTCTCGATCATCGAGATCGCCGAGGTGGATGGCGAGCACCAGTTCGAAGTGCTGGCGACCAACGGCGATACCTTCCTGGGTGGCGAGGACTTCGACAACCGCCTGATCGACTACCTGGTCGAGGAATTCAAGAAGGATCAGGGCATCGACATCAAGGGTGACCCGCTGGCGATGCAGCGCGTGAAGGAGGCCGCCGAGAAGGCCAAGATCGAGCTGTCCTCCAGCCAGCAGACCGAGGTCAACCTGCCGTACATCACGGCCGACAACACCGGGCCGAAGCACCTGGCGCTGAAGATTACCCGCGCCAAGCTGGAGAGCTTGGTCGAGGACCTGGTCAAGCGTTCCATCGAGCCGTGCAAGGTCGCGCTGAAGGACGCCGGCCTGTCCGCTTCCGAGGTGGACGATGTGATCCTGGTCGGCGGTCAGACCCGCATGCCCAAGGTGCAGGAGGCGGTGCAGGCGTTCTTCGGCAAGGAGCCGCGCAAGGACGTGAACCCGGACGAGGCCGTCGCCGTGGGTGCCGCGGTGCAGGCCGGCGTGCTGGGTGGCGACGTCAAGGACGTGCTCCTGCTGGACGTGACCCCGCTGTCGCTCGGGATCGAGACGATGGGTGGCGTGATGACCAAGCTGATCGAGAAGAACACCACCATCCCGACCCGGGCCAACCAGGTGTTCTCCACCGCCGACGACAACCAGACCGCGGTGACCGTGCACGTGCTGCAGGGAGAGCGCGACATGGCCAGCGCCAACAAGTCGCTGGGCCGCTTCGACCTGCAGGACATCCCGGCCGCGCCGCGTGGTGTGCCGCAGATCGAGGTTACCTTCGACATCGACTCCAACGGGATCCTGAACGTCTCGGCCAAGGACAAGGCGACCGGCAAGGAGAATAAGATCGTGATCAAGGCCTCCTCTGGCCTGTCCGACGAAGAAGTCGAACAGATGGTCAAGGATGCCGAGGCCCATGCCGAGGAAGACAAGAAGTTCCAGCAGTTGGTCGGTGCGCGTAACCAGGCCGATGCCCTGGTGCACTCGGCCGAGAAATCGCTGAAGGATCTGGCGGACCAGGTTTCCGACGAGGAGCGCACGGCGATCGAGTCGGCCGTGGCCGAGGTCAGGACTGCGATGGAAGGGGACGATCCCGAGGCCATCGAACAGGCCACCCAGAAGCTGGCGGAGGCCTCCGGCAAGCTGGCCGAGAAGGCCTATGCCCAGGGCGCGGATGCCGCGGGCGATGCGGGGGCTGAGCAGGCCGATAGCGGCCAGCAGACCGACGACGTCGTGGACGCCGAATTCGAGGAAGTCAACGACGACCAGAAAAAGCAGGGCTGATGCCACACCCGGTGGGGCCTGGTGCCCCACCGCCAGGGAGACTTGCGTTTCCCTGTCGATTTAACGCCGCGCCCGGGGTACTCTCCGGGCGTTTGCGTGAAGGCATCCCGCGTTCACGCGAATATTCGGGCTAGCTGGGAATGACCATGTCACAACGCGACTATTACGAGGTGCTGGGCGTCTCCAAGGACGCCTCGGCCGCCGATATCAAAAAGGCCTTCCGCCGCCTGGCGATGAAGTACCACCCGGACCGCAACCCGGGGGACGAGGAGGCCGAGGCCAAGTTCAAGGAGGCGCGCTCCGCCTATGATGTCCTCAGCGACGATCAGAAGCGCGCGGCGTACGACCGCTACGGCCACGCTGGGGTGGATGGCAGTGCCGGCGGCTTCGGCGGCGGGGCCGGGGCCTCCAACTTCAGCGATATTTTCGAGGATATCTTCGGGGACATCTTCGGTGGTGGCGGGGGCGGCCGCGGCCAACGGGCCTATCGTGGCTCCGATCTGCAGTACAACCTGGATCTGACCCTGGAGGAGGCTGTATTCGGCACCGAGGTGAAGATCCGCATCCCGACCACGGTGAGCTGCGAGGCCTGCGACGGGTCCGGCGCCGAACCGGGAACCTCGCCGGAGACCTGTCCGACCTGTAACGGTGTGGGGCAGGTGCGCATTCAGCAGGGTTTTTTCTCGGTTCAGCAGACCTGCCCGCGTTGTGAGGGCTCGGGCAAGATCGTCTCCAGCCCCTGCAAGTCCTGCCACGGCAAGGGCCGGGTGCAGGAGCAGAACACCCTGGATGTGAAGATCCCGGCCGGAGTGGACAATGGCGACCGTATCCGCCTGGCCGGCCAGGGCGAGGCGGGCATGAACGGTGGCCCGCCCGGCGATCTCTACGTGCAGGTGCGGGTTAAGCCGCACAAGCTGTTCCGACGCGACGGTTCGGACCTGCATTGCGAGGTCCCGGTCTCGTTCGCGACGGCCGCGCTAGGGGGTGATCTGGAGGTCCCGTCGCTGGATGGACGGGTCAAGCTCAAGGTTCCGGCGGAGACCCAGACCGGCAAGCAGTTCCGGGTTGGGGGCAAGGGCGTGAAATCCGTGCATGGCGGCGGGGTTGGTGACCTGATCTGCCGCGTGGTGGTGGAAACGCCGATCAACCTGACCAAGGAGCAAAAGCAGCTCCTGCGCCAGTTTGATGAATCGACCCAGGCCGGTGGCACCAAGCACAGCCCGCAGGAGCAATCCTGGCTGGACGGCGTGAAAGGCTTCTTCGAAGACCTGAACTTCTGGTCCAAGTAGCCCTTCCTCACTCGTGCCTGTGGCCACTCGTGTTGGTTGCACCACAGAAAAAAGCGATTCACAGGAAGACGGGAAGATTGAAAGGGGGATAATGTGGTCGGCCGCACAGGCACGGTCGGCGTTGGCTTCGCGACGGTCACTGTTCCCGTCCTTTCACCCCAAAAAATCTTCCTGTCTTCCAAACTTCCTGTGAATCGCCCTTGGCCCGTCTTTTTCTGTGCGCTTTGTGGCGAAAAATGGAGCGCTGAGCGTTATGGCTCAGGTCGAGGAGAAGTCGAAGGTCGGTGCCGTCATGGGGGCCTGCAGGAAGTAGCCCTGGACGAGGTTCACGTTCAGGCTGTAGAGCACGGCCAGTACGCTGGCGTCCTCGACGTAAGGGACGATGACCTGCTTGCCTTTGGTGTGCGCCGCCTCGGTGTATTCGCGGATGACCTGCTGGTTCTCGTCGCTTTCCGCCAAGTTCTTCACATAGGACGGGTCCAGTTTGATGTGGTCCGCCTCCAGGTGCTGCAGCAGCTGGAACGGGTTCAGGCCGTTACCGAAGTCGTCGATGCACAGGTGGCCGTGCATTTCCTGGAGCCCGCGAGCGACGTGCATGGACGGTTTGAGGTGGGTGACGACGGTTGGCTCTTTCAGCTCGACGATCACGTTGTCGGCTGGGACGCGCAGGGTATGCAGATCGTCGTGTAGCCAGCTGACGACCGAGGGGTCGCCCAGTGAGCCGGTGGTCAGCTTCAGGAAGAACTGAGTACCCGGATCCTGCTTGAGCTGTTCCGCCAGGACCTGCAGCGCCGTCTTCAGGATCCACCGATCGATGGGGGTGGCCATGTCGGTACGTTCGGCGCTGGGCAGGAAGGCGTCCGGTTCGTGGACATGCCCTTCGGCATCACGCAGACGCACGAAGACGGAGTAACGCGGTCGATCGGCCCCGTGAAGGTTTACGATCGGCTGGTACAGCAGTTCCAGGCGGTTGTGATCCAGGGCATCCTGGATGCGCAGCTTCCACTGCTGGTCGGCCTGGGCCTGATTCATCTCGCCTTCCGCTGGGCGGAAGAAGCGGTGGGCTCCGCCGCCGACCTCCACGGCCTTCTGCAGCGCGCGGTCTGCCTGAGCGAGCAGTTCCTCGGCGTTCGCTGCGGCCTCGTCGGCGATCACGACCCCGGCCGACAGGGTGCAATTGGTGGAGGCATTGCTGAGTTCGAAGACGCGCCCGGTGACGGCCTCCATCAGTCCATGAATGCGGGATTCGACCTCGTTGCGGCGGGTGTCGGGAATCAGGATGCCGAAGTGCTCGCCATCCAGGCGGGCCGCGATCGCGGGTTCGGCGAAGTGGTCCTCGATCAGCTTGCCGATATCGGCCAGTAGTAGGTCACTGGCGGACATCCCGACGTTGGCCCGGATATCGGTGAATCGGTCCACCGCCAGGGTCACCAGGGCAAATGGTTTCTCCGACTGGGCGGCCTGGGTCTGAGCGGCCTCGATCATCCCGGTGAAGTGCTGACGGTTGTACAGCCCGGTGACCAGATCGCGTTGCGACAGGTAGTCGATCTTTTCCGCCAGCTCCGGATCTTCCTGGGCCGAGTCCAGCAGGACCTGAGTGCAGGCCTCGCCCTCGACGCTGGCGGTGGACAGGCGCAGGTTGGCCTCGAACGGGGTGCCGTCAAACGACTGCAGCTGGAAGGCCTGGTGCGCCTGCTCGCCCTCCTCGCCATTCTGGAAGCGTCGCAGCAGGGCCTTCAGTTCGTCCCGGCTTTCCGGGGCGATCAGGTCCATCAGGGGGAGGCCGTCAATCTCTTCGGGATCGGCAATCCCGAACCGCTCGCGCCAGGAGGCATTCGCGTAGATGTGCATGCCCTCATGCACGTAGGCGATCGCGTCGCGCGAGTTATCCAGCAAAAGCTGACAGCGGCGCTCCGATTCCTGCAACGAGGTGTCGATACGCGCCATCTGCTGGCGCAGCTGGAATTGCTCGGCGGCGCGAACGGTAAGGATACTGGCGAGCTCGTTCAGTTCGTGGTCCACAACGGCATAGGCACCCGCCTCGTAATCATCCAGCCGCTCCGCCTCAGCGCGTTCAGTCAAAACGATGACGGGCGTGCGGCGGCCGGAGGCCAGCAGGGCCTCGTCGATGTGTTCCCGGGTCAGGCCGAGGCCAGGTTCGATGAGTACGAGTACATCGAAGCGCCGGTTTTCCAGCGCCTCGGCCAGGGCGTCCGTAGTAGAGACCTGTTCCGGGCGAATCGCGTTACCGCGAGTGCGTATGTTGCTGATGACCTCTTCCGCCCGATTGGGGTTGCTGGTGACGAAGAGGGTGCGAATGGTCTCGTTCATGGGGCTTGATCGTCGCGGTTGCGGGTCGTGAATGGCGGTCCGTCGTCATTCTCGAGGGCGGGTCCGTTGTTGACCCCAAAATCCTCGTCGGGCGGCTTGGTGACCTCCAGGGCGGTCATACGGCAGCCCACTTCGGTGAACAGCGTAGTGCCTGTGCGCTCATTGTCCAGCTCGAGGACACGTGCGCGGCCGTTCAGCCAGCAGACGACGTGTTTCTCATGGTCGAACACCTGCGCCGGGAGGAACAACGCGGCCCCTTCGGCATCGGTGCGTTGTGGGGCAAAAAGGCCGGGGTGCGGTACCCCGGCGGCAATGCCATTGCGGTAGTCCTGAATCTGCATCGGCAGGCAACGGTTGGCCAGGTACTCCACGCCGATGCTGATACGGGCACCACGGTCGGCGTCGGGGGCGTCGTCGTAACGGATCCAGCGCAGTACGCCTACCGTCCAACGGTGCCCGTCTACCGCGCGCAGCCCGACCAGGTCGCCAATTAGCAGGGATTGCTGGGGCGCGTCCAGGTTCAGGCGAACACCGCCGGCACCGACGTCGTCGACCCGCCAATGTTCCGGGGGGTGGCGCTTGGTGATCGGCCCCTGTGGATCGTTCAGCGAAGAGATCTCGAGCCCCCGACTGACGTCTTCCCAGGCCGTGGCGCTGGCGCTTGGGATATCGTCCATCAGGGGGCGAAGGTCTTGGGTGCGACCGGTCGAATGCGGGTTGTCGGCCAGCGCGAGATCCGAGCCGCGTAAGGCCGCCTGGGACATAGCAAAGACGCTGACCCCGCGGTCGCGCTGTTGCAGGGATTGTGGTCGACCCTCATCCGGATCGCCTTCTGTGGGCGCTTCCCGTTCCTGGCGCTGGGTCTCCATGTCGGCCAGCAGGAAACCGTGGATCCGCTCCAGCCCGAGGACACAAACCCGCTGCTGATCCTGGGTGCGTTCACGGCTGTGGCGGCGGGTGGGCAGATGCGACCACAGTCGAATGAGGTGCTCGGCCAGGGGGCTCTCGTCCTGGTGGGTACCGGGTTCCAGGCGATCCGGATGTTCGCGCAGTTCTTCCAGAACCGGGGCCAGCTCTACGAAACAGGCGGAGTCGGTCGGGGGGTTGCTGCGCAGGACCAGGCCCGGGGCATGGTCGCGATCAAGATCGCAGCGCAGAACCGGGAGTTCCGGATGCTGAGTGGGGTCAGGGGCGGCGCGGCACTGCATCGGGAGCTTGTCGATCCAGTGGGCCAGGATGTCGATCTCACCCATCTTCAAGGCGTTCGTGTCCGTGTTGCTCAATACCATCAGGCGTGCCATCACGCTCTCGATGGTGTCGACCGACAGGGGGCCAAGGCGTTTCTGCGTGGCGGCCGCTTCGTTGGCCAGACCCTGGGATCGGGCCAGTCGAAGCAGGTCGAAGAGTTGTTGCCAATGCCCCGAAGGCATTGGCTGGTACAGCCGCCAATAGTGCACGCTCAAGGCGGCGAGCAGGGTGACGGCCGCTTGCAGGTGGGGTGCCACACGCTCGCTGTGGCGAGCGTCGACCGTGTCGATGCGTTCGCGTACGACCAGCAGCTCGGCCTGAACCAGGGCATGTAGCACGGTGCTGTGGCTTTCGGCGCGCTCCCGGCTGCGGTCGCCTAGCGGGAGTGGACGCTGGCGCAGCAGGCGCTCCAGTGCCGGCAGCAGGGGCAGTAGATGGTCTTCCAGGATCTCCAGCAGCGAGGCCCGCAGACCCGGGCGCAGGGCGGTGGCGTTGAGTGCGTTCACCGCGTCCCCCAGCTGTCGGATGCCGAGCTCGGGCTCGCTGCCGGGTAGCGCTTCGCACCAGGCCCTCAGCGCCTGCGGGGTCTGGTGAGGAAAGCTGCCAGGACCGGCCGGTTGGGCGGGTAGCTCGGGCAGGGCTTGCAGCATGGGCATATCCAGTGGTTGCTGGGGAGATGCTGACCTTATGGTCTTCGCGGGCGCTCGAGACGATAAAGCTGGCGCTACTTTAGCAGCAAACGGTGCAAACGGTGTGGTCGCTGATGTGCTTCATTCACGACCGGGAAACAGTGCCAGGAGCGTCTTTCCGGGGGCGCCGGAGATCTCGCGCGCCAACCGAGGAACCAGGTAGCCTGGCAGGCGGGCGTGCAGTGCCTGGTACAGCGCGTGGGCGCGCGCGTCCGGGACCTCGAAGTGCGCGGTGCCGCGGGTGCGATCGAGCTGGTGCAGGTAGTAGGGAAGCACGCCGAGGCGAAAACCGGCCTCCTGGAGTTCGACCAGGGTCTCGACATCGTCGTTGACCCCCGCGAGCAGGACGGCCTGGTTGAGCAGGGTGATCCCGGCCGCCTGCAGTCGCCGCAGGGCCGCATCCGCCGGTGCGGCGAATTCGCGCGGGTGGTTCGCGTGCAGCACCAGGACGTGCTGCAGGCGACCCTGCCCGAGCCAGGTCAGCAGGGCATCGTCCACTCGCTCCGGCAGGACCACGGGCAGACGGGTGTGAATGCGTAGACGCTGGAGGTGGGGGATGGCGGCCAGGCGATCGGCGAGGCGCTTTAGCCGGACGTCACTAAGCGCTAGAGGGTCTCCGCCGCTGAGGATGATTTCGTGGAGTTCCGGATGGCCCGCGATGTAGTCCAGCGCGGGTTCCCAGTCGTCCTGGGCAGGATTGTGTTCGGCGTAATCGAACTCGCGGCGGAAGCAGTAGCGGCAGTGGATGGCGCAGGCCCCAGTGGTTAGCAGCAGGGCCCGGCCATGATATTTGTGCACCACGCCCGGCGCTGCCAGGGCGTCGTGATCCCCCACCGGGTCGCTGACGAAGCCGGGAAGCTCATGGGTCTCTTCGTTGCGCGGCATGACCTGCCGCAGCAGCGGGTCATCCGGGTTGCCCGGACGCATGCGCGCCAGGTAACTCTCCGGGATGCGGGTGCGGAACAACCGATGCCCCGCCTGCGCGCTCGGCAGCGACGTGGATGGTAGCCCGAGCCTTTGCAGAAGCGTCTCCGGGTCCTTGATCGCGCGTGCCAGCGCCTGTTGCCAGAGCGGTGTGGTGCGCGGCCCGGTCGTTGTGGATGACTGGGTTCCGCGCGGCGCGCGCGTTATCATGACGGGCTTTGTGGGCATGGTTCGTTTCCGGACGGGGCGGCGTGTCCGCGCCACGCATCTTTGAGGACAGCGCGCAATGGCAACCTACAGTACCAACGAATTCAAGGCCGGTCTCAAACTCCTGTTGGATGGCGATCCGCAGTCCATCGTCGAGAACGAATTCGTCAAGCCTGGCAAAGGGCAGGCCTTCAACCGGGTGAAGCTGCGCAATCTGCGCACCGGCCGGGTACTGGAGAAGACCTTCAAGTCCGGTGAGTCGGTTGAGGCCGCCGACGTAATGGATACCGAGATGCAGTATCTCTACAACGATGGCGAGTTCTGGCACTTCATGGTGCCGGATACCTTCGAGCAGTACGCCGTTGGCGAGGCCGCGCTGGGGGATTCCGGCCAGTGGCTGAAGGAGCAGGACACCTGCACGGTGACCCTGTGGAACGGCGAACCGCTCTCGGTGGTGCCGCCGGCCTTTACCGAGATGAAGATTACCCAGTGCGATCCGGGCTTGCGTGGGGATACCGCGCAGGGCGGCACCAAGCCGGCCACGCTGGAGAGCGGGGCAGTGGTCAAGGTCCCGTTGTTCGTGGAAGAAGGCGAGACGATCAAGGTCGATACCCGCAACGGCGAATACGTCTCGCGCGCCTGACGTCGCCGGCCCCAACGGTATGAGCGACTGGCGGCCGGGTGCGGCCGAGGCCCGCACGGCCCGCGCCCGCCTGCTTGCCGGGCTGCGGGCGTTCTTCGCGGAGCGCGGGGTGCTTGAGGTGGAGACCCCGATCCTGAGCCGCGGGGCGCCCCTGGACCCGATGCTGGAGAGCTGGGAGGCACAGGCCCCTGGCGGTGAGCGGGGCTATCTGCAGACCTCGCCTGAGTTCCCGATGAAGCGCCTGCTCGCGGGCGGGGCCCCGGATATCTACCAAATCGCTCGGGTCTTCCGCGGCGGCGAAACGGGCCCCCGCCACAACCCCGAGTTCACCCTGCTGGAGTGGTACCGCCGAGACCTGGACCACCATGCACTGGCTCGCGAGGTGGTCGCGCTGATCGTGGATCAGGCGTCCCGGTCGCCCGACTGGCGGGCACCCAGCGGCTGCAAAGAGATCGCCTACGCGGACCTGTTTCGTACCACCCTGAATGTGGACCCCGTGCGCGCGGATGCCGCGGAACTGGAACGGGTGGCGGTGGATCACGGGCTCAGCATTCATGGTGGCTTGGACCGGGATGGCTGGCTGGATGCCCTGATCAGTCTGGTCATCGCACCACGATTCCCGCCGGACAGGCTGACGATCTTGTTCGACTACCCCGAGAGCCAGGCCGTGCTCGCACGCCCCTGCGTCGGCCGGCCGGACTACGCCGCCCGTTTCGAGCTCTACTGGGGCGACCTGGAATTGGCCAACGGCTATTTCGAACTGACAGATCCCAAGGTGTTTCGCCTTCGCCGGGATCGGGATATGGCGATCCGCCGCGAGCGTGGCCAGACGCTACCGCCACCTGATCGGCACCTGGAGGCGGCGCTGGATGCCGGTCTTCCAGACTGTGCCGGCGTGGCCCTGGGCGTAGATCGCCTGCTGATGTGTCTGCTGGATGTTTCCCGCATTGACGAGGTGCTCGATTTCCCCTGGTCGCGGATGTAATCGGGGCTTGTCCGGGAGGTCGCTTGGGACCAGTATAGGGCGCTGTTCATCACGCCTTCTCAGGATGGTTCGCCGCATGTCTCCGTATCGCTCTTTGTGTCGCCAGGGTAGCCCTTGGGGGCGCTGGTTTTTGGGTGGTGGTTATCTGTGGTGGGTTGCGCTGTTTTGGTTGGCAGCGCCGGTTGCACAGGCCCAGTTCGAACATCTGCCCGGTCCGTTGCAACAGGCGATCGAAAGCCAGCGGCTGCCGCCGGAGAACGTCGGCTTGTGGGTCCAGCGGATGTCCGATGGTGCGGTGCTGGCGCGCCTGAACGTCGATCAGTCTTACAACCCCGCCTCCACCATGAAGCTGGCGACTTCGCTGGCCGCCCTGCACGAACTGGGCCCGGATTACACCTGGACCACCGAGATATGGGCGACGCGTCCGGTGCGCGACGGTGTGCTGCGGGGCGATCTGGTGATTCGAGGGACCGGCGATCCCGGCATGGTCAGCGAGGAACACTGGCGCATGCTGGGACAGCTGCGCCAGACCGGGCTCCGGCGCATCGAGGGCAATGTCATCCTCGACGCCTCGCATTTCGAGCTAGCCCCCGAGGATCCGGCGGCGTTCAATGACCAGCCGCTGCGTGCCTACAATCAGTTGCCCTACGCCCTGCATGTGAATTCCAACGCCCAGCGCTTTCGGGTTCGCCCCGAACGTCGCGGGGACGGCATCGACGTGACCGTCGATCCGCCTTTGCCCGGGCTGGAGATCGTGAACCGCTTGCAACCAACCCGTGGCAGCTGTGGGGCCTGGCAAAGGGGGATCCGCTTCAACGCCAACCCAGAGGCGCAGCGGGTTACCCTCGCTGGCGAGTATCCGGTCAACTGTGGCGACTACGAAATGCTGCGCTCGGTGCTGTCGCCGGAGGCCAATCACGCCGAGATGTTCCGCCTGCACTGGGAACAATGGGGCGGTGAGTTGACCGGCGAGATTCGCCCTGGTGTCCTGCCCGTCTTGTACGACGAGCCGATCCTGCGCCATACCTCGCGGCCGCTGGCGGATCTGATTCGGGTCTCCAACAAGTGGAGTTCCAACGTGATGACCCGCCACCTGCTCCTGACCCTGGGGGCTCGCCATTTCACCCCGCCCGCGACCCTCGAGAAGGGGCGTGAAGCGTTGCTGGAATCGCTGCGTGGCATGGGGGTTGATGTGGGGGGTATGGTGGTCGACAACGGTTCCGGCCTGAGTCGGCATACCCGGATGACGGCACGCCAGTTGGGCGGCATCCTGGAGGCGGGCTGGAAGCACCCCCACCGTCCAGAGTTTCAGTCCTCATTGGCGCTGGCGGGGTTGGACGGGACGCTTCGCAACCGTTTCCGTAATGGCAGCCAGCGCGACTTACGCGGGCAGATGCACCTGAAGACCGGGCATCTGAACGAGGTCTCGACAGTCGCCGGCTATGTGCGCACTCAAGGCGGAGATGACCTGGCCGTGGTCGTGCTGGTCAACGATCCACGTGCCCATCTCGGCATGGGCCGAAACCTCCAGGATGCGGTCCTCGAATGGGCCCACCGCTTCTGACCCACCCGCGTGCCTCCGTGGCAGGGACCTTTAAGGAGACGCTGGTTCAATCGCACGTCCGCGTTGGTGCCCCCTGTTTCCCGATCCTGCGTTGCGCCTCCCTTGTGCAGAATGACTGCACCGCAGTCACCGCGCCTTGTTCGCACGCAAAAGCGACTCGAGCGCGGACGCGCGATTAAATCAGCGTCTCCTTAAAGCAATAAGCATCGACAGGAAGGCAAGAAGATTGGGAGAGGGATAGTGATTTAGTAGCGGAACCCATCGCGGCCGCCCTCGTCGCATCCTTCCGGTCTTCGAACCTGCCTGTAAATGAATTTCAGGTTTTAGGGAGGCTCTACGTGCCAGTTGGAGAGGATTGGGGGGCGCGAGACGTCGATCTCCAGCGCCTGTAGCCAGCGGGCGACCATGCGGTTGGAATTGTTGAATAGTGTGTAGGACTCCGGGTGTTCGACGAAGGCCATGTCCCACTCGGTAGACTGCGCCCGGTCGTCGTTGCCGGTCTCCCAAATGGCCTCCAGTTCCTCCCGCAGCCGTGTGACCCGTTCCCGAGTGACGATTAGCGGATAGAGCTCTTCCAGTGGCACCCGAAGTTGATGCTCCACCGCGCCCGCCAGTTCGGGCCCGGTGAGCGTCTGGCGTCCCAGTCCGCCACGTGTCGGCAGGAAGAGCCCGGCCAGGCCGACCAGAGGGCCTGTGCGCCGTTCAACGTAAAAGGCCCAGTCACCATAGGAATAGCGGCGCCAGATGTCGGCATTCTCGGTCGGCAGGACCAGGCTGGAATGACGGCCATGGTCCAGAAGCGCGACGGTCACGGGGTCGTCTGGTTCCGGTGGCGCCTGCACCGTGACGGCGGCGCAGCCCTGGATCAGCGACAGAGTCAGTGTAACCAGTGCCAGGCGGAGGGCCCGCGCTCCGCGAGGGGCGGGGACGCGCTGATGAGCGGGTGGCCGCATGGGCGGATCAGTGCTGCTCGAGCTTGCCAAGCTCTGCAAGGATAGAGAGGACCAGTGATTCGCCCTGGGCGCCCATACCCCGGCACAGCGTCTCGGGGTCGCGCTCGCCGTCCACCAGGCGCTTGGTGATGCCACCGAGGAGAGCCATGTCACCGCCAGCGCGGCTCATCTGCTCGGCCATCTGCGACAGCCAGTGCAGGGACTGGACATCGCCGCGGGCCGCACCGTGAATCATCTGTGCGAGGCCGGGCGCCGCCTGCGCGGGGTCGCCGCTTTGCTCGGGGTCGGGCAGGGTCGACGGGTCCTGCAGTCCGGACAGGATTGCCGTCAGGATCACGGTGTCTTCATCGTCCAGGCCGTGCAGCAGGGCCGGGTCGCGTTCGCCCTCAAGCACCCGGCGGATGCGCAGGATCAGGTCACCCCATCCGGCCTCGTGCGCCTGGTTCAGTACCGGCTCCAGTTCACGGCGCGTCTCGGGATTCTGCGTGGCCTGTACAACCAGGTTGATCAGGCCGGCCTGCGCCTGACGGATTTGTTGCGCGTGTTGCAGGTCAATCATGTTGGGACGGGCTCGCTCATGCTGGGACGAATGGTTCGAATGTAGGACATTGCTGCGACGTCCGGCTTCCTTCTTGAGGCGAGGTTAGCATGCCCGGAAGTGCGTTCGACCAGGGGCTGCGGCACAATGGCCCTTACATTTTCAGAGGATGTCGTGGTGGAAGAGCAGACAGCAGTCGGACTGTGGGTGGCCCTCGGGATTCTGGCGATCGTGGTGGCCGGCCTGGTGGGGTTCTGGGTCGGTCGCGTGACCAGTGACGAGCGCAAGCTGATCCGCGAACTGGAAGAAGAGCTGGATAGGCGCATGCAGGAGCTGACCCGCTACCGCAGCCAGGTCAACGACCATTTCGATCGCACCGCCACGCTTTTCGCCACCATGGCGGGGTCCTACCGGGACCTCTACCACCACCTCGCACAGAGTGCGGAGGAGCTGGCGGACAAGCCGACCCGGGACCGCCTGGAGGACCGCGCGGGTCAGTTGTTATCCCACATGACGCGTAGCGACTATGGCACCGGCCCCGGCGAGGCCGCCGGCGGCGCCAACGAGTCGGACGCCCAGGACGACGAGCCGGCCGGCAAGGGCTCCGGAGACGCGCCCCGCAAACCGGACGACCACCCTCGCCCTGACTGACCGCCGCCGCGGAACCAACCGGTTATCACTCCACGAAGCTGACGGAAAAAGCCGAAAAGCGCTAACAGGAAGGTACGAAGACCGGAAGATGGGTTGTGGCGTTGGGAAAATCCATGCGGATTATTCCCCCTGTATTCCTTCCGCTCTTCCAGTCTTCCTGTAGATGCCCTTTTTCGGCGATGGATCAGAGGGCGGAGAGCTGGGCGCGGATCTGGTTGTCCAGGTTCTGGATCCAGTTGTTGTAGTTCGGGTGAATGTTGCCGTCCGCGTAGTCCAGGTTGGAACTGTCCTTGTAGCGGATGCTGTATTCGCCCGCGGCGTACGGGATCTCTATCACGGCCACGTGGTCACGCAGGCTGAGTCGGCCCTCCAGCAAGCCGTCTTGGGTCTCTTCCATGCGCCAGCCCAGCGAGGCACCGGCGGTGCGGATGGCGCGTTCCATCTGTTCGGCACTGGGGCGCTCGCCGTCGACGTCGGTGACCGATGTGCCGCTGATGTCTTGAACTGGCACGGTCCCGCGGCAGCCTGCCAGGGCGACGAGTGCCACCATCAGAATGACCAGCAAGGTCTTGGTGTGCATGGTGTTTTCCTCCTCTGGGTATTGGCGTGTGGGAGTGTAGACAGGTCCGCTCGCGCTTTCCACGCCGGTTGGTATCAAGGTCTACGCAGGGATCGCCACAGCCCTGCGGGCCGCATCCCGCGGCGGAGCAGGTGGCTGGCTACCATCGCGATAATGCGCAGGGTGTCGGCAGTGGGCCGGTAGTGGCTGGGGCGGCAGTCCTCTGGATAGATGCAGCGCACCGGGACGCCCCGCACGGGAAACCCGAGGCGTTCGGCGACGATCAGTGCCTCGGATTCGAACACGAAGCCACGGGACCGGTGGTGGCGCAAATCCAGGCGTTGCAACAACGCGGACGGATAGAGGCGGAAGCCCGATTGCGAGTCCTGCAATGGCTGTCCGGATGCCCAGGCGATCCAGAAGTCCGCCATGCGATCACCAAACAGGCGCAAAGGAGGCGTGTGTTCACGGCCCTTCAGGCGCGCGCCCAGGATTAGCCGGTTCGGGGTCTCGTTCCAGGCGGCGATCAGTGCGGGGATCTCGCGGGTGTCGTGCTGTCCATCGGCATCCAGGGTTACGACCGCATCCGCACCAGTGGCCAGGGCGTGCTGCATGCCGGCCCACAGGGCGGCGGCCTTGCCGCCGTTTGTGTTCTGTCGCAGGACCTCGGCCTGTCCCTCGGCCCGCTTGGCCGTATCGTCATCGGAGCCGTCGTCGACCACGATCACGCGGTCGACATGGGCGCGGGCACCGGCCACCACCGCCTCGATGGTGACGGACTCGTTGTGGGCCGGGATCAGGGCTACGACGGCGGTCATGGCGCGATCAGGCGAGGGCGCCGTTGACGCCGATCACCTGGCCGGAGACATAGCTGGCCGCCTCGCTGGCGAGGAAGCCGACCACGTTCGCGACTTCCGCGGGTTGGCCGGCGCGGCGCATCGGGACCATGCTGCGGATGGTGTCGGCATCAAAGCTGGATTCGCTCATCGGGCTCTCGATGATCCCGGGCGCGACCGCATTGGCGGTGATCCCGCGCGAGGCCACTTCCTGGGCGAGGGAGCGGATCGCGCCGTGGAGCCCGGCCTTGGCCGCGGCGTAGTTGGTCTGGCCGCGGTTGCCGATCTGCCCGGCGACGGACGAGATCGCAATCACCCGCCCCCAACGCGTTGTGATCATCGGCAGTAGCAACGGTTGGGTAACGTTGTAGAAGCCATTCAGCCCAACATTGATTGGGCGATCCCATTGTTCCCGGCTCATCCCGGCCAGCGGGGCGTCATCGTGGATTCCCGCGTTGTGGACTAGGATCTGAATGGGCTGTTCGGCCGCCAGGGGCTCCAGGGTTGCGCGGCAGGCGGCCTCGTCGGTGATGTCGAATACCTGCACCTGGGCTTGCCCTCCGGCCGCCCGGATGGCCTCCACCGTTGCCTCGGCCGTTTTGGCATTGCGATGGGCGTGCAGGATGACCTCATGCCCGGATACGGCCAGGGCCTCGGCAATCGCGGCGCCGATCGCGCCGCTGGCGCCGGTGATCAGGGCGCGGATGGTCATGACGTTGGTTCCTCGTCGGCGGGTTGCAGGATGACCGTCGCGCGGGCGCTTAGCACGGCCTGCGTGCCCGCGGTGACCCGCAGGTCGTAGATGGAGCTGTTGGCATCCGACAGGATGCGCTCGGCCTCGATCGTCAGCGGGGCCTCCAGGTCGTCGAGTCGTTGAACCGGCAACTTCAGGTCGCGGACGGCGGCCAGGTAGCCTGCGCGAGGCGGCCCGGCGTCGGCCAGCAGCGCGCCGTGCACGGCCATACCCTGGGCTCCGTATTCCAGCGCGGCCAGGGCGTGTAGCCCGTCCTCCCCGCGCAGCGGGTTGGTCGGGTCCCGGTGGCGATCGGCACGACAATGGATAACGGTGTCGGACCAGTTTTCCACGGAATCCAGCAGACACATGGCCCCGGCATGCGGCAGTAGCCGGCAAATGGCCTCGTGATCCAGGCTTTCGGGTCGGGGTGGCATACGCGGGATCTTCCTGATCCGGGCGGACAAATCAGGGCTCGATCTGGATGCTCAGGGATCGGCCCAGTGGAGCCTGCAGCGTAACATGGCCGGGGGTCCCCCGAGCCAGCTGTTCCAGCAGTGGCAAGGCCCGCGCGGCGGGGTTGCTATCGCGCAGTGCCTCCAGTTCGTCGACCCGGCAGCGATCGGCCGGGACATCCCCCCCGAACGCTAGCTGCAATCGCCACGGCGCCCCTTCGGCCGGCCCAAGACGCAGGGCCACTGCAAAGGGATGGTGGATGGGCCGTACGTGGGCGAAGGTCTCCATCGACGGCACGTCGTAGCAGGCCAGAAGTACCCCGCCGCCCTCGGTCAGCTGCAGGGTGGCGGCCTCCAGCAGGCCGGTCGCAAGGCTCGCGGTGTAGCCCGAAAGCGCGGTGGCCGGGGCCGGGTTGCGGGTGGCGATGGACCAGTTTCCGGCCGGTGCGTTGTGCACCGAGTTGTGGAATTGCACCGGCGAGACCACGGGTTCCGGATGAGTCAGGGCGTCGCAGATGCGGTCGATGATGTCCATGTCGCCGGAGGATGAGGCAAACACGCTGCGCAGCTGGCTGCGATCCGCACCTTCGGTAGCCTCTTCCGCGACCTTCAATGCCAGACGGATAGTCGCCGTAGTACGGCGACGCTCGTTGGCCGGCAGCAGCCCAGGCGGCGGGATCTGCACATCCCGGCTCGTCAGTGGGGCCTTGCCGGCCAACACCGGCCGGGCACTCTCGAAGTCCTCCAGGCCCGGGCCCAGCAGGCCCACGGCGTACAAGCCGATCGGGTTCATGGGGCCGCCTCCAGGAGCAGGCTGCAGTTGTTGCCACCGAAGCCGAAGGCATTCACCAAGACCCGCTGCACCGGTCGCTGTTCGACGTCGGCGCGGGCATCCAGGTCCAGTTCCGGGTCCAGGGTCTGCAGCCCGGCGGTGGGCGGGATGAATCCCCCGGCAAGGCTGGCCAGGGCCTGTGCGACGCCGACCGCGCCGGCGGCCCCCAGGGTGTGCCCGGTCAGGCCCTTGCTGCCGACGGCGCGGCACCCTGTTCCCAGGCTGTGCGTCAGGGCACGGGCCTCGGAGCGGTCATTGGCCGGGGTGGCCGTGGCGTGCATCAGCACGTAATCGACCGCTTCGCCATGGCAACCCGCGCGCCCCAGGGCTTGTTGCATGGCCGTCCCGGCCCCCAGGCCTTCAGGGTGAGGCGCGGACATGTGATGGGCATCCGAGGATTCGCCGTGACCGATCAGGCGCGGGCCGGGGGTGTCGGCGGTGGCGCGTTCCAGCAGGAAGTAGCCGGCGGCCTCACCGATGGAGATCCCGGCACGGTCGCGGTCCAGCGGACTGCACGGCTGGGCGGCCACCAACTGCAGGGCATTGAAGCCGTACAGCGTCATGCCGCACAAGCTGTCCACGCCACCGACCACGGCCGCGTCGCACAGCCCTGCCGCGATGAAGCGTTGGGCGTCGGCAAAGACCTTGGCACTGGATGAGCATGCGGTGGAGATCACCATGGCCGGGCCGGACAGGCCAAAGCGGGTGGCGACAAAATCCGCCAGCGAGAACATGTTCTGGGTATGCTGGTAGTCGTAGTCCGGCGGTAGTGCCCCGGTCTGCGGATCGCGCCGGTGGTAGGCGGCCTCGGTGGCGGCGATCCCGGAGGTGCTGGTCCCTAGCAGGACCGCGACCCGGTCCGGGCCATGGCGTTGTGCCGCGGCGGTCACCGCCTCGGCAAAGCCGTCCTGGCGCAGGCCCAGCTCCGCGAGCTGGTTGTTCCGGCACTGGAACGGAGCCAGGTGCCCCTCCAGGGTGATGGTCTCCACGCCGGGCACGCGACCGATGTAGGTCTCCAGGGTGACGGCATCCAGGTCACAGGGGTGCAGTCCACTGGTCCCGTGTTTCAGGGCCTCGGTATTCGCGGCGATACCGGTGCCGGCAGCGCTTGTCAGGGTATGGGCAGTGATGACCAGGGGGTCCATGGAGCGGCGTGTCTGCGGGTTGTAGCCGGAGGGATCCCCGGGTGAGTGGTGTCCGTGTCGCGTCAGGCGGCCGCTTGTGGTCCCGTCTCGGGGGCCAGCAGCGCGGCGGCGAAGAAGGAAAATACCACGCCGAGCACCACGGTGAGACCCATGGCCTGCAAGACCGGAAGACTGGAAAGGGATAACAGGCCGAAGACCACCAGGGTGGACAGTGCGCAGACGCTGACCGAACGCAGATTGCGCAGGCGTGAGGCGGCCTCGCGCAGCGGACGGCTGAAGAACACCGCGTAGTCCAGGCACAGGCCGGTGATCAGCAGCAGAGCGATCAGGTGGAATAGCGACAGCTGCACGCCAAGCAGCACCAGTGTCGCCACCGTCAGCAAGAGCCCGGTTCCCACCGCGGTCAGGATGCGCAGGCTGCGACCCGGCGCCCGGGTCACGGCCAGAAGCAACAGTGCGACTGCGAGGATGCCCAGGGCCAGGCGTTCCAGGGCCTCGTTGCGGAACCCGATGACCAGCTCCTCCGAGGCGCGGAAGAAGTCGATGTACTGGAGCGCGGTGTCGTTGCCGGTGGATATATCGTCGGCCCATTGGGCCAGTGCGTCCGGGTCGTGGACCCCTTGCAGGCGGACCCAGGCGATCCAGCGCGTACCGTCTTCACGCGCCTGCAGGAGCGGCTCCAGAGCATTGCGCAGGGGACCCTCGGGCAGCGCTTCTGGGGTCAGCAGGCTCTGCTGGCGGGCGTTCTCGATGTCGGTCACAAACGGGTCAAACGCCCCGGCACGAAAGCCCAGCCCGGTGCTAGCGGCCCGCAGGCGCTCGCGCAGGGTATCGGGTGTTGGCAGGGCGGCCTGGCGTTCTTCCTGCCGCGCCTGGCTCGGCAGCACATCGGCGGCATGGTCGTAGTCCTCCAGGGTGCCCTCGGTCCGCAGGGTTGCCAAGCTGGTTTCCAGGGCCTCGCTGGCTTGCAGGACCTGCTCGGGGGTCTCGCCGGTGATCAGCAACGCATGCCGGACATCCGGCAGACCCAGGGCTTCGCGCAGCTCCTGGTCCAGCGCGACCTGGTCGTCCGGCACCGGATGCAACGCGGACAGACGGTCCTCCCACGGGAAGGGCTCCGTGGTCACAATCACGACGACGGCCGCCAGGGTCAGCCCGGCCATCCCCCAGCGCGCCCAGACAGGGGGATGGGCGAGGCCGGAGGGCAGTGGCAGGCGCAGGGGCGGAAGCCCCTCATTGCGCAGTCGGGCAGGGAACAGTGTAGGCAGGACCCAGCGCGTCACCAGGGCCGCCACCGCCACCCCCGTGAGCACGAACAGTCCCAGCTGCGCCATGCCCGAGAAGCCGGTCATCGCCATCAGGGCGTAGACCAGCACGGTACTCCCGGCCCCGAGGGCGATGGCCGGCCACAGCTCGCGCGCGATGTCCGGGATGCTCGCGCTGCGCGGTCGCTGGGCATGGGCGAACAGGTGCAGCGGATAGTCCAGGGCAATCCCTAGCACCGTAATGCCGAACGCCAGCGCGATGCCGTGCAGGTGGCCGAATACCACGGTGACGGTCGCTGCGGCGACCAGGATGCCGCTGGCCAGCGGGACGGCCGCCAGCCAGACCGGGTGGGGGTGACGGAACACGGCCAGTAGCAAAACGGCCAGGGCCAGACTCGCCCCGGCGGTGATCCAGGTCACCTCGCTGCGGATGGTGGCGCGGGATTCCACGGCGATCACCGCCGGCCCCGCGATCCGTAGATGCAGATCCGGCGTATCCAGCGCCGCGAAGGTTGCCTGCGTGCGTTCGATCAATATCGCCTGGGCGTCCAGGTCCATGCCGTCGGCGCCGCTGCGCAATACCAGCAGGGCCCGCTCCCGATGCGGGTCGATCCAGACGCCCTGGGGACCGGTGGTGGCACGCCCCCCGCTGGCGGCGAGCTGCTCCAGCACAGAGGGGATCTCGGCAGTGGGGTCGCGCGGGATCAGTTCTCGGGGTAGCTCCGGGACGCTGCTGGAGAGGTCGTCGCGACGGGCCTCCAGGTGCTCTGCAAGGCGAGCCTCTTCGAAGTGTTCGGCGTTGACCTGTGGGCTTAGCAGATAGCGATGTTCGAGCAGGAAATCCAGCGCCGGGTCGTCAGGGTTCAGGCGCCCGTTGTGGATGCCGGCCACATCGGTTTGGTCCTCCAGGGCGGCGACCAGGGCATCGCTTGCGTTCGCTCGCGCACGGGCGTCGCCGCCCTCGATGGCCAGCAGCAGGATGCGCGCGGCTGGGCCAGCGCCCGGGTCCAGAGGGACCCCGCCCTCGCTGATGGGGTCCGGGGCGAAGCCCTGCAGATCGGTGACCAGCTCGCCGCGCAGGGTGAGCGTTAGCGCGGCCAGCAGCAGGGCAATCAACCAGAGGCCCAGGGCGATGCGGGAGGTGAGGCCGCGCAAGTGTCAGTCTGCGTACTGGGATGGTTCGAAGCGCATGCGGCTTTGGTGGCCGCCCGATTCAATGGTGACCAACTCGCGCAGCTCTCCATCCGTGCCGCTCAGGGTCAGTTCCGGGACCATGCGGCGCAGGGCACGGTCGCGCGGGACCAGCTCCAGGGTCCAGGCGTCGGCATCCCCCGAGAGCTCGATCTCAAAATCACCCTCCAGCGTCTCGCGATCATCGGTCAGCAGGGCCCGGAACAGTCCGGCCAGGGTCGCCAGCGCAGGCTGTTCGCTGAGGTCAATCTCGCGGCTGGAGCTGCGCCGCTCCAGGGTCAGGGTGTCGCCCTCGATGTGGACCTTCTCGCCGCGCGGGCCGTCGACCTGGCGGATCAGGGTATCGGGGGGCTCGAAGAACAGGCTGCCCGAGCGGGTCTCGGGGAACTCCAGCATCGGGTCGTCGCGGCGCTCTTCGAATGTGAGCGTCGCGTCACGATCGGTGGCCAGCCCCGCCAGGATGCGGTCCAGCGTGTCGCCGGCGGTAGCATCGGCCGGAACCAGCAGCGCGATCATCAGCAGTATCAGGGTTGGGGTGGCTCGCCGGATACCGCTAGGGAAACACTGATTAATGCACGCGCTCGCGTTGGCACCCCAGGTTTGCCGAGACAAGGCGCGTCGTGCAGCGGGTAGTGGTTCTACCCGCAAGCGGCGCAACGCAGGATCGGGGAACCTGGGGTGCCAACCCCCACAAGCTATTGAAAGACGGGGCTCGGCCGCTTTTGCGCGCGCACGGCGTTGCGGTTCCCTTGTGCAGAATGACTGCACGGCAGTCGCCGCGCCTTGTTCGCACGCAAAAGTGACTCGAGCGCGAGCGCGAGCATTAATCAGTGTTTCCCTAGCGCGATGTGTCGTCCCAGAAGTCATAGAAGTTGAACCAGTTGTAGGGGGCCTCGCGTACCCGTGCCTCGAGGCGGCTGGCGTAGCGTTGTACCCACTGTGCCAGGGCTTCGTCGCGCTGGCCGCGCGGGGCGTCGATGGTCTCGGCGAAGGGTTCGAAGACAATATCGTAGCGGTTGCCGCCGCGATAGAGCCCGAAACACAGGATAACCGGAACCTTGAGCACCGCGGCCAGCAGGAGCGGACCCTGCGGGAATAGCGCGGTGTCGCCAAGGAAGTCGCAGGCGACCATCTTGTCGCTCTCGGCCACACGATCGCCCAGGGTCGCAATCAGTTCGCCCTGATCCAGGCACTCACGGGCCTGGATCAGGGTCTCGGTGTGCCCCAGCGGGATGACCGACGCGGCAACTTCAGGGTTCAGGGCCTCCAGAAACTGGGTGATGCTCTGGTTGTGGTCGTTGTACATCAGGACTCGCACCGGGAAGTCGTACTTCCCGACCGCCAGTGCTCGTAGGGCCTCGAAGCTGCCGAGGTGGGCGCCCAGTAGGATCGCGCCCTGATCACTGTCGACGTGTTCGAGGAAGACCTCGCGGTTGTGCACCTGGATATCCAGGCGGTCGTCCTGACCGGCCAGCAGGAAGACTCGGTCCAGGATGACCGCCGCGAAGCAGTGCAGGTGCCGGGCCAGGTCCATCAGGTGTGGCTCGCGCCCCAGCACGCGCCGCAGGTAGTTGCGGCTGTGGCGCCGCGATTGCGGGGCGAACAGCAGGAAATAGGCGGTGATCGGGTAGAGCAGGGCGCGGCTGGCGCGGCGGCCGACATTCAGCGCTACCCAAAGGATGATGCGCAGGGCCAGTGGCGAGCCCCGCTCCTTCTGCTGGAACCAGGCGCGGCTCATGCGGCCGGAGTGTCGTGGGTCGTGCACAGTTGCCCGGAACAGAAGGTCACGGGGGCGTCGGCGGTGTCGGCGACCACGCGGAAGGCCTGGCGATCGCCTCGTCCCGGTGGGTCGATCTCGACGCGAAAGTCGACATCCGGCTTCAGCGGGGCCAGGAACTTGACCTGGGGCAGGGCCTCGATCGGGCCCAGGCCATGAGCTTGGGCAACGGCGGCGACCTGGTCGAGGATGACCACGCCGGGCACGACTGGGTGCCCTGGGAAATGCCCTGGAAGCGACGGATGATCGGCCGCAATACAGCGCACGCTGGACTGGATGAGGGAAGACACGGGCAGGGCGCGCGTCAGGCGCACTCGCCGTGGCGTGCGAGGAGATCCAGCAGGACCTGACGCGGCAACTTGCCGGTTGCCGAGCGCGGCAGGTGGTCGACGTGGACCAGTGGGCGCGGCAGAAACAGGGGGTCCAGGCATTCGGCCAGCGTGGCCTGGATCTCGGCCTCGCTGCGCCCGGGTGCCACCACCAGCGCGGCCAGGCGGGTTACGCCGCGGGCGTCGGTGCTCGGCTCCGGCGGGATGAAGACCCCATCGAGGACGCCGGGGATCGCGTTCAGGCGCCGGTTCAGGTCGGCCAGTGAGGCCCGCTTGCCGGCAATGTTCAATTGGTCGGCCAGACGTCCCTCCATGCGGAAATGGTGGGCGTCGTGGGCTTCGATATGGTCCGGCAGCGGGACCGCTGCGGGATGCTGCGGCCCCTGGACCTGGACGATGCCGTCATCTTTGGCGTCGATCTCCACCCCAGGGTAGGTGGTCCAATCGCTCTCGCGGGTGGTGCGCCGAGTCGCGATGGCCCCGGCCTCGGTACAGCCGTAGATCTCGTCCAGGCGGCAACCGAATATGCGCTCGGACGCGCCAGCTGTCTCCGGGTCCAGTGGTGCAGTTGCGCAGAGGATGCGTTCAGGTTGCGGCCATTCCAGTCCCGCGCGCAGACAGGCATTCAGGTGAAAGGGTGTGGTGACCAGTACGGCCGGGGCGTAGGCCGCCAGCGCGGCGCGCACGTCCTCGGGATAGAACGGCCGCTGGCTCAGCAAGGTCGCATGGCCCAGCAGGGCATACAGGATGGTCGATTCCAGGCCGTACATATGCTGCGGCGGGACTGTCCCCACCAGGCTCGGCGGATCGGCCCCGTCCTGCAGGTCGAAGCATTCCAGCGCCTGATGGGTGACCGCATGCAGGGCGCCCCAGCTCCGCGCATGGATCGTGGGCGTGCCGGTGCTGCCCGAAGAAAAGGCGAGGATGGCGGTCTGGTCGCTGGGGATCGTCGGGATTGGCGCCGCGCTCTCCCCGGCCTCGCCGCAGGCGGATACCCGCAGGACCGGGATCGCGATCTCGGCATCCCGTCCGTCGACCAGGGCGGGGGCATCCGGGTACTGGCCGGCGATCTCCGCCAGGGTGGTGCGTCCGCGGTTCGGCGGCAGCAGGTTGATCTGGCGGCGCAGCAGGATTGCGGCGAAGGCGACTGCAAAGTGGTAGCGGTCCTGGCACAGGTTGAAGGCGGTTCGAGCTTGCGGCAGGCGCGCGGCCAGTACCTGCACATCGGCCAGGAATGCAGCGCGCGAGACCGTTCGCTTGCCGATACGGGCCAGGGGCGCGGGCGTGTCGGCCAGCAGAGGCAGGATGTCCTGCGGGTAGTCTTGGATCCCGGTCATGGCTGTTTCAGCATCTGCTGATGATCTACGTGGGCGAGTTCGACGAGGTAGGCAAGAAAGCCGCGCCGGGGCTCGTTATGCAACAGCCAGCGCCGTAGTGGGTACTCCAGCAGGAACAGAGCGGTCAGTAGCAGATAGTTCACGCCGTTGGCGAACAAGGCCCAGGTGGTCGCGGAGGCGAACACGGCCAGTAGGCCGGAGGCGACCGCCAGGGTGCCGCACAGAAGCGCCCAGGCCACGGTGAGGTTACGCGTGTAGCGGTGTACCGAGGGGGTGTCGGAGGCGCCCATCGCCAGGGCGTAGCGGGTGATCAGCGGTGTGGAGCCGCGGAGCAGCGAGCGGGCGAACAGCCACGACAGCAGCCCCATGATCAGTACCGGCATCGCGTATAGCAGCCAGGTTCCGGCGCCGAGCGTCAGTACGAGCGCGATGGCGCCAGCCAGCGCCGCGACCAGCGCGGTCCGGCCCGCGGATCCCAGGGAGGCCCAGCTCGCCACCAGGATGAGGGTAGCCAGGATCGCCAGCGGCAACAGAGGGACATCGAAGGTCACGCCGAGTACAACCGCGACTGGATAGCTCAGGGCCACGCTGGCGGCGAGGGGGGTGTTCACGACGCGGCTCGGTTCGCCTCGATGTGGGCGCTCAGGGCACGCAGGGACTCAAAGATCTGGCGGTTGTTCTCGTCGTCGGAACGGATCTGAACGCCGTAGGCGCGAGAGATCGCCAGGGCCAGTTCCAGGGCGTCGATGGAGTCCAGCCCCAGCCCATCGCGGAACAGGGCATTTTCGGGTTCGATCTCTTCCGCGGCCACGTCCTCCAGGTTAAGGCTGTCGACGATCAATTGGGCGACTTCCTGCTCGAACGTTGTTTGCGATGCCACGTGTTCCCCCGGGATGTGGTGATGTGCGGTTTTGTGACCCTCCGCGAACTTCCGGTTCGCGTGACGGTCACCCTGCTGGGCGCCGATGATACCCACACCTTGGGGGTCGTGGTACCCTCGCGACCGGTTCGGGTCGCCGTTTTGGGTTCCCGGATGGCAAGCGGAGACTGTATTTGAGACACGCGGGAGAGAAGGCGGTAACGGACGGCCGCTGCCAGGTGCTGGTCATTGGCGGCGGTCCGGCCGGTTCCACTGTCGCTTCCCGACTGGCGCAGAAGGGTCGCGACGTGGTGCTGTTGGAGAAGGCTCGGCACCCTCGCTTCCATATCGGCGAATCCCTACTACCGATGAACATGCCGCTGTTCGATGAGCTGGGTATTAGCGACGCCGTGGCGACCATCGGCATCCCCAAACACGGGGCCGAGTTCACCATCCCCGAGGCCCCCGATGAGCCGCGCACTTATTACTTCGAGCGTGCCCTGAACGAAGACACCCCGGCCTCGGCCTACGAAGTTCGGCGTTCGGAGTTCGATCACCTGCTCCTGGAGAACAGCGCGCGCCTGGGGGTTCGGGTCCTGGAAGAGGTTACGGTCTCTGATGTGGCTCTGACCGATCCCGCCAAGGGCGGTACCCAGCAGGTCACGGCTCGCGATGCGGCGGGCCACTCGCTGGAGTTCGAGGTGGACTTCGTGGTCGACGCGTCCGGCCGCGACACCTTTCTGGCCCGGCGACTGGATCTGAAGGCGCGCAACCCCGAGCACAACAGCGCCGCGATCTTCGGCCACTTTAATGATGTGCCGCGTCGTGCGGGGCGGGATGCGGGCAACATCAGCATCTACTGGTTCCAGCACGGCTGGATCTGGATGATCCCGCTGCGCGACGGGGCGATGAGCGTAGGGGCCGTCTGTTTCCCGGAGTATCTGAAGACCCGCAAGAGCAAGCCGGAGGTGTTCCTCTGGGACACGCTGAAGCTCTGCCCGCCCGCCTTCGAGCGCATGCAGGGCGCGACCCTGGCCGGTCCCGTCAATGCGACCGGCAATTTTTCTTACCGCTCCAGTCAGGCCTACGGGCCGGGCTATCTGCTGGTCGGCGATGCCTTCACCTTTGTCGACCCGGTGTTCTCCAGCGGGGTGTACATCGCGATGTCCGGCGCCTTCCGGGCCGCCGACGCAGTGGATCAGTGTCTGGATCGGCCGGCGCGAGCCGGTCGTTACCTGCGCGCCTTTGAACGCGATGTCCGCCGCGGGGTCCGCCGCTTCTCCTGGCTGATCTACCGTTTCAACAGCCCGGTGATGCGCAAGCTGTTCATGGGGCCGCGCAACACGCTCGGCATGGAACAGGCGGTGATCTCGCTGCTGGCCGGGGATGTCTATCGCAATACCCGCGTGCAGTGGTCCCTGCGGGCCTTCAAGGCGGTCTATTACACCCAGATGGCGCTGAATCTGCCCCGCGCGCTGCATTTCTGGTCCCGCCGTCGCCGCAATGCCCGGTTGCACTTCACCGGCGGCACCACCCCGGAAGACGAGGCCTGACTGGGTCGCCATGGGTACGCCGCGGGTTGGACTTCGGCGCATCGGCCCGGACGGCCTGGCCACCTTCGCGCTTTCCAATCTCCTGATCCTGGCGACCGGTGGCCTGTCCTGGCTGCTGCTGTGGGGCTACACCCTGCGCTGGTCGCGGAGCCTCCGCTGCCCGGGTCGTGGCCATTGCATTCTGGTGTTGGGGCAGCAATTGGTGGCGGGGGTGCCGGGTCCAGGCTATCGCCTGCGTCTGCTCCGCGCAGTGCGGCTGGCGCGGCGTAATCCGCAGGCCCGAATACTGGTGCTGGGTGGACAGACCTCGGAACGGGGGCCGACCGAGGCCACCGCGGGCGCCGAGTTCTTGCAGCAGTACGGCATCGCCCCCGAACGCATCCAGACCGAGGATGCCTCGCTGCATACCCTGGAGAACCTGCGCAACGCGCGCGACTTGCTGGTGGGGCAGCAGGATGTGGACGAGCCCCTGGTCCTGGTAACCAGCCGCTTCCATCTGGCACGTGCGGTCGCCATCGCGCGGGGCGTGGGGTTGCAAGTATGTCCCTGTCCGGCGGAGACGGGCGCGCAGGTATCCGCGGCCCGCCTGGCCCGCGAGGCCTGGATACTGCACTGGTATCACGTGGGCCGCGGCTTCGCCCGCCTCATCCGCCACCGCGGCATACTCGAACGCATAACCTGACAAAGGTCAAAGACGGTCCACAGGAAGATGCGAAGTTTGGAAGATGGACGGGGATTAAAGGTCGCTCACTAGTGGCAGTTGCCTCGGGTGCGACCCGGCGTTCATCTGTACCCGTCAGCCAAAACCACTTCTTGTCTTCCCAGCTTCCTGTTAACCGCCTTTGACCCTGCCCTTACATCGCGCGGATGCGTTCGCGCTGGGCGGCGAGCTGGTCGCGGGTGGCGTGCATTTCGGCAACGCGGTCGCGTTCTTTTTGCACCACGTCGGCCGGGGCGCGGTCGACAAAGCTCGCGTTGGACAGGCGCTTTTCGCTTTGCTCGAGGTTCTTGTCGAGCTTGCCGATTTCCTTGTCCAGGCGTGCCAGCTCGGCGTCCTTGTCGATCAGGCCGGCCAGCGGGATCAGCAGCTGCATCTCGTCGACCAGAGCCATCGCCGATTCCGGCGCCTCGTCGGCCGCGTCCAGCCAGGTGATGCTTTCCGGCTTGGCCAGGAATTCCAGCAGGCCGCGGTGGCGGGTGTAGCGTTCCTGATCGGTGTCGGTCCAGTTCTTCACCAGCACCGGCAGCGGCTTGCCCGGGGCGATGTCCATCTCCGCGCGGATGCGGCGCAGCCCGGTGATGAAGTCCTTGACCCAGTCGAGCTCGGCCGTTGCCGTTTCGTCGCGCGGGAAGCCGTCCTGGGTGGGCCACGGGCGCTGCACCAGGAACTCGATGTTGTCGCTGATGTCGGCGTGCGGCTTCACATTGGTCCAGATCGCCTCGGTGATGAACGGAGTGACCGGGTGCAGCAGGCGCAGCAGTGCCTCGAGCACGGTGACCAGGGTGTTGCGGGTCGCACGCTTGACCGCCTCCGGGGTGGCCTCGTCGTTCAGTACCGGCTTGGTCAGCTCCAGGTACCAGTCGCAGTAGTCGTGCCAGGTAAACTCGTACAGCGTCTGCGCGGCGAGGTCGAAGCGGTAGGCATCGAGCTGTTGCGTGGCGGTCGCGGCCGTCTCGACCAGGCGGTCGAGGATCCAGCGATCAGCCAGCGTGCGGTATTCCGCCGTGTCGTCGGTGGCCGAGCAGTCCTGCTCCTCGACGTTCATCAGCACGAAGCGCGAGGCGTTCCACAGCTTGTTGCAGAAGTTGCGGTAGCCCTCGATGCGGCCGAGGTCGAACTTGATGTCGCGCCCGGTGGTGGCCAGCGCCGCGAGGGTAAAGCGCAGGGCATCGGTGCCGAACGCGGGGAAGCCGTCGGGGAAGGCCTTGCGCGTGGTCTTCTCGATCTTCGCGGCCATCTGCGGCTGCATCAGGCCCTGGGTGCGCTTGGCCACCAGGTCGTCGGCGCTGATGCCGTCGATCAGGTCAATCGGGTCGATCACGTTGCCCTTGGACTTGGACATCTTCTGGCCTTCCGAGTCACGGATCAGGCCGGTGACGTAGACCTCGCGGAAGGGGACGTCGCCCATGAAGTGCTCGCCCATCATGATCATGCGGGCGACCCAGAAGAAGATGATGTCGAAGCCGGTGACCAGCACGCTGGTCGGGTAGAAGTCGCGCAGTTCCGGCGTCTCCTGCGGCCAGCCGAGGGTGGAGAACGGCCACAGCGCGGAGGAGAACCAGGTGTCGAGCACGTCTTCGTCCTGTTCGAGCGCGACCTCGGCGCCCAGACCGTGCTTCTCGCGCACCTCGTCCTCGGAACGGCCGACGTACACGTTGCCATCGCGGTCGTACCAGGCCGGGATGCGGTGGCCCCACCAGATCTGGCGCGAGATGCACCAGTCCTCGATGTTGCGCATCCACTCGAAGTAGGTCTTCGACCAGTTCTCCGGCACGAAGCGGATGCGGCCATCCTCCACCGCCTTGATCGCCGGTTCGGCCAGCGGGCCGGCCTTCACGTACCACTGGTCGGTCAGATAGGGCTCGACCACGGTGCCGGAGCGGTCGCCGCGCGGGACCATCAGCTTGTGATCGTCGATCTTCTCCAGCAGTCCCAGTGCGTCCAGGTCGTCGACGACCTTCTGTCGCGCCTGGTAGCGGTCCAACCCGCGATAGGCCTCGGGCACGTTGTCGTTCAGGCAGGCGTCAATGGTCAGGATATTGATCACCGGCAGGTCGTGACGCTGGCCCATCGCGTAGTCGTTGAAGTCGTGCGCCGGGGTAATCTTTACGCAGCCGGAGCCGAACTCGGCCTCGACATAGTCGTCGGCGATGATCGGGATCTCGCGCCCGACCAGTGGCAGCCGGATCGTCTGGCCGATCAGGTGCCGGTAGCGCTCGTCCTCCGGGTGCACCGCGACGGCGGTATCGCCCAGCATGGTCTCCGGGCGCGTGGTCGCAACGGTCAGGTGCCCGGAGCCGTCGGCCAGCGGGTAGCGGAAGTGCCACAGGTGACCGTTTTCCTCCTCCGACAGCACCTCCAGGTCGGACAGCGCGGTGTGCAGCACCGGGTCCCAGTTGACCAGGCGCTTGCCGCGGTAGATCAGGCCCTCTTCATGCAGGCGCACGAAGACCTCGCGCACCGCCGCGGACAGGCCCTCGTCCATGGTGAAGCGCTCGCGCGACCAGTCCACCGAATCGCCCAGCCGGCGCATCTGGCGGGTAATGGTGCCGCCGGACTGGCCTTTCCAGTCCCAGACGGCCTCGAGGAACTTCTCGCGGCCGAGGTCGTGGCGGCCCTTGCCGTCGGCGGCGAGCTGGCGCTCGACCACCATCTGGGTGGCGATCCCGGCGTGGTCGGTGCCGCCCTGCCACAGGGTGCGGTCGCCGTGCATGCGCCGGTAGCGGATCAGGGTATCCATCAGCGTGTGCTGGAACGCGTGCCCCATATGCAGGGTGCCGGTCACGTTCGGCGGCGGCAGCAGGATGCAGTAGCTGGCCTCGCCCGATTCCGGCGGCGCGAAGATGTTCGCGGCCTCCCAGCGTTCGTACTGGGTCTGCTCGATGCTCTTGGGGTCGAAGCTCTTGTCCATGATCGCGGGCGCGCTCGGGTCGGAATGTGGGGAAAGCCGCGCATTATAACGGCGCGGCGCGCTCATCGCCCGCTGTCCGCTATCGTGTTTACGTCTGGCCACCACAAGGCCGGCGGCTGGACGTAACCACCATAAAGATCAGGAGCCGAGCGCGGCCCAGCCTGCAAGGCGTGAGAGCTTGGCTCGGGTGGTGGCGATCTGGTCGAGGAGGGCTCCGTAGCCTGTTTGGTAGTCGGGGTACTGGAGGTGGTAGCCGCTGGCGTGCAGGCGTGCGTTTTCGCAGCGCTTGCCGTGGACTGCGCCCTCCGGCATGGGGGGTGTGGTGCCGGGCGTGTCGAGGCCCATCTCCTGGGCCAGCCAGGCGAGCAGTTCGTGACGTAGGACCGGAGCGTCGTCGACGCCGAGATAGATCGAGTCCGGGTGATCCAGGTGGAACAGATAGATCAGTAGGCCGACGCAGTCGTCGCGGTGGATGCGGTTGGTCCAGACCGGGGGTTCGTGTAGGCCTCGGATGCCTTCGCGCACCTTGAGCAGGTGGTAGTCGCGTCCTGGGCCGTAGATGCCGCCGAATCGTACGACGACGCCGGGGACCGGGCTATCGGACAGTAACTGTTCGGCTTCGCGCAGGCAGCGGCCGGAGAAGCGGGTGGGTTCGGTGGGGCTGGTCTCGTCCACCCAGCGTCCGTCGTCGGCACCGTAGACGGAAGTACTGGACACGAACACGATCCGGCGCGGTTGTTGCTGTGCACGTTCCAGGTTGGTCAGGGTGTTGCGCAGGCCGTCGACATAGGCGCGGCGATAGGCGGCCTCGGTGAACTCGCCCGGGGTTGCGATGAAGTAGACGGTGTCGAGTATCGGGGGCAATTCCGGTAACCCGTCGGCCCGCCCGAAGTCGCCAGCCAGAGGGCGGATCGGCTCCGGGATCGCTTGCGGCTGGCGACGCAGGCCCCAGACGGTGTGGCCGGCGTGGGCGAGTTGCGTGCCGACGGCACAGCCGAGGTCGCCGCAGCCCATGATCAGGATGTTGGCCATTGTTCCCTCCACGCGGTGCGTTCCAACGCTACCGTTTCCTTGCGTGAAAGACCAGCCCCCAAGTGGGGGTTCGACGGGGGCGATCGCCTGCGGCATGCTCGGTCTCGGGAACGGAAAGGAGAGCTCGATTGGGTAAGTCCCGTCGTAAACAGGGAGACGTCTGCGCTTGCGGTTCAGGTAACAACCGCGCGGCCTGCTGCGGCCCGTATCTGGATGGCGGGGCTTCGGCGCCGACGGCGGAGGCCCTGATGCGCTCGCGTTACACCGCGTTCGTGGAAGGGCGCGAGGGCTATCTGCGGGCGACCTGGGCGGCGGAAACGCGCCCGGAATCGCTCAGGCTGGATCCCGATCAGCGCTGGCTGGGACTGGATATCCGCGCGACGGAGGCGGGTGGGGCGGAGGACGCCGAAGGCTGGGTGGAGTTTGTTGCGCGTTCCCGTGTGCAAGGTCAGGGCGTGCGGCTGCACGAGCGGAGCCGCTTTCGCCGCGAGGCTGGGCGCTGGGTCTATGTCGACGGGGTGTTTCCGGGGGTATGACGCATGGGCCGGACAGCGTCGACTCGCCGGTGGATGCGGCGCTGTTGGAGCGGGTGCTGGAGTGCCTGCGGGTGCAGCCGTCCGGGCTGACCGAACACGCCCTGATCGGGCAGTTGCGCGCCGCGGGTGTGGAGCCGTTTGCGGGGGCGCGGCTAAAGGAGCCCTTGAGTCTGTTCCAGACCCACTTCCTGCTGTTCCACTGCCTGTACCGGCTGCGCGATCACCTGCTGGGGCAGGGCGAGTGGGTGCGCATCCACTGCCTGGATATCGGGATCGAACGGGCAAGTGGCGGGCCGGGGGCTGGTGCGGCGGGTTTGCTGGCGCACCGCGATCCGCTGCGGGCCTATTACCTCGACCTGACGCAACTGGAGCGGATGGATACGGCGGCGGTGGAGGTACTTCTGGGCGAGTTCTGGCGGCGGCTGGGCCGCGATCAGCGGCGTGAGCAGGCCCTGGAGGTGCTGGATCTTGCGGATCCGGTGGATGCGGATACCGTGCAGCGTCAGTACCGCAGGATGGCGCAGCGCCATCACCCCGACCGGGGTGGTGACACGACCACCCTGCAGCAGATCAATGCGGCTCGCTGGGTACTGCTCGCCGACCGCTGAGGCGTTTTTCGAGGGCTCAGTCGTCCGAGTCGGACATCGTGGTCACGAAGGCCTGTTCCACGGTGAAGGTGCCCACGCCCTTGTAGTTGGTCTGGACCCAGCCGTGTTCGGTCAGCCACTCACTCATCTCGCGGTTCATCGCGGGGTTGCCGCAGAGCATCACGCGGTCATGTTCCGGATCCGGGGTCGGTAGCTCCAGCACCCGGCTCAGTTCGCCGGAACGGAACATGTCTGCGCCGCGCTGGTTGTTGTCATACGGCTGTTGCGCGATTGGGCAGGCGAAGTCGTGGTTCTCGCGGGTCACCGTGGGCACGTAGCGCAGGCGGTTGCTGATGCGCGATTCGATTTCCTCGCGGTAGGCCAATTCTTCGACCGTACGGACGCTGTGCACCAGCACCGCGTTGTCGAAATGTTCGAGCAGCTCCGGGCTGCGAATCAGCGAGATGAATGGAGCCAGCCCGGTGCCGGTGGCAATCATGTACAGGGTGCGACCCGGCTGCACGTAGTCGAAGGTGAGCGAGCCGGTGACCTTGGTGTTGATCCAGATCGAGTCGCCCGGTCCGGCCTCGGCGAGTCGGCTGGTCAGCGCGCCGTCCGGTACGTGAATGCTCAGGAACTCCAGTTCCTCGGCCTCGGGTTCGGAAACGATCGAGTACGCGCGCGGGACCAGCTTGCCCTCGGGGCGCAGCCCCAGGGTGACAAATTGCCCGTTCTTGAACTCCAGGCCCTCCGGTCGCGTGGTGGTGAAGCTGAAGGTCTTGTTGGACCAGCGTCGCGTGGAGGTGATGCGTTCTTCCGAATACGGCATGGGTGCGTGGCTTCCCTGTTTTTGTTCGCCATTACGCTATCAAGTCCCTACCCCGACCGCGAAAGCGCAGGCAAAAACCAAGGAAAACACTCAGAAAATGGCGAGCCCGAGGGGGCGGCGCGACGGACAGGCGTCAGGTGATCGTTGTGGCCATCAGGTCGCCTGCCCGCTGGCGGGCGGCAGCAGCTGTTCCAGCGGCGTCGGTTCGGACAGGTAGAACCCCTGCACGAAGTCCAGCCCGATCCCGCGCAGGTGTTCCATGGTGGCCTCCGACTCCACACACTCCGCGACGGTGCGCAGGCCCAGCACGTGGCCCACGCGGTGGATGGCCGTGACCATCGCCGAATCCACCGCGTTGTGGGCGATATCGCGCACAAAACTGCCATCGATCTTGATCAGGTCCACGGGCAGGTTTTTCAGGTAGCCGAAGGACGACAATCCGGTGCCGAAGTCGTCCAGCGAGAAGCGGCAGCCCATGTAGCGCAGGGTGCGGATCAGGCTTTGCGCGCGGTCGTGGTGGCTGATGGCCGCGGTCTCGGTGATCTCGAAGACGATGCAGTGTGCCGGGATCGCGTAGTGCTGCAGGCGTTCGGTAATGAACCCCAGCATGTTCTCCTGGGCCAGGGACTGACCGGAGAGGTTGATCGCGATGCTGGGTTCGCCGTAGGCATCCTCCCGAGTTCCGCGGTGCCGGGCCAGCACGGCAAAGGCATGGTCGATGATATGGTGATCGATCTCCGGCATCAGGTGATAGCGCTCGGCGGCGGGGATGAAGGCGCCTGGGGAAACCATGTTCCCGTCTTCGTCCAGCAGGCGCATCAGGACCTCGATGTGCGCCAGGCCCGGGTCGGTGGGTCCGAGCGGGTGCACGGCCTGTCCAAACAGGGTAAAGCGCTGTTGTTCCAGCGCGGTCCGGATGCGGCCCACCCATTCCATCTCCCCGCGCCGGCGACGCAGGGCCTGGTCGGTGGGTTTCCATACATAGAGGCGGTTGCGGCCTTCCTCTTTTGCGGCGTAGCAGGCGGAGTCGGCCTGGCTGAGGATTTCGGGGAGGGTAGGCGCGGGGCTGGCGACTGGCACCAGGCCGATGCTGACGCCGACATCGAAGCGGCGTCCTTCCCACTCGAAGCGCAGGGCCTGTACCGTATTCAGGATCTTCCCGGCAATCACCTCGGCGCGCTCTGGAGGGCAGTGGCACAGCAGCAGGCCGAATTCGTCACCACCCAGTCGCGCCAGGGTGTCGTTCTCGCGGATCAGGTGTCCCAGGTGCTCGGAGAGTTCGCGCAACAGCTCATCGCCCGCCTGGTGGCCACAGGTGTCGTTGATGATCTTGAACTGGTCCAGATCCATGTAGAGCAGCGTATGTGGGGTCTGGCCCTCCTCCAGCGTGTGCAGGGCCTCCTGGAGGCGGCGTTCGAATTCGCGGCGGTTGCACAGCCCGGTCAGGTCATCGTGCGTCGCCTGGTGGTTGAGCTGCTGGGTCATTCGCCACAATTCGGTATGGTCGTGCAGCACGATCACGACGCCCTGAGTCTCGCTGCCGGGCCGTTGCAGGGGCGAGGCCAGCAGTCGCACCACGCGCGTGCCGCCGTCGGCCCGATGCAGCACGCGCTCGGGTGATTCCACCGTGCCCCCCAGGCTCAGGCACTGCTCGACCGGGCGGTGTACGTTACTTCCGGTGCGGGTGTCTTCGAGTTCCAGCAACTCGTCCACCAGGCAGCCCTGCGCCTGGGTGGAGTCCATCCCCAGAAGCGCCTGAGCAGCCGGATTGAGATAGGTCAGGCGTCCGCGGATGTCGGTGGTAATGACGCCGTCATTGATCGATTGCAGCGTGGTTAGCAGTCGGTCGCGTTCCGCGCCGGTGGCCGCCTCGGCAACGCGCAGGGAAGTGATGTCCCAGGCGACGCCCAGCACCCCGGCGTCCTGGGCTTTGAGGTTCATCCAGCTGACCCGGAGATGGTTGCCCTGTATGCGGACCTCGTCCTCGAAGGTCTGCCCGGCCAGCGCCCGGTCCAGGGCTGCGAGGATCTCCGGGTGGTCCGCGTAGACCTCGCGTGCGCTACGACCGACGACCTCGCCGGGCTCCAGTCCCAGGACCTTCAGTCCAGCGCCCTCGGACAAGGTGAAGCGGCCGTTGGAGTCGAGCGCGAACAGGATCAGTGGGGCATTGCGGATGGTCGCGCCCAGGCGCGTCTCGAGGGTCTTGAGGGCCTGTTCCGACTGGTGCTCGCGGGTGATGTCGCGCACAGTCGTGAAGACCTCCAGCTCCCCTTCGGTGCGGATGGCATTGATGAACACCTCGGCCGGGAATTCGCTGCCGTCGCGGCGTCGGTAACGGCTCTCGAAGTGGGCCGGGAGGCGACGCTCGGGGTCGGAGTGGGCCTGTTCGACGTCGGCCTGGGTCGCCTGCAGGTCGAGATCAGTGATATGGACCCCGGCGGTCAGCTCGGCCTCGGTGTAACCCAGCAGGTCGCAGGCGGCGTGATTGGCCGCGACGATGCCACCAGCGCGGCTGAGGACCAGGTGGGCCTCGGGCGCCTGTTCGAAGATCCGTTGATAGCGCGTGGCGTCCGGGTGGTCGGGCATGGCGGCTGGCTCGGATCCATTGGGTGACGGGCGGCAAGCCGCGCGAGGTCACCTGATCATGGTTGTACGACTCGCGCGAACAGGCACCGAGTGTCGCCGGTCACAAAGTCGCTGGCAAGCTCAGGCCGGGGCTTGGGTGAGCCGGGCAATCGTTGCAGCCGGTTCCTGCCGCTCGGGTTCCCGCAGCCGCGCGCGGGCCCAGGCCACGTGCTCGCGCACCCGTTCCGAGTCATGCTCGGCGCGCGTCGCGAGGGCCGCCTCGGCCTCTGGTGTGGCCGGGCCATTGCCCAGGGCAACGGCGATGTTGCGCAGCCACTGGATGTGCCCGATGCGTCGGATGGCCATGCCTTCGGTCCGAGCCAGGAAGGTGGCTTCGTCCCAGGCGAACAGCTCCGCCAGACTGGCGGCATCCAGCCCGTGACGGGCGATGAAATCCTGTTCCGCGCTGACCTCGGCGAAGCGATTCCACGGGCAGACCAGCTGGCAGTCGTCGCAGCCGTAGATGCGGTTGCCGATCAGCGGGCGCAGGTCCTCGGGGATGGAGCCCTTCAGTTCAATGGTCAGGTAGGAGATGCAGCGCCGGGCATCGAGGTCGTAGGGTCCGCGAAAGGCCTGCGTGGGGCAGATGTCCAGGCAGGCGGTGCACTGGCCGCAGTGTTCCCCAACCGGCTCGTCCAATGGCAGCGGGAGGTCGGTGAAGAGTTCCCCGAGGAAGAACCAGGAGCCACTCTCGCGCGCCAGCAGGTTGGTGTTCTTGCCAATCCAGCCGAGCCCCGCCTGCGCGGCCAGGGCCTTCTCCAGGATGGGGGCGCTGTCGGTGAAGGCGCGGTAGCCGAACGGGCCGATCTCGGCCTCGATCCAGCGCCCCAGCGTGGTCAGGCGTTTGCGCACCAGCTTGTGGTAGTCGCGGCCCAGGGCGTAACGGGAGATGTAGGCGCGCTCGCCCGCGGCGAGCTGGATGGCCGGGCGGCGGGTGGCCGGCGGGAAGTAATCCATGCGTACACTGATGATGCGTTGTACGCCGGGAACCAGCGCATCCGGGTCATGGCGAAGGGGCGCGCGGTCGGCCATCCAGTCCATGTCGCCATGCGAGCCTTGGGCCAGCCAGTCGTCCAGATGCTGGCGATCCGCTGCTGGGACTTCGGCCGGGGCGATGCCGACCGCCTGGAAGCCCAGCTGATGGGCCCAGCGGCGGATGCGCTCGGCCAATTCGGCGCATTGGCGTGGATCGAGGCGCTCAGGCACGATTTCGGCTTCCGCGAAGGAGATTGATGGCGTGAATCATGAACCCGACCCCCAAGCCTTGACCAGCGCACTGTTTGACAATGCGGGCATGCGGGCCCTGGATGCCGCCGGCCTGGCCCTGCCCGGCATGGCGCCGGGCGAGCTGATGGAGCGCGCCGGCCAGGCCCTACTGGAGGCCTTGCAACGCCACTGGCCGCTGGCCCGGCGAATCGGGATTCTCTGCGGGCCCGGCAATAACGGCGGCGATGGCTACGTGCTCGCGCGTCTGGCCTCCGCGGTGGGACTGGAGCTGGTGGTGCATGGTGGCCCGTCGCGGGCGCGCCCCAAGTCCGATGGTCGGCGGGCCCATCGCCGCTGGCAGGAAGGCGGCGGCGCCGTGCATGCACTGGAGGATTTTGATCCGGCCGCCGCCGAGGTCTGGGTGGATTGCCTGTTCGGGATCGGGCTGGAGCGTCCGCTTACCGATGCCTATGGGACGCTGATCAAACAGCTGAATGCGAGCGACCGGCCGGTACTCGCGGCGGATGTGCCCTCGGGCGTGGATACCGATACCGGTCGGGTGCTGGGTGTGGCCGTGCGCGCCGAGCACACCCTGACCATGATCGCCGACAAGCTGGGGCTGCATACCGGCGCGGCGGTGGACTGTGTCGGACAGGTGGAAGTGGCCCCCCTGGATCTCCCCACGACCGTAGCGGCGGGCATCGCCCCGGTCGCTCGCCGGGTAGGTCCGGACGACTGGCGCCATCGCCTGCCGGTCCGGCGCAAGGGGGCGCACAAGGGCGACTTCGGTCACGTGCTGGTTGTGGGTGGGGCACCCGGTTATTCGGGGGCGGCTCGGCTGGCGGCAACGGCGGCCCTGCGCGCCGGCGCCGGGCGCGTGACCCTGGCCACGCATCCCGATCACGCGGTCTGGGCCAACCTGGAACGCCCGGAGCTGATGGTGCGCGGAGTATCCAGTTCCGGGGAGTTGCAGGCCTTGATGCGTCAGGTGGATGTGGTGGCTGTGGGGCCGGGCCTGGGGCAGGACGCCTGGGGCCGGGGCCTGTGGCTGGCGGCGGCCGATGCCGGTCTGCCTCGCGTGGTTGACGCCGATGCGCTGAACCTGCTGGCCGAGGCCCCGCGCCGGGGTGAAGACTGGGTGCTGACCCCGCATCCTGGTGAAGCGGCTCGCCTGCAGGGTGTGGAGGCGGCGGCCATCGAGTCCGACCGTCCGGGCCACGCCCACGCCCTGGCCGAACGCCTGGGGGGTGTGGTGCTGCTTAAGGGAGCGGGCACGCTGGTCGCCGGCTCGGAGTCGGGTCCGCTCGCCTGTGTCATCGGCGGGCACCCCGGTATGGCAACTGCCGGCAGCGGCGACGTACTGACCGGCATCATTGCGGCCCTGCGTGGGCAGGGGGCCGATGCCCGCACTGCGGCCGAGGTCGGGGCCGCCTGGCACTGCGCGGCGGCAGGTATCGCTCGCGATTGCCTGGGCGGTGGGCGCGGCATGCTGGCTGGCGACCTTGCCGCGGCGCTTCCGGCGGCCGCTGGAGGCCAGCCATGACGGGCCCTGGATCCGCGCTGCTGTTGCCGCGGCTGGAGGCGACCGAGGCGGCCGGGGCGCTGCTGGCGGAGATGAAGGCGCCCCGGATCGTCTACCTGGAGGGCGATTTGGGCGTCGGCAAGACGACCTGGGTCCGCGGCCTGCTGCGCCGACTGGGACACGAGGGCGCCGTGCGCAGCCCCACCTATACCCTGGTCGAGCCCTATGTGCTTGGGGGCCGCGAGGTCCTGCATTTCGATCTTTACCGCTTGGGAGACCCTGAAGAGCTGGAGTATCTCGGTGTGCGCGAGGACTTTGGCGGGGAGGCCCTGTGGCTGGTGGAGTGGCCCGAACGCGGGCAGGGCTGGCTGCCTGCGGGGGATTTGGTGGTGCGCCTGGCCCATCGTCCGGATGCGGCCGAGGGCCGCGAATTGAATCTGGAAGGTCCGCTGGCCGCGACCTATCGCGAGGCGTTGCTTGAGCGCGGTGTCGTGGCGGACGCGTAAAAGTTGCCCCTCCACGCGCAAAAACCGCGATATCTCGCTCATAAGGAACGAAAATCACTATTGCTTTTCCAGAAAAAGCGTCCACAATGTAATCAGAACCCCTGATTACAAAGGGAATCACCGTGGGCCGACCGACACCACCGAATCTGCGCCGCCGTCAGTTGCTGTGCGCCATGACTGCCCTTGGGCTGGTCGGGATGCCTTTGCCGGCCCTGGCCCGGACCGGGGTGCAGCGCGTGCGCATGTCGGTGGACGGCGATACGACCCGTCTGGTGTTCGACATGGACGGCGAGGCGGAGTACTCGATGTTCCACCTGCAGTCTCCGGACCGCCTGGTCGTGGATATCGAGAACGCCAGGGCGGTGGAAGACCTCAAGATCAGCGACAACCCGCGCTCGGCGATCAAGGCCGTGCGCCATGCGGCACGCAATGGCTCGGATCTGCGGGTGGTCTTCGATCTGCGCAAGCCGGTGGAGCCGCGCAGTTTTGTGTTGATGCCGGCACAGGGTTCGCCACATCGTCTGGTTCTGGACCTGACGAGCGGGGATGCGCCGGCGGCGCCGCGCTCGGCCGAGGACAACGGGTCGCGCCGTGGGCGTTCGCAGGAGAACCTGCGCGATGTCGTGGTGGCGATCGACCCCGGCCATGGTGGACACGATCCGGGTGCGATTGGCCCCGCGGGCACGCGCGAAAAGGATGTGGTCCTGCAGATCGCCAAGCGTCTGGCCGAACGGGTAGACAACGAACGCGGCATGAAGGCCGTGATGACCCGCACCGGCGACTACTTCCTGCCGCTGCGCGAGCGCATCGAGCGGGCGCGTAAGGCGGATGCGGACATCTTTGTGTCGATCCATGCCGATGCCATTGCCAACAGCAACGTGCAGGGGTCCTCGGTATACATGCTTTCCGAGCGCGGGGCTTCCAGTGAGGCCGCGCGGTTCCTGGCCCAGCGCGAGAATCAGGCCGACCTGAGCCTGGGTGGCGTGCCGATCAACGGCAAGGATGACTCCCTCACCAACGTACTGCTGGACCTGGCGCAGAGCGGGAGTCTGGAGGCCAGTAATACGCTGGCCGAGCGGATGATTTCAGAGCTGCACCGGGTGGGCAAGGTGCGCAAGCCGGAGGTGGAGCGGGCCAACTTCGCGGTGCTGCGCGCGCCGGATGTCCCGTCGATCCTGGTAGAGGCGGCATTTATCTCCAACCCCTCCGAGGAGCGCAAGCTTCGCAGCACCAGTTTCCAGGAGTCGCTGGCAGACGCCATGCTGACCGGTTTGCGGTCGTACTTCTCCACCCACGCTCGGCCCGGAACGCTGATCGCCGACGGGCAGCCGGACCAGCACATCATCCGCCCGGGCGAGACCCTCTCCGGGATCGCTGATCGCTACAGCCTGTCCGTGGCGGAACTGCGTTCGGCCAACGACGTGAGTGACGACCGCATCTTTGCAGGTCAGGTCCTGCGCATCCCGCGCGACGGCTGAAGGCGCCGATACGCGGGCAGCCCGTCACGCCTTGCGTCAACCGTCCACCCTTCGGCTAGGCACTCCGGCACCGCCCCGGTTAGGCTAGGGATCCCGTTTTCCCAGGTCCTGCCCGTGGCGATCGCAAAGCTCTCCGAACAACTGATCAACCAGATCGCGGCCGGCGAGGTGATCGAGCGCCCGGCCTCGGTGGTCAAGGAACTGCTGGAGAACGCCCTCGACGCGGGCGCGACGCGGGTGGACGTGCGCCTGGAGCAGGGCGGCATCCGGCTGATCCAGATCAGCGACAACGGCGGCGGGATCTTCCGCGACGAGATGCCGCTGGCCTTGTCGCGCCACGCCACCAGCAAGATCGCCTGCATGGATGACCTCGAGGCTCTGCATACACTGGGCTTTCGTGGTGAGGCGCTGCCATCCATTGCCTCGGTCTCGCGGCTGTCGCTGACCTCCATGGTCGAAGGCGAGCGCAATGGCTGGCGTTTGACCGGGGACGGCTCCGATATCTTCCGCGAGGCCGCCCCGGCCGCGCACCCGGTGGGCACGACGGTCGAAGTCCGCGACCTGTTCTTTAATGTCCCGGCGCGGCGCAAGTTCGTGCGCACCGAGCGTACCGAGTACAACCATTGCGAAAACGTGATCCGCACCCAGGCCGCCTGCTGCCCCGAGGTGGCCTTCAGCCTGCGCCACAACGACCGCGTCACCCTGGACCTGCCGGCCGCAGGCGACCCGGGCGAGCGGGTTCGCGCGCTGCTGGGCGATGCCTTCATGGAGCATGCGACCCCGGTGGACGAGCAGCGGGCCGGCTTGACTCTGTCCGGCTGGCTGGGTTCGCCGACCCAGTCGCGGGCCCAGCCCGACCAGCAGTTCTTCTTTGTGAACGGACGGGCGATCCGCGACCGCGTGCTGGCGGCGGCGGTGCGCAAGGCCTACCAGGATGTGCTCTACCACGGCCGGCATCCGATGTTCGTTCTGGAACTGGAGCTGGATCCGACCCAGGTGGACGTGAACGCGCATCCGACCAAGCAGGAGGTTCGTTTCCGCGAGTCGCGCATGGTCCACGATTTCATCTTCCATGCCCTGCACAAGGCCCTGGCGGCATTGCGCCCCGGAGATGCCGGGCATGCCGCGGCGGTTCCCGGCATGGGCGCATCGGCTCCCCGCGAGCGCGGCGGCGCCTGGCCGGAACAGCAGGATCGCCCGTTGTCGGGGCTAGGCGGTCCGGGCGCGGGTGGTTACGCCTCGGCGCGCGAACCACACCCAGCGTCTGCTAGCCGCGACCCTGCATTTGGCGCCGCCTGGGCGGAGTTTCGCGGAGGCGCGTCCGTCGCCGAAGCCCGGCCCGCCGGTTATGCAGCCACAGCGTACGAGGCCACGGCCGTTACGGCGGCCTCCACCGCACCCGAGACCCCGGCCGATGCCGACGGCATGCCGCCTCTTGGGTTCGCGCTGGGCCAGGTGGCCGAGACCTTTATCCTGGCCGAGAGCGCCCAGGGCCTGATCGTGGTCGACATGCACGCGGCCCATGAGCGCATTACCTACGAGCGCCTCAAGCGTGAGTGGGAGGGGGCGCGGGTGACCTCGCAGCCGATGCTGGTACCGGAAACGCTGGAGGTCACCCCGGCCGAGGCCGAGCTGGCCGAGGAGCATGCGGGTCTGCTGGGTGAGTTCGGTTTCGAGCTGGACCGCGCCGGCCCCGAGACCCTGACCCTGCGGGCGGCCCCGGCCCTGCTGCGCGGTCAGGATGTCGCTCAGCTGGTGCGTGACGTGCTCGCCGACCTGGCGAGCGTTGGCTATAGCCACCGTGCCGAGGGGGCGATGAACGCGGTGCTCGGCACCATTGCCTGTCACGGCTCGGTGCGTTCCGGGCGCCGGCTGACCCTGCCCGAGATGAACCAGCTGCTGCGCGACATGGAGGCCACCGAGCGTAGTGGCCAGTGCAACCACGGGCGCCCGACCTGGGTAGAGCTGGACCACCAGGCACTCGATCGGTTGTTCCTTCGGGGGCGTTGATGGGCGCATTCGGACCCGGCCGCCCGCCGGTGGTGATGCTGGCCGGTCCGACCGCGACGGGCAAGACCGCGCTTTCGCTGGCATTGGCCGAGGCCCTGGACGCGGAGATCGTCAGCGTGGACTCGGCGCTGGTTTATCGCGGCATGGATATTGGCACTGCCAAGCCGGATGCCGCGGAGCGAGCCCGAGTCCCGCACCACCTGCTGGACATCCGCGACCCGGAGGACACCTACAACGCCTCCGGCTTCGCCCGCGATGCGCAGGCCGCGATCGATGCCATCCACGCGCGGGGTCGGGTGGCCCTGCTGGCGGGCGGTACTCTGCTCTACCTGCGGGCCTTGCTGGATGGCTTCGACCCGATCCCACCGGTACCGGATGCGGTGCGCGAATCCGTGCGTGCCCGTCTGGAGCAGGAGGGGGCCGGGGCCCTGCACGCCGAGCTCGCGACGGTGGATCCGGAGGCCGCCGCGCGTATCCACCCGAATGACCCGCAGCGCATCCTGCGGGCCCTGGAGGTCTTTGCCGCCAGTGGCCAGCCGCTGTCGGCGTTTCAGCGGGGCGCGGGGGCCACCATCCCCGCGGGCTGGGTGTCGCTGGCGTTATGGCCGGAGGATCGTGAGCGGCTGCGGGCGCGGATTGCACAGCGCTTCGACGCGATGCTGGAGGCCGGTTTCGTCGATGAATTGATGGCCCTGACCCGGCGCGCGGGCCTGACCGCGGAGCACCCCTCGCAGCGTGCGGTCGGGTATCGCCAGGGCTGGCAGTGGCTGGCCGGCGAATATGACCTGGCTACCTTCCGCGAGCGGGCGATCGCCGCGACTCGCCAGCTGGCCAAGCGCCAGCTGACCGGCCTCCGCCGCTTCCCGTTGCATGCCCGGCTGAACGCCGAGAACGCGGATCTGTCGCAGGCCCTCGAAGCGATTCATGCGGCGTCCATCGCACCCAACGAACGTAAGACGTCACCGAATAACGCCGACCTTGCACCTTGAGCGGCAATGTCGAGCCGGTATGCTACGCTTCAAGAAGGCCCGCCCAACCGCTGGATCGGCATATGCCGAGCGGGCCTCGAGCCAATAATAACGATCAAGGAACGCACTGATGGCCAAAGGGCAAATGTTGCAGGAACCCTTCCTGAATGCGCTGCGTCGGGACCGGATCCCGGTCTCCATTTATCTGGTGAACGGGATCAAGCTGCAGGGGCAAATCGAGTCGTTCGACCAGTTCGTGGTGCTGCTTCGCAGTACGGTCTCGCAGATGGTCTACAAGCATGCGATCTCCACAATCGTCCCGGCTCGCCAGGTGAACATGAGCCTCGAGGGCGAGGCCGCTGCCTCTGCGGAGGCCGAGTCTTGATGACGACGGGTCCCCGGCTTGTTTGAGCGTCCGGAGAGTGGCGGCGAGGCCGCCGTTGGCAATGGCGCGATCCTGGTCGCGCTGAATGTTGGGGACAACCCCGATATCGAGGCCCAGGTTCAGGAGTTCGATGAGCTCGTGCGCTCGGCCGGCGCAGAGGTCCTGGCGGTGGTGCGCGGCTCGCGCGATCGGCCGCATCCCAAGCTATTCGTCGGTGCCGGCAAGGCCGACGAGATTCGCGACGCGGTGCAGGCCTCCGCGGCAGACGTTGTGATCTTCAATCACGCCCTGTCGCCCAGCCAGGAGCGCAATCTCGAGGCCCACCTGAAATGTCGGGTGCTGGACCGCTCCGGCCTGATTCTCGATATCTTCGCCCAACGGGCGCGTTCCCACGAGGGCAAGCTGCAGGTAGAGCTGGCCCAGTTGCGCCATATGTCCACGCGCCTGGTGCGCGGCTGGACTCACCTGGAGCGGCAGAAGGGCGGGATTGGCCTGCGCGGCCCGGGGGAGACCCAGCTGGAGACCGACCGCCGACTTCTGGCCGGGCGTATCAAGCACATCGAGCGGCGCCTGGAAAAGGTCGAGCGCACCCGCGAGCAGGGCCGCCAGGCGCGTCTGCGTAACGAGATCCCTACGGTGTCACTGGTCGGCTACACCAACGCCGGCAAGTCGACTCTGTTCAACCGCCTTACGCACTCGGATGTCTACCAGGCGGACCAGCTGTTCGCGACCCTGGACCCGACCCTGCGCCGTCTGGATCTGGCGCCGCACCAGTCGCTGATCTTGGCGGATACCGTCGGCTTCGTGCGCGACCTGCCGCACGAACTGGTCGCGGCGTTCAAGGCCACGCTCACCGAGACCCGCGAGGCGGCCCTGCTGCTGCACGTGATCGATGCCGCAGACCCCGAGCGCGAGGCGCGCATCCGCCAGGTCGAGGAAGTCCTGGAGGAAATTGGCGCCGAGGAGGTCCCCTGCTGGCGGGTCTACAACAAGATCGACCAGTTGGAAAACCCTGCCGAAGACCCGGACGACCGCTTCGGGTTGGCGGACGATGCCTTCTGGCTGTCGGCACACACGGGTGAGGGCGTTAAGCGCCTGGAACAGCGCCTGGCCGAGACTTTTACCGAATCCATGGTCCAGGGCTGGGTCGAGCTTCCGCCTTCCGCTGGCCGGCTGCGCGCGCGCCTCTACGAGGAAAAGGCTGTGGAGTCCGAACAGACCACGTCGAATGGCTCGATCCAGCTCCGCGTACAGCTGCCCCAGCGGCGCTTCGAGCAGCTCTTCCGCGCGGCTGGGCTGGATCCCGAGACGAGCCTCCTGCAGCCGGAAGATTTGGGGGCAGTCGCCGTCGGACGCTGAGAGGGCTGCAGCCGCGCGCCCCAGCGCGAAGCGAGGACGGCGGCTTCAGGGTTTGGATCAGGTTTCGCCGGTGGCGACGGAGTCGAGGTCGGCGCTGGCGAGATACAGGGTCAGGGTCTCGCCAGCGCGAATGCCATCTCCATTGAGACTGTTCCAGCGCCGCAGGTCGCCGATGCTGACCTGATGGCGGCGGGCGATTCCGGACAGCGAATCACCGGGCTGAACCTCGTATTCGACGCGCTGCCCATCGGGCCCGCGGTCGGGGTCGCTCTGCACCACCTTGAGCGTGTCGCCCGGACGCAGGATGGCATCTGCCTCAAGGTCGTTCGCGGCGCGTAGCTCGCGAATCGTCATGCCGGTGTGCTGGCTGATGTGCCACAGGCTGTCGCCAGGCTGGATCTCGTAGTCTTCGGTGATCGCACCATTGTCGCTGGCGACCTGCAGCGAGTCGTTATGGTCGGGTGCGCTGGCGGGGAGGCGCAAGGTCTGTCCGGCGCGGATCATGTCACCGCTCAGGTCATTCATGTCACGCAGTACCGCAACCTGGGTACCGCCGCGTTCGGCGATCTGGCCCAGGTTGTCTCCATCGCGTACGGTGTACTCGCGAAAGCGAATCAGCGGCTCGTCGTCACGGTCTTCCAGCGCTGTTTCGAGCACTGGTACGACCTCCCGGGGGACGAACAGGTGTTGCGCCCCACCGGGGTGGGTGGCATGGCGGCGGTAGCCGGGGTTGAGCGCCTTCAGGGTTTCGGGATCCAGCTCGACCAGTTCCGCGATCAACGCGAAATCCGCCTGGCGGCCCGGTTCGATCATCTCCAGGGCCGGTTTGTTGGCAATCGGCGCCAGGGCAACGTCGTGGGTGTCGGGATCCATGAAAAGGTGGCGCAGGGCCAACAGGCGCGGAATGTAGGCGGTCGGTTCTGCCGGTAGGTCCAGACTCCAGTAGTCGGTGGGCTCACCACGTGCCGCGTTGTGGTTGATCGCGCGCTGGATGTTCCCCTGGCCGTAGTTGTAGGCGGCCAGAGCCAGATACCAGTCGTCGAAGCGTCGGTGCAGTGCCTGCAGATAGTCCAGGGCTGCCAGCGTCGACTTGTAGACGTCGCGGCGCCCGTCGTACCAGTCGTCGCGTGACAGGTCGAAATGGTCCCCGGTCGCCGGCATGAATTGCCAGATCCCGGCTGCGCGGCTGCGCGACGTCGCATGCGCGACAAACCCGCTCTCCACAATCGGCAGCAGCAGGAGCTCGGCGGGCATGTCGCGCGCTTCAATCTCGGACAGAATGAAGTAGGCGAACGGCTCCGCGCGGCGCGTGGCATGCTCGATGATGCGAGGGTGGTCGCTGTAATGCGTGATGTAGCGTTCGACGCGCTCGTGGTCTAGCGCGTCATTGAAGCCGAAGCCCAGGCGTGCACGCTCCCACAGGTCGTCGGTCTCGGCGGCGCGCTGCGAGGCCTCTCGGTTTTGTCGTTCCATCGCGGCCTGCACGTCCTCCGTGGTGCGCGGTTCGACGATCGGCTGACCCGCCGCTGAGGTATCCAGTGTGCGCTCGGAGTCGTGTAGGCTACAGGCAGAGGCGAACAGGGCCGTCAGGCCGAGGGTCAGGGCGGTCGTGAGCCGCGATTGGAGGCGTGGTTTCATGGCGCTGGAGGATAAACCAGAGATGGAGGATTACCAAGACCCGTTTCTGAACTGGTTGGCGCAGTGGTATGCCCAACCGCAGGGGCGACAGGTCCGAGAGCGCTTTCTGGAACGCATTCGGCGCTATGGCGAACCAGGCCCCGGCGACCTCGCGGTGGAGTTGGCCCCGATCCCCATACTGGAGGATTACGATGCGCTGCAGGCCCCGCTGATCCGGATTGCCTCCCCGAACCCGATGCTGCGTATGGATCCGGAGGCTTGGCCGCTGGAGTCCGCCTGCGCGCAGCGCGTCGTGCTGGCCCATCCCGGTGCCCAGAGCCCGCGCCCGGCCGCGGTCGTGGCCGAAGCGGCGCGAGTGCTGGAACCGGAAGGGCGTATCTTCCTGTTGGAGGGGAATCGCCTGCAACGGGCGGGGCGCAACGGGGTGCGTGCATCCGCGCTTCCGGAAGGTCTGCGCCGGCGCCAGTACCGCGAGCTCCTGGAGGCGGCAGACCTGGAGGTGCTGGATCAGTGGAGTCTCAGCCTGTTGCCGCCGGGGTTGCCGGCGGCCTGGCAGAAGCGCCTGGCGACCATGGATGCCTGGACCCTGCGCGGCCTGCCGCCGCTGGCCAGCATGATTCTGACCGTGGCCCACAAACGAGTGGACATGCCCTTGCGTCCGGCGCAGCGCTTCCGCTTTGCCACGCCTAACCCCGCGATGCGACCGGGGCTGGTATCCTCGCGCTCCTCCAATTCCCAATCCCGAGCGCGCTGAACCGATGGCTGACGAACGCGTGTACATCTATACCGACGGGGCCTGCCGCGGGAATCCCGGGCCGGGTGGCTGGGGCGCGATCCTGCGCTTCGCCGGACGCGAGCGCGAGCTCTACGGGGCCGAGGCCGAGACCACCAACAACCGGATGGAGATGACCGCCGCGATTCGTGCGCTGGAGACCCTGAAGCGACCCTGCAAGGTGGAGCTGGTGACGGATTCCAAGTACGTGAAGCAGGGCATGACCGAGTGGCTGCCCGGCTGGAAACGGCGCAACTGGAAATCCGCCAGTGGCTCGCCGGTAAAGAATCGCGATCTGTGGGAAGAGCTGGATGCGCAGGCCCAGCGCCACGACATTGAGTGGTACTGGGTGCGCGGTCATAGCGGCCATCCGGAGAACGAACGCGCCGACGAACTCGCCAACGCGGGCATCGATGCTCTGTTGGCCGGCGAACCGATCGAGAACTGAAGGAAGCCGCGATGCGCCAGATCGTGTTGGATACCGAGACCACGGGCCTTGAACCCTCCGATGGCCACCGCATCATCGAGATCGGTTGCCTGGAGCTGGATAACCGCCGGCCGACCGGGCGCAAGCTGCATGAATACCTACAGCCGGATCGTGAGATCGATGCCGGTGCGATCGAGGTGCACGGGATCACCAACGAATTCCTCGCCGACAAGCCCCGCTTTGCCGACGTGGCCAGTGAGTTAGTCGATTTCATCCGTGGTGCGGAGCTGATCATCCACAACGCGCCGTTCGATATCGGCTTCATCAATCATGAGCTGCGTCTGCTGGGTGATGCTGCGCCGGTGACCGAGGTGGTCGAGGTCTGCACCGTGCTGGATTCGCTGGTGATGGCGCGGCGTATGCACCCAGGGGCGCGCAACTCGCTGGATGCGCTCTGCAAGCGCTACGAGGTCGATGGCTCCGGGCGTACCCTGCACGGGGCGCTGCTGGATGCCGAGCTGCTGGCGGATGTCTACTTGGCGATGACCGGTGGGCAGGTAGCCCTGACCCTGGATGCCGGGGGCGATGGAGGGGCCGCGGCGGGTCCCGTCAAGGCGCGGCGCTCGGGCAAGCCACTGCCCGTCATCGAGCCGACTCCCGAAGAGCAGGCGGCGCACGAAATACTCCTGCGGACCCTCGACGAAGCGGCCGGCGGTCCCTGCCGCTGGCGCTCTCCTCAAGGCAGCTGAAGTGTGCAGCAGTGCCCGTGAACTGGGTCGCATTTCTTTCCAGGCCGGGAGATCGGCGTCACAGTTACGGCCCGGGATCCGGGTAGTGATCCCGGGCGGGGGCCGGTATGGGGCTAGGGTAGAAGGAGATCTATACCCGAGGCCTTCGTGGATCCAAGTCAACCGCTTCGTTTGACAAGCCTTGAGCGCGCGCTGTTGCGCTATTCTATCGTGCTCACATCGGCCGTGGTGTTGGTGGGGCTGGTGGGACTGATTGTGTGGGCGCTGGGGCAGGTCGTTTCCTTTTTCTATGCCCTGTTGCTGCCGCTGTTGGTGGCCGGTGTGCTCGCCCTGATCCTTTATCCCGTGGTTCGCTGGATCCAGCGCGTGACGCGCTGGCCCCGGGTGACCGTGGTGAGCGTCCTGTTTGTGGCAGTGTTGACGGTCCTTGCGACGGTGGTGGTTGTGGTGGCGCCGGCCGCGAGTGATCAGATTCGGGATTTTGTTGATACCGCGCCCGAGTTGGCCGAGAACGCCTACGACTCGCTCTCGTGGCGTTTTCCGAAGGCTACTGAGTTTGTGGCCGATACGATCTCCGAGATAGATTTGGAAAGCCTGCTCCCCAACCTGGAGGGTATCGGCAGCCGGCTGCTGACCTATGCCGGGGTTGTGGTGGGGCTAGGCTTCGTGCCCCTATATTTGTTCTTTGCATTGCTTTCGGGGGAACGGCTGAAAGATGGCGCGCGCGAGTTGCTGTCGATCTTCAGCCCCCAAGTCCAAACCGACGTGATGTACCTGGTGCGGCTGTTCATCGGTTATATCACCGCGTTTTTCCAGGGGCAGGTCGTGATCGCGCTGATCATGGGCGTATTACTGGCCATTGGGTTCACCATTGTGGGGCTGGAGGCGGCGATTCTGTTCGGCTTGTTGCTGGGAATGCTGAACATCGTTCCATACTTGGGCACGATCGTCGGACTGCTTCTCGCCCTTCCGGTTGCGTACCTTCAGCCGGATGGTGGGTTGCTGCTGGTGGCGCTCGTGTTGTCAGTATTTGTGGTGGTTCAGCTCATCGAAAGCTGGTTGCTGACCCCCAAGATCATGGCCGATCGATCCGGTCTGCATCCCGCTGTCGTGGTGATCTCGATCTTCTTCTGGGGCACGGCCTTGGGCGGCATCATTGGAATGATTCTCGCCGTCCCGTTGTCTGCATTTTTAGTAAGCCTGTGGAAACACGCCAAGGAGAAATGGGCCTCGGCTGTGGTGGATACCCCTGATCTGCAGCATTCGGAACTGGATATGTCGACCGGCTGGCGTGACGCCAACTTGAATCACGGCCGCGACCATCGTTCCGATTGACGTCCCGCGACGGCAGCCAGCGGGAACCAAATGGCTGCCATCGGGTAATGGAGACAGTGTGATGGTAACGAAAAGCAGCTCGCAAAAGACCTCGGAGAAGACGAGCACCGAGACAGAAGCCGATAGCGCGCCGAATACGACACAGCGCGTTGCCGAGCAGGCCCACGAGGCCGTGGACTGGGCGGCCGAGCATGCCGGACAGGCCGAGGAACGAATCCGCGAGGGCATGAACTCGGCGGATGAGGAGGTCCGTGAACGGGCCGCCAAGGCACGCCAGGGATCCGAGGACGTTCTGCGTGCGGTGGGAACCTATATTCGGGAGAATCCCCTTACGGCAGTGGGTCTGGCATTTGTCGCCGGCTCGCTGTTTTCGTCGCTTACGCGGCGCCGCTAGTCGTTTCTCATGAGTAGTGGTGAAGGCCGCGAGGCGCCGCATCCCCCAAACGAGGATGCGGCGGAGCCGACGGCCGACCCGCAAGCGCTGGTGGATGATGTTGGGCGCATGTTGGCGGATTCTGGTCGTCTGTTCGGGGTCGAGACCCGCCGTTTGATCCGAAACACAATCGGCGTATTGGTGCTGGCCGTTGGGCTGGGTGTCCTGCTCGTGTCAACCTGGTTGGTGGCATTGGCTGCCGGGGCTTTTTGGCTGCACGCACAGTTCACCCTGTCGATCATGCAGGCGTTGCTGCTAACGGCGCTGGGCACACTGGTCTCCGCGGCGATCGCGATCTGGGGGCTGTGGCGATTGCTGCGTGGGATGACCTATCCTGAGACTCGGGCGCTCATGCGCGATTTTTTGGCGGCGTTTAGCGCCCGCGGGGAGGCGTAGGTCATGTGGCGTGACTGGATGGGACTGGACCGGCGCGCACGCGGCCTGCGCCGTAAGGTCAAGCAGGACGCTAGCCAAGCGGCTGGTGGGCTGCAGGCGTCCGGTTGGTGGCGGGCTGGACAACGCGTGGCCTCTCCGGAGATGATCCCGAAGGCCTTTCTGGCCGGCTATGCCATGGATCAACTCCGGGCATTGCTGGGCCCGCGGCCCGTTCGGGCTGTGGGCGCTGGATTGCTACTGACCGGGAAGCTGATCTGGGTCGCGCGGCACTGGTTACGCTAGGGAGATGCGCGATTAAATCAGCGTCTCGCTGGTGGTGTTGCCCCTAGATGGAACCTTGAACGCAATCGGCCGGAAGGCGCGTTGGCGTTAGCCGTGTTTTAGAATCCGGGCGCGTTCGCGCTCCCAGTCTTTGTCCTTCTTGTCGGCACGCTTGTCGTATTCCTTCTTCCCCTTGGCCAGCCCGATCTCGAGCTTGGCGCGGCCGCGCTTCCAGTACAGGGCCATCGGAACCAGGGTGTAGCCCTTGCGCTCCACGGCGCCGACCAGACGGTTGATCTCGGAGCGGTGCAGCAGCAGCTTGCGCGTGCGGCTGGGATCCGGATTGATATGGGTGGAGGCGGTGGGGAGCGGCGTGATGTGGGATCCGAACAGGAACGCCTCGCCGTTGCGCAGCAAGACGTAAGCCTCGCTGAGCTGCGCGCGCCCGGCCCGCATGGACTTGACTTCCCACCCCTCGAGCTCAAGCCCCGCCTCCAGCCGATCCTCGATAAAAAACTCGTGGCGCGCCTTGCGATTGAGGGCAATGGTGCTGGAGTTGTCTCCGCCTTGTTTCTTCTTCTTTCCCATAGCCCGCGCAGTGTACTGCACGCAGCCGGTAGAAGCAGTTTGCGTCGGTGCCTGCCAGAAACACGTTCGTTGATGTGCACGTTGATTAGCTGCTCTCCAGGGGGAAAGTTGAGCCTGGCGACCCGCTGCCCCACAATTCCCGCGGACTCGGCGATGCGTGTGTGCGGCCAGCCCTGGATGATTGCGGGCGTGGCGGCGGCATGCGCGCCTTCCGTCTCCGCTCAAAGAGGAGCCACAGATGCCTGCCACGACCTCGATCCACGGGCAATGGACGACCCGCCTGGCCTTCATCCTAGCGGCTACTGGTTCGGCCGTTGGCCTGGGCAATATCTGGCGTTTTCCCTACATCGCGGGCGATAACGGCGGCGGGGCCTTCGTGCTGGTGTACCTCGGCTGCATCCTGCTGATTGGCCTGCCGGTGATGATGGCGGAGATCCTGCTGGGCAGGCGTGGCCGCCAGAGCCCGATCAACACCATGTCGGCCTTGGCGCGCGAGGAAGGATTGACGCGCTCCTGGGGCATGATCGGCTGGATCGGGGTGTTGGCGGGGTTCCTGATCCTGTCGTTCTACAGCGTCGTCGCCGGCTGGTCGCTGTCCTACGTCTTCAAGTCGGGGACCGGCGGGTTCATGGGGCTGGACGCGGATGGTTCAGAGTCCATGTTCGGCAACATGCTGGCGGACCCGGAAGCCCTGCTGGCCTGGCACACCATCTTCATGGTGATGACCGCGATGGTGGTGGCACGTGGGGTCCAGTCCGGCCTGGAAAAGGCGGTGACCATCCTGATGCCGCTGCTGTTCGTGATGCTGGTCGTGATGGTCGGCTATGCGATGGTGCAGGGGCAGTTCCTCGCCGGATTGCAGTTCCTGTTGTATCCCGACTTCAGTTCGCTCTCTGCGAATGCGGTGCTCCTGGCCATGGGGCAGGCCTTCTTTACGTTGAGCCTCGGCATGGGCGCGATCATGATCTACGGCAGTTACTTGCAGAGCGAGGCGTCCATCGCGCGTACCTCCGCAGCTGTGGTCGGGGCGGACACTCTCGTTGCAATCATGGCCGGGCTGGCGATCTTCCCGATCGTGCTGGGGGCGGGGCTTTCCGCCGAACAGGGGCCGGGGCTGATTTTCGTGAGCTTGCCACTGGCGTTTTCGGACATGCCGGGGGGGCTGTACTTCGGCACGATGTTCTTTGTGCTGCTGGTATTTGCGGCCTGGACTTCGGCGATCTCCATCATTGAGCCAGCGGTCGCCTTCCTGGTCGAGAACATGGGTTTGAGCCGTGTGATGGCCACCTCGTGGATTGCCATCGGCGCCTGGCTTCTCGGTATCGCGGCGCTGCTGTCGCTGAACGTGTGGTCCGGCTACACCCTGTTCGACATGGGGGTCTTGGACCTGATGGACTACGTCACGGCCAACATCCTGCTTCCGCTCGGCGGGTTCCTGATCGCGATCTTTGTCGGCTGGCGCATGACCGAGCGATCGGTGCAATCCGAACTGCGCATGAAAAACCCCGTCCTCTACCAGGTCTGGTATTTCCTGGTGCGCTTCGTGGCCCCAGTCGCGATCCTGTTTGTGTTCCTGCGTGCGGTGGAGCTGATCTGATGGCCTCGAAGATTCGCCGCTACGCGGATGTGCCTTATACCCGTGAGCAGATGTTCAACCTCGTCAACGACGTTGACGCCTACCCGGAGTTCCTTCCCGGCTGCCGCAGTGCGTCGGCGCGACCGCGCGGTGAGCACGAGGTCGAGGGGACGATCGAGCTGGCCAAGGGCGCGCTGCACAAATCTTTCACCACCCGTAATATCCTCAAGCGCCCGGAGAGCATCGACATGCGTCTGGTCTCGGGGCCGTTCCGGCGCCTGCACGGCACCTGGACATTCAGCCAGGTCGAGGGGGGCAAGACCCGTATCGCCCTGGAGCTGGAATTCGAGTTTGCCAACCGCATCATGGCCTTTGCGATTGGACCGGTGTTCAACCAGATCGCCAACTCGCTGGTCGATGCGTTTGTTCAGCGTGCGCGTGAGGTTCATGGTGGCGGATAGTCAGGAGGCCCCAGCCGCCGAGGGTGGCATGATCCGGGTGGAGGTCGCTTATGCGTGTCCTGATCGTCAGGTGATCCTGCCATTGGTGGTGCCCGAGGGGACGACGGTGGACACCGCGCTGCGCCAGTCCGAGATCGAAACGCAGTTTCCCGAGATCGATCTGGAGAACGTGAAGGTCGGGATCTTCGGCAAGATCACCCGGCGCGATACCGTGCTCCGCCCGCGTGACCGAATCGAGATCTACCGCCCGCTGATTGCAGATCCAAAAGAGGTGCGCCGCCAGCGCGCCAGCAAGGTGCGCAAGAAGAAGCCGGGCAAGGGCGGTACAGAGACGGATGGCGAGAAGACGAAGGACGCGACGGGGGAGGGTTCCGCCGAGGAATAGGCAAAGGCGGCTTAGCCGCCAAAGCTAGTCGTCCATGTCCACCGGGTGTTCGTCCAGCGCGACCGGCTGCGGGATGTCGGCATCCACGTGGCTGACCACGCCGTTGTCGAAATGCACCGTAACCCGCTGGCGCTCGGTCGAGCCGAAGCCTGGGCGGCGGTAGTAGACGTAGTCCCAGCGGTCGTCGGCCCGGAAGGCGGGCTCCAGCTGGGGCGATCCCATCAGGAAGCGGACCTGCTGCGGCGTCATGCCGGGCTGGATCTGCGCGACCTGTACGGGATCGATCACGTTGCCCTGCTGGACATCCAGACGGAACTGGTTCAGGCCGCCACAGGCGCTCAGCAGGCTTGCGGCCACGGCGATAGAAATGAGAATCTTGATCATCTGAGCGGGCGGTCCTCGGCGTCTGGTGGGCCGTGAACGCGCATGGTACACCAAAGCGTCCTATAGCTCTCAAGCCAAACGGACCGGGGAATCGAGTGATGGAAACCAGCAATCTCAAGAAGGCGGGGCTCAAGGTCACGCTGCCGCGGATGAAGATTCTCGAGATCCTCGAGAATTCGGAAACGCGGCACCTGACGGCCGAGGCGATCTACCGCGAGCTGCTCGATTCCGGCGAGGAGATCGGCCTTGCGACGGTGTACCGAGTGCTGACCCAGTTTGAGGCGGCGGGGCTGGTTTGCCGTTTGCATCTGGAGGGGAATCAGGCGGTATTCGAGCTAGAGCGCGGTGGGCATCACGACCACATCGTCTGCAACCAGTGTGGTCGGGTCGAGGAGTTTTTCGACGAGACCATCGAACGGCGCCAGCGTGAAGTCGCACAGCATCACGGCTTTGCCATCAAGGACCACGCCCTGGTCCTGTACGGCGATTGCACCGACAACGCCTGTCCCCACCGCCCGGCCTGACCGCTATCGGGGTTTTGCTCACCGAGGACCGGCTGGTCCCGGTTCCGCCTCGGGTGTTCCGTAGCTTCCGATTCGGCTGCGTGCCTTGCTGTGGCTGGCCTTGGTTCGGCATCGGGTGTTTACGGTGCCTCCGGTCCGCATACTGCCGAGCGCTGACTCGCCAGCGCGCCCCGAGTGACTTCTTTGCTCGTGCAAAGAAGTCACCAAGAAACACGCCCGACTGCCGCGACCCCGGCCCGCTGCGCGGGCCGGGGTTTCCCTCGCTCCGAGGGTTTTCGCGGGCGGCGCTGAACTCGCTACGCCTTCGGCTCCGCTCAGACATCCAGCGCCTCTTCTCCCGCGAAAACCCTCTCCACTCGGCGCGACGACAACGGGGGGGCTCAAGGTCAAGACAACGGCCGTCCCGACGGTCTTGCCAGTGGAAGATAGCTAGGTCTTCGGACATCCTGGGCACGCTCGGCCCTCGGCCGTTGCGTGCCGCGCCCGCGGTGCGGGCGCCGGGGGCTTTCGGATGGCAATACCTATTGTTGTGTCGGGGGGCTGGAATACCTTCTGTCTTGACTTTCCTCTCCCGTATGGAGCCCCTCGCGGAGGGCGTGATGGGCCGTCCCGTTTTCCATAAATTCGGGGCGCTGGATGTCTGAGCGAAGCCGAAGGCGTAGCGAGTTCAGCGCCGCCGGCCCAGCACGTCCGGAGCGAGGTTCCCGGGCGAAATCCGGGTGCCCTTCTTTGGGCGCTTTCTTGGGCAAGCAAGAAAGTGCCTCGGGGCGCGCTGGCGAGTCAGCGCTCGGCAGTATGCGGACCGGAGGCACCGTAAACACCCGATGCAGAACCAGGACCAGCCTCAACCCGGCAGGCGACCGGCCGGAGGCAGTGCAAACACCCGATGCCGAACGGGGTACGACCCAAGGGGTGAGTGGCCGGTGAAAACCCAGGTCAGGCGGAGGCGTCGAGCTTCGCCGCGAAATGCGCCGGCGCGAAGCCCTCCTGGTTGCGCAGGTAGTTGGCCAGCTGCGCCGTGAAGTCGGCGGGTACCGAGTCCCGCACGACCGGCATCTGGCGCAGCTCGTCCCAGCGCGCGGCCAGGCGCGGGAAGGCATCGGCCTCCCAGGGACTGTCCGGATCGGTCAGCAGCGCATAGCGCATCAGGATCGGCGCCAGGGTCGCGTCGATCAGCGAGAATGCGGACCCTCCCAGACGATCGTCCTGGATAATTTGCTGCTCCAGGCGCTCCAGACCGCGCGCGGCATTGTGGCGCGCCAGCTCGAAGGCATCCTCGGTGGCTGCCGTCATCCAGTGGTACTGGGCGAAGGTCTGCTCGGATAGATACTCGATCCACGCCTGGGTGCGCGCCTGTTCCAGCGGGTCTGCGGGCATCAGTGCGGGCGGGGTGATCGCGTCAATGTACTCATTGATGACCGCCGACTCGAACAGCGCGGTGTCCTGGTCAACGATGAGCACAGGCACTTTTCCCAGCGGCGAGCGCCCGCGGAACCAGTCCGGCGGGTCGGCCAGGTCGATCAGGGTTAAATCGAATGGCGTCTGCTTGTATTTCAGCGTGATCACGCTACGCTGGACGAACGGACAGATGGCGAAACTGATCAGGTGCAGATGCGGCAGATTCATCTTGATTCAAAGCGCCCGCTGGCGGAGACAAACCCACTGGGGATCTCTCCGGGGCGTCAGCTCCTTGTCTCGAAAAGTTGCGCATTGTCCTCCCTCGTGACGACCTGGGAAAGCCTTGGGGCCCGGGACCGCCTTGGGTAAGGGCGGCGGCCACCAGGAACCGCCCAGCCCGGGGCTGCGGGTCGACAAATGGCTGTGGGCCGCGCGCTTCTACAAAACGCGAGCCCTGGCCAGCGAGGCGGTCGGCGGTGGCAAGGTCCATGTGAACGGCGAGCGCTGCAAGCCCGCGCGACGGGTGCACCCCGGTGATCGTCTTACCGTGCACCGCGGCACGCAGGTCTGGGAACTGGACGTCGTCGACCTCAACGAACAGCGCCGCCCGGCCCGGGAGGCGCAGGCCCTGTACGAGGAGACCCCGGAGAGCCAGGCTCGGCGCGAGGCCGAAAGCGAACGCCGGCGCGCCGAACGTGCGGTGGCCGACAGCGCGCCCAGCCATCGACCGGACAAGCGCGAGCGGCGCAAGATTCGTCGCTTTATTCGCCAGGAAGACCACGACAGGAGTGGATCCGAGTGACATCTCCCGAAGGCAGTGGCGGCCCACCGGTAACGCCCCTTCTGGCGGTGGATCTGGTGATCCATCATCCGGCCCATCCGGGGCAGGTGCTGGTCATCGAACGCCGTAATCCCCCGCACGGCTGGGCGCTGCCCGGCGGCTTCGTGGACGTCGGCGAGACCACCGAGCACGCAGCGGTGCGCGAGGCGTACGAGGAGACCGGGCTGGAGGTTGAGCTGGGGGCCCTGTTGGGAGTGTACTCTGATCCGGAACGTGATCCGCGCGGACACACGGTCAGTGCGGTATACGTCGCCAAAGGTCGTGGCCAAGCCCAGGCGGCGGACGATGCCGTGGACTGCGCCTGGCTGGCTCCGGACGATCCGGGACAGTCCCTGGCGTTTGATCACCGTCGCATCCTCGACGACTACCTGCGCTGGCGTCTGACCGGGGAGACCGCGGCCCTGCACGGCGGGTCAAAGGCAGGATGAAGCCGTTGAAGCTGTTACCATACGGCGCTTTCGACCACCGATACGGTTTCGTGTGACTCAGGCTGACCCCGCAACCCGATCCCGGCCCGACAGCGATCTGCCGGAACCGCGCGTCTATGACCGCGCGGAGCACGGCATCTCGCGCGCTGCGATTGACGACAACGCCCTGAAGGTGCTCTACCGCCTGAGGGATGCAGGGTATCGCGCCTGTCTGGTGGGTGGGGGTGTGCGCGATCTGCTACTGGGGCGCGAGCCCAAGGACTTCGACGTGGCGACGAATGCCACGCCGGAGCAGGTGCGCGGGTTATTTCGCAACTGCCGCCTGATCGGACGACGCTTCCGCCTCGCGCATGTGCTGTTCGGGCGCGAGATGATCGAGGTCGCCACCTTCCGCGCCCCGCACGACGACGAGTCCGAGGACGAAGGCCAGGTCGCGTTGAGCGAGGAGGGCCGCATCCTGCGCGACAACCGCTACGGGACGATCGAGCAGGATGCGATCCGCCGCGATTTCAGCGTCAACGCGCTGTACTACGACATCGAGGACTTCTCGGTGCTGGACTACACCGGCGGGGTCGAAGACCTGCGCAAGGGCGTGCTGCGCCTGATCGGCGACGACGTCGAGACCCGGCTGCGCGAGGATCCGGTACGTATGCTGCGTGCGGTGCGTTTTTCCGCCAAGCTGGGGCTGAGCATCGCACCGGAGGTTGAGGCCGGCATCCACGAACTCGCCACACTGATGCAGACGGTGGCGCCCGCGCGGCTGTTCGACGAGGTGATCAAGCTGTTTCACAGCGGTGCGGCGGTCACCTGTCTGGACGAGCTGGAACGCTTCGGCCTGTTCGAGCCGATGTTCCCTGAGGCTGCGACCTGCTTCGCCGACCCGGATGCCGGCGCCGAGCGCCGCCAGTTCCTGGTCGAGTCGTTGCTCAATACCGACAAGCGCATCAACGAGGGGTTGGGTGTGAACCCGGCGTTCCTCTATGCCGCGATACTCTGGGCCCCGGTGCAGATCGCCGCGGCTCGACGTATCGACGACGGCGAGCAGGAGATCCCGGCCTGGCAGCAGGCGATGGCCGAGGTGCTGGAGCGCCAGGTGAAGACCGTCTCCATTCCCAAGCGTTTCAGCCTGATCGTGCGCGAGATCTGGGAGCTGCAGGCACGCCTCGAACGTCACCGGGGGGCACGCGCGCTGCGCCTGTTGTCACACCCACGCTTTCGAGCTGGCTACGACTTCCTCTGCCTGCGGACCCGTGCCAGCGATGCCGACCCGGAGCTGTGCCGCTGGTGGACCGAGATCCAGGAACAGGACGAGGCTGGGCAGAAGGCCCTCGCGGGGGCTGCGCCTGGCAAGGGCGCCAAGGGCAAATCCCGCCGCGGCGGGCGTCGCCGCCGACGCGGTCGCAAGGGTGGCGCGGACGGCGCGGGCGATACCCAGGGCAAAGGTTCCGGGAGTGAGAAGGGAGAAGGCGCATGACGGTGGCCAGTGGTGTGCAGGCCTATGTCGGCATTGGCGCGAATCTCGGCGATCCCGAGGCGCAGGTTCGTGAATCCTTCTCCCGTCTGGCCTGCGAACTGCCGCAGACGCGCCTGACCGGGCGCTCGCGGCTGTTTCGCAACCCGCCGATGGGTCCGCAGGACCAGCCGGATTACGTCAATGCGGTCGCCCGCCTGTATACCCGCCTGGAGCCCCTGGCGTTGCTGGAGGGCCTGCAGGCGATCGAGTGCGCCTGCGGGCGCGAGCGCGACGGTACCCGCTGGGGACCGCGCCTACTGGATCTCGACCTGTTGCTGTTTGCGGATCAGGTGCTGGATCTGCCCGGGTTGCAGGTTCCGCACCCTGGAATCGCCGAGCGCGACTTCGTGATCCTGCCGCTACTGGAGCTGGCGTCGGGGTTGCAGGTGCCGGGTATGGGCGCGCTGGAGCAACTGGCTGAACGTTTTGATGGCGCGAGCCTGATCCCGATCGCGGAACCGGGGGAGGCCGCGGCGACCGCGGAGGGGCGCGGATGAGCCTGACCGATTTCGACTTCATCGCGGTGGAGGGACCCATCGGGGTCGGCAAGTCGAGCCTGGCTCGGCGATTGGCCGAGCACCTGCAAGCCGAGGGGATCTTCGAGCAGCCGGACGAGAACCCCTTCCTTGATCGTTTTTATCAAGAACCACAGAAACACGCGCTGGCGACCCAGCTGCATTTCCTGGTGCAGCGTGTGCGGCAGCTGACCCCGGTGGCGCAGAAGGGGTTGTTCGAGCAGCGTCATGTGTCTGACTACCTGATGGACAAGGATCCGCTGTTCGCCGAGTTGAACCTGCACCCGGACGAGCTGGAGATCTATCGCGAGATGTTCCGCCACCTGCGAGGCGGGCTGCCGCAGCCGGACCTGGTGATCTACCTTCAGGCGCCGGTGGATATACTGCAAGAGCGCATCCGCAAGCGGGCGCGACCGTACGAACGTCACATCGAGGCCGATTACCTGGAGCGATTGAACGCCGCCTACGCGGAATTCTTCTATCATTTTGAAGGACCGGCGCTCGTGATTGTGAACGCCACCGAGATCGACTGGGTGAACAACCCCGCCGACTTCGACCAGCTGGTGCAGTTCCTGGAGCCGATTCAGGGTGGGCGGCACTACTTCAACCCGTTGCCGATCACGCTCTGATGGCGGCAAGCCGGACTGCCCGGGAGGCATGACCATGCGGCCGATTACCGTGAACACCCTGGCCAAGCGCAAGCAGGCGGGCGATCCGATTGCCTGCCTCACGGCCTATGATGCCGCTTTCGCCGGGCTGCTTGACCGCTGCGGGATCGACGTGATCCTGGTGGGCGATTCCCTGGGTATGGTGGTCCAGGGCCATTCGACGACGTTGCCGGTCACGCTGGAGGACATGGTCTACCACGTGACCAGCGTGGCGCGTGGCAGCGAGAACGCCCTGATCATGGCCGACATCCCGTTTCTGGGCGACGTCGATCCACCCACTGCGCTGGCTCAGTCCGGGGCATTGCTGCGGGCTGGTGCGCATATGGTCAAGGTCGAATGTGGGGCGGTCGAGGTACCCATCGTGGAACGCCTGGTCTCTGCCGGGATCCCGGTCTGTGCGCACTTGGGACTAACGCCGCAGGCCGTGCATCGCCTGGGCGGCCACCGGGTGCAGGGGCGTGACCCGCAGGCCGCGGCCGAGATGGAATCCCTGGCTGCGCGGCTCGAGAATGCCGGCGCGCAGGCCTTGTTGCTGGAGGGCATCCCCGAGAATCTGGCCGATGCCATCGTTCGCAGTGCCGGCATCCCGGTGATTGGCATCGGTGCCAGCCCGCGCTGCGATGGACAGGTGCTGGTGCTGTCGGATGTGCTGGGGTTGACCCCGAACCCGCCGCGCTTTGCCCGTGATTTTCTTGCCGATGGCGGTTCTCTGGAAGGGGCTGTCCGCGGCTATTGCGAGGCCGTCCGCGCCCGCAGTTTTCCTGAATCCGGCGTGCATACGTTCAGTTGATGTTCGCCTTGCAGAGGATGGACCCTGGCCCATGAGAATCCTGCGCGATCGGCCGCAACTGGTGGCCATGCACCGAGAATGGTCCCGCAAGGGGCGTGGCACCGTGGCCCTTGTCCCGACCATGGGCAATCTCCACGAAGGGCACATGACGCTCATCCGTCATGCCCGTGCACGCGCCCAGCGCGTCGTCGTGTCGATCTTTGTGAATCCCCTTCAGTTCGATCGTGCCGAGGACCTGGAGCGTTATCCGCGCACCCTGGAAGAGGACGCTCGTCTGGCCACCGATGCTGGAGTGGACGCCCTGTTTTGTCCGACAGATGACGACATGTATCCCGCCGACGGCATGCCGCCGGTCAAGGTCGTCGTCCCGGGGCTGTCCGAGATTCTGGAAGGGGATTATCGTCCCGGGCATTTCGATGGCGTGGCCACCGTGGTCACCAAGCTGTTCAATCTGGTGCGCCCGGATCTCGCGCTATTTGGCGAGAAGGACTTACAGCAGTTCAAGCTGATCGAGCGCATGGTCCAGGGGCTGGATATCCCGACTCGGGTGGAGGCGATCCCCACCGTGCGCGAGCCGGACGGGTTGGCATTCAGTTCCCGCAACCGCCAGCTATCGGAGACCTCCCGCGTCACCGCGCCGGAGCTCAAGCGGGTACTGGACGAGGTCGCTACGGTCTGCCGCACGGCCACCGTGTTCGATGCTGACCGCATCCCCGAGGTCCAGGCCCGCGCCTGTGATCGCCTGCGCGAGGCCGGGTTCGACCCGGAATACCTGTCCATCCGCCGAGCGGACGATCTTATGGACCCAGAGACCGGCGTGCCGCTGGCCGAACAGGATCTGGTGGTTCTCGCCGCCGCCTGGCTGGAGGGCGTGCGGCTGATCGACAACGTCCGCACTCGCACCGACTGATTCCGCTATTGGTTTCTCCACGGAGAAGGTCAAGGGTGATTCACAGGAAGATTGGAAGATGCGAAGAGGGACATTGAACCGGAATGTCGGCGGCCACTGTGGTGGCGTCAGCACCCCCCGTCGGTTTGTGCGCCCTTGCAATGATCAACCTTTCGAACTTCCTATCTTCCTGTGCAAACGCCTTCGACCTCCTCTGGGTACTTCGTAGTGGAAAATCCATCGGTTCACAGTGGCCGGTTTGCCGTGGCGGTCGGGATCGCGGATAATTTTTCGCCCCTCCGCGGTTAAGTCGGGATTGCGCCGTATGTACGTCACCATGCTCAAGGGCAAGCTCCACCAAGGCCGGGTCACGCATTGTGAGCTGGAATACGAGGGCTCGTGCGCCATCGACACCCGCTTGCTGGAGGCGGCCGGGATCCTGCCATTCGAGCAGATCCAGATCTACAACGTCGACAACGGCGAGCGATTTACCACCTACGCGATCGAGGGCGAGGCCGGTTCCGGGATTATTTCGGTGAACGGTGCGGCCGCGCACAAGGCCGGGGTGGGGCACCGCGTGATCATCTGCGCCTACGGCCAGATGGATGCGGCGGAAGCGCGCGAATTTTCCCCCGAGCTGGTCTATCTCGACGCCAACAATCGCATCTTGCGCACCGGCCACGGCATCCCGGTCCAGGCCGCCTGAAGCAAGCTGCAAACCGCGTTTGTAGCGCCGCGCGCGCTGAGATAGCCAAGAGGGCTTTATTCAGTGCTTCCCCAGGAATCCAGAATCCCCATCTTCGCGTGCGCCCAGCAGTTGTAGGCCCGGGGTCGCACCGCTATCCTCGACGCCCATGAATCTCCATGAATTTCAGGCCAAGGCGCGCTTTCGCGACGCCGGCATCCCCGTTCCCGATGGCCGGGTCATCGAATCTACTGACCAGGTGACTTCCGCCTGGCAGGGCCTGGGCGCCGAGCGTGTCCTGGTCAAGGCGCAGGTGCACTCCGGCGGGCGCGGCAAGGCCGGCGGTGTGGTGATGGTGGACTCCGCTGCGGCCGCACGCGAGGCGGCGGACAAGCTGCTGGGCTCGCGTCTGGTGACCGGTCAGAGCGGCCCCAACGGCCTGCCGGTGGACCGGCTGCTGCTGGAACCGGCGGCCGAAATTGCCCGCGAGTTCTACTTCGCCATGCTGGTGGATCGCTCGCGCGAGCGCCTGGCACTGGTGGTCTCGGCCGAGGGCGGTATGGACATCGAAACCCTGGCGGCCGAGCGCCCGGAGGCGGTGGTGACGCTTCCGATCCACCCAGCCACCGGCGTGATGCCGTTCCACGGGCGGCGCGTGGCATCGACTCTCGGGCTGTCCGGCGAGGCGGCCAAGGCGATGGCGCAACTGGTGACCAATGCCCATGCCCTGTTCCAGCAGATCGATGCGCAGCTCCTGGAGATCAACCCGCTGGTGCTGACCCATGAGGATCAGTTGCTGGCGATCGACGCCAAGCTGACCATCGACGACTCGGCTGCCTATCGCCAGAAGACCCTCTTCGCCGAGCGCGACGCGCGCCAGCGCGACCCGGCCGAGGAGCAGGCGCATGAGCACGACCTCAACTACATCCGCCTGGACGGTTCCATCGGCTGTATGGTCAATGGTGCCGGACTGGCCATGGCGACCATGGACCTGATCCAGCATCATGGTGGTGAGCCGGCCAACTTTCTGGATGTTGGCGGTGGCACGACTGTGGAGCGGGTTACCGCCGCGTTCAAGCTGATTCTGTCCGATGCCTCGGTGAAGGCGGTGTTGGTGAATATCTTTGGGGGCATCGTGCGCTGCGACCTGATCGCCGAGGGCATCATCGCCGCCATCCGCGAGGTGCAGGTACAGGTGCCGGTGGTGGTGCGGCTCGAGGGAACCAACGCCGAACAGGGCCGCAATGCGCTGGCCAACTCCGGTCTCGACGTGATCCCGGCCGCCGATCTGGATGCGGCGGCCCGCGCCGTGGTGGAGGCGGTGGCATGAGTATTCTCGTCGACCGCGACACCAAGGTGATCTGCCAGGGCTTTACCGGCAAACAGGGCAGCTTCCACTCCGAACAGGCGATCGCCTATGGCACCCGTCTGGTGGGTGGCGTGACCCCAGGCAAGGGCGGCCAGTCGCATCTGGACCGGCCGGTGTTCGATACCGTCGCCGATGCGGTGGTCCAGACCGGCGCCACGGTCAGCATGATCTACGTCCCGGCACCGTTTGCGGCGGACGCGATCTGCGAGGCGGCCGATGCCGGGATCGAGCTCGCGGTGTGCATCACCGAGGGCATTCCGGTACAGGACATGGTGCGGGTCAAGCAGGTGCTGGCGGGCAGTCCCACGCGCCTGATCGGGCCGAACTGCCCCGGCATCATCACCCCGGATGCCTGCAAGGTCGGGATCATGCCCGGCTATATCCATACGCGCGGGCGCATCGGGATCATTTCGCGCTCGGGCACGCTGACCTACGAGGCCGTCAAGCAGACCTCGGATCTCGGGCTGGGTCAGAGCACCTGCGTGGGTATTGGTGGCGATCCGATCCAGGGGCTGGATTTCGTCGAGTGCCTGCGCCTGTTCCGCAACGACCCGGAGACCGAGGGCGTGCTGATGGTCGGCGAGATCGGCGGTGACGCCGAGGAACGCGCAGCGCGCTTTATCGCGGATGAATTCGACAAGCCGGTGGCCGCCTACATTGCCGGGGCCACCGCACCGCCGGGGCGGCGCATGGGCCATGCCGGCGCGATTATCGCTGGCGGCCAGGGTACGGCGGAGCAAAAGATGACGGCCCTCCGCGAGGCCGGCGCGACCGTGGCGGAGAGCCCGGCGGAGTTGGGCTCCGCGATGCAGTCTGCCCTTGCCAGCGCTTGAACTCTCGATGACCTCTGATCAGCCGCTGCGTCTGGCCCTGGCCCAGATCAATCCCGTTGTGGGCGGACTGGACGACAACCGCCACTTGATCCTCGAGGCCATCGAACAGGCACGCGCGGGTGGGGCCCGGGCGGTCGTCTTCCCCGAACTCGCCGTGACCGGCTACCCCCCCGAAGATCTGTTGCTGCGTCCGGCCTTCCGGCTGGGCGTGGAGCGGGCGGTGGCCGCGATTACCGAGGCGGCACGGGGGATCGACGTAATCCTGGGCGCGCCCGTACGCGCGGGTGGCGACCTGGCCAATGCGGCCTTGTGGCTGCGCGACGGCGCCTGCATTGCGCAGTACGCCAAGCAGGTCCTGCCCAACTACTCGGTGTTCGACGAGGAACGCTATTTCGTGGCGGGCGATACCCCCTGCGTGGTCGAGCTGGATGGCTGGCGGATCGGACTCACCGTCTGTGAAGACATCTGGCAACCCGGCCCGGCCGCGAGTGCGCAGGCGGCAGGGGCCGAACTGCTGCTGAACCTGAATGCCTCGCCCTACCACCGCGGCAAGGCCGAGGAGCGCCTGGCGGTGGTGGGCGCGCGGGTCGCCGAGACCGGGTGTCCAGTGGTCTACGTGAATCAGGTGGGTGGGCAGGACGAACTGGTTTTCGATGGCCGCTCCTTCGTGCACGACACGGTGCACGGTGCCCGGGCCGTGCTGCCGGCCTGGGCTACCGGTCAGGGGCAGGTAGAGATGCGCCGCACAGCCGCGGGCATCGACCTGAAGCCGTATGAGGAACACATGCACCTGTCCGCCTGTGGGTTGCGGCCGACCCTGACCGATCCTGGCCCGGAACCGGACGAGGCCGATGCCCGCGATCTTTACCAGGCGCTGATGATCGGCATCCGCGACTACGTATCCAAGAACGGCTTCCCGGGTGTGCTGTTAGGCCTGTCCGGCGGGATCGACTCCGGGTTGACCGCGGCGCTCGCGGTGGATGCCCTGGGCCCGGCGGCGGTGACCGCAGTGATGATGCCGTATCGCTATACCGCGTCCATGAGCATCGAGGATGCCGAGGCCCAGGCCCGGTTGCTGGGCGTGGAGTATCACGAGATCGCTATCGAACCGATGGTCGAGAGTTTCATGGCCGGGCTGGAGGATGCGCTGGCGGCCTATCCCGCCGGGGCCGGTGACGTGACCGAACAGAACCTGCAGGCGCGCGCCCGGGGCGTGCTGCTAATGGCGCTGTCCAACCGCAGCGGCAAGCTGCTGCTGGCGACCGGCAACAAGTCGGAGATGGCGGTGGGGTACTCCACGCTGTATGGCGACATGAACGGTGGCTTTGCCCCGTTGAAGGACGTCTCCAAGCAGTGGGTCTATCGCCTGGCCCGCTGGCGCAACACCCGTGGCGCGGCAATCCCCGAGCGGGTGATCGAGCGCCCGCCGAGTGCCGAACTGGCACCGGACCAGCAGGATGCCGACTCGCTGCCGCCCTACGAGGTGCTGGATGCGATCCTCGAGGCCTTCGTCGAGCAGGAGCAGTCGGTGGAGGAGATCGTGGCCCAGGGCTTCGATCAGGCCACCGTGGAGCGCATCGCGCGCATGGTATTCATCGCCGAGTACAAACGCCGCCAGGCGGCCCCGGGCGTGCGCGTCAGCCCACGCGCCTTCGGCCGTGACCGCCGCTACCCCATCACCTCCGGCTACCGCCCGGACTGATCCGCGCTGCCGCGCGTAGGGTTCACCACGAAGCGCACGAAGGCACGAAGAAGGGCAAGGTCAAGGGCGTTTGCGGAGGACACGGAGAAAATCAGGGCTGCAGGGCAAGGCGCATCGAGTTTTCCCTCGCCTCCGGAGATCACAAATATCCGTTCTTTTCTCTGCGCCCTCCGTGCCCTCTGTGGTGACAAGGTTTCTGCCCTTCTTCGTGCCTTCGTGGTCAATCCAGAGCAGCGGCGAACGTCGCGAGAAGGCGAGGATCGCAGCGCGGGGCCGGGGGTTTGATACACTTCAGGTGTTGAGACAAGCGCCCGCGGAGCGGGTACAACCAAAGGGATTCGCATGAAGAAGATCGAGGCGATCATTAAGCCGTTCAAGCTGGAAGATGTCCGCGAGGCCCTGACCGAGATGGGCATCGCCGGGATGACCGCGACCGAGGTCCAGGGCTTTGGACGCCAGAAGGGCCACACCGAGCTTTATCGGGGCGCAGAATACGTGGTGGACTTTCTGCCCAAGGTGAAGCTGGAACTGGTAGTGGACGACGACCGCGTAGACGCCTGCATTGATGCCATCGTGAAGGCCTCCCGCACCGGCAAGATCGGGGACGGCAAGATCTTCGTGTCCGACATGTCGCGCGTCGTTCGCATCCGCACCGGCGAAGAGGGCAGCGAAGCCCTCTAAACCTGCTTCGCCGTTGCGCTCAACCAAATCATGGTGCGCAGTCCAGCGCTGTTTTTGGTTGACCACGAAGGACACGAAGGAAAGAACTTCTACAGGAAGACGGGAAGAGCGGAAGGGTAATAGGGTTTGGTCGCCGTGGGTGATGCAGGGGTGCGGGGTTACGATGGGCACTAGCCAACCCCGACCCTACACACCCGAATCATCCTTCCCAATTTCCAACTTTCCTGTGAATCGCCCTTGACCTTCTTCGTGTCTTCGTGCGCTTCGTGGTGGGTCCAGACAGCGTCGGGAGACGCTTAGTTGGTCAGGAAGGGGATGCGGTCCATGACGCGCCACAGGCCGCGGCGTTCTTCGCCTTCCAGTTCCACCGGTTCGCCGGCGCGCACGGCCACGGCGGCATCCGGATAGTTCAGTTCCAGCACCGTCATGGTGTTGGTGGCGTGATCTTCCAGGCCCAGCTCGGTGTAGGCGCGGTGCAGTACGGCCAGGGCCATCGGCGTTACCTCGGCCCCGGGATAGGTGGAGACCACGTTGCGGGCGCGCTGGGCCGCCGCGACCCAGGCAGTGCGTTCTATGTAGAACTCGGCCACGCGCAGTTCGTAGGCGGCCAGCGCGTTGCGGATGTAGATCATGCGCTGGTAGGAATCCGGGGCATAGCGACTGTCCGGGAACTCGCGGATCAGGCGGTCAAAGTCCTGGAAGGCCTGGTCGAAGGGCTCCGGGTCCATCTCAGCGGGGTCGCGCGGGAACAGGTTGGCGAGGAAGCCTTGCTGGCGGTTGAAGTTGATCAGCCCGCGCAGGTAGTACGCATAATCCAGGTTCGGGTGGCGCGGGTTGAGCTGCACGAAGCGGTCTACCGCGGCCAAGGCGGGTTCCGGCTCGCCGGCCTTGTAGTAGGCGTAGGGGATCTCGATCTGCGCCTGTTGGGCGTAGCGCCCGAACGGGTAGCGGGCCTCGAGTTTCTCGTAGTATTCGACGGCCTGGCTGTAGTTGCCCTCGTTCAGGGCGTTCTTGGCCTCGCCGTAGAGCTGACTGGCCGACCACCCCAGCGTTGGGTCTTCGCGCCCGGCGCAGCCGGCGACCACGAGCGCCACGATCAGAACGACAAGCAGGCGCGACAGGTGCAGGACAGAAATCACGGCGAGGCCTCACAGATGAAACGAAGTGCAGGGATTCTACAACATCAAGCCCCGGTGGCGACGAGCTGGGGTGTGCGCAATGTCCGAACCGCGTGAGGCCATCCTGCCGGACGAGGCCGCTGGACAACGCTTGGACGCGGCTCTGGCGCGGTTGTTCCCGGAATACTCGCGCAGCCAGCTCACCCTGTGGTTGAAGGAGGGGGCGCTGCGGGTGGACGGTGCCCAGCCGCGCCCGCGTACGCCCGTTCAGGGGGGCGAGCGGGTGGAGCTGATCCCGCCGGATGCCCCGGTACTGGAAGCACAGGCGGAGCCGATTGCGCTGGACGTGGTGTACGAAGACGCCGCAGTGCTGGTTATTAACAAGCCCGCTGGGCTGGTTGTGCATCCGGCCGCCGGTCACCGCGACGGGACGCTGGTCAATGCCTTGCTGCATCGGGCGCCGGAACTGGCCCAGTTGCCACGGGCGGGGGTCGTCCATCGCCTGGACAAGGACACCACGGGGCTGATGGTGGTGGCCCGGACACCGGAGGCCCAGACCGCCCTGGTGCGCCAGTTGCAGGCGCGCAGCGTGCACCGCGAGTACCGCGCGCTGGTCCAGGGGCAGATCATTAGCGGGTCGACCATCGACGAACCCATCGGGCGCCATCCGGTCGATCGCAAGCGCCAGGCGGTAATCGGCGGTGGCAAGCCCGCGGTTACGCATTATCGTGTGGGCGAGCGGTTCCCCGCCCATACCCTGTTGAACGTGCGTCTGGAGACGGGGCGCACCCACCAGATCCGCGTGCACATGGCACATATTCGCCATCCGATTGTCGGCGACCTGACCTACGGGGGGCGTCCGCGCCCGGTCAAGGGTATGGGCGAGGCGGCCAAGGCCGCGATTGCGGCATTCAAACGCCAGGCCCTGCATGCCGCTCACCTGGAATTCGAACATCCACAGACCGGCGCGCTCCATGCCTTCGATGCCCCGCTGCCGGCGGATTTCGAGGCGCTTCTGGATGCACTGCGCAAGGACCGGGAGATGCATGATGAGGCATGAACCCCTGCCCATGCTGGGACCGGATCGCGGCGAGCTTCCGCCAGGCGTCTGGGCCCTGCAGACGACCCGCGACGGGGGCGTGAGTACCGGTCCCTGGCGTTCGCTCAACCTCGCACTGCACACCGGGGACGACCTGGAGGCGGTGGCTGAGAACCGGTATCGCCTGCAGATCGAGCTGGGCTTGATCGAGCCGGTGGCCTGGCCGATCCAGGTGCATGGCACACGAGTGATCGCGGCTCAAGATCTGCAGGCTGCGCTGGAGCAGGATCGCACCCCGGAGGCGGACGCTGTCGTCACCGATCAGCCCGGCTACGTCTGCGCGGTGCAGACGGCGGACTGCCTGCCTGTCGTGCTGGCGACCGAGGATGGCGAGGCCGTGGGTGTCGCGCACGCCGGCTGGCGTGGTCTGGCCGACGGTGTGCTGGAGGCCGGGGTCGAGGCACTGCGGCTGATGCGCCCCGGCGTCGGCATTCGCGCCTGGATGGGCGCGGCGATCGGTCCGGAGGCCTTCGAGGTCGGGCGAGAGGTGCGCGATGCCTTCCTCGATCATGATGTGGGGGCAGCTGGGGCCTTCCGCCCTGGGTGCGACGGGCGCCTGCTGGCGGACCTCTATGCGCTCGCCCGGCACCGTCTCGAACGTGTGGGGGTCCTTGATGTATCCGGCGGCGGCCGCTGCACCTTCACCGAGGAACACCGCTTCTTTTCCTACCGCCGTGACGGCGAGACCGGCCGCATGGGCACCCTCGTGTGGATTGCACCGCGCGACGAGGATTAAGGAGACGCTGATTGAATCGCACGTCCGCGTTGGTGCCCCCTGTTTTCCGAGACAAGGCGCGTCGTGCAGCGGGTAGTGGTTCTACCCGCCCGTTTCTGATGGATTGGGGGCGCAACGCAGGATCGGGCCATATTCATTCAGAATCGGGGGGGCACCAACCCCACAAGCCATTGAAAGCAGGGGCTCGGCCGCCCGTTGTTATCAAAAACGGGCGCGCGCACGGCGTTGCGGTTCCCTTGTGCAGAGTGACTGCACGGCAGTCACCGCGCCTTGTTCGCACGCAAAAGCGACTCGAGCGCGGACGTGCGATTCAATCAGCGTCTCCTTAACCCTGTCATGGCTGCCCGGCAGGGGCCGTGGCCCGCGCGGGGAATGACATCCAGGCCTCGCCCCAGAGGTGTTTTCGGACGTCTATCCTTGAACCAGCGGGGATTGTCCCCATCATTCGTGTCAGTTCACACCGATTTGACCGAGGGGTTTCCCAATGCGAATGGATCGCCTGACAACCAAGTTCCAGTCCGCGATTGCCGACGCGCAATCACTCGCGGTTGGCCGCGACCACCAATTCATCGAACCGTCCCACCTGCTGCTGGCGCTGCTGGACCAGGATGGCGGGACCGTACGCCATGTGCTCGACCGGGCCGGTGTCAATGTCCGCCAGTTGCGCTCCGCATTGGGCGAGGCGTTGGACCGCATGCCCAAGATCGAGGGGGCGGCCGGCGATGTGCATGTCTCCAATGATCTGGGTCGCCTGCTGAACGTCTGCGACAAGCTGGCTCAGCAGAACAAGGACCAGTACATCTCCAGTGAGCTATTCCTGCTCGCCGCCATCGATGAAAAGGGCGGCGTGGGCGAGATGCTGCGCAATGCTGGCGCCAACAAGGATGCGCTGGACAAGGCGACCCACGACATCCGGGGTGGTAACCAGGTAGACAACCCGGACGCCGAGGAGAGCCGGCAGGCGCTGGAGAAGTACACGATCGACCTGACCGAGCGCGCCGAGCAGGGCAAGCTTGATCCAGTAATTGGGCGCGATGAAGAGATCCGGCGCTCCATCCAGGTGCTGCAGCGCCGCACCAAGAACAACCCCGTGCTGATCGGCGAGCCCGGTGTCGGAAAGACCGCGATCGTTGAAGGCCTGGCCCAGCGCATCATCAATGGCGAAGTGCCCGAGGGCTTGAAGGACAAGCGCGTGCTCTCGCTGGATCTGGGCGCGCTGCTGGCCGGGGCTAAGTACCGCGGCGATTTCGAAGAGCGGCTGAAGTCCGTGCTCAAGGAACTCTCGCAGGAAGAGGGCCGGGTGATCCTGTTCATCGACGAGATCCATACGCTGGTCGGTGCCGGCAAGGCCGAGGGCGCGATGGATGCTGGCAACATGCTCAAGCCCGCGTTGGCGCGTGGCGAGCTGCACTGCATCGGAGCCACCACGCTGGATGAGTACCGCCAGAACATCGAAAAGGATGCCGCGCTGGAGCGCCGCTTCCAAAAGGTGGTCGTGGACGAGCCGACCATGGAAGATACCATCGCCATCCTGCGCGGCCTGAAGGAGCGCTACGAGGTGCACCATGGCATCGAGATCACCGATCCGGCGATCGTTGCGGCCGCGCAGCTCTCGCAGCGCTACATCACGGACCGCCAGTTGCCGGACAAGGCGATCGACCTGATCGATGAGGCTTCCTCGCGTATCCGCATGGAGATCGACTCCAAGCCGGAGGTGATGGATCGCCTGGAGCGCCGCCTGATCCAGCTGAAGATCGAGCGCGAGGCGCTGAAGAAGGAATCCGACGAAGCCTCGAAGAAACGCTTGGGCACGCTGGAGGAGGAGATCGACCGTCTGGGTCGGGAGTACTCCGACCTGGAAGAGGTCTGGAAGTCCGAGAAGGCCTCGGTTTCCGGCGCCGCGCAGTTGAAGGAAGAACTTGAACGTGCCCGCCTTGAATTGGAGACGGCTCGCCGCGCCGGTGATCTGTCACGCATGTCCGAACTGCAGTACGGCCGTATCCCGGACCTGGAGAAGTCCCTGGCCATGGCCCACGAGATGGAGAGCCAGGAAACCCAGCTGCTGCGCACCAAGGTGACCGACGAGGAGGTCGCCGAGGTCGTCTCGCGCTGGACCGGTATCCCGGTGTCCAAGATGCTGGAGGGCGAGAAGGACAAGCTGTTGCGTATGGAAGAGGCCGTCGGAGAACGTGTGATCGGTCAGACTGAGGCGGTGACCGCGGTGGCTAATGCCATCCGTCGTTCGCGCGCCGGGCTTTCGGACCCGAACCGGCCCAATGGCTCGTTCCTGTTCCTCGGCCCGACTGGGGTCGGCAAGACCGAGCTTACCAAGGCGCTCGCCAGTTTCCTGTTCGACACCGAGGAGGCCATGGTCCGCATCGACATGTCCGAGTTCATGGAGAAGCACTCCGTGGCGCGCCTGATCGGCGCACCTCCGGGCTATGTCGGCTATGAAGAAGGCGGCTACCTGACCGAGGCCGTGCGCCGTAAGCCGTACAGCGTGATCCTGTTGGACGAGGTCGAGAAGGCGCACCCGGATGTGTTTAACGTGTTGCTGCAGGTGCTGGATGACGGTCGCCTGACCGACGGGCATGGCCGTACCGTGGACTTCCGCAACACGGTGATCGTGATGACCTCCAACCTGGGCTCGCAGCAGATCCAGGAGATGGCCGGCGAGGCCAACTACGACGTCATGAAGGCCTCGGTGATGGAGATCGTTGGGCAGCACTTCCGGCCCGAGTTCATCAACCGCGTCGACGACGTGGTGGTGTTCCATCCGTTGGAGCGCGAGCAAATCCGCGCGATCACCGACATCCAGCTTCAGTACCTGCGGACCCGCCTGGCGGAACGCGACCTGGGGCTCACCATCTCGGCCGCCGCGCTGGATCACCTGGGCGAGGCGGGCTTCGACCCGGTCTATGGTGCCCGTCCGCTCAAGCGGGCGATCCAGACGCAGCTGGAGAATCCGTTGGCGCAGTCACTGCTGTCTGGCGAGTTCCTGCCGGGCGATACCATCGAGATCGACATGGACGGCGAGCACCTGCACTTCGGCAAGACTCGCGCCGCCGCTTGATGCGCGTCTGTCTCAACCCACCGTGAATGTAAGGCCCGCCTCGTGCGGGCCTTTTTGTGTATGGATCAGATGTGCCCCATGGCCTCCATGGCGCGGGCGACCTTGACGAAGCCGGCGATGTTGGCACCGGTGGTGTAGTTGCCGGGCGCCCCGTATTCCTCCGCAGTTTCGAAGCAGGCGCGGTGGATGTTGCACATGATCGCCTGCAGTCGACCCTCGGTGTATTCGAAGGTCCAGGAGTCGCGGCTGGCGTTTTGCTGCATCTCCAGTGCGCTGGTCGCCACGCCACCGGCGTTGGCGGCCTTGCCCGGTCCGAAGGCGATCCCGGCTTCGCGGAAGGCCTGAATGCCTTCCGGGGTCACCGGCATGTTGGCCCCTTCGGCCACGGCAATGCAGCCATTTTCGATCAGCGTCTTGGCGTCTTTTTCGGTCAGCTCGTTCTGGGTGGCGCAGGGCAGGGCGATGTCGCAGGGGATCTCCCAGATACAGCCATCTTCGTTGTATTGCGCGCCCTTGCGGCGTTCGGCATAGGCACTGATCGGGCCGCGTTCGCGCACTTTGATCTGACGTATCAGGTCCAGGTCCAGGCCGCCCTCGTCGAGGATGACGCCGCGGGAATCGGAGCAGGCGATGACCCGGGCGCCCAATAGCTGGGCCTTCTGGATGGCGTGGATCGCCACGTTTCCGGCCCCGGAGACCACCACACGCTTGCCGTCCAGCGACTCCTTGCGTGCGTCCAGCATCGCCTCGGTGAAGAACACGACGCCGTAGCCGGTGGCTTCCGTGCGCACGCAGCTGCCGCCCCAGTCAAGGCCCTTGCCGGTGAACACGCCGGACTCGAAGCGGTTGGTCAGACGTTTGTACTGGCCGAACAGGTAGCCGATTTCCCGTTGGCCAACGCCAATGTCACCGGCGGGCACGTCGGTGTACTCACCAATGTGGCGGTACATCTCGGTCATCATGCTCTGGCAAAAGCGCATGATTTCAGCGTCCGAGCGACCTCTCGGGTCAAAGTCGCTACCACCCTTGCCGCCGCCGATCGGCAGGCCCGTTAGGGCGTTTTTGAATACTTGCGAGAAGCCAAGGAACTTGATGATGCCGAGATATACCGACGGGTGGAACCGCATACCACCCTTGTAAGGACCCAGCGCGCTGTTGAACTGCACCCGGAAGCCCCGATTGATCTGCAGCTCGCCCTTGTCGTCCTGCCAGGGCACCCGGCAGATGATCTGGCGTTCGGGTTCGCAGATGCGCTGGATGATCTTGAGCTCGGCAAACTCCGGGTACTTCACCAATACGGGGCCCAGTGATTCCAGCACGCCGTGGACGGACTGATGAAACTCGGTTTCTCCGGGATTGCGATGCAGCACTTCCCGGTAGATCGGTTCGAGTTTCTCGTCGAGGCCTTCGCTCATGGAGCCGCTCCTTGTCGCCAGAGTGACCTCGCATTAGGACATACCGATGGGGCCGGAACAATCGTGCCGAGCGCTCGTTGAGGGACATCACAAGTCAGCGCGGCGCATCGCTTTACGGTAGGGGTATGGGCTGCTCGAGTCGGCCATCATGGATTGCTGGTTGAGCGCCTGCGCGATTTACTCGCTATAAGGCGATGAACAGCCAGCGGACGATTTGCGTGATCTGCGCAATGGATCAAGGAGACGAACAATGAGTAACTTGAAAGGCAAAGTGATCGCTATTACCGGTGGTGCCGGGGGCATCGGCGAGACCACGGCGCGTATGGCGTATGCGCAGGGTGCCAGCGTGGTGATCACCGATCGCGAGGCGGGCGCGGTGGAGGCGATCGCCGACTCGCTGGGCGAGCGGGCCATCGGTGTGGCGGTGGACGTGACCCAGCGCGAGGACAACGAGCGCATGGTGGCGGCCGCACTGGAGCAGTTTGACCGTCTGGATGGGGTGTTTCTGAACGCTGGGATTGAGGGCGAGGTTGGCCCGTTCGACAGTCGTTCCGATATGGCCTGGGAGAAGGTGTTTGCGGTCAATGTCCACGGTGTACGCTTGGGCGCCGAGGCGGCGCTGCCGGCCCTGCGCAAGAGCGGTGGCGGCAGTATCGTGATCACTTCCAGCGTGGCCGGGCTACGGGGTGCAGCCGGACTTTCCCCCTACGTGTCGAGCAAGCATGCGGTGGTGGGCATGATGAAGTGCCTGGCCGCGGAGCTCGGCCCAGAAGGCATCCGGGTCAACACCCTTAACCCCGGCCCGGTCGCCAACCGCATGATGCAGTCCATCGAGGAGCAGGCGAACCCTGCTCACCCTGAAGACGTGCACCAATCCTTCGAGGCCCGTATCCCGCTCGGGCGCTATGTCAGCAACGAAGAATGTGCCGGGCTGGCGCTGTTCCTGCTCTCCGACGCGGCATCCGGGTGTACCGGCAATACCTACGTCGTCGACGGTGGCCTCTGCTCGCAGTGAGATCGGGCGTCTTGGTATGCGGCTGGACAGGCTCGTGGCTCATTCGGGTCAAAGGTGGTTATGTTTCGAGGTGTGATTTACGACAAGCTGATCCTGGGGATGACCTCACAGTGGTACGGCGAGGTACTGGAGCGGGTGCCCGAGGGGGCCGTGTTGCTGGACGTGGGGGTCGGGACTGCCGGTGCGCTGCTGGCCAACGCGGGCGCGCTCGAGCGCAAGGGCCTGCGTGTCGTCGGTATCGATATTGACTCGGACTATATCGAGCGGGCGAATCAACGCTTGCGGCACGCGGGGATAGACACTCGTGTGGAGGCCCGGCTCGAGTCGGTATATGAGCATCGGGATGAGCCGTATGACGTCGTGTATTTCTCGGCCAGCTTCATGCTGTTGCCCGACCCGGAAGGGGCGTTGCGCCACTGCGCAGGCTTGCTGAAACCGGGCGGGCGCATCTTTTTCACCCAGACGATCCAGGAGCATCCCTCTCGCTGGATGGAGCGGCTCAAGCCCGTCCTCAAGCGGGTCACGAGCATCGACTTCGGGCGGGTGACCTACCGGGAAGATTTCGAGGCCCAGATCCGCAGTGCCGGGCTGGAGCTGGAGGAATTCACGGTTCTGGGGCGGCACGGCCATCGGACTTCGTGCCTGGCCGTGGCCACAATCAAGAGAAGCGTTGCCGATGCCTCATCTGATCCTTGAATATGCCGCCGATCGCGAGGCGGCAGTTCCAGCCGCGGCGTTGGTGGATGCGGTGCATCGGGTGGTGCGGGAAAGCGGGCTGTTCCCGGAGTCGCGCATCGAGGTTCGGGCGCACCCAGTATTGGAGTATCAGGTTGGCGGTCAGGCCGCTCCCTTTGTGCATGCCGAGTTGTGGATCCAGTCGGGGCATACATTAGAGACACGGAAGTCCCCTGGCCGAGGGTGAGCCGTAGCGGCTTTTCGAGGTCGCTACACTCAGGGGTTGGAAGGACGCGGAACGGGATGTTCGGAATGGGCGGGTTGCGGGTGGTCGTGGTGCTGGGGCTGGTGATCGGGCTGGCAGGCTGTGCGTTGCTGGATGCGCGCTCGCAGCTGGCACGCATGGGCGGTGCTTGCGTGATCAGTGGCACGGTCGGGCCCGACTCAGAGGCGGTGGAACCAGAGACGCCCGGCGTATACGTGGTGGCGGTGTTTCGTGAGCCGGCCCGCGGTGGCGCGGTACCTGAATTGGTCGATCATGTGGTGCGGGCCCGCGGCGGGAACTGGTTTTTCGCGTTGGAGCCCGGTCGCTACAGCGTCCTGGCATTTCGGGACGAGGACGGCGATCGTGCCCACCCGACCGGGGCGCCAGTCCAGTACGTGGCCGGTGGCGAGGGCATGGACTGCGGGCCGGGTGGGCGCCTTACCGGGATTGATATCCGTGTGAGGGGCGACGACCGCTTGACCCATGCGATCCACCTGCCGAATTCACGTACCCGGCAGGACGCAGCGGACGATGATGGGCCCATGAGTCTCGGGCGGGTCACGGCCTATGGCGAGGTTGTCCATTTGGACGATCCGCGCTTCGATGCCGAGGTGGCGCGGGGCAGTCAATGGCGGCCTCTGGATTTTGTCATGGACGGCTACGCCGGGGTGTATTTCCTGGAGCCCTATGACCCTGCGCGCACACCGGTGTTATTCGTACATGGGATGAATGGTTCCCCGCGCGATTTCGCGGGGTTGCTGGAGGTGCTGGATCGCGAGCGTTACCAGCCGTGGTTCTACTACTATGCCTCGGGGCTTCCGTTGCAATCCTCGGCGGCGCATCTGGCGCAGATTATCGAGGAGCTGGAAGTGCGCCATGAAATGACTCAGCTGCCAGTGGTGGCCCACAGTATGGGCGGGCTGATCGCCCGCGGGTTCCTGCGGGAGCGGGAGCGTACCGGGGTGGGAGCGGAGATCCCTTTGATGATTGCGCTGTCGACCCCCTGGGCCGGACACGAACGGGCGCAGCAGGGGGTCGATCGCTCGCCGGTGGTGATACCCGTGTGGCGTGACATGGCCGTTGGCAGCGAATACCTCGGCGGCCTGTTCGCGGACTCCAAGCTGGAGGCCACGGAGTTGCACTTGTTGTTCAGCTACCAGCGAGGGGAGACCGGTGCGCGTTCCACGGCGGATGGGGTGGTCTCGCTCGCGAGCATGCTACACCCGCCCGCTCAGCGAGAGGCGGCCTCGATCTACGGTGTACCGACTACGCATAGAGGAATCCTCTCTCACCCGCTGGCTTTGGATCGGGTGGAGGGGTTGCTTGCGGAACCGGTTGCACCGTGATGACGCGACGCCGTCGAGGGATCGGCGTAGTCTGAACGGGTGTCTGCCTCCCGATCCCCGGGAACGGGTCGGCACGATCAGAAGTGGGGAAGGTCATGCAGTTATTCGAGTGCGAGGTTTGCCACGCCGCGGTGTACTTCGACAACACCGTTTGCACCAGTTGCGGGCACCGGCTGGGTTTCCGTCCCGATCGGCTGGAGGTGTCGGCGCTGGAGATGGCGGGGGATGGAAACGACAGTCGAGGCCGCCCGATCCCAGGCGGGCTGTGGCGGGTCGCGGACGAGCCCGAGGGACGGCTGTATCGCCAGTGCCGGCACTACGCGGTCGATGCGGTTTGCAACTGGATGGTGCCGCATGATGACCCTGACCGCTTCTGCCGGGCCTGCCGCCTGAACCGAACCATCCCGGATCTGAGCGTCCCGGGAAATGCGCGGTTGTGGGAGCGCCTGGAGACGGAGAAGCGGCGGCTGGTCTACGGCCTGCTGCGGCTGGGGCTTCCGGTGGTGCCGAAGAAGAGCGATTCCGCGGGGCTGGCGTTCGACTTTCTAGCCGACCCGGCCCCGAAGTTTCGCGAGGGTGGGGGCGTTGTGACCGGCCATGCCGAGGGGCTCATTACCCTGAACATCGCAGAGGCTGACCCGGCCGTGCGCGAACGTATGCGCGAGGCCATGGCCGAGCCCTATCGAACGATTCTGGGCCACTTCCGGCATGAATCCGCGCACTATTATTGGGACCGCCTGATCCGCGGGACCGACTGGCACGTTACCTTCCGCGATCGTTTCGGCGATGAACGCGAGAACTACGACGAGGCCTTGCGACGGCACTACACCGACGGTCCGCCGAGCGACTGGCAGGCCTCGTATGTCTCCGCCTATGCCAGCTCCCACCCTTGGGAGGACTGGGCGGAGACCTGGGCGCACTACATGCACATCGTGGACACCCTGGATACGGCTGCGGCCTATGGCATGGATATCGTGCCGCAGGCAGGACCGTCGGCGCGGCTGCGAGCGGAGGGTGGGCATCCGGCATTCAATGCCTATGCCATCGATGATTTCGATGTGCTGATCGATCACTGGCTGCCTCTGGCCGGGGCCCTGAACAGTCTTAATCGCAGCATGGGGCACCCTCATGTGTATCCGTTTGTGCTAACGGCCACAGCGATCGACAAGCTGGCCTTCGTGCACCATGTGATTCAGGATTTCCGCACCGGGACGCGCACCGATCATCAGGAAGCCGCGACGGCAAGAGTCTCGAACCTCTGATCGAACCGCGCCAAACGCCATGCCCGGGGCCGGTGCGGATCTTCGTCATTCAATCGAAAAGGAAAGGGATACGGGATGTATAACGTCGCCACCCGAGGCCCGTTCAAGGGACTGAACCCGAGGGTCGCGCCGCTGGCGTTCATCTTCGTGGTCATCATTGCGCTGCTGGGGGTGTATCGCACCGAGCAACTGGGTACGGTCGTGGGCGACGCGCGTGCCTTCGTCACACCATTACTGGAGTGGTATTACGTGGTGGTCATGGCCTTCTTTCTGGTCATGGTGATCTGGCTCGGGGTCGGACGGTACAAGAACGTACGCCTGGGCCGGGACGACGAAGTGCCGGAGTTCACTACGCTCTCCTGGCTGTCGATGTTGTTTGCAGCCGGCATGGGGGTGGGCCTGTTGTTCTGGGCGGTGGCCGAGCCCCTTTCGCATTATGGTGGCAACCCATTCTTGCTCGAGAATGGCGATGAGGCCGCTGCAGCCGACATGTCGATGGTCCTGACCTATTTCCACTGGGGCCTGAATGCCTGGGGCGTGTTCGCATTGCTGGCACTGATCCTGGCTTATTTCGGTTTTCGCAAGGGCCAGCCCTTGGCCTTGCGTTCAGCCCTGCATCCGCTGATCGGCAAGTACAGCCACACTTGGCCGGGTGACCTGGTGGACCTGCTGGCGATTCTTGCCACGGTATTCGGTATTGCGACGACCCTGGGTCTGGGCATCCAGCAATTGGAGGCCGGGTTGGGGCATACCGTCGGGTTGTCCTTCAGCGGTGATGTCGGTGTGCTGGTGTTGACGGCCCTGCTGACCGCCATCGCCATCCTCTCGGTGGTGGCCGGGATGCAGGCCGGCGTACAGCGCGTCAGCCAGCTCAACCTGTGGCTGAGTGTCGCCTTGCTGGGGCTGTTGCTGATCTGGGGGCCGACCCAGTACCTGCTGGCGTTGGTGGTGCAGTCCTCGGGCAGTTACATGCAGAACCTGCTTGGCCTCTCGCTGTACACCCATGCCCACCACATGGACGAGTGGCACTCCGACTGGACGATTTTTTACTGGGGCTGGTGGTTGGCCTGGGCGCCGTTCGTGGGGCTGTTCATTGCGCGCATCTCGCGTGGACGCACACTGCGCGAGTTCGTTACGGGTGTGCTGCTGGTGCCGACCCTGATCACCTTCTTCTGGTTGGCGTTGCTGGGCGGGACGGCGCTGCACGCCGAGGTCGAGGGCATCGCGCCCATCGCGGATCGCGTCGCCGAAGACCTCACCGTGGCGACTTTCGCGACCATGGAGACTCTGGAGCCCTGGCTGATCGCAAAGACCGGAGCGGTGCTGATCACGGTGTTGATCGCCACCTACCTGTTGACCTCGGCGAATGCCGGGATCGTGGTAATCAACACCTTGCTGGCGCACGGCTCCACTCAACACCGGGCGATGCATCTGGTGCTGTGGGGTGCGATGATCGGACTGGTGACCGGAGTGCTCTTGCTGGCGGGCGGCCTAGAGGTGCTGCAGAACGCGGTCATTCTCGCGGCCCTGCCATTCTCGCTGGTGATGCTGATGATGGTGGTGGGCCTGATGCGCGCACTGGAAAGCGAGCGCTTCGCCCCGCGGCCCGGCGAACACACCATCGCACCCAGCGAGCCCTGGACCATCCCACCTGATCGGGTCCAGGAAGACTTTGACCAGGACGACGACGCCCCCGAAGCCCGCGACGACGACACCGACCCCCGTCGCCCCTGACGGCCCCGGCCTTCGACAATGTCCAAAGCGATTCACAGGAAGACGCGAAGACAAGAAGGGTGACTAGCATGGATACGCCAGGGCGTATCCATCGGGTGTGTCTCTCCACCCCAAAAACCTTCCAGTCTTCCCACCTTCGTGTAGACGCTTTGTCTCTTGCTGGATAGGGAGAAAGTCCTGCGCATCTTGCGTCCACTTTCGGGCAAGCGGGGCTTGCCGTAGCCTGTAGGCAACCTTTGTTCGAACCGCGAGAGGAACCCCATGAGCGAAACCCTGCAGTTGTCCGGCGAGTTGATCCAGAAGGTTCAGGATGTGTTGACCGAAGTCGACCCGAAGGCACAGCAGCCGATCGTCGCGGTGCAGTACCTGAGTGCTATTACCGGGTTCATGGTCGCGCAGATGCCGGAGTCGGTGAATGAGCGCAAGGAATACTTGCAGCAGCTCTCTCAATTCACCGAATCGGTGTTCGTGGATGTGGAGAGCCGCAAGCAGTCCGCCCCGCCGCCGCAGGAGGCCAGTGGCGTCTGGCGCCCCGGCGACAGCTGATCTCACCCGGCCGAACGGCCCCTGGGGCGAGGGGCCGTTCAGTCGTTTTCGGTGTCGTCGTTCTTCCCGCTGCGCATCTGGCGTAGCATGGCCTCCTGCTCGTTGAAGCTGGGCATGCGTCGCTTGCCACCCACATCGCGGTTGCGATCATTGCTTCCTGCAATACCGGACTGACCGGGTTTCTCGCTTTCCTTGATCTGCTGGTACTCGGTCAGCTCCCGCTGCGCGTCGTCGTCGCTGGTGTAGCGACCGCGGTAATCCTGTGGTGGCTTGTTGCCCTTGCGCAGGAAGACCTGTTTGCGCAGTTCCTTGTTGTAATCCGTCACACGGCGGTCGATCCACCACAGATCCACACCGGCCCACAATAAGCCGGCGACCATGGGGGCTAGCCACCACCCGGTGGGTGCGAGGAAGGCCAGGACCAGTGTGGCGACGCTGAGTAAGAGGAAGCCCGCAGCCCCCAGGGGGTCGCGCAGATAGAAGCGGTGCAGCCCGAGCGGGAACAGGGCCCAGGCCGCGTAGGCCGTCGGGCGGGTGCGCATCTCGCGGGCCAGGCGGGCATTGACGCTCTGCAGTCCCCCGCCTTCCAGATCCAGTTCCTTCCAGGCCTTGCTCATGCCCGCCTCCATTATTTTGGCGTGGAGGCACACGGTAGCCGTATCCGGCGCTACTGGGCGATTGAGCGGGTGCGGCGCGGGGTTTTCGCCGAGGGAAACGCTGATTCAATCGAGCGCGAGCGTGTACATGAATCAGTGTTTCCCTAGGGGTCAGCCCGCTTCGCGGGCGGGGTCGCGTTCCAGCAGGCGGCGCACGGTGTCGTGTACCGGGCGGCCCTGATATAGCACGGCATGCACCTCGGCGCAGATCGGCATCTCCACGTCCAGGGCCTGGGCACGTGCCACTGCGACGCGGGCGGTCTCTACGCCCTCGACCGACTGCCCGACCTCGGCGCGCGCGCGGGCGAGATCCAGGCCCTGGCCAAGCAGTCGGCCCAGGCGCCGGTTGCGCGACTGGTTATCGGTGCAAGTCAGGATCATGTCGCCTAACCCCGAGAGGCCCGTGAGGGTCTCCGGGCGGGCGCCGACAGCCTCGCCGAAACGCTGGATTTCCGCCAGGCCGCGGGTCATCAGGGCGGCGCGGGCGTTGGCGCCGAAGCCGGCACCATCGGCGATGCCGGTGGCGACGGCCAGGACATTTTTCAGCGCCCCGCCCAGTTCCACGCCGATCACGTCCGGGTTGCGGTACAGGCGCAGGGAGCGCCCGTGCAGTGCCTCCACCAGGCAGTCCATGTGCCCCTCGTCGCTGGAGGCGACTGACAGGGCGGTGGGCTGCTCCTGTGCGACCTCGGCCGCGAAGGAAGGCCCGGAGACCAGCGCTGGCGGGTGCTCGGGACCGAGTTCCTGTTCCGCGATCTCGTGCAGCCAGGCTCCGGTGGCCGTCTCCAGGCCCTTGGTGGCCCAGGCGACCACCTGATCGGATGCGATCTGCGGAGAGACCCAGCGCAGTGTCTCGCGGAAGGCGCCCGAAGGGACTGCGACCAGGATCAGGTCACGTCCCTCGATGATTTCCGGAGCGGCACTGACGCGCAGGCTTTCGGGGAAGGCTAGACTTGGCAGGTAGCGGGCGTTCTCGCGCTCCGCTTCCAGTTGCTGGGCCTTGTCCTCTCCACGTACCCACAGGGCGACATCGTCGTGCAGGCGTGCGGCGTGGATGGCAAGTGCCGTGCCCCAGGAGCCCCCACCAAGGACTGCGATGCGCATGCGCGCCGTCTCGCGTCAGGCCTGCTGGGTCGGGGCTTCCTGCCCGCCGGCGGCCTGGCCCTGCTGCTGTTCCTTCAGATGCTGGGCGTAGAGCGATTCAAAGTTGACCGGCTGCAGCAGGAGCTGTGGAAATCCGCCCTTGAGCACCAGGTCCGCCACCGTTTCGCGTGCAAACGGGAACAGCACGTTGGGGCAGTAGGCGCCCAGCAGGTGGTTGCGTTGGTCCTCGGGGAAGTTGCGCACGATGAACACGCCGGCCTGCTTGATCTCGACCAGGTAGGCGGTTTTGCCTTCGGATTCCGTGGTCACGGTGAGACCCAACTCGACTTCGAAGGCACCGGCCGCTTCATCAATGGGGCGCGCGCCCGTGTTCAGCTGGATGTTGGTCTCGCCCTTCCATTCGTGCATGAACACCTCGGGGGAGTTCGGTGCCTCGAAGGACAGGTCCTTGATGAATACCTTCTGGATGGAGAAGTCCGGGCGCTCGGTCTGTTCGCCCTGGGCCGCGCCATTGCCGCTGTTCGGGGTGTTCTCTTCAGCCATCGTGTTGTCTCGCAGTTGTCTTGGTCGTTGTCTGGAATGGGGGGCATTGTAAGGGAGTGGGGTGGGGTCATGTGGGCGCGTGGCCCCTGAGCGTTATCCACCGTGCGCTATCGAGGGCGCAGACTTATCCGGCGGCGCTGTCGGCGGGCGCTTGCAGGCCCGCCTCTGTAGCCAGGCGGGCCAGTTCGCCGCGGCTGTCCATTGCCTGCAGTTCGTCGAAGCCGCCGATATGGGTCTCGCCAAGAAAGATCTGAGGGACCGAGGTGCGCCCCCCGGCGCGTTGTTCCATCTCGGCACGCAGACCAGGCTCGCGGTCGACGGGGTATTCCGTGAACGGATAGCCACGCTGATTGAGCAGGCGGCGTGCCAGCAGGCAGAACGGGCAGCGTCCGCCGGAGTAGACCTCGAACTGCATTACTTCTTCTTGATGGGCATGTTGGCCGATTGCCAGGCCTGGATGCCGCCTTGCAGGTTGACCACGTCCTGAAATCCGGCCGCGGTGAGCTGTTGGGCGGCGCTAGCCGAGCGATTGCCACTGCGGCAATACACCACCACCGGCTTTTCCTTGTACTTCTCGATATCGCCGATGCGCTTTTGCAGGCTGCCGAGCGGGATGTGCTTGGCACCCCCAATGCGGCCGGAGGCGACTTCGTTGTCCTCGCGCACGTCGATTACCAGGGCATCATCCTGGTTGATGACGCGGACCGCCTCGACCGGTGACAGCGAGCGGTACTTCCGGTTGAGTCGTCGCAGTTCGACGAACAGGATCATCCCGATCACTGCCAGCAGGGCGCCGGTCAGGATGGGATGATTGGCGAGGAATTCGGGCAGGCGTTCAAGCATTCGGGAGACCGGATCGGAGGGGTGATTGTCAGGAGCTGCAGAAAACGTCCTGCATCATACTGATCAGGCGGAGCGTCCGGGAGTCCCCTACGCGGTAGTAGACCCGGTTGGCGTCCTTGCGCGTGGCGAGAATGCCCTTGTCGCGCAGGATGCCAAGATGTTGCGAGATGTTGCTCTGGGAGGTCCCGACCTGATCCACAATTTCCTGTACGCTGATTTCGCGATCACCGAGAATGCAGAGGATCTTCAGGCGCAGCGGATGGGACATGGCCTTGAGCGAGCGTGAAGCCCGCTCGATATCTTCGTCCTGGGACATCAGACCGTCTTCGACGGACACTTCGTCTTCAACCATTTCGTTGCTCACGACATGCCTCTTGTTCTCGCGAGGAGAGGGCCTACTCGCGTGGGTCAGAATATAAGTACCTAAACGTACCCCGATATGCGAATTTGCGCAATCTTGAATCTTCGAGGCGGTTTCCCTGCCCTGTTCCGGTGCGGGTGGCTGGTCGTTTTTCTGTGGCCTGGCCTGGCGTTGGCGTTGGAGCCGGAGGCCGAGCTGCGCGAGACGCGCGAGGCCATTCAGGACCTGGAGCGTAGCCAGGAGGAGCGTTCTGCTGCGTTGCAGAGGCTGGAAGAGCTGTTGGCGGATGCCGCCCGCGGAACCGAGGATTCGCGTCGAGAGCTGCGTGAATTGGCCCGTGAACGATCGCACCAGGAAGAGGCGGTGGCGGAACAGGAACAGCGGGTGGACGAGGCCCGGGAGCAGCTTGAAGCCGAGCGCCAGGCTGCCGCACGACTGGTGCGCGATCAGTGGCAGCGCGAGCGTCATCCCGGCCGGACTCTGGATCAGTCCGGGGAGGGGCGGCATCAAGCGGCGTTCGCTAATCGCATCCGTGATGCTCGGGAGGAGGCGCTGGCGCGATTGAACGAGCGCCTGGAGGCCCTGGAAGAGGCGCGTGAGGCTCTAGCGCACGAGCGTGCCGTGCTGGCGGAGCAGGAAGAACAGGCGCGGGAAGCCGTAGCCGGTCTGGAGCAGGAAGAGGCCCGCCAGCGTCAGGCGATGGCCGAGCTGGAGGCCGCCATAGAAGACGAGGCCCTGGAGCTGGAGCGTCTGCAACGTAATGCGGAGACCCTGGAGACGGTGATTGAAGAGGTGGAGGCACGGAGTGCGGCTCGGACTCAGGCTCCACGCGATGATTCGGCTCCCACGCGCCCGGACGTCGCCTTCTCTGAACTGGAAGGGGAACTGCCGCGTCCGTCCGAAGGGCGGGTGATCCGCAGCTTCAACGACTCGCGTGGCAATCGTCTGCAATCGCGCTGGCGGGGCGCCGTGCTGGAGGTGGAGAACGGCGCGGCGGTTCGCGCGGTCCATTACGGGCGAGTGGTCTATGCGGACTGGATGCAGGGGTATGGCTTTCTGGTGATCGTGGATCACGGGCAACGCTATTTGACGCTCTACAGTAACGTCGAGGAGATCCTGGTTGCCGAGGGTGACACCGTGGGTGCCGGCGAGCAGCTGGCCGTGGCCGGCGCAGGCAGCGAGGCGATTGCGCCCGGCCTGTACTTCGAAATTCGCCGTAGTGGCGGACCATTGAACCCTGAAGGCTGGTGGCCCTCTCAGTAGTGGATGGTCGTGCCGTCGAGAACGGGCAAAAAAGCCGGTGGGTGGCGTGCATTCAGGCGCCGGTCACATAGCCGGTGCTACCATCGTCACACTAATCACCTCAAGTACGAGGACAGGTAATGAGCAAGTCTTGTCGCACCGGATACGCCCTGATCGTTGGATTGGTGGTCGGGGTCATGCTGAGTGTGTCGGTGGCCGTCTACGCCGACCGCGAGAATGGCGCGCAATCCGCCCTGCCGGTGGAGGACCTGCAGCGCTTTACTGACGTGTATATGCGTATCAAGCGCAATTACGTCACCGAAGTTGAGGACAAGGACCTCTTGGACAACGCGATCCAGGGCATGCTGTCCGGGCTCGACGAGCACTCGTCCTACCTGGACGAGCAGGACTTCGAGGACATGCAGGTTGGGACCTCCGGCGAGTTCGGCGGTCTGGGGATCGAGGTCGGGATGGAAGATGGCTTCGTGAAGGTCATCGCGCCGATCGACGATACCCCGGCCAGCCGGGCGGGGATTGAGGCCGGTGACCTGATCATCCGCCTGGATGGCGAGTCGGTACGAGGGATGTCCCTGTCCGACGCGGTGGCCAAGATGCGCGGCGAGAAGGGCTCGGATATCACGCTGACCGTGATGCGGGATGGCGAAGACCAGCCGAAGGAAATCACCATTACCCGCGACGTGATCCAGGTGCAGAGCGTGCGTTCGGAGATCCTGGAAGAAGGCTATGGCTATGTGCGCATCAGCAACTTCCAGCAGCGCACCGCCCGCGATCTGGTGCGAGCAGTAGAGGACCTGCAGGAAAAGGGTGAGCTCAATGGCCTGATCCTGGACTTGCGCAACAACCCTGGCGGTATTCTGAATGGCGCGGTGGGCGTCTCGGATGCCTTCCTCGAAGAGGGCCTGATCGTCTATACCGAGGGCCGCCTGGAGGATTCGCAGTTCCGCTACCAGGCGTCCCCGGGTGACGTGCTGAAAGGTGCGCCGATGGTGGTCCTGGTCAACCGGGGCTCCGCCTCCGCTTCCGAGATCGTCGCCGGTGCACTGCAGGATCACAAGCGTGCCGTGGTCATGGGCCAGAACACCTTCGGCAAGGGCTCGGTGCAGACCATCCTGCCGCTAACTCAGAATACCGGCATCAAGCTGACGACCGCGCGTTACTTCACGCCCGATGGCCGTTCGATCCAGGAGGACGGGATCGAGCCGGACATCCGCCTGCAGGACCTGGTGGTCCAGCGTTCCGGCGATGACAACGGCGGTGCCCGCATGGGCCGTGATGGCCTGCCGGAGGCTGAAAGTGAAGAGGATGACAACGGCGAGACTCTGGCCGAGCGCGATTACGGTATGAACGAGGCGCTGAATCTGCTCAAGGGTCTGACCTTCTACGGCCGTCGTTGAGATCGCGACGTATCGGGAGGATCGATGCCGAACGTACTGGTGCCCCTGGCCGCCGGTTCCGAGGAACTGGAGGCGGTCACGATCATCGACCTGCTGCGCCGCGCGCAATTCGAGGTCACCGTGGCCGGGCTGGAGCCTGGCCCGGTGATCTGCTCGCGGGGCACGGTGATTCAGCCGGATACCACCATCGACGCGGTTCTGGATAGCGCCTTTAACCTGATCGTGCTGCCCGGAGGTCTGCCCGGGGCCAATCACCTGCGTGACGACGCTCGGGTGCAGCGATTGTTGCGCGCGCAGGCCGAGCGCGACGGCTATCTGGCCGCTGTGTGTGCCGGGCCCAAGGCGCTGGCCGAAGCGGGTCTTCTGGAAGGCCGCACCGTGACTTCATTCACCGGCGCGCTGGACGAGGCTGGGATCCCGTCTACCGGGGCCCTTGTGGAGGTCGATGGTCGCCTGATCACTGGCCGCGGCCCCGGCGCCGCGATGGATTTCGCCCTGACCCTGATCGAACAGCTCGCCGGCCGCGAGGCCCGCGACGCCGTCGAAGGCCCGTTGCTGCGCCCCTGAATCCTCTACTCCGGGGCGCGCCAAGGCACAAGAAAGGTCAAGAGCGATTTACAGAAAGGTGGGAAGACTGAAAAAATTCTTGTTGAGCAATGCGGTGGTAATCGCAATGCTCTGAACCCCTTCTAACCTTCCCGTCTTACTGTTGACGCTTTTTCCCTTGGTGCCTGAGTAGTGCGATCGCCTTTCGGTTACCCCACGGTGGCGTAGCGGGTGGCGGTGCCGAGCCAGCGTTCGATGAGGGCGCCGGTGCGTGATGGGTCGTTTTCGAGACGTGCGGCGAGGGTCGTGGCCTCGTCCAACAGGTCCTGGTCGCGGGCCCAGTCGGCGACGCGGAAGCTGCGGTCTCCGGTCTGGCGTGTACCCAGTAGCTCGCCCGGGCCGCGTAGTTTGAGGTCCACTTCGGCAATTTCGAAGCCGTCGTCCGTGCGCCGCATCGCCTCCAGGCGCTCGCGTGCGGTCTCCCCCAGCGGTGGACGATAAAGCAGTACACAGGCCGATGCAGTGTTTCCGCGTCCGACCCGGCCGCGCAGCTGATGCAGCTGCGACAGCCCCATGCGCTCGGCGTTCTCGATGATCATCAGGCTGGCGTTGGGGACGTCTACCCCGACCTCGATCACGGTGGTCGCGACGAGCAGGTCGATCGCTCCGGCGCGGAAGCGCTCCATGACCGTGTCGCGCTCCAGCCCCTTCATGCGTCCGTGTGCCAGTCCGATGGTCAGCTCCGGCAGCGCCTCGCGCAGGCGCTCGGCGGTGGACTCGGCGGATTCCGCTTCCAGTTGTTCCGACTCTTCCACCAGCGGGCAGACCCAATAGGCCTGGGTGCCGGAGCCGCAGGCGGCGCGGATACGGTCAATTACCTCGTCGCGGCGTTCGTGGCTGATCAGCGCGGTGCGCACCGGCGTGCGCCCGGGCGGGCGTTCGTCAATCACCGAGCTGGACAGCTCGGCGTACAGCGCCATCGCCAGGGTGCGCGGGATCGGGGTGGCGGTCATGATCAACTGGTGCGGCATCTGGCCGTTGCCCTTGTCGCGCAGGGCCATGCGTTGATGCACCCCAAAACGGTGCTGCTCGTCGATGATCGCAAGCCCCAGTCGCTGGAAGCGCACCTCTTCCTGGAACAGGGCATGGGTGCCGATTGCGACCTGGCGCTGACCCGTGGCCAGTTCCGCGAGTAGCTGCCCACGTTCACCGGCGGTCTGGCGGCCACCCAGCCAGGCGATGGACACGCCCAGCGGCTCCAGCCATTGGGCCAGGTTGCGCCCGTGCTGGCGCGCCAGCAGCTCGGTTGGGGCCATGAAGGCGACCTGATAGCCGGCCTCCACCGCCGCCAGCGTGGCGGCCACCGCGACCAGTGTCTTGCCCGAGCCGACATCGCCCTGGACCAGCCGGTTCATCGGTTGCGTGCGTGCGAGATCGGCCAGGATCTCCTCGGTCACGCGTTCCTGTGCGCCGGTGGGTTCGAAGGGGAGCTGGTCGCGTAGTTGTTGCCACAGGGTGCCGGGGGGCTGAATGACTGGCGCCTTGCGTGTGTCCTGCGGCGTGCGGCTTTGCTGGATGCGAGCGAGTTGATGGGCACACAACTCCTCCAGGGCCAGGCGCGTGCGCGCTGGACTGCGGTTCTCCGGTGTATCCAGGGCAACCAGTGCATCGGCCTGAGCCGGCGGGTGGTGCAGTTGTCCCAAAGCGGCGTGTAGACCGGGCAGGCCCTGGTGGGTCAGTTCCGGCAACAGGTCGGGCAGGGCCCGGACCCCCGGCAGGGCGTGCGCGACCAGTTGGCGTAGCAGTTTTTGCGAGACGCCCTCGGTGGTCGGGTAGATCGGAGTCAGGTGCGACTCCAGTGCCGGCGGGGTATCGCCCACGGTCTGAAGCTCCGGGTGTACGCATTCCAGTGCGCCGGGGATGCCCCGCGGCTCACCGAAGGCGCGGATGCGCGTGCCGACGCTCAGACGCCGTTGCTGGTTGGCGCCAAAGTGAAAAAATCGCAGCAGAATCTGCGCCTGGTCGTCACTGAGCGTGACTACCAGCATCCGCCGGCGGCGGTGGACGACCTCGGCATGCGCGACGCGACCCTCGAATAGTGCCGCCAACGCCGGTCGCAGCGCCGCGATCGGCGTCAGCCGCGTGCGGTCCTCGAAGCGCAGGGGTAGATGGAACAGCAGGTCCCCGGCCTGTTCCAGCCCGAGGCGTTCCAGTCGTTCCGCCACCGCTGGACCGACACCCTTCAGCGTTGTGAGCGGGGCCTGCAGTTCCACCAGGACGGCCTACGCGGCGCGATCAGCTGCGCGGGCAGAAGGCGATGGCGTCCATCTCGACCTGGGCGCCTTTGGGCAGGGCGGCAACGCCAAGCGCAGCGCGTGCCGGATAGGGCTCGTTGAACACCTCGCTCATGATCTCGTTGACCAGCGGGAAGTGCGTCAGATCGATCAGGAAGATATTCAGCTTGGCGATGTCCGCAGTGCTGGCGCCCGCCGCCTCCAGGACCGCCTGGAGGTTGGCGAACACCTGACGGATCTGGTTCTCGATGCCGCCGCCCACCAGTTCCATGGTCGCGGGGTCCAGTGGAATCTGCCCGGAGAGATAAAGGGTCTCGCCCGCGCGCACGGCCTGTGAATAGGGGCCAATGGCGGCCGGGGCATTCTCGGTCTGGATGATTTCGCGCGACATGCGGGCTCCTCGTGCTGGCTGGGTAGACGGTTGCAGGGGCGGCGAAAGGCCGCGTACAGGGCACCATTCTAAATCATGTGCGCGCTCCTGCTGGCAGGGGTGGGGTCGGCAGCGCTGCCCAAGTGCGGCTACACTGCGAGCCACATTTGGGAACGCGACTAAGGAATCCGACAATGACGGGATACGCACTGGCGAACGTGCTGCATGTGCTGGCGGTGGTGATTTGGGTGGGCGGCATGTTTTTCGCCTACATGTTCCTGCGGCCGGTGGCCGGGCAGCAGCTGGAGGGGATGGCGCGGCTGAAGCTGTGGGAGGGGGTCTTCGGCCGTTTCTTCCCCTGGGTCTGGGCCTCGGTTGTGGTGATCCTGGCGACCGGTTTCTACATGATCTTCGGGGTGTTCGGCGGCATGGGTGACGTGCACCCCAGCGTCCATACGATGCTGTTACTTGGCCTGATTATGATGGCGATCTTCGCCCACGTGTTCTTTGCCCCGTTCCGCCGCATGCGTCAGGCGATTGCCGCGGACGACGCCCCGGAAGGTCTGCGCCGGCTGGGCCAGATCCGCATCCTGGTGGGAATCAATACCGTGATTGGACTGGTCACGATCCTGGTGGCGTCCGGCGGCCGGCTGCCGCTTTAAGCACTTTCCCGGCGCGACAAGGCCGGATGCCACACGAGTCGGGGTACGGCCGGCGGGTCCAGTAGCACGGCCGCGTTCTGGTCAAAGTGTTCCAGCCATTCCACCAGTACGGAATCGGATAGATCTGCGATCGCCAGGCCGGGTTCGTCCGGCCAGTGGCCCAGAGGGTCGCGATTGCAGGCTGGCCAGGCGCGTAGGCCGTGGTTGTCTACGGCCTGTTCCAGTCGGCGTTGACGCTGTTCATTGTCCCTGGCCGTCGCGGGCCGGCTTCCGGGGTTGCAGGCGGTGAACAACACGATCCGGCGCAGGCCGTGCGCCTTCATCCAGGACGTGATCTCGGGTGCAGGGGCGCCGATGCGCAGGATGCGGGTTTCGCTTTCGGTCTCCACGTCGTATTCCGCGCTGCGATAAACCGGCTCCAGTTCTGCCCGTGTCGCGACCGGTCGTACAGCCCGATGCCCGTCATCGCTTGAGTTTGTGGCCATCTCGCGGCACGCTCCCGCCTGGATCGTCTAGATACGATCGATCAAACAGGGGGAAGGGGATGCGCGTCAAGGATGTGGCGGCGGTTCGAAATGCCCGGAGTGGCAGGTGTTCCCGCGCGTTCCTGAAGCCGCCCTGCGCCCTTGTGGGGTGGTGAGCTGCGATGGCTCCGCGTCCCTTTGTCTCCGGTCTGACCAGCGCCTTTTTGGTGGTGATGCTGTTGGTTGTAGCGGTCGCCGTGGCCAGCTGGCTGCGTGTGCAACAGCTGCAGAACGACGTCCAGGCCCTGACCGAGGAATATGTGAACAAGGTGGACCGCGTCCACCGCATGCGTTCATTGGTGCGCGAACGCATGTTGCGCGCATCGCTGGTCATTAGTGCCGAGGACCCGGCGTTGCAGGACCGCTATCAGCGCGAGTTCCGGGATCTGGCGGAGCGTTTCCTGGAGGCCCGCGAGGGTGCGGAGCTGTTGGCCCAGACGCCACGTGATGCAGCCCTGCTGGCCGAGCTGCGTGAGCTGGCTGCGACCGGCGCCCCCATCCTCTCGGAACTCGTGGACGTTGCCCTGGCCGGTGGGCGCAACGAGGCGCTGGCAATTCTGTATGCCGATGCGATGCCGGTACAGGAAGACGTACTGGATCAGATGGAGGCGATCCTCGCGGCCTTCGAGCAGGACAACGAAGAGGCGGTCACGGCGATGGCCCAGCGTCACGAGCAGGCGCAGAAGGTGACGCTGGTCGCCACGGGTCTGATCATGATTATGATCACGCTGATGTGGCTGCGGGTGCGGCGGCGGATCTGGCGCGACCATGCCGCCTTGCGCAAGGAGCTGGAGGAGCGCCAGCGCATTGAGGTGCGCTTGCGCGAGACGCAATCCGGGCTGGAGGCAGCCGTGGCCCGGCGCACCGCGGCCCTGCAAGAGACGACCGAGCGCTTGGAGGAGGCACAGCGCATTGCCGGCGCCGGTTACTGGGACTGGGATATCCGCGGGCAGCGGATGAACTGGTCCTCGCATGTCTTCGAACTGTTTGGCCTGGACGCGCAGACCGATGGGGCCGGGTTCGAGGCCTATATGCGCGCCGTACACCCGGATGACCGCACCCGTGTGCGGCGTGCGACGAACGAGGCCCTGGACCGCGAAAACTTTTATCGCGTGGATCATCGGGTGGTGCGCGGAGACGGGGGTGTCCGCCATGTCCGCGTGGAGGGCGAGATCGACCGCGCTCCCGACGGGCGTCCGGTACAGGTGCTGGGCATGGTGCGCGACATCACCCGTGACAAGGACTCCGAGGAGCGCTTGTGGCATCAGGCGCATCACGACTCCCTGACGGGGCTGCCCAACCGGAGTCTGTTGCAGGAGCATATTCAGCAGGCGTTGCGTCGGGCTCAGCGCGCAGGTACCGGCGTGGCCTTGATGGTCTGTGACCTCGACGGTTTTAAGCCGATCAATGACCGTCTGGGCCACGATGTGGGGGACGTTGTCCTGGTGACCGTGGCTCACCGGCTGCTCGAAGGGATGCGTGGCAGCGACATCGTGGCGCGCGTGGGTGGCGACGAGTTCGTCTTGTTGCTGGAGAACGTGCGCGACCCGGACGCCGTGGCCGGCATCGGACTCAAGCTAATCGAACGCTTCGAGGAACCCGTGGAGGTGAATCGCGAGTCGCTGCGGGTCGGGCTTAGCCTGGGTGGCGCGTTGTTTCCGCAGGATGGGGGCGACGTCGCTACGCTCCTGCAGCGGGCAGACCGCGCTATGTACGCCGCCAAGGCCGATGGTGGCAGTCAGGTGGTGCTGTACCAGGATCTGGCGGGCATGGATCGACCGGTATCGGATCAGGCGCGGCGCCGACGCGGGGCATTGGGATGCGGGTTGGACGAGTCTCCCTGAGGACGCGGTACGGGACGCCTAGTTCGACTCGGAGCGCGGTGGTTGCAGGAATTGCAGGTTGAAGTCCCCGGCCGGGAGCGCTGGGCTAAACAGGAAGCCCTGGAAATGGCTGCAGCCCAGCGCCAGGAGTTGTTCGCGTTGTTCGGCCTGGGCCACGCCCTCGGCGATCACGTCCAGCTCCATGTTGCGCGCGATATCCACGATGTTTTCGATCAGTGTCTGGTCGCCGCCGGCCATCAGTTCGTCGACGAAGGACTTGTCGATCTTCAGTTCGTCCACCGGCAAGTCGCGCAGATAGGCGAGCGAGGAATAGCCCGTGCCGAAGTCATCCAGGGCGATGCGCACCCCGAGCCGGCGCAGGGCGCCGAGCTTGGCAATCGCATCCGGGAGATCGCGCAGCAGTCCGGATTCGGTGACCTCCAGGGTCAGGGCGTCGGCGTCCACCCGGTGCTGGCGCAGCAGGGCCTCGAAGCGGTCCACAAAGTCCGGCCGGGCGAGCTGCCAGGGGGACAGGTTCAGCGCCAGGCGCGGAGGCTGCAGGCCATCGGTCTGCCATCGCGCCAGCTGTACCAACGTCTGCTCCAGCACCCAATTTCCGATGCCGTGGATCAGGCCGGTTTCCTCTGCGATGGGGATGAACAGGGCGGGTGGGACCGCGCCCATCTCCGGGTGCTGCCAGCGCAGTAACACCTCGGCGCCGATCAGGCGGCCGGCCGCGTCGACCTGCGGTTGAAAGTGCAGGGCTAGCTCGCCGCGTTCGACGGCCTGGCGCAGACCTTCCTCGATCTGCAGGCGAGCATGGGCCTCGTCCTGCAGGGCATGGCGGTAGAACTGCACGCCCCCGCGCCCCGCGCGTTTGGCTTGATATAACGCGATGTCGGCGTGACGCAGGGCATCGGCCGAGGTCTGGCCGGCATCCGGATACAGTACGCAGCCTAGGCTGGCCCCGACCCCGAAGGTGCGTTCTCCCAGGATGATGGGGCGCTGTAGCGCCTCCAGGATGCGCTCGGCGATGGCGCGGACTTCGGGCTCCAGCGCCTCGCGTCCGGTTGGGCTCGGCGGCAGCACCACCGCAAACTCGTCGCCGCCCAGGCGCACGATGAGTGCGTCCTTCGGGGCGTGACTGCGCAGGCGGTCCGCGACTGCGCCCAGTACGGTATCGCCCACCGCATGGCCGAGGGCGTCGTTGATGGTCTTGAAGTGATCCAGGTCGATCAGGATCAGCCCGCCATGCTGGTTTTCGACGTGGGCTCCCTCGAGGTACCGAGTCAGATCGTCGTGCAGCCGGGTGCGGTTGGCCAGCCCGGTCAAGGAGTCGTGGTAGGCCAGGGCGTGGATGTGTGCCTCGGTATGCAGGCGCTCTAGTTCAGCTGCGGCGCGGTCCGCCATGATCTCGAGGATCTCCATCGCCTTGTCGACATCTTCCACAGGGTGTCGATTGACCATCGCAATGTGCCCGAGCAGGGTCCCCTGGCTGTCCAGCATGGGCGCCCCCAAGTAGCTCTCCGCGTCCATCTCGACCAGCATCTCGTCCTTCGGGAAGCGTTGCTGCACGTCGCAGGGGTAGATGCAGGAGCCGATCTCGATTACCCGTTCGCAGGGGCTCTCGGCCAAGTCATAGCGCAAATTCTCTACGATGCGGCCCCGGGCGCACAGGGCGGCGGTCTCCACCACGCCGGACTGGTCAGAGGCCTCAAGGCCGACCAGGGCGTAGTCGGCGTTAAACAGGTTGCTTAATTTGAGTACAAGCTGCTGGAAGAACTCCTCGCGTGAGCGCGCCTGCAGGCCTTCGGCAATCAATCTCAGGGCGTTCTCGCTGCGATGCTCGGCGGTGATGTCCTCCTGCATCACGATCACATCCTGCACCTCGCCCCGAGCATCCTGCAGGGGATAGATGCAGCCCCGCAGCCAGCGCTCGGTACCTCCCATTGCGGTGCCAGAGACGTGGTCCCCGGGGATGTCGGGTGGGGTGTAGGCTAGAGGAGAGATCTCCTGGTACTGACCGCGCATCGCGGCCCGCAGGGGAGCTAGAACTTTCCGGTCGATGGCGTCCGGCCGCGTCAGTACGTTGCCGCCCGGAGCCGACGCCTGTGGACCGTGCAGGCGTTCCCAGGCCGGGTTGGTCTGGCGGATCTCGCCAGTGGGCGTCAGCACCTGGATCCCGATGGGCGATTGCTCGACCAGCGCACGAAAACGAGCCTCCGAATCGCGCAGACGTTCCCCGGTCTCGCGGTTCAGGGCCACACTCATCATGACCACCATGACCACATAGCCAAACGGCGCGAGCTGGGGCATCTCGATGACACCCGAACGGGCGAGTACGCCCTGCAGGGTGAACAGCACAAAGATCGCGATCCCGCCCAGCAGGAGCAGGGTGGTGCCCTGGTGATGCCGGCGGTAGTGCCGGATTAGGTTGGTCAGGGCAAAGCCGAAGACGAGAAGGACGGCGGCCACGCCAAAGACGAACCACGGACTGAGAGCGCCCTCGACCAGGGCCACGGTCTCGCCCCAGGGGAGCTCCAGTATGTGGATCGCATCGATGCTGTGGTACTGCATGCTGTAAGGTTGCAGGGCGTTGACCACCCAGGTAATGACCAGAAGTACCAGGAGGCCACTGATGATCGGGGTCGCGCGCGTGCGGGTATGGGCCGCGACAAACGCGGCGAAAAGGACGTAGAACGGAGCGAGCAGAAAAATATTGAGGGTCAATGCCTGGGTGTAGGCGTCGACACTGGTGGCTTGATAGGTCTGGGCCGAACTCACGGCAACCACCGCCATTAACGCGCCCATCGCGGCGAACAGGCGGTGTTCCATGCGTCGGGCGCTCTGCCGGCTGTACAGCAGGTGGCTGATGGTTGCGTATACGGCGAGGCCCGCCGCGACGTAGAGAGATGGCACCAGAATCCCGTTCATGACCTTCCTGGCCGAATCTTCGACTTTCGTAACATCCCTTTACGCCCCCTGGGAAGAAACGGGTTGATGCATGCACCCGTGCATGGGTATCCCTGGTAGCTACAGTACAAAAGACATCGTTGGGGTGTCCCGGTTCATCAGTGTGTGCGGATTGGGACGACTAACGCCGTGTCTACGCGCGATGCAATCAGTGGTTACAGGTAGGGCGTGAGCAGGCGAGCCGCACCGTCGCGCAGCTGGGTGGCGAGTGGGCGAGCGCGGACTTCCGCGAGCGTCAGGGGGTGCGACTGTTCGCGCAGGTGGTCGGCCCACTCGGCCAGTTCCGACCCCAGTCCGCGGTCCAGACATTCCAGATTGAACTCGAAGTTAAGGCGCAGGCTGCGCGGGTCCCAGTTGGCGGAACCGACCAGGGCCCATTCGCGATCCACCAGCATCAGCTTGGCGTGGTTGAAAGGGGGGGGCGTGAGCCACAGGCGGCAGCCGCGTTCCAGTAGCTCGGCCTGCTGGGGTCGGCTGGCCCATTCCACCAGGCGCAGATTGTTGAGGGCGGGAATCAGGATGTTGACCTTCACGCCTCGCAGGGCCGCGGCCTTGAGTGCCCCGGCCAGTGCGACCCCCGGCAGAAAATAAGGGGTGATGATCGTCACCTCTTCGCGGGCCTCGGCCAGGGCCGCCTGCAAGGTGAAATTCAGTACCTCGAAGTCTTCGTCCGGCCCATCGGGAAGCCCGCGACAGGCGCGTGCACCGGCGGTCTCGATGGGATCGGGGAACCAGACCGGTCCGTCCAGGCGTTCCCCCGTGGCGAACTGCCAGTCCTCCCCGAAAACCCGCTGGACCTGGGCGGAGGCGGGCCCGCGCAACTCGAAGTGAAGGTCCTGAATCGGGTGCGATCCGGGATCGATATGGCTGTGCCCCCGGCGGATATTCATGCCGCCGGTGAAGGCGCGGCGGCCATCGATTACCAACATCTTTCGGTGGTTTCGCAGGTTGAAAGCGGCCAGGCTTCGGGGCAGATGTACCGGCATGAAGGCTGCGGCCGGGATGCCCGCACGCCGAAGCCGGCGCAGGGTATTGCGGCGGCTGTAGCGGGCACCGACGGCGTCGATCAGTACGCGCACCTGCACGCCGCGATCATGGGCCTGCTGGAGGTGGGCGACGAAGCGCTCGCCGACGCGGTCGTAATCGAAGATGTAGGTCGCGAGGGTGATGCTGGCGCGGGCCTGGTCGATGGCGTCCAGCATGCGCGCATAGGTGCGATCGCCATCGAACAGCGGTTCGATGGCATTGCCCTGGACCAACCGAAACGGACTCAGTCGATCTCCGGAATGCAATAGGCGCTCCCAGCGGGCCGGGTGTTCGACCAGGGTATCGTCGTGTGCGCTGGGGTCGGTAATCAGGTAGCCCTCGCGCAGGGCGTGAGCGCGCCGACGGATGCGGTTGACCCCAAACAGCCAGTACAACGCCGAGCCGGCCAGGGGCAGGAGCACAATTAGCCCAACCCAGGCGATGATGGTGCCTGTGTCGCGGCGTTGCAGCAGCGCATGCACTACGCTGACTGCCGCGAAGCCGAAGACGGCCACCGCGACGATACTGGCAACCCAGCCTGTATCCGGCACGAAGTCCTCCTCTGACGCAATGGTTTTCGGCGGGCCCGTGGAACGGCGGGCGCGTGCCCGCTACAGTACGCGGGCCCGGCCCGGTGTAAAACCCCGGCCCATCCACGTCCGCGAGACCGCCGATGACCGATATCGAGACCCCCAGCCTGTTCGCCAACAGCGGCGAGCAGCTGCCGTTGAAGGACTTCACCGAGAAGGCGTACCTGGACTACTCCATGTACGTGATCCTGGATCGCGCGCTGCCGCACATCGGCGATGGCCTGAAGCCGGTACAGCGGCGGATTATCTACGCGATGAGCGAGCTGGGTCTGTCCGCCACCGCCAAGTACAAGAAGTCCGCGCGCACCGTGGGCGACGTGCTTGGCAAGTTCCATCCGCACGGCGACTCGGCCTGCTACGAGGCGATGGTGCTGATGGCGCAGCCGTTCTCCTATCGCTATCCGTTTGTGGACGGGCAGGGCAATTGGGGCTCACCGGATGATCCCAAGTCCTTCGCCGCGATGCGGTACACCGAGTCGAGACTGTCGCGCTATGCCCAGTTGCTGTTGTCCGAGCTCGGGCAGGGCACGGTGGACTGGGTGCCGAACTTTGACGGTGCGCTGGAGGAGCCGAAGATGCTCCCGGCGCGGTTGCCGAACGTGTTGCTCAATGGCGGCTCCGGAATCGCGGTGGGCATGGCGACCGACATCCCTCCGCATAACCTGCGCGAGGTGGCCGCCGCCTGCGTGCATCTGCTGGAACACCCGAAGGCCACGGTGGCGGAGCTGTGCGATCACCTTCCGGCACCTGATTACCCCACCGAGGCCGAGATTATCTCCCCACCGGCGGAGCTCATGAAGGTCTACGAGACCGGGCAGGGCTCGATCCGTGCGCGTGCGCGTTATGAACGGGAAGGCGACGACATCGTGGTCACAGCACTCCCGCACCAGGTCTCTGGCGCCAAGCTGTTGGAGCAGATTGCCAGCCAGATCCGTGCGAAGAAGCTGCCGATGGTCGAAGACCTGCGCGACGAGTCTGACCACGAGCACCCGACCCGCCTGGTGATCACGCCACGCTCGAATCGTGTGGATGTCGAGGCGCTGATGGCGCACTTGTTCGCGACCACCGACCTCGAGAAGACCTACCGCGTGAACATGAACGTGATCGGCCTGGATGGGCGCCCGCAGGTGCGCGACCTCGCCGGACTGCTGTCGGAGTGGCTGACCTTCCGCATCGAGACCGTGCGTCGTCGTCTGCAGTGGCGCCTGGAGAAGGTGCAGGCGCGCCTGCACGTGCTGGAAGGCCTGCTGATCGCCTTCCTGAACATCGACGAGGTGATCGCGATTATCCGCGAGTACGACGAGCCGAAGCCGGAGTTGATGAGCCGCTTTGGCCTCAGTGATATCCAGGCCGAGGCGATCCTGGAGCTTAAGCTGCGTCATCTGGCCAAGCTTGAGGAGATCAAGATCCGCGGCGAGCAGGACGAGCTCAGCAAGGAACGCGACCAGCTGGAAAAGACCCTGGGTTCCGAGCGCCGTCTGCGCACTCTGGTGCGCCAGGAGATCGAGAATGACGCCGCGGCGTACGGTGACGAGCGCCGCTCGCCGCTGGTCCAGCGGGCGGCGGCACAGGCTCTGGACGAGTCCGCGCTGGTGCCCACCGAGCCGTTGACGATCGTGCTCTCGGAGAAGGGCTGGGTGCGGGCGGCCAAGGGCCACGACGTCGAGGCGAGCGGGCTGAGCTACAAGGCTGGCGACGCCTTTCAGGCCGCCGTCACCGGGCGCAGCAATCAGCCAGTGGCATTTATTGATTCCACCGGCCGCACCTACACCATCCCCGCCCATACGCTCCCCTCGGCGCGCGGCCAGGGTGAGCCGTTGTCCGGGCGGGTCAACGCACCGGAGGGTGCGTATTTCGTCGGGATCGCCACTGGGGGCGAAGAGGACCGCTGGTTTCTGGGCAGCGACCATGGCTATGGGTTCATTGCCAGACTGGGTGATCTGCTCGGCCGGCAAAAGGCCGGCAAGAACGTGTTAACCGTGCCGCCTGGGGCGACGGTGCTGCAGCCCGCACTGGTACGCAATCCGCACGAGGATCACATTGCGGTGGTGACCACGCGCGGCTACCTGCTCCTGTTCGCGGCAACGGATCTGCCCGAGTTGTCGCGAGGCAAGGGCAACAAGCTAATGGGGATTCCAGCCGCGGCGCTCAAGGACGGGTCCGAACGAGTGCTCGGTGTCACCGTGCTGGGACCACAGGACACGCTGGTGGTACACGCCGGAAAACGTTTCAAGGCGCTGGCTCCGGCGGAGTGGGCCGAGTACGTGGGCGAACGCGCCCGACGGGGTCGCCAATTGCCGCGTGGCTACCAGAATGCGGATCGCCTGGAGGTGCGTCCGAGTTGAACCCCGGCCGGCGTGGGCGGTCTTCAGATCGCCGGTTTGCGGTTGGGGTTGGCCTTGAATCTTTCGGGTTCGCCCCGATGTTTCCGATATCCTTAACCGATCCTTGCTGGAGTACAGGAAAGCTTCATGAAACGTATTGCGCTGTTTCTGGCGACCAATTTCGCCATCATCATTGTGCTCAGCATTACGCTGCGCATCCTTGGGGTGGAACGCATTCTCGACGAAGAAGGTGTCGGGCTTAACTTTAATGCACTGCTGATCTTCGCCGCGGTGTTCGGCTTCGGCGGTTCCTTTATCTCGCTGGCCATCTCCAAGTGGATGGCAAAAAAGACGATGAAGGTCCACGTGATCGACAAGCCGCGTAACGCGACCGAGCAGTGGCTGCTGGAGACGGTGACCCGCCAGGCCCGCGAAGCCGGGATCGGGATGCCGGAGGTCGGAATCTACGACTCGCCGGACCCCAACGCCTTTGCCACCGGCATGAGCAAGAACAACGCCCTGGTCGCAGTCAGCACTGGCCTGATGCAGAACATGGGGCAGGGCGAGGTCGAGGCCGTGCTGGGCCACGAGGTTGGCCACGTCGCCAACGGCGACATGGTGACCCTGGCCCTGATCCAGGGGGTGGTGAACACCTTTGTGATCTTCCTCGCCCGCGTGATCGGCCACTTTGTGGATCGCGTGGTGTTCAAGAACGAGGCGGGGCATGGCCCGGCCTTCTGGATCACCACCATCGTGGCCGAGATCATCCTCGCGATCCTCGCTTCGATCATCGTGATGTGGTTCTCGCGCCAGCGCGAGTTTCGCGCCGACGAGGCGGGTGCCCGATTTGCCGGGCGCGAGAAGATGATCGGCGCCCTGGAGTCCCTGGCGCGCGCCTCTGGGCGCAAGGTGGATATGCCGGATCAGATGGCGGCGTTTGGTATCCGGGGTGGCGTGGCTCAGGGGCTGAAAAAGCTGTTCATGAGCCATCCGCCGATCGAAGAGCGGATTGCGGCGCTGCGCGCCAAAGGCTGAACGCGCGGTTTTGTCTCTGACCCGCCTGGACCGGCGCTTGCCGGGGCCGGGCGGTAGGGGGATATCGAATCAACCGATATCCCGACCCGGCCCTGCGAGTTAGCCGATCAACCCGCGCGGGGAACCCAACCCTTTGTAGGCGCTTGCTCGCGGGTGAAGCAGCGCCGGCTATATCGTCGGCGCTGTTCTCTCCCATAGCGGCCTCAGAACAGCGGCCCTTCGTAGCGTCAATAGTAGCGACCCCGTCCCGTTTCGCCGCTTCCGGTCGCCAGCACGTGGTCGGCAACAAACGGGTTGCTGCGCCGCTCCTCGCCGAACGTCGACTCGGGCCCGTGGCCGGGTACGAAGCGGGTGTCGTCGCCCAAGGGCCAGAGCTTGCCCGTGATGGCGCCGATCAGCTCGCGGCCATTGCCGCGCGGAAAGTCACTGCGGCCGATCGCGCCGTGGAACAGGACATCACCCACCAGGGCCAGGCGGGTCTGCGGATCGTGAAAGACCACATGGCCGGGTGTGTGGCCAGGGCAGTGCAGGACCTGCAGCGTGGTCTGCCCGAGCGTAATGGTGTCTCCGTCGTCCAGCCACTGGTCTGGGGCCAGCGGCGGGATCTCTGGGAAGCCGAAGACCTGGGCCTGCGCCGGGAGCTGATCCAGCCAGAAGGCATCGTCTCGGTGCGGACCGATGACCGGAACGCCCGTGCGCGCGGCGAGTTCGGCGGTTGCGCCGACGTGGTCCAGGTGGCCGTGGGTAAGGAGGATCTTTTCCAGGTGGACGCCCTGTTTTTGCGCGATCCGTTCCAGATCCGCGGCGTCCGCGCCTGGATCCACCCAGGCCGCGGCCCCGGTAGCATCACACCAGATCAAGGTCGCGTTCTGTGCCAGGGGCGTGACGGGGTGGCTCAAGTGACGAAGCATGGTGGTCAATCCGTGATGGAAATCGGGTTTTCGTGGATTTTTCGTTTGATTGGCAAGTACCCGGGAATAGATCGGAAAGGTGTGCGTCTTAAGAGGTATGCAGGTCTTCAAGGGTACGTGATATGACGGAACGGTGAAGTGCGACCCCCTGCGCATCAGCCGGTTGACAATAACATCGCCATATTAGAAGATTTGCATACGCTAATCGCTGTCCCCCCTGTCAGTGGTTAGTGGACTCCTCCATCCTCCTTTGGTGGTTTTCTTGGCGCGGGCTCGACCCGCGCTTTTTTTTGCCCGTAATTCGCGTCCCGCCGCCTCCCATGGCTACCATGGCTACTCCCTGACCACGCTGCGGATCACTCCCCCTGTCTATGACTCGACGCCTGAACAGCCTGCGTACCGCGGTGTTGTCGTTCGTGCTGCTGCCGCTGTTGTTGCTGATGGCGGCGGTCGTGGCATTGGGGCTGCATGAGTTTCAGACACAGATGGAAAACCGCATGCAGGAGGACATCGAGCTGGTGGCACGTTCGATCCGTTTGCCCGTTGCCAGCGCGATGCTGCAGGAGGACGCGGCAGCGGTGCAGCAGTCGCTGGATTCGCTGTTTCAGATCGAAGAGGTCTTCGGGGTGTATGTCTATGATGCCGAGGGTCGCATGGTGGCGGCCAGTGGGCCGCCGAGTCCGACTCTGCAGCGCCGCGGGGAGGCGCGGGTGATCAGCGAGACCGGTAGTCTCGGGGCCTTCGGGGAGCACCGAGGGCGTGAGATCTTCTCTTTCTTTCTGCCGCTGTCCGACTCGGCAGGACGGATCGTCGGCCTGTTGCAGGTGACGCGAGATGTCACGCCCTTTCGCGCCTACGTGACCCAGCTTCAGTGGCAGGGTCTGCTACTGCTCATGGGCATTGCCGCGTTGTTCCTGTTGGTGGTTCTGTTGGGTTATCACCGGGCGGTAGGGCGGCACGTGTCGCGCCTGATGGGGGCGATGCGCGCCATTGGCGACGGGCAGCGCGGACTGCGCGCTCCGGAAGATGGGCCGGCCGAGTTGCGCGGCCTGGCGGTGTCGATGAATCGCATGATGGAACGGCGGGAGGCCTCGGAAGCCGAGCTGGAGGCGCAGCGTCGGGAGCAGGTGCGGCTGGAAGAGAAGCTGCGGCACTCGGAAAAGCTGGCGGCCATCGGACAGCTGGCGGCGGGCGTGGCCCACGAGCTGGGTACGCCACTGGGGATTATCGCGGGGCGCGTGCAGCGCGCGATTCGTCATTTGCCCGAGGAGGATCCGGCACGCAAAGAGATGCAGGCCCTGAAGTCCGAGTTGGAGCGGGTGGAGGCCATCGTGCGGCAATTGCTGGATTTTGCCCGGCGCAATCCGTTGCAGGAGCGTTCAATAGCGCTGGGGCCGCTCATGAACGATCTAATCGACCGTGTCCGCGCGCAACATCCATCGGGCGCGATCGAGTTCCAGGTGGAAGGTGATGCGTTATCGGTCGCGGCGGATCCGCTGCGACTGGGGCAGGCGTTGGAGAATCTGCTGGAGAATGCCGCCCAGGCGGCTGCAAGCCAGGTCCGGGTGGCCTGGCGCGCGGTGCCGGAAGGGGTTGAGCTGGTGGTCGCCGATGATGGTCCTGTCGCCGGAGGCGGGATCGAGGATGAGCAGGCCGAGCGGCTGTTCGAGCCCTTCTTTACGACCAAGCCGACCGGACAGGGAACGGGGCTCGGTCTGGCCGTGGTGCAGGTGGCGCTGGAAGATCATGGGGGGCGGGTCGACCTTGACCGAAGCAAGGCCGGCGAGACCCGGTTTGTCGTGCATTTGCCAAGGGGTTCCGGATCGCCCCCAGCGAACGGCGGAGGATTCGCCGGATGAATACGCAAGCGCAAGCACAAAACTCGTCGCCAGTGCAGGAGGCGGTCCTGGTCGTCGAGGATGATCGCGGTCATCGCCAACTACTACAGGAAGAACTGACCGAAGCCGGATATGCCGTCACTACGGTGGAGAGTGCCGAGGATGCCGAGCAGGTCCTGGCACAACACGCCTTCAGTCTGGTGGTCAGCGACCTGCGGCTGCCGGGTGCCGATGGTTTCCATGTGCTGGAAGTGACGCGAGCCCGGGCCCCGGCGCCTGGATTTATCATGTTGACCGGGTTCGGAACCATCGATCAGGCCGTCGCCGCACTCAAAGCCGGCGCCGATGACTTCCTGACCAAGCCGGTGGACCTGGACCACCTGCGTCTGGCGGCCGATCGGGTTACCGAGGCGCGCCGGCTGAAGGACGAGGTGCGCCAGTACCGCGAGATCCTTGCGCAGGCCGATGGCTTCCATGGCATGCAGGGACGCAGCCCTGCGATGCTGCATCTGTTTGACCTGATCCGGCGCATCGCGGTGGCGGACGGTAGCGTCCTGATCACCGGCGAGTCCGGTACCGGCAAGGAACTGGTCGCTCGGGCCCTGCATGCCGAGAGCGAGCGGGCTGCTGGCCCGTTCGTCGCGATCAACTGCGCGGGTATCCCCGAGGCGCTGCTCGAATCCGAGTTGCTCGGTCACGTGGCGGGTGCCTTCAGTGGCGCCAAGGGGGCTCGCCGAGGACTTTTTACCGAGGCGGATGGCGGCACGCTGTTTCTGGACGAGATCGCCGAGATGCCGGTGGCGATGCAGAGCAAGCTGCTGCGCCTGCTGCAGGATGGTCGCGTGCGCCCGGTGGGGGCCAACGAGGAGATCGCGACGGATGTGCGCATCGTCGCGGCCACCCACCAGGACCTGCAGGCTCACATCGCCGATGGCCGTTTTCGCGAGGATCTCTACTATCGCCTCGAGACCTTCCGGATCGAGATTCCGCCCCTGCGTGCGCGCGGCGACGATATCGAGCGCCTGGCCTTGCAGTTCCTGCGCGAGCAGGCGCTGGCACGAGGGCTCCCCGAGCGTCGACTGAGTCCGGAAGCCCTGCGTGCCCTGGTGCGATATTCCTTCCCGGGTAACGTCCGTGAACTGGCGAGCCTGATGGAGCGCGCGGCCACGCTGGCCGCGGGCGAAGTGATCGAAACCCGCGATCTGCCCGAGCGCGTCCTGCAGGGCGCTGCCCACGGCGCCCCCGATGATGCTCCCGACGGGCGCCCCGACTCCATGCCCGTGCCAGGTGTTGAAGACGATCCCCAGTGGCCGACCCTGGAGGAACGTGAGCGTGACTACATCCACCGCGTCCTGGAGCACGTGGATGGCAACAAGCAACGGGCAGCCCGGATCCTCGGGATCGGGCGTAAGACGCTGTACCGAAAGCTCGGGGAGTCCGACCCGACGTGACATCCTGACACGGGTCGGCCTGACTCATGTGTCATTGTGACCCGCTTTTTGTGCTTTGCATCGCCCGATCCTGGGTAGAAGAAAAACATTAAGAAACTGATATTATTAGATATTCGTATTTTATTCGGTTTTGGCACGGCATCTGCTAACTCCTTCCAGTAGCAATCGAGGGATCAAGTCCTCAAGGCCTGACCACCCTCCTCACACGGTTGCAACGAAATCGGGTCACAGGCGTAAACGCCCGTATGGCCCCGAGATCCGAACGATCATGAAAGGAAGAAGGAGCAAAATGATGAATATGCGCAAGACGATGCTCGCGATGGCCCTGACCTCCCTGTTTGCCGTTGGTGGTGCCGCTTCGGCCCAGACCGGTGGCGCCGAAGGTGGTGCTGGTGGTGATATGGGCGGTGCCCAGGGCGGCCAGCCGCCGGCCCAAGAAGGTGGTGCCCAGGGCGGCCAGCCGCCGCAGGGTGGTGCTGAAGGTGGCGCGGCCCAGGGTGGCGCTCCGATGCAGGAGGCCCCCGAGGTTGACCTGAGCGAAGAAGATATCGACACCTTCGTCTCCGCGTTCGTCGCGGTTCAGGAAGTGCGCGAGGACTTCGCCGACCGTCTGCAGGGTGCCGAGGATGAAACCGAGGCCCAGTCCATGCAGCAGGAAGCGCAGGATGAAATGGTTAGCGCCGTCGAAGATGCGGGCATGAGCGTCGAGGAATACAATGAAGTCGCCATGGCTTTGCAGAACGACCCTGAGCTGATGCAGGAAGTGCAGGAACGCGCCGAAGCCCAGCTGTAACCGTTGGTGCCAAGCGCACCCGGGCTCCGTGCCCGGGGCTTGCTGGGGCCGGCCTTTCGGGGTCGGCCCCTTTCTTTTGCGCCGTAGCGCCATATCCAGCCCCCCCCCAGTTCCAAACCCGATGGGTCCGCCCAGGCGGGGCCCAGTTGTCTATCTAGGGGGCACTGATTGAGTTGCGCCCACGGCGTTGTGGCTCTCTTGTGCGGAGTGACCGCATACCAGCCGCTTCGCCTCGTTGGTTACGCAAAAGCGACTTGAGCGCGTACGCACGATTAAATCAATGTCCCCTTAGCTTGAATCGGGCGCAGGGAAGCGTTATTCTTGCGCGCTTTCTGAATCGCCCCGACCTCGGAGCATCGAACATCATGAGTACCATCAGCGCCAAGCCGGCCGAAGTCGAACGCGACTGGTTTCTCGTCGACGCCGACGGCAAGACCCTCGGTCGACTCGCCACGGAGATCGCGAGCCGCCTGCGCGGGAAGCACAAGCCCGTGTACACGCCGCATGTCGATACCGGCGACTACATCGTCGTGATCAACGCGGAGAAGATCCGCGTCTCCGGCAACAAGGCCATGGACAAGAAGTACTTCCACCACTCCGGTTACCCGGGTGGCATCAAGGAAGCCAACTTCACCCAGATGATCGAGCGTCATCCGGAGAAGGTGTTGGAGCTTGCCGTGAAGGGCATGCTGCCGCGCAACCCGCTTGGCCGGGCCATGTTCAAGAAGCTCAAGGTCTATGCCGGAACCGAACACCGGCACACGGCCCAGCAGCCGCAGCCGCTCGAAATCTGAGCCGCCAGAACCAGCAAGGGAATCGATCCGAATGGCTAGCAATCAATATTACGGCACCGGTCGCCGCAAGACCGCCTCGGCGCGCGTCTTCCTGCGCCCCGGCACGGGCAATATCACGGTCAACGAGAAGCCGCTGGACGACTTCTTTGGTCGCCAGACTTCGCGCATGGTCGTGCGTCAGCCGCTGGAGGCGACCGAGTCGACCGGCAACTTTGACGTGATCGCGACCGTCGAGGGCGGTGGTGGTAACGGCCAGGCCGGCGCGATCCGCCTTGGCATTGCCCGCGCCCTGGTGCAGTACAACGAAGAACTGCGCTCGCCGCTGCGTCGCGGTGGTCATCTCACCCGCGATGCCCGTGAGGTAGAGCGGAAGAAGATCGGCCTGCGCAAGGCCCGTCGTGCGACCCAGTACTCGAAGCGCTGATATCCGAGCCGAGTGGTAACGGGAAGCACGCGACCCGGTTTACTGGGGGATCGTCTAGCGGTAGGACTGCGGACTCTGACTCCGCCAACCCAGGTTCGAATCCTGGTCCCCCAGCCATCCATAGAGAAGGGCCCCCTCGTGGGGCCCTTTTCTATGGATATTTGAGCGAGCCCAGGGTTCGAACCTGGAAGGTTCGGCGGAGCGCAGCGGAGCACTGCACGCGCGAAGCGTGTGCAGCCCGAAGGGTGAGGCGGCGCAGCCGCCGAATCATCCTGGTCCCCCAGCCATGACGACACGCTCCTCGAAGGGGCGTGTCGTCATCTGCTAGGCCTTGTAACGATCGAGGACGCGGTGTCCAGGCCGTTTGTGGATTTTCTCGTGCAGGGGCCGGCATCCTCAATCGCTCCTCGCATCCGGCCCGTTTCCTAGCTCATCTCTCTGCCCTGATCGTCGGGACACGCACCAAACGCGCAACCCCCTCAACTTCTCCCACGCTCCACTACAATACCTTGGCAGTAATCGGGAAATGCAGGGAATTCTCCAGGCTTTTTCCCGTCAAAGTCCGCAGAGCCTGGATTGACCGGGCCGAATGCACACCAAAATGGAATGAGGAGAGGAGCAACATGTCGGTACCCGATAACCCCTACGAGCCTGTCTCCGTAGATACGACGGCCCACGAAGTGGAGGGCGCGGACACCTGGTACATGATCGGGAAGTCGGGCGTCCCCGACCCGGACAACGAGGGCCATACCTCGAATGCCGGTTTCGTGGTGACCGATGAGGGCGTGGTGGTGTACGACGCTCTGGGGACACCGCCGCTTGGCTTCGAGATGATCCGTCGCATTCGCGAAGTGACCGACCAGCCGATCAAGTACGTGATCGCGGGGCACTATCACGCGGATCACATCTATGGCCTGCAGGCCTTTGCCGACCATACCGACGCCAAGATCATTGGCCAGTCGCGCGCGCGGGATTACCTCGATAGCCGTGGTGCGGTTTCGCGACTGGAACAGCGCCGAGGTGTGCTTGCCCCGTGGGTCGACGAGGATACTCAGATCATCCCCCCGGACGAGTTCTTTGACGATGAATATACCATCCGCTTGGGTGGCAAGACCTTTCGTTGTGTCCATGCCGGCCCCGCACATTCCCCGGACGACATCATGATGGTGGTGGAAGAGACCGGCGTGGTCTTTGCCGGCGATATCGTGTTCGATGGCCGCATCCCCTTCATGGGGGACGATGCGCTGGACTCGGAGAACTGGGTCAATCGCCTTGAGGAACTAATGGAGATGGACCTGAAGTTTCTGGTTCCCGGACATGGTGATGGAACCGACCAGGCCGCGCGGGCGGTGAAGTTTACCCACGACTACATCGTGTACCTGCGTGAGCACATGGCTACGGCAGTGGAAAACATGGACTCCTTTGACGAGGTATACGCGGCCATGGACTGGTCCGACTACGAAGACCTTCCGGCGTTCGAGGAGACCAATCGCAGCAACGCCAATGCCGTCTATCTGGAGATGGAAGAGAAGCTGTTCTGAGATCGCTGAGCCTGGCGCCTGTAAAGGCGCCTGTGCGATGTTGTGCCCGACATGCCACCCCTGAAGTACGTGCGAAAGGAGTTATCGCCCATGACGTTACACGTCGATCCGAGCCTGCTGATGGCCATTCTGTCTCTGGTGGCTGGCATCCTGATCCTGATTCGTCCCCGATTGTTGAACTACATCGTCGCTATCTATCTGATCGTGATTGGCTTTCTGGGTCTGATCGCCCACTTGTAGGCAGGACCTGCTCTCAGAAGGGGCGCTCCAGATGCGCTGATCATTGAACGGCGCTGACCGGATCCTCGGGGCCGTTCGCCATCGGCCGAGGCCGTGGCGGCCGATAGTTTGGTGCCCAAAAGCATGGACCAACAGTGCGAGTTCATGCGGGGGGCGTTCGGACCCGTTACTCTTTGGCCTCATTCTGATCGGGGGGCCACGCCTCAATGACCGCCGAACGCGTTCGAGAAATACCCTATAACTACACGTCCTTCTCCGACCGCGAAATTGTTATCCGTTTCCTGGGATCCGATACCTGGGACCTCCTCAACGAACTGCGCGAGGAGCGTCGTACCGGTGTGTCTGCGCGCATGCTGTTCGAGGTCCTGGGGGATATGTGGGTGGTTACCCGCAACCCGTATATCCAGGATGACCTGCTGGAGCACAAGAAGCGTCGCAAGGCGCTGATAGATGCCATGCAGCATCGCCTAGACCAGATCACGGCCCGGGCCGACGGCAACGAAAAGGCATTGAAGCTCGCCCAACGCGCGCAGGCGGCGGTGTCCGCGTTTGCCAAGGAATTCACGGATACCACGGCGTTGCGCGATCAGGTGCGCAAGCGCATGAAGGGCCTGACGCACAAGGACAACATCCAGTTCGGCGGTCTGGCGCGGGTCTCCCATGTAACGGATGCCACGGACTGGCGCGTTGAGCTGCCGTTCGTGGTGCTCACACCCGATTCCGAAGAAGAGATGGGCCCGCTGGTTGCGGCCTGCATTGAACTAGGTTTGACGGTGATTCCGCGCGGCGGAGGTACCGGGTACACCGGCAGTGCGGTCCCGCTGTCCAAGCGCTCGGCGGTCATCAACACCGAAAAACTGGAAGGGATTGGCGAGGTCAAGCGCCGGCCCTTACCGGGTGTGGATCAGGATGTGCCGGTGGTGCGCGTGGAGGCCGGCGTGGTCACCAAGCGGGTCTCCGAGCTGGCCGGTCGCAATGGCCTGGTGTTCGCGGTGGATCCGACCTCCCAGGACGCCTCGACGATCGGTGGCAATGTGGCCATGAACGCCGGGGGCAAGAAGGCCGTGCTGTGGGGCACCGCGCTGGACAACCTCGCCGCGTGGACTATGGTGACCCCCGAGGCCGAGTGGCTGTATGTCGAGCGGCTGGACCACAATCTGGGCAAGATCCACGACGCCGAGACGGTGCGCTTTCGCGTGAACCGCTACCAGCCGGATGGCAAGACCCCGAAGGGCGACCCCGAGATCCTCGAGATGCCGGGCCAGAACTTCCGCAAGCTGGGGCTGGGCAAGGACGTCACCGACAAGACCCTGATGGGTGTGCCGGGCATCCAGAAAGAGGGCTGCGACGGCCTGATCACCTCCGCCGAGTTCATCCTGCACCGGATGCCGGACAACATCCGTACTGTGTGCCTTGAGTTCTACGGGACCGACCTGCATCAGGCGGTCCCGGCGATCGTCGAGATCAAGGACGCGGTGGATGCCGAGGAAGACGTTCTACTGGCGGGCCTCGAGCACCTGGACGAGCGTTACGTGCGCGCGGTGAAGTACACCCCGAAGGGGGCCCGTGGTGACCTGCCGAAGATGGTCCTGATCGCCGATATCGTGTCGGATAGCGAGGATGCGCTAGGTACGCTGGCGGCCAAAATGGTGCGCGCGGCCAACGCCCGCAACGGCGAAGGCTTCATTGCGGTGAGCCCCGAGGCCCGCAAGCGTTTCTGGGCGGATCGTGCCCGTACGGCCGCCATCGCGCACCATACCAACGCGTTCAAGATCAACGAAGACGTGGTCATCCCGCTGGAACGCCTGGCCGAGTACACCGAGGGCATCGAATCCCTGAACGTGCGCGAGTCGCTGAAGAACAAGCTGACCATGGTCGACCAGGTGCTGGAGTGCATGCGCGGCGACCACCCGGAACTGCGCGAACTGCTGGAGGACACCGGCGGCGAGGGCCAGCAGTGGTTCGAGTCCAAACGCGAGCGGGCGGTGGAAGTGCTGGAGGCGGTGAAGAAACGCTGGGAGGCGATCTCGGAGAACTTCTTCACCCTCGCATCGGAATGTGACGAGCTGCTGGACGAGCCCGCCCGCGCCGATCGCCGCGACCACGACAAGCTGATGAACCTGCTGCTGCGGCGCAGCCTGCGGATCTCCTATCGCGCCGAGGTCGAACGCCCGCTGTTCGAGATCTTTGGCGGGCACCAGCTGGAGCCGGTGCGCAAGCGCCTGGCCGGAATCCACGATCGCGTGCTGACCAGCCGGCTGTTCATCGCCCTGCACATGCATGCAGGCGACGGCAACGTGCACACCAACATCCCGGTCAACTCCAACGACTATCAGATGATGCATCGGGCCGAAGGCCTGGTGGACGACGTGATGCGTCTGGCGCGGGAGCTGAATGGGGTGATCTCCGGCGAGCACGGGATCGGTCTGACCAAGATGCAGTATCTGGAACCCGAGCGCATCGAGTCGTTCGCGAAGTACAAGAAGCAGGTCGACCCGAACGGCGTGTTCAACGCCGGCAAGCTGCTGGAGGGTTCCGGGCTGTCCAATGCCTACACGCCGTCACTGCGACTGGTGAAGCAGGAGGCGCTGATCCTGGAGCAGAGCGAGCTGGGCGATCTCAACGACGAGATCAAGGACTGCCTGCGCTGTGGCAAGTGCAAGCCGGAGTGCAACACGCATGTCCCGCGCGCGAACCTGCTGTACTCGCCGCGTAACAAGATCCTGGCCACCGGGCTGATCGTCGAGGCCTTCCTCTACGAGGAACAGACCCGGCGCGGGCTGTCGATGAATCACTTCGAGGAGATGAATGACGTTGCGGATCACTGCACGATCTGCCACAAGTGCCTGAATCCGTGCCCGGTCGACATCGATTTCGGCGATGTGACCATGCACATGCGCTCGATCCTCAACAAGAAAGGTAAGCGCAAGGCGTCACCGGCGACGATGGTCTCCATGGCCTTCCTGAATACGAAGGATCCGGCCACCATCAAGGGCCTCCGCAAGGGCGCGATCCAGATGGGCTACGCCGCTCAGCGCCTGGGGCACTGGTCGTTCAAGACACTCGGGCTGACCGGCGAGGGCAAGACTCCGCGTTCGACGACCGGCAAGGCGCCGGTGCACGAGCAGGTGGTGCACTTCGTGAAGAAGCCGATGCCGGCAGGTCTCCCAAGCCAGACTACGCGCCAGATGTTGGGGCTGGAGGACTCGCGCTATGTGCCCATCCTGCGTGATCCGGTGAAGACGGATCTGGATTCGGATGCGGTGTTCTACTTCCCGGGCTGTGGCTCTGAGCGGCTGTTCAGTCAGGTCGGGCTGGCGACGCTGGCGATGCTCTACGACGTCGGCGCGCAAACCGTGTTGCCGCCAGGCTACCTGTGCTGCGGGTATCCGCAGAATGCGGGTGGCGACTTCGAGAAAGGCCAGCAGATCAGTACCGAGAACCGGGTGTTGTTCCACCGCCTGGCGACCACGCTGAACTACCTCGATATCAAGACCGTGGTGGTGTCCTGCGGGACCTGCATGGATCAGTTGCTGAAGTACGAGTTCGAGCGGATCTTCCCGGGTTGCCGGCTGCTCGACATCCACGAGTACCTGATGGAGAAGGGCGTCCATCTCGAGGGGCTGAAGGGTGTGCAGTACATGTACCACGATCCTTGCCACTCGCCGATGAAGTCGCACAAGCCGACGGACGTCGCCTCCAAGTTGATGGGGCAGGAAGTCCTGAAGTCGGATCGCTGTTGCGGCGAGGCGGGAACCTTCGCCATTAGCCGTCCGGACATTGCCACCCAGGTGCGCTTCCGCAAGCAGGAAGAGCTCCACAAGGGCATCAAGGAACTGACCGGTGAGGAAAAGGCCGAGAACGGCAACGTGAAGATGCTGACTTCCTGCCCGGCCTGCCAGCAGGGGCTTTCGCGCTATCGCGAGGACACCGGGCTGGACACCGACTACATCGTGGTCGAGATGGCCAATCGTCTGATGGGCGATGGGTGGCAGAAGGCCTTTATCGATCGGGCCCGCGAGGGCGGCATCGAGAAGGTCCTGCTGTAGTCCCACGGATGGGGCCCGCCCGGGCGTTCAACACGAGGCGCCCGGGTTGGCTACAATCGGGTGAGCCGGGCGGCCGGGGCGGAATAAAGCACCACTACCCCGCGTCGCTCCAACGGGCGACCAGTACGTCCGACACGGCCGCGGCAGCGTGAGCGGCATGACCACCCGTCCATGCAAGGGAGATCGCATGACATTTCGCTCTTTGAGTCCCCGCCTTGCCGCCATGGCCCTTTGTGTCGGGCTGGCGGGCGCCCCGATCGCGGCCAGTGCCCAGGCCTTTGTCGAATTCCCGGGTCGTAGCCTGTACGAACGATTCGGCGTGGATGCCGTGGATCTGTTCGACCTGCGCGGCCAGTTGTCCCGTTCCACGGTGATCGATGTCCGGCCGCGCCTGGAGTACGACATCCTGCACATTGAGGGGGCCCACCACGTACCCCTGGGCGCGCCGGACTTTGAAGACCAGGTGCGCGCACTGGAAGAGGAACATGGCGGACCGCTGGTGTTCTACTGCAACGGCCGCGAGAGCTACATGTCGTATCGCGCGGCGGCGCGGGCCAACTCGGCCGGGCTTGGCCCGACTCAGGCCTACGATGCTGGGGTGAGGGATTGGGCGGAACGCTATCCCGGCCTGGCGATGCTGCGTGGCGAGCCGATTGAGGACCCCGAAACCCAGTTGATTGGCGATGACGCCTTCGAGGCCCGTCTGCTGGATGCGGATACGTTCGCCCAGAGGGTGCGCGGCGATTCCGAGGCGGTGGTAGTTGATGTGCGAGGCAATGATGAACGCGACGAGATCTCGCTGTTCGCGGGCCGCGAAATCTCGTCCCCGATGGAGAACATCGACACGCTTAACCGGGTCCTGGATCGGGCCGATCGCGAGGGTCACGACCTGTTGATTTTCGACCAGAATGGCCAGCAGGTTCGGTGGTTGCAGTACCACCTGGAGGAGCGTGGCATCGAGAATTACCACTTCCTGGAAGGCGGTCTGCAGCGTTTCTACGATGAGGTGATGTCTCGCTGAGCGAGGGAACGCACTCGATTCAGGATGCGAAACGCAGAAGGGGCCGGGATGGCAAATCCCGGCCCCTTTTTGCGTGTACGGCTTCAGCGCCGGAAGAGTGCGAGGACGATCGAGACCACGACGCTGATAATGATCATGGTGGTGATCGGAAAGTAGAAGCGCGCGTTCTCGCGTTCGATCACGATGTCACCCGGCAGGCGCCCCCAGGGGATCTTGCCGAGCCACGGCCAGAGCAGGCCGATCAGTACGATCAGCCCGCCGATGATGATCAGCCATTTGCCAGCGTCGGTCATGGCGATCGTCCAGGCCGATTATTTTGCGGTCATCTCCTCGACACCAGAGGACGAACCCACCAGCATTACGTCCGCCGGGCGGCGGGCGAACAGCCCGTTGGTCACCACGCCGGCGATGTGGTCCAGCTCGGACTCAAGCTCCACCGGATTCATGATGCGCAGGTTATGCACGTCCAGGATCACGTTGCCATTGTCGGTCTTGAAGCCTTCGCGCAGCTCCGGGTTGCCGCCCAATTTCGATAGGGCGCGCGCCACATGGCTGCGCGCCATGGGGATGACCTCAACGGGCAGGGGGAAGGCACCCAGATAGTCGACGACCTTGGTCTCGTCTACGACGCACACAAAAGTCTTCGAGGCGGCCGCCACGATCTTCTCGCGGGTCAGCGCGCCGCCGCCACCTTTAGTCAGGTGCAGGTGGCGAGTAGCCTCGTCGGCGCCATCGACATAGATCGGCAGCGGGCCAGCCGAGTTGAGATCCAGCACCTCGATCCCATGCCCCCGCAGACGTTCGGCACTGGCCTCGCTGGAGGCCACGGCGCCGTCGATCTTGCCCTTGATCCCGGCCAGGGCGTCGATGAAGTAATTCGCGGTGGAGCCGGTGCCTACGCCCACGATCCAGCCGCTTTCGATTCGTTCCAGGGCCGCCTCGGCAACGGCCTTCTTCATTTCGTCCTGATTCATCAACGTCTCTCGCATATACGGTCCATAACCCACTGAGGATACAGACTGCTCCGTCCCTGGGACAAGCGGGCCCGTTACGGCGAGACGCATTGACCTATCCGGTGCCGTTCCCGTCCATTCGAGCCACTGGCACGGGCTGGTTGCCAAGCGGTGACTACGCCGTTGCACTGCCTTCAATGGCCAGAAAGGGTGCAACCGGCCTCATAAACGTGCCTCTCCGAGCAGACTCGCATGCTATCGTTCGGGCCATGAAAGTCCCCTACCTTGAGAAAATCCTGACGGCGCGTGTGTACGACGTAGCGCGCGAGACCCCACTGGATTTGATGCCGAGCCTGTCGCAGCGTCTGGGTTCTACTGTGTGGCTCAAGCGTGAGGATCTGCAGCCAGTCTTCTCATTCAAGCTGCGAGGGGCGTACAACAAGATCGCCCAGCTGACCCCGGAGCAGCGCGCCAAGGGCGTGGTGGCGGCATCGGCCGGCAACCATGCCCAGGGGGTCGCGCTGGGTGCAAACCATCTTGGCATCAAGGCCGTCATCGTGATGCCGGTGACCACGCCGTCGATCAAGATCGATGCGGTACGGCGCTTCGGCGGCAAGGCCGTGCTGCATGGGGATTCTTTCGATGAAGCGGCGGCCCATGCGCGCGAGCTGGAAGCGACCCATGGCTACACCTTTATCCACCCGTTCGACGATCCCGACGTGATCGCGGGTCAGGGGACCGTGGCAATGGAATTGCTGCGCCAACATCCGGGCCCCTTGGATGCGGTATTCGTTTGCATTGGTGGTGGCGGGCTGGCGGCTGGTATGGCGGCCTACATCAAGCGCCTGCGCCCGGAGATCAAGGTCATCGGGGTGGAGCCGGACGATGCGCCCTCGATGTACAAGGCGTTACGCCAGAATCGCCGGGTCATCCTCAAGCAAGTCGGCATCTTTGCCGATGGCGCGGCCGTTCGACAGGTCGGCAAGGAGACCTTCCGCATGGTGCGCGAGCTGGTCGACGAGGTCCTCCTGGTGGATACCGACTCGATCTGCGCAGCCATCAAGGACGTCTTCGACGATACCCGCGTGGTGGCTGAACCGGCGGGTGCGCTAGCGGTCGCGGGTATGAAGCAATACATCCAGCGTGAGGGTCTGCAAGGCGCGAATCTGGCAGCGGTGCTTAGTGGAGCCAACATCAACTTTGATCGACTGCGTCATGTGGCGGAGCGCGCCGAGATTGGCGAGCACCGGGAGGCCCTGTTTGCGGTCACGATTCCGGAACGTCCGGGAAGTTTTCGTCAGTTCTGCCAGGCGATCGGCAAGCGGGGCATTACCGAATTCAACTATCGCTACGCTGATGACGAACGTGCCCAGGTATTTGCTGGCATCAAGCTGGAGCGTGGTGATGCCGAGCGTCAGGAGATTCTGGCAGCGCTGGGAGGGGCCGGGTACGAGGTCCTGGACATGACCGAGAATGAGGTGGCCAAGCTTCACCTGCGACATATGGTCGGGGGCCACGGCGGCGAGGTCCGCAACGAGCGGATCTATCGCTTCGAATTTCCGGAGCGTCCGGGGGCGCTGCTGAATTTCCTGACCCACATGGGGCAGACCTGGAATATCAGCCTGTTTCACTATCGCAACCATGGCGCGGCCTACGGACGGGTGCTGGTGGGAATGCAAATCCCCACCGAGGATCGTGCTCGGTTCCGCTCCTTCCTGAAGGAAGTCGGCTATCCCTGGCACGAGGAGACGGCCAACCCGGCCTACTCGCTGTTCCTGCGCTGAGCGTGTTTCGCTTGCGCTAGGTGTGGAGTCTCACAAGGTTGTCCTCAGGTAGGCCGAGGACGCTGATGGGTGGCTGCGGTCAGCCGCCAGCCAACTAGGGCAGGCGGCGGATTGACGCACTTCAACATTGGAGACCGCACTTCACGTGGCGGGGCGGCCGATGAGGGAGCGCGATGGACCGCGGGATTTGCGAGACTGATGGTATGGCGATGAAGAAGCGAATTACGGTTGGGTTGGTGGTGCTGGCGGGAGTGGTCGCGCTGGTCTGGGCACTGCGCCCACAGCCGGTGCCGGTCTCGATCACCGAGGTACACGTCGGCGCCTTCGAAGAGACGGTGCGCGAGGAAGGCCGGACACGTCTGCGCGAGACGTACACCGTGTCCGCACCCATTGCCGGCTATCTGCATCGGGTGCAACTGGAAGAAGGCGATGCTGTGGGCCTGGGCGATACGCTATTCCGCCTGGAGCCCTTGCCGACGCCAGCGCTGGATGCGCGTTCGCGCGAGCAGGCACGCGAGAATCTGGTCGCCGCGCGCTCGCGGCTGCAAAGTGCCGAAGCGAACCTCGAGAATCTGCGAGCCGAGGCGCGGTTTTCCGAGTCCGAGCATCGCCGCCACCAGGAGCTGTTCGAGCGCGGCGCGGTCTCGGTGACCGAGGTGGAGCGCATGGAGACCATGCGCGATCGGGCCCGCTCGGCCGTGCGCTCGGGCGAGGCCGCAGTGGAGGTCGCTCGCAGCGAAGTCGAGAGTGCCCGTCTGGTGCTGGACATCGCCAGCGGCCAGATGCCGGAGTCCGAGGTGGATACCTTGGCCGTGCGCTCGCCCGCCGACGGGGTCGTGCTCGAACGCTATCACTGTTGCGAGGGAACGATTGGCCCGGGCGAGCCCGTTCTGGTGGTGGGCGATCTGGACGACCTCGAGGTGCAGGTGGACCTGCTGTCGATGGACGCTGTGCGGGTCGTGCCCGGCATGCGTGTGCGCCTGACCGACTGGGGCCGTGACGCGCCACTGGAGGCCTCGGTGCGTCGGGTGCAGCCGTTCGGGTTCACCAAGATCTCCGCGCTGGGGGTAGACGAGCAGCGTGTGCCGGTGATTTTGGACCTGGATTCGGTAGAGGCACGCCTGGCTGGATTGGCCGTTGGTTACCGCGTGGAGGCCGAGTTCGTCCTGTGGGGGGGCGACGACGTGCTGCAGGTGCCGACCAGCGCGCTGTTTCGTGATCGCGGCGAATGGTCCGTGTTTGTAGTCGAGGAGGGTCGGGCGCAGCCGCGTCCGGTTGATGTCGGTCGCCGGGCCGGCTTTGCGACCCAGATCCTGGAAGGCCTGGAGGCGGGCGAGCGCGTGGTGACGCGCCCCGGCGATCGCGTGCAGGCCGGAACCCGCGTGACCGAGAACTAAGCCTCGATGCCCCAGGCCCCCGATGCTGCGCCGGCCGCGCAGGCGCTGGAGGATTTGCTAAGCCCCCTGGATGCCGCGCTGGCTGCCCACGGGGCGGCCGTGCTGGTGGCCGAACCGGGGGCCGGAAAGACCACACGCGTGCCGCTGCATCTGGCCGCGGGCCCGTCCGAGGGGCGGGTGATCTGTCTCCAGCCGCGGCGTATGGCGGCACGCATGGCGGCTACCTTCATGGCCGATCAGTGTGGCGAGATGGTCGGAGAGACGGTTGGCTACCGTGTGCGTGACGAGCAAAAGGTCTCGGGGCGCACGCGCGTGGAGCTGGTCACAGATGGCCTGTTCCTGCGTCGCATCCAGGCCGATCCGTTGCTGGAGGGTATCGGTGCAGTCGTGTTTGACGAATTCCACCTGCGCCGGCCCGAGGCCGAACTGGCGTTGGCCTTTGCCCTGCAGGTGCGCCGGTTGTTGCGTCCGGAACTGCGCATCGTGGTGATGTCTGCGACGCTTGATGATGAGGCGGTCGCGCGCCTGCTGGCGCTGCCGGAGGCTGATCCGGTTCCAGTGTTGCGGGCCCGGGGACGCCAGTTTCCGGTGGATGTGCGTTTCCTGCCGCCGGAGAGTGAGGCGCCGCTGTCGCACACCGTGGCTTCTGCGGTGCAGGATGCGCTGGTCGCGGAGCCAGGTTCGTTGCTGGTGTTTCTGCCCGGTGAGCGCGAGATCCGCGAGGCGACCGCGCGCCTGGGCGAGGTTGTCGATACCCCGTCTGGTCCTGCTCGGGTCACGCCATTGTTCGGGCGGCTATCTGCGGAGGAACAGAACCGGGCGGTGCGCCCGGCACCCGCGGGCGAACGCAAGGTCGTCCTGGCCACCGATATCGCCGAGACCAGTCTGACCATCGAGGGCGTGCGCGTGGTGATCGACGCGGGACTGTCGCGCGAGCCGCGTTTCGATGCGGCGACCGGGCTCTCGCGGCTGGTGACGGTGTCGGCCTCAAAGGCGTCCGCCGAACAACGTGCAGGTCGTGCTGGACGCACCGAGTCCGGTGTGGCCATCCGGCTGTGGGCGCGGGGTGAGGAGGTACAGCGCCCGGACTACGCCACACCCGGCCTGCAGCAGGTCGATCTGCTGCCATTGGCCCTCGAACTGGCTGGCTGGGGCGAGGCGGTAGCCGAACTCGACTGGCTGGAGCCACCCCCTGCGCATGGCCTGGCCGCCGCGCGGGGAATCCTCACGGAGTTGGGGGCGGTGGATACTGACGGGCGGATTACCGAACACGGGCACGCCCTGTTGCGCCTACCGACCCACCCGCGCCTCGCACATATGCTGCTGCGCGCCCGCGAGCGGGGGCTCGCGTATCTGGCTTGCGAACTGGCTGTGGTGGTCGAAGAGCCGGGTCTGGTCGGGCCAGGAGCGCCACTGGAATTGGGTGCCCGCCTCGAGGGGGCACGACGCAGCGGCGGGCGACCCTGGAAGATCGGGCTGCGGCGATTGGGGCAGGCGCTGGAGCGTCTGAACGGGGCTTTCGCGGAAACGGCCGCTCAGCTGGATGAGCCCGTCGCGCTGGGGGTGCTGGCGGCGCTGGCCTGGCCCGAGCGCATCGCGCGACATCGGGGCCACCAGGCCGGGCGCTTCGTGATGGGCAATGGCCGAGGCGCCTTGATGCCGGAGCGCGAGCGCCTGGCCCATGCTGATTACCTGGTTGCGGTGGACTGCGTAGATGCCGAGCGCGAGGCGCGCATCCGCTGCGCGGTGGCACTGGACCTGGTTGCGCTGGAGCGTGAGGCCCCGGAGCTGTTCCACCAGGAGACACGCTGCGACTGGGTGGAGGACGGCGCGCGGCTGGAGAATGCACGCATCCGGCGTATCGGTACGCTGGTGGTGGAGCGGCAGATGGTGGCGCTGGACGACCCGTCTGCCACCATCCCGCTCTGGTGCGAGCGGCTGCGCCGCGAGGGGCTGGGGCGGCTGGCCTGGGACGATGCGGCGACCCAGTTGCGCGCCCGGGTCCAGCTACTGCATACCGCGATGCCAGAGGCCGGGTTCCCGGATCTTTGTGATGCCACGCTGCTAAGTGGCCTGGAGGACTGGTTGGGGCCGTACCTGGCGGGGGTCACGCGGATGCGCGATCTGGAGCGACTGGACCTGACGGCGATCCTGCGCGGGCGGCTTGACTGGGCGCGCCAGCAGCAATTGGACCGCGAGGCGCCATCCCGGATCGAGGTGCCCTCCGGTTCCGCGCACCGGATTGACTACACCCAGGAACCTCCGGTGCTGGCAGTCAAGCTGCAGGAGCTGTTCGGGCTGGCCGAGACGCCCGCTGTGGCCGGTGGACGTGTACCCCTCGTGCTGCACCTGCTGTCGCCAGCGCGGCGTCCGGTGCAGGTGACGCAGGATCTGGAAAGTTTCTGGGAGAAGGGTTACCCGGAGGTGCGGCGTGAACTGAAGGGGCGTTATCCGAAACATCCGTGGCCGGAAGACCCCTGGAATGCGCCCGCGACGGGGCGTTCGAAGCGACGGGGATGACCCGACTCAAACAAGGCGCGGGGGCTTCACCTGCGAATAGCCCCCTACGGGGGCGACAGACGATGCGGCGCGTGGCGTTCTCGGGTAGTGTCGCGTTCAGTGCCGCCCGAGACCCCATGCGAGGACACAACCCCCGATGCTGAAGTTTCTGACCGTGATCCTGATCCTGCTGTTCGTCTGGTGGCGGGTGTCGCGCTGGATGGATGTGCGGCGACGCCGGGCACGCGGGGAGGATGTGTCCTACCAGGTGGACGTGAAGGGGTTTCGTCCGATTACGGTGCTCAGCATCATCTTCCTGATCCTTTATGGCGGCTACGTGATCTGGTTTGCCCTGACCGAATGGGCGGACCTGCTCTAACCGAGTGCCGGCGGATTGCCGACTATTCGATCCCGAGTTTCTTCAGGCGGTAGCGCAGCTGGCGAAAGCTGAGGCCCAGCAGGCGCGCGGCCGCGGTCCGATTGCCGCCGGTCTGTTGCAGGGCGGTGGCAATCGCCTGGCGTTCCTGGGCCGCGAGCTGTTCATCCAGCGCGGGGTCGGTGCCACTGGTCGCGGTCTCCGCGTCGGAGGTATCGTCCAGTGGAGCCTGGCTCGATGGGTGCGTTGCCGCAAAGCCATTGGCGGGTAGGTCGATGTTGTCAGCGTCGATCCGCGGGCCTTCGCATAGCGTGGCGGCCCGCTCCAGGATGTTCTCCAGTTCGCGCACGTTGCCGGGGAAGGAATGCCGTTGCAGAGCCTCCCGCGCCCCAGGTGCGAGTTCGAGTGCCTCCATTCCCCATTGCTCGCTGATGCGCTGGAGGATGTGGGTGGCCAAATGGCCAATATCGCTGTGGCGTTCGCGTAGCGGCGGTACCTTCAATTCGATGACGTTCAGGCGGTAGTACAGGTCCTGGCGGAAACGGCCTTCGCGCACCGCCTTTTCCAGGTCGTGGTGGGTCGCGCTCAGGATGCGCACGTCGACCGGGAGCTCGCGCGTGCCGCCGACTGGCTTGATGGCGCGTTCCTGGATGGCCCTCAGCAGCTTGACCTGCATCGGCAGTGGCAGATCGGCCACTTCGTCCAGAAACAGCGTCCCGCCATCCGCCGACTGGAAGAGACCGGTGTGATCCTGGTTGGCGCCGGTAAAGGCGCCCTTGCGGTGGCCGAAGAACTCGCTCTCCATTAACTCGCCCGGGATAGCACCGCAATTGACCGGTACAAATGGGCGCTCCGCGCGGGCGCCCAGACGGTGAATCTCGCGCGCGACCAGTTCCTTGCCGGACCCCGATTCGCCAGAGATGAATACTGGCGCCTGGCTGCGGGCCAATTTGTGAATCGTGGCGCGCAGCCCCTGCATGGGCTTGGACGCCCCCAGCAGGGGGCTGGTGTCGGTACCAGCGGGTACGCTCAGCGATTGGGCATCCTCGGTGGTCGGGGCCACGGGCTCCAGACGGAGGGCGGCGTCGATCAGCTCGCGGAGTTGCTTCAGGTCTACCGGCTTGCTGACAAAATCGAAGGCTCCCAGCTTCAGGGCTTGAACAGCCGTGTCTACACTGCCGTGGGCGGTGATGACCGCAACCGGCAGCTCGGGACATTGGTGCTGGATATGGCGGACCAGGTCCAGGCCATCCCCATCCGGCAAACGCATATCGGTCAGGCACAGGTCGAAGTCGCGTTCGGCCAGGAGTGCGCGCGCGGGTTGCAAACGATTGGCCGTCGTGGCCTCTAGCCCCATGCGGGCCAGGGTGATCTCGAGTAGTTCGCAGATGTCGGGCTCGTCGTCGACGACCAGCACGTGACGGATACTCATGCGCTTCCTTCCTTGTGCAGCGCTGGCATATCAGCTTCCAGGGGAGCAAACAGGACCCGGAAGCAGCCGCCGGTGGGTGTCCGGACGTACTCCAGCGATGCCCCGTTGTTTTCGCACAGCATGCGCGAGATGTACAGGCCGAGCCCGGTGCCCCCGGCACGCCCGGAGACAAACGGCTCGAACAGATCCTTTTCCTGCTCGGAGGAAATGCCTGGGCCGGCGTCGATCACATCCAGGCTGACCACCCGTGCAACCTGGCCGGCGCCGCCGCGCAGCACGATGGGCGGGGTGCCGGGTTGGTCATGGCCGCCGTGGATGCGGGCGTTGGTGCAAAGGTTCCACAGGGTCTGGTTGAGCTGGGAGGGGTCGAACTGGATCTCGGAGTCCACCGGTTCGACCCGCGCATGCAGTGTCTCCCGGGGTAGTTGCAGTGCACCGCAGAACTCTTCGGCGAAGCGGTCCAGGGCCTCCTGCAGGTTCAGGCGTTCGCGCTCTCCGGTATCCCGGCGCGACAGGCTGAGGACGTTGGAGATCAGCTCGTTCACCCGCTTGCTCTGGTTGTTGATGATGTCGAGCAGCCGCTGGTCATGGGGCTTCAGGTCCGGCGATTCGCCCAACAACTGGGCGCTGTGGCTGATGGCGCCCAGTGGGTTGCGGATCTCGTGGGCGATGCTGGCGGTGAGCCGGCCCAGCGCCTGTAGTTTGCTGGCCTGGGCCTGGCGCTGGAGCTCCGCGGCGTCTTCCAGGATCAGGAGGGTTCCCTGATCCCCTTGATCGCCGAGGGGAGCGAGGCGGATACGCAGGGCGGGCTGGTCGCGGTCCCCGGGCAAATGCTGACTGGTGTTCGGCATGCCATTGCGCTGCCAGTCACGCACCGTGCGGGCGACCGAGGGGGACAGGGACGACAGGTGTCGCCCCGGACGCGGCGGCAGCAGCCGGCGGGCGGCCTCGTTGATGGAGCGGATGTAGCCGTTCGGGTCGACGGCGACGACGCCAGCGCTCATGCGCGCGATGATCTGGGCGTTGAGCTCAGCCAGGTTGGCCAGGTCTGCCTCCTGGCGTTCTACCTGGGCGCGGGTCTCGCCTGCGCGGCGGGCGAAATGGCGGGCCAGCAGGCCGGCCGCGAACAGGGTGGCCCCGAGCAGGCCCGCCTGGGTGATCGCGGTGTCCGTCGGGTGAAGGAACAGGGCGGTAACTCCCTCGGCCAACAACAGCGCAAGGGTCGCGATCGCCGCCAGGGTCAGAGCGAAGCGCGCGCTGGAAAGCAGCACGGTGGCCACCAGGGCGGGGACGAGCAGCAGACCGATGCCGGAGCCGACTCCGCCGGAGACCATCAGTAGCACAATCAGGCCGATGCCATCACCGGCGCCGCCGATCAGGGCGATCCGGCTGAGGCTAGCTGTGTCCGGGTTCTGCGTGCAGCGCCAGGCGAACCCGGCCGCTACCACGGCGAAGGCGAGATAGGCCGTCGCAAAGACGACGTAGAGCGGGGGGGTGAGGACCTGCAGTCCCAGCGGCGTGTCGGGGAACAGGCCGAGCAGCAGCAGGACCGCTGCGACGAACACACGGTACAGCGCGAACAACCAGGCGGAGCGCCGGGTATCGGCATCCAGCGGCGCGTTTCCCTCGGCCTCGGCGCCCATGGGTTCCGGTCAGTCGTCTTCGGTTCGGGAGTCGGCGTCCGACCGGTTGCGGTCGACCTCGGCATGCTGGGGCGAACAGTAAAGACGGTCGCCGTCCCGGTAGGCTTCGGCCTCGGGCACGTGTACGCCGCAAAAGGCGCAGCGGATGACCGCGCCGCCTTCTTTCAGGCGTTCGGGCCGTTCACCCTGATGGACTTGCTTGCGTTGGCTGGTGGAACGCACGAGCGTTCGCACCGCGAGAAATACGGCAACAATGACGACGATCAGCAGGAGCAGGCGCATGTCGGGATTCTATGGAAACACGGCTTGATGTGCACGCGCGAGCGGGTGCCGTCCCTTGCGCGAGGGCATTGCAATAAGGACTGCCGCTGGTTGCAGTCCCTATTTCGGGGGGCGTTAGCCGGTGTTACGCATACCCGCGGCGATCGCGTTGATAGAACGCAGCATGGGTGAGATCCAGGGGTTTTCGGCGTCGTCTTCGGCCTCGGCGTCAAACTGACGCGATTCGCGCAACAGGTGGATCTGGATGCTGTTGAGCGGGTCCAGGTACGGGTTGCGGCGTTGCAGCGAGCGTGCCAGCAGCGGGGTCTCGTCCATCAGGGCGTCCAGCTGTGCGACCCGCAGGACCTCGGTCACGGTGCGGCTGTGTTCTTCGCGTACGCTGGTGTAGATGCGGTCGGCCAGGTTCGGGTCGCTGCACAGGCGGGCGTACTCCGCCGCGGTGCGCATGTCGGCCTTGGTCAGAGCCATCTGGCAGTTGGATAGCAGCGAACGGAAGAACGGCCACTCCTGGTACATACGCTGCAGCTGGGCCAGGCGTTCCGGGTCTTCGCCGCGCCAGCGCTCGAGCGCCGTGCCGATCCCGTACCAGGCGGGCAGCGTATGGCGTGCCTGAGCCCAGCCAAAGACCCAGGGGATCGCGCGGATCGAGCTCTTGGAGCGGTCGGTCTTGCGCCGGTGCGAAGGGCGCGAGCCGATGTTCAGGAAGCCGATCTCCTGTACCGGGGTGACCTCGTAGAAGTAGTCGAGCACGCCGTCGGTGCGGTCGATTAGTCCGCGGTAGGCATCCTCGCCGCTTTCCGCGAGCTGGTGCATGGTGGCGCGGTAGTCATCGCGGTCCTGGCGCGGTGGCCGGACCAGGCTGCGCGAGGCGAGCATCACGCCAGTCGCGCCCATACCCAACTCGTACACCGCGGTTTCCACGTTGGAGTACTTGTACGACAGCACCTCGCCCTGTTCGGTGAACTTGATGCGCCCCTGCACGGTGGCCGGGGGCTGGGCGAGGATGGATTCATGGGTCGGGCCGCCGCCGCGGCCGACGGTGCCGCCGCGGCCATGGAACAGCTGGCAGCGCACGCCGAAGCGGTCGGTGATGCCGACGATCTTCTTCTGCGCCTCATAGAGGTTCCAGCTGGAGGCGAGGATGCCGCCGTCCTTGCAGGAATCCGAGTAGCCGAGCATGACGTCCTGGATGTTGCCAGAGGCGGCCAGCAGGCGGGCGTACACCGGGTTGGACAGCAGACCCTCGAGCACGTCTTCCACGTGCAGCAGGTCCTCGATGGTCTCGAACAGGGGCGAGATGCGCAGGCAACAGAAGGGGTTGCCTTGCTCGTCGTTGCCCGCGAGTCCGGCCAGGCGCCCCAGCAGCAGGACCTCAAGCACATGCGAGGCCGCGTGTGTCATGGAGATTACGTAGGTCCCGATGCCGTCCGGCCCGACCTCGCGGCGCATGGCCTGGATCACCTCGAATACGCGCAGGGTCTCGCGGGTGCTCTCGCCGAGGGCTTCGCGGTCCAGCTCGGGGAGCGTATCGGCGGCGATCAGCTCGCTCAGGGCCTTCTGGCGACCGTTCTCGTCCAGTGCGGCGTAGTCGGTATCCGGTGCCAGCTGGCCCAGCAGTTCTGCGATCGCGTCGGAGTGGACAGTGGATTCCTGGCGCACGTCCAGGTGATGGAGGTGAAAGCCAAAGGTCTCAACCAGACGGATCAGGTCGGTTAGCGCGCCGCTGGCGATGTTGCGGTCGCCGTGGCTGATCAGCGAGTCGCGGATCAGCTTCAGGTCCTGCAGGAAGGCCTGGGCATCGGCGTAGGCGCTGTTGGTGGGGAGTACGGCGGCCTCGCCGTGGACTCGGCGCACCACGGTGTCCAGGGTCTCGCGCAGGCGGTAGCGCATGATGTAGAGCTTGCGCCGGTAGGGCTCGCTCTCGAAGCGATCCGAAGTGCCCTGAAACACCGCGTTGGCGATGTTGCCGTCGGATTCCAGGCTGTCGAGGAAGGCCTGCGACGGCTGGCACATGAAGGCCGAGTGCGTGAGCACGTTGCGCAGGTGATTCACCCGCTTGATGTACTCGCGCAACACCTGTTCCATGGCCAGACGACAGGCCAGTTCGGTGACCTCCGGGGTTACATTGGGATTGCCATCGCGGTCGCCGCCGATCCAGGAGCCGAAGTGCAGGAAGGCCGGGATACGCACCGGAAGGCTGCCGTCGGCGTTCACGCCGTAGATGCGGCGGATGGCCTTTTCCAGAAAGCGGTAGGACTGCGGGATGGCCTCGAACAGGCTTTCCTCGAAGTAGAACAGACCGTACTTGATCTCGTCCTGGACCTGGGGCTTCTTCACCCGCACCTCGTTGGTACGCCACAGGAGCTGGATCTGGGTCTCCAGTTCCTCGGTGATCAGGCGGCGTTCTTCTTCGCCCAGGCCCGGCTGGTTCAGCCGGTCGGCGGTCTCGAAGACCCGTCGCTGATTCTCCATCGTGGTCCGGCGTCGGGCCTCGGTGGGATGCGCGGTGAACACCGGCTGGTAGTGCATCTCGTTGAGCAGCCGTTCCAGCTCCTCGGCGGTGATGCCCTCGTCATGCAGTTCACGCAGGGTCTGGTCGAAGGAACCGGTCCACAGCGGTTCGCCGCTGGAGACCTGGGCGCGGCGCCAGCGGTAGAACAAATCTTCCTCGGCGATGTTCACCAGACTGAAGTAGATGCTGAAGGCGCGGATCACGCGCTCGGTCAGCGAGGCGTCGAAGTGCGTGATGTCGGCCATCAGCTGGCGGCGCAGCTCGGCATCTTCCTCCTTGCGCAGGCTGACGAAGCCGCGTCGCAGCTTCTCCACCGCGTCAAACACGGCCTGGCCTTCCAGCTTGTAGATCACGTTGCCCAGCAGTTCCCCGAACAGGCGCACGCGTGCGCGCAGTTCCTTGTCCTTGGGCAGGAATCGGTCGTGTTGATCGCTTCGAGTCATATCGGACCTGTACACACAGGACGACTTCCGCCGTGGCCTGTGCTTGCCGGTTGATTGCCGTGAGAGGGTCGGGACGTCGGGAAAAGGACGAGATTATAGCGCAGATGGCGCTTTCGCACGCCGGGTGCGGCGCGGGACCTGCTGGCGGTATAACGCCAGGTAGGCGTCGGCGCTGGCGGTCCAGCCAAAGTCCTGGTTCATTCCGTTGCGTATGAGTTGTTCCCAGCGACCATCAGCGCGCGCTGTGTAAAGCCCCAGCGCTCGTTCCAGTGCCTGCCCGAGGGCGCTGACGCTGTCTGGGGTGAAGCTGAAGCCGGTGGCGCTGCCATCGTCCAGGTACTCTGGGGTTGCATCCACTACGGTGTCGGCCAGGCCGCCAGTCGCGTGCACCACGGGCGGGGTGCCGTAGCGCAGGCTGTAGAGCTGGTTCAGGCCGCAGGGCTCGAAGCGTGACGGCATCAGGAACAGATCGGCGCCCGCCTCGATCTGGTGCGCCAGCGGCTCGTCGTAGCCAATGTGCACGCCCACGCGGCCGGGGTAGGCGCGCGCCAGGGCGCCGGTGGCATGTTCCAGGTCTTTCTGCCCCGAGCCGACCAGCGCCAACTGGATGTGCCCGGCCTCCAGCAGTGGCGTGCAGGCGGCGTGCAGCAGGTCGACGCCTTTCTGCTCCACCATGCGGCCGACATGCCCCAACAGTGGGATATCTGGATTCACATCCAGCCCCAGACGGGTCTGCAGCGCGGCCTTGTTCGCGGCCTTGCCGGCGAGGTCATCGGCGCTGTAGCGCACGGCGATGTGGCGGTCGCGGCTAGGGTCCCAGTCGCGGTAGTCGACCCCGTTCAGGATGCCGTGCAGGTCCGCGCTCCGGGCGCGCAGCACGCCATCCAGTCCCATGCCGGAGGCCGGTTTCTGGATCTCTTGGGCATAGGTGGGGGAGACGGTGGTGACCACATCGGCGAACACCAGACCCGCCTTCATGAAGGAGAGCTGGTCGTGAAATTCCAGTGCCTCCGGGTGCCAGAGATCGGCGGGCAGGTTGAGCTCGTTCAGGGTGCTCGCGGGGAACAGCCCCTGGTAGGCCAGGTTGTGGATGGTGAAGATGGTGTGTGGTCGCTCGACCCCGGTACGTTCAGGGTCCAGTAGCAGCGGGACCAGACCGGTCTGCCAGTCGTTCAGGTGCACCCGTTCCGGCGTCCAGTCCAGGCCGGCCTCGTCACGCGCCAGCGCCACGATGGCGCGGGCGAAGCCGGCAAAGCGCTGGGCGTTGTCCGGCCAGTCCATACCGTTGCTTGCGCTGTAGGGGTTGCCGGCGCGCTGGAAGTATTCCGGCCAGTCGATCAGGTAGACCGTCAGGCGGGTCCCGGGCAGCTGTCCCTCGATAATCTGCCACGGGGCGTCCTCCGGGCCTGGGCGCACCGAGGCGTTTGCCAGGTTGCGGCAGGCCTCGGGGTACGCGGGCACCACCAGACGCACATCCTGGCGCCGTCGGCGCAGGGCGGCGGGCAGGCTGGCACTGACATCGGCCAGGCCCCCGGTCTTGACCAGACCGTAGGCCTCGCTGCTGGCGAACAGGATGCGCATGCAACAATCCCCGAATATGGAACCGGCGGGACCGGTTGGGTTTCTATCGATTGTAACGCAGGGGCCGGGGCGGCACTCTGGGCACGGGACAAGGGAGACAGGATGACAGCGGGAGTGGATGTGTCGATGGATAGTGCCTTGCAGGTAGAGGCCCGCCGACTGGAACAGGAGACGCTGCGCGAGCTGTTTGCGCGCGATCCTGACCGTGTGCAGCGGGATGTTCAGGAGATTGCCGGGCTGCGTCTGGACTGGACGCGTCAGCGTCTGGATGCCGCGGCCTGGGAGGCGCTGTTCGAGCGCGCCGCGGCCAGCGAGGTACCGGAGGCCCTGCGGGCCCTGTTCGCGGGGGAACGGGTCAACACCACCGAAGGTCGGGCGGCCCTGCATACGGCCCTGCGTCTGCCGCGCGAGGCCCGCTGCGAGGTGGAAGGCGAGGATGTGGTGCCGCAGGTGCATGCGGAGCTCGATCGGGTGGCGGGCTTTGTACAGCGTATCCATGACGGCACGCACCGCGGGTACAGCGGTCAGCCGATCCGGCGGGTGGTGAATATTGGCATCGGGGGGTCCGATCTGGGCCCGCGCATGGTTTGTCGGGCGCTCGCGCCACACGCGCAGGCCACGGCCGAGGGTGCGCCATTGGCCGTGCAGTTTGTCTCCAACGTGGACGGCGCCGCCCTCTCTGCCGTGCTGCGCGAGGCCGACCCCGAGACGACCCTCTTTATCGTCGCCTCCAAGACCTTCGGCACCCTCGAAACCCTGACCAATGCCCGCGCCGCCCGCGCCTGGCTACTGCGGCATGCGCCGGACGAACAGGCCATCGCGCAGCATTTTGTAGCGGTGTCCACCGCACGCGATCGGGTGGTCGAGTTCGGCATCGACCCCGACAACATGTTCGGTTTCTGGGACTGGGTCGGTGGCCGCTATTCGGTGTGGTCCACCATCGGACTGTCGGTGGCCTTGCTGCTGGGGATGGACGGCTTTCGTGTCTTCCTCGGCGGCGCGCACGCCATGGACGAGCACGTGCGTCACGCCCCCGTGGCCACCAATGCCGCGGTACGCATGGCCCTCGTGGACCTGTGGAACCAGAATCTGCTGGGTGCCCAGTCGCGGGCCGTGCTGCCTTATGACGAACGCCTGTCGTTGCTGCCGCCGTACCTGCAGCAGGCGGAGATGGAGAGCTTGGGTAAACGCGTGGGGCTCGGTGGTGACGTGGTGCCCGATGACACCGGGGCGGTGGTCTGGGGCGCAGTGGGCACCGACGGCCAGCATGCCTTCTTCCAGCTGCTGCACCAGGGCACGCGTTTTATCCCTGCCGAGTTCATCGGGGTCGCCCGCCCGGCGCATGACCTGCCGGACCAGCACCCGTTGCTGATCGCGAACCTGATTGCGCAGACCGAGGCACTGGCCCTGGGCCGGACGGAGGCGGAGGTGCGTGCGGAGATGGCCGCCGCCGGTCAGCCGCCCGAGGTGATCGAGGCGCTGGCGCCGCATCGAACCTTCCCCGGCAACCGGCCCAGCACTTTGATCCTGCTGGAGCAGCTCGACCCGGCGACGCTGGGCGCACTGATTGCGCTGTTCGAGCACAAGATCTACGTGCTGGCGACGCTGTGGGGCATCAATGCCTTTGACCAGTGGGGCGTCGAGCTGGGCAAGCAGCTCGCCGGACAGGTCCTCGAAGACCTGCAACCGGGTACGCCACCCGCCGCCCACGATCCGGCAACCACTGCTGCCCTCGACTGGCTGCGCCCGCGGCTTCCGGCCCGCAGCTGATGTTCGCCGCAGCTGATGATTGATTGAGATAACCTCAGACGCTCAGGGCGTCGTCCGATTCCTCAATCGTGGGGACATCGGTGGGCAGGGTGATGGTCCGCGTTTCTCCGTCCAGCCAGTAGCGGATCGTGGCTTCTTCGCCTTCCGGCGTTGCCGACACCGCTTCCAGGAAGTCCATCGGGGTCTCCGGCGTCCGGTCGTTGACCTCCAGTATCAGCGCCCCTTGGGTGATCCCCGCCGTGGCGGCGCGGCCCACCGCGCGGCTGACCAGCACACCGGGCTCATCCGGAAGTTGCAGGGCCTCGCGCAAATCGTCGCGGGCCTCCACGACGGTGATGCCCAGAGCGGTTACGACCTCGTCATCGCCCGGTGGGGTGTAGTCGAACGGCACATCGGCCTCGAGGATCTCCGGGGCAACGTGGATCGACGCCCCACTGCGCACGGCCAGCGCCAATGCGTCACTGGGCCGGGTATCAATTCGCCGCGGTTCCTCTTCCCCGGCGACCCGAATCTCCAGCCATCCGAGGTAGGTCCCGTTTTCCAGGCCGTCCACGATTACTCGTTCTAGACGGGCATCCAGTTGCTCTATCAGGTCGATCATCAAGTCGTGCGTCTGTGGCCGGGACAACGGGACCTCATGCATGGCCAGCAGGATCGCACGGGCCTGATCCGTACCGATCACGATGGGCACAACCTCGCCGGAGGCGGGTTGGCGCAGCAGGGCAATCGCGGCGCCACTCCCGGCGTCGATCCCGACGGTGGCCAGCTCCACCGGCAGCAAGCGCTCCGGATCGGTTGCCATGTCGCGGGCCAGAACCTCGCTGCCGACGGCCAGCAAGAGGGTGAACAGTGCGGACAGAAACAGTCGGGGGCGAGGGGTCATGGAGTTGGCCTGAACCAAGGATGTCTCTCGATCATGGCAGCCGTATTCCGGAGCGTCCAGAATTGGGCCCTTCTTGCCCTGACGGATTCTTGCGATGGCCTCCGAAAAGCCCTATGCCCCAGCCGCGGAACAGAACCGCGCACCCATCCTCGCCGTGTTGCGGGAACAGTTTCTCGCCCATGGCCGGGTGCTCGAGATCGGTGCTGGCACCGGGCAGCATGCGGTGCACTTTGCCGCGGCGCTGCCGCACCTTGATTGGTGCCCCAGCGATGTCGCGGACAACCTGCCGGGCGTGGAGGCCTGGCGCCGCGATGCCGCGCTGCCCAACTTGCGCGCTCCGATACCGCTGGACGTGCGGCTGGATACCTGGCCGGAGGGGCCGTTCGAGTATGTGTACAGCGCGAATACCGTGCACATCATGCACTGGCCTGCAGTGGAGGTGATGTTTGCCGGTGTGGCGCGGATATTGGCGCCGGGCGGCCTATTTGCCCTGTACGGGCCCTTTGCCCACGATGGGGTGCATACCGCGGAATCCAACGCCCGCTTCGATCACGCCTTGCGAACGCAGGACCCCGGCATGGGCGTACGCGATCGTGCCGACCTGGACAGCCTCGCATCGGCCCACGGCCTTCAGCGCGAGGCCATCATCGATCTCCCGGTCAATAACCAGATCCTCCTCTGGCGCCACACCTGAAAACGCCCGGCCAGGGCCGTTACGGCCTCACGGCCGCCACTGACGCAACCTAAGAGAGGTTTACAGGAAGACGGGAAGTCTGGAAGAAATGCCTTGGTGGGTCGTGGTCCGCCCCAGCCCGCCAATGGGTCTACCTTCCAGCCTTCCCATCTTCCTGTTAGCGACTTTGCGGGCGCGTGGTGAACGCGGGGGTCAGCAGTCGCCGATGCGTTCGCCGCGCATTTCCATGCGGACGTTCACCGTGCCCATGGGCGTATCCATCTCGCTGGTCATTTCGCCCTCGGCGCGATCGCCCATGAAACGCATGCTGCCCTCCATCTGCATTTGCCCGCCCTGAGGGTCGGTGCAGACCATGGTGTAGTCCATGCGGTCGGCGCTCATGTCCATCTGGTCCATGGAGCAGCCCTCGGGGGGCTCGATGATGCTCTCGCCCTGGTCGATGTCTTCCTGAGTGACGCACTCGGTGGTGGTCTCGGTCTGGTCGGGCATGTTGCCCATGCCTTCCATAATCATGGTGTTCTGGTTCTCCCACAGGCCGGGCTGGATGTTCGGGGTCTCGGCCTGGGTGGCGAAGGGCAATGCAATGAGCGGCAGGGCCGCGAAAAGGGCGCGCATCATGATGGTCTCCTGATTGAAGCGTGTCGTGAGCCGTGCCTCAATGGTGCCTCGCGCGCCACGAAGGGGCAAACACTGGTCCTCGCGGCGGCTGGGTGGCACCTTGTGGATAACAATTGAGGACGTGTGATGGCACTACCGTTGTGGCTGGTGGGAGGCGTGGGCGCCTTGGCGCTGGGCGGCCTGGTCTGGCAGGAGGGCGATTGGCCGGGCGGTGTTGCCGGGTACATGGTGGCCTCCGAGTGCCAGGTGCCACTGACCCTGCATCTTGAGGCGGTCGACCCCCGCTTTCGGCTGGAACCGGAGGCGGTTCAGGCCGCCCTGGACGCAGCGGTCACGATGTGGGATTCGCAGACGGATGCCGAGCTTTTCCGGCAGCGCGATGGCGAGGGGATGCCGGTGCGCCTGGTTTTTGACCAGCGCCAGGCGACGGCCGAAACGCGGGATCGAACCCGCCAGGAACTGGACAGCCTGCAGGCCCGCATCGCGGCGCGAGAGGAGCGCCTGGACCAGTGGCGCTCGGCGTTGGAAAGCGATTCTGCGAGCTATCAGCGGCGATTGGAGGCCTATCAGGCGCGTCAGCGCGAACACGAACAGGCGGTAGCGGCCTGGAACGCGGGGCGCATGGAGCACAGCGCGGCTAATCGTGATCGACTGGAGCGCGAACGCGCCGCGCTGGACGCGGATCGGCACGGCTTGGAGCAACGCCGCGAGGCCCTGGAACGTCGCCGCGGCGAATTGAACCGCGAGATCCGCGAACTGGGGCGCGCGATCGAGGGGTTTAACGAGCAGGTCGCGATGTTGAACCGAGAGGTCAGTGCGACCGGAAGCTTCGATATGGCGGTTTATGAGCAACAGGGGGCACGGCGGTCGATCACGGTGTTCAAGGCCAGTGACGCGGACGAGTTGCGTCTTACGCTGGCGCACGAACTGGGGCACGCACTGGGGATTGGCCACGTCGATGATCCGGCGGCCGTGATGCATTCGATGCTGGGTCCGGCCAATGCGGGGCGCCGGGACTTAAGCGCGGCGGATCGCCGGGCGTTGGTGACGGTCTGCGGAGTGCCGTTGCGGGACGAATAGGCCGGGGCGAGATTTCCCCGGCCTATGGGGTTCTAGAAGTGATAGCGCATAGCGGCCGAGAGGACGTGCACATGACCCTTGGTCGTGCCCTGCATGTTGATGTCGGTCCCATTGAAGCTGCGCGTGATGTCCACGTCCTCGCTTTCGATGTGGATGTAGCTGTAGCCGAGGTCGAAGGTCAGGCGGTCGCTGCTGGCATAGCTGGCGCCGAAGGAGAACCACGTGCGGTCGCCATCCGGGGTACGCGTGCTGCGCCCGTCGGTCTGGGTGGGGGTTTGGTCGTACTGGATGCCGCCGCGCAGGGTCCAGCGCGGGTTCATCTCGTATTCGGCCCCCACCGCAAGGGCATAGCTGTTGTTGTAGTTCTGTTCCAGTACCTGGTCGCCGGTTGCGAGCTCAATGCGGATTTCGTCGAAGTTCGACCAGTTGAACCAGGTGTATTGCGCGAGCCCGGTCCAGCGGTCGTTGAAGCGATGGCGGATGCCGATCGAGGCAATGTCTGGAAGCTTCAGACCTGCTTGTCCACCTTGCACGATCGTGTCGCCAACGACTGCTCGGTTGGGGTCGTTCGTAGAGAGTGTTGCGGTAGCAGTGCCCTGAAGCGTGTGCGAGATTCCATCGCGGTAATGAATACCGAGGCGGGTGTTGTCCGTCAGGTCAAATAGCATCCCGATATTGAAGCCGACATCCCAGTTGTCGCCTTCGAGCTCGAATTCGCCATCGGTGTCCGGATTGGGCCCGGTCGGGTCCGGCGTGGCACTGCGCAGGGTGGCGTCGGCGTACTGGAGGTCGAGGCCGCCACCGATGGAGATCCGGTCGGTCAGATCGAAGGCGATGCTGGGCTGCAGGTTCAGCACGCGCAGATCGGATTCCAGCGAGTCGTAGCGGGCGAAGAAGTCATCGTTGTATTCGTTCTTCAGGCCGAACGGGGCGCTCAGGCCAAAGCCCAGCCAGACGCGGTCGGAGTACTGTTCCGCCCAGTACAGGTTGGGCACCGGGGTCGGGTCGTAGGGGTTTCCGCTGTCGCGGCCGGGGATCTGGGTGTTGCGCTGGTTGACCTCGGCGTTGGGGATCAGCAGATGCACCCCCGCCTGCACCTCGTTGCGTTCCAGGCGGGTCATGCCGGCCGGATTGAAGTAGATGGTGCTGGCGTCGGAGGCGATGGCGGCCTCCCCGGCATAGGCACGGCCGAGGCCGGAGACGCCCTGTTCCTGGATGTAGAAACCGGCGGCCAGCAGGGTCGTAGGTGTGGCGAACAGGACGGTGCTGACGGCGGCGGTGAGCGCCAGGCGGCGCGACGGTTTCATGGTCATGCGGTCTCCCCCTATTTATTGTTTTTAGGGGCAGCCGCGGAACCATTGGCTGGCCTGTGCCGCCCCGAGCCGGACACTACCGGTTCGAGTGGCTTACGCCAACCACGTCACAGACTTTTCAGGTCAGCAGGATAAGCCCGACCACGGCGGCGAGGCCTCCGCCGATTAGTAATGCAAGCGTGCGTTGCGTAAACCGCCCGAGGAACAGGCGGGCGGCGCGTTCGCGCATGCCAAAGGCATCCTGGGCGCCGACGACGACGGCGATCAGGCCGCCAACCAGCAGGATGATGCCGAGGATCTGAATCATGGTGTCTCCCTGAGAAGGTGGATGGATCAGGCTCTTTTGATCAGTCGCAACAGGCCGAGCAGCAGCACGGCCCCGAGTGTCGCGGCGGCAAGGCTGCCGATCAGCCCGCCGGCCTGGACCCCGAGCTGGGTGAACAGCCAGCCGCCGAGGAAGGCCCCGATCACGCCGACCACGATATTGAGCAGGATGCCCTGCCCGGAGCCGTGCACCAGCAGCCCGGCGAGCCAGCCGGCGATGCCGCCGATGAGCAGGAGGAGGAGAAGGGATTCGACGGCCATGATGTCGCGCTCCTTGCGGGTAACGGAGTATTGGAGTGTGCCGAGGTCGCTGCGTTCCCCGAATCGCACGGTGGCGTAGGCTTCGACTGTACAGGGCACGCGGCTGGGCCGCCCATCAGCGGTGGCCTCCGCAAGGGATGGCAACCCCTTCGTCGTGGGTATTTTTGAGAACCATTCCGCAAAACCCTAGTCTCTGTATCGGACATTCATGGATCCGTCATGGACGGGGTCAGCCAATCCGCGCGGCCTGTCGACGGGAAGGAAACCGGAATGCATGAACCGAATCATCGCCGCGCCGCGGGCTGGCGCCCGTCACCCCGCGGACAATTCCGCGCGCTGCTGCCTGCCGCGCTGCTGGCGCTGCTCGCGGGTTGTGGCGCCGAGGAGGGGCAATCCGACTCGATGGTCTCGAACGCCAGCGCCGGCGAGCGGCTGGCGCCGGTGGAGAAGACCGGCACGCTGCGCGTGGTGACCCGCAATGCGCCCACCACCTGGTACTTTGACCAGCATCTGGAAGCGGCGGGCACGGAGCATGACCTGGTCGAGGGCTTTGCCCAGGCGCATGGCTGGCAGGTGGAGTGGGTCATGGCCGAATCGGTCTCCGGTGTGCTCGAGGCGCTGGCCTCCGGCGGGGCGCATATGGCCGCGGCCGGGCTGACCCATCTCGCCTCGCGCGACGAGCGCTTCCGGCGCGGCCCCGAGTACATGGAGATCACCGAGCAGGTGGTCTGCCATCGCGACTTCGATGCCATGCCCGAATCGGCGGACGACCTGGGGTCGGTCGACCTGGTGGTCTCGGCCGGCAGCAGCTACGTGGAGACCCTGGAGGAGGCGCTTCCGGATTCGGCCGGGTTCGAGGTCCGCGAGATCGGTACTGAGCGGCTGATGGCGCAGGTCGCCCGGCAGGAGATCGACTGCACCGTGGCCGATTCGCATATCGTGCGCTACAACCGTCGCTCCTTCCCGCATCTCGACATCGCCTTTGACCTGTCCGAGCCGCGCACCCTGGGCTGGTACGTGCAGCCGGACCAGGTGGCCCTGGCCGAACTTGCGGGCGACTGGATGCAGAGTGATGGCGGCCGGGAACTGCGCGAACTCGTGGACGAGCGCTACTACGCCTACATCGATCAGTTCGATTTTGTCGACCTGCGGGCGCTCAACCGCCGCATCGAGGACCGCCTGCCGCAGTTCCAGTCGTATTTCGAGGAAGCGGCCGAAAGCACCGATCTACCAGCCGATCTGCTGGCGGCCCTGGCCTACCAGGAGTCGCACTGGGATCCGGAGGCGCGCAGCCCCACCGGTGTACGCGGCATGATGATGCTGACGCAGCGCACGGCCGAGTCCCTGGGAGTGGATCGCCTGGACCCGGTGCAGAGCATCGACGGCGGGGCGCGCTACCTACAGCGCCAACACGAACTGTTGCCCGACGACATTGACGAGCCCGACCGCACCTACCTGGCGCTGGCGGCCTACAACATCGGTCGCGGGCACCTGCTGGATGCGCGCCGGCTGGCGCGCGAGCTGGGCCGCGATCCGGATCGCTGGGCCGACATGCGCGAGACCCTGCCGCTGCTGACCGAAGAGCGCTACTACCAGAACCTGCGCTTCGGCTACGCCCGCGGCTACCAGCCGGTGTACTACGTGCAGCGTATCCGCAACTACCGCGATGTGATCCGCCCGGTCTTCGTGGCCGAGGACGAGCTCCCTTCCGACCGGATCGTGGTCAGGCGCGACTGATCCCGGGCCGGCGGGCGTTGCCCGCCACCAGTGCATCCAGCGCCTGCTGCCAGCGCGGTTCCAGCCGAGCCGGCAGCCAGGCGCGCACGTCCGGTGCCGGCGGCGTGCCCTGTTGCAGCCAATGCCGCAGACGGTCGGTCAGGGCCGCGCCATCGCCGGCGGGATAGCGGCAGGTGTCGGGATACTGCTCGCGGTAGGCCAGGGCGTCCGGGACCAGTGGCGTGGCCCCGGCGGCCGTGGCCTCCAGTACGGCCAGTCCCTGGAACTCGTGCAAGGCAGTGCTGACGGCGATGCCCGCGCGGCCCAGCAGGTCTTCGTATTCCCGCCGAGGCAGCTTGCCATCCGCCACGATGCGGTCCCCGAGGGTGGCGCGCAGTCGTTGCAGGGCCTCGGGGGCCTGCGCGGGCCGCGCCCCCAGCAGGGCGAGCCGGAAGTCCACGCCGGCCTCCCGCAGCCGTAGCAGCGCCTCGGTGAACACCTCCGGTGCCTTGTCGTACTCCCAGCGGTGATTCCACAGGATCAGGCCCGGGTCGCGCGCGGTGCCCGCCGGGGCGGGTCGCGCGACCGGGACGGGCAGGACGTCGCTGCGTGCCTGGAGTCGGGTCCGCAGGCCGCCGGGGACATGATCCGGCATCCGCGCGAGCAGGGCGTCTATGCCGTCCAGGAACGAGTCGCGGTTGAACGCAGAGTTGAAGGCCACGCGGTCCGCCGCCAGTGCCGCGTAGATCTGCACCATCTGGGGGTCCACCGAATCCACCTGGTCGCGTCCGACCGGGTAGGCGAACTGGTTCTCGTGCACGTAGTACAGCGTGGGTGGCCTGGCAAGCGGTGGATGCAGGCCGCGCAAGGTGGCCAGGTCCACCATCGAGGTGGTGATGACCGCATCGGCCTCCACACCCGCGAGCCGGTCCAGCCAGGAGATCGGGTTGCCGCGGATGCGCCAGCGGAAATGCCGCCCGGGCAGTTCCAGCACCTCCCAGTCGAATTGACCGAAGGTCGTGGTCAGCCAGTCGACCCAGGCGGCGTGACTGTCGGCCCGGTAGGCGGAGAGCAGGAGGATGCGCGAGCGTGGCGGCATGCAGGCGGGCTGGCGGTCGGGAGCGAGGCCCTACCTTGCCGCTGCGCGGTGCATGCCGCAATCGCATTATCGGCTACGGCATGCGCGGTCAACGCGCGGTTGCGCTCCAGCGTTCGTTGGCCATGGGCGCGTCGACCGGGGTGCCGGCGATGTGGTTGGTGTAGTTGGACAGCGTCTTCAGGCCGATCGCCAGGATGACCTCCAGCATCTGCGCGGCGGTATGTCCGGCGTCCAGGAAGGACTGCTGGGTGGGTTCGTCGACCCAGCCGCGCTGTTCGAGCATGGCGCGGGCGAACTGGCGCAGGGCCTCCAATCTGGGTTCCTCGATCGCGCGGTCCTAGGGAGGCGCTGATTGAATCGCACGTCCGCGCTCGAGTTGCTTTTGCGTGCGAACAAGGCGCGGTGACTGCGGTGCAGCCATTCTGCACAAGGGAGCCGCAACGCTGTGCGCGCGCCCGTTTTTAATCAACAACGGGCGGCCGAGCCCCTGCGTTCAATGGCTTGTGGGGTTGGTGCCCCTGTTCCCCGATCTTGCGTTACGCCACTTGCGGGTAGAACCACTACCTGCTGCGCGACGCGCCTTGTCTCGGAAAACAGGGGGCACCAACGCGGACGCGCGATTGAATCAGCGTCCCCCTAGCGCAGCGCGGCGATGACGTCGTCGGGTACGCCGGTCATGCGGCCGGTCATGCTGTGGGCGGCCATGCAGTAGTCGCATCCGTGGTAGCGACTGACGGTCAGCACCAGGACGTCCTGTTCGGTGGGGCTCAGCGACGTCTTCTGCAGCAGGTTGTTGAGCGCCAGGTAGACCTCGGCCAGGCCCGGGGCACTGGCCATCTTGCGGATCAGGTTGGGGACCATGCCGAAGGTCTGTTCGGCTCGGTCGAAGACGGCTTGCGCCTCCGGGGCGCTGGCGGCGTCGTGCAGGGGGAAGCGTTCATCGTTCATGGGGTCCCTCCGGGGGCGAGTGGGTCAGGAGTGTGACCAGCGCCGGGCCCAGGCGCAGGACCGTCGCCGGGTCCTGGTCGGCCTTGGCCATCACCAGGATCCCTTCCATCAGGGCCAGCCACTGCTCGGCCAGCGTCTCGGTGTTGGTATCGCCGGGCAGTTCGCCGTCCTGCACGGCCTCGTCCAGCACCGAGCGGAAATGGGCGGCGACGGCATCGAGGTGCCCCCGGATCGCTTGGCGCAGGGTCGGATTGTGGGTCCCCATCTCCACGGCCAGGTTGCCGAAGGGACAGCCGGGCAGTTGACCGGATTCCGCCTGCATGCGGGCCTCGAAGGCGTGGATCGCATGGACGAACGCCTCGATCCGGGCGTGCAGGCCGTTGGCGCCGGCAAGCCCCGGGATCAACACTTCGCGCTCGAAGTCCGCGTAGAGGGCGTCCAGCATCGCCAGGGTGAGCGCCTCCTTGCCGGGGAAGAAGTGGTACAGGCTGCCCTTGCGCACGCCGGCATGGGCACAAATCTCCGCGATGCCGACGGCGCTGTAGCTGCGACCAACGATCAGTTCGCGCGCGGCCGTCAGGAGTGCGTCGCGGCTGTCGCCGCGGGTCCGGTGGGTCGGGGTTGGGGTCGGGTACGTTGTCATGTCTTTGCACTATAGTTGACCGGTCAGTAAAGTGCAAGAGGCGATCGTCCAGGAGGGTACACGTCGATGTCCCGAATTCCCGACATGCATGAAGCGACTGACGCCGCCGGCGTATCCATTCCCGCGGAGTACGCGGACACCTGGGAGGATGGCTTTGGCGTGCCTGGCTGGAAGCTGGATTTGCCGGGGCGTGGCGCGGACGTTATCGCGGCGACCCCGTATACCGGCGAGCGCATCCCGACCTCGGTGTTCGTGCACGACATCGTCGACCACCACCTGTGCGGCTTCGCTCTGTCCGGTTATACCGATGAGGCGGGGGCGCTGATTCAATTGGCGGAACGTACCGGCTCCGATCCGGTGCCGGACTTCGTGTAGATCATCGACGAGGACCTGCTGCCGGGGGCCTTCGAAAGCGGCGACTGGCGCGAGCTGCTGCCCGCGTCCCTGGTGATGGCGGTGGAGGCGGCCCCGGACACGCGGGTCGGTATGGCCCGACTGCGCGCGCTGTGGCTTGCCGGGTTCGTAGCGACGGGGTGGGGGCGGGCCGCGGGTGCGCGAACAGGGATGGAGCCGGGCCCGCGGCGTGTTCCGCGCCGCCCCAGCGGCGGTGGGTTTCCGTTTCTAGGCGCCGGAATACGGCCTGGACGAGTCCTTGTCGATTACGGACTGACGGCATCGTGTGCCTCGGTTCAGGTGGTGACCGCGGGGAGCTCCAGTGACGGGCGGTGCAGGTGGTAGCCCTGGGCCATGTCCACGCCCAGTTCGGCCAGCATCTCCAGGGTCGGGCCGTCTTCCACGCACTCGGCGACGGTCTGCTTGTCGAGGCCACGGGCGACGTCGACCATCGCGCGGATGAAGGCCTGGTTGTCGCGGTTGTTGGGCAGGTCACGCACGAACAGGCCGTCGATCTTCAGGATCTGTACGCCCAGGTACTTGAGGTAGGCGAAGGTAGAGAACCCGGAGCCGAAGTCGTCCAGGCAGACGGTGCAGCCGGTGTGCTGCAACGCCTCGATGAAGCGCTGGGCATCCTGCATCTCGGAGACCGCGGCGGTCTCGGTCAGTTCGATGATCAGTCGTCGCGGTTCGACCCCCTGCTGTTCTAGCTGGTGGCTGATGTAGTGCGGCAGTCCCGGTTCGTCGAAGCTGCGCCCGGAGATGTTGATCGCGATCCCGGGGATGGTCGGACCCCCGGCCAGCCGATGGATGCTCTCGCGGATCACCCAGCGGTCGATGTCGAGGATCTGCCCGGTCTTCTCGGCAATCGGTATGAACTGGCCAGGCATGGTGATCTCATCCGGGGAAGCCGGGTCGCGCATGCGTACCAGGGCCTCCATGTGGTGCAGGTGGCCATCGCCGACTGCGTAGATCCCCTGGTAATGCAATTCGAAGTGATCCTGCTCCAGCGCGGTGCCGATGCGCTGGCTCCAGGACATCCGTTCCAGCATGTGCTCGGCGGTGTTGCGGCTACGGTCGAACACCGCCCAAGTATTCTTGCCCAGATCCTTCGCCTGGTACATCGCGGTGTCGGCGTGGGCCACCAGGTCCTCGACGTTGTCGCCATGCTCCGGAAAGTGGGCGATGCCGATGCTGGCGGTGAGCCGGTAGTTCTGGCCGCGGAAGCGGAACGGGATCGCCGAGATCGCGCGGCCCACGCGTTCGGCCAGTTCGATCGGCTCCCGCTCCGACTCGCGATCGACCAAGATCGCGAACTCGTCGCCACCCAGGCGGGCAAAGATGTCCTGACTGCGTACCAGCGCGGCGATCTCGCCGGCGGCGCGTACCAGCACGGTATCCCCAGCCCGGTGGCCGAAGGTGTCGTTGATGGTCTTGAACTCGTCGAGATCGAAGTACAGCAGGGCGAAGCGCCCGTTGCGCCGCCACTCGCTGTGGATCACGTGTTCCAGGCGTTTCTGGAAGTGATGGCGGTTGTACAGGCCGGTCAGCGCGTCGTGCTCGGCGAGGTAGACTAGTTGCTGAGCGGTCTGGCGCTCGTGGGTCACGTCCTCGTACAGCCACAGTCGGCCGATGGAACGCTCGTCGGTGTCGTGGACGGGGTAGGAGACCTGGGTCAGGATGCGCCCGTCGTACAGGTCGACCTCGAAGCGTTCGCTGATCTCGTGGGTATCCAGCACGTGCAGCACGTGGCGCGAGGCGTGATCCGGCCGTGCGAAGCGGTGGGTGGAATGTTCCAGCACCTCGCGCGAGGGACGACCCACCAGTTCCACCTCGCTGCCAATCGCCCACATGCGCCGGAAGGCCGGGTTGACGTATTCCACCCGGCCCTCGCGATCCTCGAACAGGATGCCGACGCTCATGGCCGAGAGCAGTGCGGCCATGCGCCCCTGTTCGTTCCGGGTCAGATCCAGTAGGCGCGTCTGCTCGTCGCGCGACGCTTCCAGCTCGGACAGGGCCCGGAGCAGGGCCTCCTCGTTGCGCTTGCGCTGGGTGATGTCGTGCGAGATCGCCACGTAGCGTGCTGTCTCGCCGCGCGGGGCCACGAGTTGCAGGGATATCTCGACTGGCACCTCGAAGCCGTCCCGATGGAGATGGGTGGTCTCGAAGCGGAACTGGTCGCGCTCGCCGCGGCGCAGGGGCTCGATCAGCCGACGAAAGCGCGTCTCGGGGTAGTCCGGCTTGATGTCATGGGGGTGGAGTTCGAGCAGTTCCTCGCGCGGGATGCCGGTCTGGTCTACCGCGCCCTGGTTCACGTAGATAAAGCGCAAGGTCTCGACGTCGAACAGGAACACCGCATCCAGGGTCAGGTCGAGGGTCGAGCGAAAGGACTCCAGTTCGTTGGTCCGGGCCCGCAGGGTCTCGCCAGTGGTGACCAGTTCGTCGGCATCGATGACATGCCCCTGCAGGTACCGCAGGCGCCCGCGATCGTCGAAGACCCCGGCGCCGCGCTCGAACACCCAGCGGTGCCTGCCATTGTGTCCGATCAGACGCCACTGGATCTGGTACTGGCCGTTCCGTTGCAATCCCTCGGAGACCTCGTGCCAGACTCGGTCGCGATCATCGGGGTGCACCAGATCGTTGAAGGTGAGGCGCTCCGCAAAGAACCTTTCACGCGAGTAGCCGGTGAGTTCCTCCAGGGAACCCTCGACGTTGATCACATCCCAGTCCGGGTTGTTGCGGGAGCGATAGACAAAGCCGTTAAGGGTATCGAGGACGCGCAGCAGGTCGTCGCTCTGCTGGGCTCCTAGTGAGCGGGTCAGGGACACGAGCGCGATAACGGCGATAACGGCCGCAAACATGCGCAGCATTTGCACCGGTAGCCCGATCGTCTGCAGCACATCGCCATGGGTCGGCAGCCAGCCCGGGAGGGCGGAGTCGACCGTGCCCGGAAATGGTGTGACCAGGGCGTAGCCGAGGAAAGCCACGGCCAGTGTGGCCAGGGCGGGGTAATGGTGGGCGTGATCACCGGGTCCCTTGGTGCTCCGCCGAGCGGGCAGGCGCAGCAGGGACCAGAAGGCCAGGCCGGTCAGCAGCGCGCCGGGGACGCCCACCAGGTAGCGCCCTCCGTTGGCGAGGCCACGCGAGGGGGCTTCCGCCACCCCGAGCATCAGGATGAGCCCGACGACGATGACCGGGTACACCAACAAGGCATCCAGCTGAATACGCCGCTGGCCCATGTTCAGGGCGCGCCGCCCGAACTCGAGAAGGGGCAGGAACGAGACGAGTTGCCAGGTGGCATTAAGCCAGGGCGCGCGCGCCCACGAATAGTGGAAGCCCGCTGCCTGCAGGAACTCGTAGCTGCCATGGATGAGCCCGAACAGGGCCAGCAGCCAGAAATGATGGGCAAACGGTAGGGTACCATCGCCTCGCGGCAGCACCAGGGCAACGACGCCCAGCGAAAAGAACGCCAGACCGTAGACCAGATACAGGACGGTGAAGCCAGTCGTCGACAGGTCCATCAGTGACCGGCTCTCGCGTTAGCGGAAGCGCTGCAGGGCGGTCGAGGTGGGCGGTCAGACACGCAGCTTCCTTTCGGCCATTCTCGGCACTAGCCGAAGCCGTATTACGAGATCAAAGGCGTAGCTTGCGGGGTGGGGTGGCGGGGATGCAAGTTGCAGTGGGGTTCAGGGGCGGGAGGTAAGGCGTCCGGCCCGGAGGAAGCCGGGCCGGACGGGAACGTCGGACTTAGGACGATACGTACTCGTCACACCAACCTTCGGCGTTGACCTGCACGCCCTGGAAGTCGGCGTGGAAACACTGGCCCCATTCGGAGTCACCGCCACCCCAGAATGCGCAGTTCTTGCATTTTTCGCCATCCGAGTAATCGGCATGGTCGGCGTCGGCGGCGTTGTTCACGTAGCTGTGGGCATGACCATCTTCGGCCTGTTCCTCCGCCTTGGCGTTGGACATGCCAACGAGGCTGACGACCGGGATGGCGGCTACGGCAGCGGACGCCTGACGCAGGAATTTTCGACGGTTCGCATTCGGTTTGTCGGACATGAGTCCTCCGTTTGCAGGTTGGTTTTTTGATTTGTGGTCTTCTGAGTACTACGTAGAATCACCCGTCGGATTCGGCGGGATCATCATTTTCGAGGCCTTGGAGCACCGAGGGTTCCCTCGAATTTCCAATTTTTTTCAAGGGAATGTCGGGGTAGCCCTACGCGGAGGATGCAGACGACCGGAAAAAAATTCCATGCCAGGTTCACCAAACGCTGGTGGTTGTGATGAACATCACGCCGCTCTGATCTATCATCAGGGTTCGCTAATAGATGACCAATCGGAGGTGCGCAATGGTGTACAAGAAGACGCTGTCGACGCTGGTACTGGGCGCTTTGGCGCTGGCGCCGTTCGTGCAGGCGAGTGCGGTGGAGCGCGGCATGGAACCCAGTGTCGCGCTACTGGGCGGTGTGGTTTCGCCGGATCTGTCCGGTGTCAGTTCCGACGCGGCCTACGGGGTCGAGATCGGGGCGAATTGCCAGCTGTTCCAGCCGGCCACCGGCGTGCTGCGGCATCACCTCAGCGTGAGCCGCTACAGTGATAACCCGCTGAAGATGACCAGCGCCGAGGTGAACAGCCACTGGATGTTCGAACCGAACGAACGCCTGTCGCTGGGCTTTGGTCCGGGTATCGGTTACGTGCGTGCGAAGCTGGACGACGATACCAATGGCCTTTGGGCGGCCCAGGTGGGGGGTAGCCTGAAGTACCAGCTGGATCGTCAGTGGTTTCTGGGGCTGGAGGCGCGTTACCAGTTCACCGAGAGCGATCGCTTCGATGGTCGCCGCGCCGATGCCGACAATATGCGCGTAATGGGCAAGGTCGGAATGCAATTCTGATCCTTCGGCACGCCCGGCACCAGAGAGGGCTTGCCGCCCCTCGGGTGCCGGGTGACGATAGGGCGACGTTGACACAGCAGGGCGTTGCCCATGGCCGAGACCTCTGAACCCACCGACTCGGGCGAAACCCGTGAAGCCCCCGCATGGCACAGCCGGACTGCGGAGGAGGCGCTCGAGCACTGGGATTCCGCGCGTTCAGGCCTGACGGCCGCCACGGCCGAAGATCGTCTGGCGCACTATGGGCCCAACCAGTTGCGCCCGCCCGAACGGGCCGGTGTCCTGCGGCGCTTCCTGCGCCATTTCCACAATATCCTGATCTACATTCTGCTGGTGGCCGCGCTGGGGACGGCGTTGCTGGGCCACTGGGTGGATACCGGCGTGATCCTCGCCGTGGTGCTCATCAATACGCTGATCGGTTTTGTCCAGGAGGGCAAGGCCGAGAAAGCCCTGGATGCCATTCGACGCATGCTGTCGCCGCGGGCCCTGGTGACTCGGGGTGACGAACGCCGCGAGATTCCCGCCGAGCAGCTGGTGCCTGGGGATGTCGTGCATCTGCAGGCAGGCGACCGGGTGCCGGCCGACCTGCGGTTGTTCGAGACCAAGAACCTGCGTCTGGAAGAGGCGGTGCTGACGGGTGAGTCGGTGGCCGTGGAGAAGGATACGGCTGAGGTCGCGCTGGAGGCCGATCTTGGAGATCGCCGTGGGATGGCGTTCTCCGGGACACTGGTGGCCTTCGGCCGCGGCACGGGCGTGGTGGTGGCGACTGGCGAGTACACCGAGATCGGCCGCATCTCCACCATGCTTGGCGAGGTCGAGGGGCTGGAGACGCCGCTGGTCCGGCAAATGGAGCAGTTCGGGCGCTGGCTGGCCGCGGTGATTGTGGTGATCGCGATGGCCACCTTCGCCTTCGGCTACTGGGTGCGTAGCTACCCGCTGGACGAGATGTTCCTTGCGGCCGCGAGTCTCGCGGTGTCCTCCATCCCCGAGGGGTTACCCGCGATCATGACGATCGCGCTGGCGATCGGGGTACAGAAAATGGCGCGGCGCAATGCCATCATCCGCCGCCTCCCGGCGGTCGAGACCCTGGGTTCGGTCTCCACGATCTGTTCCGACAAGACCGGTACGCTGACCCGTAACGAGATGACCGCCCAAACCCTGCGCACGGCAAGCCGCGAGATCTTTGTCAGTGGGGTGGGGTATGCCCCGCAGGGTGGGTTCGTCGAGGACGAGCGGGACATCGATCCGGACGAGGACCCCTTCCTGATCGAGGTGCTGCGTGCGGGGTTGTTGTGCAACGACGCGCAGCTCTATCACCAGGGCGATGACTGGGTCATGGAGGGCGACCCTACCGAGGGCGCGCTGATCACCCTGGCCCGCAAGGCGGGTCTGGACCCCCATCTGGAAGAGGAGCGCCTACCCCGCACGGACGTGATTCCGTTTGAGTCGGATCACCGCTATATGGCGACCTTGCATCATGACCACGAGGGTCATGCACGTGTGTTCCTGAAGGGTGCGCCAGAGCGGGTGCTCGAACTGTGTGACCAGCAGCAGGTTAGTGCCGAACGCGGTGAGGCCCTCGATGCGAATCACTGGCACGCCGCGATGGAGGCGGTCGCGGCGCGCGGCCAACGGCTACTGGCCGTCGCGGTGCGCGACACCGACACCGAACGACGCGAGCTGAACTTCGACGATGTCGAGGCCGGCGGGTTCACTCTGTTGGCCCTGCTGGGGATTATCGACCCGCCGCGCGAAGAGGCTATCCGCGCCGTGGCCGACTGTCAGGCGGCGGGCATCGATGTGAAGATGATCACCGGCGATCATCTGGCGACCGCCCGCGCGATCGGCGTGCAATTGGGCTTGGGGCGTGATGCCAAGGCGCGTTCGGGCCACGAGCTGGAGGGCCTGGAGGAGAGCGAACTGGCGGCGCTGGCAGAGCGCACGGACGTCTTCGCGCGGACCTCGCCGGAGCACAAGCTGCGGCTCGTTCAGGCGTTGCAGAAGAACGGCCGGGTGGTCGCGATGACGGGCGACGGGGTGAACGATGCCCCGGCGCTGAAGCGCGCGGACGTGGGCGTAGCGATGGGCGGCAAGGGGACCGAGGCGGCCAAGGAAGCCTCGGAGATGGTGCTGGCGGACGACAACTTCGCCTCCATCGCCCATGCGGTTGAGGAGGGCCGCACGGTTTACGACAACATTCGCAAGGCCATCCTGCACATGCTGCCGACCAATGCTGGGCAGTCATTGACCATCATGATGGCGATATTGATGGGGCTGGCCCTGCCGCTGACCCCGGTGCAGGTCCTGTGGGTCAATATGGTGACCTCGGTGACGTTGGCCATGGCACTCGCCTTCGAGCGCGCCGAGCCGGGCGTGATGCAGCGTCCGCCCCGGGCACCGAATACGCCGCTTCTCTCCGGCTTCCTGCTCTGGCGCATCCCCTTCGTGGCCTTGCTGTTGTGGGCCGGCACCTTCGGTCATTTCGTGTACATGGGGATGCTCCCAGATGTGTCCGAAGAGGTGGCGCGCACGGTCGCAATCAACACGCTGGTGGCGGGGCAGGCCTTCTACTTGCTGAACCTGCGGCTGATTCATCAGCCCGTGTTGCCGGGTGGGGAGCTGTTTCGCTCGCGTGCGATGTGGCTGGCTATTGGATTGTTGATCCTGCTGCAGCTGGCCTTCACCTACGTGCCGGTGATGCACACGTTGTTCGGCACCACGGCCGTTCGTCTCGACGACTGGATTCGCATCCTGGCGTTCGGGATGCTGGTGTTCGTGATCGTGGAGCTGGAGAAACTGGTGGTGCGCCAGGTACTGGCCCGCCGTCGCGGCATATCGCCCCAGACCGTTTGATTCATCAGCGTCTCCCTAGGCGGGCGAGGGTGTCGTCCGGGCGATTGGCCGCGGGCCCTTGTGGCCGCGAGACGGTGTCGTCCTGGCGCAAAGCACTCAGCAGGCGCTGGCCGACGCGCACCAGCAATTCGACCCCCGCCGGGTGCCCCAGGCTGTCGTTGATGGTCTTGAAGCGGTCGATATCGACGAACAGGACCGCAAACAGGTTGAAGGACTCGCGGGTGGCCCGAGTGATGGCATGGGCCAGGCGGTCGTGAAACAGCCGGCGATTCGGCAGCCTGCTCAACTGGTCGTGCGAGGCGTCGTGGAGAAGGCGTTCCTCGTGGCGGTTGCGCTCGATCACGCGGCCAAGCTGCACCCCGATTTGCCACATCAGCCAGAGCAGGTCGGGGTCGGTGGGCTGATGCTCGGTGGCAAAGAACTCAAGGACACAGGCGACCTCGTCCTTGACCATCACCGGGAAGGCAAACCCGGAACACAGATCGCTGGCCGCTGCCTGTGGTTAACGCGGGAAATTGCCGTCGGTGTTCAGATCCTCGATCCAGGCGGGCTCGCCGTTGGCCAGCACACGACCGGGCAGTCCCTCCTCAACTTGGAACGCGCGGTCCTCGGTGCGTTGGTGAAATGCGGTGAACGGTTTTGCGGTGGCGAGGTGCTAGATGCCGGTGGGATTGAGCTCGCTAGTGCCGCCGTATTCATCATGCCGGGCGAGGTAGGCGTGGCCTACCGGCCAGTCGAGGAAACGCCCGATCGCGGAGAGCGCGGTGCGCAGGACATGAGCGATCGAGTCGGACTGGTTGGCTGTCGAGGCAATGGTGTTGAGCAGCTCGATCTGCTGCTGCTTGGCGTAGACGTCCTGCAGCCTGCTCTCGGCCAGGGTCTCCGCATGGCGCCTTGCCTCGCGCTCTTGTTCGGTGAGAGCTTGCAGGCGGAGTAGTTCACCATCCGCGCGGTCTTCGGCGCGTCGATTCACGCGTACCCCCGCGAACCGGGAACATCGTCGTGCTGGCAGGCATCAAGCATGGGCCACTCCCGGCCGTTCCCCCGAGGGGTGCGTTCCCTGTCAGTATCGACAGGACGCAGATGAGCCGCCTGTCATTCCGGGCGCATGGTACGGTCGGTGCGGGCCCGATGCATCAACGGGCGTGTTCGCCGTGTGTAACCCAGGGTTCGCCCATCGCCTCTTCCCAGTCTTCCTGGGTGGGGTGATTGCGGTCGTAGCGCTGCCAGGCCTCGAAGATCTCATCCGGCCAGTGCCATTGCAGCCAGGCGATGATGGCTTCGACGTCGTCTTCCGACAGAGTGTCCTCGAAGCTGGGCATTGCGCCGCCGCGCGCCTCGGCCCCATAGCGGATCATGTCCTTTAGCTGCCAGTACGGGTGATGCCAGGTGTGGGCAGTGCCGTCTAGCGGAGGCGGCGGGAGTGTGCCGTCGGGATTTCGCTGACGCCAGTTCTCGGCCCCTTCACGCTGTTCCCCGTGACAGGCGATGCAGTGCTGCTGGTAGAGCCGTTCCCCGCGCTGCAGGATCTCCGGATCGGTCGTGCGCTGGAGATGTTCCGGCTCCCCCGTTGCCGCACCGAAGCCGTCACAGCCCATCAGCCCGGAGGATGCCAGGGCTACGACGATGGCGGCCCCCAGCCAGTGAGTGGGTCGCTGCATCAGTCCTGGAGGTCCGGTTCCTCGGCCTGTCCGGCCGGTTCGTCACTGCCACGGAACGAGTCGCGTACCGAGCCCCACGCCTTGCGCGAGCCGTCGCGGATGCCGCCCCAGGCGTCGCGGGCCCCTTCGCGTACGCCGCCCCAGGCACTGGAGGAGCGGTCGCGCATGTCGCTTGACCATTCGGCCAGGTTGTTGCGTTCCTCGACCAGGCCATCGTAGGCGCGTTCGCGGCGCTCGCGAGTGGCATCACTCAGATCATCCCAGCCCTCACGGATGTTGGTGCCCAGGCGATCCAGTTCGCGATCCATCGCGTCCAGAGTCTCGCGGGTACGCGACCGCGTGGCCTCGCCGGCCTCGGCACCATCTTCCTGGAGTTCCTCGCGGGTCTCGGCCCAGGATTCGCGCAACTCCTCCATCTCGCTGGCGGTGGCATCGTCGTCCATCGCTGCATCTGCGTCGTCGCTGGTCGTGGGTTCGTCCCCCGCGTGCGTATCGTGGTCGGCGGCATACAGGGGGCTTGCGGCCAGCATCAGACCACACAGCCCGGCGAGCAGGATGGGGCGCAGTTCGAGCAGGTTCATGTCGGTTCCTCCGAGGTGCCGCGGGGCGGCAAACCCATGATGTTGATCTCTCATGGTAGGACGTTTCGCGGTCCGGTATGTTTCCCGGGAGAGGATCATTTGCGAGGCAGTCCACGTGATGTACTGGAGAAGGCAGGTTGCAGGGGGTGTGCTGGCGCTGCTTCTGGCGGGTTGCGCTACGTCGACCCCGGATCCGGATGATGACGGCGCGTCCGCGGGGCTGCCCGAGGGATGGGAACCCGCGCCGACAGCCTTCGAGGCCCAGGCGGTGCCATCGCTCGAGCCGATGGTGATGCCGGGTGCAGCAGTGATGGAGTGGTTCGCGGCCAGTGGCTGGAAATCCGGCCTGGCCGTCGATTACGCGGGGCTGGAGATCGACCAGCCGCGGCCGGAACGCGCGGAGGTCCGCCTGACCGGGCTGCGTGATGATGCCGTCGAGGCCTACGAATTCCGCCTGGAACTGGAGGAGAAGGAGGCGGGCTGGGTGGTGCGCGCGGTGGAGCGTCGCGCCATCTGTCGCCGCGGCCTCGCCGAAAGCGGCCTCTGCCTGTAATGTTTCCCGAGGCCCTTGGCAATCTTCGAGCCCAAGAAAGCGATTCACAGGAAGATGGGAAGACGGGAAGAAATTCTGAATGAGCAATGCGTTGGTGGTCCCTGGGCTGGCCATTTCATCTTCCAATCTTCGCGTCTTCCTGTAGATCGTCCTTGACCTTGACCTTGACCTTGGACGGTCCCTTCTCCGTGTTCTCTGTGTCCTCCGTGGTGAATCCAGAGCCGCGTCGGGTTCAGCGGCGGCGGGCAAGGGTCAGGCCGTCGCCGATGGGGGTGAGCGAGAGGTCGATGCGATCGTCATGGTGCAGGGCCTCGTTGAAGGCGCGGATCGCGAGCGTGTCGGTGCGGGTGTCGTCGGGGTTGGCGACCGTGCCGTACCACAGGGTGTTGTCGACCAAGATCAGGCCGCCTGGGCGCACCAGGCGCAGGCAGTGTTCGAAATACCCCGGATAGCCGGTCTTGTCCGCGTCGATGAAGGCCAGGTCGAAGGTGCCGGCCTCGCCGGCGGCCTCCAGCGCTTGTAGTGAGTCCCGGGCTTCGCCCTGTTCGAGTCGGATGCGCCCCGCGACACCCGCGCGTTCCCAATAGCGGCGTGCGGTGGCGGTCCATTCCGCACTCTTGTCCAGGGTCACGATCTCGCCGTCCTCCGGCAGGGCCAGGGCGATGGCCAGGGCGCTGTAGCCGGTGAAGGTGCCGATCTCCAGGTAGCGCCGCGCACCCATCAGCTTTGCCAGTAGGGCCATATATTGCCCCTGTTCCGGGGCGATCTGCATGTTTGCCTCGGGCAGGGCCGCGGTCTCATTGCGCAGTTCAGTCAGCAGGGCCGGTTCGCGCAGCGAGTGGTCCAGCAGATAGCGATAAAGCGGCTCGTCGAGTCCGATGGAACGGTTGGACATTCATGTACTCCCGGGGTTTGGACGAGGCATCAGGCGGTTCAGCGGGCCCCGCAGGATCGGTGTGGCCAGCACGACCAGAACGCTCAGGGCGGTCCACTCGAGCCAGGCGGGCAGCAGCTCGCCGGCGGTCCCCATCTGGGTAGCGACGTCCACCCCGGTGCGGGCCAGCCCGGCATCCAGGGCCAGGCCCAGTGCGATGGTGGTGACCGCGATACCGGTCAGATAGAGGATCAGGGCCGGGGTGCCGAGTTCGCGGCGGAACACGCCCAGGGTCGCCAGGCTGGTGATCGGCGCGGCCAGAAGGAATACCAGCACCGTGCCGGGCGAGACCCCGGCCGCGATCAGACCCACGGCGATGGGCGTTGCCGCGGTCGCGCAGAGGTACATCGGGATGCCGATGATTGCCATCATCAGCATCGCCGGCAGGCCCGAACCCCAGGCCGCCAGTGTGGCGGGTGGGACCAGGGTGAGCAGGGCGCCGGCGACCAGCAGGCCGATCACCAGCCACAGGCGGATGTCGTCGAGGACATCGCGAAAGGCGTAGTGGAGCCCGGCGGCCAGGCGCGCGGGGAGGCGGTCCGGCGTTGTGGGTGGGGTGCACCGGTCGTCGGTCCCGCAACAACCGCCGCCGTTGTCCGGCGCGACCTCGGTTGTGTCCGGGGCGTGTGATTCGGCGCGGGTGCGCCCGACCAGAAGACCCGTAGTGATAGCGGTGACGATGGCGCCCAGGGCGCGGGTCACGGCCATCAGTGGGCCCAGTAAGGCGTAGCTGATCGCGAGCGAGTCCACGCCTACGCCGGGGGTGCCAATCAGGAAGGCGGTGGTGGGCCCGCGTCCGGCGCCGCCGCGGTGCAGGGCCAGCGCGGTAGGGATGGCACCGCAGGAGCAAAGCGGCAACGGCGCACCGATCATCGCGGCGCGCGCGGTGGCGGCCAGGCCGGAACCGCCGAGCCAGCGCTGCAGGACTGTCTCCGGCATCAGCGCCTTGACCGCACCTGCGGCCAACAGGCCCAGCAATAGCCAGGGCGCCGCGGTGAGTGCGACGCCCAGCGTTTCCTTGAGGATGTCGAGGATCATTTCCCGATCTTCCCCCGCGTCCGGGGCTCCTGCAAGAAGGCCGTGCACCGACTGGCGGATCGGACCGCCAGCCGCGGGTCAGCCGCGCTGGCGGGAGATGCGGAGAACGTCGGGCAGGCGTCGCAGGCCGCGCATAATCTGCGCCAGGTGCTGACGGTCGCTTACGGTCAGCAGGAAGGTCATCGCGGTGGAGTGGCCGTCCTGCTCGTTGAACGAGATGTGTTCGATGTTGGAGCCGTGGTCGGCGATGACCGCGGCCATGTCGGCCAGCGCGCCGCGGCGGTTAGCGGTGCGGGTGCGGACCGCGGCGGTGAACTGGAGCTGCGGCTCGTGCGACCACTCCAGCGCGATGGTTCGATCGCTGCGCTCGCGGCTCTCGTGCAGCACATTGCGGCAATTCTCGCGATGTACCACCAGCCCGCGTCCGGCGCTTAGCTGGCCGATGATGGGATCACCGGGGATGGGGTGGCAGCAGCGCGCGTAACTCAGCACCAGACCTTCCGTGCCCTTGACTGCAAGGGTGGTCGTGGCCGCCGTGGTATCCGGTTCCGGACTGTCCTTGCCGACCATCTGGCGGGCAACCAGCGTCGCCATGCGATTCCCCAGGCCGATATCGATCAGCAGTGCATCCAGATCCTCCAGCTGCATCGCGTCCAGCATCTGGTCCAGCCGCGCTGGCGAGATATGCGACAGGTGGCTGTCCAGGGTCTCCAGGGCCTTCTCCAGCAGACGCTCGCCGAGCGTGCGCGCCTCCTCCGATTGCATGGATTTCAGGCAATGGCGGATGCCGGTGCGGGCCTTTCCGGTGACCACGAACGACAGCCAGGCCGGATTGGGGCGGGCTCCGGGGGAAGTGACGATCTCGACGGTCTGGCCGCTTTGCAGGCGTACGGACAGTGGGGCGAGCTGGCGGTCGATCTTGGCGGCCACGCAGCGGTTGCCGACGTCCGAGTGCACGGCATAGGCGAAGTCGATCGGGGTCGCGTCGCGCGGAAGGACCAGAATGTCGCCGCCGGGGGTAAAGGTGTAGACCTCGTCGGGGAACAGGTCGACCTTCACGTTCTCCAGGAATTCGATGGAGTTGCCGACGCTGTTCTGGATCTCCAGTACGTCCTTCAACCAGTCGCGTGCACGGCTCTGCGCGGTACGCGAGGACTCACTGCCGGCCTTGTACTGCCAGTGTGCGGCGATGCCGCTTTCGGCTACGCGGTCCATCTCGGTGGAGCGGATCTGGATCTCGATGGGAATGCCCTGTGGCCCGAACAGGATGGTATGCAGGGACTGGTAGCCGTTGGACTTGGGGATCGCAATGTAGTCCTTGAAGCGTCCCGGGACCGGTTTGTAGAGGTTGTGCACCAGCCCCAGAGAGCGGTAGCAGGTGTCGATGTCGTCCACGATGATGCGAATGGCGAAGACGTCGAACACCTCTTCGAAGGAGTGGCGCTTGTCGCGCATCTTGCGGTAGATGCTGTACAGGCTCTTCTCGCGGCCCGAGATGCGCCCGACGATCCCTGCGGTCTCCATCCGCGAGCAGATCGCCTGCTCGATATTGCGCATGGGTTCGCGGCGGTTGCCCCCGGCGCGGTGGACCGCGCGTTCCAGCACCGCGGCGCGCCACGGATGTTTGGCCGAAAAGCCGAGCTCTTCCAGCTCGCGGCGCATGGCATTCATGCCCAGACGCTGGGCAATCGGGGCGTAGATCTCCAGCGTTTCCTTCGCGATGCGGCGGCGCTTGTCCGGCCGCATCACGCCCAGGGTGCGCATGTTGTGGAGGCGATCGGCGAGCTTGATCAGGATCACCCGGATATCGCGGGTGATCGCCAGCATCATCTTGCGGAAGTTTTCGGCCTGGGCCTCGGCCTTGGACTGGAACTGCAGGTGGGTCAGTTTGGAGACGCCATCGACCAGCTCCGCGACCTCTTCGCCAAACTCGGCGTGGATGCGGTCCTTGCTGGTGGCCGTGTCCTCCATTACGTCGTGCAGGATGGCGGCGCTGATCGCCTGATGGTCCATCCGCATCTCGGCCATGGTGCGGGCCACGGCGAGCGGGTGATAGATGTAGGGTTCCCCGGTCTTGCGGGTCTGGCCTTCGTGGGATTCCGCACCCAGGAGGTAGGCGCGATAAACCTCCTCGACCTCGCCCGGCTCGAGGTAGGCCTCGAGCTCGGAGCACAAATCGCTAATCAGGAATCGGGTCGAGTCCCCCCGGGGCGTACTGGTGGCCCCGGGAGCAACTGGCTCGCCAGCGGCCATAAAGGGGAGCTCCTACCGTTCGTCGGCTTCCAGCTGTTCCAGATGGCGGATCGTGCTGAAGTCCAGCATCTGGTTCTGGGGCCGTTCGTCGTGTTCGTCGAACACTTCGGTACCGACCACGCCGGCGGCGATTTCGCGCAGGGCGATCACCGTGGGCTTGTCATTGTCCTCGGGGACGCGAGCTTCCTTCCCGTGGGCGATGTGACGGGCCCGACGGGCAGCCATCAGCACCAGTTGGAAACGGTTTTCGACATTTTCGAGGCAGTCCTCGACGGTGACGCGTGCCATCGGATACTCCGGTCAGTAAATCGTTGAAACTCGTGTAGGGAAAGCACCCCACGTCTGCATGTTACGCCGACCCCGGCGCCCCCGCCAACAGATTCCCTATCGTGGATGCGGATCGGATCTCCTGTTCCACGGTGCGCAGGCGGTTGGCGCGAAAGATACTGGCGAGATCGCGCACGGCCTGGTCGAAATCCTCGTTGACCACGGTGTAGTCGTACTCGCGAAAGTGCGTGCAGTCGGATTCGGCGTCGCGCAGGCGGCGCTGGATCACGTCTTCCGCATCCTGTCCGCGGCCGCGCAGGCGGCGCTCCAGCTCGTCGCGCGAGGGTGGCAGGATGAAGATGGAGTGGGCATCCGGCACGGCGGCGCGCACCTGGCGCGCGCCCTGCCAGTCGATCTCCAGGATTACGTCGACACCGGCCTCCAGGCGTTCTTCGACGCTGCCGCGAGAGGTGCCGTAGAAATTGTCGAAGACCTTGGCGTGCTCCAGGAGCTGGCCGTCCTCGATCATTCCAAGGAAGGTCTCTGCGCTGACGAAGTGGTAGTGCTCTCCGTCGACCTCGCTGTCTCGCGGCTTGCGCGTGGTGTGCGAGACCGAGACCTCGACCGCCCGCTCGGATTCCAGCAGGGCCGCTACCAGGCTCGTCTTGCCGGCACCCGACGGCGCGGAAATGATGTAGAGAGTGCCGCGAACGGCCTGGGAATTGGCGGTCATGGACGTGTCCGCAGGACCTGAGCGTGATCGGGACCTGGCCGTCTCCGGGGCGGGCTTTTCAAGCCGGGCCACAGGCCGGAACACCAGGGTCAAGAAGAAGATTGGTCGGAGTGAAAGGATTCGAACCTTCGACCCCTGCCTCCCGAAGGCAGTGCTCTACCAAGCTGAGCTACACTCCGAACCGAGCCCGTTATTATGCCGAGCCTCCGAGGATGTGTCCATGCCTCGGGCGGCCAAAAATTTGGAATGCGAGCCCTCGTCGTCAAGGGAGGCGCTGGCTGAGTCGCGGGTCTCCTCACCTAATGGTTACGTCCGACTGCGAAGCGGGCCAGATCGATCAGTGCCTGTCGGTGGGGCGAGTCGGGCAGGGTGCGGATGGCCTCGATCGCCGCCTCGGTCTCGGCCTCGGCGCGGGAGCGAGTGTAGTTCAGGCTGTTGGTGTCGTGCACCACCTGCAGGACCGGCTCGACCTGTTCGCGGCCGCCATTCTCGATCGCCTGACGCACGATTCTCTGCTGATCGGGTGTGCCCATGCGCAGTGCATGGATCAGAGGCAGGGTCGGTTTGCCCTCGGCAAGGTCGTCGCCCATGCGCTTGCCGGTCACCTCGTCGTCGGAGGAGTAGTCGAGGACATCATCGATCAGCTGGAAAGCGGTGCCCAGGTGCATGCCGTAGCGGGCCAGCGCCTGTTCGTCGGCCTCCGGGCGCTCGCCCATGATGGCCCCCAGCTGGCAGGCGGCCTCGAACAGCTTGGCGGTCTTCGACTGGATGACGTGCATGTAGCGCTGTTCGTCCACGTCGGCGTCGTGGCAGTTCATCAGCTGCATCACTTCGCCTTCGGCGATCACGTTGGTCGCGTGGGAGAGGATCTCCATCACGCGCATGGAGCCGACCTCGACCATCATCTCGAAGGCGCGCGAGTAGAGGAAGTCACCCACCAGCACCGCGGCCTCGTTCCCGAAGATGTGGTTGGCGGTCTCGTTCCCGCGACGCAGCTCGGAGGCATCCACGACGTCGTCGTGCAGCAAGGTTGCGGTGTGGATGAATTCCACCACCGCCGCAAGCGTCACCGGGTCCTGGCCCTGCACATGGCAGGCCCGCGCCGACAATGTGGCCAGCAGGGGGCGCAGGCGCTTGCCGCCGGAATGGATGATGTAATGCCCGAGCTGGTTGATCAGCACTACCGGCGAGCTCAGCCGTTCGCGTATGCACTGGTCGACGGCCTGCATGTCGTCGGCCGCCAGTTCTCGGATCGAATCGATGGGCATGGGGTCAGGCAAGCAGGCTCGTGAGGTCGTCGGGAGTGGCTCTGTAGGCACCCGGTGGGGCGGCGCACTACACTAGGGAAAGGTCGGTCAGTGTACAAGTTCGCGCGTCGGGGCGGAGCGCCCGTATCCCGTGCAGGTCCGCTTTGCCGCCCCGCGGGCGCCGGGGCATCCCGTTTGGGTTGCGCGTAAAGATTGACCCGAGAGGGAAGCGCTGCTAGCATTTCCGCCCTTTCGCGAGACCAGCTCCCAGTCGGCTGGTCCACACAAGGTATCGCAACGGAGTCCCAGGGAAATGTACGCGATCATCGCAACAGGTGGTAAACAATATCGCGTCGCCGAAGGCGACGTGCTTCGCATCGAAAAGCTCGACGCCGAGGCCGGCTCCGAGGTCGAATTCGACCAGGTGCTGATGGTCGGTGCGGGTGATGATGTCCGCGTCGGGGCCCCGCTGGTGGACGGTGGCAAGGTCACCGCCAAGGTCGAAGACCATGGCCGCGCGAAGAAGATTCACATCATGAAATTCCGGCGGCGCAAGCACTCCCAGAAGCAGATGGGACACCGCCAGCATTACACCACCGTGCGCATCACCGGCATCGCCGGCTGATCGCCCGCAGGCATTCAGGAGAGCTGAACCATGGCACATAAAAAGGCAGGCGGCAGTACCCGCAACGGGCGCGATTCCGAGAGCAAACGCCTTGGCGTGAAGCGCTTCGGCGGTCAGGTCGTGCGCGCCGGCAATATCCTCGTTCGTCAGCGCGGGACGCAGTATCATCCCGGCGAGGGCGTGGGTTGTGGCAAGGACCATACGCTGTTCGCCAAGGTCGACGGCCAGGTCGTCTTCAAGGTGGGCGGTCGTCACAACCGCCGTTTCGTGAGTATCCAGCCGCAGCAGTAAGCCGGCCGGTCAGCGAAGCGTTCGCGAAAAGCCCCGTTCGACGGGGCTTTTTTTGTTCTGTACTGCGGGAAGCAAGCAATGAAGTTCATCGACGAAGCCACCATTACGGTAAAGGCCGGCGACGGCGGCAATGGCTGTGTCAGCTTCCGCCGCGAGAAGTACATCCCGTTTGGCGGGCCCGATGGGGGTGACGGCGGCGATGGCGGCTCCGTGTGGCTGGTCGGTGACGAGGGTCTGAACACCCTGGCCGACTTCCGCTATCAGCGCCGGTTTGACGCCGAGCGCGGCGAGAACGGCATGGGCCGTCAGCGCACCGGGGCCTCGGGCGAGGATCTGGAGATTGCGGTGCCGGTCGGTACCCAGGTACGCGATGCCGAGACCGACGAAATCCTGGGCGATGTCACCCATGAGGGTCAGCGCCTGCTGGTGGCTCAGGGTGGTTTCCACGGGCTTGGCAACACCCGGTATAAGTCCTCCACCAACCAGGCGCCGCGTCAGAGCAAGCCGGGTACGCCGGGCGAGCTGCGCAAGTTGTCCCTGGAACTGATGGTGCTGGCCGATGTGGGTCTGCTGGGTTTGCCGAATGCCGGTAAGTCCACGTTGCTGGCGCGTGCCTCCGCGGCGCGCCCGAAGATCGCCGATTACCCGTTTACGACCTTGATCCCACAGCTCGGCGTGGTGCGCATCGGGATTAATCAGAGCTTTGTGATTGCTGATATCCCCGGGTTGATCGAGGGCGCGGCCGAAGGGGCGGGCCTGGGCACGCGCTTCCTCAAGCATCTGGCGCGCACCCGCTTGTTGTTGCACGTGGTGGATGTGGCCCCGCCGGACCCCGAGGCGGATCCGCTGGTGGATCTGCGCACCGCGATCACCGAGCTGGAACGCCATAGTGACGACCTGGCCGCGCTCCCGCGATGGGTGGTGTTGAACAAGCAGGAATTGCTGGACGCCGAGGATCTCGCCGCCCTGGTCGAGCGTGTGCGCGCGGATCAGGGCGAGGAGCACCCAGTGTTCACCATCTCGGCCGCGACGGGCGAGGGTGTCGATGCCCTGCTGCAAGCCGTGATGCGCCACATCGAAGAGACGGCGCAAGCCGCGGCCGAGGCCTCTCGCCGCAATGCGGCTGCCAAGCCGGAGGATACGTCGTGGTAGACGCGGCCGCTACCGCGCGTGCGCTGCCGGCCATCCGGCGGGTCGTGATCAAGATCGGCAGTGCGTTGATCACGGCCGACGGGGCCGGGCTGGATCGTCCGGCCCTGGAGTCCTGGGCGCACCAGATTGCGGCCCTGCGCCGCCGTGGCCTGGAAGTGATCCTGGTCTCCAGCGGCGCGGTGGCCGAAGGGATGCGGCGGCTGGGTATGACCGAGCGGCCGCATCAGCTCCATCGCGTGCAGGCCGCGGCGGCCGTCGGTCAGATGGGCCTGATCCAGGCCTACGAGCGCGAGTTTGCCAGCCACGACCTGCACGCCGCCCAGGTCCTGCTGACCCACGATGATTTGGCCGATCGGTCCCGCTACCTGAATGCCCGGAGCACCATCCAGGCCTTGTTGGAGATGGGCACGATTCCGGTAGTCAACGAGAACGACACGGTTGCCTACGAGGAAATCCGTCTCGGCGACAACGACACCTTGGCGGCCCTGGTCGCCAACCTGGTAGTGGCCGATTTGCTCCTCATCCTGACCGACCAGGATGGCCTGTTCGATCGCGATCCCCGCAAACACGCCGATGCCCAGCTGATCCAGGAGGGGCGCGCCTCGGATGCGGAGCTGCACCGCTACGTCGCCGCCGATTTTGGCCGTCTGGGTCGGGGTGGGATGGCGACCAAGCTACTGGCGGCCGAGCGGGCGGCACGCTCCGGCACGCATACCGTGATTGCCTCCGGCCGCGAGGCGCAGGTGATGGGGCGGGTGCTCAAGGGTGCGCCGCTGGGCACCTGGCTGAAGCCGGACCGTGAACCCCTGGCGGCGCGCAAACGCTGGTTGGCGGATCAGTTGCACTCGCGTGGCCAGCTGCAGCTGGATGCCGGCGCCGTCCGTGTGCTGCGCGAATCGGGCAGCAGCCTGCTGCCGGTGGGGGTGGTCGGTGTCGAGGGTGATTTCCGCCGTGGCGAGATGGTCACCTGCGTGGACCCGGAGGGTGTGGCCGTTGCGCGCGGGCTGACGAATTACGCGGCTAGCGAGGTTCAGCGCATCCGTGGACAGCGCGCCGATCGCATCGAGGCCGAGCTCGGTTATTTGCTGGAGCCGGAGCTGATCCACCGAGACAACCTCGTCCTGCTCCCCTGATCGACGCCGGTTACCGCTGTCCTGCGCGGGTCTGTTGAACCACGGTTGTGGGAGCCTGCTTGCAGGCGAAGCCCCTGCCCGCGTCCGACTCTGGCAGGGGCTTCGCGTGCAAGCACGCTCCTACGGCGTTTGGAGATGCTGAACAGATATCCGGATTCCCGGCGGGGCTGGGCTTGTAGCGGCCGACCCTGCGCCGCTCCTCCTGATCCCTTCGCACGCTTCCCGTCTTCCTGTTACACGCGATTGTCTCGGCGCCCTTTGTGGTTAAGGATCAGGAGGTCGAGTGCTTCAGTCGTCGCAGTGGGTGGCGGTCACGTCGAGGTCCAGGCGGCCGCGGGCAAGGCGGGCGCGCAGGTGCTCGCCGCTGGCGGTTTGTTCCGCGCGGCGCAGGACGTCGCCCTGTGTGGTCTGCAGGATCGCGTAGCCCCGCTCCAGTACCGCTTCCGGGTCCAGTGAACGCAACTGGCGGGCGCTGGCGTCCAGTTGTCGCTGGCGGGTGGCCAGGGCCTGGCGGGTGGCCGTTTCGAGCTGGCGATGCAGGCGGGCCAGGGTGTCGCGGCGTTGTGCGATGTCGTGGTCGGGGCGCACGCGGGCAAGGCGTTGGCGCAGGTGGTCCAGGCGCATGTGGGCAGAGGCCAGGCGATTTCCGGGCGAGGCCCCGGCCAGGCGCAACTGGGCGCGTTGCAGCCGTGCCTGGGCGCGTTCGTACATGCGCGACCAGGCGCGGTTCATGCGTTCGCGCTGGTCGTCCAGACGTTGTGCGTCGCGTTCCAGGAGCTGACGCGGGTGGCGGCGCTCCAGGCGGGTGTGTAATGCGATCAGGGTCTGCTGGTGACGCGCGATGTGCTGGCCCAGCAGGCCGGTCAGGCGTTCCCGGGCCCGCGCCAGTTGGTGGCGCAGGGTTGCGGCATCCGGACTGACGGCCTCCGCCGCGGCGGTGGGCGTGGAGGCGCGCAGATCGGCGACGAAGTCGGCGATGGTGGTGTCGGTCTCGTGCCCGACGCCGGTCACGACCGGGATCGGGCAGGCGGCGATGGCGCGCGCGACACTTTCCTCGTTGAAGGCCTGCAGGTCCTCCAGCGAGCCACCGCCACGGGCGAGGATGACCACGTCGACCCGGCCCTCGGCCGCCGCCTGTTCTAGCGCCGCGACGATTTGACCGGCGGCCTGCTGGCCCTGGACGGCGGTGGGATAGAGCGTGACCGGCAGCAACAGCGGGAAACGCCTGGCCAGGGTGCGCTCGATGTCGTGGCGCACGTCGCCCTGGGTGGAGGTGATCACGCCCAGACGGTGGGTCCAGGCGGGCAGCGGCTGCTTGCGCTCGGCGTCGAACAGGCCCTCGGCGGCGAGTTTCTCCTTGAGCCGCTGGAAGGCCGCCAGCAGGCGCCCCTCGCCGGCCGGTTGCAGGGCTTCGACGATGATCTGGAACTGTCCGCGCGCGCCATAGATCCCGGCACGTCCCCGGATCTGTACTGCGTCGCCGTCGGCGAAGCGTGCGGCCTGGCGGGCCTTGCCACGGAACAGCACGCAGTTCACCGAGGCGTTCTCGTCCTTCAGCGAGAAGTACTGGTGCCCGGAGGCGTACTGGCGCAGGTTGGAGACCTCGCCTTCCACGCGCACCAGACCGAGACCATCACGCAGCAGCCCATCCGCACACTGGTTGAGTTCGGTAACCGAAAAGACTGGGGGGCTATCGCTATCGCTCATGCGGGCCTCGCGGTTACAAGCGGCTGAAGACGCGCTGGAAGACGTCGGTGCCACGTCCGAACGGGTCGACGCGCAGGCGCGCCTCTTCTTCCGAGAGGGCGTGGAACAGCCCGTCCATGGTGTGTTCCAGGACGTGGCCGACCAGATCCAGACGGACATTGGCCAGGAATGGAATGTCACGCATCTGGGACTCGATCTCGCCGTAGGTGCTCAGGGCGTCGACGGTGCCCAGACTGTTTTCCACCGCCGGGCGCATGGCCTCGGTCAGGCGGGGGCGCATCTCCTGTTCGAGGTACCGGGTGGCTGCGTCCTCGGGGCCGAGCAGGATGCTGCGGGCATCCTCAAGATCCAGCGCGAAGATGGCCCGGATGAAGGGCTCCCTCGCCTCCCAGGCGGCATCTTCGGCCGCGCGGCTCATGCGTTCCTCCAGGGCGCCCAGCGGGGCGGCCATCCCCAGGCGTCCGAGCGATCGCCGCGTCGTCGCCAGCACCTCGGGCAGGGGGATACGGACATCCGGGTTGCCATAGAAGCCGTTGCGCCGGCTCAGCGTCTCGGAGGCCGCATGGGTCGCGATGACCAGGGCCTCGTGCACCGCTTCAATCAACTCCGCGGTGGAGAGCCCAGACAGGTCGGGTCGCCGGGTGATCAAGGACATGAACATGTCCTGGCCGAAGCGCCACCAGTCGGCACGCGCGCTGGCGGGGCTGACCAGCCCCAGACCAGGGACCAGCAACAGGGCCAGCATACGGCGACGTGTGATGCGGGCCGGGGGCACGCGCTCGGGCATGGATACTCGCCTGGCGAAGGGCTCGGGGTGGATCTGCATCGTATCAGGGTACCGTGCGGGCGTCTGTGTTTGACCCGCGCCGGCGCGATTGTGCTTGTCCCGGAAGGGCCCAAATTCTATACTGAAGGGCTATTTATCTGCCTCCGGGTCTCCTCCCTCTATCGGTCCCGGTGGGCCTGGCCTGGAGTGGTGCATGCGGATACTCGGTGAAGCCCTTACGTTCGATGATGTGCTGCTGATCCCGGGACATTCGAATGTCGTTCCGCGTGATGTTGATCTGACCACGAAGATCACCCGCGAGATCAAGCTTTCCGCTCCGGTGGTGTCTGCGGCGATGGACACGGTCACTGAAGCCAATCTGGCGATCGCGATGGCCCAGGAGGGTGGGCTTGGCGTCGTCCACAAGAACATGTCGGTCGAGGCCCAGGCCGCTGAGGTCCGACAGGTCAAGAAATACGAAAGCGGCGTGATCAGCGAGCCGATCACCATCGGCCCCGAGGCCAGTATTGGTGAGGTGGTCGCGCTGACCGAGGCCAATCATATCTCCGGCGTGCCGATCGTCTCGGGTAACGATCTGATGGGCATCGTCACCTCGCGCGATCTGCGCTTCGAGACCCGCATGAACGCCCCGGTCTCCGAGATTATGACCCCGCGCGAGCGCCTGGTCACCGTGCCCGAGGGCGCCGACCGCCAGCATGTGCTGGAGCTGCTGCATAAGCACCGCATCGAGAAGGTGCTGGTGGTGAACGATGACTTCCAGCTGCGCGGCATGATTACCGTGAAGGACATCCAAAAGTCTACCGAGCACCCGAACGCCTCCAAGGACGAACGTGGCCGCCTGCGTGTGGGTGCCGCGGTAGGCGTGGGTGATGGCACGGACGAACGGGTGGCCGCGCTGGTCGAGGCTGGCGTGGACGTGCTGGTGGTGGATACCGCGCACGGACATTCCCAGGGCGTACTGGATCGCGTGGCCTGGGTGAAAAAACACTATCCGGACGTGCAGGTGATCGGTGGCAATATCGCCACGGCGGCTGCCGCGAAGGCACTGGTTGCGGCCGGGGCCGATGGGGTAAAGGTCGGGATCGGGCCGGGTTCGATCTGCACCACCCGCATCGTGGCCGGGGTTGGAGTGCCGCAGATCACCGCGATCTCCGATGTCTCCGCGGCGCTTGAGGGGACCGGCGTGCCGATGATCGCCGACGGCGGTGTGCGTTTCTCGGGTGATCTGGCCAAGGCCATCGCTGCGGGTGCCAACTGCGTGATGCTGGGTTCGATGTTCGCCGGCACCGAGGAAGCTCCGGGCGAGGTCGAGTTGTACCAAGGCCGTTCCTACAAGATCTACCGCGGTATGGGTTCGCTGGGTGCGATGCAGCAGGGCTCCTCGGATCGCTATTTTCAGGACCCGAACAGCTCGGCCGACAAGTTCGTGCCTGAGGGCATCGAGGGCCGGGTGCCGTACAAGGGTTCGATCGTTGCGATCATCTACCAGCTGATGGGCGGGCTGCGTTCGTCCATGGGCTATGTCGGCGCGCATAACATCGAGGAGATGCGGACCAAGCCGCACTTCGTGCGAGTGACTGCGGCCGGGATGCGCGAGAGCCACGTGCACGACGTCTCGATCACCAAGGAAGCCCCGAACTACCGCATGGACTGACCGGGCCTTGCCCGGTCCTCGTAAGCACCCCGGCCATCCCTGGCCGGGAAACCGGATGACCTCATGACCCAGGATCTTCACGCCCACCGTATTCTGGTGCTGGACTTTGGTTCCCAGTACACCCAGCTGATCGCCCGTCGCGTGCGCGAGGCCGGGGTGTACTCCGAGGTGCATGCCTGGGACATGCCAGCGGACGATATCCGCGCCTTCGATCCCACTGCGATCATCCTCTCCGGAGGCCCCGAATCGGTGAATATCGACAACCCGCCGCGTGCCGAGGACACCGTCTTCGAACTAGGCGTACCGGTACTGGGCATCTGCTATGGGATGCAGACCATGGCCGCGCAACTGGGCGGGCGGGTCGAGCCCTCCGAGCGCCGCGAGTTCGGTTATGCCCAGGTCCGCGCCCGCGGCCACACGCCGTTACTGCGCGATATCGAAGATCACACCACGTCGGAAGGCTTTGGGCTGCTCGACGTGTGGATGTCGCACGGCGACCACGTGACCGAACTGCCGAAGGGCTTTCGCCTGATGGCCTCCACCGAGTCGGCGCCGATCGCCGGCATGGCCGACCCGGACCGGGGCTTCTACGGCGTGCAGTTCCACCCGGAGGTGACGCATACCACCCAGGGCCAGCGCATCATCGAGCGTTTCCTGCACGAGATCTGTGGCTGCGAGGCCCTGTGGACTGCGGACAACATCGTCGCCGACATGGCCGATCGAGTGCGCGAACAGGTTGGGGGCGATCACGTGGTCCTGGGCCTGTCGGGCGGCGTCGACTCGTCGGTAGTCGGGGCGCTGCTGCACAAGGCGATCGGCGATCAGCTCACCTGCGTGTTTGTGGACACGGGCCTGCTGCGCGAGGGCGAGGGCGACCAGGTGATGGCGACGTTCGCCCGACATATGGGTGTGAAGGTGATCCGCGTGGATGCCGAGGGCCGCTTCATGAGCGCGCTGGCCGGGATCGATGATCCGGAGGCGAAGCGCAAGATCATCGGCGGGCTGTTCATCGACGTGTTCGACGAGGAGGCCGCAAAGCTCGACAACGTGCAGTGGCTGGCCCAGGGCACGATCTACCCGGACGTGATCGAGTCGGCCGACTCCAAGACCGGCAAGGCGCACGTGATCAAGTCGCATCACAACGTGGGCGGGCTGCCGGAGAACATGAAGCTGGGACTGGTCGAACCGCTGCGCGAGCTGTTCAAGGACGAGGTCCGCAAGATCGGCGTTGAGCTGGGTCTGCCCACCGAGATGGTCTATCGCCACCCGTTCCCGGGACCGGGGTTGGGCGTGCGCATCCTCGGCGCGGTGAAAAAGGAATACGCCGATCTGCTGCGCCGGGCGGACGCAATCTTCATTGAGGAATTGCGCAAGGCCGACCTGTACGACAAGACCTCGCAGGCCTTTGCCGTATTCCTGCCGGTGAAGTCGGTGGGGGTGATGGGCGATGGTCGGCGTTATGATTACGTGGTCGCGCTGCGCGCGGTGGAGACCATCGATTTCATGACTGCGCGCTGGGCGCACCTGCCGTACGAGTTTCTCGACCACGTCTCGCGCCGGATCATCAACGAGATCCCCGGCATCTCACGCGTGACCTACGACATCTCCGGAAAGCCCCCCGCCACCATCGAGTGGGAATAGTCCTCCTGGACGGCGTCTCTTAGGGAGACGCTGATTGAATCGCACGTCCGCGTTGGTGTCCCCTGTTTTCCGAGACAAGGCGCGTCGTGCAGCGGGTAGTGGTTCTACCCGCAAGCGGCGCAACGCAGGATCGGGGAACAGGGGGCGCCAACCCGACAAGTAATTGAAAGAGCGGGCTCGGCCGCTTTTGCGCGCGCACGGCGTTGCGGCTCCTTTGTGCAGAATGACTGCACGGCAGTCGCCGCGCCTTGTTCGCACGCAAAAGCGACTCGAGCGCGGACGTGCGATTCAATCAGCGTCTCCCTGGTTGGGGCAGAAAGTTGGACGTGGCAATATCGGGTATCCGCGAATCGTGCGTGGTCCAATTCCGTTGAAAACGCCTCCCTGTCCCGGCAACGAAAAAGAGCGGCTGCGAGCGCTGCGGGCTCGAGGGCTGCTGGACACCGCGGCTGAGGAGCGGTTCGACCGACTGACGCGTCTGGCGCGGCGGATGTTCGGGGTGTCCATCGCGCTGGTTTCGCTGGTGGACGAGGACCGGCAGTGGTTCAAGTCGCGGCAGGGTCTCGAGGTGGCGGAGACCGGGCGTGATATCTCCTTTTGCGGGCATACGATTCTCGGAGGCGATATCTTCGAGATTCCCGATGCGCGCGCGGACGCCCGGTTTGCCGACAACCCACTGGTGACCGGGGAGCCGCAGATCCGGTTCTACGCCGGTGCGCCACTGACAACCTCCGATGGTTACCGGATCGGGACGCTTTGCCTGATCGACGGCCGGCCGCGGCAGTTGAGCGAGGACGAGCGACGATCCCTGCGTGACCTCGCCGATGCGGTCGCGGCGGAAATCGACTCCACCGAACAGCGGGCGCTTGGCAATGCGCTGGGGGATCTGCGGCAGCTTGGCGAGGTGATTACCCGTGCGCAGTCGGCGTTTATTCGCGATGCCGATCAGGACCGTGGGCAGGTCTTTGACGGACTGCTTGCGGATTCCCTCGAGCTGACCCACAGCGAATACGGCTTTATCGGAGAGGTGCTGCACACGCCTGAAGGTTCGCCTTACCTCAAGACCAGTGCCATCACCAATATCGCCTGGGATGACGCGACCCGCGCCTTCTATGCGGCCAACGCACCCCAGGGGTTGGAGTTTCACAACCTGGAGACCCTGTTCGGCGCGGCCCTGACCGGCGCGGGGCCGGTGATTGCCAATGACCCCGCCGGAGACCCGCGCAGCGGCGGGTTGCCCGAAGGACATCCGCCGCTCAAGGCCTTTCTGGGGATACCCATCGAGTACGGGGGCGAGCGGATCGCCGTGCTGGGGATCGCCAACCGTCCGGGTGGCTACGACCCGGAACTGGTGGAGTTTCTGCAGCCGCTGCTCGCCACGCTGGGGCAGTTGGTGGATGCGGCTCGCACTCGTCGTCGTTACCGGGCGGGCCAGTTGGAGCGGGCGCGGCTGTCCCGGGTGGCGAGCGAGACGACCAATGGCGTGATCATTACCGACGCCGACGGTCGGGTCGAGTGGATCAACGACGGCTTTACCCGCTTGAGTGGCTACACCCTGGACGCAATGCTTGGCCGCCAGCCGGGTGAACTGTTGCAGGGTGCCGGGACCGATCCGGAGACGGTAGCCCGGATCGGTGGGGCGCTGGCGCGTGGCGAACCATTCGTTGAAGAGCTGTTGAACTACCACATCGACGGCCACCCGTACTGGGTGCGGATCCACTGCACCCCATTGCGCGACGAGCAGGGGGTGTTGCAGGGGTTCATCGCGATCGAGTCCGATGTGACCCGGGAACGCGAGGATGCCGAACGGATCCGCGAGAGCGAGCAACAGTTCCGCTCGCTGGTCGACAATATCCCCGGAATCACCTATCGCTGCCTGCCGGATTCGGACTGGACCATGCTCTACATGAGCGACCAGGTGGATCCGCTGTCGGGCTATCCTGCCAGCGACTTCATCGACAATGCCGTGCGCAGTTACGCCAGCGTGATCCACGAGGATGATCAGGCACGAGTCCAGGCTGCGGTGGAACAGGCCTTGAGCGCCGGCAACGACTGGTCCGTTGAATACCGTATTTGGCATCGTGACGGCAGTATCCGCTGGGCCCAGGAACGGGGCTCCGCCATTCGTGATCCGGATGGCCGAGTATGCTACCTCGACGGCTTCATCCTCGATGCGACCCGGGAACGGGAACATCGTGAACAGCATCAGCGCCAGCTGGACGCGTTCGCGGCGCTCAACGAGATTGCATCCCTGGTGGCGCTGGACCTCGATGACCAGCTCGAGCGCGCGCTACAAATGGGGGCCAACTTTCTGGGGCTGGAACTGGGCATCGTCAGCCGGATCTGCGGCGACGACTATACGGTGCGGGCGTTCGTCGCGCCGGCTGGCGCCCCCCTCGAGCGTGGTCAGCGCTTTGCGCTCGGGCGTACCTACTGTGCGCTGACCCTTGCGCACAACGACCTGCTGACGATCGAGCACATGGGCGCGTCCGAGCACCAGGGCCACCCGTGTTACGCGGACTTCGGCCTGGAAGCCTACATCGGTGTTGTGCTGGAGGTTGAGGGACAGCGCTTTGGCACCCTGAACTTTTCGTCGGCGCACCCCAGACCGGCCGCGTTCAGCGAGGGTGAACGCATGTTCGTGCGTCTGTTGGGGCGCTGGGTGGCCGCGAGCCTGGAGCGGGAGCAGTCGCACGAGCAGTTGAAGAAGCTGACCTCACTGGTCCCGGGTATGGTGTATCAGTATCGGCAGTGGCCCGACGGTCGCGCCGCCTTCCCGTACAGCAGCCCCGGCATCCGGGGCATCTACGGCATCAGCGCAGAGGCGGCACGCGAGGACGCCAGCGCGGTGTTCCGCAGTCTGCACCCGAAGGACCGGGATCGGGTGGCGCAGTCCATCGAACGGTCGCGGCGGGAACTGAGTAACTGGCATTGCGAGTATCGCACCCTGCGGGATGATGGTCGCGTGGGGTGGGTGCAGGGTCACGCCTCGCCCGAGCCCCTCGACGACGGCAGTACGCTGTGGCACGGATATATTCGGGATATCACGGATGAAAAGGAGGCCGAGCTGGCCGTCGCGGACAGCGAGGCCCGCCTGCGGGGGCTGTTCGAGCTCTCACCGGTGGGGATCGCGCTGAACGATTACGAGACTGGGATGTTTGTGGATCTCAACGCGGCCCTGTTGCGCCCGACCGGTTATACCCGCGAGGAGTTCGTTGCACTCAGCTACTGGGATGTGACTCCCCGGGAGTACGCAGCGCAGGAAGCGCAGCAACTGGAGAGCATGGAACAGACGGGCCGTTACGGCCCCTACGAGAAGGAATACATCCGCAAGGACGGCACCCGGTATCCCGTGCTGCTCAACGGAATGGTCGTGCACGACAAGTCCGGTCGCAAACTGATCTGGTCCATCATTGAGGATATCTCCGAGCGCAAGCGCATCGAGCGCATGAAAAACGAGTTCATCTCCACCGTCAGCCATGAACTGCGCACACCACTGACCGCCATCTCCGGCTCGCTGGGGCTGCTGACCGGCGGCGCGGCAGGAGCGTTGCCGGAGCGGATGCAGGAGATGCTGGAGATTGCCCACAAGAACAGCAAGCGCCTGGGGCTGCTGATCAACGACCTGCTGGACATGGAAAAGCTGGTGGCCGGCAAGATGCGCTTCGAGATGCAAGAGCAGCCGCTGTTCCCGTTGCTGGAGCAGGCTGTGCGCAGCAACCAGACTTATGCCGACCAGTACGGGGTGCACCTGAAGCTGGATGCGGAGGACGACGGGGTCCGAGTCGAGGTGGACGCCGACCGCCTGCAGCAGGTGCTGGCCAATCTGCTCTCCAATGCAGCCAAGTTCTCGCCGGAGGGTGGCGAGGTGCGGATGACGATGGAGCATGGCGAGGCGCAGGTGCGCGTCTCGGTGATCGACCACGGCCCCGGGATCCCGGAGGCGTTCCGCGAACGCATCTTCCAGAAGTTTTCCCAGGCCGATGCCTCCGACACCCGCCAGAAGGGCGGTAGCGGCCTGGGGCTGGCGATCACCCGGGAACTGGTGGAGCGCATGGGCGGCGAGGTCGGGTTCGACTCCGTGCCGGACGCGGGGGCGACTTTCTGGTTCAAAATGCCAATATCGGTTGGTCCTGATGGTGAGCCGAACCGTGGCTAAGAGGCAACCGATCAATTGGCCCCGTCTTCCATTTCTCTATTTGGCGTTTTTGCTCATTTTGGTGGTGATGGGCGCGATGGTGGTGTTCGCTCTGGAAAGGGTCAGTATCATCAATGAGCGTGCGGAAAAAATTCAGCAGCACAGCGAGCGCACTCAGGCGTTACACCTCATGCGCGATGCCGTAAGGGAACGATTTATTCGTATAAACCTAATCACTCTAAGTGATGACCCTTTTCTGACCGATGAGCTGAAGATTGATTTTGATCTTCTGGCCAGCCGGTTCATGGCGGCGCGGGCGCAACTTGATAGTGATTTATTACGGAGTTCGCAGGAACGGATTCTTTTTGACGAATTGCGTGAAATGACCAGTCATGGGGCGCCGATTCTGCAGTCCGTTCTCGATGCAGCCGTAAAAGGAGACCGCGCACAAGCCCGTACACTCCTCATCGAGGAGGCAATGCCTGTCCAGATGCCCGTCATGGCGAAAATGGATCGTATCTTCGAATATTTTGAGACACATAACCGCCGAAACCTTGGCGACCTACAGCAGGAACTCGAACGCACGCACGCGGCAATCTGGATGCTGGCGATTATTCAAGTTCTTCTGGTGCTCCTCATTGCGGGCTGGGTGGTGCAGCGCACACGGTTTCAGCAAATGGAGATGCGTCAGGAGATCGACAGGCGGCAACATAGTGAACTGGACTTGCGACGCGCCAGGGATGGACTGGAACAACAGGTCGTGGCGCGTACCGCAGACCTTAACCGCTTCAAGAGCACGCTCGACCAGACTCTGGATTGCGTGTTCATGTTCGACGCTGATGATATGCACTTTTTCTACGCCAACGAGGGTGCACTGCAGCAGGTGGGCTATAGTCAGGATGAGCTTCTGGGCATGCATCCGTATGACATTCAACCGGATCTCAATGAGATCCAGTTTCGAACGCTTGTCGCGCCGCTCCTGTCGGGCGAGCGACCATCGCTCACCTTCGAGACCGTACATCAGCATAAACAGGGGCAGCAGCTACCGGTAGAGATATTCCTGCAATACATGGCACCCGAAGGAGAACCGGAACGCTTTGTTGCCATCGTGCGCGATATCTCCGAGCGCAAGCGCATCGAGCGCATGAAAAACGAGTTCATCTCCACCGTCAGCCACGAGCTGCGCACGCCGCTTACCTCGATTAATGGCTCGCTGGGGCTGATCGCCGGCGGTGCACTGGGCGAGTTTTCCCCTCAGGCACGCTCAATGATCGACATTGCCTACAAGAACAGCCAGCGCCTGGGGCTGCTGATCAACGACCTGCTGGACATGGAAAAGCTGGTGGCCGGCAAGATGCGCTTCGAGATGCAAGAGCAGCCGCTGTTCCCGTTGCTGGAGCAGGCTGTGCGCAGCAACCAGAGCTATGCCGACCAGTACGGGGTGCACCTGATGCTGGATGCGGAGGACGACGGGGTCCGGGTCGAAGTGGATGCCGACCGCCTGCAGCAGGTGCTGGCCAATCTGCTCTCCAACGCAGCCAAGTTCTCGCCGGAGGGTGAGGAGGTGCGGATGACGGTGGAGCATGGCGAGGCGCAGGTGCGCGTCTCGGTGATCGATCACGGCCCCGGGATCCCGGAGGCGTTCCGCGAACGCATTTTCCAGAAGTTTTCCCAGGCCGATGCCTCCGACACCCGCCAGAAGGGCGGAAGCGGCCTGGGACTGGCGATCACCCGGGAGCTGGTGGAGCGCATGGGTGGCGAGGTTGGGTTCGACTCCGTGCCGGACGCGGGGGCGACGTTCTGGTTCGAACTGCCACTGACCGGGCAGGGCCGGGGCAAGCATGGGGGTGCCCAGTGAATGTGGAGAGCGTAAGGCTCGGCCTGATGCCGCCACTGACCGGCCTGGTCAGCATATACGGACCAGAAATCCTCCGCGCCGCAGAGATCGCCTGTGCCGAGATCAACGAACAGGGCGGTGTGCTGGGCCGGCCACTGGAGCTTGTGGTCGAGGATGACGGCAGTTTGCCGGAGAGCGCGGTCGCCGCGGCGGAGAAACTGGTCAAGCAGCATGGCTGCGCCGCCATCATTGGCAACCTGCTGTCCAACTCCCGTATCGCCGTTGCCTATCGCGTGGCCGAACCGAACCGGGTTCCGCAGCTCAATTTTTCCTTCCACGAAGGCAGTATCGATAGCCGCTATTTCTTCCACTTCGCCGCCCTGCCCAATCAGCAGATCGACCGCATGATCCCCTACATGCGGGAGCAGTACGGCCCGCGGTTTTTCTTTGCCGGCAACAACTACGAATGGCCCCGCGGCTCCATTGCAGCCGCCAAGGACGCGTTGGCGAAGTGCGGCGGTGAGTCGTTGGGTGAGGAATACCGCGACCTCGGCGTGGCCGTAGAGGAGATCGATCGCCTGCTCGATGTTGTTGCGGCGTCAGCCCCCGACGTCTTTGTGCCCTACTTTGCCGGAGCCGACCAGATCAACCTGCTTACGCGCTTTTCCGAGCGTGGACTCAAGTCAGGTATTGCAGTGGTTATGGGGCACTACGACGAGATGATGGCGAGCAAGCTGCCGCCAGAGGTGCGTGAAGGCCTGTACTCCAGCAACACCTATTTCATGAGCATTGACAGCGATGCCAATCGTGATTTTATGGAGCGGCTTGCACAGATGCCCGATGTCCATGGCATCTGGCCGCACGGCAATGGCACCCTTACCAACTTCAGCGAAGGCGCCTATGTCTGTGTGAAGGCATTTGCCACGGCAGCCAATGCCGCCGGCAGCACCGATTCCGAGGCGCTGGTCGACGCACTCAAGACCGTCCGCGTGACGGCGCCACAGGGCAGTGTGGTAATGGACCCGGAGACCCAGCATGCCGCGGTCAACTGCTATCTGACGCGATGCAACCGCGAGGGTGTCTTCGACATCATCCAGGCATTCGAACTACAGCCACCGGTGATTCCCGAGCGTTACCGTCACCAGAAAATCAGCAGTCACGCCACCCTGGAGGACGACATTCGTCTGCAGGCGCGTATGCTCGAGCAAATGTACGGTGGGGTGTTGCTGATCGATTCGGGCAGCCAGGCCGTCATCTACGCCAATGCCGGCGCCGAGAAGATGTTTGGATACGAGCGTGGCGGACTGGTCAACACGCCGTGGCACCAGCTCGGCCCGCCTGATCGCGAATCTGGCACCAGTCGGCTGGAGGATGTCGCCGCCCGCATCCTGCAACATGGCGCCTGGGAAGGGGAACTGCGACAGCGGCACCAGAATGGCACCGAACTCTACTGTATGGCTTCATTCAGTACCTTCACCCACCCGGTGCAGGGTGAGGTGTGGCTTGCCGTCTACACCGACATAACCGACCGCAAGCAGGCTGAACGCAAATTGCGCGAGAGCGAGCAGCGCTTCCGGGATGCCACCCAGCAGTTGACGCTGGCGACCGAGGCGGCGCATCTGGGTGTATGGGATTTGAACCTGACCAGCGGGCGGCTTGACTGGGATTCCGGGATGTTCCGTCTTTACGGCGTGTTACCCCGCGATTTTGGTCACCATGCCGATGACTGGAGGCGCGCCTTGCTGCCCGAAGACGTGGAGCACGCAGAAGCCTGCCTCGAATCGATCCTTGGACGTCCCGGGACACCCCGCGAGTTCACGTTCCGAATTCTCCGGGGCGATGGGGCGACACGTCATATTCGCGCTATGGCACAGGCGATAACCGATGCGGCAGGTGTGGTCGTGCGGGCGATTGGCGTGAACGAAGACGTAACCGAGCGTATAGAGGCGGAGCGAGCCCTGGCGGAGCAGGCGCTTCGCACGCAGACGATCATCGATAACATCGTAGACGGGATCATTACGATCGATCGCGATGGGTTGATCCAGTCGTTCAATCCGGGTGCAAGTCGCATCTTCGGGTATACGCCCCGTGAGGTTGCCGGTCGCAATGTAAGCGTGTTGATGACCGGGCCTGATCGTGAGAGCCATGACGTATACCTGCGTAATTATCAGGCCACTGGCAACCGGCGGGTGATTGGCACCAGCAGGGAACTGCAGGGGCGTCGCAAGGATGGAACCGTGTTCCCGATGGAAGTTTCTGTATCGGAGGTCAGGCAACACGGCGAACCCCTCTATGTGGGGGTTGTGCGGGACATCACCGAACGCAAGCGGGTGGAGCGCATGAAGAACGAGTTCGTCTCCACGGTGAGCCACGAACTGCGTACGCCACTGACGTCGATCTCGGGGGCCCTTGGGATGGTGGCCAGCGGGGCGCTTGGTGTATTGCCGGATAAGGTCGGCGAAATGGTCACGATTGCCCAGCGCAACAGCGAGCGGCTGACGCTCTTGATCAACGATCTGCTCGATATGGAGAAGATCGCGGCGGGCAAGCTGCACTTTAATATGCGTGCGGAGCCGCTCGAGCCGCTACTCGCACAGGCGCTCGAGAGCTATCGGGGTTATGCCGAACAGCACCAGGTCCAGCTGGTGCTCGATAGTGGCGTGCCCGGGGTTGCGGTTCGGGTCGATGACCAGCGCCTGTTGCAGGTGCTCGCCAATCTTCTGTCGAACGCAGTGAAATTCTCGCCCCCGGGCGGCAGCGTGCGGGTTTCGGTGCAGGCGTTGAATGAACCGACTGAAGGCGTCCGGGTCAGTGTGGCGGATGACGGGCCGGGTGTTCCGGACAACTTCCGCGAGCAGATCTTCGGGAAATTCGCACAGGCGGATGGCTCCGACAGCCGAACGAAGGGCGGGACCGGGCTCGGCCTCGCGATTAGCCGGGAACTGGTAGAACATATGGGCGGGCGTATAGGCTTTGACTCCGTAGAGGGCGTGGGAGCGACATTCTGGTTCGAGTTGCCGCTTGCCCGCGACACGAATGGTTATCCATCCAGTTCAGAATGAGGGTGCGGCTACGGCCGGCACGCCACGGACCCGTAGCGGTCCACCCCAGGGGAGTCGAAAATGTCCGAGTTGCAGCGCATTCTCTATGTCGAAGACGAGCCGGATATTCAGGCGATTGCCACGCTGGCCCTGGAGACGGTGGGTGGTTATACCGTGAAGACCTGTGCCTCGGGCGAGGAGGCGGTACGCGAGGCCGAGGCCTTTGCGCCGGACCTGATCCTGCTGGATGTGATGATGCCGGGGATGGACGGCCCAACGACCCTGGAGGCCTTGCGTGGCATTCCGGCACTGGCCGAGGTGCCGGTGGCGTTCATGACCGCCAAGGTGCAGCCCTCCGAGATCGCACACTACAAGTCGCTGGGGGCGCGTGACGTGATCGCCAAACCGTTCGACCCCATGACGCTTTCCGACGAGGTACGGCGGATCTGGCAGGGGGCGGCATGATGGATGCGACCGCCGAGCAGACCTTGAAAGACCGCCTGGCACAACTGCGTGCTCGGTATTTGGAACACCTGCCGGATGAGCTGGCTGCACTGAGTTCTCTGCAGGGCCGGTTGGCCGGGAAAGAGCAGGACCGCGAGGTGCTGGACGAACTGCAACAGCGTCTGCACAAGCTGGCCGGCAGCGGGGGCAGTTTCGGCTGTGCGGAGTTGAGTGCCGCCGCGCGTGTGCTGGAGCAGCGGATCGGCAGCTGGCTTGGGGCGAAGGCGCTGGCACTGGATGCTGCGAGTCGTCAGTGGCTGGCGGACGAGATCGCAGGACTCTCCCGCACCGTACCCGCCAAATCGATGGAGCCCTCGGAACAACCGGATGCGGGTGTGCTCCCCGAGACTCGACCCGCTGTGGACCGTGCCCTGAAGGTATGGCTGGTCGAAGACGATGCGGAACTGGCCGGCCAGCTCGGGCAGCAGCTCCAGTCCTTCAACTATGCGGTTCGAGTGTTCGACGGCATTGATGCGCTCAAGCGTGCAGTGGAGGGTGAGCAGCCGGATCTGCTGCTGATCGACGTGATGCTGGACGAAGGCCGTGAAAATGCAACCACCAGGCTGGTGGACTGCCCCGAGTTGAAAGCGCTGGGGTGCCCGTTGATCTTTCTCTCCGAAAAAGATGACTTTCCGTCGCGTGTGCGCGCGGTTCAGCTGGGCGCGCAGGGGTATTTCCTGAAACCGCTGGATGTACCCCGGCTCGTGAGCCGCATCTCGCAGATCTTCGAGGAGCGCCATGCACCTGCGCAGCGAGTGCTGATCGTGGACGATGATGTCGATCTTGCCGAGCATATGCGGCTGCTGCTGACCGCCGCCGGGATGGAGGCCCGGGTGCTGGATGCGCCGCGCGAGATCATGGATACGATCGCTGCGTTTCGGCCGGAACTGGTGCTGATGGATCTGTATATGCCCGAATACGCGGGCACCGACCTGGCGGGGCTGATTCGCCAGCACGAGGCCTACATCCATCTGCCGATTGTGTATCTGTCCGCGGAAACCGATATCGAGCGCCAGATCGAGGCCATGGGTCGGGGTGCGGACGACTTTCTGACCAAGCCGATTTCCGACGTGCAACTGGTGGCCGCCGCTCGCTCGCGGATCGCGCGCGCACGCCAGCTGGAGGAGCGGATCAGCAAGGACAGTCTGACCGGACTGCTCAAGCACGCCAGCATCAAGGAGGCCGCCAGTCGGGAGGTGTTGCGCGCTCGCCGGATCGGGCGACCCGTCACGTTGGCGATGCTCGACATCGACCACTTCAAGAGGGTCAACGATGCCTACGGCCATGCCGTGGGAGATGTGGTGATTATGTCGATCGCGACCCTGCTGCGGCAGCGCCTGCGCCAGTCCGACATCATCGGCCGCTATGGCGGGGAGGAGTTCGTCGCGGTGTTGCCGGAATGCGATGCGGAGAATGCCCGGCGGGTGCTCGAGGATATCCGCCGTAACTTTGCTGCTCTGAATTTCAACCATCGGGACGAGCGCTTCGGCTGCACTATCTCGATCGGCATGGTGTGTTCGGCTGACTATCCCGAGGAGGATGGTCCTGATCTACTGGTCGCTGCCGACGAGGCGCTCTACCGGGCCAAGCGGGGTGGGCGCGATCAAACCGAGCAGGCGTTCCCGGTGCCCGCACATTAGCGAAACACTGATTAGTGTACACACTCGCGTTGGCACCCCGGGTTTTCCGATACAAAGCGCGGTGCGCAATCGGTAGTGGTTCTATCGGCCCGTTTTTGACGGATTCTGGCCGCAACGCAGGATCGAGGAACCTGAGGTGCCAACCCCGAAGGGGTTTGGCCGCCCGTTGTTATCAAGAACGGGCGCGCGCACAGCGTTTCGGCTCCCTTGCGCAGAATGACTGCACGGCAGTCGCTGCGCCTTGTTCGCACGCAGAGGCGACTCGAGCGCGAGCGTGCACATAAATCAGTGTTTCCTTAAGTCACGGATTGTTGAAGGCGGTGGGCCGGCCTGCCGGTATGTTGCGATACGAGGCCTCTACGACGTGACGAGCAGGTAGGTCGCGGCTCCGATCACGCCGAGCACGATCGCCACAGCGACCAGGCCGATCCCGAACAGCGCACGGTCGCTGCCCCGCGCGGCGTTCTGCGTCTTGCGGCCCGTCGACCCCGCTCCCTCGCCGGGTGCGTTGTCCCGGCCCTGACGCAGCAGGTCCAGCATGGCGTCGATACGATCATCGTCGAAGGTGAAGGGGTCGAACCGCCGCTGGCCAAAGCGTTCGAGCAACTGGCGGACGTCCGCCGCCGCCGGGACGTATTTCATCGACCATTCGCCGAAACCTGGAGCATCCAGAGGTTGCTCACGCAATATCCGGACCTCCTCGTGGCGATCGTCACGCCGGATCCGCTCCAGGGTGTTGCGTACGGCCTCGGGTTCGCCCTCCAGGCACTGAAAAAAATGCCCGTCGCCATAGTACAGCGCCCCGACAATTCCCTGGCGCGGGTTGTTCTGGCGTGACTGCATCAGGATGCGGCTGACTTCGGGTTCGATGCCCTGGCTTGAGGAGTTCTCGCGGAAGGTGGCGCGCGAGGCGTAGACGAGCTGGAGAATGGCGGGCATACGGGCGTCCGTTCCGGGGCGGTAAGAAGAAGACCGCCCCCGCCCCGTTGGGTTCATTCGATCATCTGGTTGACGTGCTCCAGGCCGATCGCATCGTCTTCCCAGTTCAGGCGGGTGGTGCCGGACTTGGCCGCCAGGCGGCGGATGGAGGCGACCGAGCTGCGGTCGATGCTGGCAAGGCAGTGGTTCGTGGAGCTGTAGCTCTCGATGTTGGCGGCCTGCAGGATGTCGCTGTAATTGACCGGTTCGCCTTCCTCCGGCTCGCGCTTGAGGTTTTCGTGTTCGGCCACGGCGCGGATGATCTCCGGCTCGAAGTTCCAGCTCTTTAGCATCGCGCGGCCGATGGCGACGTGAGCGGCGTCGGCCGCGGCCTGCAGGGCGCGTGGATCCTCATAAATCTCTTGGGTCTTCTCGGCGCGGCGCAGGATCGGGATCATGCCGATGTCGTGAACGAGCCCTGCGAGCAGAGCGGTGTCCGGGTCCAGATGGGGGTGGCGTCGGGCCAGCAGGTAGCTGATGATCGCCACCTCCAGGCTGTGGTTCCACAGCCCCTCCATTCGGGTTCGGATGGCCTCGTTACCGCTCTGGAAGACCTCCTTCATGGACAGCGCGGTGATGGTCTGGCGGGCGCGTTCCATGCCCAGACGGGTCACCGCGGAGCGGATAGTCGCGCAGCGAGTCAGCCCGCGGTAAGCCGGGCTGTTGGCATGGCGCACCAGGCGCGACGCCAGGGCCGTGTCGCGCGAGATCAGGTTGACCAGATCGGCGATGGAGTTGGATTCGTCCTGGGTGATGAACAGCGCCTGTACTGAGACATCGGGCAGGGTCGGGATCTCGATCTGGTGACGTTCGAGATCCTCGCGCAGGCGTTCCAGGAATTTTTCGACTTCCGCTCGGGTGGCCAAGGGCAATCCGTGTCCGGCTGGGTAAAGACTCTCCGATTATGCCACAGGCGTCGGCACGGGCGGGGTGTCGTGGACCGGTTGACGGGCTGCCGGACCCTGCCGATGATGAAGGGAGCCGACAGGAGGTCGTGATGCGCCGATTCGTGCTGGATACCAGTGTCTTTACCAACCCGCATGTCGCGGGCCAGTTTGGCGAGGATCCGGAGGATATTCTGCGGACTTTCCTCAACCTGGCGCGCCACTGCCCCGCCGAGTTTTACATGCCGCTGTCGGTGTACGAGGAATTTCGCGGGATGCGCGATCTCGAGGCCATGGCGGCCGATTTCGAGACCGTCGTCTGGGTGCGTTCGCCACGGCGGTTCGCGCTTACGCTACCAAGCGACATCCTTTACGAATTTATCGACGAGGTGCGCACCCGGATCGACCGCGGCCTGCGTATTGCCGAGGAGCACACGCGCCAGGCGGGTGCGGCCGAATCCCTCAAGCCCGAACTCATTACCCAACTGCGCGAGCGCTTCCGCGAGGCGATGCGCAAGGGTCTGGTGGATTCGCGCGAAGATGTGGATGCCGTGTTGCTGGCAATGGAGCTGGATGCCGAACTGGCCAGTGCCGACGAGGGCATGCGCAAGCTGGGCAATCGCATGGGCATCAAGCTGGTGACGGCCGACTATCTCCGGCAGGTGATGGAGAACCTCTCCGAGTCGGGTCGGGGTGGAAACGCCACTTGAGACCGCGAGTCGGGGCCTTTTCCGAGTTCGCCTGCAAGCAGGCGAAGGGCCTCAGTCGTACTGACGATCGCCGGCCAAGGCCGAGGCCAGGGTACCGGTGATGCGATCGAACAGGCGTTCGAATTCCAGCACCCAGTAGCCGCCTTCCTGGTACGGGGTCCCCTCGACGAAGCGCACATGGCGCCCGCCAGTGGTCTGCATATGGTGGATGAAGCGCCGCGCGCCGGCCTCCTCACGGAAGCGGCAGCGATAGGTATGCGAGACGCGTCCCACGGTTCGGCTCTTGCCAATGGCCCCGTCCAGTCCCGCCAGCAATGCGACCCCCAGTTCCCATTCCAGGGATGCCCGATCCTCGGGCGGGTGTTCGGCTAGGTAGATCGCGAGCCGCGTCAGACGGTTGGTGAAATATTCCGGCGGCAAGTCGAGTAGCTGCTCGGCGCACACCCGGATGTCGTTGATGCAGGACTCGCCGGTCACGTATTTCGCGCGGTGGATGCCGTCGGCGGTCTTCAGCACCAGGCCCTCCGCACCCTCGGCGTCCAGTTTCCGGATCAGTTGGCCCAGGGCTTCGGTGTCCTGCGGAGTGAACTGTCCGTGCAGCGGGGCGGGCGGCAGGTGGTGGCGTTCGATCAGGGCGAACTTCTCGTCCTGGGGTAGAAAGCCGGGCTGGCCCAGGCGCATCAGGTCGAACACGAACAGTTGGACGTCCTCGCTGACCCGAGGTGTGGAACCCTCCAGGTACGGCGTGTCCGGGCCGGCGATCTCCGCACACAGCACCAGGTCCGGTTCGGCATCGAACACCGCCGGGTCGATGAAATCCGGGACCCGGTCGGTACTGAAAGCGCACACGAAACCGCCACGGCTGAAGGCGTAGAGGGCGCCGTCGAGGCGCAGCATGCGTACATTAAAACCGTCGATCTTCTCTTCCGCCCAGAACGGCTGGTCGAACTGGCGCGGGAGCCCCGCCTCCAGTGACTGGATACGGCCAATGGAGGGATACCCGGGTACCACGGCGCCCTGGGGAAGCACGACGCTACCGCGTGGGTAGTGATTGACGGGTTCCAGCAGCCGGGCGTACTCGAGGCCCTCGAATTTCAGGACCTCGGCGCGATGATGTTCGATGGCCTGTTGCAGCGTGTCGCGATCGATCATGCGTTTTCCGGTTCCAGGGTCTTGCGCAGGCCGCGGATCTGGCTTTCCAGGGCCTCGGTGTGGCGGCGCGCCTTGTCGGCCTGGGTGACCAGTCGGCGGGCCGTGCTGATGATGCGCAACTGACGTTCCATCTCGCTCATCGCCAGGGATCCAAAAGTGCCCTCGCGCAGGAGGGCGGCCTTGAGTTCGGCGTACGCTGCCTCGACGGTGGTGACGGCTTCGGTGGCCGCCAGAGCGTGCCCATCGTCACCATCGTCGGATTCCAGATTGCACAGGTCCAGGGCGCGTATGGCCTGCTCCTGCCAAGCTCGGCGCTGCTCGCTGACGTTCGGGCGAGCCTCGCCACTGGCTTCGCGCCGCAGGTCGGCGATCTGATCGGCCAGCGCTGCGACTTCGCGGTGGTAGCGGGCGATGCGCACCGTCTCTGCAATACCGTTGCCCACCGCCTCGGGCATGGGGTGGCTGGTCGTGCGAATGGCGAACTCGTTGATCGCCTGCGTGAGCTGCTCGACCGCTTGGCCTCGGCGGTCGAGGGTGCCGGCCGCGGGCGGATTGGGTTGCAGGGCCTCGCGCGCGATCGAATGGCTGATGTCGGCCAGCCGACCGGTTTCCTGCAGCATAGACTGCAGGGCCAGATCTGGGATGCCGGCGCTGTTCTTGTCGAGGTACTGCGGACGCGCGATGTCTTCCTCGGCGGTGCGGAATCGGCGTTGCAGATAGCGGATCATCGGTCCCGCAAGAGGGACCATAAGCGCCACGCCGAGCAAGTTGAAGGCGGTGTGGAACAACGCCAGCAGCATCGCAGGTGCCGGTGCCTCACCCGTGCTGCCCCAGATCCAGGCGATCGCGGCCAGGAACCACGGCAGGATCAGCAGCGCGACGATCGCGGTCAGGCCGTTGAAGATGACATGTGCCGCCGCGACGCGCTTGGCGTTAGGGGTGGCGCCGATGACCACCAGCAGGGCCTTCACCGTGGTCCCGAGGTTGGCACCGATCACTGCGGCAGCCGCAGCCTCCAGCGGTACCGCGCCGCTCATCGCGGCGGTCAGAGCCATGGCCATGGAGGCCGACGAGCTCTGCATCAGTACCGTGAGCAGGGCCCCGATGCCGACCATGATCAGCAGCCCGGCAAAGCCTGGTCGCGTTAGCGCGCCGAGGTCGACGGTAGTGCTCAGGCCCTCGAAGGCCTCGCGCAGCACATCGATGCCCAGAAACAGCAGGCCGAAGCCCGCCAGCGCCAGACCCAGGTGGCGGGGACGGGCGGCCTTCATGAACAGATAGAGCAGGGCGCCGATGCCGATGGCCGGCAGGGCGAAGGCCTCGATCCGGATGTTGAAGCCGATCAGGGCGACCAGCCAGCCGGTCATGGTGGTGCCGACGTTGGAGCCGAAGATTACCCAGACCGACTGGCCCAGCGTCAGCAGGCCGGCGTTGGCGAAGCCGATGGTGGCGACCGTGACCGCGCTGGAGGACTGCACCAGCGCGGTCACGCCCATGCCCGAGGCGAGGGCGCGCGGCCGGGTGCGGGTCCACTGCCCGAGGATATGTTGCAGGGCCTTGCCGCCGGCGGTCTTCAGGCCGTCGGTCAGCAGGGTCATCCCGAGCAGGAACAGCCCGAGACCGCCGAGGAAACCGGCGATCAGGGCGTAGGTACTGACGGCTTCGGCCTCCGGCATCGCGGCTGTGGGGGTGCGGCGTTACAGGGTGATGGTCTCGCCGAAGGCCGGCACATGCGCCTCGGCCCCCAGCTCGTCGCGCAGGCCGGCAGCCAGGGCCTCGCGCGCCTCCGGCTCGCCGTGGACCAGATGGAACACCGGCTGGTCCTGAAAGCCGCGCGCCCAGTCGAGCAGCTGGCTGCGCCCGGCGTGGGCGGAAAAGCCGCCCAGGGTGTGGATTTTGGCGTTCACCGCGACCTCGTCGCCCAGCAGCTTGACCCGTTCGGCGCCATCCACCAGACGCCGACCGAGCGTACCGGAGGCCTGGAAGCCGACGATCACCAGATGGGCCTCGCGCCGCCACAGGTTGTACTTCATGTGGTGACGGATGCGCCCGCCATTGCACATGCCGGAGCCGGCGATGATGATCGCGCCGCCGGTGATGCGGTTGATCGCCATGGATTCTTCCACCGTGCGACAGACCTGTAACGGGGGCAGATAGCCGGCCGGGTCACCGTTTGCGGCCTCGTGCAGCCGTTCCATGTCGTCAGGATCCAGGTTCCTGCGCAGACGCGCATAGAGCTCGGTGACCTTGATCGCCATCGGGCTGTCGAGGAAGACCTTCTGCTGCGGCAGGCGCCCGGCGTGGTGCAGCATGCTCAGGTGGTAGAGGATCTCCTGGGTGCGGCCGACCGCGAAGGCCGGGATCAGCACGTTGCCGCCGCTCTTGTCGGCCTCGGCCAGGACCTGCGCGAACTCCTCGACTGTCTCCTCCATCGGGCGGTGGTCGCGGTCGCCGTAGGTACTTTCCAGCAGCACGTGGTCGGCGTGTTCCGGGCGCGCGGGCTCGTGCATCAGCACGGCGTCGTCATTGCCGAGATCGCCCGAGAACACCAGGTGCCGGTCACGCCCGCCGGAGGGCACGATCAGATCCACGATCGCGGAACCGAGGATGTGCCCGGCATCGCGGAAGGTCAGGCCGATCCCGCCCGCGATCTTGCGCGCCTGGCCGTAGGGCACGGCCTCGCACAGCCCGAGGGCGGTGGCGACATCATCGATGTCGTAGACCGGCTCCACCAGCGGCTTGTCCGCCCGCCGGCGCCACTTGTTTTCCCACTCGATGTCCTTGCTCATCACGAACGCGGCATCCTCGAGCATGATCTCGAGCAGTTCCTCGGTGCCCGGCGTGCAGTAGATCGGACCGCGGTACCCGTCGCGCACCAGCTTCGGCAACAGCCCCGAGTGGTCGAGGTGGCCGTGCGACAGCACCACCGCGTCGAGGCTTTCCGCCAGCTCGGCGAGCGGGGCGCGGTTCGCCTCGTCCGCATCGCTGTTGCCCTGGTGCATGCCGCATTCCAGCAGGATGCGGGTGTCGTCGGTCTCGAGGAGATAACGCGATCCGGTGACCTCGCCGGTCGCCCCCTGAAAGGTCAGTTGTGCCATACGGTGAAGTGTACGCGCGACGCGGGTGCGATGGGCAAGCAACGGCCGGGGACTTGATCCCGATCAACCCGGGTCCGGATTGCCGTGTGCCCGGGTTGACCCGTATCCCGGCGCGGGCGAGCCTGTAACCGGGTCATGGAGGAGGATGCGGGCCATGCGATTGAGCAGTCCTGCCTTTGCCGATGGAGAACGGATGCCGATCGAGGTCTCGGCGCGGGATGCCAACCAGCTGCCGCAGCTGGAGATCCGCGAGGTGCCGGCGGGCGCGCGCAGCCTCGCGCTGATCCTGGAGGACCTGGACTCGCCGCTGGGGGAGGTCACCCACTGGCTGGTCTGGAACCTGCCGCCGGATACGCATTGCGTGGATGCCCTGCACCTGCCCCGCGAGGGGCGCGTGGGGATGGATGCCTTCGGCAAGGTCGGCTACCTCGGCCCGGTGCCGCCGGAGGGCTGTCACCACTACCGCTTCCGCCTGCTGGCGCTGGATGCCGAGCTGGAGCTGGAGGCGGGGGCGACCCGCAGCCAGTTCGATGCCGCGGCCGAGGGACACGTGCTGGACGAGGCGGATCTCACCGGGGCGCTGTGCTCCGCCGACGAGGGCGCGGATCCCGATGCGCCGGCCTGATCCGGCCCGCGGGGAGGCCGCGGCATGAGTGACTACCGCCCGGAGGCCTTCTTTGCCACGGTGAACCCGACGGTGTTCACCGCCTCCGCGATCATGGTCGTGGTGTTCGTCGCCTTCGGGGTGATCTTCCCCGCCACGGCCAGCGAGGTGTTCGCCAGCATCCACGGCTTCATCACCGAGTATCTCGGCTGGGGCTACCTGCTGGTGGTGACCTTCTTCCTCGGCTTTCTGATCTGGCTGGGCTTCAGCCGCTACGGCGTGATCCGGCTGGGGCAGCCGGATGACCGGCCGGAGTTCGGCTTTGCCGCCTGGTTCGCGATGCTGTTCTCCGCCGGCATGGGGATCGGCCTCGTGTTCTGGAGCGTGGCCGAGCCGATCCTGCACTACCAGCATCCGCCGACCGGCGATGGCGAGACCGACGCGGCCGCGCGCCAGGCGATGGTCTACACCTTCTTCCACTGGGGCCTGCACGCCTGGGCGGTGTACGTGGTTCTGGGACTGTCGGTCGCCTATTTCAGCTTTCGCCACCGTCTGCCGCTGACCATTCGCTCGATCTTCTACCCGCTGCTGGGGGACCGCATCTACGGCCCGATCGGGCATGTGATCGACATCCTCGCAGTGTTCGGCACCCTGTTTGGCCTGGCGACCTCGCTGGGATTCGGCGCGATGCAGCTCAATACCGGGCTCAACGTGCTGGTCGACATGCCGGTCTCACACTGGTGGCAGGTGGGCATCATCACCGCGATCACCGCGGTGGCGGTGCTGTCGGTGATCTCCGGGCTCGATCGCGGGCTGAAGTGGGTCAGCGTGTTCAACCTGGTACTGGCGATTAGCTTCATGCTGTTCGTCTTGGTGGCCGGGCCCACGCTGTTCATCCTGCGCTTCTTCCTCGACTCCACCGGCGGCTATCTGCAGCAGATCGTCCAGCTCAGCCTGCATACCGACGCCATCGGCGGCTCGCAGTGGCAGAAGGACTGGACCATGTTCTACTGGGCGTGGTGGATCGCCTGGTCGCCTTTCGTCGGCATCTTCATCGCGCGCATCTCGCGCGGGCGCACCATCCGCGAGTTCATCGTCGGCGTGCTCGCCCTGCCCAGCCTGTTCGTGTTCGCCTGGATGGCAATCTTCGGCGGCACCGCGCTGCATATGGAGCTGTTCGACGACGGCGCGGGCATCGCTGCGGCGGTCGCCGAGGACACCACCGTGGCCCTGTACGCAACCCTGGCCCAGCTACCCTGGACCACGATTGCCTCCGGCGTGGCGACCCTGCTGATCGCGACCTACTTCATTACCTCGTCGGCCTCCGGCACCTACGTGGTGGATGCGCTGATCTCGCGCGGTTCGAAGCACTCGCCGAAGCGCCAGCGGGTGATCTGGGGGATTACCGAGGGGGCGGTGGCGGCGACGCTGCTGATCGTCGGTGGCGAGCGCGCGCTGGACAGCCTGCAGACCGGATCGCTGACCGCCGGGCTGCCGGTGGCGATCATCCTGGTCTTCTGCTGCTTCAGCCTGATGCGGGCCCTGGGCCGCGAGTACCGCGTCGAGGGCGTGGACCCGCCCTGGCGTTGAGCCGGCGCCCAGGGCTCTCGGCCGCCCGCCCATGGTGTGCCATGCCCGCTCGGAAAGCCGTGCACTGAAGTTATGCTCTCGGCGTGGCGTCTCCGTCGGACGGACTCTGCTCCAGGGTCTTGCGCAGCTGCTCGATCTGTTCCGGCTTGATGCCGGCGATGTCCTTGATCGGCAGGGTCACAGCAAACCCGTGGCCCTGCCGGCTCAGTTCCAGTTCCGCGTCCAGGTGTTCCAGCATGCGGCGGGCCAGATCGGCCTCCAGCACCATTAACAGCACCTTGCGAACGGAGGTGTCCTTCAGGTCCATGACCGGGTTGCGCCGTAGCTGGGCGATGCTCTGGGCATCCAGTAGGGTCAGGCCGGCAGCCCCGTCGCGCTGAACGATCTCGATCGCGCGTTCGGCCAGGGTGCGCGGGATGACGGCGGCGAGCAGAACGAATTGCATGGCAGAGTCTCCGTATCCGGGCGCGTCAGGGCGTGGTGGTCAGGTGGCCGATGAACTCCATGCCCTTAAGGGCGCTCACGTCCAGGGTGAAGGCAAGCCCGTTGTAGGGCTGGAGCAGGTCGAGTTCCAGGTTCATGCGCTGCGCAATGCGTTCGGCCTGCCCGGTCTCCAGCTGCCAGATGCAGACCGATTCGTTGCCCTGGTAGGTCACCCCGAGAAAGACCATGTGCTCGGGGAAACCGAGCCCCGAACCCTGGATCACAGCACCGTCCGCGCCGCCTTCCTCCGCGGCGATGGCCAGGGCCTGCTCCTCACGGTCCTGGTCGACGATCGCGATCAGAAAGGTCTCCGCCATGATGCTTTTCCTCCCCGCGGTGGTCTGCGTCAGTTGCCGAGATAGCGCCGCAGCACCCGTTGCCAGTCGTCGGATTCCAGAATCTCAAGGATAGCGACGTTCATTGGGGCGCGCAGTGGCGACCCCTGGGGCAGTGCCAGGGCATAGTCCTGGCGCAGGAACTCGACCGGCAGGACCTCCAGTTGCCCCGCAAAGTGCTCGCGGACCTGATAGCGCAGCAGCGGAGCGTCGTAGACCATAGCGTCGGCGCGGCCCTCGGCGACTGCGCCCAGTGCGGTGGCGAGGTCAGCATGGTCGCGGTAGACAAAGCCCTGGTCGTCCAGCCAGGCGGCGGCACTGGAGCCGCCAATCGTGGCGATGCGCTGGCCCTCCAGGTCGGAGACATTCTGGATGCCGGTATCCAGCGAGCTGACGGTCAGCGTGGTCGCGATCGCGGCGGTGAAGGTGGAGACCAGGATCAGCGCCGCGAACATCCAGACCAGCGCGATCGCGCGGCCGGGCAGGGTGCGCGGAGCCTTGTCGCCATAGCCCACCGTGGTCATGGTCACGGCGGCCCACCAGAATGCGGCGCCGAGCCCTTGTGCGGCACTGCCGCCGAACTCGTCGGCGTTACGCCGGCGTTCGAACAGCCACAGCAGCGCACCCACTAGCAGGAGCAGTCCGGAGAGCGCGAGGATGACCATCAGGAAGGGTACGGAGATGAACGCGCGCAGGGCCCCGGCGATTGGATTGCCTTGTTGGGGCACGGCAATCGACAGCCCGGTGCTGTAGTACGGATGGGTGAAGTCGACCCGTTCGGCGCGTTCGGCGGTTGCGGTGAGGGCCGCGACCGAGATATCGATACGGTCGTCGCCCAGGCCCTCGATGAGTCCCTCGAGGCTGGTCTCCCGGTAGTCGGAGTCCAGTTCCATGCGTTCCGCGACCCGCTCCCACAGTTCGATGGCAATGCCGGAAGGAGCGGCGCCCGGCTCCTCCGGCGCAATCACGAACGGTGGCACGAAGCGCGTCCCCACGCGCAGGGTCGAGTCGGCGCCGATGCCGCTGGCTCCATTTTCCTTGGCCTGAGCGGACGGCAGGGTAAGCAACGTGGCGAACACGAGCACTGCGCCGGCCAGCAGCGACATAAACGGGAGCGAGCAGAGGGTGCGGGGCATGCGGACATCCGGTGGGGGCTTGCCCGTACCATAACCGGAAGATCGTCAACGAGGCAGTCTAGGGAAATACAGCGGGAGGGTGTTCATGCGGAATCCATTCGCCGATCCGAGCAACAGTGAAGCGCGCCCGACGCAGGGAATGGCGGTGGATGTCGGCTTCACGCTGGACTGGGCGAGTGCCGAGGCCCGTCACCGGGAGTGTCTGTTCCTGCCGTGGCTGGAGCCGGAACGGGACCGCTGGCCGGGCGATCTCGGGGCTGCCCTGCGCGGGTGGGGCGCGGGGGCGGCGCACGAGGCCTCCCGCGAAACCGCCGCGGCCCTGGTTCCGCAAGAGGAGCCCGACCGCGTGCTGGAGCTCCCGGCGTCGGCATTCAACCGGGACCTGCGCCGGCATCGCCGGGTGGAGCCCCATGCGGGGCGTTTCTACCCGCGTGCGTTCCTTGCCGGTCATGCGGGGATCGAGGCCGGGGATCGCGAGCTGTTCCGGATCGGGGCGCTGGAGGGTGATCACCTGGTGGCGGATCTGAATCATCCGCTGGCGGGGCACGACCTGCGGCTGCAGGCGCGGGTTATGGCGCGCCACGAGGTTGGGCGTGACGATGAGCGGACGGTGGATGTTGCCCGGCTGCTGACGGCCCGCGGGCCGGGCATGCAGGCCCGCTGGCGTGGACGACCGACCGACTTCTGGGTCGACGGGGCGCTGGGGCGCGAGGACCCGGAGTCCGATGCGGTGTTCTATGCCGCACCGCGCCGGGTGCACCACCTGGACGCGACCGCGCGGGCCGAGATCGCCGCGCTGTATTCCGCCTGCATTCCGGTGGGTGCGCGGGTGCTCGACTTGATGAGCAGCTGGGAGTCCCACCTGGACCGAGTCGAGTCGCCGGAAGCCGTGATCGGGCTGGGCATGAACGCCGAGGAGCTGGCGGACAACCCCCGGCTGACGTCATCCCTGGTGCACGACCTGAACCTCCGTCCGGAACTGCCATATGCGACGGCGAGCTTCGATGCCGTGGTCTGTACCGCGTCGGTCGAGTACCTGACGCAGCCCGAGGCGGTGTTCCGCGCGGTACGCGAGGTGCTGCGCCCGGACGGGGTGTTCATGGTCACGTTCTCCGATCGCTGCTTTCCGACCAAGGCGATTGCGGTGTGGGGGCGGTTGTACGACTTCGAACGCATGGGATTGGTATTGGATCTGTTCCTGCGGTCGGGCTTTAAGGATCTTGCGACCTGGTCCTTGCGCGGCTTGCCGCGTCCGGCGGACGACCCCTACGCCGGGCGCCTGGATCACGCCGATCCGGTGTTCGCCGTTTGGGGGCGCTGCCCGTGAGCCGGGAGGTCTGCATCATCGGTGTGGATTGCGCGACCCAGCCGCGCAAGACCGGGCTGGCGCGGGCCTCCTGGTCCGGTGACCAGATTCGCCTTGAGGAGGCGCGCCGCGCCCATCCGTCGGAGCCGGTCGCCGACGTACTGTGCGCCTGGATGAGCACGCCGAATCCGGTCCTGCTGTGCCTGGATGCCCCGCTTGGCTGGCCGGCGGCACTGGGCCAGGCGCTGTCGGGCCACCGCGCCGGGGAGGGCATCGCGGAAGCCGCGGATGCGATGTTTCATCGCCATACCGACCGCGTCATTCGGGCGCGGCTGGGCAAGCGCCCGCTGGAGGTCGGCGCGAACTTCATCGCGCGAATGGCGCTGGCGGCTGTCCAGTTGCTCCAGGAGCTGCGTGCACGAAGCGGCCTCGAGTTCGCGCTGCCGCAAAGCGCGGGGCCGATCAACGAGTCCGCCGCGATCGAGGTATATCCGGCGGCCCTGCGTCGCCTGCGGGGCTGGGACGACCGCGCGGCGGTGCACTCGGGATTGGTCGCCACGTTCGCGGACCCGATGCCGAATCTCGCGGATGTCACCGACGATGTTCAGGATGCGGTGCTTTGCGTCCTTGCCGGGGCCGATTTTCTCCGCGGACGAGCGGTGGGGCCTTCCACCGACGAGTTGGTGTTGGCCGAGCGCGAGGGCTGGATCTGGTCGGCCGATCCGGACCCGCTTCTCAGCTCCGAGTCCGGGGCCCCACGCAGGGCGTCTTAACCGGTAAACTGCAAGCTGTTTCGAGATGCCCGCAACCGCGGGCTGGACCAATGGGGAGCACATGGCCGCAAGCAAGGCCAAAACCGGGGGCAAGGGCAAGAAGACCATCGAGCCGGCCGCAGCGCCCAGTCTGAGCGGCCAGTTGCTGCGTGGGCTGCGCGAGGGCGCGCTGCTGATCTTCGGCATGCTGGCGTTGTATCTGTTGGTGGCCCTGGTGAGCTACCACCCGGGGGATGCCGCCTGGTCCACCACCGGCGATGGTGAAGGGCTGCGTAATCTGGGTGGCACCACCGGTGCCTGGTTCGCCGATATCGTCTTCCATCTGCTGGGCTATCTCGCCTACCTGATCCCGCTGGCGGTCGCCGGCATCGGCTGGTGGCTGTTCCGCCACCGCCGCGAGGCGCAGATTGCGAGCCCGATGGAGCTGACGGTGCGTGGCGTTGCCCTGATCGTCGCGCTGATCTCCGGCTCCGCGCTGGCGGCGCTGCACTTGTTGCCGGGCGGAATGCCGGTGCATGCCGGCGGCATCCTGGGAGACCTCTTCGGCGGCTGGGCGGTGGCCGGGTTGAGCCTGGTCGGCGGTACGCTGGTGCTGCTCGCGCTGTTCCTTGCCGGGGTGACGCTTTTCACCGGGCTCTCCTGGTTCCTGCTGATGGACCGTCTCGGTCAGCTGGCCGTGCGCGCCTGGGAACGCACCCGCGCGGCGATCGATTCCGCGCGCGACCGGCGCATTGGCGCCCGCGAACGCGCCGAACGCGAGACCCGCGTGGAGAAGGAGCGCAAGCGCACCGAGAAGCGTGCGCCGTCGCGGGTGGAGCCGCGCATCGAGACGCCGCCCCCCAGCCCGCGGGTACAGAAGGAGAAACAGGTCCCGCTGTTCACCGAGGGCAGCGGGGCCGATCCGCATCCTCCGCTGTCGCTGTTGGACGAGCCGCCTCCACCGCCCGAGGGTTTCTCCGAGGAGTCTCTGCAGGCGTTGTCGCGGCTGGTGGAGCTCAAGCTCAAGGACTTCGGCGTGGAGGTCGAGGTCGTGGCCGTGCAGCCGGGCCCGGTGATTACGCGCTTCGAACTGCAGCCGGCGGCTGGGGTGAAGGCCTCGCGGATTTCCGGGCTGTCCACGGATCTGGCGCGCTCGCTGTCGGTGATGGCGGTGCGCATCGTCGAGGTGATCCCGGGCAAGTCGACCGTGGGTCTGGAGATCCCGAACGAGAATCGCGAGATCGTGGCCCTGTCCGAGATCCTGCGCTCGGATCTGTTCGACTCGAACAAGTCACCGCTGACGATGGCGCTGGGCAAGGATATCGGGGGTGCCCCGGTGATGGCGGATCTGGCAAAGATGCCGCACCTGCTGGTGGCCGGGACTACCGGGTCCGGGAAGTCGGTGGGCGTGAATGCCATGCTGCTGTCGCTGCTGTACAAGGCGACCCCGGACGAGGTTCGGCTGATCCTGATCGACCCGAAGATGCTGGAGCTTTCGGTCTACGAGGGCATCCCGCACCTGCTGTGCGAGGTCGTCACTGACATGAAGGATGCCTCCAACGCCCTGCGCTGGGCAGTGGCGGAGATGGAACGGCGTTACAAGCTGATGTCGGCGATGGGCGTGCGCAACATCGGTGGCTTCAACAAGAAGGTGCGGGATGCCGAGGCGGCCGGAGAGCCGCTGAAGGACCCGCTGTTCAAGCCGGAAGAGGCGATCACCGAGACCGAGGCGCCGGAGCTGGAGACGCTGCCGTTCATCGTGATCGTGGTCGACGAGTTTGCCGACATGATCATGGTGGTCGGCAAGAAGGTAGAGGAGCTGATCGCACGGCTGGCGCAGAAGGCTCGCGCCGCCGGCATCCATCTGATCCTGGCGACCCAGCGGCCTTCGGTGGATGTGATCACCGGCTTGATCAAGGCCAACATCCCTACACGTATTGCGTTCCAGGTCTCCTCGCGGGTGGATTCACGCACCATCCTGGATCAGATGGGGGCGGAGCATCTGCTAGGGCATGGCGACATGCTCTACCTGCCACCGGGCAAGGCGATGCCCGAACGCGTCCACGGGGCCTTCGTCGGCGACAACGAGGTGCATCAGGTGGTCGAGTACCTGAAGTCCACCGGCGAGCCGGACTACAACGAGGCCATCCTCGACGAGCCGGAGGCCGGCGCGGCGAGTATTCCCGGGCTGGAGTCCCCGGGCCAGGGCGAAAGCGAGAGCGACCCCTTGTACGACCAGGCGGTGCAGATCGTGATCGAGTCGCGCAAGGCCTCGATCTCGTTCGTCCAGCGCCGGCTGAAGATCGGCTACAACCGCGCCGCGCGCATGGTCGAGGACATGGAGGCCGCCGGTCTGGTCAGCCCGGTGCAGTCCAATGGCAACCGCGAGGTGCTGGTGCCGGGGTCGAAAGACTGAGGCCTCCGACTCGAACCAAGGGCCCCAAGCGAGGTCCATGTCTCGGGTCGTGTGACACCGTTCGTCATTACCTCCAACGCTATTCACGCCGGGTTAAGCGACCGGGCGCAGCATGATTGAAACGCTTTAACCGGAGTTCGCATGAAGTCTCGTTCTTCTTCGCGCCTGTTGCTGGCCCTGGTGGCCATGGCCTCCCTGATCGTCGGCGCCGCATCGGCGGCCGAGCCGGCGGCGGATGCGCGCGCCGCGCTGGACCGCTTTGTTGATGGGCTGGAGACCTTCTCGGCCGAATTCACGCAAACGGTGCGCGATGAGACCGGCTACGTGTTGCAAGAGTCCGACGGGCAGATGCAGCTCGGCATGCCCAATCGCCTGCATTGGCAGGTGACCGAACCCTTCCCGCAGACCATCGTCTCCGACGGTCAGGACCTGTGGATGTACGACCCGGACCTGTCGCAGGCTACGGTGCGCCCGCTGGGCGATGCGTTTGACGCGACCCCGATCGCCGCGATCACCCAGCCGGAACGCCTCGACGAGCACTTCCGTATGTCGCTTCGTCCAGTGCCGGATGGCGCGGCCTTGCGGTTGGTGCTGATCCCGCGGAACGAGCAGGCGGACTTCACCAGCCTCGACCTCGATCTGACCCCCGATGGGGACCTGACCCGCATGGCCTTCCGCGACATCTTCGGGCAGACGACCGAGATCCGTTTCCATGCAACCGAACGCAACGCCGATCTCGACCCCGCGATCTTCACCTTCGAACCGCCGTCCGGCACCGACATCTACCGTCCGTAACCAAGCCCGCGCCCTGGTTATTCTCCACGAAGCTCACCAAGGCACGAAGAAGGTCAAGGGCGTTTACAGGAAGGTGGGGAGACTGCAAGGAGGGCGCTGGAAGTGTGGCGCTTTGGTCTGAATCCCGACGGCCCGGGCCACGTAACGACGTTGGTGTAACCCCGAACTCCCCACAACGCCGGACCATCCGTCATGGTGTGTCTGGACGGACGCCCTGCACGCTGTCATTCCGGCCGGAGCATTCGTACATCCTTTTTGTTGTGGAGTTCCCAACGCCAACACCAGCTCTTCTCCGTGTTCTCTGTGCCCTCCGTGGTGCAATCCGGCCTTGACCTTCTTCGTGCCTTCGTGCGCTTCGTGGTGAAAAAAGGGTTTTCGCCCGAAGGGTTACAATCTCCGTTATGAGCGATTCCCTCGATGGCGATCTGTTCGGCCCGGATCCGGACATGGCATCGCCCGAACCCGAACCGGAGCCGTCCCCCGCGGGCCCCGACCCGTCCGCGCCGCTGGCCGAGCGCATGCGTCCGGCGCGGCTGGACGAGATGCTCGGCCAGGACCACCTGGTCGGCCCCGACGCTGCGCTGCGTCAGGCGATCGAGCAGGGCCAGACGCCGTCGATGATCCTCTGGGGTCCGCCTGGGTGCGGCAAGACCACGCTGGCGCGGTTGGTCGCGGCCGCCGGTGCGCAGCGGCTGGTTACGCTGTCCGCGGTGCTCGCCGGGGTCAAGGATGTGCGCGCCGTGGTGGAGGCCGCCAAGGCGCGGCGGCGCAATGGTGTCGGGACGCTGTTGTTCATTGACGAGATCCATCGCTTCAACAAGGGCCAGCAGGATGCCCTGCTGCCGCATATCGAGGACGGGACGCTGACCTTTGTTGGCGCGACCACCGAGAACCCCTCGTTCGCTCTGAATAGTGCGTTGCTGTCGCGGGCACGGGTCTATCGCATGGGCGGGGTTGGTCCTGAGGCCATCGAGGCCTTGATCGAACGCGCGATGAATGACCCGGAGCGCGGCCTGGGTGGGCGCGGCCTGACCCTGGACCCGGAAGAACGTCAGCGTTTGGCACGGGCCGCCGACGGTGATGCCCGGCGCGCCCTGAACTGGCTGGAGACCGCCTCCGACTTGGCGCGTGAAGGCGCCATTACGGGCGACGCCCTGCGCGCGGTGATGGGGGCGCAGTCTCTGGCCTTCGATCGCCAGGGCGACGCCTTCTACGATCAGATCTCGGCCCTGCACAAATCGGTGCGCGGCTCCGATCCGAACGCAGCCGTGTACTGGCTGACCCGTATGCTGGATGCCGGCTGCGACCCGGATTACCTGGGCCGTCGCCTGCTGCGTATGGCCTACGAGGACATCGGACTGGCCGCCGTGGGCCTGGGGGCGCGGGTGCTGGCGGCCTGGCAGACCATGGAGCGCCTGGGCCGGCCGGAGGGCGATCTGGCCCTGGTGCAGGCGGTGATCGAACTGGCCGCCGCACCCAAGAGCAATAGCGCCTATTCCGCCTTGAACGGCGCGCGCGCGGCGATCCGCGACAGCGGTAGCGCGGACGTCCCGCTGCACCTGCGTAACGCCCCGACTGAACTAATGCGCGAGGAGGGCTTTGGCGCCGGCTACCGCTACGATCACGACGAACCCGACGGCTTTGCGCGCGGGCAGGTGTATCTGCCGGAGGGGCTGGAGTCGGAACGTTTCTATACCCCGCGCCACGAGGGTACTGAACGCGCACTGGCGGAACGCCTGGACCGCCTGCGCGGGGACGATGCCCTGCCCGGGAGCGCCGCGTCGGGTGGAGCCTCATGAGGATGCGCCATCACAAGCGCTGGCTGGCGGTCGCCGCGGTCCTTTCCGTGATCTCGGTGGGCTGGATTCTGCTGACCACGGAGTGGCCCAGCCTCGGGTTCCCGCTGGGCGAGGTGGAGGCCTGGCTGCGCGGTTGGGGTGCAGCTGCCTATCTGGTGTTTGTGCTGGCGTTTATGGTGCTAGCGCTGTTTCCACTGCCCAGTACCTTCTGGATTCTGTTGGGCGGGGCCTTGTTCGGGCCTTTCACCGGCGGCGCTTTGAGCCTGCTGGCGGCCACCCTGGCGGCGATCATCGCCTTCATGCTGGCCCGCACCTGGCTGCAGCCGTGGCTGGTCCCGCGCATGGGCGCGCGCAGCCACCGCCTGCGCGCGGATGTAGAGGCCGAAGGCTGGCGGGTAGTGGCCTTGACCCGGCTGGTGCCGGTGTTTCCGTTCGCGCCCACCAACTACGCCCTGGGCCTGGTGCGTCTGCCGCTGCCGGTGTTTGCGCTGACCACCGTGCTGGCACTGATGCCCAGCCTGTTCGCCTATGCCTGGCTGGGGCATGCCACGCGCGAGATGGCCGCCGGCGCCGATAGCGGCGTGCAGCTGGGGTTGGCCGTGTTGGCGGTGCTGGCCCTGCTGCTGTTGCTGCCGCGCCTGGTGCGGCGTATCTGGCTGGGTCAGAAGACGCTGCACGCCGAGGCTCCGCTGACTTCAGTGTCGCCCTCAGACCCAGGCGAGCAGGATCCCGAGACCCAGGGCGAAGAACAGCAGGGCGGCGAGCGCGCGTAGCAGTCGCAGCGGCAGGTGGCAGGCGAAGCGCTGGCCCAGCCAGACGACCGGGGCATTCGCGAGGACCATGCCGATGGTCGAACCGATCACGACGAGGACCAGGCTGTCGAAGGTCGCGGCCAGGGCGGCGGTCGCCACCTGGGTCTTGTCACCCATCTCCACCAGGAAGAACAGCACAGTGGTGGTCCAGAACACGCCGTGCTTCGAGGCGGCGGGTAGTTCGTCTTCGCCATCCGGGATCAGCACCCATGCGGCCATGATGATGAAACCGATACCCAGCCCCCAGCGCAGCCAGTCGTCCGGAACGCTGGTGCCAATCCAGATCCCGGCCAATGCCGCGAGGAAGTGATTGGCCAGGGTCGCTACCACGATGCCCCAGATAATGGGCCAGGTCTGCTGGTAGCGGCAGATCAGGAGCAGGGCCAGGAGTTGAGTCTTGTCGCCCATCTCGGCGATGGCGACGATCACGGTGGAGACGAGCAGGGCTTCCATGGCGTTCTTCCGGGCCGGGTGGGTTTGCAAGACACGTGACATCGCGTCCCCACCCGGCCAAGGATGTTGACGCAACGCCACGGGTCTCGCGGGGCCCGGTGCCGCATCGGCGGCGGGGCTGTCTGCACCACGGTCGACCAGGCGGCCGATCAAATCTGTTGATGCAGACCCCGGTGAGGTCAGGTACTCCCTGAACACCCGGGTCGCTACTCCCCTGAAGCAGGGCGAATTCTAGGTCGGCGCGGGGGTAGTCGCAAGTCGAGAGGCGCTTCAGGTAGGATGCGCGCCATGAAAGCCTTCGTAGCCTGGGTCGATCGGACGCCGTTGTGGCTGTTCGCTGTGTTCGTGGCGACCCTCGGGTTGTCACCCTATGTTCCCGAACCACACATCGTCGAGAAGATTCGCTGGCTCTTCCAGGGCGAGCTGACACGCCCGCTGGACATCTTCGACTTGATCATGCACGCCGTTCCTTGGTTGTTGATGGCTTTCAAGCTCTACCGCATGAGTATCGAGCCGAAAGACGCGCCCTGACTGGAGCGGCGCGCAGACCCGATAGAGTGACGCACTGCGCTAGTGGGAACTCGACGACACGGTTGCAGATCGCTACGGTTCCTGTGACTTTGAGACGTGACCAAGGAGAGTCCCATGCGCTTTATTGTTGCTGTCACCGCCGGTACCGACGATCCCACCCGCGCGACCCTCGGCATGATCGCCGCGAACGTCGCCAAGCAGCAGGGCCACGACGTGACCGTCTGGCTGCAGGGCGAGGCCGTGAACATCGCCAACCGCAACGTGTACGACAAGATCGTCGGCCACAACATGCCGGCGATGAAGGACATCGTGGATTCGCTGGTGAGTGAAGGCGTCCCGTTCTGGGCCTGCGAGGCCTGCGCCAAGGGTCGCGACGTCGGCGAGCACAACTTCCTGCCGAACGCCGAGATGGCCGGCATGGGCCACTACGTCCAGGCCGTCGCCGAGTTTGATCGCTCCATGAGCTTCTGACCCGGTCGAATTCCGACCCGGGCGGGGTGTGACGCCCCGCCCGTTTGCTGTACCCACCCGGTGCCAGTCATTCGACCTGGCACATTGCATGCTTGCTGGTTCCTGTGAACCTGTCACGGAACACGCGCATGACTTCGAATACCCCCCTGGACGAGACCATCGGCGATTTCCTGGTGGCTTCGCGCAAGTGCGAGGTTGTGAGCCTGGAGCGCCTGCTGGAAGCCGTGCAGTTGGTTGGACTGATCCGCGCCCTGGTGCACCAGCTGCAGCGTGAACGGGGCGCCTCCAGTCTGTGGATCGGCTCGGGCGGGCAACATTACGCGGACGAGCTCGCGCAGTACCGGGAAGATTCTGACGTGGCGGCGGCGGGCTTTAATGGCCAACTGGGTGGCTGGCTCAAGCCGGGTGCCTGCGCCCATGCTCGCAGCCGTCTTCTGGGGCGTATGGCGTTGGCCCTGCACGGCCTTTCGGGGCTGCCAAGTCTGCGCGAGGAGGTATTCGAGGGGACCCTGACCCCGATGGAGGCTATGCGCAGCTTCAGCGAACTGATCCGTACCTTGCTCGCGGTGGTCTTCGAGGCAGCGGATTCGGCCACCGATCCGGAGGTCTCGCGGGCCCTGGTTGCGCTTTTGAATTTCATGCAGGGCAAGGAGTTGGCGGGCCAGGAACGTGCGATCGGTGCCGCCGGGTTTGGTCAAGGGGGATTCGCCGGAGAGCTTCGCCAGGCCCTGTTGCATCGTATTGATGCCCAGGAGCGTTCGTTTCGCATCTTCTCCGAGTTCGCGCCGGAGCCGGCCTGTGCCGCCTGGCGCGAGCTGCAGGGTGCGGGCTTCGCGCCCGAGGTCGAACGCCTGCGCCGCCAGGCCTGCACCCAGGCCGATGGAACGCCGGATCCAGCCCGGGCCGAGGCCTGGTTTGCCTGTACCACCGCACGCATCGACACCATGAAGGAGATCGAGGACCTGCTGGAGATGCATCTGAACGAGTGTTGTGCCGCCCGGATCGAGGCGGACCGGGCCGATCTGGGTGCGGTGCGCGACCGCATCGCGCAGCTCGCCGAATCGGAACTGCGTGACAGCGTGCCCTATGCCGTGTTCTTCGGCGCCCCGGAAGGGCTGGAGCCCCAGGGCGACGGGGATGACGGCGTGCTCGACGTACCGATCGTCGGCCATTCGGTGATGGACCTGGTGCAACGCCAGGCTAGCCGCCTGCAATCCGTGGAGGATGAACTGCAGGCGGCGCGCCAGGCCCTGGCCGAGCGCAAGACCATCGAACGTGCCAAGGCGCTTCTGATCCAACACCGCGGCCTCAGCGAGGACCAGGCCTACAAGCTTCTGCGCCAGACGGCGATGAACCAGAACCGGCGACTGGCCGAGGTCGCCGAGGCGACCGTCGCAATGTCCGACCTGCTGGGCAAGGGCGGCCTGTAGCCCATTCCCCGGGAAAGAGATGCCGCTGGGCGGCGCCTCTGTGGGAGCGGGCTTGCCCGCGAAGCCCCTGCCAGTGTCCACAGTGTCCACCTCTGGCAGGGGCTTCGCCGCCAAGGCGGCTCCTACGGGGATTATCTCACTGACGCACTATTTCAGGTCATCTGCACCGCTGGCGCGCCCCACGCTGGTGCCTCCGGGGTCGGCTTCTGGCCTTCGGGCTTCCCGCAAGCGTTCGGCCCGATGTTCGAAACCATCCGATTTTTCCGCGCCATGGCGCGATTGTTTCTGTCGGGGTCGATTAGAAACGGCTAATTGGCACACCTCCTGCAGGAGTATCGGCAAGGCGAGCCAATGGCGGTTCGCCGCCTGACAACAGGGGGTCCCGATGCCCGGGACTCCCGTGGGACTGGACAAAGGCGTCCATCACTCGGCTGCGAAAGCGGTCGGGCTGATGCGACGCCTTTTTTCGTTTTTGGCCATGGGGAGCAACAAGACAATGAAATCGAACGATCGCAGTAACGGAATCTCACGCCGCCGCTTTCTGGGGGGCCTTGCCGCCGGTATCGGGGCGACCACGCTGGGCATGGCCGGCGCCGCGCCCTGGGGCTACGTCCGAGCCGGCAACGGCAAGCCGGAGACCACCGAGGCCAAGCTGGGCTTTATTGCCCTGACCGATGCCGCGCCCTTGTTCGTCGCGCTGGAGAAGGGCTTCTTCGCCGCCCATGGCATGCCCGACGTGCAGGTGTTGAAGCAGTCCTCCTGGGGCACGGTGCGCGACAACCTGGAACTGGGCTCGCGCCGCGGCGGCATCGACGGCTCGCACATTCTGACCCCGATGCCCTACCTGATCCATCGTCGCGGTACGCCGATGAGCATCCTCGCGCGGCTGAACCTGGCCGGGCAGTGCATCTCGGTGGGCGATGAGTACTCCGATCTGAAGGTCGGCCTGGATACCGGGGAGTTCAAGGAGGCGCTGGCGGAGAAGCGCGCCGGCGGCGACGAGGTCCGCGCGGCGATGACCTTCCCCGGCGGCACCCATGACCTGTGGATTCGCTACTGGATGGCGTCCGGCGGGATCGACCCGAACCGCGACATCTCCACCATCGTCGTGCCGCCGGCGCAGATGGTCGCCAACATGCGGGTCGGCTCGATGGACACTTTCTGTGTCTGCGAGCCCTGGAACATGCAGCTGATCAACCAGGGCATCGGCTACACCGCGAACACCACCGGCGAGCTTTGGCACAACCATCCGGAGAAGGCGCTGGGCATGCGCGCGGACTGGGTGGAGGCGAACCCGAACGCGGCCCGCGCCCTGGTCATGGCGGTGATGGAGGCGCAGATGTACTGCGAGGACCCGGCGAACATCGAGGAGGTCGCCGAGATCTGCTCGCGCCGGCGCTACATCCATGCCCCGTACGGCGACATCATCGACCGCATGCAGGGGCACTTTGACTACGGCACCGGCCGCGTGGTCGAGGACCACCCCGATCGCATGCGCTACTGGAACGATCAGGCCTCCTATCCCTTCAAGAGCCACGACCTGTGGTTCCTCACCGAGGACATCCGCTGGGGCTACCTGCCGCCGGACCTCGACATGCAGGCCCTGGTGGACGAGGTCAACCGCGAGGACATCTGGCGCGAGGCGGCCGACACGCTTGGCATCGATTCGGCCGACATCCCCGACTCCACCTCGCGCGGCAAGGAGGAATTCTTCGACGGCAAGATCTTCGACCCGGAAGACCCGCAGGCCTACCTCGACAGCCTGGAGATCAAGGCGCTCGCGTCCTGACGCGAAGGCCCGACGCCCCCTGCACAGACGATTCAAGAGGATTCGATGATGAGTGCCATTCTCGATCGCAATATGACCTTCGGCGCCGGGCGCGAACGCCCGGCGGCAGCGGCGACCCCCACAGACCCAGTGGCCCGCCCCGCCCCGCCGTCGGACCGGTCCGGCGGTGCCCCGCCGCCCGACCCCGGGCTCTGGGGCCGGCGTATGCGCCACGCCGCCACCGTGGTCCTGCCCCCGGTGATAGTGACCGCGATTTTTTTGTTTCTGTGGGAAATGATGACGTCCTCCCAGGGAGCCGTACTGCCCGGCCCGAGTCAGGTGATCACCGACACCTGGGAACTGATCATCGATCCGTTCTATGACTACGGCGGCAACGACGTGGGCATGGCCTGGCAGCTGCTCGCCAGTCTGGAACGTGTGGCCTACGGCTACGCCCTGGCGGTAGTCGCCGGGATCGGTCTCGGGGTGCTGGTCGGCCAGTCCACCTGGGCGATGCGCGGGCTGGATCCGCTGTTCCAGGTGCTGCGCACCGTGCCGCCGCTGGCCTGGCTGCCGATCTCCCTGGCCGCGTTCCAGGCCAGCAACCCGTCGGCCATCTTCGTGATCTTTATCACCGCGATCTGGCCGATCATCATCAACACCTCGGTCGGCATCCGGAACATCTCGCAGGACTACGTGAACGTGGCCCGCGTGCTGCGCCTGAACGGCTTCGAGTACTTCACCAAGATCATGCTCCCGGCCGCCGCGCCGTATGTCTTCTCCGGTCTGCGCATCGGCATCGGCCTCGCCTGGCTGGCGATCGTCGCCGCCGAGATGCTGATCGGCGGGGTCGGCATCGGCTTCTTCATCTGGGATGCCTGGAACGCCTCCATGCTCAGCGACATCGTGCTGGCCCTGGTCTACGTCGGCCTGGTCGGGTTCTTCCTCGACCGTCTGGTCGCGATCGTCGGCAAATGGGTCACCCGCGGCACGCAGGCCGGCTGATCCGGCCCCTCACAGGAGAATCATCATGACCAGCTATCTCTCCATCGAACACGTCCACAAGACCTTTGGCGAAGGCCCGACGGCCAGCGAGGTGCTGCGCGACGTCGACCTGCACGTGGACCGCGGCGAGTTCATCTCCATCATCGGCCATTCCGGCTGCGGCAAGTCGACGGTGCTCAACATCGTCGCCGGGCTGCTGGAGACCAGCACCGGCGCGGTGATCCTGGACGGCAAGGAGGTCAGCAAGCCGGGTCCGGATCGCAGTGTCGTGTTCCAGAACCACTCCCTGCTGCCCTGGCTGACCGTGCGCGACAACGTGGCGCTGGCCGTGGACAAGACCTTCAAGGGCACCAAGTCCGCCGCCGAGCGCCGCGAGTGGATCCTGCAGACGCTGGATATGGTCGGCATGAGCCACGCGCTGGACAAGCGCCCGGACGAGATCTCCGGCGGTATGAAGCAGCGTGTGGGCATCGCCCGGGCGCTGGCGATGGAGCCGAAGGTCCTGCTGATGGACGAACCCTTCGGTGCGCTGGATGCGCTGACCCGGGCGCACCTGCAGGACGAGGTGATGCGCATCCAGTCGGAGCTGGGCAACACCGTGCTGATGGTCACCCACGACGTGGACGAGGCGGTGCTGCTGTCCGATCGCATCGTGATGATGACCAACGGCCCGGCCGCGACCATCGGCGAGATCCTGGAGATCGACCTGCCGAAGCCGCGCGAGCGCCTGGTGATGGCCGACAACGCGCAATACAACCACTACCGAGCCGAGGTGCTGCGCTTTCTCCACGAGCGCCACAAGAACCCCGAGTCGGAGGCCGCGTGATGGATACCGCGAACGAGAAGCCGCGGCTGGTCCTGATCGGCAACGGCATGGCCGGGATGCGTACGGTCGAGGAGCTGCTGAAGCTCAAGCCGGACATGTACGACATCACCGTGTTCGGTGCCGAGCCCTGGGGCAACTACAACCGCATCATGCTCTCGCCGGTGCTGGCCTCGGAGAAGACCGTCGACGAGATCATGCTGAACGACGATGCCTGGTATGCCGAACGCGGCATCACCCTGCACAAGGGCCGACGCATCGAGCGGATCGACCGCGTGAACCGGCGGGTGATCGCCGAGGACGGCACCGAGGCGCCCTATGACCGCCTGCTGCTGGCGACCGGCTCCGACCCGGTGATGATCCCGGTGCCGGGGCACGAACTGGAGGGCGTGGTCGCCTTCCGCGACATCCACGACGTGGACGCGATGCTCGCCGCCAGCGGCGCACACCAGCATGCGGTGGTGATCGGCGGCGGCCTGCTGGGCCTGGAGGCCGCCAACGGGCTGATGCGCCAGGGCATGGAGGTCACCGTGGTGCACCTGATGGACCACCTGATGGAGCGCCAGCTGGATGCCGAGGCCGCCGGGATGCTGCGCGGCTCGCTGGAGGAGCGCGGCATGCGTTTTCGCATGGCGCATCAGACCGAGACGATCCTGGGCGAGGGCCGCGTCACCGGCGTGCGCTTCACCGACGGCAGCGAGGTCGAGGCGGATCTGGTGGTGATGGCGGTCGGCATCCGCCCGAACACGGCGCTGGCCGAGTCCGCCGGGCTGCACTGCGAGCGCGGCGTGGTGGTGAACGACACGATGCAGACCTATGACCCGTCGATCTACGCGGTCGGCGAGTGCGTGCAGCACCGTGGCGCCACCTACGGCCTGGTCGCCCCGCTGTGGGAGCAGGCGAAGGTCTGCGCCAACCACCTGGCCGAGTACGGCATCGGGCGCTACGAGGGCTCGATGACCTCCACCAAGCTGAAGGTGACCGGGATCGACCTGTTCTCCGCCGGCGACTTCACCGGCGACGAGAACACCGAGGACCTGGTGTTCAAGGATGCCGCGCGCGGCGTCTACAAGCGCCTGGTGCTGAAGGACAACCGCATCCAGGGGGCCGTGCTGTACGGCGATACCCTGGACGGCTCCTGGTACTTCCAGCTGATGCGGGACGGAACGCCGGTGGCCGACATCCGCGAAAATCTGCTGTTCGGCCAGGCGCATATCGGCGACTCCGGTCACGGCGACGAGGCCTCGCGGGTCTCAGCCATGCCCGACGAGGCCGAGATCTGCGGCTGCAATGGCGTGTGCAAGGGCGAGATCGTCCAGGCGATCAGCGAGCACAAGCTGTTCACGCTGGAGGACGTGCGCGCCCACACCAAGGCGTCGAACTCCTGTGGCTCCTGCACCGGGCTGGTGGAGTCCGTGCTTGCCACCACGCTGGGCGGCGACTACTCCGACGCCCCGGCAAAAAAGCCGGTCTGCGCCTGCACCGATCACAGCCACGACGAGGTGCGTGCGGCCATTGCCCGCGACGGCCTGAAGACCATGGACGCGGTGTTCGAGGCACTCGACTGGAAGACCCCGAACGGCTGCCATGTCTGCCGTCCGGCGCTCAACTACTACCTGCTGGCGGCCTGGCCGAAGGACTACCAGGACGACGCCCAGTCGCGCTTTATCAACGAGCGCGCGCACGGCAACATCCAGAAGGACGGCACCTATTCCGTCGTGCCGCGCATCTGGGGCGGGGTGACCACGCCGGACGAGCTGCGCGCGATTGCCGAGGTGGCTGAGCGGTACCAGGTGCCCACGGTCAAGTTCACCGGCGGCCAGCGCATCGATCTGCTGGGGGTGAAGAAGGCCGACCTGCCGGCGATGTGGCGCGATCTCGGCGCCGCCGGGTTTGTCTCCGGCCATGCCTACGGCAAGGCCCTGCGCACGGTGAAGACCTGTGTCGGCTCCGAGTGGTGCCGCTTCGGCACCCAGGACTCGACCGGGCTCGGCATCCAGCTGGAGCGGATGACCTGGGGCTCCTGGACCCCGCACAAGTTCAAGATGGCGGTCTCCGGCTGTCCGCGTAACTGCGCCGAGGCGACGATCAAGGACCTGGGCGTGGTCTGCGTGGACTCGGGCTACGAGCTGCACGTGGGCGGCAACGGCGGGGTGAAGGTGCGCGCCACCGACTTCCTCTGCAAGGTGGAGACCGAGGCCGAGGTGCTCGAATACGCCGGGGCCTTTATGCAGTTCTACCGCGAAGACGCGCGCTACCTGGAACGCACCGCCCCGTGGATCGAGCGCGTCGGGCTGACCCGGGTGAAGGAACGCCTGGTGGACGACGCCGAGAACCGCGCGGCGCTGTACGCCCGCTTCCTGGAGTCGCAGGAGGTGGCGCAGGTGGACCCCTGGGCCGAACGCGCCGCCGGAAATGCGGCGCACGAGTTCATCCCGATCAAGCCGGTGGACGCGGCCCCGCGCCAGGGGGTGTCGGCATGAGCTGGCTTGCGATCTGTCCGCTCGAGGACATCCCGCCGCTGGGGGCCCGCGTGGTGGCGGGCCCGAACGGCGACATCGCCGTGTTCCGCACCGCGGATGACCGCGTGTTTGCCCTGCGCGACCAGTGCCCGCACAAGGGCGGGCCGCTGTCGCAGGGCATCGTCCACGGCGAGCGCGTGACCTGCCCGTTGCACAACTGGGTGATCGACCTGCAGTCCGGCGAGGCCACCGGGGCGGACAGTGGCTGCACCCATGCCTTCCCGATCCGGGTGACCGACGGTCAGGTGTGGCTGGACCTCTCCGGTGCCACGGCCCACTCCGCGGACGATTCCGCTGCGGCACCGGTCGCCTGCCGCGAGGCGGGCTGAGATGGCCACGGCTGAGCCGGTGACCCGCACCACCTGCCCCTATTGCGGGGTGGGCTGCGGCGTGGAGGTGACCGCGACGCCGGGCGGCGAGTTTCCGGTCGCGGTGCGCGGTGATCCCGCCCATCCGGCGAATGCCGGGCGCCTGTGCTCCAAGGGCGCGGCACTGGCCGAGACCCTCGGCGACGAGGGCCGGCTGCTGCACCCGGAGATCGGCGGGCGGCGTGTCGACTGGGAGGCCGCGCTGGATCATGTGGCGAACGGCTTTCGCGAGACCATCGCGGCACACGGGCCGGATGCGGTCGCCCTGTACGTCTCCGGGCAGATCCTGACCGAGGACTACTACGTCGCCAACAAGCTGATGAAGGGCTTCATCGGCTCGGCCAATATCGACACCAACTCCCGCCTCTGCATGTCCACGGCCGTGGCCGCCCACACCCGCACCTTCGGCGTGGACGGCGTGCCCGGGAGCTATACCGACCTCGAGCAGGCGGATCTGGTCGTGGTCACGGGCTCCAACATGGCCTGGGCCCACCCGGTCCTGTTCCAGCGCCTGCAGGCGGCCCGCGCGGCGCGCCCGGATATGAAGCTGGTGGTGATCGACCCGCGGCGCACGGCCACCGCCCAGGCGGCCGACCTGCACCTGCCGCTGGCGCCGGGCACGGATGGCTGGCTGTTCAACGGCCTGCTGGACCATCTGCGCCGGGAGGATGCGCTGGACCCCGGCTTCCTGGAGCGCCATGTCGACGGCTTCGCCGATGCCCTGGCGGCCGCGCGGGCCTCCAGCCCATCGATCGCCGCGACGGCAGAGGCCTGCGAGCTGGAGCCGGAGGACGTGGCGACGTTCTTCCAGTGGTTTGCCCGTACCGAGCGCACCGTGACCGCCTTCTGCCAGGGCATCAACCAGTCCGACAGCGGCGTGGACAAGGCTGGGACGATCCTCAATGTGCACCTGGCCACCGGCCGTATCGGGCGCGCGGGCATGGGCCCGTTCTCGCTGACGGGCCAGCCGAACGCGATGGGCGGGCGCGAAGTCGGCGGACTGGCCAGCCAGCTGGCCGCCCACATGGGCTTCGACGACGCGGCCCTGGACCGGGTCGGGCGTTTCTGGGGCGCACCGACCCTCGCGCGCCAGCCGGGGCTTAAGGCGCTGGACCTGTTCCGTGCGGTCGAGTCGGGGCAGGTGAAGGCGGTCTGGATCATCGGCACCAATCCGCTGTTCAGCCTGCCCGAGGCCGCGCGCTTCGAGCAGGCCCTGGCCGCATGCCCGCTGGTCGTGGTCTCCGACTGCGTGCGCGAGACCGAGACCACGCGGGTGGCCGACGTCCTGCTGCCGGCGACTACCTGGGGCGAGAAGGACGGCACGGTAACCAACTCCGAGCGCCGCATCTCGCGCCAGCGCCCGTTCCGGGCGCCCCCGGGCGAGGCCCGTCACGACTGGTGGGCGCTGGTCTGGGTCGCGCAGCGGCTGGGTTTCGCCGACGCCTTTCCCTACACCCGCCCGAGCGAAATCTTCCGCGAGCATGCGGCGCTGTCCGCCTTCGAGAACCACGGCACGCGCGACTTCGATATCGGCGCCCTGGCCGGGCTGTCCGACGCCGAGTACGAGGCCCTGGAGCCGGTGCAGTGGCCGCTGCCGGCGGGGAGTCGGACGGGCGCCGAACACCTCTATGCCGATGGCCGTTTCTTCACCGCCAATGGCCGGGCGCGGCTCGCGGCCGTGACTCCGCAGGCCCCGACCGACCCGGTCGCTGCCGACTATCCGCTGCGCCTGAACACCGGCCGCATCCGCGACCAGTGGCACAGCATGACCCGCACCGCACGCACCCCGCGCCTGAGCGCGCATCAGCCGGAACCGTTCGTCGAGATCCATCCGGTGGATGCCGGGCTGTTCCGTCTCCAGGGCGGCGATCTCGCCGAGGTGACCAGTCGCCACGGACGCCTGCTGGCGCGGGTACAGACTAGCCGCGAGCAGCGCCCGGGCAGCGTGTTCGTGCCCATGCACTGGAGCCGTCCGATCGCGCGGCTCGCCCGGGTCGATGCGCTGGTGCCCGCGCATGTCGACCCGGTCTCCGGCCAGCCGGCGTTCAAGCACACGGCCGTGGCTGTGCGCCCGGCGATGTTGGACTGGCACGGCTTCGTGCTGAGCCGCGAGCCGATCGCCGCGCCGGAGGCGGACTATGCGGTCACCGCCCGCGGTCCCCGACACCTGCGCACCGAACTGGCCGGGCGGGGCGCATTGCCCACGATGGATGCGTGGCGCGAACGCCTGGACGGGCCGGGGGAATGGCTGGAGTTCGCCGACCCCGCCGGGGGGCGCTACCGCGCCGCGCGGATCCATGAAGGGCGGCTCGCCTGCGTGCTGTTCGCGAGCCCCGACCGGGGCTTGCCCGAGCGCGAGTGGCTGGCCGGCCTGTTCGCGGCCGAGACGATCAGCGATACCGATCGCATGGCGCTCCTGACCGGGCGTCCACCGAACGGCCAGGCCGCGCGCGGGCGCATGGTCTGCGCCTGCTTCGGCGTGGACGAGACGCGCATCCGCACTGCGATCCGCGAGCAGGGGCTGGCCACCTGCGAGGCCGTGGGTTCGGCCCTTGAGGCGGGGACCAACTGTGGCTCCTGCCGACCCGAGATCCAGACCCTGTTGAACGAGGAAGCCGAGGCGCCCACGGACCCCGTGGCGCGGGAGGGATAAGCATGGAACACCTGCCGATCTATATGCAGTTGCACGGCCGCGAGGCCCTGGTGGTCGGGGCTGGACCGGTCGCCACGCGCAAGGCGGCGCTGCTGCTGGAGGCCGGGGCGCGGGTGCGCCTGCGGGCCCCCGAGTACAGCGACGCCGCCGAGCGCCTGCTGCGCGAGCAACCGGAGTCGATCAGCCGCGATCCGGGGGTCTATCACACCGAATGCCTGGATCGTGTGGCGATCGTGATCGCTTCCACCGACGATGCGGCGGTGAACCGCCAGGTCTCGGAGGATTGCGTTGCGCGCTCGATCCCGGTGAACGTCGCCGACCAGCCCGAGCTGTGCAGCTTCATCCTGCCGGCGATCGTCGAGCGCGGGCCGCTGACCATCGCGGTTGGCTCGGGTGGCCGCGCCCCGGTGCTGGTGCGCCTGCTGCGCGCGAAGATCGAGAGCCTGATCCCGGCCGGCTATGGCCGGCTGGCCGATCTCGCCGGGCGGCTGCGCGACCGGGTGCGCGCCCGTTTCGATCATGTAAACGCCCGCCGCGCCTTCTGGGAGCGGGCCTTTGCCGGGCCCGCCACCGAGCTGGCCCTGGCCGGTCGCATGGACGCGGCCGAGGCGCGCCTGGAGCAGGAACTGGCGGACGGCGCGGCTAGCACGCCGGGCGAGGTCTACCTGATCGGCGCCGGGCCGGGCGATCCCGACCTGCTGACCTTTCGCGCGCTGCGCCTGCTGCAGCAGGCGGATGTGGTCGTCTACGACCGGCTGGTGTCCTCCGAGGTGGTGAACCTGGCCCGGCGCGAGGCCGAGCGCTTCTATGTCGGCAAGGAGCGCGACCACCACTGCGTGCCGCAGGAGGAGATCAGCGCGCTGCTCTCCCGGCTGGCGCGCGAGGGCAAGCGGGTGGCGCGGCTGAAGGGCGGCGACCCGTTCGTGTTCGGCCGTGGTGGCGAGGAGCTGGACGTGCTGGCGCGCGACGGCGTGGCCTACCAGGTCGTGCCCGGCATTACCGCGGCCAGTGGCTGCGCCGCCTATTCGGGGATCCCGCTGACCCATCGTGATCATGCCCAATCCGTGCGGTTCATTACCGGGCATACGCGCGAGGGCCGCCTGGATGTGGACTGGGACCAGCTAAACAATCCACATGAGACGCTGGTGTTCTACATGGGACGGCGCGCCCTGCCGGCAATCTGCCAGGGCCTGAAGGGGGTGGCGCAGCGCGCCGGGTCCACCCCGGCCGCGATCATCGAGAATGGCACCACTAACCAGCAACGGGTGGTGTCGGGCACATTGGATACGCTGGCCGCCCAGGCGGAGCGCGCTGGGGTCGGTTCGCCGAGTCTGATCGTGGTGGGCGATGTGGCGGCCTGCCACCAGCGCCTGGCCTGGTTTAAACCGGATGTCGGTGCCGATGCCGCCTTCCCGCAGCCGATGCCAGAGCCGCAGACGCCGGCCGCGAGCGCCGCGTGACGGCCGTCGCTCAGGAGGTGGGGCAGGCAGTGACGGGCGAACTGGCCGGACGTCGGATTGCCATCCCGGAAAGTCGCGCCCTGGAGGTGCTGGCTGGTCTGCTGGAGCGGCGTGGGGCCAAGGTGTGGCGCTGTCCGCTGGTGGCAATCCACGATAGTCCGGATCGCACGGCGGTCGAGGCCTGGCTGCGCGAGGCGATTGAACGGCCATTCGACCGGATGATCTTCCTGACCGGCGAGGGCTTTACCCGCCTGACCGGTTTTGCCCAGCGCTCCGGCCTGGAAGGCCCGTGGCTGGCGGCCGTGGGCGCGACCCCGACCTTGGTGCGCGGGCCGAAACCCGGAAGGGCGATGAAGCCGTTCGGCGTGGTGCCGGATACGGTGGCCGCAGTGCCGACCACGGAGGGCATCATCCACACCCTGGCCGAGGTGGGTCTGGCTACCGGCAAGGACATGGCGCCACGCATCGGCGTTCAGCTCTATGGGGAGGAACCCAACTGGAGATTGGTCGACTTCCTCGAGAACCGTGGGGCCGAGGTGCGCTGCGTGGCGCCTTATCGCTACGCGGATGGTGCAGAAACCGATCGTGTGGCGGAATTGGTCGTGGCCCTGGCCGATGGGAGACTGGATGCCATCGCCTTCACCAGCCAGGCCCAGGTCCGGCGGTTGTTGCGCGTTGCAAGAGATCTGAGGTGCGAAGAAGCGCTCATTGCCGCTCTGCATCGAACCGTGGTGGCTGCTATTGGCCCGGTGGTTGCAAACGAGCTGCGCTCGGCGGGTATCGTGCCCGGTGTAATCCCGGACGCCCAGTACTTCATGAAGCCCCTGGTCACGGCGCTGTCGAAGCATTGGTCGGGAACTTGAGGCCCGTGGCTGGAGACCACGTAAACAAGTTCCTCGTAATGGGTGAGGCATGTCTATGGTCGACCACGGGCAGTCCCGGCGCTCCTTTTTACGATGGGTGGCTGGTTCGCTAGCGGGTGCATGGGCCGGCATCCCTCTGCTGACAAATGCCAACGAGGGGCGGGTGCCGAACCTGAAGCCGATTCCGTCGTCGGGTGAGGAGATCCCGGTGATCGGGATGGGGACGTGGATTACCTTCAACGTGCCGGAGAGCCCGGATCCGCTGGCGGTGCGTACGGAAATTCTGGACACGTTCTTTCGGCGTGGCGGCGGCATGATCGACTCCTCTCCGATGTACGGACGCGCCGAAGCGGTGGTAGGCCATGGCCTGCGCGAGCTGGACTACCCCGAGGGCCTGTTTGCGGCGACCAAGGTCTGGACCCGAAGTACCTCCACGGGGCGCGAGCAGCAAGCGGATTCCCTGGACCTGTGGGGTGTGAGTCGCCTGGACCTGCAGCAGGTGCACAACCTGCAGAACTGGGAGGCGCACCTTGAGACGCTGCGCGAACGGCGCGAGGCCGGGGAGATTCGCTACATCGGTATCACCACGTCGCATGGGCGGCGGCATGACGAGATGGAACGGATCATGCACTCGGAGGACCTCGATTTCGTGCAGCTGACCTACAACATCCTGGATCGCCAGGCGGAGCAGCGCCTGCTGCCGTTGGCGGCCGAGCGCGACATTGCGGTCATCGCCAACCGCCCGTTTCGGCGCAAGGCGTTGATCGAGCGTTTTGAAGGGCACCCGCTGCCGGATTGGGCGGACGAGATCGAGTGCGAGAACTGGCCACAGTTTCTGCTCAAGTTCATCGTGTCCCATCCGCATGTCACCTGCGCGATACCGGCGACTTCGGTGGTCGCGCACATGGAGGAGAATATGGGTGCCCTGTACGGGCCCCTGCCGGATGCCGACATGCGCGAACGCATGGTCGCCTACGTCGGCGACCTGTAGGAGGCCAGCCCTCTGGCCGATTCGGCGTGCGACAAGACTTATCGGCCAGAGGGCTGGCCTCCCACAGTAATGATCTTCAACCCACGGATACGGGGTAGATAAATGCTGCCGTTTGACGGACCCACCTGGCTGGCGATTCTCGACCAGTACAACCAGGCGATCTGGCCGCTGCATGGGGTGGCGGCCTTGTTCGTGCTGGTATCGATCGCGATGGCGCTTTTCAGTGGGCATTTCGCGGGTCGCGCGATCGGACTGTTGATGGGCGTGCTGTGGGCCTGGATCGGACTGACGTTCTTTGGTGGTTCGCTGGCGCCGTATCACTTCGCCGCCCATTGGCTGGCTGGGGTGTTCGTGGCGCAGGGGTTGATGATGGTGTTCGCCCTGACGGTGATGGGGCGCGGTGCCTTCGCCTGGCCCGGCGGATGGGCGGGTTTGTTGGCCGTTGTACTGATGTTTTACGCAGTCGTCGCCTATCCCCTGGTTGGACTTGCGCTAGGGGATACGTCCTGGTCGCAACTGTCGTATGTGGGGGTGGCGCCGGGCCCGACCATGTTGCTGACCCTGGGGTTGTTGCTGCTCGGGTACCCGCGACCGCCGCTGATCCTGGCGATCATCCCGTGTCTCTGGGCGCTGGTCACCGCCTATATGGCCTGGGAACTGGGAATGCCCCTCGATTACATATCGGCCGGACTCGGCATTGTGGCTTTCGTGCTGCTGGTTGTGCGCCGTTTCCGGCGCGAGGAGAGGCGGCTGTTTCGATAGCCCGGATTGCCCGGGCTGGCCGGTGACGCAGCGAGACGGTAGGGTCTTGCGCGATTCCCAATACGACGCAGCGCAACGCAGGAGGCGCCATGTCCATTGAAGTCATCCATCGCCCCGAGCACGATCACCTGGAACGCCTGGGGGTGTTCGACTGGCCCGTCTGGGAGAAGGAGGTCTCGAGCTTTCCCTGGCACTACGACGAGCGCGAGGTCTGCTACATCCTGGAAGGTCAGGTGACGGTGACGCCAGAGATGGGCGATCCGGTGACGGTCGGCGAGGGTGATCTGGTTACCTTCCCGGCCGGCATGGCCTGCACCTGGGAAATCCACCGCGATATCCGCAAGCACTACCGCTTCGGCTGAGTTTCCTTACCGGGCGAGCCAGTGGGTGTCGAGGGGGGTGTTGAAGGTCTCCTCGACGCGGCGCAGGTAGTAGAGCATGTCGACGGGCAGGTTGATGCCGTCGTGCATCTGCAGGGGATAGAGGTCGGCGGCGATCACGCAGTCGGCGATCGACGGCTGGCCAAGGTAGAAGCGGTTGGCGGCCAGGTGCTTGGCCAGCTCCGGCAGGTGGCTGAGCTTGGCGAGCTGGTTGTAGCCGTCATAGCGGTCGTTGGCGAGTTCTTCCAGCGCCATGCCGAAGCGGTGCTGCACGTGGGCCTTGAAGTCGGCCAGGGCCTCGGCGCTCTCGCCGATGCCGTGAAAGCCCGGCGCCAGCGGGGCGTAGAGTCGATCCAGCACGATCTCCACCTTGGCGCGCCAGTCGACGAGTGCCTGCCAGGCATCCTCGGCAATCACGCCTTCAGATAACGGCTCGCCGGTTGGGAACAGGCGGTCGATGTCGCGCAGCACCGTGAGCGTATTGGTGTGCACGACGCCGTCGTCGGTTTGCAGGATCGGCGACTGGCGCGCCACGCCCAGTTCGAAGAAGGTCTCGTCGTCGAACCAGTCTAGCGGGCGGGTCTGAAGTCGCACCCCTTTGTAGCCGAAGGCCAGGCGCAGGCGGTCGGCCTTCGCGTCGTGCGGGAAGTGGTAGACCGTGGCCACGCGCTTACTGGCCGCGCTGGGCGTGGCTCAGGATGAAGTCCCACTGGTCCTGGGTGATGGGCATGACCGACAGGCGGTTGCCGCGGCGCACCAGCGGGCAGTCCTCGAGCTGCGGCTGCTGCTTCAGCCAGTCGAGGGTGATGATGTCGCCGAATTTTTCCTCGAAGGCGACGTCGACCCGCAGCCAGCGCGGGTTGTCCGGGTCGCTCTTCGGGTCGTAGTGCGGGTCTTCGGGGTCGAAGGCGCAGGAGTCCGGGTAGGCCTCTTTCTCGATGCGCAGGATGCCGACGATGCCCGGGGGCTTGGCGTTGGAGTGGTAGAAGAAGGCCAGATCGCCCTTCTTCATCTCGTCGCGCATCATGTTGCGCACCTGGTAGTTGCGGATGCCGTCCCAGGGCTCCACGCCCACGCGTTCCAGGTCGTCGATGCTGAACTCGTCGGGCTCGGACTTCATCAGCCAGTAGGCCATGCGTCTTCCTCGTGCGGTATCAGGGGTTGAGCGTATTGTGCCGCGGGCGATCGGGCAGCGCATGCCAGCCTTGCTCCGTGACGACACCATCCAGGGGTACATCCCAGGGCTGCGTCGGGAGGACGGGCACACCCTGCAGCGAATGGGCCACGCCGATCAGTTTCGGTCGCCGGATGCCGAAGCGGCGCCGGGCGAAGTAGCGGTCGTAGTAGCCCGCGCCCATGCCCATGCGATTGCCGGCACTGTCGAAGGCGACCAGCGGCATCAGTACCACCTGCATCTCGCGGCGCCAGATGCGCGCGGCATCCGCGCAGGGCTCGGCGATGCCGAAGCCGTTGTGGCACAGCGCGTCGCCCGGGGCCCAGGCGTGGAAATGCATGCGCCCAGGGCGTTTGTCATCCATCACCGGTAGTGCAACGCGAGTGCCGCGTTGGGCGAGGGCGACCGTTAACGGGGTCAGGTCGACCTCGCCGCGCAGCCCGCGGTAGGCGCCGACGCAGCGCGGCTGCCAGCGCTCGAACCAGCGCAGCAGGTGGGCGCAGATCGCGGCGGAATGGCCGTCGAGTTGGTGATCGGACAATGCAGCGCGTTCACGGCGCAGACGCAGGCGCAGGGCGCGCAGATCGTCGGGCGATAGCGAGTCGTGGACGGAGGCGATTTCCGAAGACATAGGAAGCGAGCTTGAAAAGAAGTGGACGCGCCCCGCGGGCGCCGGTGTGACCTTCGACCTTGAACCTGAGGTTCAGGTGGGAGAAGTCTCCGAATCTTTAGGCTTTCCGCTCGAAGACGGACCTGCACAGCGAAACGGAAGTACTCGGTCCCGTGGTGAAGAATTAAGGCTCAAGGGTACCACCAGGCCACTTTCGAACGCCGCAGTAACGCGTCCGGTTCCATTATGGACCAATCCCCCCAGGCTGCGTGCAACCCCCGTTACAGTAGGGGAAACTGCGGCTCTAGGGAAACACTGATGAATGTACACGCTCGCGCTCGAGTCGCTTTTGCGTGCGAACAAGGCGCGGTGACTGCCGTGCAGTCATTCTGCACAAGGGAGCCGCAACGCTGCGCGCGCGCCCGTTTTCGATTAACAACGGGCGGCCGAGCCCCTGCTTTCAATGGTTTGTGGGGTTGGCACCCCAGGTTCCCCGATCCTGCGTTGCGCCGCTTACGGGTAGAACCACTACCCGCTACGCGACGCGCCTTGTCTCGGAAAACCTGGGGTACCAACGCGAGCGCGTACATTCATCAGTGTTTCCCTAGCACTGTTCCCAGGGGAGGCCGTGGTAACGCCAGCCACCGCGTGTCGAGCGGCGATGGTGTTCGTCCAGCGGGCCTTCGAAGCCCTCTTCAACCGAGTAGACATGTTCGATGCCAGCGTCCACAAGGGCTTGACCGGCGTCCAGTGTGCGCTTGCCACTGCGGCAGATCAGATACAGGGCCGGCGCCTCGTCGGTGTGGTCACTGACCCCGCCCAGGAGGAGCTTGCGCACCTGGGGCACGAAGTGAGGGTTCACGGTCCAGTCGGGCTCATCGATCCATGGGATGTGAATCGATCCGGTGGGGTGGCCGACGAATAAATGCTCCATGGTCGAGCGGACGTCGATCAGCAAGTCGCGCGGGCGGTTCTGCAGACGCTCGTAAGCTTCGATCGGAGAAATCCTTTCGGGGGCTCGGGATGGATGATCTGAGGTCATGGTTTGAATCCGGGACTTGAGGTGGGCGCCATCCGTGGCGCTCGCGTTGCCTACATGGCGAAGTCGAGGCGCTCCTGCACCCGGTCGATCCCCGCCTGGGCGCATTCCTCGTCGAGGTCGCCGCCTGGCGCACCGGAGACCCCAACGGCACCGACCATGCTGCCCGCGGCTTCGATCGGCAGGCCGCCGGCCAGCATGATGATGCCGTCGACGTGGTTCATCTCCATGCGAATGTCTTCACGGTTATCGCGGAAGTTGCCCGAACTGGTGCCGGACATCGTCACCGCACGCGCCTTGTCGCCGGCGATCTGGATGGTCTGCACACCGGCCATGCGGTCGCGCATCACGACCTGGTCGTTACCACTGCGATCGACCACGACGGCCGTGGCTCGATGGCCCATCTCGCGGCAGGCTTCGACTGCACCCATGGCGATGTCGTTGGCCAGTTCCAGGGTCATGAAGCGTTGGGTGTAGATGTCGTCGGCCTGAGCCGTGCTGGCCAGGCCAAGGCAGACCGCAGCAATGGCGCCCGTGGCCAGGCGTGACAGGGGTTTCGGCATGATGATCCTCCTCGTCTTGTTAGGTGGTGCCAGTCGATCATGGCAGATAGGGGACGTGCGTGCCGAGTTCGCCATTCCGCCTGCGACTGACCGGCTTCGCGGTGGGGGAACAGGCGACAGCCGCGCCACCCGCGGCTACACTACGCGCATGTCGGGAAACAGCTATGGGCGACTCTTCGTCGTCAGTACCTTTGGTGAGAGTCACGGGCCAGCCCTGGGCGCGGTGGTGGACGGCTGTCCGCCCGGTCTGGAGCTGTGCGAGGCGGACCTGCAGTTCGACCTGGACCGGCGCCGTCCGGGGCAGTCGCGCCACACTACCCAGCGGCGCGAGCCGGATCAGGTGCGCATCCTGTCCGGGGTGTTCGAGGGACGCACGACCGGCACGCCGATCGGCCTGCTGATCGAGAACGTCGATCAGCGCTCCAAGGACTACAGCGAGATCAAGGATCGCTTCCGTCCCGGGCATGCCGATTACACCTATCACCAGAAATACGGCCAGCGCGACTATCGTGGCGGCGGGCGCAGCTCGGCGCGCGAGACCGCGCTGCGGGTGGCGGCAGGTGGTATCGCCCGGCGTTATCTGGAGCAGCGCTACGGCATCACCATCCGCGGCTGGTTGTCGCAGTTGGGTCCGATCCCTCTTGAGGCAAAGCAGCCGGAGACCGCCAACGACAACCCGTTTTTCTCCCCGGACCCGGACAAGGTGCCGGAGCTCGAGGACTACATGGACGCCCTGCGCAAGTCGGGCGATTCCATCGGCGCGCGGGTGACGGTCGAGGCGACCGGGGTCCCGGCCGGTTGGGGCGAGCCGGTGTTCGACCGTCTGGATGCTGAGCTGGCGCACGCCCTGATGAGCATCAACGCGGTGAAGGGCGTGGAGATCGGCGCGGGCTTCGAATCGGTGACCCAGCGCGGCACCGAGCACCGCGACGAGATCACCCCCGAGGGCTTCCTGTCCAATCATGCCGGCGGGGTGCTGGGCGGGATCAGTACGGGGCAGGCGGTGCGGGCCAGCATCGCCATGAAGCCGACCTCCAGCATCCGTTTGCCCGGGCGCAGCATCAATACCGCCGGCGAGCCGGTGGAGGTGGTTACCAAGGGTCGCCATGACCCTTGTGTCGGCATCCGCGCGACCCCGATCGCCGAGGCGATGATGGCCCTGGTGCTGATGGACCATGCCCTGCGCCATCGCGCACAAAACGCCGATGTGCCCGACACCGGCCTGGAGCTGCGCGACCACCCGGACGTATGACGCGGATCCCGCGTCGCCCCATGACCCGGTGACGGCCCCATGAGGGTGACGCAGAACGTGCGCCTGTCCGGCGTCTACTTCTTCTACTTCGCCAGTCTCGGTGCCTTCATGCCGTTCTGGGGGCCGTATCTCTCCGAGGAGGGGTTCAGCGGCGCCCAGATCGGCGAGCTGATGGCGATCGTACTGGCGACCAAGATCATTGCCCCCAACGTCTGGGGCTGGCTGGCCGATCGCGCGGGCGCGCACATGCCAGTCGCGCGCTGGGGTGCGCTGGGCGGGGCCGTAGCCTTTTCCGGGGTGTTGCTCTACACCGGGTACTGGTGGTTGGCGGTGGTGATGGCCGCCTACAGCTTCTTCTGGAACGCGATCCTGCCGCAGTTCGAGGCGACCACCATGCGCTCGTTGGGGCAGGATGCCCACCGCTATGCACTGGTCCGGCTGTGGGGGTCGGTGGGCTTTATCGTCGCCGTCGCGTTGCTCGGCTGGGCGTTCGATCACATCGCCGTGGCCTGGCTGCCGTGGATCGTGCTGGCGGTGCTGATTGCGGTGGTGGTGGCGTCCCAGTTTGTCCGCGAACCCGAGCGCGATCACCACGCGGACAATAACGCCCCACCGCTGATGTCGGTGTTGCGCCGCCCCGAGGTGATCGCGCTATTCGTGGCCTGCTTCTTCATGCAGGCCAGCCACGGCCCGTATTACGCCTTCTTTACCCTGTATCTGGAGGAGGCCGGGTATTCGCGCTCGGTGGCCGGACAGTTGTGGGCGCTGGGGGTCGCGGCCGAGGTGGTGCTGTTCCTGCTGATGCCGCGGTTGATCCTGCGCTTTGGTGCTTGGCTGTTGGTCTCCGCGGCACTGGTGCTGACCACAATGCGGTGGGGGTTGCTGGCGGCGGTACCGGAATCCCTGCCGATGTTGCTGTTCATTCAGGTCCTGCATGCGGCTAGCTACGGGGTCTATCATGCGGCGGCGATCTCGCTGATTCACTACTTCTTCCCTGGGCGGTTGCAGGGGCGCGGGCAGGCCCTCTATTCCTCGCTGGCCTTCGGGCTGGGCGGCGCGATGGGGTCGCTGGTCGCCGGTTACATGTGGGATGGCATCAGTCCGGCCTCGGTCTATGTGTTCGCGGCCTTCCTGGCCGCCGCGGGCGTCATCGCCTCGGTGTACGGGGAGTGGCGCTTCCGTACGCCGGTGCGGACGTTGTGACTGGCGCATTGCGATAAAGCTTCGTAGGGTGCGCGTAACCCGATGGAACGACAGAACTCGATGGAGCAACGATGATTCGAATTGCGATTGCAGGCGCGAGCGGGCGCATGGGCCAGAACCTGGTGCAGGCGGTGGACGAACACCCCGAAGCCCGGTTGGGGGCGGCCAGTGAGCGCCCGGGCAGCGATTCTATTGACCAGGGTGTGGGGCAGGAGGGTCAGGTGCGCGTGGTCGATGATCTAGCGCGTGTGGCGGACGACTTCGACGTGCTGATCGATTTCACCAGCCCTCAGGCGACGATGCAGCATCTCGATCTGTGTGCCCGCGCCGGCAAGGCCCTGGTGGTCGGGACCACGGGGCTGGACGCGGAGCAGGAGCAACGGCTGCGCGATGCCGGTCGCGATCTGCCGGTCGTCTATGCCCCGAACATGAGTGTCGGGGTCAATCTGACCTTCAAGCTGGTGGAGCTGGCCGCGCGGGCGTTGGGTGACAGCGTGGATGTGGAGATCCTGGAGGCGCATCACCGGCACAAGGTGGATGCCCCGTCCGGGACGGCGCTGAAGCTTGGCCGTGTGGTGGCCGAGACCCTGGGGCGTGATCTGGAACACGATGCGGTCTACGGCCGAGAGGGCCAGACCGGTGCCCGTGACCGGCGCACCATTGGCTTTGCCACGGTCCGAGGTGGTGACATTGTGGGCGAGCACACGACGCTGTTCGCCGGTGACGGCGAGCGTGTGGAGATCACCCACAAGGCCTCCAGCCGAACGGTGTTTGCGTCCGGTGCGGTGCGCGCTGCCGTCTGGCTGGCCGGCGCCGGCAACGGGCTGTTCGATATGCAGGATGTGCTGGGCCTGCGCGACCTCTAGTCGGTTGGGGCTCCGTTTGGCGAAGGCTAGGCCTGGTTCGTCCTCCGGTGTTTACGGTGCCTCCGGTCCACAACCTGCCGAGCGCTGACTCGCCAGCGCGCCGCGAGGTCCTTTCTTGCTTGCCCAAGAAAGGACCCAAAGAAGGGCACCCGGATTTCGCCCGGGAACCTTGCTCCAGGGCTCCCGGGCCGGCGGCGCTGAACTCGCTACGCTGCGCTTCGCTCAGACATCCAGCGCCTTCTCCCGGCCCATCACGCCCTCCACGAGGGGCTCCATACGGGGGGAGGAAGGTCAAAACAGGAGGTATCCCAACCTTCCTGCCTAACCTCGCTCATCGCTGTTCGAAAGCCCCCCGGCGCCCGCGTTGCGGGCGCGGCACGCTATGGCCGCAGGCCGAGCGTGCCCAAGATGTTCGAAGACCTAGCTATCTTCCACTGGCAAGACCGTCGGGACGGCCGTTGTCTTGACCTTGAGCCCCCCGTTGTCGTCGTGCCGAGTGGAGAGGGTTTTCGCGGGAGACAAGGCGCTGGATGTCTGAGCGGAGCCGAAGGCGCAGCGAGTTCAGCGCCGCCCGCGAAAAGCCTCGGAGCGAGGGAAACCCCGGCCCGCTCCGCGGGCCGGGGTCGCGGCAGTCGGGCGTGTTTCTTGGGTACTTCTTTGCACGAGCAAAGAAGTACCTCGCGGTGCGCTCGCGAGAGAGCGCGTGGCAGGCGGCCGGCCGAAGCCACCGTAAACATCGAGCGATGAACCAGGGCCAGCCTCAAAGGCCAGGCGTCGCCACGGAGTTTCGGCTCCATACCCTGGGCCAGGTAGGGAACATTCGGATTCGAAAAGCGGGCGACGAGTGGAGGGCGGAGACGCCGGAAGTGGGGATCTCGTTGGACGCCGCGCGCGGCGCTCGCGTACACTTGAAACCGAATATGCACCCGTCACCCGGCCGGCGTGCCGCTGCTGTCCGCGGGGTCCGATCCCTGACGGAGCGGCCCTGTCGAGGGCGGGTCGAAGGTTCCCGATCGCAATCATATAGCTGCCGGCCCCAAGGGTCCGGTGGCATGGCTCTAGACCATCCGGAGGTCCCCCGTGTCCGCGCCTGCTCTGCTCGTCCTGGAAGATGGCACTGTGTTTCATGGTCAGGCGATTGGCGCCCTGGGCCAGACGGTTGGCGAGGTGGTCTTCAACACTGCGATGACCGGCTACCAGGAGATCCTGACGGATCCGTCCTATCATCGGCAGATGGTCACGCTGACCTATCCCCATATCGGCAACACCGGGACCACACCGGAAGATGACGAGTCCGCGCGAGCCTACGCCGCGGGGCTGATCATCCGCGATCTCCCGCCATTGGTGTCGAACTGGCGCTCGCGCGAGTCCTTGCCAGACTACCTCCTGCGCCACGGCATCGTGGCGATCTCCGCGATCGATACCCGCAAGCTGACCCGGATTTTGCGCGAGAAGGGCGCGCTGAACGGTTGCATCCAGGCCGGCGATGTCGACGAGGCATCGGCGCTCGCGGCTGCACGCGAGTTCCCCGGGATCAAGGGGATGGACCTGGCGCGCGAGGTGACCACGCGGAACCGCTACGAGTGGCTGGAAGGGACCTGGCAGCTCGGCGAGGAGCCGAAGCAAGTAGACCCGGATACTGCCGACTACCATGTGGTGGCCTACGACTTCGGCATGAAACAGAACATCCTGCGGATGCTAGCGGATCGTGGCTGTCGCGTGACCGTGGTCCCGGCCGAGACGACAGTCGACGAGGTGATGGAGCTCAAGCCAGACGGCATCTTCCTGTCCAATGGACCGGGCGATCCCGAACCTTGCACCTACGCGATCGAGACGATTCGCGATTTCTGCGAACGCAAGGTCCCGTTGTTCGGGATTTGCCTGGGGCACCAGTTGCTGGGGATCGCCAGTGGCGGCAAGAGCGTGAAGATGAAGTTCGGCCACCACGGGGCGAACCATCCGATCCGCCACGAGGCCAGCAAGCGGGTCATGATCTCGTCGCAGAACCACGGCTTTGCGGTTGACGAGGACAGCCTGCCCGAGACGCTGACACCGACTTACCGATCGCTGTTCGACGGCACGCTGCAGGGCATCGCCCGTACCGACTGCCCGGCGTTCAGCCTGCAGGGTCACCCCGAGGCCAGCCCGGGGCCACATGACGTGTCTCCGGCATTCGACGACTTCGTCGAGATGATGCGCACCGCGCGCGGCTAGGCCGTTCCCCGATTTTCCGATTTTGACAGCCTGCGAGAGCTGCTCCATGCCCAAGCGTAACGATATCCAGAGCATCCTGATCCTCGGGGCCGGCCCGATCGTGATTGGTCAGGCCTGCGAGTTCGACTACTCCGGCGCCCAGGCCTGCAAGGCCCTGCGCGAGGAGGGTTACCGGGTGATCCTGGTGAACTCCAATCCGGCGACCATCATGACGGACCCGGAGATGGCGGATGCCACCTATATCGAGCCGGTCGACTGGCAGACGGTCGCCAAGATCATCGAGAAGGAGAAGCCGGACGCGATCCTGCCGACCATGGGTGGCCAGACCGCACTGAATTGCGCGTTGGACCTGTCCCGGGAAGGCGTGCTCGAGAAGCACGGGGTGGAGATGATCGGCGCCAATGAGGCGGCGATCGATATGGCCGAGGACCGCGATCACTTCAAGGCCGCGATGGCCGACATCGGCCTGGATACACCGACCGCGATGCTCGCGCACTCCTGGGAGGAGGCGCAGGAGATCCAGCCGAAGATCGGCTTCCCGGTGATTATCCGGCCGTCGTTCACCCTCGGCGGTTCGGGTGGCGGGATCGCGTACAACCGCGAAGAGTTCGAGTACATCGTCAAGAACGGGATCGACCTCTCGCCGGTCAACCAGGTGCTGCTGGAAGAGTCGGCGCTTGGCTGGAAGGAGTTCGAGATGGAGGTGGTCCGCGACAAGGCGGACAACTGCATCATCATCTGCTCCATCGAGAACCTGGACCCGATGGGCATCCACACCGGGGACTCGATCACCGTGGCCCCGGCGCAGACGCTGACCGACAAGGAATACCAGATCATGCGTGACGCCTCGCTGGCGGTGCTGCGCAAGATCGGCGTGGAGACCGGTGGCTCCAACGTGCAGTTCGCGATCAACCCGGAGAACGGGCGCATGATCGTGATCGAGATGAACCCGCGGGTGTCGCGCTCCTCCGCGCTGGCCTCCAAGGCAACCGGTTTCCCGATCGCCAAGGTCGCAGCCAAACTGGCGGTCGGATATACCCTCGATGAGCTGAAGAACGACATTACCGGCGGACTAACCCCGGCCTCGTTCGAGCCGTCCATCGACTACGTGGTCACCAAGATCCCGCGCTTTACCTTCGAGAAATTTCCGCAGGCAGACGCGCGTCTGACCACACAGATGAAGGCGGTGGGTGAGGCGATGGCCATTGGCCGCACCTTCCAGGAGTCGTTCCAGAAGGCACTGCGCAGCATGGAGACCGGCATGGACGGGCTCGACGAGCGGATCGACCTGACCGCTGACGACGTCACCGACCAGTTGCGTACGAAGCTCGCGAACCCGACGCCCGAGCAGGTCCTGTATGTGGCCGATGCCTTCCGTGCTGGGTTCTCGATCAAGGACGTCTTTGATCTGACGGCCATCGACCCCTGGTTCTTGGCGCAGATCCAGGAATTGGTGGATATCGAAAAGGGCCTGCGCGATCGCATCCTGGGCGAGATTGGTGCCGAGGAGATGTTCCGCCTGAAGCAGCGCGGCTTCTCCGACCTTCGTTTGGCGAAGTTGCTGAACGAGACTGAGAAGGCCGTGCGCAAGCACCGCCACGGCTTGGGCGTACGCCCGGTCTACAAGCGGGTGGATACCTGTGCGGCCGAGTTTGCGACGACCACTGCCTACATGTACTCCTCGTACGAAGAGGAGAACGAGGCGGAGCCAACCGACAAGCAGAAGATTATGGTCCTGGGGGGCGGGCCCAACCGCATTGGCCAGGGGATCGAGTTCGACTACTGCTGCGTGCATGCCGCCCTCGCGATGCGCGAGGACGGGTACGAGACCATCATGGTCAACTGCAACCCGGAGACCGTCTCCACCGACTACGACACCTCGGATCGGCTGTACTTCGAGCCGCTGACCCTGGAGGACGTGCTTGAAGTCGTCGAGACCGAACAGCCGGCCGGCGTGATCGTACAGTACGGCGGGCAGACCCCGCTGAAGCTCGCGCGGGATCTCGAGGCGGCCGGCGTGCCGATCATCGGCACCAGCCCGGACTCCATCGACCTGGCCGAGGACCGCGAACGCTTCCAGGCCCTGCTGAACAAGCTGGGGCTCAAACAGCCGCCGAACCGCACCGCGCGCAGCGAGGAAGAGGCCGAGAAGCTGGCCGACGAGATCGGCTACCCGCTGGTGGTGCGCCCGTCCTACGTGCTCGGTGGCCGGGCGATGGAGATCGTGCGTGACCGTGAGGATCTGCGCAGTTACATGAAAAATGCGGTGTCCGTCTCCAATGACGCACCGGTGTTGCTGGACCGTTTCCTGGACGACGCCATCGAGGTCGACGTCGACGCGATCTCGGATGGCGAGAACGTGATCATCGGCGGGATCATGGAGCACATCGAGCAGGCCGGCGTGCACTCGGGCGACTCCGCCTGCTCGATGCCGCCGTTCTCGCTGTCGATGGAGCTACAGGACGAGATGGTCGAGCAGGTGCGCAAGATGGCGCTGGGGCTGAAGGTCGTGGGCCTGATGAACACCCAATTCGCGATCAAGGGCGACGATATCTACGTGCTGGAGGTGAACCCGCGCGCTTCGCGCACCGTTCCGTATGTCTCCAAGAGCGTCGGGCGGCCGCTGGCGAAGATCGCGGCGCGTTGCATGGCCGGTCAGACCCTGCCGGAACAGGGCGTGGGTGACGCGGTGTATCCGGACTACTATTCGGTGAAGGAGTCGGTCTTCCCGTTCGCCAAATTCCAGGGCGTGGACCCGATCTTGGGGCCGGAGATGAAGTCCACCGGCGAGGTGATGGGGGTCGGCCGCAGTTTCGCCGAGGCCTTCGCCAAGAGCCAGCTGGGGGCGGGCGTACTGTTGCCGTCCACCGGCAAGGCCTTCGTGTCGGTGCGCGAGATCGACAAGCCGCATGTGGCCGAGGTCGCCCGGCGTCTGGTCGAGCTGGGCTTCGAGGTCCTCGCGACCCGCGGTACGGCGAAGATTCTGGAGGAGGCCGACATCGCGGTGACGCGCGTGAACAAGGTGACCGAAGGCCGCCCGCATATTGTCGACATGATCAAGAACGACGAGATCAGCTTCATCATCAACACCGTGGAGGGCAAGCAGTCGACCTCCGACTCCTACACCATTCGCCGCGAGGCGTTGATGCACAAGGTGGGTTATACGACCACCATCGCCGGGGCCAAGGCCACCGTGCAGGCCCTGGATCATCTGGGGTCGAATGACGTCTTCCGGCTGCAGGACCTCCACCAGGAAAATCTCGGGGGGAAAAGCGCATGAACAAGACGCCCTTGACCGTGACCGGCGCGGAAAAGATGAAGGAAGAGCTGAAAAAGCTAAAGGGTGAGGATCGCCCGCGCGTTGTAAACGCGATCTCCGAGGCGCGCGAGCATGGTGACCTTAAGGAGAATGCGGAGTATCACGCTGCGCGCGAGCAGCAGAGCTTTATTGAAGGCCGTATCCGCGAGCTGGAGTCCAAGCTTTCCAACGCCCAGATCATCGACGTGACGACCCTGCCGCAGACCGGCAAGGTCGTGTTCGGCACGACCGTAGTGTTAGAGGCGACCGAGGACGGGCGTCAGGTGACCTACAAGATCGTGGGCGAGGACGAAGCCGACATCAAGAACAACATGATCTCGGTGTCTTCGCCCATCGCAAGGGCGCTGATCGGGAAGGAAGAGGGTGATGTCGTGACCGTCCAGGCCCCGGGCGGGGAGACGGAATACGAGATCCTGGAGGTTCGTTACGTCAACTGACGCAGCCTGGGCTCGCGTCAGGCCGGGGCCAGGGCGACCTTCGGGTCGTCCGGGTTGCGACGGAACAAGGTGGCGATGTACCCAATGCGTTGCACCCGCTCGGCGCCGGTGCGTTCGCACAGTTCGTGCACGGCCCCGTTGCGGGCATCGCGGTCGCCGATGTTCACCTTGATCTTTACCAGTTCGTGGTGGGTCAGCGCCTGATCCAGCTCCGCGAGCACGGCATCGGTCAGCCCATTGCGGCCGATGGTCACGATGGGCTTGCGCGGATGGGCGAGGCTGCGCAGATGGCGGCGTTGCGCGTCGGTCAGATTCACAGGAGGCCGTTTTTCGGTGTTGAAACGACGGAATGATAGCACGCCGCTAACCAGTGAAAGGAGCGGGCATGTCCAAGCGTAGCCGCTCCAGCCAACGCTGGTTGAAGGAGCATTTCGACGACCCCTATGTGCAGCGCGCGCAGCAAGAGGGGTACCGTGGGCGTGCGGTTTACAAGTTGCAGGAGATTGACGAACGCGATCGGCTGTTGAAGCCCAGGATGCGGGTGGTCGATCTCGGTGCTGCCCCTGGGGGGTGGAGCCAGTACGCCGCCCAGAAGATCGGGCGCAAGGGCGTGTTGGTGGCCACTGACATCCTGCCGATGGATCTGATCCCCGGTGCCGAGCTTGTGATCGGCGACTTTCGTGAGGATGCGGTGCTGCAGGAGATCCTGGCCCGGCTGGGTGATGAGCCGGCCGATCTTGTGCTTTCCGACATGGCCCCCAACCTTACAGGTACGGATGCCGTGGACCAGCCGCGGTCCATCCATCTTTGTGAACTGGCGCTGGAGTTGGCGACCGAGATTCTGAACCCCCGGGGGGCGTTTCTGGTCAAGCTGTTTCAGGGTGAAGGATCCGATGCCTACCTGGCCGCGGTCCGGGCAAGGTTCGGATCGGTCAAGGTGCGCAAGCCGAAGGCTTCGCGCCCACGGTCACGTGAAGTGTATGTATTGGCGCGCGAGCCCAGGGATGTGTAAAGCTCCCTGTAATTGACGATTGATGTTTTTCGAGGTGTCGTTTTGAACGGTCTGGCCAAGAATTTGATCATCTGGGCGGTGATTGCCGTCGTCCTGATGTCGGTTTTCAACAACTTCGGCCCGCAGCAGCAGACGCAGGATGTGCGGAGTATTACCTACTCCGAATTCATCCGCGACGTGCAGGGCGGTCGTGTCGACAACGTGACCATCAAGGGCGACAAGATCGAGGGTACCTCTCTGGAGGGGCAGAAGTTCACTACGGTGAACCCCAATGATCCGGGCCTGATCGGTGACCTGTTGCAGAACAATGTAGAGGTCAATGCCCACGAGGAGGCCGAGCGTTCTCTGCTCATGAGCATCCTCATCAGCTGGTTCCCGATCCTGCTGCTGATTGCCGTGTGGATTTACTTCATGCGTCAGATGCAAGGTGGCGGCGCCGGTGGCAAGGGCGCAATGTCTTTCGGCAAGTCCAAGGCCAAGCTGATGTCCGAGGACCAGGTCAAGGTCGGCTTTGGCGACGTGGCCGGCTGTGACGAGGCCAAGGAGGAGGTCACCGAACTGGTGGACTTCCTGCGCGACCCCTCAAAGTTCCAGAAACTCGGTGGTCAGATCCCTCGCGGGGTGCTGATGGTGGGGTCTCCAGGTACTGGTAAGACGCTGCTGGCCAAGGCGATCGCCGGCGAGGCCAAGGTGCCGTTCTTCAGTATTTCGGGTTCCGACTTCGTCGAGATGTTCGTCGGTGTGGGCGCCTCGCGCGTCCGCGACATGTTCTCCGAGGCCAAGAAGCATGCCCCCTGCATTATCTTCATTGACGAGATCGATGCGGTCGGTCGTCAGCGCGGCGCCGGTATGGGCGGTGGTCACGATGAACGAGAGCAGACCCTTAACCAGCTGCTGGTCGAGATGGACGGCTTCGAGGGCACCGAAGGGATCATCGTGATTGCCGCGACCAACCGTCCCGACGTGCTCGACCCGGCGTTGTTGCGTCCAGGCCGCTTCGACCGCCAGGTCGTGGTGCCGCCGCCGGATGTACGTGGCCGCGAGCAGATCCTCAAGGTCCATATGAAGAAGACGCCGATCGCCGACGACGTGCGCCCGGACTTGATTGCGCGTGGCACGCCCGGTTTTTCCGGTGCGGATTTGGCAAACTTGGTCAACGAAGCGGCGTTGTTCGCGGCGCGCTCCAACAAGCGCCTGGTGGACATGTCCGACTTCGAGCGCGCCAAGGACAAGATCATGATGGGCGCCGAGCGCAAGTCCATGGTGATGTCCGAGGACGAGAAGAAGCTGACCGCCTATCACGAGGCTGGGCACGCGATCGTCGGCCTGACCGTGCCCGAGCATGACCCGGTCTACAAGGTCAGCATCATCCCGCGTGGTCGTGCCTTGGGTGTGACCATGTTCCTGCCCGAGGAAGACCGGTACAGCCACTCCAGGACCCGTCTGGAAAGCCAGTTGGCGAGCCTGTTCGGTGGGCGCCTGGCCGAGGAGATTATCTTCGGTAGCGAGAAGGTGACCACCGGCGCCTCCAATGACATCGAGCGCGCGACCCAGATCGCTCGCAACATGGTCACCAAATGGGGCCTGTCGGAGAAGTTGGGTCCGCTGGATTATGGTGAGGAAGAGGGCCATCCGTTCCTCGGCGGGCAGATGGGCAAGTCCAAGCCGATGTCCGACGACACCGCGCGTCAGATCGACGCCGAGGTGCGGCAGGTCATTGACGTGAACTACCAGAACGCGAAGCAGATTCTTGTCGATAACATCGACAAGCTGCACGCGATGGCGCGGGCGTTGATGAAGTACGAGACTATCGACGACAAGCAGATCGAGGACATCATGGCCGGGCGCGAACCCCGCGAACCGGCCGACTGGGATAGCAATAGCGGTTCCGGTGGGTCGGCTCAGGCGTCGGATGATGCTGTGGACGGCGAAGGGGCCGACGACAGCCATAAGGGCCAGGATGACGACGACAAGGGCGTTGTTGGCGGCCCTGCGCCGCAGTCCTGATCGTTTGCTGACCGGATTGACCGGGGCTCCGGCCCCGGTCTTGGCCAAAGGCCGCCAGGCCCGGTTCCTGGCGGCTTTTTTGTTTTCATCTGGGGGATCCCGCCGTGCCCGTCGATTCGCTAGCGCTCCAATGTGGACGACATACCCTTGATCTAGGTCGTGTCCGGATCATGGGGATCCTCAATGTGACCCCCGACTCGTTCTCCGATGGCGGTCAGTACGACCGTGTCGAGGCCGCCCTGGTGCGTGCCCGCACCATGGTGGCGGAGGGTGCGGAGATCCTTGATATCGGAGGCGAATCCACCCGCCCAGGCGCCGAGGCGGTCCCGCTGGGGGAGGAACGCCGGCGGGTTCTCCCGGTGATTGAGGCCCTGCGCGCGGAGCTCGACGTACCGATCTCGGTGGATACGATGAAGCCGGAGTTGATGCGCGAGGCGGTCGCGGCGGGTGCCGGTTTGCTCAATGATGTGAATGGTTTCCGCGCGGACGGGGCGCTGGCGGTGGCAACGGAGGCGGCGTGTGAGCATGGAGTCGCGCTGTGCGCGATGCATATGCAGGGTGAGCCGCAGTCCATGCAGCACGCACCCCGGTATGCCGATGTGATCGCCGAGGTCCGTGACTTCCTCGACCGGCGTGTCGCCGAACTGACGCAGGCCGGCGTGCCCCGCGGGCAGATCCTGCTGGACCCCGGGTTTGGTTTTGGCAAGACGCTGGAACACAACATCACGCTGTTCCGGGGTCTGCCACAGCTGACGACGGCCGGCTTGCCGCTGCTGGTGGGGGTGTCGCGCAAGTCGATGATCGGTCAGTTGTTGGGCGATCGTCCGGTCGCTGAAAGGGGACCCGGAAGCGCCATCGCCGCCCTTTTGGCGACGCAGGCTGGGGCGCGTGTCCTGCGTGTGCACGACGTCGCGGCGACGCGCGATGCCCTGACGCTATACTCGGAGCTTGGAGCCGCCGTAGACGATCGCCAGGGAGCACGAGGGAGCTGATGGGCAAATATTTCGGAACCGACGGGATTCGCGGGCGTACCGGCGAGTGGCCGATGACCCCCGAGTTTGCATTGCGCCTGGGCTATGCCGTGGGCGAGGTATTGGGTGAAAACGGCCAGCGTCAGGGGCCGGTCCTGGTGGGCAAGGACACGCGCGTGTCAGGTTATATGTTCGAGTCGGCGCTAGAGGCCGGCCTGTCCGCCGCCGGTCTGGATGTCGCCCTGCTGGGGCCGATGCCGACCCCGGCCATTGCCTACCTCACGCATACCTTCCGCGCGACTGCGGGTGTGGTGATCAGTGCCTCGCATAACCCGTTTCACGACAACGGGTTCAAGTTTTTCACGCCCGAAGGCGACAAGCTCCCGGATGCCGCCGAGGCCGCCATCGAGGCCCGCTTGGACCAGCCGGCACAGGCAATCGATGGCGCCCGTCTTGGCAAGGCCGTGCGTATCGCCGATGCCGCCGGGCGCTACATCGAGTTCTGCAAGAGCGCGATCCCGTCCCGCTCCGAGCTGCGGGGCATGAAGATTGTGATTGATTGCGCCCACGGCGCGACCTATAACGTCTCGCCGCATGTGTTTGAGGAGCTGGGGGCGCGCGTCGAGATCCTTGGGGCGCGTCCGGATGGCTATAACATCAATGCTGGTGTGGGGGCGTTGCACCCGGAGAATGTTGCCGAGCAGGTGCGCGCCACGGGCGCGGATCTGGGGATTGCCCTCGACGGCGATGGTGATCGCGTCATTCTGGCCGATGCCGACGGAAACGTTGTCGACGGCGACCAGATTCTGGGCATCCTTGCGCTGGCGCACCAGGCGAATGGGGGCTTTGACGGTGGCGTGGTCGGAACCCTGATGACCAACCTCGGGCTCGAGCAGGCGCTGGCGGGTGTCGGCATCCCGTTTGTCCGCGCCAGGGTGGGGGATCGCTATGTGCTGGAAGAGCTCCGCCGCCGCGAGTGGACGCTGGGGGGGGAAGGTTCGGGCCATATCGTCTGCCTGGAGCACACCACGACTGGGGACGGCACCGTGGCCGCACTGCAGGTGGCCCATCTGATGCATCGCACCGGGCAACCCCTGTCGGCGCTCGCCGCGGCCATACCCAAACTACCGCAATGCCTCATCAACGTCCCCGTCACAGGGGGCGCCGCCGGTTGTCTGGAAGCCGATCCGGTGCGCGCCGAGGTCGCCGCGATCGAACGTCAGCTCGGCCGGCGGGGGCGTGTCCTGCTGCGGCCCTCCGGCACCGAGCCGCTGGTGCGGGTGATGGTCGAGGGCGAGGATGCTGACGAGACCCGTACGGCCGCCGAGCGCATTGCGGACAGTATCCGCGCCGCTATCTGACCTACCGTGTCGCGCTCAGCCGTCCGCCGCGGGTCGGCTTGGTTGATTTGCTCTCGGTGCGCCGGTAACATCCCGCCGCTCTAACCATCATGATCGGACCCCGTGTATCTGCGTCGGGTCCGACCGCTCGCAGGAGGAAGATCCGCATGCGCACGCCGCTGGTCGCCGGTAACTGGAAGATGAACGGTTCGCGAGACGCGAACCGCGCGCTCCTGTCCTCCCTGAAGGACCGTCTGGGTGCGATCCAGGGCGTGGACGTGGCGGTATGCCCGCCTGCGGTCTATCTGCCCGAGATTGCCGAGTCGCTTTCGGGTTCGGCGATTGCCGTGGGCGCGCAGGACTGCTCCGATGAGGCCTCCGGTGCCTTCACCGGTGAGCTTGCGGGCAGCATGCTGGCCGAGGTCGGCTGCCGCTACGTGATTGTCGGCCATTCCGAGCGCCGCGAGCGCCAGAACGAATCCAGCGCTTGGGTGGCCTCGAAGTTTGTCGCCGCCCAGGCCGCCGGCCTGACCCCGATCCTCTGTGTGGGTGAACAAAAGGCCGACCGCGAGTCCGGGCGCACCGAGTTGGTGGTGTCCGAGCAGCTGGACGCGGTGCTCGATGCGGCGGGTGTCGAGGCATTTGACCGCGCCGTGATCGCCTACGAACCGGTCTGGGCGATTGGTACCGGTTTGACCGCCACACCGGAGCAAGCCCAGGAAGTGCACGCCTTTATCCGTAATCGGGTCGCCGGGCGTGATCCGCGGGTGGCGGCCGAGCTCCGAATTCTGTACGGCGGCAGCATGAAGGCTGATAACGCGGCCGGGTTGCTGGCACTGGACGATATCGACGGCGGCCTGATCGGTGGAGCCTCGCTGGACGCCGAGGCCTTTACCGCAATCGTCCGCGCCGCGGGCGAGCGGGTCGGGGCATGATTTACGGCCTGCTATTGGTCGTCCAGGTGGCGGTGTCGATCGGCTTGATTGCACTGATCCTGATGCAGCACGGCAAGGGTGCCGATGCCGGTGCAGCCTTTGGTAGCGGTGCCTCGGCCACGGTCTTCGGGGCCGCCGGTTCGGCCAACTTCCTGAGCCGTTCGACGGCGTTCCTGGCCGTGGTGTTCTTCCTCAACAGCCTGACCCTGGCCTATCTGGCCGCCTCCAGCCCGGAGGCCGAAAGCCTGATGGATCAGATGGAAGAGGCGATGGAGGAAGAAGGCGATGGCCCGCCGGATCTCCCGGCCGAGGTGGTCCCGGGGCAGGAACCGGCGGACCAGGGTGCGCCGTCAGGTCGCCCGGACGATGTGCCTGACTGAGTACCGACATCCGTACGAATCGGCAGATGTGGTGGAATTGGTAGACACGCTATCTTGAGGGGGTAGTGGCGAAAGCCGTGTGGGTTCGAGTCCCACCATCTGCACCAAATTTCCGTAGGCACCGGTGTTAGGTATTCCTCTCCCATCGGGCCAAATAATAATAAAATCATTAAGTTACGAAATAACCAATACTTGACACCGTTTTTGGGCATCACCTAGACTCCGTGCCCGGTGTACGGTCCTGCCTCGCCTCGGCGAGATCGACCTGTACCCGCGCTTTCAACCAGCAACGCTGAACGGCTCGCCGGCGCGCTCGATCCACGCGACGCCTCGCGAACCTGCCCGCCCGAGGCGGCGTACGGGAGAGAGAAATGCTGGAAGGTTATCTACCCATCCTGCTGTTCATTGCAGTGGGCATCGTGATCGGCATCGTGCCGTTGGTCGTCGGTATGGCGGTGGGGCCGCGCAAGCCGGATGCCGCGAAGAATTCCCCGTACGAGTGCGGCTTCGAGGCCTTCGAGGATTCGCGCCTGAAGTTCGACGTGCGCTTCTACCTGGTCGCGATCCTGTTCATCATCTTCGATCTCGAGATTGCATTTCTCTTCCCGTGGGCGGTGTCGCTAGACACCATTGGCCTGTTCGGGCTTCTTGCGATGGCCCTGTTTCTTGTCATTCTGGTCGTCGGATTCATTTACGAGTGGAAGAAGGGGGCGCTGGAATGGGAATAGAAGGCGTTCTTGAGAAGGGCTTCGTCACCACCTCGGCGGACAAGCTCATCAACTGGGCCCGCACCGGCTCCCTGTGGCCGATGACCTTTGGTCTCGCCTGCTGCGCGGTCGAGATGATGCACGCGGGCGCGGCCCGCTATGACCTGGACCGTTTCGGGATCATCTTCCGACCCAGCCCGCGCCAGTCCGACGTGATGATTGTGGCCGGTACGCTGGTCAACAAGATGGCGCCGGCCCTGCGCAAGGTCTACGACCAGATGCCCGAGCCGCGCTGGGTGATCTCCATGGGCTCCTGCGCCAATGGCGGGGGCTACTACCACTACTCCTACGCCGTTGTACGAGGCTGTGACCGCATCGTGCCGGTCGATGTCTACGTGCCGGGCTGCCCGCCGACGGCGGAGGCGCTGCTCTACGGCATTATCCAGCTGCAGAACAAGATCCGGCGCACGAACACCATCGCGCGCTGACGCACCCGGGATTTCAGATGGCTGAACAAGACAACTGGATCGACGCCCTGCGGGCGGAACTGGGCGATGCCCTGGAGAGCCTGCACGAGGCGAACGACGAGATTACCGTCGATATCGTGCCTGGATCCTGGCGCGAGGCCGGCGAGAAGCTCCGGGATGCCCTCGGCTTCGAGATCCTGATCGACCTGTGCGGGGTGGACTACCTCGAGTACGGGCAGGATGAATGGGGCACAGACTCGGCGACGAATACCGGTTTCTCACGTGGTGTCGAGGCGGCGACGTCGGGCCGCTTCACGTTTGACGACGCACCGGGTGAGTCCAACTGGGACGGTCCGCGCTTCACTGTGGTGGCGCACCTGCTGTCGGTCGAGCACAACCGCCGAGTGCGCATGCGCGCCTGGTTGGATGACGAGGAATTTCCCGAGGTCGAATCGCTGGTGGAGGTCTGGGCCTCGGCCAACTGGTTCGAGCGCGAGGCATTCGACCTGTTCGGGATCCTGTTCTCTGGCCACCCTGACCTGCGCCGTATCCTGACCGACTACGGGTTTGTCGGGCACCCGTTCCGCAAGGACTTCCCGCTGATCGGCCACGTCGAGATGCGCTACGACGCCGAGCAGGCCCGCGTGGTGTACCAGCCGGTGTCCATCGAGCCGCGTGTGCTGGTGCCCAAGGTGATCCGCGAGGACCATCGCTACAGCGATGGCGAGAAGCCGGGCGAAGGAGCCGAGAATGCCTGAGATTCGCAACTTCACCCTGAACTTCGGGCCGCAGCATCCGGCCGCCCACGGCGTGCTGCGCCTGGTGCTGGAGATGGACGGCGAGGTCGTGCAGCGCGCCGACCCGCACATCGGATTGTTGCATCGCGGTACCGAGAAGCTCGCCGAGAGCAAGCCGTACAACCAGTCAATCGGCTACATGGACCGCCTCGACTACGTGTCGATGATGGCCAACGAGCACGGCTACGTGCTCGCCATGGAAAAGCTGCTGGGTATCGAGGCCCCGCTGCGCGCGCAGTACATCCGGGTGATGTTCGACGAGATCACACGGATCCTGAACCACCTGATGTGGCTAGGCGCGCATGCGCTGGATATCGGCGCGATGGCGGTGTTCCTGTACGCGTTCCGCGAACGCGAGGACCTGATGGACTGCTACGAGGCGGTCTCGGGTGCGCGCATGCATGCGACCTACTACCGCCCAGGTGGTGTGGCGCGCGATCTGCCGGGCACCATGCCCAAGTATCAGCCGTCCTCCTGGAAATCCCAGGAAGTGGTGGATGACCTGAATAAGATCCGCCAAGGCTCTCTGCTGGACTTCATCGAGGCCTTCACCGAGCGCTTCCCGGGGTGCGTGGGCGAATATGAGACCCTGCTGACCGACAACCGGATCTGGAAGCAGCGGACCGTCGGCATTGGCGTGGTCGATCCCGATCGGGCCAAGCAGCTGGGCTTTACCGGCCCGATGCTGCGCGGCTCCGGCATCGAGTGGGACCTGCGCAAGAAGCAGCCCTACGAGGTCTACGACCGCCTCGACTTCGATATCCCGGTCGGTGCCAACGGCGACTGCTATGACCGCTACCTGGTGCGTATCGAGGAGATGCGTCAGTCCAACCGCATCATTCGCCAGTGTGTGGACTGGCTGCGCCAGAATCCGGGCCCGGTGTTGCTGGAGGATCACAAGATCACCCCGCCCAAGCGCGAGGAGATGAAGGCGGACATGGAGTCGCTGATCCACCACTTCAAGCTGTTTACCGAGGGCATGTGTCTGCCGGAGGGCGAAGCGTATGCCGCCGTAGAGCATCCGAAGGGCGAGTTCGGGGTCTACCTGGTCTCGGATGGTTCCAACAAGCCCTATCGCCTGAAGGTCCGTCCGCCGGGCTTTGTGCACCTGTCCGCGCTGGACGAGATGGCGCGTGGCCACATGCTGGCCGACGTGGTTGCCATCATCGGGACCCAGGACATCGTATTCGGGGAGATCGACCGCTGATGGCTGCCGAACAGAAAACCGTCGCTTTCCACAAGCCCGCCGCGAAGAAGGTCGAACTGAGCGCTCATGAGCGTGAAGAGATCGACGCCTGGGTGGCACGCTACCCCGAAGACCAGAAGCGCTCTGCGGTGCTGGGCGCCCTGCGTGCGGTGCAGCACGAGGACGGGTATCTCTCTACCGCCAAGATGGACGCCGTGGCCGACTACCTCGGGCTGCCCGCGATTGCCGTGTACGAGGTTGGTTCGTTTTATTCGATGTACGAACTGGAGCCGGTCGGCAAACACACCATCATGGTTTGCGACAACATCTCCTGCATGCTGCGTGGCTCGGAGCCGATCATCGAGCATCTAGAGAACCGCCTGGGTATCAAGCGCGGCGAGAGCACTCCCGATGGCAAGTTCTACCTGAAGATGGAAGAGGAGTGTCTGGCGGCTTGCTGTGGCGCCCCGATGATGCAGGTGGATCACGTCTACTACGAGAATCTCACCCCCGAGAAGGTGGACGAGATTCTCGACGGTCTGGAGAAGTAGCATGGCCAACCAGATCTGCTTTGCGACCCGCTACCTGGACGATCCTGCCTCGCTCGAGACCTACAAGAGCGTCGGCGGCTACCAGGCGCTGGAGAAGGTCTACAAGGGCAAGATGGCCCCCGAGGACGTGATCGAGGAGGTCAAGACCTCGAATTTGCGCGGGCGCGGCGGGGCCGGTTTCCCGACTGGGCTCAAGTGGTCCTTCATGCCGCGCAACAGCCCCGGGCAGAAGTACATCGTGTGCAACTCGGACGAGTCCGAGCCGGGCACCTGCAAGGACCGCGAGATCCTGATGTACAACCCGCATGCGCTGATTGAGGGAATGGCCATCGCCGGCTACGCGATCGGTGCGACGGTGGGCTACAACTACATGCGCGGCGAGTTCATGGACGAGGTGAACACGCGTTTCACCACTGCGCTGCAGGAGGCCTACGACGCGGGCTACCTGGGCAAGGACATCTTTGGTTCCGGGGTGGATTTTGACCTGCACCCTTCGCTGGGGGCTGGTGCCTATATCTGTGGCGAAGAGACGGCTTTGCTGGAGTCGCTGGAGGGCAAGAAGGGCCAGCCGCGCTTCAAGCCGCCGTTCCCGGCGAACTATGGCCTGTACGGCAAGCCGACCACGATCAACAACACCGAGTCGCTGGCCTCGATCCCGACGATCATCCGCAATGGTGGCCAGTGGTTCGCGGATCTGGGTGTACCCAAGTCCGGTGGCGAAAAGCTGTTCTCGGTATCCGGGCACGTGAACAAGCCCGGCAACTTCGAAATCCCGCTGGGTACGCCGTTCAAGGATCTGCTGGACATGGCCGGTGGCGTGTTGAACGGCCGCAAGCTCAAGGCGGTGATCCCGGGTGGCTCCTCGGTGCCGGTGGTGCCGGGCGATGTCATGCTGAAGGCCAACATGGACTTCGACTCCATCGCCCACGCCGGGTCCATGCTGGGCTCCGGCGCGGTGATCGTGATGGACGAGACCGCCGACATGGTCAAGGCCCTGCAGCGCATCTCGCGGTTCTACTTCTCCGAGTCCTGCGGCCAGTGCACGCCCTGCCGCGAGGGGACCGGCTGGCTCTACCGCATGCTGACCCGCATCGTGGAAGGCCAGGGCCGTCCCGAGGACCTGGAACGCCTGGACGACGTGGCGAGCAAGATCGAGGGGCACACCATCTGCGCCCTGGGCGACGCTGCGGCCATGCCGGTGCGCAGCTTCGTGAAGCACTTCCGCCACGAATTCGAATACTACATCCAGCACGGCCGGAGCCCGGTGGCTAACGCCGCCTGACGCTTCGCCGCGCCATCGCATCAGGAATCGAGCATGAGTCAGGATCAGAAACAGGATCTGGTCAGCATCGAGATTGACGGCCGTACGGTGGAGGCGCCCAAGGGGGCGATGCTCATCGATGTTGCCGATGATGCCGATATCCGCATCCCGCGCTTTTGCTACCACAAGAAGCTGTCGGTGGCGGCGAACTGCCGTATGTGCCTGGTCGAGGTGGAGAAGGCGCCCAAGCCGCTCCCCGCCTGTGCGACCCCGGTCATGGACGGGATGAAGGTCTATACCCAGTCTCCGCTGGCGCTGCGCGCGCAGAAGGGGACCATGGAGTTCCTGCTGATCAACCACCCGCTGGACTGCCCGATCTGCGACCAGGGTGGCGAGTGCGAGCTGCAGGACGTGGCGATGGGGTACGGCGAGAGCGTGTCGGCCTACACCGAGGCCAAGCGCGTAGTGAAGGACAAGGATATCGGTCCGCTGATCGAGACCGAGATGACACGCTGCATCCACTGCACCCGCTGTGTGCGCTTTGGCGAGGAAATTGCCGGCGTGCGCGAGTTGGGTGCGACTGGACGTGGCGAGCATATGCGCATCGGGACCTACGTCGAGAAGACCGTGGCCCACGAGCTGTCTGGCAATGTAATCGACCTGTGCCCGGTGGGTGCGCTGACGGCGAAGCCCTCGCGTTATGGTGCCCGGGCCTGGGAATATGCCCAGGCGGCGACCATTGCCCCGCACGACGCGGTGGGTTCGAACCTGTTCCTGCACACCGACAATGGCCAGGCCATGCGCGTAGTCCCGCGCGAGAACGAGGCCGTCAACGAGACCTGGATCTCCGATCGCGATCGTTTCAGCTACACCGGGTTATATGCCGAAGATCGCCTGACCCGCCCGCGGATCAAGGTGGATGGTCAGTGGCAGGAGGTCTCCTGGGAGACGGCTCTCAGCTATGCCGTCGAAGGTCTGAAGGAGGTCGCTCCGGAGCGTGTGGGCGCGCTGCTGTCGCCCTCGCTTTCGCTGGAAGAGCACTACCTCGCGCAAAAGGTGCTGCGTGGCATGGGGGTGACCGACATTGATCACCGCGTGAACCAGCGTGATTTCCGTGACGAGGCGGCCGCTCCGTTGTTCCCCTATCTGGGGGCTGCCATCGGCGACCTGGAGAACGCGGACGCCGTACTGCTGGTTGGCAGTAATCCGCGCCGCGAACAGCCGCTACTGGCGCACCGCCTGCGCAAAGCCGCCTCGCGCGGTGCGCAGGTCTGCCTGATCAACGACATGCTGCTGGACCTGACCTACCCGGTGCAGGCGCAGCTGGTCGGGAGCGAGCGCGACCAGATCCTGGCGCTCGCCGGAATCGCAGGGAAGATCGTCGCGGCCGGCAAGGCACTGCCGAAAAAACTGGAAAAGGTCGTCAAGACGGCCGAGACCGATGACGCCGCTACTCAGGAAGCCTTTGAGCGCGCGGCGCGCGCCCTCCTGGACGGCAAGCAGCCGCACGTGCTGCTGGGTGCTGCGGCGATGAACGGGCCGGCGTTTGCCACCCTGCGGGCGCTGGCCGGCTGGATCGCCAAGCACACCGGCGCCAGCCTGGGCTATCTGCCGCAGGGGGCCAACGCCGCGGGTGCCTGGCTCGCCGGGACGCTGCCGCATCGTGGGCCGGGTGGCACCGACCTGGATACCAGCGGGGCGAATGCTGCCGAGATGATCGAGCAGGGGCGCGACGCCTTCGTGATTGCGGGGCTTGAGCCGGGGCGCGATGGTGCTGACCCTGTGGCCTTCCGCACGGCGCTGGAACGTGCCGGCCTTGTGGTCGCCCTGAGCAGTTTCGCCAACTCGGAGCTGGAGTCGGTGGCGGACGTTCTGCTGCCCATCACCACCAGCTTCGAGCATTCCGGGACCTTCGTTAATGCTGAAGGCCGGTGGCAGAGCTTCCGCGCCGCCGCCCGCGCGCCAGAGGATGCCCGTCCGGGCTGGAAGGTCTGGCGCGTGCTGGGCAATTTGCTGGAGCAGCGTGGATTCGACTACCTGGATTCGCCCGCTGTGCGGGACGAGCTGAAGGGGCAGCTGGCCGATGCCAGCTTTGATACCAGTGTGAACCTGAACAAGGTGCACGTGGATCTGCCCGAGGCCGATTCCGGTGACGACGGGCTTTATCGTGTGCAGGCCACAGCGCTGTATAGCGGTGACGCGCTCCTGCGCCGAGCCGAGCCGTTGCAGGTCAGCCCCGAAGGGCAGTTGGCCGAGAGTGTGCTGGTGCACCCCGAGTCCGCCGGCGGGTATTCCCACGGGAGCCGGGTGTGCCTGCGTCAGGGCAAGGCCGAGACGGAACTGACCCTGCTGCTGGATGACTCGGTGCCGCCGGGGTTGGCCGTGACCTTTGCGGGTTCTGCGGCCATGGGGCCCCTGGGGCTGCCGAACACGACGGTCGCGCTGGCGCGGGCCTGAGGGACTTAAGACATGTTCGACTGGATGATGAACCTGTACCAAGGCTTGCCGACGATCATGCAGATCCTGATCGGTATTCAGCTGATCGTGATTCCGCTGATGCTGGCCGTGGCCTATACCACCTTCGCGGAGCGCAAGGTCATCGGCTACGCCCACGTGCGTGTGGGGCCGAACCGCGTGGGACCGCGTGGCTGGCTGCAGCCGATCGCGGATGCGCTCAAGCTGTTGACCAAGGAGGTCATCCTCCCGACCAATGCCAACCGCTTCCTGTTCCTGAGTGCCCCGGTGCTGACGATCGCCCCGGCGCTGGCGGCCTGGGCGGTGGTGCCGTTTTTCGACGGTGGTGCGCTGGCGGACGTGAATGCTGGGCTGCTGTATCTGCTCGCCCTGACGTCCCTTGGGGTATACGGCATCATCATCGCCGGCTGGGCGTCGAACTCGAAGTACGCGCTGCTGGGCTCACTGCGCTCGGCCGCGCAGCTGGTGTCCTACGAGATCGCGATGGGCTTTGCCCTGGTGGGTGTGCTGATGGCCGCTGGCACCCTGAATGTGGGCGGCATCATTGAGGCGCAGTCGGGCAGTATCTATCACTGGTTCCTGCTGCCGCTGCTGCCGCTGTTCTTTGTCTATTTCATCTCCGGGATCGCGGAGACCAACCGCGCCCCGTTCGACGTCGCTGAGGGCGAGTCCGAGATCGTCGCGGGGTTCCATGTGGAATACTCGGGCATGGCGTTCGCGGTGTTCTTCCTCGCGGAATACGCCAACATGATCCTGATCTCGGCGCTGACCGCGATCCTGTTCCTCGGCGGCTGGCTGTCGCCGTTCCAGGGGATCCTGCCGGCCGGTGCCTTCGAGCTGCCTGTGATCGGTGCGCTGCTGGATCACGGCATCCACTGGTTCCTGTTCAAGACCGCCATCTTCCTGTTCGCCTTCCTGTGGTTCCGCGCCACCTTCCCCCGTTATCGCTATGACCAGATCATGCGCCTGGGCTGGAAGGTCCTGATCCCGGTGACCATCGTCTGGTTGTTCGTCGAGGGCGTGCTGGTCGCCTTCAACGTTGGCCCGTGGTTCGCGTGAGGAGTTCGAGATGAAAGCCGTGCGCCGTTTCTTCAAGAGTTTCCTGTTCTTCGAGTTGCTGCTGGGGCTGCGCCTGACCGGGCGCTACCTGCTGAGCCGCAAGTTCACGGTCCAGTACCCGGACGAGAAGACCCCGATGTCGCCGCGCTTCCGCGGGCTGCATGCACTGCGCCGTTACCCCAACGGCGAAGAGCGCTGCATTGCCTGCAAGCTGTGCGAGGCGGTCTGCCCGGCGCTGGCGATCACCATTGATTCCGAAGAACGCGCCGATGGCACGCGTCGAACCACGCGCTACGACATCGACTTGTTCAAGTGTATCTTTTGCGGCTTCTGTGAGGAGGCCTGTCCGGTGGACTCCATCGTCGAGACGCACATCTTCGAGTACCACTTCGAGAACCGGGGTGAGCAGATCATGACCAAGGACAAACTCCTGGCCATTGGTGACCGCTTCGAGAAAGAGATCGCGCAGGCACGTGCGGTCGACGCCCCCTACCGGTAACGCAGGGAACGCCTCATGACCTTCGAGCTTGTCCTTTTCTACCTGTTCGGCGCGATCCTGCTGGGAGGTGCGCTGGCCATGATCAGCGTGCGCAACCCGGTGCACGCTGCATTGTTCCTGGTCTTGTGCTTCGTCGCAGCCGCGGCATTGTGGTTGCTGGCCGAGGCCGAATTCCTGGGCATCGTGTTGGTGCTGGTCTACGTCGGCGCGGTCATGGTCCTGTTCCTGTTCGTGGTGATGATGCTGGACATCAACCTGGCCACGTTGCGCGAGGGCTTCACCGAATATCTGCCGGTAGGCATCGTGGTCGCGCTGGCCATGGCGACGGTCCTGGTGCTGGTCATCACCCGCTACATCACGATGGATGTCCCCGAGCGCGCCGGACCCGAGTACGCGAATACCGAGGCGCTGGGTGCGATCCTCTACACCGAATACGTCTATCCGTTCGAGATTGCCGCGGTGATTCTGCTGGTCGCGATCATCGCCGCGATCTCGCTGACCATGCGCAAGCGTCCGGACAACAAGTCGATTGACCCAGGCAAGCAGATGGCGGTGTCCCGCGAAGGCCGGGTCCGTATGGTCTCCATGCCATCGGAAAAGAAAAAGGCCCCCCGTCGGGGTGAGGGGTCCGGTACGCGGTCTCCGGACGGCGACGACGAATCCAAGTAAACGAACCGAGTAACTAGGCATCCCGGCGGCTCGTCGGGACCCGGACACCGGGGGCGGACAACGCCCCCGAATGAACTCAGGGCTAGAACATGATTACGCTAGAGCACTACCTGGTGCTGGCCGCGCTGCTGTTTTCCATCAGCGTGGCCGGGATCTTCCTGAATCGGAAAAACGTGATCGTGCTGTTGATGTGCATCGAACTGATGATGCTCGCGGTCAACATCAACTTCATTGCCTTCTCGTTCTTCCTGCAGGACCTCGCGGGCCAGGTATTCGTGTTCTTCATCCTGACCGTCGCCGCGGCCGAGGCGGCCATCGGCCTCGCCATCCTGGTGTTGCTGTTCCGTAATCGCGGAACCATCAACGTCCAGGACATGGATGCAATGAAGGGATAACGGGCCATGGATACGATTTATCTACTCATCGTTCTGGCGCCACTGTTCGGCGCGATCGCCGCCGGCCTGTTCGGCCGCCAGATCGGCCGAACCGGGGCGCATACGGTCACCATCCTTGGGGTGGCGGTGTCCTTCATCCTGTCCGTGGTGGTGTTCTGGGCCCACGTCTTCGGTGATGCCGGGGTCTACAACGAGACCGTCTACACGTGGATGGTCTCCGACGGCATCCATTTCGAAGTCGGGTTCCTGGTCGACAACCTGACCGCGATGATGATGCTGGTGGTCACCTTCGTCTCGCTGATGGTGCACATCTACACCATCGGCTACATGAAGGATGATCCGGGCTACCAGCGCTTCTTCGCCTACATCTCGCTGTTCACCTTCTCCATGCTGATGCTGGTGATGGCGAACAACTTCATGCAGCTGTTCTTCGGCTGGGAGGCCGTGGGTCTGGTCTCCTATCTGCTGATCGGTTTCTGGTACAAGCGCCCGACCGCGACCTACGCCAACATGAAGGCGTTCATCGTCAACCGCGTGGGGGACTTCGGGTTCCTGATCGGGATCGCCGCGCTGGTGTTCTACGCCGGAAGCCTGAACTACACCGAGGTCTTCGCCGAAGCGGAGTCCATGCGTGATGCGACCATCACCATCTGGCCGGGCTGGACCTTCGGCCTGCTGGACCTGGCGCTGATCTTCCTGTTCATCGGTGCGATGGGTAAGTCCGCCCAGGTGCCGCTGCACGTCTGGCTGCCGGATTCCATGGAGGGCCCGACGCCGATCTCCGCACTGATCCACGCGGCCACCATGGTGACCGCGGGCATCTTCATGGTCGCCCGCATGTCCCCGCTGTACGAGTTCTCGGTCGCGGCCCTGTCGTTCATCCTGATCATTGGGGCGATCACGGCCTTCTTCATGGGCCTGATCGGCCTGGTGCAGAACGACATCAAGCGCGTGGTGGCCTATTCGACGCTGTCGCAGCTGGGTTACATGACCGTGGCGCTGGGTGCGTCCGCCTACGCCGCGGGTCTGTTCCATCTGATGACCCACGCCTTCTTCAAGGCGCTGCTGTTCCTGGCCGCCGGCTCGGTGATCATCGCCATGCATCACCTGCAGGACATGCGCGCGATGGGCGGGCTGCGCCGCCATATGCCGATCACCTATGTGACCGCACTGATCGGCTCGCTGGCGCTGATCGGGTTCCCGTTCTTCTCCGGGTTCTTCTCCAAGGACGCGATCATCGAGGCGGTGGGCTACTCCCAGATCCCGGGGGCGACGTTTGCCTACTGGCTGGTGCTGGCCGGGGTGTTCGTCACCGCGCTGTACACCTTCCGCATGTTCTTCATGGTGTTCCACGGCGAAGAGCGCTATGACCAGGCGCACAAGTACATGCCGGATCATGGGGATGATCATGACCACGATGACGACCATCATGATCATGGTCCGCTGCAGCCGAAGGAATCCCCCTGGGTGGTCACCGTGCCGCTGATTCTGCTGGCGATCCCGTCGGTGGTGGCCGGCTACTTTATCGGCCCGATGCTGTTTGGTGACTTCTTCGCCAACAGCCTGTTCGTGTTGCCGGAGCAGGATGTGCTGGCGACCAAGGGCGAGACCTACACCGGGGTCATCGGCTTCGTGCTGCACGGCCTGATGCTGCCAGCGTTCTGGCTGGCCATGGCCGGTCTTGCGACGGCCTGGTACCTGTACATGAAGCGCCCGGAATTGCCGGCGGTGATCGCGGAGCGTCTGAAGCTGGGCGTGCGCATCCTCGAGGACAAGTACGGTTTCGACCGCTTCAACGACTGGTTCTTCGCCGGTGGCACCGTGCGTCTGGGCCGTGCGCTGTGGCGCTATGGCGATGCGCTGATCATCGACGGGCTGTTGGTCAACGGGACCGCGCGTTCGATCGGCTGGATCTCGACGCGCATCCGCCACATGCAGTCCGGTTTCCTCTACCACTACGCGTTCGTGATGATCATCGGCCTGCTGGTCCTGATGTTCGCCTTCGTGATCTGAGCGGCTTCGACACCCATGCGCTCGAAGCCCACCGCTGTTTCAAGGAACGACCATGTTTGCTGACTGGCCTATCTTGAGTCTGTTGATCTGGCTGCCCATTCTCGGCGGCTTCCTGGTGCTCGCGGCCGGGCGCGACGCGCCCCACGTGGCACGGCGCCTCGGACTCGCGGTGGCTGTGGCGACCTTCGTGGCCAGCCTGCCGCTGTGGTTCACCTTCGAACGCGGCACGGCGGACATGCAATTCCAGGAGCTGGCGTCCTGGATCCCTGCGTTCAACGTGAACTACCACCTGGGCGTGGACGGCATCTCCATGCCGCTGATCCTGTTGACGACGCTGATTACGGTCGTCGTGATAGTGGCCGCCTGGGAGTCGGTGAAGGACCGCATCGCCTACTACATGGCCGCGATGCTGGTGATGGAAGGCCTGATGATCGGCATGTTCGCGGCGATGGACGCGGTGCTGTTCTACGTGTTCTTCGAGGCGATGCTGATCCCGATGTTCCTGGTGATCGGGATCTGGGGTGGGCCGCGGCGCGTCTACGCGACGCTGAAGTTCTTCCTCTATACCTTCCTCGGCTCGGTGTTCATGCTGGTGGCGCTGATCTGGATGTACATCCAGTCCGGGAGCTTCCTGATCCAGGACTTCCACGCCCTGCAGATCGGGCTCACCGCCCAGATACTGATCTTCCTCGCGTTCTTCATGGCGTTTGCGGTGAAGATCCCGATGTTCCCGGTGCATACCTGGTTGCCGGATGCCCACGTGGAGGCGCCCACCGGTGGTTCGGTGATCCTGGCGGCGATCATGTTGAAGATCGGGGGCTACGGCTTCCTGCGTTTTTCGCTCCCGATCACCCCGGATGCCTCGGCGGTGCTGGATACGATGATGATCGTCCTGTCGCTGATCGCGATCGTGTACATCGGGGTGGTCGCGCTGATCCAGAGCGACATGAAGAAGCTGATCGCCTACTCGTCCATCGCCCACATGGGCTTTGTGACCCTGGGCTTCTTCCTCGCTTTCTACATCTACCGCAACACCGGTGACTGGGAAGGCGCGTCGCTCGGTATCTCCGGCGGTATGGTGCAGATGATCTCGCACGGCTTTATCTCTGCGGCGATGTTCCTCGCGGTGGGCGTGCTCTATGACCGCCTGCACAGTCGCCAGATCGCGGACTACGGTGGCGTGGTCAACACCATGCCCTGGTTTGCTGCGTTCTTTGTCCTGTTCGCGATGGCGAATACCGGTCTGCCGGGCACCTCAGGGTTCGTCGGTGAGTTCATGGTCATCCTGGCTGCGTTCAAGGCGGACTTCTGGATTGCCTTCCTGGCCGCGACCACCCTGATCCTGGCGGCGGGCTACACCCTGTGGCTGGTCAAGCGGGTGATCTTCGGGGCGGTGGCCAACGAGAATGTGGCCGGCCTGTCCGACATGAACCGCCGCGAGTTCTTCCTGATGGGCGTGCTGGCCTTCTTCACGCTGCTGCTGGGCGTGTGGCCGGCCCCGCTGCTGGATGTGATGAACGCGACCATTGATCACCTCGTGGCGCATATCGCGCAGTCGAAGCTCTGAAGGGACGCCTGACATGAATTTCGAGATCCCCAATTTCCTCCCCGCCGTGCCCGAGATGTTCGTGCTCGGGATGGCGTGTCTGATCCTGGTGATCGACGCGTTCCTGCCGGATTCGCGGCGCGATGTCACCTATGGCCTGGTGCAGGCGACCCTGGTCGGCGCCGCCGGCCTGACCCTTTGGTTGATGGGCCCGGAGACCATCCTCACCTTCAGCGATACCTTCGTGAAGGACCCGATGGCGGACATCCTGAAGCTGGCGGTCTACGTGACCAGCTTCCTGGTGTTCCTGTATTCCCGGCCGTACCTGATGGAGCGCGGCATCCACAAGGGCGAGTTCTATATCCTGGGTCTGTTTGCCGTGCTCGGGATGATGATCATGATCTCCGGGCACAACCTGCTGACCCTGTACCTGGGCCTCGAGCTGTTGTCGCTGTCGTCCTATGCCCTGGTCGCGTTCTGGCGCGACAACAGCCGGGCGACCGAGGCCGCGATGAAGTACTTCGTGCTGGGTGCGCTGGCATCGGGCCTGCTGCTGTACGGCATGTCCATGATCTATGGCATGACCGGCTCGCTGGATATCGCCGTGATCGCCGCCGAGCTCGTGGCCGCGGACGAGAGCCTGAATATCCCGCTGGTCTTCGGGCTGGTGTTCCTGGTGGTTGCCGTCGCCTTCAAACTAGGTGCGGTGCCCTTCCATATGTGGGTCCCGGATGTATACGACGGGGCCCCCACGGCGGTCACGCTGTTCATTGCCACCGCCCCGAAGATTGCTGCGTTCGCCTTCCTGATGCGGTTGCTCGTGGAGGGCATGGGCCCGATGCATGCGGACTGGCAGGGTATGTTGATCATCCTGGCCGTTCTGTCGCTGGCGGTCGGCAACGTGATCGCGATCGCCCAGACCAGCATCAAGCGCATGCTGGCCTACTCGACCATCGCCCATATCGGTTTCCTGTTCATGGGCATCCTGGCGGGCACCGACAGTGGCTACGCCTCGGCGATGTTCTACGTGATCGTCTACGCGATTACCGCGGCCGGTGGCTTCGGCATGATCGTGTTCTTGTCGCGCAAGGGCTTTGAGGCCGATCAGATCGACGACTTCAAGGGCCTTGCCAAGCGCAACCCCTGGTTCGCCTTTATCATGCTCCTGCTGCTGTTCTCGATGGCCGGCGTGCCGCCGACCGTTGGGTTCTACGCCAAGCTGGCGGTGATCCAGGCGGCCGTGGGTGCGGATCTGGTGTGGCTGGCGATTGTTGCGGTGATCTTCTCGATCATCGGCGCTTTCTACTACCTGCGCGTGGTCAAGATGATGTTCTTTGATGACCCGCAGGAAGGGGCCGAGGAGCCGGTGCAGCCGAGCGGCGCCCTGGCCACGGCACTCAGCATCAATGGGCTTGCGGTACTGCTGTTGGGAATTTTCCCGGGGCTGCTGCTGTCTCTCACCCACTACGCAATTATCGGGTAACTCGTGACACAGTGGATTCCATTTGAAGTATTGGTATGGGGCTTTGTGGTGGTCGCTTTCATCAGCGCAAATCTGCCCTGGCTCAGCGAACGCATCGGCCTGATGGTCCTGCCGGAAGAGACCAAGGGCCCGTGGACCCGCATCGGCGAATGGCTGGTGCTGTATTTCCTGATCGGTCTGATCGGCAAGGGTCTGGAGTATCAGGCCACGGGTGGCATTCACACCCAGGGTTGGGAGTTCTACGTGATCACCCTGTCGCTGTTCGCGATGTTTGCCCTGCCGGGTTACATCTGGCGCTATGACCTGCGCCCGCATCTGCGCTCCGGCCAGCGCCGGACCCGGTAAAATATCGACAATAATCCTTGCGGGGGCGGTGCCCGCTTTGCTATAGTTCTGCGTCTCGGATGCGGGGTGGAGCAGTCTGGCAGCTCGTCGGGCTCATAACCCGAAGGTCGCAGGTTCAAATCCTGCCCCCGCTACCAATTGTCAGAGAGGCCCCATACGGGGCCTTTTTGTTAAGGACCGACAGGGTCTTTGGCTGCAACTGCTCGCGGCTGGCTCGCAGTCCTTAAGGCCGCGCTCCCGCGCGCCTCGCAGTGGAAGGTTCACTGCTGTCATCGTGAGAGGTGTACGAGGGGCGTTCGGCGCCCTTTTTTTGTTTCCGGGTCCCGGCCAATCGGGACGGAGTCGATCGAGACGCCCTTGTCGCAAAAGGCTGAACAACTGAAAACGCTGTTAACCCCCGTGGTTGAGGGGGAGGGCATGCAACTGTGGGGGCTGGAGTATCACGCCGGTTCCAAGCCGCCCGTTGTGCGTATCTATATCGATGGCCCGAATGGCGTCACGGTGGACGATTGCGCGCGGGTCAGTGATCAGGTCGGCGCCGTCATCGAGGTCGAGCAGACCCTGAAAGGCAATTACACCCTGGAAGTATCCAGCCCGGGGGTGGAACGTCCCCTGTTTACCCCCGAGCAATTCCGGCAGTACATCGGGCATGCGGTGAAGGTGCGCCTGACCTGGCCGGAGCACGACCGGCGCAATTTCCGGGGTGTGCTGCTTACGGTGGACGAATCCATGATCGAGGTGGAAGTGGACGGCATGGCCTACGAGCTGCCGCTGGCTGCGATCCACAACGCGCGTGTCCTTGAACAACTGTAGACCTGGTTGTCGTCAAGGGCGCGGCTACGCTTTTGTTGAATCGGCAGGCGACTGTCGAGTGCGGAGAGGCAAGACATGAACAAGGAGATCCTGCTGGTCGCGGATGCCGTGGCGAACGAGAAGGGCGTTGAGAAGGACATTATCTTCGACGCCCTGGAATCGGCCCTGGCAATGGCGACCCGCAAGTACCACGGCGGCAAGATGGACGTCCGCGTAAGCATCGATCGCGAGGAGGGTGACTACGAAGCCTTCCGTCGCTGGACCGTGGTGGACGACGAGGACCCGGAGTTCGAGTCCCCGGAGTACCAGATCCTGCTGTCCTATGCCCAGCAGAAGAATCCGGATGCCCAGATCGGCGACGTGATCGAAGAATCGGTCGAGGCCGTGGACTTCGGTCGCATCGCGGCGCAGACCGCGAAGCAGGTCATCGTGCAAAAGGTGCGCGAGGCCGAGCGCGCGAAGGTGGTCGCGGAATACCAGGATCGCGTGGGTACGCTGGTGATGGGAATCGTCAAGCGCACCGACCGTAATGGCACCTACGTGGATCTCGGGAGCAACGCCGAGGCCTTGATTCCACGGGAACACATGATCCCGCGCGAGACCGTGCGCACCAATGACCGCCTGCGTGGCTTCCTGAAGGAGATCCGCCCTGAGGCCCGTGGCCCGCAGCTGATCCTCAGCCGGACCGCTCCGGAGTTCCTGATGGAGCTGTTCAAGCTCGAGGTGCCGGAGGTCGGACAGAATATCATCGACATCATGGGTGCGGCCCGCGACCCGGGCATGCGCGCCAAGATCGCGGTGCGGTCCAACGATCCGCGCCTGGACCCGGTGGGCGCCTGTGTCGGCATGCGTGGTTCCCGCGTGCAGTCAGTCTCCAACGAATTGGCTGGTGAGCGTATCGACATCATCGTCTGGGACGAGAACCCGGCTCAGTTTGTGATCAACGCGATGTCGCCTGCGGAAGTCCTGTCGATCGTGGTCGATGAGGACAAGCAGTCGATGGACATCGCGGTCGAGGAAGACAAGCTCTCCCTGGCCATCGGTCGTGGTGGTCAGAACATCCGTCTCGCCTCCCAGTTGACTGGGTGGGAGCTGAACGTGATGACCGAGGAACAGGCGGCCGAGAAGAGCGAGGCCGAGGCCCAGCAGTTGGTCACGTTCTTCATGGGGGCCCTGGACGTCGACGAGGAAGTCGCGAGCATCCTGGTGCAGGAAGGCTTTACCACCCTGGATGAGGTGGCCTACGTAGAAGAGGCCGAGCTGCTGGCGATTGAAGAATTCGACGAGGATATGGTCGCGGAGTTGCGTAACCGCGCGAGCGACGCACTCCTGACCAAGGCGATCGCGGCCGAGGATGGTCGCGAGGGTTTCGAGCCCGCCGAGGATCTTCTGGGCATGGATGGCATGACCGAGGCGCTGGCGAACACGCTGGCGTCGCATGGTGTTTGCACCATGGAAGACTTGGCGGAGCAGGCATCCGACGATGTGGTCGAGATGACCGGGCTGGATACGGAGCAGGCGTCGGCGCTGATCATGACGGCACGCGCCCCGTGGTTCGAGACCGGGGACTGATCCCCGGACGTTCGAAGCACGATCCCGTATTACAGGCTGTCGGTTGGCCTGAAAAGAATCTGGAATGGAGGTAGGCGCCATGGCGCAAATGACAGTGCAGCAATTCGCGGAATCGGTGGGGACGCCGGTTGACCGCCTCATGGTTCAGCTCAAGGAGGCGGGTGTCGACGTCGATGGCCCGGAGGCCGCGATCACCGATGCCGAAAAGCGCAAGCTGCTCGATCACCTCCGTCAGTCGCATGGCGAGGGGGGCGACGCCGGGCGCGTCACCCTGAAACGCCGCACGCAAGCGCAGACCCTCAAGGTCAGCTCCGGGCAGGGACGCTCGAAGACGGTCAATGTCGAGGTGCGCAAGAAGCGTACCGTGAAGCGCAAGCCTGCCGAGGCCCCGCCCGAGGCGCCGGTAGAGGAGGCCCCAGCTACCGAGGAACAGACTCCGGCCGTCGCGGAAGAGCCGCGCGCCGCCACTCCGGAACCGGTGGCAGAGCCAACCCCCGAGACCCCGGTCGAGGACACCCCGGTGGCCGAAGAGGCCCCCGTGGAGGAGCCGGCCGCCGAGACTCCGGCGGAGCCGGAAGTCGAGGAAGTCGCGGCCGAGGCCGAGGAACCAGCGCCCGAGCCTGAGCCCGAGCCGGCGAAGCCGAAACGCCCGCTTAGCCGCACGGAACAGCTCGCCCTGCAGGTCGAGGCCGAACGCGAGGCCCAGCGCAAGGCCTCGGAGGCGCGCAAGCAGGAAGCCAGCGAGCGCGAGGAGCGCCAGAAGAAGCGCCAGAAGGAACTGGAGGCCCAGGAGGCCAAGCGCGAGAAGGAAGAACAGGCGCGCCTGGAGCGCGAGGCCGCTGCACGCCAGGCCGCCCCGGCGGCTCCGGCCGCCGATGCCAAGGCCGGCAAGGGCGCCCGCAAGGGCGGCGCGCGCAAGGACGAGCGTAAGGAACTGCACGTGGCGGGTGATCGCCGTGGGCGCCGCAAGAAGGGCGAAAGCCGCAAGGCCCAGACCGCAGCCGCTCAGGCAGTTACCAGCAAGCACGGCTTCGCCAAGCCGACCGCACCGGTTGTGCGCGAGGTCGAGGTGCCGGAGACCATCACCGTCGCCGATCTGGCGCAGGCGATGGCCATCAAGGCCCCGCAGCTGATCAAGTCCCTGATGGGCATGGGTGTGATGGCCACCATCAACCAGTCCATCGATCAGGACACCGCGATGCTCGTGGTCGAGGAGATGGGGCACACGCCGATCGCCGCGAAGGAGACCTCGGTCGAGGACGAGATCGACACCGGTCTGGAGCAGACCGCCGAGGCCAAGCCGCGTCCGCCGGTGGTGACCGTGATGGGGCATGTCGACCACGGCAAGACCTCGCTGCTGGACTACATCCGCAAGGAGAAGGTCGCCTCTGGCGAGGCCGGCGGGATTACCCAGCACATCGGCGCCTACCACGTGAAGAACAATCACGACGGTGTGACCTTCCTAGATACCCCGGGGCACGCCGCGTTTACCGCGATGCGTGCGCGTGGCGCCCAGTCCACCGACATCGTCATTCTGGTGGTGGCGGCGGACGATGGCGTGATGCCGCAGACCATGGAGGCCATCCAGCACGCGAAGGCGGCGGGTGTACCGATGGTTGTCGCCGTGAACAAGGTCGACAAGCCGGAAGCCGAGCCGGATCGGGTCATGAACGACCTGGCCCAGCACGAGGTCATCCCCGAGGCCTGGGGTGGTGACACCCAGTTCATTCATGTCTCCGCCCATACCGGGCAGGGCATTGACGAGCTGCTGGAGGCCCTGGGCCTCCAGGCCGAAGTGATGGAATTGAAGGCCCCGGACGAAGGTCCGGCCCGTGGCGTAGTGATCGAGTCGCGCCTGGAGAAGGGGCGTGGTCCCGTGGCCACCATTCTGGTGCAGTCCGGCCAGTTGAAGCACGGCGATATCCTGCTTTCGGGCAAGGAATACGGTCGTGTGCGGGCGATGTTCGACGATACCGGTGCGCCCGTGAAGGCCGCTGGTCCGTCCATGCCGGTCGAGGTCCTGGGCCTGTCCGGTGTCCCGGAGGCTGGCGACGAAGTACTGGTGGTTGCGGACGACAAGACCGCCCGCGAGGTCGCCGAGCACCGTGATACCAAGCAGCGTGAGCGCAAGTTGGCCGCGCAGCAGGCCGCCAAGCTGGAAAACATCTTCAACCAGATGCAGGACGGCGAGATCGCCACCGTGAACATCCTGATCAAGGCGGATGTCCAGGGTTCGGCCGAGGCCCTGCGCGAGTCGCTGATCAAGCTTTCGACCGACGAGGTCCGTGTGAAGGTGGTCTCCGCCGGTGTGGGTGGGATCTCCGAGTCCGATATGAACCTGGCGATGGCCTCCGAGGCGATTGTCATTGCGTTCAACGTGCGTGCGGATGCGGGGGCCAAGCGCCTGGCCGCGGAAAACGAGATCGACGTGCGCTACTACTCGGTGATCTACGAGGCCATCGACGATGTCAAACAGGCGCTGTCCGGTCTGCTGTCCGCCGAGATTCGCGAAGAGATCATCGGTCTCGCGCAGGTGCGTGACGTCTTCAAGGCCTCCGGTTTTGGTCAGGTCGCCGGCTGCCTGGTAATGGAGGGCGCGGTCAAGCGGGGCAACCCGATCCGCGTGCTGCGCGACAATGTCGTGATCTACGAGGGCGAGCTGGAAAGCCTGCGTCGCTTCAAGGACGACGTGAACGAGGTCAAGGCCGGTACCGAATGCGGTATCGCGGTGAAGAACTACAACGACGTCAAGGCCGGTGACCAGATCGAGGTCTTCCAGCGCGTCGAGGTGGCCCGGACGCTCTGATGCCCGGCAACCGTGACTTCCACCGCTCGGACCGAGTGGGCGAGCAGATCCAGCGCGAGCTGGCCGAGTTGATCCGCGTAGAACTCAAGGACCCGCGTGTGGGGATGATCACCCTGGCCGGGGTCGAGGTGTCCCGCGACCTGGCTTATGCCAAGGTGTTCTTCACCCAGCTCGGTGGCGAAGAGAATGGCCGCGAGGCGCAAAAGGGGCTCAACAGCGCCGCAGGTTTCCTGCGCCGCGCCCTGGGCCAGCGCATGCGCCTGCGCAGCGTGCCGCAACTGCGCTTTGTCTACGACGACACCCCGGAGCGTGGGGCACATCTGTCGTCCCTGATTGACCAGGCCCTGGCCGAGGATCGCGCCCACCACGTGGACGACGACCCCGAGGCCACCGATGAGGACGCGGGCGACGACGGCCGCAACCCGGACTCGGGGCCGGAACGCGGGGCCTGAGCCCAGGCGGGTCGTTCTCCCCATGGCGAGCAGCAAGCGGCGCGAGGTCGACGGCATTCTGTTGCTGGACAAGCCTCGTGGGCGCAGCTCCAACCAGGCCCTGGGGCGGGTCAAATATCTGTTGCAGGCGAAAAAGGCCGGTCACACCGGGGCATTGGACCCGCGGGCGACTGGCCTTTTGCCGCTGTGCTTCGGGCAGGCCACCAAGGTGTCCGGCTGGTTGCTGGATGCCGACAAGCGCTACATCGCCGAGGCGCAACTGGGAGTCGAGACCGACAGTGCGGATCTCGATGGTGCGGTGATTCGCGAGGCGCCGATCCCGACGATCGACGACGCCATGCTGCGCGACCTGGAGCGTCGGTTTAGCGGGGCACAGAAACAGGTTCCACCCATGGTGTCGGCGCTCAAGCATCAGGGCAAGCGTCTGTACGAGTTGGCGCGTCAGGGCGTCGAGGTCGACCGCCCGCCGCGTCCGGTCCAGATTCATTCCCTGAAGATCGAGGCCGTGGGCCCGGATCGGCTGCGTCTGGAGGTCCACTGTTCCAAGGGGACCTATATCCGTTCGCTGGTCGCAGATATCGGGCATGCCTTCGGTTGTGGTGCGGCAGTGGATACCCTGCACCGGGTCGGCCATGGGCATTTCGATGCGGATGCGATGGTCTCGCTGGATGCCATCGAAGCGGCCTTCGAGGCGGGTGGGGCGGCGGCGATCGAGGCCATGCTGCAGCCGGCAGAGGCGGCTTTGGCTCACTGGCCGTCGGTCACGCTGGATGCGGCTGCCAGCGCCGCCATGCGGCATGGCAATCCCGCGTCGGGTACCGCCGTGATCGCCGCGGCGCCGGGCGCTGCCGATGCCCCGGCCGAAGAGGATACCGGGTGGCCCCTGGTATGTGTGTTCGCGGCCGATGGCGGGTTTCTCGCGGTGGGCGTTCAGGATGGCGAGGGTCAGGTGCTGGCCCGGCGGCTGTTTGTGCCCGCAGCATAGGCGACGCTCGTTGGCGCGCCTGCGCGCCTGGGGTCATGATGCCCAGCGAAGACTCTGATTCGCACCGTTGGTTCCTGTTCACTCGCTCCCGCCTCGTGATACCATTGCCCGCCTATCGCCAGCGCCACTGGTCGGTTAACGGTTCAGAAATTTCAGGAGTCAGGTTTTAATGTCGCTCACTACCGAAGAAAAATCGGCCATTGTCGAGAAGCACAAGCGGGATCCCAACGACACCGGTTCGCCGGAAGTCCAGGTCGCGTTGCTGACGGCCCGCATCCAGCATCTGATGGGCCATTTCGAAAAGCACAAGCAGGATCATCACTCGCGTCGCGGGTTGCTGAAAATGGTGAGCCAGCGCCGCAAGCTGCTGACCTACCTCAAGCGCCATGACCAGGACCGCTATCAGGCCCTGGTTAAGGAACTTGGCCTGCGCCGCTAAGGCCGGCATAACGGGCCCGCGCCATTGGTGCGGGCCCGTTCAGTTTCGGGGCCGGGCACACAGGGGTGTTGCCGGACCCATCGCACGTAAGACAGACGCACGCACTACGGGAAACGGGATATAACGTGGCATATAAGAAGTCGTTCCAGTACGGAAACCATACCGTCACCTTCGAGACCGGTGACATCGCTCGCCAGGCCAGTGGCGCCGTCCTCGTCAACATGGCCGAGACCGTGGTCCTGGTCACCGTGGTGGCCCGCAAGGAGGCCGAACCGGGCCGCGACTTCTTCCCGCTGACCGTGAACTATCAGGAACGCACCTACGCCGCGGGCAAGATTCCGGGCGGGTTTTTCAAGCGCGAAGGACGGCCGAGCGAGAAGGAAACTCTGACTTCGCGCCTGATTGATCGCCCCATCCGTCCGCTGTTCCCCGAAGGCTTCAAAAACGAGACGCAGGTGGTTGCGACCGTCATGTCGATCAACCCCGATGTGGATCCCGACATCCCCGCGATGCTCGGTACCTCGGCCGCGTTGGCCCTGTCCGGTGTCCCGTTTGCCGGCCCCATTGGTGCCGCGCGAGTCGGCTATCGTGCCGGTGAGTATCTGCTGAACCCGACCTATAGTGCCCTGGAGGAATCCGACCTCGACCTCGTGGTTGCGGGTACCGAGAACGCTGTGCTGATGGTGGAATCCGAGGCCAAGCAGCTCTCCGAAGAGGCGATGCTGGGTGCGGTGATGTTCGGGCACGAACAGATGCAGGCCGCCATCCAGGCGATCAAGGAACTAGCCGCCGAGGCCGGCAAGCCGGCCTGGGAGTGGGAAGCTCCGGCCACCATCGAATCGCTGGAAGACCAGGTGAAGGGCGTAGTGGGCGACGACCTGGTCGCGGCCTACCAGATTGCCGAGAAACAGGCGCGTACCCAGCGTATCAGTGAGCTGCGTTCGAAGTCGGTCGAGGCGCTTGCCCGCGACGATGAGTCGGGTCCGAGCGCCGATGACGTGAAGACGGCGTTCCACGATCTCGAATACCGCCTGGTGCGTGATCGCATTCTGGATGGCAATCCGCGTATCGACGGCCGCGACACGAAGACCGTGCGCCCGATCACCATTACTACCGGGGTGCTGCCGCGCGCCCACGGGACCGCCGTGTTCACCCGCGGCGAGACGCAGGCACTGGTGGTCACGACCCTCGGGACCGACCGTGACGCCCAGGTGATTGATGCGATCGAGGGCGAACGCCGCGATCGCTTCATGCTGCATTACAACTTCCCGCCCTACTGCACCGGTGAAACCGGTTTCGTCGGTTCGCCCAAGCGCCGCGAAATCGGCCACGGGCGCCTCGCCAAGCGGGGTGTCGCAGCCGTGATGCCGAATGACGAGGACTTTCCCTACGTGATCCGCGTGGTCTCCGAGATCACCGAATCCAACGGCTCCAGCTCCATGGCCTCGGTCTGCGGGACCTCCCTGGCGCTGATGGACGCCGGGGTGCCACTGAAGGCGCCGGTGGCCGGGATCGCGATGGGCCTGATCAAGGAAGGCGACCGCTTTGCCGTGCTCTCCGATATCCTCGGTGACGAGGACCATCTGGGCGACATGGACTTCAAGGTGGCGGGGACCACGAACGGCGTCACCGCGCTGCAGATGGACATTAAGATCGACGGGATCACCCGCGAGATCATGGAGCGGGCGCTGGCCCAGGCGCGCGAAGGCCGCATGCACATCCTCGGTTGCATGAACGAGGTGCTGCCAAGCCATCGCGAAGAGATGTCCTCGCATGCGCCGCGCTTTATCACCATGAAGATCAACCCGGACAAGATCCGCGATGTGATCGGCAAGGGCGGCGCCACCATCCGTGCCCTGACCGAAGAAACCGGTGCGAACATCGACATCCAGGACGATGGCACGGTGAAGGTATCCTCAACCGATCAGGCCGCCGGCCTCGAAGCCAAGCGCCGTATCGAAGAGCTGACCGCCGACATCGAAGTGGGTCGTCAGTACACCGGCAAGGTCGCCAAGATCATGGACTTTGGCGCCTTCGTCTCGATCCTGCCCGGGCGCGATGGTCTGGTGCATATCTCGCAGATTTCCGACGAGCGCGTCGAAAACGTGAGTGATTTCCTCTCCGAGGGTGATTCCGTCACCGTGCGCGTCCTGGAAGTGGACAAGCAGGGGCGCATTCGCCTGAGCATGAAGGCGGTCGAACCCGAGTCCTGATCGGACTCGGTTCGCTTGCGGTCGCCGGAATCCCGGCGTCCGGCCATTCAGATTCAGGACGCTTCGGCATGGATCTCGTCAGTATTCGTAAGAGCTACCGGCGCTACGCCCGGCATTACGACTCGACCTTTGGGCGGGTCTTTGCTACCGGGCGGGCGAGTGCGCAGGAGACATTGGCGCCGCTGTCCGGCAAGCGCATCCTCGAGGTTGGGGTGGGCACGGGGATCTCGTTGCCGGACTACCCGGATGACTGTGAGGTGGTCGGTATCGATGTCTCGCGGGAGATGCTGGAAGTGGCCCGTGGGCGCCTGAACGGGGGGCTTCCGGCGGTGTCCGGTCTATGCGAAATGGATGCCGAGCGCCTCGGTTTTGCCGATGACAGCTTCGATGCGGTGGTGGCGATGTATGTCGCCACCGTTGTGCCCAATCCGGATGCCCTGTTCTCCGAGATGTGGCGCGTCTGCCGTCCCGGTGGGCGGCTCCTCGTGGTTAATCACTTTGCCTCACAGCAATGGCTGTTGCGCGGCTTCGAGCGCTGCCTGCGTCCGTTGTCGAAGGCCGTCGGCTTCCGCCCGGACATGGAATTCGAAGACTTCGTGCGGGTGACCGGCCAGGAGCCCTGCATGGTCGCCCCGGCGAGCCTGTTCGGCTACTGGAAGCAGGTCGAATTCCGCAAGCCGGCCTGAGGCCGGCGCCGGGGTTGGCCCCGGAGATCGCCCCGGAGATCACCCCTTCACTTCGCTCCTCGCGATAACAGTGCTTCTTCCTGCCCCCCGTCATTGCGGGGCCCCGCACGGGCCGTGGCACAAAAGTGCGAAGCGCGTTGAACGGCCGCAGGCCGGCCCAAAGGGCGAGCGCAGCGAGTAACCTCCGGCCGAAACGCCCGACGTTCGTCCCGGCCGGCGCCGGGGGTTCCCACGGAGGTCGCCACGTCGCTGCGCTCCTCGCGATGACGTTGCTCCGGGTCATCGCGCCGGCAGTCAGCGGCGGGTAAACAACGGTAACTCGTGGCGGCGTGCGTTGGCCGCGATGAAGCGACCTCTCCCTTCCTGTTCCTGGTCCAGCGCCGCCTGTTCGGTGGAGGGCTCGCCGATAATGGTCGCCAGGAACACCTCCAGCTCACGTCCGTCCACCCGCAGCGGGCCGAACGCGCTGCCGTCCGCGGCCGGATGCCAAAAAAGCCTCGGTTGCCAGTTGCAGCCCTGAATGCGGGGATGCTGGAAGAGTTCGATCAGGCGTTGGTCGAGTGTCGACGACATCGGGAACCTCGGACGGATGGCAGGGGACGAAAGTACGAGCGCCAGGCGCTCTCCGACGGTTGCACCAGCAGGGTGCGCGGTAAAGGCGTTACTGTAGAGCAACACCATCTCCACGTCAGAGGATCCGACGAATGGCCATCGACTGGAAGCGTTACGACCCCGCCCCGTTCTATGACGAACTGATCGAGAAGCCCGGTAAGCCACGTGCCCCAGGAAAGGCCCTGGCAGAGTACCTGGCCTCGCTGGATGAGGGCGAGATTCAAAGTCGCAAGCAGGCCGCTGACAGCGCCATTCTGGAAATGGGGATCAGTTTTACGGTGTACACCGAAGGCGAGAACATCGACCGCGCATGGCCGTTCGACATCATTCCCCGCGTAATTGCCCGCAAGGAATGGGATCAGGTCTCGGCCGGTCTCGAGCAGCGTCTGAATGCGCTGAATCTGTTCATCGACGACATCTACAACGAGCAGCGGATCTTCAAGGACAAGGTAATCCCGCGCTACGTGCTGAACCAGTCCAAGAATTTCCGCGAGCAGTGCGTCGGTATCAAGCCTCCCCAGGGCGTCTGGGCGCACATCTGCGGCTCGGACCTGGTGCGTGACGGCAAGGGCCAGTTCTACGTGCTGGAGGACAACCTGCGCGTACCGTCCGGGGTCTCCTACATGCTGGAGAACCGGCAGGTCACCAAGAGGGTGTTCCCGGAATTGTTCGAAAACTCCAGCATCCTCCCGGTGGATGAGTACCCCACACAGCTCTTCGACATGCTGGCGTCGCTCTCGCCACGGCCGCAGGATTACCCCGAGATTGCGGTACTGACCCCGGGGATCTACAACTCGGCGTATTTTGAACACTCCTTCCTTGCCCAGCGCATGGGTGCCGAGCTGGTCGAGGGTGCGGATTTGGTGGTCGGAGACGATGACTGCGTCTACATGCGCACCATCGATGGTCTGGAACGGGTGGATGTCATCTATCGGCGTATTGATGACGAATTCCTCGACCCCGAGGTCTTCAATCCGGATTCCATGCTCGGTGTGCCCGGGCTGATGCGCGCCTGGCGCCAGGGCAACGTGGGGCTGGCGAATGCGCCGGGTGCGGGGGTCGCGGACGACAAGGTGATGTACGCCTTTGTGCCGGACATTATCCGCTACTACCTGGATCAGGAGCCGATCATCCCCAACGTGCCGACCTATCTCTGCGTGAACGAGAAAGACCGGGCGTATGTACTGGATCACCTCGACGAACTGGTCGTGAAGCCGGCCAACGAATCCGGGGGCTACGGCATGTTGGTCGGTCCGCACGCGACCAAGAAGCAGCGCGCCGAGTTTGCCCAGCTGATCAAGAAGGACCCGCGCAACTACATTGCCCAGCCGACCCTGGATCTTTCGGTTGCACCGACCCTTTGCGGCGACGACATCGAGCCACGCCACCTGGACCTGCGGCCCTTCATCCTGCAGGGCGTGCGCACGGACGTGACGGCGGGTGGCCTGACCCGCGTGGCGATGCGCAAAGGTTCCCTGGTGGTGAATTCCTCCCAGGGTGGCGGTAGCAAGGACACCTGGATCGTGGACGAGGAGAACTGAGATGCTCTCGAGAGTCGCAGAACGTGTGTACTGGATGGCGCGCTACGTCGAGCGCGCCGAGAATACGGCGCGCATGGTCATGGCCTTCAATCTACTGGCACTGGACATGCCGAAATCGGTACAGCTGTCCTGGAAGGGACTGGTCGACGTGACCGGGAACGAAGATCTGTTCGATAACCACTACCAGCGGGATGATGAACGCAACTGTGTGAAGTTCCTGCTGGCGGATTCCGACAACCCGAGTTCGGTGCTCAATTCGTTGCGCGCGGCGCGCGAGAATGTGCGGACCACGCGCGATCTGGTGCCTTCCGAGGCGTGGGAGGTGATGAACGAGCTCTATCTCTTTGCCCGCGACCATATCGATCAGGGCATCGGTAAGCGCGGCCGTTTCGAGTTCCTCTCCGCGGTGGTGCAGCGTTGCCAGACCCTGACTGGGCTGCTGGCCGGCACCATGAGCCATGACGCTGCCTACGACTTCATCCGTCTGGGCCGCAACCTGGAACGTGCCGACATGTCCACGCGGCATGTCGACGTCGGTGCGCTCAAGCTACTTAAGAAGGATGGCGAGGATCCCGAGCCTTATGAGGGGCTGCTGTGGACCAGCATCCTGCGTTCGGGGAGTGGCTTCCAGATGTACCGCCAGCACGTGAAGCGCCGGATCAACGGCGTGGACGTGGTGCGGTTCCTGCTGCAGGACACGGCCTTCCCGCGCTCGGTGACCCACGCGCTGACCCAGGTGCAGGACGCGCTGGAGAAACTGCCCAATAACGAACTGCCCCTGCGTCTGGTGATTCAGGCACGCCGCCACGCCGCCAGCGCGCATGTGGACGAGCTGATCAACGAAGACGGTCTACACGCCTTTATGGATGTGTTGCAGCGCGATATCGGGGATATTCACGGCGCCAACGTCGAGACCTGGTTCCGGATCGCGCCAGCGCAGACGCAGACCCAGGCCGCATAGACCGGCATTGAAAGGCTTGCAGGCGGACCTGCGAGCCTTTCAGCGGCGGGTCTTCTTTTCCTTGCCCGCAGTGGCTGCGGACTTGCCGGAGCCGCGGCTGACCCGCGTTCCGCGCTGCTTGCGCGTGTGAGCGGACTCCCAGTCGAAGCGCGGCAGGTCGGTAAAGGCCTTCTTGATGTTCGCGTCCCAGGCCTGGGTAAGCGAGCGCAGATAGTCGTCGTCCGTCTCCAGGCACAGGTAATGGTCGAAGGTCAGGGTGCCGCGTTCGTACACCATGACCTCGATCGGCGGGCCCACGGTCAGGTTGGAACGAATGGTCGAGTCGATCGAGACCAGGGCGCAGCGAGCCGCGTCTCCCAGTGGGGTGGCCGGCTCGATGATGCGATCGAGGATCGGCTTGCCGTATTTGCTTTCGCCAATCTGCAGGAACCGCGTCTGCTGCGAGGTGGTGATGTAGTTGCCCTGCGGGTAGACCATATAGATGGCTGGCGTGTCGTCCCCGATCTGGCCACCGATAATCAGGGTGGCCTCGGCCTTGATACCGGAACGGGAGAGCGCCTCGGAGTGTTTCTCGGCCTCTACGCGATTGAGTCGCCCCAGGTAGTCCGCCGCATCCGACATGCGCTCCACGGTCGCCAGGCTTTCCTCCGCCCCTTCCTCCATATCGCGCTTGAGCTGCTGCACCACCGATTGCGTGGTCGCCAGGTTGCCGGCGGCCAGAACCACGAAGACCCGCTGACCCTCGATCTCGAAGGTGTGCATCTTGCTGTACGTACTGACCTGGTCGACTCCCGCATTGGTACGGGAGTCGGAGGCGAAGACGAGGCCGTCGTCCAGATCAATGGCGACACAATAGGTCATGAGGGCTCGGGGTTCCGGGCAAGGCAGTGACGGCATACTAGGGCTGGTCTCGGGGGGCGTCAACGCGAGCTCCGCTGAACCGGGGCGGCTAGGCGGCGGTCCATTACCCTGCTCGATACCACTTTTTCGGAGGTTCCCATGCTGCGTCGCGGTTTGCTGTGCCTGATCCTGCTGGTCTTCCCGTTGGCGATCGTGTCCGCTGATTCCCTTGAACCAGAGGCGTTGCTGGAACGCATGCAGGAAGGTGGTTTGGTGATCTATTGGCGCCATGCCGCCACGGATCGGAGTCAGCGTGACACCGACCTGTCCGACATCAGTCGCTGCGAGGTGCAACGCAATCTGAATGACCACGGGCGGGATCAGGCGCGCAAGGTAGGTAAAGGCTTCGACGATCACGCCATCCCGGTCGAGCGCATCCTGACTTCGCCATTCTGCCGCAATATCGATAGCGCAAGGATCGCCTTCGGCGAAGAGTCCTGGGAGGTTCGCGAAGACCTCTTCAACGTGCCGCCGGTGCGTGATCGCCAGCGCCAGCAGGACCTGGTCACGGCGTTGCAGCGCTATCTGGTGACTGCCCCGGAGGATGCCGAGAAGAACGTGGTCATCGTTGGGCACAACATCAATCTGCAACGCGCCGCCCGCGTCCAGATTGACGAGGGCGAGATCGCCGTCTTCGAGCCGGGCGGTGACACACCCCGTGTGATCGGAATCCTGACGCCGGACGATTTCCGCTGAGGTCGGAGTGGACAGTCACTACGCGGATCGTCTACTCATTGGGATATGCAATGCGGGAAGATCCGAAGGAGTAGGCCGGTGCGACGATTGATGACTGCCAGTATGACCGGGCTGTTCATGATGCTGGCTAGTGCCGCCAGTGCCGAATCCCTGGAACCCCCGGTGTTGATCGAGCGCCTCCAGGCCGGAGGATTGGTGGTGTTCTGGCGCCACGCGGCCACGGATCGTTCGCATGACGACTACGACCTTTCGGATATGGACGACTGCGCGGGACAACGTAACCTGAGTACCCAGGGTCGCGAACAGGCGCGGCAGGTGGGCGAGGGCTTCGAGCGCCACTCTATTGCGGTTGAACAGATCCTGAGCAGTGAGTTTTGTCGTAACTGGGAGACGGCCCACTACGCCTTTGGCGAGTACGACATCCGCTTCGAGCTTTACAACTTGCCGATCATTCGGGACGAGGAACGCCGCGACGACCTTATCGAGGGCCTGCGGCGGCATCTAAATACACCGCCCGAGGATCTCCAAAAAAACATCGTGGTGGTGGGGCATGACCTGAACCTGCGTCACGCGGTGGATGTGGAGATTGAGGAGGCGGAGATGGCCATATTCGAGCCGCATGCCGATGGGCCGCGGTTGCTGGGCACCTTAAAGCCGGACGATCTCGGAGATTGATGGACTAACTGGACGGGCCGCTCCATGGCCCGGCCCGTCCGGGTTCGCTAGTACAGGAAGTCGGGCAGGTGTTTGCGCAGGGTCGCCGCGTCCGTGGACTTGGTGACGTTCTTCGCCACCTCGGCGGTTACGCTCTGGGCGACGGTCGGGTCGAGCATGTCGCGCAGGGCCCCAAGGAACGAGGGCGCGGCGACAATCACGAGGCGTTTGAAGGTGCCGTCGTGGTAGGCGGCCTTGAGCCGCTCGGCGACCTCGCGGGCAAAGCGGTTGCGTTCGTTGGCGGCGGGGTCGGTGCTGTCCTGCATGGCGTGGCGGGCATCCCCGCTGGCACTGCTCCAGCTGCGCCCGGGGCGATCCGAGACCAGATCCTGATTATGGGCGCGGGACTCGCTGTGCGAGAGCGTTTCGCTCTCGTGCATTCCCTGGCAGGCGCGACCCTCGCAAGCGAAGATGCGGGCGCGGGCGGCGTCGGCGACAACGATCCAGACAGTATCCATGCAGATCCTCCTGTAGCAAAGACGGTGGCCCCTGCGGCCGATCGCCATACTGGCGTTGCCAACTGGTGGGGCCGCTACGGGGTCGGCCCGGTTGGTGCCGGCCCCGTCTCCGAGTGTAGATGTTCTTCCGGATGTCGAGAGAGGGTTTGGGGGTGGTCGATTCGGAGTTCCGTGCGGATGCGCACAATGCGGTACGCGCTACCCTGAGCCTGTAAACCCTGTATCCATCATCTGCGCTGAGAGTGAAACCATGAGCCTCCTGACATGGCTGGGCATCCTCGTCTGCCTGTCCCAATCGGCCATCCTGTCCGGGTTGAATCTGGGGCTGTTCTCGCGCAGCAAGCTGGAGCTGGAGGTCGAGGCGCAGAAGGGGGATGCGCGCGCCGAGCGTCTGTTGGCCCTGCGGGGTGATGCTAACTTTGCGCTGGTGACCATCCTTTGGGGCAATGTGGCGGTCAACGTGATGCTGGCGCTGCTCTCGGGGTCGGTGATGGGTGGCGTGGCGGCCTTCCTGTTCTCCACCGTGGTGATCACGATCTTTGCCGAGATTCTTCCGCAGTCGTATTTCTCGCGGCATGCCCTGCGGGTAGCGGGCGCCTTGTATCCGGTGCTGCGCTTCTATCAAGTCTTGATGTATCCCGTTGCGCGACCGACGGCATGGGTGCTGGATCGCTGGCTGGGGGGCGAGGAAGTCCGCTTCTTTCCCGAGCGCGATCTGCACCACCTGATCGACCTGCATATCCAGGCGCGCGACAGCGAGATCACGCGGGTCGAGGGCCGTGGCGCCCGCAATTTTCTGGAGCTGGACGACATCCTGGTCCAGCATGAGGGCGAGGCCCTGGACCCTGACAGTGTATTGGAGCTGGAGTTTAAGGGGAATCGCCCGGTGTTCCCGGCGATCCAGCCGCGTATCGACGATCCGTTCCTGCACCGGATCAATCGTGCGGGGCGGGGTTGGGTCGTCATTACCGATCGCGAGGGCGAGCCACGGGTGGTGTTACGCGCCGCGGACCTGACCCGCGAGGCCCTTTTTGCGCTGGAGGGGTTCGATCCGCAAGATCATTGTCATCGACCGCTGGTAGTGCGTGACGCCAGTCGCCGTCTGGGCAGCCTGGTGCCCTATTTTCAGGTGCGGCCGGCCAGCAGCGGCGACACCATGGTGGGCAATGATGTGATTCTGCTCTGGACTGAGGGTCAGCGCCGCCTGATCAGCGGGGCGGATATCCTCGGGCGGCTGCTGCGTGGGGTAGGGCGGCTGGCCCCCGAGGCCCAACCGGGGGGTTGAACGTATGGGAACTCTCGCATGAGAGCGAGCGCATGAGCCGAGGGGGTTCGATGCAGTTCAGGACCGTAGGAGGGGCCGGGATCGCGGCCTATCTGGAAGACGTGGCGCGCCTGCGCATTGCGGTGTTCCGCGAGTGGCCCTATCTCTACGAGGGCACGCCGGAGTACGAAGAGGCCTATCTACAGGAGTATGTCGACTGCCCCGACAGCACATTGGTGCTGGCGCTGGACGGGGAGCGCGTCGTTGGGGCCTCCACAGCGCTTCCGCTGGCTGCGGCCGAGGCGGAGTTCCAGGCCCCTTTCGTCGAGCGTGGACTGGAACCTGCGGCGTATTACTATCTGGCGGAATCGGTGCTGGAGCCAGCCTTTCGTGGCCAGGGGGCTGGGCATCGTTTTTTCGACGAGCGCGAGGCGGCCGCCCGCAGGCTGGGTTTTGCCCATGCCGCCTTCTGTTCGGTGATTCGTCCGGACGATCACCCACGGCGCCCGGCGGACTACCGGCCGCTGGACGGCTTCTGGGCCAAACGCGGTTACGAGAAGGCCGGGGGCCTGGTCTGTGACTTCCCCTGGCCGGACATCGGCACGACCGAGGAAACCTCCAAGCCGCTGCAGTTCTGGTGGCGCCGGTTGTGAACTGAATGCGGTGGGTACGCTATTTTGAGTGGTCGTCTCGATTCAGCAGATCGGCTAGCCCGGCAAACGGGTTGTGCGTGGCCGAAGGACCTGCGGCACTGCCCCCGGTACCGGGGGTGGCATCGGTATAGCGCTGGTGCTCATTGTCGTGACAGTACAGGCACAGCAGTTCCCAGTTGCTGCCGTCCGACGGGTTGTTGTCATGGTTGTGGTCGCGATGGTGCACCGTCAGTTCACGCAGGTTCGCGCGGGTGAACTCGCGGCCGCAGCGCCCGCACACCCAGGGGTACATCTTCAGTGCCTGTTCGCGATAGCCGCGTTCGCGCTCGGCTTGGTCCTGACGGCTGCGTGCGACCAGGTCATCAAGGCGGCTGGATTTCGAATCGGTCATTGCATCGGCTCGTCCGGGGTTGCGTCTCAACCGTAACGCCGATGGCGGTCGGCGGCCAGTGTCGCGCGGCCCCTATTGCTCGCGGAGGGACTCTGCCAGGCCGGTCGGGGTGCGTTCGTGCCCGGATGGGATACGGCCCTCCGGGTCCTTGAGCCATGCGGTGATGTCCTCGAACGTGGTCTCGGCACGGGTGTAGCGGGTGAGCATGTGGTAGCCCTCGGGATACAGGACTGCGCGATGGCCCTCGACCCCTTGCCCGGTCAGCGCATCCAGCAGGCGCGCCAGGGGTTCTGGTGGCACCAGGTCATCGCGGGCCCCGTAGAGCGTCAGGCTGGGCGGGGGCAGGTCGGGTCCCGCCTCCAGGGCCTGGGTCATCAGGGTGGTCAGGCCGTCCAGGGCGTCGATGCGGGCATCGCGCAGCACCAGGGGATCGTCGCGCATCTGTTCCAGCACGGCGGGGTCATCCGTGGGGTGGATGTCCAGGTCGGCCGCCATTTCGCCATCCAGGCGCCAGCCGGGCGCCAGACGTGCCCCCAGCCAGAGCCCGAAGCGCTGGTACCAGGGCATGTCGCCGCGACTCCAGACCGCAGGGGCAATCAGCACCGTACCCGCGATGGCGGGTGGTGACCCGACGCTGTCGGTACTCGTCGCCGCCAGGAGGGCCACACCACCGCCCATGCTCTTGCCGATCAGGTAGGGCGGCTGGTCGGGATAGCGTTCGTGCAGGAGATCAAGGACGGTGCGCGCGTCCTCGGCCATTAGACGGTGGCCGGACCAGTAGCCGGCGTTGCGCGTGGCACCAAAGCCGCGCTGGTCATAGGCGTAGACCGCAATACCGTGTTCGGCCAGGGCCTCGCCCAGGGGCTGCATGCTGCCACCGTGGTCGTTGAACCCGTGCAGGGCGAGCACGATCTGCTCGGGCTGTTCCGGTCCCCAGCGGTGCAGCGGCAGACGGTCGCCGTCGGCCGCGTAGACCGCATCGGGAGCCATCGATGGTGTCCGGAACTCGCTTCCGCCGGCACTGGGGACCGTCCCGGCGCAGCCGGTGAGCGTCAGGATCAGACACCCGGCAAGGAGGGACGTGCTAGCGCGCATCGGTCTCGTCGTCCGGTCCCCCGTCAGAGGTGGACGCCCTTCGGGGTGGGAACAGGAACTCGCGAGGGCGCTCCCGCAGATGACGACCGTAGGCACGGAAGACCCGACCGAAGGCGCCCATGCGCACCCCACGCGCACGCAGTGCAACATACAGCGCAAGACCGAAGCTGACCCACAGGTTGACCGCCCCAATCAGTAGCACGAACACCAGGAACAGCCCGAACAGGAGCAGTCCCGGGGCCTCGCTGGCGGTGACATAGCCGAGGTTGGCCGAGGCGAAGGCGACGTGCTGGATATCCAGCGGCAGGTTTAGCAGGTAGCCGACGAAGCCGGTCACCCCCAGCAGGACGCCGAACAGGAAGTTGCCGATCAGCGCGCCGTAATTGTAGCCAATCCAGTCGGCCAGGCGATGGCGGCTGGCTTCCGGCAGCAGCCGTCGCAGCAGCGGGTGCTCGCGTAGACGTCCGGGCAGGTCGAGATAGGCGCAGCGGTTGTCGAAAAAGCCGGCAATCAGCCCGGAGACGAACAGCCAGACACCCGCAATGGCGGCGAAGAACAATGCCAGTCCCATGATCGGGCGCAGGCTGTCCATCAGATAGTCGATCTCCTGGCTGGACAAGACCGGGGTACTGAACAGGCTGGATGCGAACAGCCCGATCAGGATGGCGGTCGGCAACGCCACGCCGACGTTGCCCAGTACAGCGGCGAACTGCGAGCGCCCCACCCGCATGAGCAGGTCGGCCAGCTTGGAAGGGTCCGCGGTTCCGCGCTCGGTTTCCTCGATGGCGGCGGCCAGGCGGGCCGCAGTCATCGCCGGCTGCTTGGTGGCCACGGTGAAGTGCAGGATATGGATCAGCACGAAGCCAAGGCCATAGTTCAGGCTGACCCATAGGGTGTTCCAGCCTTCGGACAGCCCCAGGGCCTCGACCTGAATCTTGATCAACGCCATCACGGCGATGATCAGGCCGGCCCCGGCCCCGGAGCGCAGCATCTGGAAGTATTCGCTGCGGTCGCGAGTGATGTAGTGCTCGCCGGTGTCGCTGACATGCTGGGTCACGCTGCGCGAGACCAGGCGGATGTTGTCCTGCCATAGGGCGCGAACGCCGTGGCTGCGGGCGCTGATCGTCACCAGGTCGCGGAAGACGCCGACTGCCGCCTGGCGCGGTTCGTCACCGCTGTTCGGCTCGAGCAGGTCCAGCAGTTTGTGGATACGGGCCAGGGTCTGATCCAGACGTTCCATCAGGTGGGTCAGCGACAGGCTGTTGCCATGGGTGATCGCGCGTCGTCGCAGGCGGTCGATCTGTTCTTTGCACTGCTCCAGCAGGACACGCGCATGGCGATCGTCTACCCGTTCGTAGTCAGGGTCTTCCAGCCAGAGCCGGTAGTCGCGTACGTAGGCGGAGATTTCGCGTTCCTGAGCCACAAACGCGGAGTTGCGTTCGGCGATGGAAGGGTCGAGACGCAGCAGCTCCGGTTCCAGCTCCTCCGCCGCGATCCAGATCGAGAGCATCTCCAGCGCGTACAGGGCCTCTTCGCGGGCCCGCTGCAGGACCCCGGGGTGCTCACCGGACAGGCATCCCAGCGCCTGCAGCAGCCGCGACCAGGCATCGTCCGGCAGTCGTGCCACCCAGATCGCGTCTTTCGGATCGTGGAATACGTGGTAGAGCACGTCACGCAGGTCCGCGCGGTCCATCGGCCGCGGATTGATCCGCTCGTACAACAGCTCCGCCGCCTCGCGGAAAAAGCCCTTGCGTGAGAACAGCCCGATCCCGGTATACAGGGTCAGATGGCGGGCATCTTCCAGCCCCTGCTCCAGGCGGTCGCGGAGGTGTTCGCGCAGCCCTGGCCGGTCGCCCAGGGCCAGGACCAGATCCTCGATCCGCGCGATGACTAGCGCGATATTGTCAGGGTCCGGCGGACGCAACCAGCCAATGATGGCGCGCAGGGTCTCGGCGAGATCGTATTGTGGATCGTTCGCCAGCCGGTCGAGCAGCTGAGTGGCATCCTCTTGGCGGGGCATGGCCGTCCCTTGCGTTTACGTGCGTCCATTATACGGGCCTTGCCCAGGCCTGAATCAGCGTTGGCGCAGGTGGTCCAGGCGGCGGATGAGGTCCTCCAGGATGCGCTGGTAAAGCCGCTCGCCCAGTACGGCATCCTCAATCCCGGCATCCAGATTCGGGTTGTCGTTTACTTCGATGACCACCACCCCATGTGCGGTCTGTTTCAGGTCCACGCCGTACAGGCCGTCGCCGATCCGGTTAGCGGCGCGCAGCGCGGTCTTGATCACGGTGGGCGGGGCCTCCTCGATGGGCAGGGTACGAAAGCCGCCTTCACGGGCACTGCCCTTGGCCGCGTGGTTCACGATCTGCCAATGCTTGCGCGACATGAAGTACTGGCAGGCGTACAGCGGCTGGCGGTTCAGGATGCCGATGCGCCAGTCGAACTCGGTGTAGGTGAATTCCTGCGCCAGGATCAGGTCGGATTCGCGGAACAGGCCCCGTGCGGTGGATTCCAGCTCGTCACGATTTTCGACCTTGAACACCCCGCGCGAGAACGAGCCGTCCGGGATCTTCAGGACGATCGGGTAGCCGATCGTCTCCTCGGCGGCGAGCAGGTTGTCGCGACTGACGATCAAGGTTCGTGGCGTGGCAATCCGGTGCGCGGTCAGCAGCTCCGCCAGGTAGACCTTGTTGGTGCAGCGCAGGATGGAGTCGGGATCGTCGATCACCACCATGCCTTCGGCCTCGGCCTTGCGGGCGAAACGGTAGGTGTAGTGATCGATGCGCGTGGTTTCGCGGATGAACAGGGCGTCGTACTCCGCCAGCCGCGTGAGGTCGCGGCGTTGGATCAGTTCCACCTCCAGGCCGAGGGCGCGGCCGTGGCGAATGAACTGCTTGAGCGCGCCACGGTTGGACGGCGGCAGTGCTTCCTCCGGGTTTTGCAGGATCGCCAGGTCATAGCGCGCGCCGCGCGCTCCGCGACGCTTGCGCCAGCGGCGCGCCAGATACCCGTCCAGGGCGGCGAAGAAGGCCTCCTCCTGTTCGCTGGTCAGGTCTTGCAGGGACAGCGGGCGCAGGGCCTCGATCCGCCATTGCCCGGCCAGCCGGAACTCGACCCGGAACATCGGGGCGGGAAAGATGGCGAACAACTGCTGGGCGATCTCCTGCATCGCTTCGGGGATGCAGTGACCGAAGAACACGATCATCTCGAAGGCGGTCGCCTGCAGGCTGGCGCGCCGGCCGAGCACTCGGGCCACCTTGCGGTCGATATCGCCGGTGTCCAGGCTGTAGATCGATTTGCGCGACAGGTCCTGCAGGGTGCGTACCGTGGGCACCACCCGGTGATGACGGGCCTCGGCCAGCAGCGAGCAGTAGTATCCGACACTCAGGTAACGGTGCCCGCGGCACAGGTTGATGACCCGCAGGGGCGGCCCCTCGGTGACCGGCGAGTGGGCCAGGTAGTCGCGTGCGAGCATGACCGGGTAGTCCGGAAAATGCGGCTTCCAGTCCTCGGGTTGTTCGATCAGCAGCAGGTGGTTGGCCATGTTCAGGGCAGCGTGTCGGGTCGCGGGTAGAGGATCAGGACGGCCCTGAGGCCGGCCTTGCCGTAACGCGCCATGCGGTTAAAGTCCCGGCGTGGAATCGGCATGTTGATGGAGTCCAGGGGGATTTCGTCGTTGTTGTGGTCCACATACGGGTCGTGCATGTAGACGTAGTGCTCGTCGAAGCCGGTGATTACAACCCAGTGTGGAAATTTCTCGCCATAGATACGCCAGGAGCTGATCAGCACCACGGGCACGCCGCCATCGTCGAAGCGGGCCTTCAGGTTGTCTACCGACAAGGTCCCGTAGGTCAGGGGCAGGCCCAGAGTCTGGATCTCCTCCAGCATGTCCTCCTGCACCAGGCGCATCACCTCTTTCTTCTCGGGGCTGCGCACGGAATCCAGCAAAGGCATACGCTCGTCGTTGATGACCAGCTCCACGCCGAAGCCACGGTGGGCGGCGGCCAGCGCCAGTCCGTACGGGCCGCAGCCGCCATGGCCGGAGGTCATGTAGATGGTGGTGGCCTCGCGCCACAGGCGCAGTTCCAGCTTCCGGTCCAGCTCCAGATTGGGGGCCAGGGCCTTCATCGCCATCATGATTGCAGCCGGCCCACAGGTGAAGTCCTGGGTCTGCTCGTAGAACGGCACGCGGACCATTTCCTGATCCAGATGCGGCGCGAGCGATTTCTCGTAGCGCCAGGCATCCATGTGGTCCGCGTAGTAGTCGCCGTACTCCCCGATACGGCGGTAGCCGAGTGCCTCGAAGAGGCCATTGGAAGCGGGGTTGTCCTTGCGCACCTCCAGTCGCAACCAGGCGCACTCGTGTTCGCGCGCGGCCTCCTCCGCCGCGGCAACAAGCGCCCTGGCCAGGCCTTGTCCGCGTGCCTCGGGGCGTACGGCGATCGAGTACAGCCGTGCCATCGAGGTGCCGCGGCTGAACAGCAGCAGGACATAACCCACCAGGGTCGCGTTCTGTTCGGCCACCAGGAGCCGGGCGTTGGCCCGTGTCAGCATGTAGCGAAACTGGCGCCGCGAGAGCCGGTCGCTGGCAAAGGCTTGCTCCTCCAGCGCCACCAGGGCGGGCAGGTCATCAAGCAGGGCGGTGCGGATCATAGTCGAAGTATGGCAGTCGGGCGGGGGTATACAAGTGATTTCGTGGGGGGTGCCTAACGGGCCCGGGGCGCTCGTTTCTGAAGGTCGCAGCATGGTGGGCGTGGCCTGTCAACGTTGAGCTTCGGGGCTGGGGCGTCCACAATAGCGCCCGTTGTCACGGCCGGGCCGCATCCCGCGGGTGCTGCTCCTGGCCGTTTTCGTTTGCGCCCGGTACGGGCTGCCCTCCCGCTGGCGGGGGCGGCCTGATTCGACGGGCCCGAGGAAGCGCCGAGCCATCGGTGCCTCCCCATTGGCGGATTCATGATCAAGCTGCGCACCTACGTCTACATGGATTCCCTCCAGCCACAGCTGGCGGAATACATGGCTACGGTCTCCCAGGGCTTTCTGCCCGTGCCGGGGGACTCGTGCCTGTGGGTGGAGGTGTCGCCGGGGATGGCGGTCCACCGCCTGACCGACGTGGCGCTGAAGGCGACCAATGTGCACCTTGCGCAGCAGGTGGTGGAACGCGAGTTCGGCTCCATGGTGATCCATCACCGCGACCAGAGTGAAGTACAGGAAGCGGGGCGGGTGTTGTTGCAACGCCTGGGTGCGAGCCAGGAGGACCGTCAGCCCTGCCGCATCCCCTGGCAGGAGACCATCCGGGGGATGACCCCTGATCACACGGTGCTGATCAACCGCCAGAACCGCCGCGGCAACATGATTCTGCCGGAACAGAGCATGTTCATCCTTGAGGCGGAGCCGGCCGGGTACATCATCTACGCCGCGAACCAGGCGCTCAAGGCCGCCCATGTCTCGCTCATCGATGTGCGCGCGGTCGGGGCCTTTGGCCGTCTGACGCTGGCTGGCACCGAGGGCAACGTGGACGAGGCCGCGCGCGCGGCGATCCACGCGCTGCACAACCCCGCGGGTACCTGAGATGCATCGCGCCCAGCTACTGGATCTGCTCGCGCGTCACCAGACGCGGTTCATTGAGGAGACCGGCTTCGTGCGTCGGGCGCTGGAGTTCGTCAGCGAGCAACCGGACTGCTTTCATTGCGATCTGCTACCGGCCCATGTGACCGGATCGGCGTGGGTGGTCAGCCCGGATCGCGAACAGGCGCTGCTCCTGCTGCATGGCAAGCATCACCGCTGGTTCCAGCCAGGTGGTCATGCCGATGGCCAGGCGGACATCCTGCAGGTGGCCCTGCGCGAGACTCACGAGGAGACTGGCCTGGCCCCCGAGCAGATTCGGCTGGTGGCGGAGGACATCTTCGATCTCGATATCCACACCATCCCGGCCCGCCCGGATTTTCCGATGCACGAGCACATCGACGTGCGCTTCCTGCTGGAGATCGATAACCACCTGCCGGTGCCCGGCAGCCACGAGTCGCACGACATCCTGTGGGTCCCGTTGCAGCACGTATCGCGCTACAACAACAGCCGTTCGCTGTGGCGCATGGTGGAGAAGACCCGCCAGCTACGAACCTGGCAGCATATCCATCCGAGCCGGCGCTAACCCGGCATTCCGGACGGGCGCTGTCACGCGCTATAGTCGGGTTCCCCTCCCCGAGCTGCTGGTCTCTACCGCATGAAAACCGCCTTGTCCCTGGCCCTTGGGCTGTGGTTGCTCCTGAGCGCCGGGCTGCCGGCTGCCGCGGTCGAGCCGCGCACCCAAAGTTTCACCGACCCGGAAGGGGTCGAACTGGAGGTCACGGTGTTCCCCGCATCGGGCGAACGCCTGTATCTATGGCTATTGCCGCAGGCCGGCGAGCACCCCAATCATCGGGTCCTGGGCCAGACCCTGGCGGCGGCCGGCGTCGAGGTGTGGCAGGTGGACCTGCTGGATGCGCACTTTCTCCCGCGTACGAACGAGAGCATGCGCAGCCTGGACGGTGTCTCCGTGGCCGCGTTGTTGCGCGAGGCACACGCCCAGACTGGTAAGGAAGTGATGCTGGTGGCGTCCGGGCGGCCTGCCCTGATCGCGCTTCGGGGCATGCGCCAATGGCAGGAGGACGCGCCAGAGGGTGATTACGTACTGGGCGCTGCGCTGGCGTTTCCCAATCTGATAACCGATACCCCGGTGGCGGGCGCGCCAGCGGTGCGCGAGGACGTGGTGCGAGCCACTAGCCTGCCGGTCTTCTTGCTGCAACCCACGCAGGGCGTGTACCGATGGCACCTGAACGACATCCTGGCCGACCTGCGCCAGGGCGGGAGCCCGGTGTTCGTGCAGATGGTGCCTCAGGTGCGGGATTTCTATTATCTGCGCCGTTCCGATCCCGCGCCCGAGGAACAGGTGGCGACCGACCAGCTACCCTCGCAGTTGCTGCAGGCCGGGCGCCTCCTGGCGAGTGTTCCGCGTGCCCGGACTGCGGCGCCTTTGCCGGAGGATACGCCTCGGGTCGAGGCCGGACGTGGCCTGGTGGAGCGCGATCGCGCGGCGCCCATGGCGGACTTCACGCTGACCGACCACCTGGGCGATGAGCAGTCGCTGTCCGATTACGCCGGGGACGTTGTGCTGTTGAACTTCTGGGCAAGCTGGTGCCCGCCCTGTGTCCACGAGATCCCGTCGATGAACCGCATGGCCGAGACCCTGGGCGCGGGGTTCTCGATTGTCTCGGTCAACTATCAGGAGAGCGCGGAACACATCGCGACGTTCATGGACGAGGTACAGGTGGATTTCCCGGTGTTGATGGATTTCGATGGCCGCGTGGCGGCGGGCTGGCGAGTATTCGCCTTCCCCAGCTCGTTCATCCTCGACCGTGGAGGGCGCATCCGGTATTCGGTCAATAGCGCGATCGAATGGGATGAACCGGGCGTGTTGGCCGATATCCAGGAGCTGATGGACGAGTAGGCCTAAGCCAGGGGTCCGGCGCGCGTTGCGAGCGCCCGTTTTTGATCAACAACGGGCGGCCGAGCCCGCTCTTTCAATCACGTGTCGGGTTGGTGCCCCCTGTTCCCTGATCCTGCGTTGCGCCCCAATCCATCAAAAACGGGCGGGTAGAACCACCACCCGCTGCACGACGCGCCTTGTCTCGGAACGCTTTGTCTCGAAAAACTGGGGGGCGCCAACGCGGACGTGCGATTCAATCAGCATCTCCCTAGTCATCCGTCACGCCCTCTACCGTGGTCAGGCCAAAGGCATGCCATAGCTGCATGCCACCGCGGTACCACTTGATGCGCTCGGCGGGGTAGCCAAGGTTGGTCAGGGTGCGGATGTTGGTGGGGGACTGGCCGCACCAGGGTCCGTTGCAGAACAGCACCAGTGTCTTGGCCTGGCTGAAGTCGTAGAAGTCGCCATCGAAGACCACGCCAAAATCGTCGGTCAGCACGTTTCGTACATCCTCCGGATTGGCGCCCGACGCGAAGTGCAGCCGGTCCCAGGGGATGTTGATGGCGCCGGGGATCGTACCGCGGCGGTATTCGCGCGGGGTGCGCGAATCGATGATCAGAAGATCGTCGCGCTCCGTGGTTTGCTGGAGATAGTCGATGAACTCCAGTTCGCCCAGGGTCTCGACCCCGCGCCCGAGGCTCATCGGTTGGATGCAGAAGGGCGGGCAGGGGCGCGCGATCTGCGCATAGTCGAGGTCGATGGTCGCGAAGGTGTCCTGATCGCGGGTGACCGTCATGCGCTCATCGCCGTGGCGTACTTCGAACTCGGCCATGTCGGAGGTGATACCCACCTCGGGTTCGGCCGGCGCTGGGCCTGCGAGCCCCAGCGCAGCGGCGAGCAACAGACACTGGGCGGCATGTCGGATCGTGATGGGCGAGTTCATGGTGTACTCCCGGGCAAGCGTGCCTTCTTCAAGCGTAGTCGGGCCGGGCCGCTTGCGTGTAATAGTCCGGTATTCGGGTAGGGATCGATTGGCTGCCGGGATGGAGCGGCCGGGTGCTATTGAGGATCGTTTCCGGGGATGTAACCCGGGCCACGGGGCCATGCCAGGCGGGCCCACAGCTCGTCGCCAGGCATCGCGCGGCCATAGTGGTAGCCCTGGCCGTAGGTGCAGCCAAGCGCGGCGATCAGGCGCGCGATCTCGGGGGTCTCGATGCCTTCGGCCGTTACTGCTAGTTCCAGCGCCTCGGCAATCCCGATGATGGAGCGCACCAGGTTCAGGTGATGCTTTTGGTCGGCGACGCCGAAGACAAAGCTCTTGTCGATCTTGAGGGTGTCCAGCGACAGCCACTGCAAGTAGCCCAGCGAGCTGTAGCCGGTACCGAAGTCATCCAGTGCAATCGCAATGCCACGTGCGCGCAGTGCGGCCATGCGCGTGCGGATGTGTTCGTCGCCTTCCAGATAGACATTCTCGGTGATTTCGAGACAGACCCGGTCGGCGGGCAGGCCGGTTTCCGCCAGGATCTGATCGAGCGTGCCGAGGATGCGGTCATCCTGTAGCTGGACGGGGGACACGTTGACCGAGATCCGTTGCAGGTCACGGCCTTCATTCAACCACTGGGAGGCATGTTGCAGGGCGGTGCGTAGTACCTGGGTCCCCACCTCGTGCATCAGCCCCAGGCGTTCAAGGATGGGAATGAAGACATCGGGCCCCGGCGCGTCCGGCATCTGCCAGCGTAGCAGGGCCTCGGCTCCGATTACGCGCTCGGAAGGCAGCTCCACCAGGGGTTGGTAATACGAGGCAAATGCGCCTTGTTCCGCAGCGGCACGCACCTGTTGTTCCAGTTGCCGGCGCTGTTCGTTGCGCTGCGCGAGCGCCGGGTCGTAGGCCACCAGGCGGTCGCCACCCTCGGCCTTGGCCCGCTGCATGGCCGTCTCCGCGCAATGGGCAAGACCCTCGGCGTCGCGGGCATCGTCCGGGTAGATCGCGACACCGGCGCTTTGCGTCGGCGTCTGCGTGGCCCTCTTCGGGTTCAGCGCCTCCGGGGTGAGATTGCGCAACAGGCGCTGGCCCAGCGTGGTGATGTCTTCGGAATCGCCCAGGCCATCGAACACGATCATGAATTCGTCGCCCCCCAGCCGGGCGACGGTGTCGATATCGCGTATGGACGACTGGATGCGTTGTGCCAGTTCCACCAGAAAGGCGTCACCGGCGCGTGTACCCGCACTGTCGTTGATGTCACGGAAGCGGTCGACGTTGATCGCCATGACGGCGACCTTGTGCTGCTCGCGCCGTGCGCGGCGGATCGCCAGATCCAAGTGGTCGAATAGCTGGGCACGGTTGCCGAGCCCCGTCAGGGGGTCGTGATAGGCCATGTGTTCGATCATGCGGCGATCGTGTTCGCGCTTGTATACATAGCCCAAGGTCTGGGCGATGCCTTCGAAGAATTCGCGGCTGAGTGCCTGATCGCGATCCGGGACGTTGGAGAAGGCCTCGATAAGCCCGAAACAGCGACCGTGCACGCTGATGCTGCAGATGCAGCAATGCTGGAGGCCGTGGCCGCTGGCCGAGGCGTCAGCGGCAAAAGGAGGTTCCTCGAAGAATTCGCAGCGCACACCGTTGGCCTGATTCAGGAGTTCCTGGCCGCAGGTCGTCCAAGGGGCTTCACGGGATGCATCCGAGCCGGTCAGATGATCCACCCATGCTACGGCCGACAGCCGGTCTGATGGGTCGCGATAGAAGATGTGGGCGCACTTCCACACCGTATGCTCGGTGAGGCTGGCCAGCCCCTGGCGGGTGGTCTCTTCGATATCGTTACTTTCATTCGCGCGTGTGGCGACCTGGAGTATGCCCTCCAGCTTGATCTGTTCGCGGTAGAGCCGGCGGGTGGCGTCTTCGGCGATCGTTTCGGCTTCGCTGCGGGCCGTGCGTTCACGCGCGAAGCGCCGCTCCAGGCGACGCCAGGCGAGGGAATCGCCGGGGGTGGCCGGATCAGCCAATGGACCCCTCGGCGCGTATATCGAACAGGCAGCGGGCATCGCCCCGGTGCACGCATTCGTGGTGTTCGACGCGCAGCGTCTGGCCGTAGCGATCCCCGGCACCCAGCATCAGTCCGTGCGCCAGGGAACACAGTTGGCGCTGGGAGTCGTATTCCATGATCAGTTGGTCTTCGGCGACCCTGTGATAATGGAATATGGGCACGATGGCCCCCGGATACAGCTTGGTCACCTCTGGATGGATCACGTCGTTCAGGGCACGTAACAGGGCGATGGTGTCCGGGTAGTCCTCGAATACGCCGGGGTAGATGCTTTCGAAGCGCGGCAGCATCTCGCGGCCGATCCAGCGCAGGCAGGTGGCTTCGTCCATGCCGGTTGTGGCACTGGCGGCCTCTACTAGCTTGAGCATGTCGGTGTCGTCGTAGTTGCCAAGCGAGGTGTAGGCCCCGCTGAGCTTGGCATGATCGAGCAGGTCCTCCCAGGTGTCCGTGCCGTAGTGCTCGGTCACGATCTCCTCCAGGACATTAAACACAACTCCCTTCATGCGTGGGCTTCCCTGTGGTTTGGCAGCGTAATGCTGTGTGCAGAGTAAAGCATTGACCCGGTGGGCAAACAGGTGCGAATCGCAGGGGCTTTGCGCGGTATGGGTCAGGCCTCCTCGTCTAGCAGTTCGCGGATTTGTTCGATGACGCCGGTCTCCATCCACTCGATGGCGCCAAACAGGTAGTAGCGCAGCCGGCCCTGGCGGTCGATCACGTAGCTGGTGGGGAAGGCCATTGCACGCCATTCGTCGAGCGAGTTTTGTTCCGGGTCGAGCAGGATCGTGAAATCGGTTTGAACTTCGTCTTCGATGAAACGCTGGATGGTGTCCTCGTCCTCGCCCAGGTTGACGGCGAGGATGCGGAATCCGACTTCCCGCAGTTCATCTTCGAGGCGTTGCATGGACGGCATCTCGTGTACGCAGGGCGGGCACCAGCTGGCCCAGAAGTTCACCAGAATCACCTCGCCGCGGTAGTCCTCCAGACGTTGGAGGTCGCCCGCCAGATCGGGGTGCTCCAGTGGCGGGGCATCCACCGGTTCGTCCAGCGTATTCAGCTGTGCATCACTGCCGCTGGGTGTCCGCACGGTCAGGTCGGTGCCCGCCGCGGCCACGGCGGGAACGCGCTGGTGGGGCAGGCGGGTGAGCAGGTCCATGCCGAACACGATTTCTCGGTGAAAGGTCTCGCTGGCGAGCCGCTCCTCGGCAGTGGCGTCGGGCCGGAAAAAGAAGCGGTCGCGGATCTCGGGCAGCAGTCGTGCGCCTACGCTGCTGCCGCCAGCGGACAGTCCCACCTGGATGCGTCCAAGATGCTGGCGTTGGGGCGACAGGGCAGGCTGCAGGATATACACGGGCAGGTTGGTGAGCTCGACGATGGCCTGCAGTTCGGCTGCGTCGGTGTCCGCCCCGGTGTGCAGATAGGGGCTGGCCATTAGGAGCCCGGCGAGGTGTCCGGCTTCCGGATGGGCTTGTTGCCATTGGTAGAGGCCGGTCAGCAGCCAGGGCATGGCGCGGTCGTGGCCAAAGACGAAAAGGGGTCGGTCGGTGTCGTCGTGGGCCGCCTCGATCAGGTCGGGGACGGTGGCCAGCGGCATCTCGTTGAAGCTGGATGCCGCCTCCGGCAGGAAGTGCCCGGTGAACGGGTCGACCAGCCAGACCTCGATCCCGGCAGCCTGCAAGGCCAAGGCCTGATCGCGGTGACCGTCCTGCACGCCGTGTTCGGACGGGAACCAGAGCAGCACTGCATCGCCGTCCGTGCGGTAACGTTCAACCGGGATATCGCCATCCCCCGCCGCGATGGTGGTGGCCGACTCGACGGCGCCGGTGGGGGTGTCGGCATCCTGCGCCGTGGCGAAAGGGGCGATCGCGAGAAAGGGGAGCGCTAGCAGGAGCGGGGTGGTCATCCAACGGGGCATTCAACCGGCCTTTTGGTCGTCAGGTCTCCGGAGTAGACGCGCGAATTCCGGGATTTGCTCCCTGGGGCATGTAATCAATTCTCCGAGTTCGACGAAGGCGCGGCGTGGTCGTCGGCGATCACGTTACGGGCACGTCCGCTGCTCTTCGCCGCATAAAGCGCCCGGTCGGCTCGACCCAGCAGGTCATCCGGCGTATCGCCTGCGTGGAAGCTGGCGATACCGGCGGAAAAGGTCTGACCATAGGGGACGACTGCCCGCAAGCGTTGCAGCAGTTGGTCGCACTGCTGGGTGTCGATGTGGGGAGAGATCAGTACAGACTCTTCGCCCCCAAAGCGGGTCAGCACATCGGTGGGGCGCAGGTTCGGACGCCAGGCATGCACTATCTCCTGCAGCAGGGCATCCCCGGCGGAATGGCCGTGGGTGTCGTTGAAACGTTTGAAACGGTCGAGATCGAGCAGCGCCACATTGAGTGAGCCCTGGGTGCGCTCGGCGCGGGCGATCTCTCGACTCAGTTGCTCTTCCAGCTGGCGGCGATTGCCGGCTCCGGTCAGTGGATCGGTGCGCGAGAGGTGCTCCAGGCGGTGGGCCTGCCGATGGCTCTCGCGGAGCATCCCGGCCATGCGGTACAGGACCAGCACGAACATCAGGATGGAGGCAATCGCGGCGACGCGGATGGTCTCCATATCGTCACCAGCCGTGAACAGGATGATCATCGGCACCAGGACCACGGCGGCACCCAGCACAAGTAGCCGCCGGCCGGAGACATCGGCCGCCGATGTACGCACCTGGGGTTCGATCTGCGCCGAGGGATGCCATACGGCCGCCACGATCAGGGTGTAGGCGATCAGCCAGCCGGCGTCCGTCAACCCGCCCGGGGCGTACCAGCCGGTGGCGTTGCCATGGGCATACAGCAGATCGGCGGTCAGGTAGGCGAGCATGCCCAGGAGCAAGAAAACGTGGGCGGTGAGGTGGGCGCGGTGCAGGAACAGCAGACGCAAGACCAGGGGTAGCAGGATCAGGTCCGCCACCGGGTAACCGGCGGATACCAGGAGTTGCAGCCAGCTCAGACTTGGGTCGTAAGCGTACGGGGCGATCAGTAAGGCCCATGCTAGTACCGCCGCTGAGATTCCGATTATCAGGGCATCCACAAAGGCCCCGTCCGCCCGAACGTTCCGGTCGCCCAGGCGCCAGAGAGCGACGACGAACAGTGGATAGACCAGCAGGTAGAAGATGTCTGCGGCCGAAGGGAACGGTTCCAGGCCCTGCAGGTCCAGCCAGTACCAGATGCCGTGGCCGATGGCGGCCAGGGCCAGGGCAATGGCGATCAGGCCCCAGCCACCTGCGGCGAAGGGGCGCGGACGGTGCAGTGCGGCGAGGCCCGCCGCCAAGGCGGCCCCGGCCGTCAAGAGTACGTAGAGGGTGCTGGTTAACAGCCCGTGGGGTAGCACGACGTAGCTGGCCGTCAGGATCAGACCGATGGGCAGCAGCAATCGCCAGGCTAGTGCCCTTGCGAAAAGTTCGCTACCCCAGGATGCCGTGCTTGTCGAGCGCGCAGGGCCGTGATCCACGCCAGCCTGTTTCTCCATTCCGAATAATGGTGACAGACCGGGACAGCATTGTCCCGCCCAGCGGCGGGAATGCTGGGTGCGGGCGCGCTACAAGCCGATCAGTTCGGCATGCACGCCGGAGGCGGTGACCTTGTCCAGCAGCTTTCGGCTGTTAATCCGTTCCGGGTCGTACTCCACCACCATCAGGTGCGGACGTTCATCGTGACTGGACGCGGCCATTACGCCCGGGAGCTCGCGCAGGGCGTCCTGGATGCGCTCACGCGCGGAGTGATCGGTGTCTTCGTCGATATGGATGGTGACATCCGCCATGTGGTTGCTCATTGGGGGCTCCTTCGACCGACGGGCCGTGTGCCTTTCCCTGAATATAGACCTTGCAAGCGGCGGCTCAACCAGTGGGCTATGGTGAGGAGATAGAAAAAGTACCGAAGGAGAGAGAGGATGCGAGCGATCTGGCTGGGGCTGGTCCTGGTCGCGGTGACAGGCACCGCGCAGGCCGAAGAATTGACCGGGGAGCGGCTGATCGAGGCGGCCAATGCCGAGATCACCAACATCGACAAGGAGGGGCTCCAGGACCTGATCGCCAACGAGCCCGATCACGTGGTGATCGACGTGCGGACGCGTACCGAGATCGAGCACACCGGTGGCCAGATCCGCTCCAGCGAGACGCTGAACATTCCGCGCGGCTGGATCGAGTTCGAGGTCCGCGGCGAGATCCCGGACAAGGACACCCCAATCGTCGTCTACTGCGGCCAGAACCTGCGCAGCGTCGCCGCCGCGCAGACCCTGCAGCAGATGGGCTACACCAACGTGCACAACTACCCCGGCGGCTTCTTCGAGTGGAAGGACGCTGGCCTGCCCCTGTACGTGCTGGACAAGGCACGGGACTCGTTCCTCTACGACCGGCCGCGGAAGGTCACCGAAGGGGTCTGGTCCGCGATCGGCGCCACCCAGCCCTCCACCTACGAGAACTCCGGCCATAACAACAACCTGTCATTCATCATCACCGATGATGGCGTGGTGGTGATGAATGCCGGCGACAACTACCTGCTGGCCAAGTCGCTGCACCACGAGATCAAGCAAATCACCGATCAGCCGGTGAAATACGTGGTGCTGGAGAATGCCCAGGGCCACGCTATGCTGGGCATGACCTACTGGCAGGAGCAGGGCGTCCGGGTGATCGCCCACAATGATGCCTGGCGCGAGATCGAGGCTAATGGCCAGGCCAGTCTGGAAGGGGCGGCCAATCGCACCCGCGAGAAGGCCTTCATGACCGAACTGGGAATCCCGGACATCACCTTTGCCTCGCGTCTGGATCTGGAGATGGGTGGTGAGACCATTCAGATCCTGTACCTGGGTCCAGGCCACGCGCCGGGCGATATCGCCGTCTTCGTACCCGATCGCAGCACGCTGATCACTGGGGACCTCGCCTTCCATCAGCGCATGCTGCCGATCTTCGACTACACCGATACCGCCGGCTGGGTCGAGACCTGGCACAAGCTCGAGGCCCTGGACGCGGACTACATCATCCCCGGCCACGGCGAGCCGGTGAACGATTTCGAGGCCCTGCGCCGCTACACCCATGACTACCTGGTGTATCTGCGCGAAGAGGTCCAGCGCATCCTCGATGAGGGCGGCACGCTGAACGATGCCTACAACATCGACCAGACCGCCTATCGACACCTGGACACCTACGGCGAACTGCACCGCCAGAACGCCGGCCGCGTGTTCCGCGCCATGGAGTTCGAGGACTTCTGATCGCAATCCGGCAATGCCTCGTCCTGGCGACTACACCCCGTCATTGCGAGCGCAGCGAAGCAATCTACATCCGAAACCCAGGCCGCCAATCCCGGGCCTGGCCCTTCTCCCGCGTATCGGTCGGGCCTCCGTAACGCGCAGGCTAGGCTGTTTCTCTGCCATGCCACGCGGCCAACGTATGGCATTTCCCATATCGTCGCGCTAAATTAGAACGAACGTTCGGTTCGGTATTGACGATGACGGAAAACCCCAAGCCCTCGGTACGCGGTGCAGCCCTGCGCAAGCTGGTGTTGGACACCGCGTTAGAGCGCTTCAGCCGTGATGGCTATTTCAACACCTCGATCCACGACATCCGTCGCCAGGCCGATGTCTCTATTGGCTCGATCTACCACCACTTCGGCAACAAGGAGGCGCTGGCCAAGGCCCTGTACGACGATCTGCTGCAGCGCATGGACGCCGGTCTGGCCGATGTCATGCAACGCGAGAGCGACTGCCGTGCGCGCTGTGACGGGATCATTGCCTTCATGTTCGATGCCTCCACCGAGGCCCCTCAGACCATGCGCTTCGTGCTGGAGGCGCGGCACCGCGAGTTTCTTCCCAACGAGCCGCCGGTGTGCTCCTCGCAGCCCTTTCTGCGCATGCGCGAATGCATCGAGCAGGGCATCGAGAACGGCGAGGTGCGCCCGATGGAAGTGCCGGTGGCGGCCACCGCTGCGTTCGGAGGTGCGATTCGCCTGCTGCACCTTCACCTGGACGGCGCTCTGGAACGCCCGCTGGAACACTACCTGCGCGAGACGCAGGAAGCCGCCTGGCGTGCGATCGCCATGACCCCGGCAGACCCACTGTAAGTCCACTTATCCCCTGGAGAATCCCTGATGAAGATCGTTAGTTCGCTGTTCCTGCTGCTCGCCCTGTCGTTGACCACGCTGAGTGTTCAGGCCGATGCCCCCACCGATGCCCGAGCCCTGGAGGGCGTGGATCAGGCTCGTGTGGTCTTTGATCTCAACAACGATGACCCGGAGGTCATGGCGCTGTACCTGATGGTGATCCGCGAGACGTTCGAAGACCTGACCGATCAGGGCGTGGAGCCGGACATGATCCTTACCTTCCGTGGTCGGGCCGTGACCATGGTCAGCGAGGATCGCGAGCGCTTCGAATTGACCGAGTTCGACCACCTGGACGCCATCGAGGACCACATCGCGGCGTTGCAGGAGAAGGGTGTGCACCTGGAGTCCTGCTCCGTCGCCACGCGGTTGTTCGGAGTGGATCACGGCGAGCTACTGCCCGGCATCGAGCCGGTGCGCAATACCTTCGTCTCGCTGACTGGGTATCAGGCCCAGGGCTATGCCGTGATCCCGATCTACTGAGCGTCCCGGTCCGATAACAAAACAAACGGACCACCACCCCAATAGGAGGAGTCTCACCATGCGAAAACCAATACTGATCCTGTTACTGGCCGTGCTCCTGCCGTTCGGGCTGGTCTCGAAGGCGAGCGCCGAAGGCCTGGATAACCGCGAGGCTACGCAGGGCATCGAGACCATGCGCGCCGTCTACGACATGCGCAAATCCGATCCGAACGTGATGCTCGCCTACCTGCGCGGCATCGCCACCAACCACGAGAACCTGGTCAAGGAAGGCGTGGAGCCCGACCTGCGCATGGTGTTCATCGCCGAGGCGGTCAAGTTCATTACCACCGATCCGGAGCCCGAGATCGCGATTGATCACGGTGACACCCTGGAAGAGATCGCCAAGGCGGTTGAGCGACTGGATGAGCTGGGCGTGAAGATGGAGGTCTGTGCCGCCGCGACCCGCGCCTACGGGGTCGAGAACGATAAGGTTCTGGACTCGATCAAGCCGGTGCGCAGCGGTTTCATCGCCATCATGGGCTACCAGAATCAGGGCTATGCCCTGGTACCGGTCTACTAAGTACGACCGGTTAGTACGACCGGACCCCGCACACGGGGTGTGTCTTGTCGTCGCAGGGACGCGGCGACTCTTTTGCCTGCAACGCTTCGCTGAAGGGTTCGCCAACCCGCGTGAGATTCCACACCTGGGGCTTGGGGCAGGGCTTCCCTGTGGCGCTCGCATGCCGTAGCGGTTCGTATGGCACGACGTCCCCCGACTTGGCGCTCTACTTTTGCGGTAGCATATTGCGCGAAAGGTGGTTCCGGCCCGCAATGACCTTGACGGGTTGTGCCACCACCCATGCGCAATGCCAAACGGTTTCGTGCACCCAATTGATTTCGCACCGTTGGCGCGGCGAATGATCGATTCTGGACGCCGGCGGTATCCTCCGACCCGACGAGATCAGCGCCATGACCAGCGGTCGCGATTTGCTTGAGGGCCTGGCCCATCTTACGGGCATCCGCAATGCCCAGCGTCTGGAATGCAGTCTTCTCAAGACGTTGGACGGCATCTACGAGTCTGCCCATATCTGGGCGATTGCGCTGGATGCCGAGGGCCGACCCAAGAGCTTGCACTCCTTTGACCGCAAGCACGATGCCGTCACCACGATCCCGTTCGATCGGACACATCAGCCCCTGCCCGATGGGCTGCTGGAGCAGGCGTTGCAGACCGGGGAGGCGGTTGCGGATATCGACGACGCGGGCCGCCGCGTGTCGGTCTTTCCAATGTCCGGGCTCAACGAGTTCAGTATCTGTTTGGCATTTGCGTTCGAGGGCGAGGAAGCCAGCGAGTCGCTCGATGGTTTGCTGGTGAGAGCTTCCTCTCCGTGTATCGCAATTTCGTGCGCCTGATTGATGATGCCCAGACGGATGATCTGACCGGCCTGCTCAACCGCAAGACCTTCGACGACAATTTCCGCGAACTGGCCACGCTGGAGCGCAGTGTCCATCGGCCGGGTCTGGTCGAAGATCGCCGCCAGGAGCCCAACCCCGACGAGACTCAGATCTGGCTCGGCGTGATCGACATCGACGACTTCAAGAAGATCAATGACAGCTTCGGCCATGTGTACGGTGACGAGGTATTGATTCTGCTGGCGCGGCTGTTGCAGCAGAGATGCCGCGAGCATGACTTGATCTACCGCTTTGGCGGGGAGGAGTTCGTGGTGCTGGCCGAAATGGCGGGTGCCGACATGGCCGCCGCGACTTTCGAGCGTTTGCAGCGCGCCGTCGCCGACTACACGTTGCCGCGCGTCGGCTGGGTCGCGACCAGCATCGGGGTCACTCAACTGCGCCCTTACAAGACCGCCAGTGCTGTGCTGGACGAGGCGGATCAGGCCCTGTACTACGCCAAGGCCAACGGCAAGAACCAGGTCTGGCTGTACGACCGCCTGGTCGCCGCCGGCGCGATCCAGCGATCCACGATCCAGACGGGTGACATTGAGCTGTTTTGAGCAGGCCGCGGCGGGGAGCAGCAGGCCATGGTCGGGGGATGAATTGTACTACCCGCGCGCCAGACGGCGGTTCAGGGCATAGACCGACAGGGGTGCGAAGACCAGTGCGATCCCCAATGCCCAGGCCAACGACCAAAGGGCGGGCTCCAGCGCGGGGCCGTCGGCGTTCATCAGGCCGCGGGCGGCATCGGCCAGTAGAGACACCGGGTTCGCCTGCACAAAGCCCTGCAACCATCCGGGCATCGTATCCACCGGCACGAAGGCGGAACTGACAAAGGTGATCGGGAACAGCGCGGTAAAGCCGAACAGCTGCACATGCTCAGGGTCGCGTGCGAGCACGCCGACCAGCACCATCACCCAGGAAAACGCCACCGCGAAGCTCAAGACCAGCGCGACCATCGCCAGCAGATGGGCCCAGGATGTCTCCAGACGAAAGCCCAGCAAGAAGCCGACGATCAATAGCAGCGCGATACACAGTACTTGCTTGACCACGTCGGCGAGGATGCGTCCGGCCAATGGTGCCCAGCGCGGGATGGGCAGGGCGCGAAAGCGATCGAACACGCCGCGGGTCAGGTCCGTATTCAGGCCGTGGCCGACATAAACCGTCACGAACAGCATGTTCATCACGATAACGCCCGGTAGCACGAACGCCAGGTAGTTCTCCGGCGAGCCGGCGATGGCCCCACCGAACACGAACAGGAATAGCACCAGAAACAGGATCGGCTGGATGCTGTAGTCGCCCAGTTCCCACGGATTGCGGCGCACCTGAACCAGGCTGCGCCAGGCGAGCGCCAGGGTCTGATCGATCGCCTTCATGCCGCGTCCTCCGCACCCTGGGGCTGTTCGCGGCTGGCGCCGCTGCGTCCGGTCAGGGACAGGAATACATCATCCAGGCTGGCGCCGCGCAGACCCAGCTCCGCCACCTCGATATTCTGGGTATCCAGGTCGCGCAGGACGGCGGGCAGCAGGCCCGGATCCGACACGGGGACGCTGATCGTTTCGCCCTCCACGACCGGCATGCTGCCCGTGACCGCGGCCACTCGTTCGGCGGCCATCGCCGCCTGCTCCGGGTGGGCCACCATCAGGAACAGCGTGCGCCCGTCAACCCGCGCCTTCAGCTCGGCGGCCGTGCCCTTGGCGATGACGCGGCCGTGGTCTAGCACCACGATGGAGTCGGCCAGGGCATCGGCCTCCTCCAGATACTGGGTGGTCAAAAGCACCGTGGTGCCGTCGCTCTGAAGCTGGCGGACGCGATCCCAGAGGTCGCGCCGGGCCCGAGGGTCCAGGCCGGTGGAAGGCTCATCCAGAAACAGGATGCGCGGGTGCCCGACCAGGCTTGCGGCCAGGTCGAGCCGCCGCCGCATCCCGCCGGAATAGGTTTGCGCAGGGCGCTGCCCCGCCTCGCGGAGGTCGAAATCGGCTAGCAGCTCATCGGCGCGGGCCCGCGCATCGCGGCGCTTCAGGCCCAGCAGGCGTCCGATCAGGATCAGGTTCTCGCGCCCGGTCAGCTTTTCGTCCACCGAAGCGTACTGGCCGGTCAGGCCGATGATCTCGCGCACCCGTGTGCCCTCGCGGGCCACGTCGAAGCCGCCCACCCGAGCCGCCCCGGCGGTGGGCGTCAGCAGGGTGGCGAGCATCCGCACCACGGTCGTCTTGCCGGCCCCGTTGGGGCCCAGAAGGCCCAGCACGCGCCCCGTTGGCACCCGCAGCTCGACACCGTCTACGGCCCTTGTGCCGCCAAAATCGCGCACCAGACCTTCTACTTCGATGGCATTGCCCAAACGTTCCTCCAGAGCCGTTATTGCATTGGGATCCATCTGGCCGCCCGGACGCCTGCCGCGTTACCGCGTCTTTAGCAGGTCACGGATCTCGGCCAGTAGTCTTTCCTCGTTACTGGGAGCGTCGGGTTCAGCGGCCTTCGGTTCTTCACTTGTGCTGCAATCGGGCGATCATCTTAATGGCCGCAAACTCTACGGCCGCGATGATCAGGAAATCCACCACGCGCTTGATGAAGATCCCGTAAATGACGGTCACCGCGGCCATACCGTTCTCCGCCTCACGCAGCACGAACGCCAGCTCCGAGAAATCGACCCCGCCGATCAGCAGGCCGATCGGTGGCATCAGTACATCCCCCACCAGTGAAGCCACGACCTGACCGAAGGCGATACCCACGATCACGCCCACGGCCATATCCATCACATTGCCGCGCGCTACAAACTGCTTGAACTCGTTCGCTATGCCCATCTCCCTCGCATCATCAAAGCAAAAGCTATAGTCCAGCGCAGGGGGCGGTGCGCAGGGCGACGGTCGCAGGGGTTAGGCACCGTGGGCGTTGCGTGAGTCGCCCGGCGCCTGCTCGCGGTCGTACAGGCCGTAATCACGCACGACCTCGGCCACGCGCAGGCGATAGTTGGCGAAGATTCCGCTGCGCCCGGCCGCCTGTACCTGACGATGCTCTTCCAGATTGCGCCACTGGCTTACGGCATCCTCGTCGCGCCAGAACGACAGCGACAGGACCTTTCCGGGCTGGCTCAGGCTTTCGAAGCGCTCGATGGAAATGAAGCCCTCCACGTCCTTCAGATGCTCGCGTAGCTGGGCGGCTGCATCGAGGTAGTCCTGCTTGCGCTCGGCGTGCGGTTCCACTTCAAAGATCACGGCAATCATGGCGGTTTCGCTTTCAGAAAGACGAGGAGCCGATTAAACCACGCGCGCAGGCGCAAGGTGTGGCCACGCCCGCCTGCGGATGCTCGGGCGCAAAGCCTCTCATCGATCAGTGTTTCCTAGGTCTCCTTGAGTGAGGGTGCGTCGAGGGTGTGCGGGTCCGGCCGGGTGCGGGTGCCAGCGCTGCACGGCCTCTGGCCGTGATCTATGTCGGGACACCCGGCAGAAACCTGCTAATTCCCTTGTGGTCGTAGGGAGTTCAAAATATCTTCAAATCCATATATAGGAAGAGCCACATGAAAAAATCACTGATGGCCCTTGCGGTCGCCGCCGCCTGCCCGGCTCTGGCACTGGCCGAACCCCGTCTCGTGGACACCGATCGCAATGTCTTTATTTCCGCCGAAGAGGATGCCCGCGCGGTCCTGCGGGTTGCCGCGGTCTATAACGACGAAGACTTCCGCATCCACTACGAGTATGAGACCGATACCCCCAGCTGGTATCACCAGGTCTGGCGCTACGAGGATGGCGAGTGGGTGCGCTACGGATCCGGCGGCCCAGGGCCGGACGAGCACGGCCTGTACGAGGACCGGATCTCCATGATGCTGGACGACGGCAAGGTGGAAGGTTTCGACCGCATGGGCGGGTGGATGACCGCGCATGACGGTATGCGCAGCCTGACCTCCGAGGTGGACGCGGATGCCGTTCGCGAGCATCCCAAACTGGGTGGCGACCTCGGGCGCAGCGACGTGCGCAAGTACCTCCCGCAGACTCGCGTCACGGACGATCCGGAAGAGACCTCCTGGGATCAGGTTGCCGATGATGACGCCTTGGATCAGTTGCAGTCCGATGGCGTGTTCCTCGATCTGTGGCAGTGGCGGTCGCACCGCAGCCATCCGATGGGCCATGCGGACAACAACTACGTGCTGCACTACCGCCTGTCGTCCGAGGGCACCAGCATGTTCACGACCAACTGGGACGACGACGCCGATCAACCCGCCTGGATGTTCGATCCGGAGAAGGTCGGAGCCCCCGCCCTGGAGTGGGAGGCCCTGATCGCCCGCGAGTACGGGCAGGACGACGCCTATTACATCCACGAGGGCAACGCGGTCGCCTTTGATCCGGACCACGACTGGCAGGAAGGCGACGTGATCCCGCAGCGGTTCCTGCAAGAACCGAGCGGCAGCCGCGGTGCGATCCGTGCCGATGGGGGCTACGAAGACGGCGCCTGGCGGATTGCGCTGACCCGTTCGCTGAAGGCCCCCAACGACCATGACAGCAAGACTCTGGAACCTGGCGAGTCCTACAACGTCGCCTTTGCGGTTCACAGTGCCGCGGGCGCGCGCTGGCACCTGGTTTCGCTGCCGATGACCCTGGGGCTGGAAGACGGGGAGGCCGACATCGTGGCCCGGCGCGTCGACGGGGATCTGGATGAAGCCGACCTGGAATGGACCGAGGTCGAGGTGTTCTACCCCGGGCAGATCACCTATCAGTTCCTGCACAGCGACAACCATCCTGGCCGCGAGTTGGTGCGTGAGGGCGAGCGGGGTGTGCGTGATCAGCACGATCTCGACACCCTGCCGGACTTCATTGTCGATATGGAGCAGCAGCTCCTGCACGACGCGGACTGAGCCGAGCCGGCGCGGATCGGCGCCGTGTGTGCTCAGAACAGGCGCGCTCAGAACAGGGGCGCGTCCGACGCCCTTGCGCCACCCGGCGCGCAGGGTAAGGCACACGGTCTGACGTCGGGTCTCCCGTCCTTCGGCGTCCCGGACACCGCGCAGCGGTGATCCGGGGTCTCGGCCGCAGGGATAGGCCTGGTCGCCGGGCAATGCCGGCGCGGGAGGTCCCGGCTCTGCGCTTTGCTGCGGCCGGGGTGATGACGGGTGTCAGGCTGTTTCGGCCTTGCCGCTGGGGGCGGTTTCGCGCCGGATCAGGTAGTCCACGTAGAGAAAGCCGAAGGGCACCACGCCGAGGAACAGCACCAGCAGCCATTTCCAAACCGGCCAGCCGCTCAGGTGGCTGGCCATCACCGACGCCGCGCCGTAGACGATGAACAGGATGCCGTGGACCCAGCCGACATAGGTCACGGCCAGAGGCATGTCCGCGTAGGTGCGCAGCGGCATCGCGATAAACAGCAGGGTAATGAGCGACAAACCCTCGAGAACGCTGATCAGGCGGAAGAATTTCATGGGCGGGACCGGTGGATCGGGAAACGCGGCGGAGGGTAGCACGAAGTGCGAAAGGCGCCACGAAATGGACCCGGCAGTGTGGTTGGGTTAGTCCTTGCGCTGGTTGCGCGCGGATTGTGCGTAGCCCTTGGCCCGGGTGCGGATCTCCTCGAAGAACAGCGCCTCCCAGCGGGTGTTGCGCTCGTCCGGGGATAGCGAGCCGTCGGCCTGCTCGTCTTTCAGGCGGGTATCGGCCGCCGCCTCCGCATCGTCCAGGATCTGGCGAAAGGCCTCCTTGGCAGCCGCCGCCCTGGGATCGACACCGTTACGCTTGAGCACGTCGGCCAGTAGCGTGCCGCCCTTTTTCCACTTCGACCAGAGTCTCATGCGACCTCCCGGGTAAACGCCGGACGACTATACCGCCATGGTCGTTGTGCCCGGAAGCCCGGTCCGATGGCCGCCGCGGCGCGGGCCGGGCCTGGGCCGCCTGCGTGGGGATCAGGCGATGCGGTAGGCGGAGGCCAGGTCGCGCACGCGCGACGCGATATCCGCGACCTCCTGGCTGGCAGTCGCGGTCTGGCGCGAGCCATTGGCGGTGTCGCCGGTGATGTCGTTGATCGCGTAGATGTTGTGGTTGATCTCCTCGGCCACGGCGTTCTGTTCTTCCGCGGCGCTGGCGATCTGGGTGGTCATGTCGCTGATTCGGCCGATGGCCTGGACGATGGATTCCAGCGCCTGGCCGGCGCGCTCGGCATCGTTGCTGGTGGCCTCGGCCATCTCGCGTCCCCGACCCATCGCGGTGACCGCGTTGCGGGTGCCCGCCTGCAGGGCCTCGATCATCGCCTGGATGTCGGCGGTGGAGTCCTGGGTGCGCGAGGCAAGGGTGCGGACCTCGTCGGCGACCATGGCAAAGCCACGACCCTGTTCGCCGGCCCGGGCGGCCTCGATCGCCGCGTTCAGGGCGAGCAGGTTGGTTTGTTCGGCAATGCCGCGAATGACGTCCAGCACCGAGCCGATCTGGTGGCCCTTCTCGTCCAGGTTGCGCACGGTCTCTTCGATGGTGGCGACTTCACCGGACAGGCGACCGATGTCGCTGACCACCGTGCGCACGACCTCGCCGCCGGTGCGGGACTCCTGGTCGGCCCCTTGGCTGGAGGAGGCGGCATCGGAGGCGTTGCGCGCGACCTCCTGAACCGTCGCCGCCATCTCGTTCATTGGGGTCGAGACCTGTTCGGTCTGCGAACGCTGCTGGTCGATGTTGCCGTCGGTCTGCGCGCCGACCGCGGACAAGGTTCTCCCCTGTGGATGGGTCACGTCAGGTCTTCTTGCTCAGCAAGTCGGCGAAGCCGTGATTGACGTCCCGATGGCCGGCCTCGTCGTTGCGCACGGCGCGGATGACGTCGGACAAGCGGGCGTCTTCCGCAAGCTGCCAGTACTGGATGGCGCGGTCCGGCGCGGGGAGGTCCTCGATCGCGCCGGATTCCACCTCCTCCAGGTACTCGGTGTAACTGACGACGGCTTCCTCTTCGAAGTAACCGACGATCCTGTGGGCTGTGCGTGAGGAGACCACGTAAATCATAAAGTACAACGTATAGAAGAAGCCCTGAGCCAGGATGATCAGGAGGCGTTCTAGCCAGTTGGGTGAGGCGATTTCGACGAAGGTCAGCAGGTGCATGCGCTCGTTCTCGGCCTCGTCCATCAATTTGGCAATCCAGCCATGGTCGTCTTCCATGCGTCGCAGTGAACGCAGATGCTGTAGCGTCGCACCCACCATGCCGGGGACGCCGGCCACCGTCTCCAGCACCACGGCGCGGTGTCCGTAGCGACCGGCAAAGAACGTATCGGCGAAGAATCGCATGAGCGAGGTGAAACCCCTGGCGACGCGATCGGAGAAATCGCGGGGTTCGTGGTGACGGCTTAGATCGATGTCTTGGTCGTTCATCAGGATGCCCCTCGGGCCGTGCATCGTTACTGGTGGCGGTTATCCAACGAGCGTAGAACCCGCAATCTGGAATGTCGTGGGGCCGCTTCACAAAGTACAAAGTATGAGCGCCCTGTGTGTCCGCGACTCATAGGGAATCGCAGCCGCGAGAGTGGCCTTGGCGCAATACGCAACGTAAAGGAGAAGGCATGGTAGACGAGACAGATAAGCCGCACCTGGAGATTAGTGCGGCGGCGTCGCGCGAACTGGTCGATATTGGGCTGGCTGTCCTGTTGGACATTCGCCAGCCGTTCGAACTGGAACTGGAGGGCGCCGTGGACGGCGCGGTTCCGGTCCCCCTGTTCCGGTTGAAACAGCTGTTGGGGAGGGAGATCACGGAGGAAGAGCAGGAACTGCTCGACGCGGACGAGCCGGACGATCGGGATTTTCAGCACTTCATCGCGTTGATCAACAAGTACCACGTGACTCAGGACCAGATCCTGCTGTGCCTGTGCAACAGCGGGCGACGCAGCCTGAGGGCCGCGGAACTGCTGCGGGATCTGGGGTACGCCCGCAGTTTGTCGGTGCGGGAGGGTTTTCGCGGCTGGCAGGACTAGCAGGCCTTTATCCAGGCGCGTTGACCGGGCCTGTCGAGTATCCACTCGGGGAACCCACGGACCGGCGTGACTGTCGCTGCTGCAGACATATCGGGAGGGAAGGCATGCAGCTCACGGGGAACGGTTCGGCGGACGATTCGGAGCAACGGGGCCGGCTCCGCCATGCGGCGGTCGGGTGGATGGGTCTGCCCCTCGCGGTAGCGCTGGGGTCGCTGGTCGTCGGCGTCCCCGCCGCGAGTTCGACGGAACGCGGTGTCGAGGCCAAGGCCGTGGAGGTCGATCAGGGCCCATGGGCTCGTGGCGAGGCGCCGCCGCTGCTCGAGCTGGAGCAATTCTTTCGTGATCCGCAGCATGCCGCCGGCCGTATTTCGCCGGACGGCGACTACGTGGCACTGCTCAGTGCCCACGAGGGTGCGATGAACCTGCACCTGATGGAGCGCGGCGCGCCATTGGAGTCGGCACGCCCGCTGACATCCGAGGAGCGTTCCATCATGGGATTTTTCTGGTCACGCGATGGGCGCTACCTGATCTTTGCGCGCGATCGCGATGGCGACGAGAACCTGGAATTGCGTGCGATTGCACTGGAGGACGCGACCGACGCTGAAGACCTGCCCGAGTCGCGCAAGCTGGCTGGAGGTGACGGCGTGCAGGCGCGGGTGCTTCACGTGCCGCGTGCCACCCCGGACACCATCTTCGTCGGCCTGAACGAACGCGACCCGCGTCTGCACGATGTCTATCGCGTCTCGCTGGAAACCGGCGACAAGACCCGGGTTGCGAAGAATACCCACGAGATCGAGGGCTGGCGGTTCCACGAGGGCGAGCTGCGCAAGGCCGTGCGCACCACCGACGCGGCCGGCACCGCGATCCTGCGTGTGAAGTCGCAGGATGAATTCGAGCCTGTGTACACCTGCGCCTTTGGCGAGACCTGTTCGGTGGCGAATTTCCATGCCGACGGAGCGCGTTTCTACCTGCGTACCAATGCAGGTGACGAGCGCGATCGGGTGGAACTGGTGTTGTTCGACCCCGCGACTGGCGAAGAGGAATTCATCCACCGCGACCCCGAAGGAGAAGTGGATCTGGGGAGTGCGATGTTCTCGGAGCGGGATCATCGCCTGCTGGCCACCATGTACACCGGGGATCGCCAGCGTATCTACGCGCATGACGAGGCATTCGAGGCGCATCTGGACTGGCTGCGCGAAGAACTGGGCGAGGGCGAGTTGGAGCTCACCTCGCGCACCCGTGACGAGTCCCTGTGGACCGTCGCGGCCATCCGCGATACCGATCCGGGCAGTGTGTACCTCGCGAACGTCGAGGCCCGCGAGATCGAGCGACTGTACGAGGGGCGCCCGGATCTGCCGCGTGAGCACCTCGCGCCGATGGAACCCATCCGCTATACCGCACGAGATGGCTAGGAGATTCCCGGTTATCTCACGCTTCCGCACGGTGTGGAGGCCGAAGGTCTGCCGCTCGTAGTGATGCCGCATGGTGGCCCTTGGATCCGCGATACCTGGGGTTACAGCGGGACGGTCCAGTTCCTCGCCAACCGAGGCTACGCCGTGTTTCAGCCCAACTTCCGCGGCTCCTCGGGGTTCGGGAAGGCCTTTCTCAACGCCGGCAATCAGGAATGGGGCACTGGCGTGATGCAGCACGACGTGACTGACGGCGTGCAGTATCTGATCGATAAGGGCATTGCCGATCCGGATCGGGTCGCGATCTTCGGCGCCTCCTATGGCGGCTACGCGACCCTGGCCGGTCTCACCTGGACGCCGGATCTTTACGCGGCCGGCGTCTCCATGGTCGGCCCCTCCAGCCTGATCACACTGATGGAATCCATCCCGCCGTACTGGGAGGCGGGCATCCGTCGCATGCACGGCCGGGTAGGGGATCCGGAGGACCCGGAAGATCGCGAACGGCTCAAGGCCCAGTCGCCGCTGTTCCATGTCGAGAAGATCGAGGCGCCGCTAATGGTCGTGCAGGGCGCCAACGACCCACGCGTCAAGCAGGCCGAGTCCGATCAGATCGTCTCGGCCCTGCATGCGGCGGGCCACCGGGTCGAATACCTGCTGGCCCCGGACGAGGGCCATGGCTTCGTTGGTCAGACCAATCGTCTCGCCTTCTTCGCCGGGCTGGAGGCCTTCTTCGCCGAACATCTGGGCGGACGCCAACAGGCCGACTACCCCGAGCCCATCCAAGAGCGCCTGGACTTTCTGCGCCAGGACGTCGAGACGGTAGAGGTGCCCTGATCGTCGGGGGGCCATTGGAAGGGATCTTCACCCGTTCGCCAGAACGTATTCCAGATCCGGGACTCGGCGATACCCCCTACGGTGGCCACACCCAAAGGATGAGTGGCACGGCGGTCACGATCACCAGCAGCGACAGCGGCAGACCCATACGCCAGTCGTCGCGGAACTCGTAGCCACCCGGCGCCATGACGGGACAGGGAGGGAGGGAGTTGTCTGGCCTCTGCTTGCTGCGCTTCGGCTGCCCGCGCTGCCGGACTAGCGGGAGCTCTCGGTCTTGCGCGCCTCGGCCTCGCTACGTTGCTCCGGGGTAAGCTGCTGGTGGACGTAGTCGCGGGCCTCCGCGGCCGGCTTGTGGCCCTGATCGGCGGCGCGCACGAACCAGACCCAGGCGCCAGGCAGATCGGCCTCCACGCCACGGCCCTCGGCGAGCACGATGCCCATGTTGTACTGCGCCGGGGCCAGCCCCTGCCGCGCCGAGGCCAGGTACCAGGCGGCCGCGGCCGACTCGTTCTGAGTCACCCCAAGCCCCCGTTCCAGGAGAACGCCCAGATTCGCCTGAGCCTGGGGGTGGCCGGCTTCGGCCGCGGCGCGATACCAGTGGGCCGCCGCCGTCAGGTCTTCCTGCGTGCCGTTGCCGTCGCGGCAGAGGTTCCCCAGGCGGGCGGCGGCGTCGGGGTCCCCGGCCTCGGCGGCTTGCCGATACCAGTGGGCGGCCCCGGCCATGTCCGTTGCCACGCCGTCACCCTGTTCCAGGGCCAGGGCGAGGTTGAAGGCCGCGTCGCGGTGTCCCGCTTCGGCGGCCCGGGCGTAGTACTCGGTTGCTGCGGCCCGATCGCGCGCGCACCCGCTGCCTTGCTGGTGCGCGACACCGAGACTGTTCAGGGCGTCGGGGTCGCCGTGTTCTGCGGCGCGTTTCCACCACTGGACGGCCTCGGTGGCGGCGGCCTCGTCGCCTGCTTTCTGCAGCAGAACGGCCAGGTTGTTCTGCGCCACGACGTGACCCGCCTCGGCCGCGTGGCCATACCAGTGTCGTGCCGCCTCGGTATCGGCGGGGTTGGCCTTCTCCGCCATCACCCCCAGGTTGAAGCTGGCATCGCTCAGTCCTTGCGCCGCAGCTTGTTCCCAGTATCCGCGCGCACGCTCGGCATCGGCTTCGAGGCCCAGACCGTCGGCATGCAGAATCCCCATACCCAACTGGGCCCAGGCGGAGCCCGCCTCGGCGCTGGCCGCCCAGAGGTTCCCGGCGGCCCGATAGTCGCCGCGTTCGAACGCGGCAAAGCCGTCCTGATCGGCTTGGCTCGGGCCTTCGGGCGGTTTGTGGTCCGGGGAGTTGGCAGGCGTAACCATGGCGGTGTTTCTCGCTGGCAGTGTTTGCGGAGCGCCCGAGCATACAGTCTGGGCATTCAGCCGCAAGCAACCCCGGGCCCTGACCGCCACGTCGCGGAACGGAAACGATGGGTGTCCTCGCCTTCGTCGCCCCTGCGAGGCTTCATCACGACGGAGAAGCAAACACCGTCATCGCGAGGCGCGCAGCGCCGTGGCGATCTCTGGGGATGTCCCCGGCGCTGACAGAGGCGGACGTTTGGGGTCGCGTTCGGAGATGGCCACGGCCCCTGCGGGGCCTCGCCATGACGGGGCGGAGAACGTGGGTGTCTTCGTCTTCGTCACTCCATGCCACGCCTTGACCCGCAGGGGCCTATTCGGAACGCGCGAGCCTCGGCGCGTTACTGATGGTTCTCCACCGCCCGGAGCAGCATCCCCGAGAAATCGGGCAGACCGAGATCGGGCATCCAGCCGCCGGCCTCGGCCCAGGTCCACAGCCCTACCAGCAGGAACAGGCCGGAGGCCACGAAGCGTAGGGGGGCGGCCGGGATGCTGTTGGCAAAGCGCTTGCCCAGGATCAGCGCCGGGGTCGTGATCAGCAGAATCCCGACCGTGGCGCCGAGCACCACCGGAAGTAGCGCACCGGAGGCCCCGGCCAGGGTGACCACCGCGAGCTGGGTCTTGTCCAGCATCTCGAACACGAAGAAAGCCACCGCCGCGGCAAAAAAGGCGCTGCGGGCGCGGGTGTCCTTGTCGAAATCCTCGTCGTCCTCCGGGATCAGCACCCAGACCGCCATCGCCAGGAACGCGGCCCCGACCACCCACAGATGCCAGTCGGTCGCGATCACCGCGAACAGCCAGATCCCGGCCACCGCGGACAGCAGTTGATTGAGAAAAAGACCCGTGGCCATGCCCCAGAACACCGCCCAGGCGCTGCGACAGCGCATCCCGAACAGGGCGGCGAGGAACATCGAGCGGTCGCCGATCTCCGCGATCGCAACAGCCACAATGGAAAGCAGGAAGAGTTCCATGAAGATCATCCGGGGCGAGCGGCACGACAAAACCGGTGACACCGACATCGCCGCCCGCCCACGGGCCGGGCCTGCCACAAGGCAGGCCGGATATCGGTGCCACAGGTCTTGTCAGGCCCGGTGCGGAACCGGCGCCATAGCGCCTTCGCACGGGCTGCACACGCCACGGCCATGCGGCCAAGTATGTTGACGTGTGCCTCCGGCCAGGGTGGCCGGAGCGACTACTCCCCTGAGGGTGCGCGCATCTTAGCGAAGCCTTCCGGCCCCGTCCACACGTAGGTCGGTCAGGAGCTGATTTCGGATTCAGCAGGCCGGCATCAAGAGGGTGAGTGTCCTCGTCTTCGCGGCTGCGCTGGTGCGGGCAGCAGGGAGCAGGTCCCGGAGAAAGGAGGCAAGGCATCCGCCACTCATGCGCGGCAATCGTAATGGCGTTCAGCGAGAAGAGCTTGTGTTGTTTGGTGCCTGGATCCCAGTTTTCTGGTCCGTACTACACCGTTTCTGCTCCCCTTCGATGCAATGGCGCGCCTAATGAGTGCGCCTCTCCGGGCTTTGGCCCTGTATAGGTGCGTGCCGCATCAAAACAGTGCAAAAAGACGAGAAAAAGTGATCTGAGGGGCGTGCTGTCCGTTAAGTAGTCTTGGCATGCCTGTATGGCCCGTTAGGTCATTAGGGCTGAGCGCGAGGCGCATTACCACGCTCCGCTCGTGCTCACATGATGGAGTTGGTGCCAAATTTGCTTCGGTGGTGGGTATGGTGATTGTCCGCACTGAATTCAGGCCGGCTGCATGCAATTGACGCAAGTCGATGTCGTCTGGCTGTTGGTCAGCGCGACACTCGTGTTGTTGATGCAGTTGGGTTTCCTCTCCCTTGAGGCGGGCGTGACTCGAAGCAAAAACGCGATCAACGTCGCGATGAAGAATGCGACGGATCTCGTGCTGACCCTGCTGGCTTTCTGGGCCGTGGGCTTTGGCCTGATGTTCGGGCCCAGCTCCATGGGCCTGATCGGCAGTGGATTCTGGCTGCCGGACCTGGGCGAACTGGGCGTTGAGAAGACCGCGTTCTTCATCTTCCAGGCGATGTTTGCGGCAACCGCCGCGACTATCGTATCCGGGGCGGTCTCGGAGCGGATGTCCTATGTCAGTTACGGCCTGGTGACGCTGGTCGTGGTTGTATTGATCTATCCACTCAGTGGCCATTGGGCTTGGGGCGGCGTCATCGCCCCAGGCGATGGTTGGCTGGCCGCAATGGGTTTCGTCGACTTTGCCGGCTCGACGGTGGTACACAGCGTGGGCGGCTGGGTCGCGCTAGCCGCCGTGATCGTGATCGGCCCGCGCATCGGGCGCTTCACCGAGGACGGCGTACAGCGAATTCCCGCTAGCAACCTGCCTCTGGCCGCGCTCGGTGGACTGTTCTTTATGCTCGGCTGGGTCGGATTCAATGGTGGCAGCGAGCTGGGCCTCACTGAGCGGGTGCCGGCGATCATCGGCAATACCCTTCTGGCTGCGGCGGCAGGGGCGGTCACGGCCTTTTTTCTGAGCCGGCGCATTGGGGGTGGGCATTCCGACAATCTGCTGGTGCCGCTGAATGGCCTGATTGCCGGTCTGGTGGCCATTACGGCCGGGGCGCACGCTGTTTCCACCAGTATGGCGGTGCTCATCGGTGCGATCGGCGGAGCGGTCATGCTGGCCGCCGACCTTTGGATGATCCGGCGCCGTTTGGACGACAGTGTCGGGGCGATACCGGTTCATCTGGCAGCCGGCATCTGGGGCACGCTGGCGGTAGGTCTCTTCGGGCAGCCGGAGCATCTGGCCACGGGTCTGGGGCGTCTGGAACAGGTGGGCGTGCAGGTGCTGGGCATCGTTGCAATTGGCACGACTACCTTTGTCCTGGCCTGGTTGATCTTGCGCGGGATCGACCGTTGGCGCCCGCTGCGTGTCAGCGCGGAAGATGAAAGGGTTGGTCTCAACGTTAGCGAGCACGGTGCTCGCACCGACCTGATCGATCTCCTGAGCGCGATGGAGCGGCAGGCCAGCGATACAGATCTCGCCCGGCGCGTGCCGGTCGAGCCATTTACGGAGGTCGGACTGATCGCACGCCGGTATAACGAAGTGATGGCTGCACTGGAAAGCGCAGTAAACCGGACGCGAACGATGTTTCGCGACATGAGCGAGGGCATCGTGACGTTCGATCCAGCCGGTCAGGTGATCAGCCTGAATCCCGGCGCGGAAAAACTGCTGGCAATCGACGAGAAGGGTGTCAGTGGCCGTCCTTTGGACGAGTTGCTGCAGCCCCTACTTGGCACGCGTTTCGCTCAAGGGATCCAGCAGCGTCTCCAGTCCGGTGGTGTCGAGGAAGTCCAGGGTCAGATCGGCGATCGGAAACGCTATCTTGAGCTGCACGCCTCGCCAAGCACTGATGCGGGACAGTCTTTCTACACGGCGGTAATTCGGGACGTCACCGAGCGGCGGATGGTGCAGAACCAGCTGGATCGCGAGCGGGAGCTGGCTCAGGTAACCCTCGAGTCGATTGTGGATGCGGTTGTCGCCACGGACGAAAAGGGTCGGGTTCGATTCATCAATGCCAGCGCCGCAAGCCTCAGTTGCCAGCCCGCTGACAAGGCAGAAGGGCTCCCACTGTGCCGATTGTTCCGTTTCGAGGATCAGTCCATGTTGGCAGATTGCGACAACGTGATCGCCTCACTGCTGCGCGAGAGGAACGTTCAGAACAGTTCCACGACCTGGAGTCTGGTCGATGCATCCGGTGAGAAGCGGGTGGTGCGATATACCGCCGCGCCAATTCTGGACCGGGAGGACAGCGTAGCGGGCGGCATTCTGGTTTTGCACGATGTGACCGAAGCGCAGGCGATGGAGCGCCAGTTGTCCTGGGAGGCCACGCACGACGCCCTGACCGGCCTGTTCAACCGTAGGGAGTTCGAGGCGCGACTGGGCGAGTTGCTGGCGGGGGCCCGCGACCCGCACCGGCGCCATGTGCTTTGCTATATCGACCTGGATCAGTTCAAGGTCGTCAACGATACCTGCGGCCACCTTGCAGGAGACGAACTGCTCCGCCAGATCAGCCGTGTGATTGGAGACTGCCTGCGCGAGAGCGATATCTTTGCCCGCCTTGGTGGGGACGAGTTCGGCGTGATCCTGCGCGACTGTCCGGTTAGCGGAGGGCAGAGTGTCGCCGAAAAAATCCGCGAAAGAGTTCACCGATTCCGGTTTCCCTGGAAGGGCCGTCAGTTTGCGCTCGGTAGCAGTATCGGTCTGGTCGCCCTGGAAGCGGGCGGCAGTGATCTGGCTGAAGTGCTCGGACAGGCCGATGCTGCCTGCTATGTGGCCAAGGAGCACGGGCGCAACCGCGTGCACCTGTTCGAACCCGACGACAAGGACCTCGCCGAACGGCAGGGCCAGATGCAGTGGGCCGCCCGCATTCGCAGCGCGCTCGACCGCGACCGGCTGCGGTTGTACTTCCAACCCATCGTTCCGGCGGCGGACCCGGACGCCGCGGCGGTCCACTACGAGATCCTCGTTCGCCTGCTTGATGACGAGGACAATCTGGTTCCGCCCAGCGCCTTCATACCGGCCGCGGAGCGTTACGGGATGATGCCCGAGGTCGATCGCTGGGTGCTGCGCAATACGCTCGCATGGATGGGAGACCTGCAACGTTCGGACCCCGGACATTCCATCATCTGCGCAATCAATCTCTCCGGTGCGAGCCTTGGGGATTCGGCCCTGCTCGCCGAGATACAAGCGCTGCTGGAGCAGCATGAGGTATCTGGCGAGTCCGTCTGTTTCGAAATCACCGAGACCAGTGCCATTGGGAGCTTTGATGCCGCACAGCAATTCATTGAGGCGCTGTCCACCAACGGTTGCCGGTTTTCGCTAGACGACTTTGGCTCGGGGTTGTCCTCTTTTGGGTATCTGCGCAACCTGCCGGTGCATTACGTGAAGATCGACGGCGTGTTCGTGCGCGAGATCGCGAACAACCCGACCGACGAGGCCATGGTCCGATCGATCCACGCCATCGCCCACACCATGGGCCTGCAGACCATTGCCGAATTTGTCGAGGACGCGGCATCCGTCGACTGCCTGGCCGCCATCGGCATCGACTACGTGCAGGGCTACTACATCGACCGCCCGCGACCACTGGAGCAATTGGGCGGGGTGAAATGTATGCCGCGGTAACGCCTGCAACAGGCCCATGGCATCAGCGGCGTGGTCCCAGGGAAACACTGATCAATATACACACTCGCGCTCGTGTCGCTTTCGCGTGCGAACAGGGCGCGGTGACTGCCGCGCAGTCATTCTGCAAAAGGGAACTGCACCGCCGTTCCCACGCCCGTTCTTGATCAACAACTGGCGGCCGAGCTCCTGCATTCAATGGCTTGTGGGGTTGGCACCCCAGGTTCCCCGATCCTGCGTTGCGGCCCTTGGCGGTGGAACGACTACCGGCTGCGCACCGCGCCTTGTCGCGGAAAACCTGGGGGTGCCAACGCGAGTGTGTATATTGATCAGGGTTTTCCTAGCGGTTAATGGCTCGGTTTGCCACCTTGGCGAGGACTGCCGAGTTCGAGTAATTCCAGGCGGTGATTGCCGGTCGGGTTGGGGCCCGAGGGGCCCTGGACCAGGAGGGCGAGGCCGTCGTTGATGTTGTTCTCGGCGAGCCACGCCCGGGCGAAGTCGTTCCAGTCGCTGCGGTCCCCGGGAAAGACAGCGAGGGGGCGTGTGATGTTCGCAGGCGCACGGCGGGGCGCCGGTGCGGGGAGGTCTGATCTAAAGAACAGTGGGCACAAAACAACAGGGCCCTCCGAAGAGGGCCCTGCCGTGATACTGGGTTGGGGGATCAGTTGGAGAAGAAGCGCACGCTTGGGTCGGCCATGTAGGCGCCGACCTCTTCCGGATCGGCAGAGGTGATGCCGTCCAGCAGGTCCGCCTCGGTGTAGTCGGTGTTGGGCAGGAAGATCGCGCAGGTTTCCACTGTCGCACCGTTGTTGATCAGGTTCATCAGCAGCTGCTGGGCGTTGCGACCGGCGGGCTCCATAGTCGGGCCGTCGAAGTCTTCGGTGGCCATGGTAGCGGCCGGACCGCACAACAACACGCGGATCTCCTGACCCTGACGCATGGTCTGGTTCGCCAGCACCATGGACATGAATTGAGTGTGGTCGTCAGCCGAGGTCACGCTCACGAACAGCTTGTTGGGTTCCGCGGCCTGGGCTGCGCCACTGGCACCGGCAATGGCGAGAACGGCGGAAGCGGCGAGCGTCTTCAGGGTTCGCATAGAATCTCCTTCTGGTCATACGGTAAGAAAATAAGAATATACCGATATACATATGTAGTAGGCAAGGGCTGCTCGCAAGAAAAGGCAGACTAGGCATGCGCGTAAGAAGGTGGGTGTCCCTGCGAGGTTTCATCACGACGGAGAGGCAAACACCGTCATCGCGAGGCGCGCAGCGCCGTGGCGATCGCTGTGGCTGTCCCCGGCGCTGACAGAGGTGGGCGTTTGGGGTCGCGTACGGAGATGGCCACGGCCCCTGCGGGGCCTCGCCATGACGGGGCAGGGAAGAAGGGTGTGTTCTTGTTGACCGGTTCTCAGGTATGCCCTGGTGCGTCCCCCTGGCGGGGGCTGTCGAGTTCGAGTAATTCCAGGCGGTGATTGCTGGTCGGGTTGGGGCCCGAGGGACCCTGGACCAGGAGGGCGAGGCCGTCGTGGATGTTGTTCTCGGCGAGCCACGCCCGGGCGAAGTCGTTCCAGTCGCTGCGGTCCTCGGTGACCTCCACTGGCTTGACCCCGTAGGAGAACTGCAGGCCCTGCGCGGTCGCGGCGTTTGGGGTGAAAGCGACCGTCCAGCAGGGCAGTCGCAGGCAGGCGATGCGCCGCGCGGTGGTGCCGCTGAGCGTGGGCGCCAGGGTCACGCGTGGCGGGCGGCGCTGCGCGGTGTGGAATACGCTGCGCACGATCAGGTCGACGGCGCGGTCGCACCCGGCTTCGTCGTGGTCGTTCGGGCCATCGGGGATCATGCCTCGGTCACGCTCCGGTTCGATGGAGCGGGCAATGGCTGCAAGCATCGCTACGGATTCCACCGGATAGCGTCCCATTGCGGATTCGCCGGAGAGCATCACGCAGTCGGTACCGCCCAGGATGGCATTCGCCACGTCGGTCGCCTCGGCACGGGTCGGGCGGCGCGAGGTGACCATGGACTCCAGCATCTGGGTGGCGGTGATCACCGGGCGGTGGTACTGGTTGGCGCGCCGGGTGATGCGACGCTGGGCGAGGGCGATACTCGCGATCGGGATCTCCACCCCCAGATCGCCGCGCGCCACCATGATGCCGTCCGCCGCCTCCAGGATGCTGTCGAGCTGCTCCAGCGCCGCGGCCCGCTCGATCTTGGCAACGATGAAGGGGCTGTAGCCCAGCGCCTCCGCCGCCTTGCGCACGGCCAGGATGTCGTCGCCGTCGACCACGAAGCTCTGGCTCACGGCATCCACGCCGTGTTCCGCCGCAAACCGCAGCCAATCGTGGTCGTCCAGGGTAAAGGCGCGGATGCCGAGATCGATGCCCGGCAGGTTCAGGCCCTTGCGCGAGCGCAGTTCCCCGCCAGTCTGCACGCGGCAGATGACGGCGTGGCCCTCGACCGACACCACCTCCAGCTCGATGTAGCCATCGTTCAGAAATAGCGCATCACCGGGCTGCACCGCCTCCGGCAGACCGGAGAACGACACGCTCACGCGCGATGCATCGCCGCTGCAGTCCTCCGTAGTGAGCGTAATGCTCTCGCCGGGTTCCAGCTCGATTGGCTCCTCGCCCAGCTCGCCAATACGCATCTTCGGACCCGGCAGGTCGCCGAGAATCGCCACGCGCGTGCCGGTATCCTGCGCCGCCTCTCGGATACGCCCGATCACCTCGGCGTGGTAGGCCGGGTCACCATGCGAGAAATTCAGCCGCACCACGTTGAGCCCGGCTTGCATCATTCGGCGCAGCGTGTCCGGGGAGTCGGACGCCGGCCCGATCGTGGCCGCGATCTTCGTCTTTTGCGCGGGAAACGGCATTGGAAAGCCCTTATGCTATCAATGCCCCGAGGGTAAACCGTCCGCGTCAGCCTGTCGCCGCCGGCCCGCGCATGCGCCCTCATGCGGAACAAGCCGAGTGTCCTCTTCCTCCGTTCCTGTCGGCTATGATCGGCGAAATGGGGGTGTCAGATGGCAAAGCACAAGGAAGTCGGCGCGGCTACTGGTCATCACAGGGGGCATCGGCATCATCTTGGCGCCCGTGTTAGTGGTCTGGGCGTACTCACACTCAGCCAGCTGATCCGCCGTTTTGGAGCTGGCCCGCAGCGGTCATAGGCGTATGAGGCGCGATCTACTCTTCCGCCCTGAAGACCACCGCCCGCGAACGCAAGGCCGACCGCGACTGATCACTACGCGGCTGGCTGCCCGTTTTCTGTGTGCCCGTCGAACCGCATCAGCTGTACGGCGTCCAGCTTCACGCTCTTACGTGCACACCAGAGGTCGTGCTGATCCTGCATGGCCAGCCAGCTTTCCGGCGAACGGCCAAGCGTTTTGGAAAGCCGCAGTGCCATCTCGGGGCTGACCCCGCTGCGCTCCTGCAGGATACGCCCCAGGGTGGAAGGCGAGACATCGAGCTTGCTGGCCAGCTGGCGGGCACTCAGCCCAAACGGTTCCAGGTAGATCTCGCGAATGAACTCGCCCGGGTGCGGAGGGTTGTGCATGGTCATCGGTGATCATCCTCGAAGCCTACGGCAATCGTCGTAACCGGAAAGGAAGATGGTGGCCCCCTTCTGCAGCCGTCGCACGGTAAGGGCAAAAGGCAAGGTCTGAACCCCATGCGTCTAATGTGACCGCAACACCCATGCCCAACGCTGCCCAAGCATGGATCAAAGCACCAACTAGGGCGCCGAGGATTCCAAAGAACCCGACAATCCACCATCGTGAATCCGTCTTCTGCTCGAGCGCTCTAGCATGCAGATTGATCGCCGTCTGCACCAGCGTTCCGATTTCAGATGACGTAAGCGGTATCCTGCTTACTCTGGCCTTCTCTTCATCAGACAGCTCATGGAAGCCGTCTTTCGATAGTGTTTTTTCAGCATCAACATGGAACCGTTTTTGATGCTGTCGCCTCCACACCAAGGATGCCTTTTCTCTATCAGCATCTAGCCTGAAGAATTCAGGATGTTCTGATAGGACTCCCTTCCAGTACTCTGCGAGCCTACTATCTCCGCTTATGCGATCTGCCCAACCGGCAAAATCCAGCTTGTAGAACTTGTATGTCCCCATGACCTGAATCGTGGCGATGACGTCCGCAAGTCGGTTATTTGTACCGAGATATGGAGAGTCACATCGCCTCATTATTTTTCACTCCAGACTCCAAGCCACGTATCAGCCATGCCCCTTTTTTGGCACGGTCTGATCTCATTATTTCCGTAATACAGTGAGCTTCCAACCACTCCGATCGGTGCCTGCAGGTCCCGAGTGTGTTTCTGGGTGGGGATCGGTGCACCAAAGGGGTCAGGTCTCGCCTTTGCCGAAGGGGGCTGATCCACATAACCCACATTTGCCCGTTACCAACCGGTCTCGCGCCATGCGCTCGGATCAGGTGCAACGGGCGTCCCTCGTTTGTCCTGTGCGGACAAAGCGGCCAAACCGGGCGCTTTGTCCGACAAAGTGCTGATTTTCGGGTTGCTACCGCGACGGTTCGGGCGTCTATTTAGCGAAAACGGCTGTAGCAAAGGGCGGCGGGGCTCTTGGCGCGCTTTCTGCAGTGGGGTTGAGTGGGCCGGCTGAATGCCGGGGAACCATAAACCCCAACCGTCAGGAGTTCGCTCGCATGAAGCACTCACGCTTGTTCGCAGCGGGGCTTGTCGCCTCGCTGGCGATGGCCGGCACCGCATCCCAGGCTATCGCCGACAATGACGAAATCACCCGTGGCCAGTTGATGGCCGCTTCCTGCAAAGCCTGCCATAACGCGGCCGCGGCCGAAAAAGGTGTTCCGGATCTCAGCCGTGTCTCGGCGGGAGTCATCCAGAGCCAGATGCGCGCATTCCGCGATGGCGAGCGTGAGGCGACCATCATGGATCGTCACGCCAAGGGCTACACCGACGAGGAGATCGAAGCCATGTCGGTCTACTTCGCGCGCTTCTGATCACGGGGGATAACAACAATGCATAACTTTACGCGACGTCACTTCCTCAAGGCCTTCGGGATCACCAGCGCGGCCGCCCTGACCGGCATCGGTTTAACGCCTCTTGCTGCGCATAGCGCTGGCAAGGCCCATGTAGTCGTGGTCGGGGGCGGCACCGGCGGTGCCACCGCGGCGCGTTACCTGAAGCAACTCTCGCCGGACATGGCCGTCACGCTGATCGAGCCCAACGCCACCTACGTCACCTGCTATGGCAGTAACTGGGTGCTTGGCGGCTTCGAGAGCATCGAGGCGATCACGCACGGCTACGACAACCTGCGCGACCGCGACGGTGTCGATGTCATACAGGACAAGGTCATTGGCGTAGACGCCGACAGCCGCACCGTGCGCCTGGAAAGCGGCGACAGCCTGCAGTACGACAAGCTGGTCATGTCCCCGGGGATCGACTTCAAGTACGACGACATGCCCGGCATCGAAGAGGCCGATGCGGAGACGATCCCGCACGCCTGGAAGGCCGGCTCGCAGACCGAGCTGCTGCGTGCGCAGCTACAGGCCATGCCTAACGGCGGCGTCTACGTCATGGTCGCCCCGCCCAACCCATATCGCTGCCCGCCGGGGCCGTACGAGCGCGTCTCGATGGTGGCGTACTACCTCAAGACCCACAAACCACGCTCCAAGGTCATCGTCCTCGATCCCAAGGAGGGCTTTGCCAAACAGGGCCTGTTCGAGGAGGGATGGGCCGAGCACTACGGCGACGTGATCGAATGGCGTGGCGGCTCCAACGGTGGGCGCGTCGAGGAGATCGACGTCAGCGGGAAGACCGCCCATGCGGACGGTGGCCAGGAGCGTGTCCGCGCGGACGTGATGAACTTTGTCCCTGCACAGCGCGCCGGCCAGATTGCCCACGATGCAGGCCTCACCAACGAACAAGGCTGGGCTTCGGTCGATCAGCGGACCTTCAAGTCCGTCATGGACGACAACATCTATGTGATCGGCGATGCCAGCGTGGCGGGTGCGATGCCCAAGTCCGGCCACGCGGCCAACAACCAGGGCAAGATCGTCGCGGCGGCCATCCTGCGCGAGCTATCGGGCCAGGAGCCCCTGGACCCCTCTTCGGCCAGCACCTGCTACGGCCTGATAACCCCGGACTACGGCGTCAGCATCGCCGCCGTGTACCAGTACCAAAACGGTGCCCAGGCGGCAGTAGAGGGCTCCGGTGGCGTCAGCCCGCTCGGCCAGTCTTCAACCTTCCGCCGCCAGGAGGCCGAACACACCCGCGCCTGGTACGCCGGGATCACCCAAGACATCTGGGGCTAGCCCGCGGCACTCATTCAACCACTTCTATCGGCGCCTTTGGGCGCCGAGTTCGTTGCCGGCCGGTCCCGAAATGACGGGTGTCCTGTTCTTCCCGGCGGTTTACAGACCTGATGGCTATTCGGCTCCGTAATGCATGTCGCCCTTGCGTCGGAGGTCAGAGAATAAACCGGTCCCCATTTTTCCCACGCTGGGTTGACCTCGTGGGCGAATCGTCCGAGCAAGGCTGATCGGGCAAGTCTTCCCTGGCTGGCGTGGTCTATGATCTTCAAATTGCCTGTAAGCTTTAGCCTACATTGGGATACGCGCTGATCGAAGCCCGTCTCCTATTTATGCATTGCCTGGATGATTTTGGCGCGCGGGTTGCTCCATGTTCCGACCGCACACAGTGCAGCCAGGGACCCAACACACCGGGGGGGATGTGATGCTCTACTGGATTCGCACGTTGTTGGCTGTTGGGGGTGTTCGCGACCAACGGGATACGGTAGCGGATGCACTCATCAAGGAGTTGGAGGCGATCCGGTCATCACGGACGCCCGTGATCGAGTTTTCAGCCGAGGGGAACGTGCTCTGGGCGAATGATGCGTTTTCTGACTTTTTCGGGTACGACCAGAGCAATCTGATCGGCAGGCACCATCGGATTTTTTGCGATCAGGCCTTTGCCAATTCCGCGGAGTATCGAGAGTTCTGGAGTCGACTCAGGAAAGGAGAATCACAAAGCGGCACCTTTCAACGGTATCGTAAAGATGGTGCTGAGGTCTGGATTGAGGCGACCTACTACCCAGTACGCGAGCCGGATGGCTCGGTATCGAAAATCGTGAAGCTCGCCAGCGACGTGACGGAACGCATCCGGCAATCGGCTGCGGAATCCTCGATTCTGAACGCGTTGGACCGGACCCTGGCCATCATCGAGTTCCAGCCGGATGGCACGATCATCAGGGCGAACAAGAACTTCCTTCAAACGGTGGGGTATGAACTCGATCAGATTCGCGGTTGCCACCATCGAATGTTTTGTCAGCCTGACTTTTACCGTGACAACCCTGCATTCTGGGAGGACCTAGCGAATGGCACGCCGTGCTCGGGGCGGTTTGAACGCGTCCGCTCTGATGGAACGCCAGTCTGGCTGGAGGCCACCTATAACCCGATATTCAATGCCGAGGGGGAGGTCGTTCGGGTCATCAAGTTTGCTTCCGACATCACGGAGCGGGTGCTTGCATCTAAGCAGACCGAGGACACTCTGGACCTCTCCCAAGCCACCGCTGAGACAGCCTTGACTGTGGTCAGCGAAGGATCCGCAGCGCTGGGTCGGGCAGGAGAGGCCAACCAGAAGGTTCGAGAGGCCATCAACCACACCACGAATGAAGTAGCGTCGCTCCGCCAAATGGCAAACGAAATTTCCAAAGTCACTCAGACGATCCGGGCTGTTGCGGACAAGACCAACCTGCTTGCCTTGAATGCTGCCATCGAGGCGGCTCGGGCTGGCGAATCGGGGCGTGGTTTCAGTGTCGTGGCAGAGGAAATCCGAGACCTTGCACAGCAGACATCCGGCGCCACGGACGAGATCGCAGATGTGATCGAGAACAATTCGCAGATGACCGAGTCGCTGTCACGTATCGCTGAACAGGCGAAGCAACGATCCGAATCGGGCATGTCGCAAATCGAAGAAGCGCTGCGCCTGATGGGCGAGATCGAGAAGGCAGCCGACGACTTGTCATCAAACCTGGAGCGGGGCAACAAAGCGGCCGAAAATTACACGGGAGGTCTAGGCTAACAGCTAACCAGCGGAAACAATGGTCACCGAAACACCGAAGGGGTCAGGTCTGGCCTTTTGCCCTGGTCGCGGTACAGAGACAAAAGGCAAGGACTGAAATCCAAAGGTAGACCCCATGGCTCAGCATCCCCGTTAAGTGCTAAAGTCCCGCCCTTCGGACTCGAAAAACCTTTACTGTCATAGAGTTGTCGAGGTCCGACCCCGCGTTCGGTCAGACGAGGCACCTACTCCTTGTGTTCAGAGGCTTGTCGAGATTCGACCACGTTCTGTCGCTCTCCGTGATCCGTGTGGTCCCACGAGATGGCGCTCTTCTTTATGCGATACAGCAGTGTGTTACGGGTAAGCCCAAGCAGGCGTGCGGCACGGGAACGGTTGCCACCGGTGCGTTCCAGGGCCTGACGAATCAGGTCGATCTCAAGACGCTCCAGACACAGGCCATCGGGTGGGATGACCCACGACCCCTGTCTTTCGTCGCGCGGGGACTGGAGCCAGGCATCGGGTAGATCCTGCGGCCGGACCGTCTGGGCAGACATGAATATCACGCAGCGCTCGACGAGATTCTTCAGCTCGCGCACGTTACCGGGCCATGGCCAGCGTTCGAGCCAGCGCACGAGCTCCAGTGAGAAGTGCGGCGGCTCGAGCCCGTGGGCCGAGGCGAGCTCCTTGCGGAAATGTTCCACTAGACGGCGCACATCGCCTTGCCGCTGTCGCAGGGGCGGCATTTCCAGCGGTACCACGAACAGCCGGTAGAAGAGGTCCGCGCGGAAGCGACGCGCGGCAACATGCTGGTTCAGGTCTTGGTGGGTCGCGGCGATCACTCGGACATCAACTTTTTCGGGTCGGGCCGCGCCCAGCGGCTGGCATTCGCCGCTTTCCAGAAAGCGAAGCAGTTTGGCCTGTGCCCCGGGCGGCAGTTCGGCGATCTCATCCAGCAGCAGGGTGCCGCCATCGGCCTGACGAATCAGTCCCTGCTGGGCCTCGTGCGCCCCGGTGAACGCCCCGCGCCGGTGACCGAAGAGCTCCGACTCGATCAGATCAGCCGGCAGGGCCGCACAGTTCACGGTGATCAGAGGTGCCGCATTACGGCGGCTGTGCGCATGGATCCTGCGTGCCAGTCGTTCCTTGCCGGTACCGCTTTCGCCCTGGATTAGAACCGTCGCGTCGGTACGTGCCACAAGGTTGGCCTGCCGCAGCAGGGCCTGCAACTCCGGGGAATCACCAATCAGTTCGCGAGAGGCGTCCATGAAACTACTCAGCGCCTGGGTTGTGGCCGAGAAGCCTGCCCGGATCCAGCCCGTTTGACAAGGTGCGCAGTCCCTTCGAGGGGAGCGCAGTGAGCCATTTGCCGTATTGGGTGTGTCATTTCACGCACTCTGGCTCAGGCTCCGAGCCGCTCCCTGCGCCCAGGCCGCGTCGGAGCGCGAATTGTCGTGACAGAGGGGTTGGCCCCCAGCTTGCTTACATTCGGGCACCCAACGGACCAACGGAGAAAATTACCATGAATACCCGACTCGCCCAGCCATCGATCCGCTTGACGGTCGCGTGCCTTGTGCTCGCCGGTTTGTTTGCCGTGACGACCAGTACGCATGCCCATCATGTGGACGGCCACGATGAGCCGGGATTCTGTGATTGCATGGAGGGCGTCGAGATCGACGATCGGCCCTGGGTACGCCTGATGCCTTCGGGCATGCCCAGCACTGCGGCCTACATGACCCTGCGCAACACGACGGACGAAGATATCGAGATCGTATCCGGTTCGTCGCCGGTCGCAGCGGTGACCGAGTTGCACGATCACGAAGAAGACGAAGCGGGGGTGATGCGCATGCGCGAGGTGGAGGCCATCATCATTCCTGCCAAGCGATCGGTGTCGCTTGAGCCTGGCGGTCTCCACGTGATGTTGATCGATCTTAAAGAACCTCTCGCAGAAGGGCAGGAAGTCCGAGTGAAGCTGCACACGCGCACGGGTGAACTGTTCACTGTAAAAGCCGAGGTGAAGCGTTCGGATGAGCATCAACCGGGCGGACATCACCACCACGAAGGAGATCATCACCAACACTGACTCTCGGTGAAACTCTGATAATGGCCTTGGATCGTGCCCCACTTCCCCTCGATTTGCGCACCCAATAGCCGTCCGGCCCCGAAATGTACGCCGCCCTGGGGTCGGACGTCAGATAATAAATCTGTCCCCCTTCATTTTTCGAAGAACCATTTTCCTAAATGCAGAGACTTTTGAGCGAATTTGTCTAACAAAGTCTTCAAGATGATCATCTACCGTTCCCAAAAGAATTGCTTTAGACTTAGAAACAAAAGCGAAGTGCATCTCTGCACGGGCTGATAGAATTGTTACATGCGAACCCTCAACATCAGTCAGTATTAACCGCTTGATCTCTATTGCTCGCATGCACGATCCGTACGTCTCGTCCGTATGAACAACTAGAATGTCAATATCTCGATATGGCTTTCGTAAATCGAAATAAGAACCAAACCCATATACCTTAATTGGAGATTTCAAAACCAACCATTGTTTTCGAGCATTTTCTTCTCGTCTTTTGTAAGATAGTTCCAGAACTCTTTTTTGTTTATCGCAGCCATAAAACCACGAATATCGTATACACCCACTCGTCGGTCCATACAGTGTCGCTTCACACCCGGAGAGTATCCGCACCAATTAGAGCTTATAACGACGGCATCTATTTCGCCAAGCTCCCGGCATACCTCCACGTATTCCGCAACATCAAAAGAGTAGCATTCGCAAATAAATGTTTTTAAAACTTGTCCGTCAGTCAAGATAATCTCATAGAGGCTGGGTGTGACTCTCCTGAATTCATAAACCTTGCTGTGGTCAAGCATTCGTTGTTCAAAAAAATCGTAGTTTCCATAGTAGCTCATCCAGGGAAAAGAGTCTTGATGCGCCGTCATATCACTCTCCAAATACTAACATTTCAAATTCCTTCGGGAACCGCAAAACGGCTTGGTATGGAATTTCATCGCGTACCCATTTTTCGTAGCTTTCGGCATGGGTCAAAAACTTGCTTACGATTTTCTGATTTCTCCTGGGGAGCAAGTTTCTATTTTCTACTAAGAGCTCTTTTGCGTTGCGATTGTTGGGCACTATTATCGATAGTCTTGCGGAGGTCCAAAGCGCATAGACCTGATCGCTATTTGGATATTGTTTCGCATTATTTGATAGAGGGCCGTATTGTTCCCAAGCCTGATGGTTTTCTGATAAAAGGACAGAGAGCTTATCCATGAGTTGTTCAAGGTCGTCGATTCCTTGCGTATTCAACCGATTTAATATGCTTGCTTCATGATTGGTTTTCATCTTGTGGAGAGTTTCCACTGTGTAGTACGATTCATTCTCAGGCTTATCAACTAGAGTATGATGGGTTGGACAGAGGAGGATCAAATTCTCGTAACTGTCCCGTTCTTTGGTAGGCTGTTTTTCATCGTAACGGTTTGATCCAGGGTTGCGCCCTTTAATGTGTGCCATTTCGCCTAGAGTATGTGGAGCAAATTCAGAAGCTTGTTCAACAGTTAACCTCTTACTGCAACCGTCAAACGAACACCTACCAGCGGCATTGGACCACAGTAACTTGATCGATTTATCGGTGATTGCCAAAGGACCTCCTGTTTACAGGGAAAATTCTCTTTAGTTGGATATAACGCGGGGGCTCAAGTGTGGGTGCGGAGCAGGCGTCGCTTGCAGCTGTTTGTTGGGAAAATATCGCCATACTACGCATCTGTGCCATCAATCGGGATCTTGCGCCGAGCCGTCTTGATAAAGTCGTCGAACTTCTCGACAAAACGATCAGCTGCATCGTTGATCTCTTGGGCATCACGCATAATCCAGTCGGGTCGCTCCTCACCTTGAAAACGTTCGGAAACAACTGATTGCCCATCCCGGCCGATCGGTGATGTTTTGGTGGCAATAAGTCCAGAAAGATTCTTTGCCGCCTTTACCAACTCTTTATGTCTATCCTCAACTTCTTTGTCTTGAAACTCTTTATCTGCTCCAACCCACGTATCACCGAATCGTAAAAGGGGCTTTGTGGATGAGCGCATGAATGTACCGCCGAAGTCATGCTCTCTCAGAAATGCCACGACGCCGTCGGGATCCAACTCTCTTAAAAGTCGCCTTAGGAGAGCCTGATCGTTGGGGTGTACATTCCAGCCTTTCTTTTTGGCTGAATAACCTACATAGCCCTCTGTTCCGAGAAAAGCCGAAAGCGCCAGGGTAAAGGTTATAATCCTCTCCCATTGGACTGAGACCTCGAAGCCATCCTCTGGGCGTACAACCCATAGTAAAGATGCGAGGACAGCTATAAAAGCAACGGATCTACCCGCAATCAACACATCCTACTCCTTGATTCCCGAGGAGAGCTGTCAGCGGCGCGCGGGATGAGCGTCGGCCTGATGGCATGGTTAGAGCCGTTATGTCCTGTAAATCTAAAGTTCATCTTCAGAAATGCAGCGTTTCCCGTCAGTTTTATGGGGGTCTGGTCGACCCGAAATGAATCCACGTACTCGGTGTTCCCCGGCGGCTTATATTTAAAGATTAGCGCTGCTTCGTAACGGTCCCAATCAGAAGCACCAACGCCGCCGAAATTACAGCAAAGCTCTTCTCCGGATTTCTCCGACATCCCGCCATTATTCTGACCGCGCCAGTACCCCTAAAGGTCCATGTTGTATTTTCTGGCTGCCATAAGTCGTCCCTCCTTCTCGCCTTATTGATCTAACAGCTCGGCTCAGGCGACCGCAAAAGCGGCGCACTGAAGCCCAATAGAACCAGAAAACTCGCGGCGCTTTTGCGGGTCGCCTAGAGGCGATTGTTAGAGGCTTTCAACGGCCGACTTTCGTTGAACCGGCTCTTCAATAACGTTGCAGAACGCAGGGGGACGGAGACTTTTGATTTCCATTCGATAGCCCGCAATTTCGACAGCGATTTCCACTGTTGGGTCGTCGAAACCGTGCTCACTTTCTTGGTAGTGCCATCGATGCTTGACCAGCTCCGCATCTGGGTTAGCGACCTTTAACAAACCGACTTGCCTGTATACCCAGTCAATTGCGGCGCGACCATGCGAAAAACTGTCTCCGGCTTCCCCGAAGGGACCGACGTAATACTCTCCACCCTCGGGTTCATTAACTTCCACATAGTAGTGCGTCTTGGAATCTTCCATCTCTCTCCCCATTTGTGGTGACCGCTAACAGTGATTAGATAGCGCGCACGGATGTTGGTTGAATGCGCTCGCTATATATCCCGGATCAGGCGGCGGCAGGAAAGGGCGTGTATTCAGCGGGTTATTGTGCATTGGTGACGATAGATCCTAGATGGGTTGCGGCGTAGACAGGCTGCGGGAGGCGGCAGGCTGGGTCTGCGCCGTCTTGCATGGCAGTTAGCTGGATTCTGGCACGAGCGTTGTGGGTTTGCGAGCCGGTCCGTGGATGGTCCGATTCGAGGCGTACGTGGAAGCCGCTCAGTCGAGAAAGGCAACAGCCTTGACGAGAGCGTGAACGCGGGCGCCGCGGTGGAGGCCCAGCCGTGCGGTGGACAGCCGCGTCAACTCCGCCATTAACGTCTGCCCGTCGTCCTGTCGGCACACGGCGAGGACGCGCGCGGGCCCGTGGTGTCCAGGCGCCTCGTCGAGGGACTCGATGGTGACGGGGATGATGTTGAGGATAGAGACGTCCTGGGGCGGCGTCAGGGCGATGGAGACGTCGCGGGCGTCGATGCGCAGGCGGGCCGGGCGGCCGGCGCCGTTGGTGGCGCCGGGGCTGGATGGTACACGGTAGCGGGCCTCGGGCGGGCCGAAGGGGTGCAGGCCGTGGGCGTCGGCCGGGCCCAGTTCGCCTTGCAGGACGGAGACGGCGCCTTCGTCGCGGAATAGGGGGGAGTCGGCGCGGGCCAGCGCCTCGCGCAGGGGTTCCAGGCGTTCGAGCTGGCCGTCGTGCATGAAGGCGACGCGGGTGGCGAGGCGTTCGACCTCGTCCGGGGCGTGGGTGACGAGCAGGCTGGGGATGCCGGTCTCCTCGGCGAGGCGGGCGAGGAAGGGCATGATCTCGCGCTTGGTCTGGGTGTCCAGGGCGTTCAGCGGTTCGTCGAGCAGCAGCAGGTCGGGGCTGGTGAGCAGGGCGCGGCCGAGGGCGACGCGCTGGCGCTGGCCGCCGGAGAGCTGGTCGGCGCGGCGTTCCAGCAGGTCGTCGATGCCGAGCAGGCGGGCGACCTCGTCCAGGTGCAGGCGGCGCAGGGGCTCCGGCGTGCGCTTGTAGCCGTAGAGCAGGTTGCCGCTTACGGACAGGTGCGGGAGCAGGGTGGATTCCTGGAACACGAGGCCGACGCGGCGGCGGTGCAGCGGGACGAAGGTCTTGCCGGACTGCCAGGCGGTATCGCGAAAGTGCACCTCGCCGCCGGGCGGGTGTTCCAGCCCGGCGATGATGCGCAGCAGCGTGGTCTTGCCGCAGCCGGAGCGGCCGAACAGGGCGGTGACGCCCTCCAGTGGGAAGGCGGTGTCCACGTCCAGCGCAAAGCCGGGGCGTTCCAGCCGGGCCTTTATGCGCAGCGTGTCGGGCGCGGGCCGGGTCACAGGCGCACCGTGTCGAAGCGGCGGTTGATCGCGTAGACGATGAACAGCACGGCGAAGGCGAAGATCAGCAGCCCGAAGGACAGGCGGTGGGCGGAGTCGAAGTCCATCGCCTCGGCGTGGTCGTAGATCAGGATGGACAGCACCTGGGTCTCGCCGGGGATTGCGCCGCCCAGCATCAGAATCACGCCGAACTCGCCGAGGGTGTGGGCGAAGGCGAGCGTGGCGGCGACGATGAAGCCGCCGCGGGTCATCGGCAGGATCACGGTGACGAAGCGGTCGATGCGCCCGGCGCCCAGCGAGCCGGCGATCTCCACCGGGCGGCGGCCGAGGTTGGCGAAGGCCTGTTGCAGCGGCTGCACCGCGAACGGCAGGGAGTAGATTACCGAGCCGATGAGGATGCCCTGAAAGGTAAAGGCCAGGTGGTTCAGGCCCCAGCTCTCCAGCGTGCTGCCGACCGGCCCGGCCGGGCCGAGCAGCACCAGCAGGTAGAAGCCGAGCACGGTGGGCGGCAGCACCAGCGGCAGGGCGACGAGGGCCTGCACCGCGGTGCGCACGCCGGGCGAGCCGCGCCCGTTGGCCAGCCACCAGGCGATCGGCGTGGCGATCACCAGCAGGATCAGCGTGGTGTAGAGCGCGAGCTTTAGGGTGACCTCGATCGCCATCCAGTCCGTGGGGCTCAGGTCGAACATACAGCTCTACATAGCCTCGCGGTCGGCGCCTTTGGAGGCGTTCTCGGCGGCTTCATCGTCGGGCATGACAAAGCCGTAGCGGCGCATGATGTCCCGTGCGGTGTCGCGATTCATGTACTCGGCGAAGCGGTGGGCCGAGTCCTTGTCCTTGCCGCGGCGGGTAATCACGAAACCCTGGGTCAGTGGTTCGTGCAGGGCGTCGTCTATCAGGTGGTGCGGGTGCTCGGCCAGATCGGGGAACTTGGCGAGCGACAAGGCGATGATCCCGATGTCCGCGCCGCCGGCCTGCACCATGCGCGCGGTCTGGGCGATGTTGTCGCCATTGACGATCTTCGGCTGCAGGTCGTCCCAGACGCCAACGGACTTGAGTGCCTCCATCGCGCGCACGCCGTAGGGCGCGTGGCTGGGCGATGCGATCGCCACGCGGCGGATGTCGTCGCCTAGCAGGTCTTCCAGCATCATCTCTGAGGTTTCCATGCGGTTACTCCACAGCACGATGCGGCCGATCGCATAGACGGACGGCTCGGTGACGGCGGCACCCTCCGCGTAGAGCCGCTGCGGGTAGGCGATATCGGCGGAGAAGAAGAGGTCGTAGGGCGCGCCGTTCAGGATCTGCGTCGTCATGCGCCCGGAGGAGCCGTAGGTGACGCGTACCGCGTCTTCCGGATGGGCCTCGCGGTAGGCGTCCAGGATCTCGTCCAGGGCGAAGCGCAGGTCGGAGGCGGCGGCGATGGTCAGCGGCCCGTTGGCGCTGGAAAGGCCCGGTAGCAGGAGGAGCAGCGTCAGGAGGAGGGCGCGCAGGTGCATGCTGTGGGTTTGTTCCCTGTGGGTGCGGGTTGTAGAGGGTTTGGGTGGTTCCGTTGGGAGACTGCTTCGTCGCGTGGCTCCTCGCAGTGACGGACTTCTTGTCAGGATGGGTGCCCGGTTCGTTATATTTTAGTTTGCATATCGATTGGCGCAATCATGCGGCGCTGGGGGAGACCCGTCAAGGTTACGGCTTGTGGTCGTCGGCGAGGAAGTCGGCGAAGGCGTGCAGCTCGTCGCGCAGGGCCTCGCAGGCTTGGCGTTCCATGTCGCGATAGCGCCCAAGCACCGTCTCGCCAAAGTCGGTGACCTGAGCCCCGCCACCCCCAGCGCCGCCCTTGGCGGTGGCCACGACGGGTTCCCGGAAGCTCTGGTTCATGGTCTCGACCAGGTCCCAGGCGCGGCGATACGACATCCCTACACTGCGGGCAGCCGCCGAGATCGAACCCTTATCGCGGATCGCCTCCAGCAGCATGGCCTTGCCTGGGCCCATTGCCGTGACCTCGCCCAGCAGCACACGCAGGCGCGGGGCTTGGGGTTGGTCCTTGTGGTCGTCGGAGTGGTGGGTGCTCATGCGGGGACTGGCCTGGGGTTTGCCGATACGGGTACGGGAAGGGCGTGTTTACAAATGATACCCCTCCTTCCTGTCATTGCGAGGAGGCGGAGCCCTCCTCCCCGTCATTGCGAGGAGCGCAGCGACGAAGCAACCTCTGAACGCTGGCACGGCGGCATTTTCACCCCCGGTGGTTCTGGATGGAGATTGCCACGTCGGCTTCGCCTCCTCGCAATGACGGGGAGGGGGTGGTTGCCGTGTCGCTGCGCTCCCCGCAATGACGGGGAGGGGGCTCATGGGTAAGGGCGGCCTGGGGTGTGTCGATATGGGTAAGGGCTTGTGGTGACGAATGATACCCCGGAATGGTAGGAGGCCAGCCCCCTGGCCGATGAGGGCCGATCCGGCGCCCTATCGGCCAGGGGGCTGACCTCCTACGGGAACAACAGGGCCGGGGCGTGGGCCCTCGGCCCGGGGCTCAGGCCTTGCCCTGGAGCTGCGGGATCACGGCCTCGTTCTCCAGTGTGGAGGTGTCGGAGGTGATTTCCTCGCCCTTGGCGATGGAGCGCAGCAGGCGGCGCATGATCTTGCCGGAGCGGGTCTTGGGCAGGCCGTCGGCAAAACGGATGTCGTCCGGCTTGGCGATCGGGCCGATCTGGTCGGAAACCCAGTTGCGCAGTTCCTTGACCATCTCCTCGGCCTCGTTACCAGTCAGGCGGTCGCCCTGCAGGATCACGAAGGCGACGATGGCCTCGCCCTTCACGTCGTGCGGGCGGCCGACCACGGCGGCCTCGGCGACCTCCTTGTGCGCGACCAGGGCGGATTCGACCTCCATGGTGCCCATGCGGTGGCCGGAGACGTTCAGCACGTCGTCGATGCGGCCCATGATCCAGAAGTTGCCTTCCGCGTCGCGGCGGGCGGAGTCGCCGGCCAGGTAGTACTTGCCGTCGAACTTCGGGTAGTAGGTGTCCTTGTAGCGCTGGTCGTCGCCCCAGATGGTACGCAGCATGTGCGGCCACGGCTTCTTGATTACGAGGTAGCCGCCCTGGTCCGCCGGCAGGCTGTTGCCGTTCTCGTCAACCACGTCGGCCTCGACACCCGGCAGTGGCTGGGTGCAGGAGCCGGGGACCAGCGTGGTCGCGCCGGGGATCGGGGCGATCATGTTGGCGCCGGTTTCGGTCTGCCACCAGGTATCGACGATCGGGCAGCGTTCCTGGCCGACAGCGGTGTAGTACCACATCCAGGCCTCGGGGTTGATCGGCTCGCCGACCGTGCCCAGCAGGCGCAGCTTGGACAGGTCGTACTGTTTCGGCAGGTCCGGGCCGGCCTTCATCAGCGCGCGGATCGCGGTGGGGGCGGTGTAGAACACGGTTACGCCGTGGTCCTGGCACATCTTCCACCAGCGCCCGGCGTCGGGGACGGTCGGGGTGCCTTCGTAGATGACCTGGGTGGCACCGACGGCCAGCGGACCATAGGCGACGTACGTGTGGCCGGTGATCCAGCCGACATCCGCGGTGCACCAGTAGACATCGTCGCCCTGCAGGTCGAATACCCACTGGTTGGTGATGATGGCCCCCAGCAGGTAGCCGGCGCTGGAGTGCTGAATACCCTTGGGCTTGCCGGTGGAGCCGGAGGTGTAGAGCAGGAACAGCGGGTGTTCGGATTCCACCCACTCCGGCTCGCAGTCGACGGACTCGCCGTCCACCGCATCCTCCCACCAGACGTCACGCTCGTCCCGCATGGAGACGTCGTTGCCGGCGCGCTTGCAGACCACGACCTTCTCCACATCGCCAGGGTTGGAGTCCAGGGCCTTGTCGACGTTGGCTTTGAGCCCCACGACCTTGCCGCCGCGCTCGCCGCCGTCGGCGGTGATCACCAGCTTGGCACCGGAGTCCACAATCCGGTCGCGCAGCGCATCGGCGGAGAAGCCACCGAACACCACCGAGTGGATCGCACCGATGCGGGCGCAGGCCTGCATCGCGATCACCGCCTCGGCGTTCATCGGCATGTAGATGACGACCCGGTCGCCTTTCTCCATGCCCATAGTCTTGAGTGCGTTGGCGAGCTTGCCGACCTCGTTGTAGAGGTCGCGGTAGGTCAGTTTGCGGGTCTGGCCGTTCTCCGCCTCGAAGATGATCGCGGTCTTGTCTCCGCGTACCTCCAGGTGGCGGTCGATGCAGTTGTAGGACACGTTCATGCGCCCGTCGGCGAACCACTTGTAACGCGGCGCGTTTGACTCGTCGAGGCCCTCGGTAAACTCCGTCTGCCAGTCGATCTTCTCGCGCGCGAGGTCGCACCAGAAGCCCTCGTAGTCGGCGGCGGCCTTTTTGTGCAGGGCTTCGAGGTCCTCCGGCTTCAGGCGGGCGTTTTCGGTGAACTCCGCCGGCGGCGCAAAGTGGCGCGTCTCGGTGAGGGTGGACTCGATGTTGTCACTCATCAGGGCCTCCAGAACGGTTTTTTGTATTCGTTGGCGGGATGCCGGATGGGCACCTCCGTTGGTGGGTGCGAGGATAGCATGCGAGCGGGCGATTGGCCGCGCTCACCAGAGCCACGCAGGACGGAACAGGACGCGCCCGAGTGGCAGGTCTCCGTCCGGTGATTGGCGACTCAGCAGCGCGGCGAATAGCTCGCCCGCAGCGATCGCGTCGAACAGCGCGTCGTGGGCCCGGTAGGCCGGAAGGTTGTAGCGTGCCCGCAGGGTGTGCAGCCGCAGCCCGTGCGCCGGGATGGGCTGTCCGGCGCGACGCAGGGCCGTCTCTGCCAGGCGCAGCGTATCCACGATGGCGAGCGGCGGGCGCACGCCGTACAGCCGCTGGCAGGCCTGTTCCAGGAAACCGATTTCCAGGGCCGCGTGATGCGCCACCATGATGTGGCCCGCGAGCGCCTGGAACAGGGCCTCCAGGGCCTCGTCCAGTGCCACGCCCCCGGCCGCCTGTTGATCAGTGATGCGGTGGATGACTGCGCTGGCCTCGGGTACCAGGCCCTCGGCGCGCACCAGCCGCTGGTCGGCGGTCGCCAGATCAATGCGTGGGCCCTCCAGCGCCACCCAGCCGAGGCTGAGTATGCGGTCGCGTTCTGGATCCAGGCCGGTCGTTTCCAGGTCCACTGCCAGGAAGCGCGCCGTCCCGACCGGCTGCCGGGCATTGGGCAGCGGGGTCTCCATGCAATCGCGCAGTGCGCCGGGTGGTGCCTGGTGGGCTGCTTGGCGGCGCTTGTGGCAGAAGCGCCAGTGACCGGGTGGACGCAGCCAGTCGTTGTTGTGCAGGTGGCATTCCATCAGATGGGCGGATGCATTAGCCGTGAACCCGTTCGGCGTTGGCCAGCGTCGTCTTGCGCGCATCGCTCACCAGACGGAAGGCGGTCTTCAAGTGGCTGCGTTCCAGGGTGGACAGTTGTGTCGGGTCCAGCGCGTTGTCCGGTGCCACGCCGCTGCGGATCTGGGCGGCCTGGTGGCGCGCCCGCAGCCCGGCGATGTAGTGCCAGGCATCGATGAGGTTGTCGGCAGTGGCCTCGCCGATGACCCCGGCGCGGGTCGCTGCGCGCAGGCGATCCACCGTGCCGTGCGCCCGGCTGCCGGCGTTCAGGGCAAATACCCGGGCCATGGCGACGATCGGCAGCAGGCCGCGCATCTTCAGGTCCAGGGTGTCGGCGTGTTCGCCGCTGTCTTCCAATACGAACTGGCGGAAGAAGCCAAGTGGGGTGGGGAGGTCGCGGGCCTGATCGGCCAGGGCGGTCAGCAGGGCTTCGTGACGTTGACCCGCCTCCAGGGCGCGCCGACGCAGGGGTTCGTACAGGTCCGTCTCGCCGTGGATTACGCGCATATCAAGGTAATGGGTCGCGAGCATGGCGTCGCGTGGAGCCGGGTGGTGCAGGACGCGCTCAATCTCCCGCGCCCAGTCGGCGGCCGGGCGGCGCCAGTCCGGGTGGGTCGGGTCGACATCACCGGGGCAGGCCCGAATGCCGCAGGCGTCCAGACCCGAGGTGACGTGCCCGGCGAGCTGGGCGAACCAGTCGTCGGCCCCAGGCGGCGCATCGTCGGCGATGATGAGAGCGGTGTCCTGGTCGGTGAATACCGTCTGTTCCAGGCGCCCCTGGCTGCCGCTGGCGAGCCAGGCGTAGCCGCAGGGGGCGGAGCCATGATCACGCTCAAACAGCTCAATCAGGCGCTGAGTCAGGGTGTCGATCACCGTGGTGATGGTCTGGGTGATCTGGGTGGCATCCGCACCGGCCTCTACGAGCTGGACTTGAAGCTGGGGCAGGGCCTGCATGACGTTCTTGAGGGCGGCAAGGTCATCGGCCCGACGCAGGTCGCGGACCAGGTAGACGGCACTGGTGCCCTGGTGGCGGATCAGGTCCGTACTGGAGAGGATGCCGGCCAGTGCCGAGCCCTGATCGTCGACCACGGGTAGGTGGTGGATGTCATGCCGGGCCATCAGCAGCAAGGCCTCGAACGCCGGGGTGCCGCGAGTCACGGTGGTTAGCGGAGAGGCCATGCATTCGCCCGCGGGCCGTTGCGGATCCTCGCCTCGGGCGAGTGCGCGGCGCAGGTCGGTGTCCGTGAGGATGCCGCAAGGCTCGCGCGGGCGGTCCGGGGTGTGCAGCAGCAGGGCCGAGATGTCGGCGCGGTCCATCAGGCGCGCGGCGTCGCGCAGGCTAAGGGTGGTGACACCCAGTACCGGATCCGCGCTCATCAGCGCCCGCACTGGAGTGGTGAGCAGGCTGCGGTCGCCGCCGGTCCCTGCCGTATCGCGGCGCGCGTTGAGGGGGCGTGGCGCATCGTCGGCGAGATACTCGGCGATGGCACCATCCTGCGCGGCCAGTTCACGAGCGCGATCACGCGGCAGGTGATAGATCAGTGCGTCCTCGGTGACCGTGCCCACGGCGTTGTTCGGGGCATCGGGGATGTGGGCGGCATCGCCCTCGCCGAGGCGGTCGCGCAGGGTGTCGCGCTCGTCACGGATCTCCACTGTGCCGGTGCGTACGATCCACAGCCCCGGCTCGGCCTCCGGCGGAAAGTCGCTGCCTTGGCGCAGGTAGCGCAGGACGAGCCGACGCACCAGTGCGCCTCGGCTGGCCTCCGGCAAGGTGGCCAGGTCCGGGCAGCGATCGAGAAACTCGCGGATCTCTTCGAGTTCACCGTTCATGCGAGGTCCGTATGGGAGGGTTGAGGGTCGGGACAACCGGCAACCGACCATAGCGTGATCGATTGCCGGTTGTCCCCGAGACGGTTAGAAGCCTCGGAGACAGAAAGGGTCGGCTAGGAAATCCCGAGCCGACCCCGTCGTTGGTACAACTGAATGTCCATCCAGTCATGGTGGTGGGGACCCCTTCATGCCGTTGAAGCCTGGCATGAAGGGGTCGTCCATCAGCTCTCGGTACGCGGTACGCGCACGCTTTCCACCAGATCCTGGATGTCCTGCGGCGGCTCCTTGGTCATCTTCATCACAATGTAGGCCGTGACGAAGTTAAACACCGCGCCGATGGCGCCGAAGCCGGTCGGGTTTACACCCAGCAGCCAGCCGTCCGGGTTATCCGGGAGCATGGCGGTGCCGGAGAAGAAGAACCAACCCTTGTACGTGAAGATGTACAGCAGGGTGGTACCCAGACCGACCAGCATGCCGGCGATTGCGCCTTCCTTGTTCATCTTCTTCATGAAGATGCCCATCATCAGGGTCGGGAAGAGCGACGCCGCGGCGAGACCGAAGGCGAGTGCGACCACCTCGGCTGCGAAGCCTGGTGGATTTAACCCCAGGTAGCCAGCGAACAGGATGGCACCTGCCATGGCGATACGTCCCGCCAGCAACTCGTTTTTCTCACTGATTCGGGGCATGAAGACCCCCTTCAGCAAGTCATGCGAGATGGATGACGAGATCGCCAACAACAACCCGGCCGCGGTCGACAGGGCCGCCGCGATACCACCGGCTGCAACCAGCGCGATCACCCAGCCCGGAAGCCCGGCGATCTCGGGGTTGGCCAGCACCATGATGTCGCGGTCGAGGGTCACGATCTCGGAACCGGCCCAGCCGTATTCCTCTTCCGCCATCGCGGCGAACTCTTCGTTGTCCTCGTTGTAGTACTGGATGACACCGTCTTCGTTCTTGTCCTCGAACGCGAGCAGACCGGTCTGTTCCCAGCGCTCCATCCAGGCCGGCTTGTCCTCGTAGGCCAGGTGGCCTTCCTCGGTGCCGATCTCGCCCGGATGCACGGTGTTGACCAGGTTCCAGATTGCCATCGCACCGACCGCCGGGGCGGTGGTGTAGAGGATGCCGATGAAGACCAGCGCCCAGCCGGCGGACTTACGCGCATCGCGCACACGCGGCACGGTAAAGAACCGGATGATCACGTGCGGCAGACCGGCGGTACCGATCATCAGCGCCATCGTCAGCAGGAACATGTTGAGCATGCTCATGCCGCCCTCGGTGGCCGAGTACATGGTGAAGCCAAGATCCACCATGGTCTGGTCCAGGGCCTCCAGCAGGTAGGTGTCCTGACCCTGCAGGGTGGAACCCAGGCCGATCTGCGGGAACACCTGGCCGGTGAGCGTCAGCGAGATGAAGACCGCCGGCACCGTGTAGGCGAAGATCATGATCACGTACTGCGCGATCTGGGTGTAGGTAATCCCCTTCATCCCGCCGAGCACCGCGTAGATGAACACCACCGCCATACCCGACATCAGACCGATGGCCAGCGGCACTTCGAGGATGTTGGAGAACGCGATCCCCACACCGCGCATCTGCCCGATCACGTACGTGATGGACATGGCCAGCAGCGAGATCACCGCGACCACACGCGCGACCTTCGAGTAGAACCGATCACCGATAAACTCCGGCACCGTGAACTTCCCGAACTTGCGCAGGTACGGCGCCAGCAGCAGGGCCATCAGCACGTAGCCGCCGGTCCAGCCCATCAGGTAGGCACCCCCGGTGAAACCGAGGAAGGCGATCAGGCCGGCCATGGAAATGAACGAAGCAGCGGACATCCAGTCCGCGGCCGTGGCCATGCCGTTGGCGACTGGGTTGATGCCGCGTCCGGCAACGTAGAACTCGCTGGTCGAACCGGCCCGCGCCCAGATGGCGATGCCGATGTACAGGGCGAATGTCGCCCCGACCACGAGCAGACTTAGAAGCTGTTGATCCATGACAGTCTTACTCCTCGTGGACGTTGAACTTGCGATCCAGGACGTTCATGCGCCAGGCATAAACGAAGATCACGGCGATGAAGGTGTAGATCGCGCCCTGCTGAGCAAACCAGAAGCCCAGTGGGTAGCCGCCGATTGAGAATGCGTTCAGCGGCGCGGCCAGAATGATCCCCAGCCCAAAGGACACGAGAAACCAGACGGCGAGGCAGATTGCCAACAGGCGCAGGTGCGCGCGCCAGTAGGCCTGCCGGCTCAGGTCTTCTTGTGACATAACGTTGCTCCTCTCATAGGTTTTATTGTTCGCCGTGACTCGTCTATGCGATTCGTCACAGCTGGTACTGCACTTCAAGCTGGCCTTGCAGCTTGCGAGCCTGCCGGAAGGACTCCTTGAGGATGCGTCCCTCAAGAGTGCCCAGTTCCTCCGGCCGGATTCGGTTGTCGTCGTCGCGCCCTTCGCGCATGGCCTTCTGCTGGGCCCGCAGGCGCAACATCTGCAGATAGCGCAGGGCGGCGTGGTAATCGCGTGCGTCGCCCTCGCGCATGACTTCGGCGGTGACCGCCTGGTCCAGGCGGTCGTGGGTGCGGGTGGCCGGTAGCTCGGCGGCCAGTGCGATGACCCGCGCGCCATCCACGAACGGCGTCAGGCCCTGTTTCTTGATGTCGATACCCTTGGCGCCGCTCTTGATCTCTCCGAACAGGCCCAGGGGTGGGCGGAACATCTGTTGATTGGCGGCCATCTGGCGGCGGAAGCGACTGTTGAAGGCAGTCTTTTGCAGCAGGCGGGTGCGCAGGGCCTCGACCGGCCCCGTGTTGCCGTCTACCGCACGAAGATCGAAGAAGATGCTGCTCTTCAGCAGATGCTCCGGGGTACCTTGCTCGATCCAGCGGGTGAAACGCTGATCCCACTCCTCGCCGCTCAGGCAGCATTCCGGGTTGCCCGCCATGATGTTGCCTGGGCATAGCGTGAAACCGCATTCGGCCAGCGCCTGATTCACCGCCTTGGCGTAGGGCAGCAGCCGCTCGCGGATGGCGTCGGCGTCATCGGCTTCCGCGTCGAACAGGATGCCGTTGTCCTGGTCGGTCACCAGGGCCTGTTCCTCACGGGCCTGAGAGCCGAACGCCAGCCAGGTGAACTCGATGCCCTCGATGGCCTCATGCTCGGGACGCAGCAGGGCCAGCACGCGGCGAGTCGCGTGCTCGTTCAGACGCGTGATCAGACGCAGGACCTGATCGGCCTCGGCCCCCTGCCCGACGATGGATTCGATCAGCCGTGGCACTTGGCGCAGGCGTTCGGCAATCGCGGCGACGCTGTCCGCTCGGCGGATCTCGCGCACCAGCCCGTCCAGCGTCAGTGGTTGGCTGGTCAACAGGTCGCGTTCGCCCAGCACGCCGACCAACCGCCCGTCGCGCACTACGCACAGGTGCGTCATCCCGTGTTCGGTCATCGCCTCGATACCTTCGAAGCCGGGCGTGCTTTCCTCCAGCGCCACCGGGTCGGGGGTCATGACCGCCTGCACGGGCGTATCCAGGTCGACATCGGCCAGTGCGACCCGAGAGAGCAGGTCGTGCAGGGTGAAGATGCCGACCGGACGTTGCTGGTCGTCGGTTGCGACCACGGAGCCGACGCGCTCGTCGCGCATCTGCGTCAGAACATCCCGCAGATGGGTGTCCGGGCGGCAGACCACGGGGCCTCGCGCAATGCGCAACGCGAGCGGTGTGTTCAGCTGGCCGGCACCGCTGTCGCGAGCAGACAGGGTGTCCATGCCCTGTTGCAGGCGGTCCAGCAGGTTCGCGAGGCGTCGGGTGCAGAAGTCATTGAACACCCGGGAACGCCCGCGCAGACGGTCGAAATCCTCCAGGCTCAGCTCCAGGCAGACGGTGTCTTCCGCCGCCCGATGAACGGTGTGTACCGCCCGGCGGCCCAGCAGAGCGCCGATCGGGAAGCACTCGCCAGGGATCAACTCCCAGGCCTTGCCGGAAAGCTGTTCGTCCTCACTGGGCGATTCGCCCCGGATGCGGCCCTGGCGAATGATATGGAAGCGTTGGGCCGGACCGCCCTCGGGATCGGTAATACGTGCGCCGCGCGCGTAAAAGCGGCTCTCCAGGCGTGGGAGCAGGAACTCCAGCGCGTCCGCTTCGAGCTGGTCGAACGGAGCATGAGCGCCGAGGAATTCCCGGGTGCTGTCGAGCGCGTCGGCCATGGCGGTGCGGCATCCCAAGGTGAACGGGTTCAAGAAACTTGTTCGCCCGATGCAAAAAGCACGCCATCAATCTTCAAGTTTGGGAATCAGTCGCTTGCCTGAGAGACCTTCCTGATAGACGTTACGCATCGTAACACCCAGTGTTTCGATGCGTGACACGTCTCCCTAGCGTAACCCGAACTCAAGGAGATCCTGGTACCAACACCGGACCGTTGCATCCTCGTGCGGGTTGATCAATGCGCTCGCCTGGCGCACTTCCTCCTCGAGATCCGGGCGCGGTTGCAGCATCCATCCGATGAGCTGCATTTCCCTACGAATCAACCTGTGCTTGGGGTGCACTCCGGATCTCCGCCGTGCGTGTGAGCCGTTCCTTCAGTCCATAGCGCACGCGGGCCTGGCCCATTGGAAAGATGGAACGATCCAGATCGAAGACATGGATCGTTTGATTGTTTGATGTTGGGCACGGTTTTAGGCGTGCAGCGTGTTTCAGTTCTCAGTTCTGTCCTTTTTATCGGCACATTGAGTCCCGGCTGAAGTCTATCTTCAGTAGGCCGCAGGATGGAAATTTATAAATTCTTTAATGCATTTGAATACGAAAGGAATGAAAAATGAACAAAGATCAGATCAAGGGTCGGAGCCAGCGTCTCCAGGCCAGGCTGAAGCAGGAATGGGCGCGTCTGAATGATGACGAGTTGATGGAGGCCGAAGGGAATCTCGACGAGTTGGCAGCCCGAATTCGCGAGAAGTACGGGGAAAGCCGAGAGAAGGTTGCATCCAGGATCAACGAACTAATGGAAGAGGTTCGCCATGAAGAAAAGTCCTAAGACCTACGGAGCGCGAGCGGTGGTGGCGTGTGTTGCCGCAGTAGGTCTCGTGGTGATGGTGGGTTGTTCCGATACGGATACGGGCGAACAGGCGGATGATGCGTTCGAAGAGGCTGTCGATGCAGTGGACGAGTCAGGCGATGAGGCGCGCGGATGGATCGAGGATCTCCGTGAGGAGGACGAGATCGAACGCGAAGAGGAAGAGAACGAGGAGCAGTACGAGGAGGAAGCTTACGACGAGTATCGGGATGGAAACCCGGTTCGTATGGATTAATCGGTAGTCAGGGTTTGCCTGAGGGCTGAAGGACAAGGCTGGGGCGCGGGTGGCCATGAGCGGATGGTGACTTGCGCCTCAGCCTTTTTGTTTTAGCGAAATACTGATCGATGTGTTGAGCTACCTCTATGGGCGGGGGTCTCCAGAACAACTTAGGTTAAGGGCGATGTGCGCCTGATCAACAATTGAAATTCATGTCGTCAGGGCCATTAAGTTTTATGATTCGGTTCAATAATTAGGTCTTCCCCATTATGGGTTATTCGTGAAGAATAACCGTGCGCGTGGTTGCTCCATTCATTTTATTAAACCGCCCGTTTTTCAGGAGACATAAATGAAGCGAAATATGTTTGCCAGTGTTGCGGTGTCGACACTTTTTCTTTTCGGATCTCAGGCTGTTCTGGCTCAGCAGGATCGGGATCGAGCTCAGCAAGATCGGGATCGGACGTCCGGTTTTTATATGGGCTTGGGTACAGGTTTTGGATCGTTGGAGAATGACCGTGACGAGGTGTCTGATTTTATTGGCTCAGGCGCGTCGGACTTCAGTATTGATGATGACGACAATGTCTGGCGTGGTTTTGTGGGCTACAACTTCAATCAGTACTTGGCGGTCGAGGGGTTCTATTCGGATCTAGGTGAGGTGACGCTGCGAGGGAGTGAAGATGGAGCGAACTCGAGTATTCGTTCCAGCGCCTATGGTGCCAGTGTGCTGGGTAAGTTGCCGATCGGGCCTTACGTAGAGGCCTTCGCGAAGGTCGGGGCCGCGAAATGGGACGCGGACGTACGTGGGAACCTTGGAGATGAGGGGCGTACATTGCGTAGCCAGGACGGCTTCGATCCGGTCTACGGGGTTGGGATGCAGGTGAACTTGAATGCGTTCCTGATCCGTGCCGAATACGAACGCTACGATTTCGACAGTGACTACAAGATCGATGCCTTCACGGCGTCAGTCGGCTGGAGATTCTAGCGATCCATGATGCCGAAGGGGGAAACCTGCGTGTTGCCCCCAGGCTCATCGGGTGCGTCGCCCCGGCACTTTGCTTGGGCGGCGTGTTTTTTGTGTTCAAGTTTGGGCCTTCACAGTGGGCGCAGATCAATCGGTCGGGCTGCGTTGGTATTCCCGATTGCTCCGAAACCAGTACGTAATTGGGGGTAGGTCTACGGGCAAGGCCGCAACGCGGGATCAGAGACGATGGGGAGCGAAGCTCCGAGCGGTGGGATGCAGGGGCGGTGGTGCTCCTGCATATAGTGAGCGGCCGCCCGCATGGGGCGGTTCCGTAGTGCAACGTCCATGTTCGGCGGTTGGCGCGCGCAAAAGCACATTGAGCAAGAGCGTGCGATTGCGTGCGCGGTCGCCTGGCCTGCCTGGGGGTCGGCTACAGCGGGGGGCGCCTGCCGGTGATGAAGAAGACGACCGCCAGGATCAGCCCTACGATGAACAGGATCCACGCGATTTGCGTCGCGGCCCCGGCAATACCGCTCAGTCCGAGGGCGCCTGCGACAATCGCGATAATCAGAAATAGTAGTGCCCATCCCAGCATGTTTTCTCTCCTTGCGGATTGTTTGAATCTGCAAGTGTAGGCCAGATTTAAGGGTGAGAACCTGATCGGCTGCACAAAACGACGCCGCCCCGGTCGTTGCACCGGGGCGGCATTTTCTTTCAGGGAGTGGTGGTGTGGGCTTCAGGCGGCCTTAGAAAGCCCTTTCTGGCGGCCTGGACGGCCTTCCTTGAGGGTGACCAGTTCCTCGGCGCTGGTGGGGTGTAGCGGGATGGTCAGGTCCAGGTCGCGCTTGGTGGCGCCCATGCGGACCGCCACCGCAAAGCCCTGCAACATCTCGTCGACGTTCGCGCCGATCATGTGGATGCCGACCACCTTTTCGTCGTCTCCGGCGCATACCAGCTTCATCGCGACCGGCGGTACCTCGCCCTCCGCGAAGGCGCGGTTGAGGCCGCCGAACTGCGTTTCGTAGATGCGGACGGTGTCCCCGTGCTTGTCCACGGCCTGCGGTTCGGTCAGTCCGACCATGCCCGCGGTCGGGTGGGTAAAGGTGACCGTCGGGATCTGGTCGTAGTCGACTGGCACCGGGTTGGACTCCGGCGCGTACCAGTGGTCGGCCAGACGGCGGCCGGCCGCGATTGCCACCGGCGTTAGCGGGCCCTTGCCGATGATGTCGCCAAGGGCATAGATGCCCTCGACATTGGTCGCCTGCCACTCGTCGACTGGGATGATGCCCCCGCGGGCGATCTCGACGCTGACCTCTTCCAGGCCCATGTTGGCGGTGGCCGGCTTGCGGCCGACGGCCCACAGGACCTTTTCATAGGGGCCCAGCTCTTGGCCGCCTTCGAGTTTGACGGTCACTGCGCCAGGCTTGCCGCTCAGGCCGGCGACCTTCACGCCCAGGTGGCGGTCGATGCCCTGGTGCTCCATGTGCTGGTCCAGCACCTGCGAGATCATCGGATCGAACATCTCCAGCACGCGGTCCTCCATGGCGACCACGTCGGTGTTCACGCCCATGGAGCGCAGCATGCCGGCCATCTCCAGGCCGATGTAGCCGGCGCCGATCACGGCGATGGATTCCGGCAGCTTGGTCCATTCGAAGAAGTCGTCGGAGGTCGCGCCCAGTTCGGCGCCCTCCAGTGGTGGCACGATCGGCGCGCCGCCCATCGCCAGCACGATGCGCTTGGCGGTGTATTCGGTGCCGCTGTCGCTGACCACCTGGTTCTTGCCGGTCAGGCGGGCGCGCTCCGGGATGTGGGTCACGCCCAGTTTTTCCAGGTGCCCGGACCAGAACTGGTTCAGATCCTTCAGCATGGACTGGCGCTTGTTGGCCAGCTCGGCGTAGCGGATGCCCTTGATCTCGACATCCACGCCGAATTCGCCGGCCTCGCGGGCATGCGACATGTGCTCTGCGGCGTACCAGGTGAGTTTCTTGGGCACGCAGCCCTCGTTCACGCAGGTGCCGCCCAGCGGCTTGGGATCGAACACGGCGACGCGGGCGCCGTGCGGGGCGGCACGTTCCGCCACGGCCAGGCCGCCGCTGCCGCCGCCAATCACGATGATGTCGTAGTGTTCCATGTCGGTTCCTCGAAGGGTTCGGTGAAAATGGTACATAACGACCGCATTCCGTGCGGTCGTCAGGGTCTGTCATCCGTGTCCGGACGTCCGGGTGTGACGGCATCCGGACACGGATGGCCACCCAGTGATCGGGTGACCACCCGGGGCGGGACAGAACCCGCCCCGAGGGGCAGACGACTTACGCCGCCTTCTTCTCGCGGGAGATCCACTCCTGCAGATCGTCCGAGCCGCCGATGCGGTGGCCGCCCACGAACACCTGTGGGACGGTCATCGCGCCGGTGGCGGCGCGCAGGCTGCGCAGGCTGGCGTCGCGGCCCAGGATGATCTCTTCGTAATCCAGACCGGCGTTCTCCAGCATCTCCTTGGCGCTGGCGCAGTAGGGGCAGCCCGGCTTGGTGAAGACGACCACGTCTTCGGGGCAGGCTGCATCCGGTGCGACATGAGCGAGCATGGTGTCGGCGTCGGAGACCACGAAGGGGTCGCCCGGCTCGTCTGGTTCGATGAACTGCTTCTCGATCACGCCGTCGCGCACCAGCATGGAGTAGCGCCAGGAGCGGTGGCCGAAGCCGAGGTCGCTCTTGTCGACCAGCATGCCCATCTGCTCGGTGAACTCGCCGTTACCGTCGGCGATGAAGGTCACACGCTCGGCCTGCTGGTCGGCCTGCCAGGCCTCCATCACGAAGCCGTCATTGACCGAGATGCAGACGATCTCGTCGATGCCGTGCTTCTTGAGCACCGGGGCCAGCTCGTTATAGCGCGGCACGTGGGCCGAGGAGCAGGTCGGGGTGAACGCGCCCGGCAGGGCGAACACGATTACATTGCGACCCTTGAACAGGTCGTTGCTGTGAACGTCGTTCCAGTCGTTGTCCTTGCGGCAGCGGAAGGTGACGTCCGGGATGCGCTGGCCTTCGCGGTTTTCGAGTTCCATTTGTTGTACTCCTTATGTCGAGTGTTGATTGCAGTAAATCAGAGAGAAGATTGTTGTTCAGCCAGGCCGATGCCCGACTACGAGACTCAAGATAAGGGTTGGCTTATTATTGATCCAGTTTTTGTTTTCTATTCTCTTGTTAGGCTACGGCTATCACGGTGGTGGCCGCCTTCATCGTCGCGATTGTCCTTCAATGCAGGCCTCCAAGGTTGACGCGTTCGCCGGAAATGCGGAAGCTTGCCGCCCGGATTCGGAAACCCCGAATCGCGGACCGCGTTATGGTGGTCCGTATCAGTCCCCTCGCGACGACAGGCTGTGAACCCCGCCAGGCCCGGAAGGGAGCAACGGTAGCAGCTGCGTCGGGCGCCGGGGTGTGGCGGGTGCGGGCCACCACCTTATTCCTAGCGGATCGGATTCCTGCGGTGATGGCCCCGCTTCCCGGTTCGCGACAGACTCCACTGACGGGGGAGGCATGAGTCACCAGGTTCTGGCCCGCAAGTGGCGTCCCTCGCGCTTCGAGGACCTGGTCGGGCAGCCGCACGTGGTGCGCGCCCTGGCCAATGCCCTGAGCGGCGATCGCCTGCATCACGCCTACCTGTTTGCCGGTACTCGTGGCGTGGGCAAGACCACTATTGCCCGTATCCTTGCCCGCTGCCTCAACTGCGAGACGGGTGTGACCGCTACACCCTGCGGGGAGTGCCGTTCCTGCATCGAGATTGCCGAGGGTCGCCACCTGGATCTGATCGAGGTGGATGCCGCCTCGCGCACCCGGGTGGATGACACCCGCGAACTCCTGGACAATGTCTCCTACGCCCCGACGACCGGGCGCTTCAAGGTGTACCTGATCGACGAGGTGCACATGTTGTCGGAGAAGAGCTTCAACGCCTTGTTGAAGACGCTGGAGGAGCCGCCGGAACACGTGAAGTTCCTGCTGGCGACTACCGACCCGCAAAAGCTGCCGGTCACCGTCTTGTCGCGCTGTCTGCAGTTCAACCTGAAGCCGATGCCGCCGGCGATGATCGCCGAACACCTGACCCAGATCCTCGCCGCCGAAGGCGTAGAGGCGGAGCCGGGTGCACTGCTGCGTCTGGGCGAGGCGGCCGAGGGCTCGATGCGTGATGCGCTGAGCCTGACTGACCAGGCCATTGCCTACGGCGGCGATCGCCTGAGCGAGTCCGACGCCTGCGACATGCTCGGGTTACTACCGCGCACGCGCCTGGCGGGGCTACTCGATGCGGTGTTTGCTGGGGATGGATCGTCGCTGCTGGCGGGGCTAGCCGAGTTGGATACGCTGGGACCCGACTGGTCGCGTCTACTGGACGAGTTGGCCGCGCTGGCGCATCAGGTCGCAGTGCAGCAGGTTGCAGGAGCCCCACCAGCGGCGGGCGAGGAGGCGCAGGTCTGGGCGCATGAGGCCGCCGGCCGGGTGGATCCGGAGACGATTCAGCTGGCCTATCAGATCCTGATCCACGGCGTCCGCGATCTGCCCTATGCGCCGGATGCGCGCATGGGTGTTGAGATGACGCTGCTGCGCTTGCTGGCGTTCCGCCCGGAGCCTGCCCCGGCCGCAGGGGAAGGCGGCCACCAGACGGGTCGGGATCCGGCGGCGGCTGGTAGGGCCGCATCGAGCCCGAGTCATGCCGCGTCCTCGGCTGCACCCTCGAATGAGGCTGCCGCGCCGCCACCCCGTGAGCAGGTCAGAGAGCCCGAGCCAGAGACTTCTCCATCGAAGCCGCGCCCCAACGCGACCCGGCCCGAGGATGGCGCTCAGGCCCAAGCGGCGCCGGTCGCTCCTGTGGCGAAAGCGCCCGATGCACCGGCGCCGGAAATGGCGGCGGACGGCATGTTCGACTGGCATCGGTTTGCCGAGGCTCTGCCCATGGGCACGGTGCGCGAACTCGCCCTGCACGCCGAGCTCCGCAAGCATGACAACGAGCGTGTCGTGATCGCGGTGGCTCCGGGCACGCTCTGTACGGACCGTGCCAAGACGCGGCTGAAGGATGCACTGGAAAAGGCCCTGGGCCAGTCCCTGCGCCTGGAGATTGTCAGTCAGTCCGAGCCCCTGGATACGACCCCGGCGGCGCGGCTTGCGGCCGCCTCGGCAGAACGTCAGGCTAGCGCCGAGACGACGATGCGCGAGGACCCAGTGGTGCAGGCCTTGGGTCAGGAGTTCGGTGCGGAACTGGGCACCGTTCGTATTCGCGATCACCATTCGGGAACCACGGTGGACGACGCATCGTCGACACCGCGTTAAGGAAACACTGATTAATGTACACACTCGCGTTGGTACCCCAGGTTTTCCGAGACAAGGCGCGTCGCGTAGCGGGTAGTGGTTCTACCCGCCCGTTTCTGATGGATT